>NZ_JAODNV010000017.1 GCF_025398195.1 Chelativorans petroleitrophicus | reverse complement strand
ACCGGCGACGCCCGCACTCAACCTTCGGCGGCAGGACACCCGACGAGGTCTATGCTACGACCGAAATGATGGAGAAATTGGCGGCGTAAAAACCAACCCGATCCACCTTAGCCAAGCCGCCAAACTGTCTCATCAGGCGGGACCACCTCAAGGCGCTGGTCTCGACACTGGAGGAGAAAGGCATTCCGTCCGTGGTGCAGAGGACGTTGATCCGCCCGCCATCCTCGCGCATGGGGCCGATCAGCGATTCGGAGCGGCAGGCCGCGATCCAGCGAAGCCTGGTCACGGGGCAATACGACAAGGCGGTGGACCGGGAATCGGCCTTCGAGATATTGCAGAAACGTGCCGCCGAAGCCGCGCAGGCCGTGCCGGAGCAGGATGCGGAGGAGAAGGGTACAGGGTGGACCCTGCCCGATTTCGGAAATGGCAGCCGCCGCGGAAGCGGCAGATCTACCGGCCGCAGCTCCTATCAGCGCCAGAGCGTCACGGAGGCTGCAATCAAGTCGATCGTGCGTTCGGTGGGCAGCACGCTCGGCCGCGAGATCATTCGCGGAATATTGGGAAGCTTAAGGAGAAGGTGAGGGTGACGTCGGGCCCGGGAACGCCTTCTCGATATGCTTTAAGGTATGGGCGCTGTTTCGGAGGCAGGTGCGGGCAACGCCGCACACCGCCTGAGTTACTGGTTTTCCGCAATTCCGGACGGAAAACCGGTATGGAATTGCGCTAGACTACGCGCAGGCCGCTGGTAACCAGCACCGGCGTGTCTATGGGCACCCGATCATAAAGATCGATGACGTCCTGATTGATCATCCGCACGCAACCGGAGGACACGGACCTGCCGATCGTCCACCATTCGGGCGAGCCGTGGATGCGGTAGAGCGTGTCCTTGCCGTTCTCATAAAGATATAGCGCGCGCGCGCCGAGCGGATTCATGATGCCCGGCTCCATGCCGCCCCGCCATTCGCCTGAAACCTTGTCGTATTCCGGGCGATATTTCTCAAGCTCGGGTTGGCGCTCGATCATCTCTTCCGGGGGGAACCATTTGGGCCACTTCGCCTTGCGCGCAACGACCGCCCGCCCGGACCATTCGAAGCCGGCTCGTCCAAGGCCGACACCGTAACGGAGGGCCCGGCCGCCTCCACCCACGAGATAGAGGAAGTGCTGTGACGTGTCGATCACGATGGTTCCGGGCGCCTCGCCGGTCGGATCCGGTACTTCCTGGCGCAGAAATCGCGGATCTATCTTGTTGATAGGCACGAGCGGGACTTCATACCCTTCATCGATGAGCGGGCCGTACATGATGTCCACGGGGGTCGCGGTTGAGACCAGCATGGGTACCGGCCTCGGCACGCTGACGCAGCCGGAAAGGGAGGCTGCACCGGCGAGGGCGGCTGTTACGAAAGTGCGGCGGGACAGATGAGAGGAGGGAGGATTGTCAATAGCGGGCATCGAAACTCTTCATCTAGCAGTGATTGGCGAAATCTAACAGTGATTGGCGAACCGGCGGAAGCTCCGAGCGGAACTGGTGCGCATGGTATGTATCATCACCTCGTCAAATTTATCTTTGCCCCGCAACCGGCAAGGTGGAGAACGTGTGCGGCGCGAGATTGTTGCGGCATATGGCATTTCTGCAACGTTTTGCCTGCTCACACCTTCGTCACGACGGCGTGAACGGTAATGCGCCAGAGCCAGGCGAGTGGCCAGCTTAATCATATGGGTGCACGAGCGAGGCGTTATTTTGCAAGCTCGATGAAGATCGATGGGCGTGATGATGCCCAAGGTTGTACTTGACGCGGGCCGCCGGGGTTTTGGAACATGCGAAGGAGCCCGCCTGACATGCCGTCCGGCAGCGGACGGAAAAGACCAATCAAGGAGCGCACGAGATCATGGCCGCACTACCTGAGGCGCAATCCACCACCTGGACATTCCTCGACGGGCAATGGCACGAGGGCAATGTGGCGATCGCCGGCCCGCGGACCCATGCGATGTGGCTGGGCTCCTCGGTCTTCGACGGCGCACGCTGGTTCGAGGGCGTTGCGCCCGACCTCGACCGCCATGCCGAGCGGGTGAACGCGTCGGCGCGCGCGATGGGGCTCAAAGCATTCGTGCCCGCCGAGGAGATCGTCTCCCTCACCTGGGAGGGGCTGAAGAAATTCGACGGGCGAACCGCCGTCTACATCCGGCCTATGTACTGGGCCGAGCACGGCGGCTATATGAGCGTGCCGGCCGATCCTTCCTCGACGCGCTTTTGCCTGTGCCTCTACGAGGCGCCGATGATCTCGCCGGAAGGCTTTTCGGTGGGTGTTTCGCGCTTCCGCCGCCCGACCATTGAAACGATGCCGACCAATGCCAAGGCGGGCTGCCTCTACCCCAACAACGCCCGGGCCATTCTGGAGGCCAAGGCGCGCGGCTTCGACAATGCCTTGGTGCTCGATATGCTGGGCAATGTGGCCGAGACGGGTACGTCCAACATCTTCATGGTGAAGGACGGGCAGGTTTTCACGCCTGCTCCGAACGGCACCTTTCTTTCAGGCATCACGCGCGCACGGGTGATAAGCCTGCTCGAAGAAGCAGGTATACCGGTGATCGAGAAGAGCCTCAGCGTTCAGAATTTCCTGGATGCAGACGAGATCTTCTCGACGGGCAACCATTCCAAGGTGGTCCCGGTCACCCGCATCGAGGATCGCCTGCTGCAGCCCGGCCCCGTGGCCAAAAAGGCGCGCGCGCTTTATTGGGAGTGGGCGCATTCGTAAGCGCGCTGCGCGATCGATCCGATCGGGCGGTGGCTCGCCCGCATTGCCAAAGATGAAATCCCGCCTTATCTGCGAGGCGTAGATCGTCAACCAGTGCTACGAGGGAGACCACCATGGCCTTTGAACTGCCGGACCTGCCCTATGACTATGAGGCTCTGCAGCCTTACATGTCGCGGGAGACGCTGGAATTTCATCACGACAAGCACCACAAGGCCTATGTGGACACCGGCAACAAGCTGGCGGCCGAGGCCGGGATGGACAATTTGCCGCTCGAAGAGGTGGTCAAGCAGTCCTACGGGAAGAACCAGGCCCTCTTCAACAATGCCGGTCAGCATTTCAACCACATCCATTTCTGGAAGTGGATGAAGAAGGGCGGCGGCGGAAAGAGCCTGCCGGGGGCGCTGCAGCAAGCCTTCGACAGCGATCTTGGCGGTTACGACAAGTTTCGCGCTGACTTCATCAATGCCGGCGTGACGCAGTTCGGTTCCGGCTGGGCGTGGGTCGCGTTCAAGGACGGCAAGCTTGAGATCATGAAGACGCCGAACGGCGAGAATCCGCTGGTGCATGGCGGCACGCCGATCCTTGGGGTCGATGTGTGGGAGCACTCCTACTACATCGACTATCGCAACGCGCGGCCGAAATATCTGGAAGCCTTCGTCGACAACCTCATCAACTGGGACTACGTCCTGGAGTGCTACGAGAAGGCACGCGGCTGACACAGATTCACCGCGAACAGTGCGTTGCGGAGACCCGGCCACTTGGCCGGGTTTTCCGTATCCGGAGCCACGGCGCTGAGCTAAGGCGGCAAAATTCCTCACGAAAGCGTGATTCCGGAAGCATTGGATTTTAAATTCGCCGCGGCGAATGGCTCGCTATGGTGGCACGGGGACATCATGGAGAAGTGCCACATGAAGAAAATAGCAATCTCCTTCTCATTTCTCCTCTTTTCTGCTGCAGCGGTTACGGCGGCCGATGATCCGATTGCGGTGCGACAGGCGCTTATGCAGGCCAACGCTGCTTCGGCCGGTGCCGCTAGCGCCATGTTGAAGGGTGAAATGGATTACAATCCCGTTGTGGCCAAAGCGGCGATCGCGACCTTCCATTCAACTGCTGAGGCCATGGGCGATTTCTTCCCCGAAGGCTCTAACGTGGGTGAGACCAGGGCCGCTCCGGCCATCTGGGAAAACCCGGACGCTTTCCGGGAAACCCTCGCTAAATTCAGGACCGACGCGGCTGCGGCCGTGGAGGCCTCGGGACGCGACGGGCCGGCCGATCTTGAGGCTTTCCGCCTGGCGGTCATGCCGGTGCTTTCCAACTGCAGCGCATGCCACGAAAACTTCCGCCTTGAGGATGACTGATCGTTCTTCATGAGACGGGCTTTGCTCTGGCTCGCCACCGCAGTGGCGGCGGCGGGCGTTGTGCTGTGGTGGGCAACTGGGCCGCAGCCTCTCGAAGAAGATGATCTATCCGGGTTGCAGCCGGGTGATGCCGCGCGCAGCGAACGCATCTTCGTTGCCGGAGGATGCGCCTCCTGCCATGCGCGGCCCGACGCGGACGGAGAGGCAGCGCTGGAGCTTGCAGGAGGGCGTGCTCTGAAGACGGCCTTCGGCACCTTTGTGGCACCCAACATCTCGCCGCATCCCGAAGACGGGATTGGCGACTGGAGCGAACTAGATTTCGCCAACGCCATGCTGCGGGGTATCTCGCCCGAGGGCGAGCATTATTATCCGGCTTTTCCTTACACGTCCTATGCGCGGATGGAACCCCAGGATGTTGCCGATCTCTTCGCCTATCTCAGGACATTGCCGCCCGTGGAAGGGCGTCCGGAAGGGCACAGCCTTTCCTTTCCCTTCACGCTGCGCCGCGGCATCGGCCTGTGGAAGCTTCTCTATCTGGATCCCGAGCCTGTGGTGGCGCTGGGTGAGGATGCTTTACCGGAGGTGCTGCGCGGGCGCTATCTGGTGGAAGGACCGGGCCACTGCGGCGAATGCCATACCCCGCGCGACTGGCTTGGCGGCCCAGATCTCGATCGCTGGCTGGCGGGCGGGCCGGCGCCTGAGGGAAATGGCACCGTGCCGAACATCACGCCGAGTTCGGAGGGCATCGGATCGTGGTCGGAGGGCGATATCGCCTATTTTCTGGAAAGCGGCTTCACGCCGGACTTCGATTCAGTCGGCGGCGCCATGGTGGCGGTTCAGAAGAATATGGCCCACCTGCCAGCGGAAGACCGGGAGGCGATTGCGGCGTATTTGAAGGTGGTGGAGGAGGTGGAGTAGCGGGTGGAAATAGCGAACAGGGATTGGTGAACGGTGAATAGAAATTAGATATTGAAAGTACAAGGAAGAAATTACACTCACTACTCACTACTCACTACTCACTATCCCTACCGCCTTCACCATAAAGGCATAGCTGAGCGCGATCTCTTCGAGACGCGAAAACCGGCCCGAAGCGCCGCCGTGGCCAGCTTCAAGATTTGTCTTGAGCATGATCGGGTTTTCGCCCGTGTTGAACTCGCGCAGGCGAGCCACCCATTTTGCAGGCTCCCAGTAGGTTACGCGAGGGTCGGTGAGCCCCGCGAGCGCCAGGATGACGGGATAGGGCTGCGGGCGTATGTTGTCATACGGGGAATAGGCGGCGATCGTCTCGTAATCTTCCTTGCTTGCGATCGGATTTCCCCATTCGGGCCACTCGGGCGGGGTGAGCGGTAGCGTGTCGTCCAGCATCGTGTTGAGCACGTCCACGAAGGGAACCGCCGCCACGATCGCGCGGAAATCCTGCGGTGCCATATTTGCGACAGCCCCCATGAGAAGACCGCCCGCGGACCCTCCTTCGGCGACCAGGCGATCAGGGCTGGTATAACCCAGAGCCACCAGATGGCGGGCGCAGGCGATGAAATCGGTGAAGGTGTTGGTCTTCTTCTCGCGCTTGCCGTCATCATACCAGGCCCGGCCCTTGTCCTTGCCGCCGCGGATATGGGCGATGGCATAGATGAAGCCGCGATCGACGAGAGAAAGCGGGTTCGTGCGGAAAGCGGCCGGAATGGTGATGCCATAGGCGCCATAGCCGTAGAGCAGGCAGGGGGCCGAGCCGTCGAGCGCGAGATCGCGGCGGTGGACGAGGGAGATCGGCACCAGTTCGCCATCGGGCGCCGGCGCCATCAGGCGGCGCGTGACATAGTCCTGCGGATCGTGCCCGGACGGCACCTCCTGCGTCTTCAGCAGGACGCGCTCGCGCGTGCGCATGTTGTAGTCGAATATCTGCGCCGGCGTGGTCATGGAGGAATAGGAGAAGCGGCATACATCCGTGTCGTACTCGCTGGCGCCGATCAGGCCGAGCGAGTAGGCTTCTTCCTCAAAGGCGATCATGTGTTCCTCGCCGCTCTTGCGCTCGCGCACCACGATGCGCGGCAAGGCATCCTTGAGTTCGAGGCGCACGAGGAAGTCCTTGAAGGCGACGATCGACAGGATCAGCCGGCCCGGCTCATGCGGCACGAGGTCGCGCCAGTTGGTGCGCGAAGGATCGCTCACAGGCGCCGTCATGATCTTGAAGTCTCTAGCGCCGTCGGCGTTCGTCAGGATAAAGAACACGTCGCCGCCGGGCTCCAGAGAGTATTGCAGGCCGGTTTCGCGCGCGGCGATCAGGCGAGGCTCGGCGCTGGCATCGTTCGCCGGCAGAATGCGGTATTCGCTTGTCTCGTGGTCGTGGATCGAGATGAAGATCCAGTCGTCGAGCCGGCTGCCAAAGACACTCACGAAAAAGCCGGGATCGGTCTCCTCGTAGATCAGGCGATCCTGCGCCTGCTCATCGCCGATCGCGTGGAAAAAGACTTTCGAGGGGCGGTGATTTTCATTGAGCCGGACGTAGTAGAAGCCGCTGCTGTGGGCATTGAATGGGCCGCAGCCGCCCGCGTTCTCGATACGGTCGTCAAGATCGCACTTGTCGGAAAGCCGACGCACGCGCAGCGTATAGAACTCCGATCCCTTGTCGTCATAGCCCCAGAGCAGAAGGCGGTGATCGGGCGAATTCGCGGGATCGGTCAGGTGGAAGTAGGACTTGCCCTCGGCCTCCACATCGCCGTCGAGCAGCACCTCTTCCTCGCCCCCTTCACGCGGCGTGCGGAAAAAGCGCGGGTGCTCGCCGCCCTCGCGATAGGCCGTGCCGTAGGCGTAGGGGCCGTCCTTCATTGGGACGGAGGAATCGTCCTCCTTGATGCGCCCCCTCATTTCAGCGAACAGCGTGCGCTGAAGCTCCTTGGTGTCGGCCATGAGCGCCTCCTGATAGGCGTTCTCAGCCTCCAGATGGGCGCGGATGTCGGCCGCGAGCCGGGCGGGGTCCTTCAGTACTTCCTGCCAGTTTTCGGCCCTGAGCCAGGCATAGTCGTCAACACGAGTAATGCCGTGATGGGTGATTTCGACCGGGCGTTTTTCAGCTTTGGGTGGAGTGACGGCAGGAAAGGCGTGTGAAGGCATGAAAACAGCTTTCGGAAATGTCGGTCGGCGAATCTTCGAGCGCGAATGAAGCGCGTCCACTCCGCTCGATCAAGGCCGGAGGCCGGTGAGAATGGACCGGTCAGCGTTCGTCGAATTTCAACGCATGTCCGTTCATGCAGTAGCGCAGGCCCGTCGGCTCCGGTCCGTCGTTGAAGACGTGACCCAGATGCGCGTCGCAATCGGCACAACGCACTTCTGTCCGCGTCATAAGCAGGGACTTGTCCTCATGAAGCGTCACCGCATCCTTGTCCACCGGAGCATAGAAGCTCGGCCAGCCGGTGCCGGAATCGTATTTCGTTTCTGACGAGAAGAGGGGTCGCCCGCAGGCAACGCACCGGTAAAGACCTTCACGTTTATTGTCCCAATAAGGGCCGGTGAAGGCGCGTTCCGTGCCGTGTTCGCGCGTCACATGGTACTGTTCCGGCGTGAGGATCCGGCGCCATTCCTCGTCTGTCTTCTGAACTTTCATTTGCCTGTCATGTGCCATGATCGTCCTTCCTGGAACATATCTGGTGTGTCCGGGCGCTGTTTGCAGTGTATCCGGCATGAAAATTAATGCATCCATTGATTTTGGGGACTGATTGCCCGGCACGTCTTGCCCCTTGGGATTTGAACGTCTATTCCACGGCCTCGGACGTGGGCGCCGATCTTGATGCCGGTGCCGTAAGGGGAAAATCGCAGCGGGGAACACCTATGGTGGCGGACGAGCAGTGGATGACTTTTCTCACGCTTGTCCTGCCGTTTCTCGCAGCCGCTGTCGCGCCCCTGTTGACGCGGGTATTGGGCCACAACGCCGCCTGGGTGCTGGCCGTTGTTCCCGCCTTTATCTTCCTCCACTTCACGGGCTTCCTGGGATCGGTCGCCAGCGGCGAGCCGATCGCCGGCGGCTATCCCTGGATCCCCAGCATTGGCGTTGAATTTTCCTGGTATCTTGACGGGCTTTCGCTCACCTTCGCACTGCTGATCTCGGGCATCGGCACGCTGATCATCCTTTACTCGGGAGGATATCTGAGAGGCCACCCGCATCAGGGGCGCTTTTTCTCGTTCATCCTCATGTTCATGGGCGCCATGCAGGGATTGGTGGTGGCCGATTCCTTCCTGATGCTTTTCGTATTCTGGGAACTGACGTCCATCGCCTCCTTCCTGCTGATCGGCTTCGATCACAGCCGCGAGGCGGCGCGCCGTGCCGCCCTTCAGGCTCTTATCGTGACGTGCGCAGGCGGGCTTTCGCTGCTTGCCGGGCTTCTTGTCATTGCCGCGGCGACGGGGACGAGTTCGCTTTCCTCTCTGCTTGCGGCCGGGGAAGGGCTGCGTGAGGCACCTGTCTATTTTGCAGCTCTGCTTCTGGTGCTGGGCGGCGCCTTCACCAAGTCGGCGCAGTTTCCGTTCCATTTCTGGCTGCCAAACGCGATGGAGGCGCCGACGCCGGTTTCCGCCTACCTGCATTCGGCCACCATGGTGAAAGCGGGCGTCTATCTCGTCATGCGCCTGAACCCGGTCATGGGCGAGACTTTCGCCTGGGAGACGATCCTGCCCGTCTTCGGAGGCACGACGCTGATCGCAGGCACGCTGCTTGCCCTGCGCCAGACCGATCTGAAGCTGATGCTCGCCTATACGACCGTCGCCTCGCTCGGCCTGCTGATCATGCTGACGGGCTTCGGCTCGGAGGTGGCGGTGGAGGCGGCGGTGCTCTATCTCGTCGCCCACTCCATGTTCAAGGGCGCACTGTTCATGGTCGCGGGCGCGATTGATCACGAAACGGGCACCCGCGACATCAGGAAGCTTGGCGGGATCGGCAAGGCCATGCCGATCACCTTTGCGGCAGCGGTGCTTGCGGCCTTTTCAATGGGTGGGCTGCCGCCCTTCTTCGGCTTTCTGGCGAAGGAGGAAATCTATGCGGGGCTGGCCGCAGGCAGCAGTTGGGGCGTGCTCCTGACGCTCACAGCCATTGCCGGCAACGCCTTGATGTTCGCGATAGGCTTTGCCGTGGGGCTGAAACCCTTTGCCGGAGCGCGGGGCGAGACGCCCAAGCACCCGCACGAAGGACCGGTTCTCTTGTGGCTGGGGCCCGCGGTTTTGGCTGCGAGCGGGCTTCTTGCCTCGCTTCTTTCCGGCCTCAGCCATCATTTCGTCTCCAGCCCGATGGCGAGCGCCGTCATTGGCGCGCCCGTGGAGGTTACGATCTCCTGGGTGCCCCATCTGGGAATGCCGCTTCTGCTTTCCGCACTCACTGTTGCGCTCGGCATCGCCTTCTATGCCACGCTTGAGCGCGGACGCGGGACGATGGCGGCGGTGCTTGCGGCGATCGGATGGGGGCCTGACAGGGGGTTCGACCAGCTTGTGCGCGGCACCATCCGCTGCTCCGCCGCTGTGACCAGAACCGTTCACAACGGCCGGCTCGACATCTACATGACAGTCACCTTCATCGTGCTGGCCATCTGCCTGCTGGTGCCGATGGTGAGCTACGGCGAACTGCCCTCCATGCCGGTGCTGGAGCAGCTTCGCATCTATGAGTGGGCGGTGCTTGCGATTGCGCTGATCGGCGTGGCCGCGGTGGTCTATGCGCGCGACCGGCTGACGGCGATTGCGTGCCTAGGTATCCAGGGATTTGCGGTGGCGCTTCTGTTCATGCTCCTGGGCGCGCCCGATCTTTCCTTCACGCAGTTCATGGTGGAGACGCTGTCGGTGGTCATCCTTGCTCTGGTCATGACGCGGCTGAGGCTGTATCCCGCCGATCACCGGCCGGCTTCGCAAAAGCTGCTCGATTTTTCGGTCTCCAGCCTTTGCGGACTGGGTTTCTTCCTGATTCTCCTGCGCGTCGTGCAGACGCCGTTCGATCCGTCACTCAGCACATTCTTTGCCGAAAATTCCCGCGTGATCGCGCATGGACGCAACATCGTGAATGTGATCATCGTCGATTTCCGCGGTCTCGACACGCTTGGCGAAATCTCCGTGGTGATGATCGCCGGGCTTGCCATTCTCGCGCTGGTGCGCGTCCGTGTGGGGAAGTCCAGAGAGAAGGCCATTCAGGAGGAAGCGCGGACGTAAGATGAGCACGCTGATTTTCCGGACGACCGCTCCGTACCTGACGAGCTTGATGATCCTGTTCTCGCTTTTCGTGCTTCTGCGCGGGCACAACGACCCGGGAGGCGGATTCATCGGCGGGCTGATCGCGGCCTCTGCCTTCGCCATTTACGGCATTGCCTGCGGGGTGCCGGCCGCGCGTCGGGCGCTCTATTTCCACCCGATGGCGATTTCCGGCTTCGGGCTGCTGCTTGCGGGACTGTCCGGCGTGGTGTCGCTGTTTCTTGAGGTGCCGTTCCTGACGGGCATCTGGACGAGCATCAATGTGCTGGGCATTTCGGTCGATATTTCGACAGTGCTGGGGTTCGACACCGGGGTCTATCTCGTCGTCGTGGGTTCCATCACTTCGATCGCGCTGGCGCTAGAGGAAAGGGGGCATCCGTAATGGAACCCGTTCTTGCCGCCGTGATCGGCCTCTTCTACGCCGTTTCCATCTATCTGATGCTCTCGAAGCACATCATCCGCATTCTGCTCGGCGTTGCCATCTTCTCCAATGCGGTGAACCTGACGATCTTCACGGCCGGGCGCATCGTCCGCGAGGTGCCGCCCATCATTCCGGAAGGCCTCGAGGTGCTCGACAAGGTCGCGGCCAATCCGCTGCCGCAGGCGCTGATCCTGACGGCGATCGTGATTTCCTTTTCCTTTTTCGCCTTTTTGCTCGTGCTTGCCTTTCGCGCCTATCAAGATCTTGATACTGACGACACGGACGGCATGCGGCTTGCCGAGCCCAAGGGCGAGGACCTTCCACCGCTGGGGTACTAATGGCACAGAACGCCGCAGAAGCCGCTGATCTCGCACACGCGCTCGTGCTTGCGCCCACCTCCGCCGCCGACTGGGTGGTGGTGGCGCCGGTTGCCATTCCCATCGTGGCCGGTGCACTGCTCATGATGCTGCGGCACGAGACGCGATGGCATGCGGGTCTGGCGATCGGGGCACTTCTCGCCACGTTCCTTAGCAATGTGCTGCTGCTGCATCGGGTGCTGACGGATGGACCGCTGGTCATGACGATGGGGCGGTGGCTGCCACCCTTCGGCATCTCCTTTGCCGCAGATGTGTTGGGAGCATCGCTTGCGCTGGTGGCGACGCTGGTGGCGCTGGTGGGCGCAGTCTATGCGATCGCAGATATCGGCACGGTCGGGCGGCGCTACGGCTTCTATCCATTCCTGATGCTGATGATGGCGGGAGTGGGCGGCGCGTTTCTTACCGGCGACATCTTCAATCTCTACGTCTGGTTCGAAGTCTTCCTGATTTCCTCCTTCGGGCTTCTGGTGCTTGGCTCGGAGCATCCGCAGCTCGACGGCACGACGAAATACGCGATACTCAATCTGATCGGCACCACGCTGTTTCTGATTACGGTTTCGCTGCTCTATGGCGCGTTCGGCACGCTCAATATGGCCGACATTGCGCGCAAGGCCGGGAATTTCCGGGAGACGGCGCCGCTCACGACGCTGGCAGCGCTATTCCTGCTTGCCTTCGGAATGAAGGCGGCGGCTTTTCCCGTGAATTTCTGGCTGCCCGCCTCTTATCATACGCCGCGGATCGTGACGGCGGCGCTGTTCGGTGGCGTTCTGACCAAGGTGGGCGTCTATGCGCTTCTGCGCACGCTGGTGATGCTGTTCCCCCTCGAGCGCGATATGCTTTCATGCCTGATTGCCTGGGGCGCTGCAGCCACCATGATCATCGGCATCATGGGCGCGCTTGCTCAGACTGACATCAGGCGCGTGCTCGGTTTCGTGGTCATTTCCGGCGTCGGCGTCATGCTTGCCGGACTGGCGCTGGGCACGGCGGAAGGATTGTCCGGAACCATATTCTACGCCTTCCACTCCATGATTGTGATGACGGCGCTCTACCTGCTGGCGGGCGTGATGAACGGGCTTGCCGGCGACTATTCGCTGCGTTCGCTTTCCGGGTTCTATGCGAGCCATCCGCTTGTCGCGGCATTCGCGCTTCTGTTGATGCTTGCGGCGGCCGGGTTGCCGCCAGCTTCCGGGCTTTGGCCGAAAGTGCTGCTGGTGCGCGCAGCGATCGACACGGGCTGGCCGTGGCTTGCCTTCGCAATTCTTGCGACGGGCCTGCTTACCACGCTGGCGCTTGGCCGGATGTTCCTTCTTGCCATATGGCGCATGCCTTCCGGGCCGGCGCCGGTGTCGGCCATCTCGCCGCGGTTGGGCTATATCGCGCTCGGCGTCCTCGCGCTGCCTGTCCTGCTGATTGGACTTTATCCCGAACCGGTGATCGCGGTGGCGGAGCGGGCCGCTGCCGGTATCCTGGATTCATCGACCTATATCGGCTCAGTCTTTCCGGAGGGGGCGGTGCAATGAAGGCCAATCTCTACCTAACGAATATCCTTCTTGCGCTGGTCTGGGCGCTGGTCACCGGTTCCTTCTCCTTCGTCAATATCGTCTTCGGCTTCGTGCTCGGGGCCGCTGCTCTTCATCTCATCCGCGAACAGGTAGGCTCGCTCGGCTATTTCGAGAGGGGGCGGAAGCTCTTCTCTCTGGCGGTTCTGTTCATCCGCGAGCTTGCGCTTTCGGCCTGGCGCGTGGCGAGACTTGTGCTGTCGCCGCGCATGGAGCTGAAGCCCGGCATCTTCGCCTATCCACTCACCGTGGATCGAAATTTCGAGATCACGCTTCTGGCCAATATGATCACGCTGACCCCCGGCACCCTAACGGTCGACGTGTCGGATGACCGCAAGTTTCTCTATGTCCATGCCATCGACTGCTCGGACCCGGACGGGCTGCGGCGGGATATCGCAATGGGTTTTGAACGAAAGATCATGGAGGCATTCCGGTAATGACGGGGGAAGGCTTCCTTGCTTTCGCAGGCGTTGCAGCGCTCGGCATCCTAAGTCTTTCACTGCTTCTGGCGACGATCCGCGTGGTGCTCGGCCCGACCCTGACGGACCGGGTGGTGGGTCTTGACATGCTGGTGATGGTGGCCATGGGGATCATGGCGGTGATCGGTATCCGCACCGGCTTCACACTCTATCTCGATATTGCGATCGCCCTCGGTTTGGTTGGTTTCCTCGCCACCGTGGCCTTCGCACGCTTCGTGATGAGCCGGCGTTACGAGGCGGAATTCGTCTCAAGGGACGAGCGCGGAATCTACCGGGAGAAGCACAATGACTGAGCTTCTACAGAATCTTCTCGTTGGCTCAATGATGCTGCTTGGCGCTTTCTTTGCTTTGACTGCGGCTATCGGCGTGCTGCGCCTGCCGGAGCTCTATACGCGCATGCACGCCGCCTCCAAGGCCGGCGTGGTCGGCTCGGGCCTGCTTCTGCTTGCGCTTGCGCTGTTCCAGCATGACCTCTCGACGGTGACACGCGCCGTCGCGGCCATCGTTTTCCTGCTGCTGACCGCACCGATTTCGGCTCATCTTCTGGCCAAAGCCGCTTACGGCACCGGATATCGCCTGTGGAGCGGGTCGGTTCTTGATGAAATGGGCAAGGAGCGCACGCGGAAAGGAGATGGGCAGGCCGGCTCTTCCCGTTGAGGCGCTGGGCACTGAAGGCCTTTCAGCGAAGGCCGAAGCTTCGACGGCGGGCAGAATCCGATTTTGCGCTAATGAAGTAAGTATAATTGATATATTGAATATCAAATGAGAAAAAATTGGGTTGACGAGGTGTATCAAAGTGTGAATATCCACGCCAGTGTCATCGATCTCTCGCATAACATAAGAAAAAACTTCGATGAGCGGAGCGGTACGGTATGTACCGATGTTACGAAAGGGTCCTCTCGGACGTTTGGGGCAAGATATGCAAATGGATGAACAAGAAACAAAGAACAACGGAATGCTTGTCGAACTGACGGCAGATGTTGTTGCAGCCTATGTGAGCAACAATCCTGTTCCGGTGTCGGAGCTTTCTAATCTGATCGCCGATGTACATTCTGCTCTTGGACGCGTCACACGCTCCGAGGAGCAGGCTCCGGTCGAAAAGCAGAAGCCGGCCGTGAATCCGAAACGCTCGGTGCATGACGACTACATCATCTGTCTCGAAGATGGAAAGAAGTTCAAGTCGCTGAAGCGTCACATTATGACGCATTATGGGCTGACGCCGGAGCAGTATCGCGAGAAGTGGGGTCTTCCCGCCGACTATCCGATGGTCGCGCCGAACTATGCGGCGGCGCGATCCGAACTTGCCAAGAAAATGGGTCTTGGCCGGAAAAGTAAGGGCACAGGCAAAGGCAAAGGCAAATAGACATTTGTTGCCTTTCTGAGAGCCGCTATCCTGGAAACAGGATCTGCGTCTATATCCTTCCTGTGTTTCACGAAAACACAGAAAGGATCCGGTTATTGTTTGCGCAATTCCGGACGGAAAACCGGTATCCCCTTTTCCTGGAATTGCGCTAAGACCCTACCAGGGGCCACCACACAGGCGAGCGACAGCAAGCTCTTGTATGGTGCTGGGCTCGGCCCCGCCTTTGGCGAGGCCTTCACCGTTTTCAGGCCCCGTTGGCTTCACACGTTTTCCCAGAGAGACAGGTCCATGCTGCGAATGGGATAACGGTCTTTTGGCGTGGTGACATGTTGCATCTGTGCCTCTGTTGCGCCGCGTCTATCCAGCCTTCAACCGATCATAGGCCTGTTTCAGGGCAATGTGACGGTTGAGGTCGTAGCTCCAGTGCCGGCGCACGCCCTTGAGGCGTTCACGCTCGATCAGCCGGCCGAGGCGGGTAAGGATGATCGCGCGCTCCTTTCCAGAGGTCTTCAGAGCGTCGTTCAAGTCTATTCCGGACATGAGAAAGAAGGCGGCCGATTGCCGCGCTTCCACGACACGCCGTGCCTTCGCCTGGCGGAATGCCCTAGCTTCCTTTTCGATCTCCATCTGCCCATCTCCGTTCTTGCTCGGGGCAGTTTGGAGGCTTCGGGTGCGCCGGGGATAAGTCTGTTGTATGAATCGGAAAATTATTATTTAGAAACAATAACTTGATCGATCATAGCCGATTTCTAGTTCTCTTTTTGTTCACGGTCCGGATGGCGCGCGCTATAAGGACTATATTCCTGTTGGCAGAAGGAATATGTCCCCGTGCGATCGAACGCTGCAATCCGACACCAAAATGACGGAGATGGGCTGGCGACGGCCTCGCCGGCGCCCTTCACGCGCAAACTCAGCCCGGTGAGCGACGAAAGGATTACGGATATCTGCGAGTGCGTAATGGATCTGGTGGCCGCGCTGTTCAACGTGAGGGGGCGCGACCTGCGCCGGCCGGGACGGTGTACCGTCGGGGTTGCGCGTGTGCGGCAGATCGGAATGTATGTGGCCCATGTGGTGCTTCGCCTGAACATGACCGAGGTGGGCCGCGGCTTCGGGCGGGACCGGACAACCGTGCAGTATGCCTGCCAGCTGATCGAGGACATGCGGGACGATCCTGACTTCGATCGTATCGTGAGTGTAACCGAGCAGGTCGTTGCGGCCGCTTTCCGGCATACGGAGGTGCTGCGGTGAAGCGATCCGAGATCAACATCACCTCCCGGCGCATCGAAAGGGAGACGGTCCGCGTGGCCCGCTTTCTTTCGACGGCGGGCACGGCAACCGTCCGCGCGGCGGCGAAGGACGGCATCGTTCTTCTTGACGGCGGCGAACGGGGAACGATTTCGGTAGCGCCGGCCACTCTCGCTGTGCTTGTGCGCAAGAACATCATCCGACAGGTGAACGGGCGGCTCGTGCTGTCGGCCGAAGGCGTTGCGCTGGCAAGGCGCGCCGAGGCGCCGCAGGATCCATTCCGGGCGCAGCTCATGGATCTGGGCAGTGTGACCGTTTCCACTGACGGAGGCGCAGAGAGGGTCGAGGCAAACCTTTCCGAGTCGCCCCTTGCACAGCTCGCGCGCCGGCGCGGGCGGGACGGCAAGCCGTTTCTTTCGGAGAATGAAGTGCGCGCGGGCGAAAGGCTGCGAGAGGACTTTACGAGGGGGCGGATCATGCCGCGGCTCGGCGTCAACTGGAGCACACCGGTGGCAGGCGGGCGCCGGGGAAGCGGGGAGAATGGGATCGCCGATCTTACGGATGCCGCGCTTGCCGCGCGCCAGCGCGTCAACCGGGCGCTGGAGGCCGTTGGCCCGGAACTCGCTGGGGTGCTGGTGGATGTGTGCTGTTTCCTCAAAGGGCTGGAGCGCGTTGAGAGCGAACGTGGCTGGCCGGTCCGCTCAGCCAAGGTGGTGTTGAAGACCGCTCTTGCGGCACTCAGCCGCCATTACGAGCCGCAGCAGCCTGCCCGCCGCCGCTCGATTCTGCATTGGGGTGCGGACGGTTTTCGCCCGAGCCTACGGTGAAAGTAAGGCTGGAGCCCTATACCGTCAGGCGACCGCGCCGAGCGCGGCGGTCGCCTCGTCCTTGATACGGCGGACCATGGCGCGCAGCCCGTTTGCACGCTGGGGGGTGAGATGCTCGTCTAGACCCAGCGCCCGCAGCGTCTCCTCCGCGTCGATCGAGAGGATTTCACTGGCCCGCTTGCCGCTGAACAGCGCCATCATGATCGCCACCAGTCCCCGCACTATATGAGCGTCTGAATCGCCGCGAAAGGTGATGACCGGATCGGGGCCGTCTCCCACTTCCGTGTAGAGCCAGACCTGGCTGACGCAGCCGCGCACCTTGTGGGCTTCGTCCCGCGCCGACTCGGGGTAATCCGGCAGGTCGCCGCCAAGCTCGATGATGTAGCGGTAGCGCTCCTCCCAGTCGTCCAGGAAGGCGAAGTCCTCGCGGATGTTTTCTATGCTGGCCATCATGCCACCGCATATAGTGGCAATGGTCGCGAGCGTCACGGAGAAATGTCCGAACCCGCTTTCTTTCCCTGACCTGCCGGGATCGGTGCATCGGGGACGGGATGGCGAGACCCTTGATCGGCGGGCGCCGGAGCCGAGTGGAGAATTTCCGCTGCGTGTGCCGCCAAGGTGGCGAACATGGCTTTCGCGGTAACGCAGACGTCGGGACGCCGGTCGCAGATTCCGGCAATATCGCGCATCGCCTCGCTTGCGGCGGAAAAAAGCTGAAGCGAACCCACCGGCTCCGCCGGAACCGGTTTGCTCGCTGATTCTGCCGGAGCCGGCCCGTCCTTTTCGAAAGGGATGATCAGAAACAAAAGCCCGAGGCCGAAGGCAAGACGGATGAGAAACCGCATGTCAATGACGCTCCCTGCACCGGCGGTGCCGCAGAGGCAGAGAATGCGCTCAAATGCGTAAAAATGCTGACAATGGCGGTCCCAGCGGGATTTAATCAAATGCAGGGCTGAATCATAACCTTCGGGAAGCCTCTAACTTCCTGATTGGATGACGAATCTGCGTTTGCCGCCGAGCGGTGGTGTTGCGGGCGCAGGCGGCTGGCGCAGAAAAAGGCGATTCTTTGTTAACCATGCGCGCAATCGCCGGCGACGGAATTGGGCCATGCGCCAATTTTTTGCCGCCTGCGGCGGCTTGGGCGTACCTGCGTTTATCCTTTCCTTAAATGGTGAATGCGAGTTTGGCCAAACGACAGCCCCCTCAAGCGGATTCGGCAGAGCGCATCGAGTTGAGTACACGAGCGACCCCCTCTAAAGACTGGGTGCAGGATATTGAGGCTGCTTGCGAGCGGCTGCTCCATCCTTCCGTGACGGCGGGAGAGGAGCGGGCGCGGCAACGCCGCCTGCTGCAGGTGCTGCTGGCTGGTCCTGTGCTTGCCGCGCTGGTCACCGCGCAACTGGGAATGCAGGCGACGGGCACGGGCACCGCCTTTGCGGCGGTCGCCATCGTGTTTGGCATCAGCCTTGTGCTGCCGTTCGGGCTCATCGCGACGGCGGCTCGACGCATCGTCGAGCCCGCAGCGCTCGTCATCGCCGCGATGGCGACGGCAGTTATGATAGCCGCTGCCGGTGGGCTCGCCTCGCCCCTGGCGGCGAGCGCCGCCGCGATTGCGATCGAAGCTGGGTGGGTCGCGCGGACGCGCCGCGCCATCGGTGTTGGCGTGGCGGTGTCTGGCGCGGCCGTGGCAGCCAGCGCAGAGCTGAATGGCTTGATTCTGCCTGAAGCAGCGCCTTCTGCCTGGCACTGGATCATGCCGCTCATCTATGCCGCCACCGTTCTCGCCCGTATGCCACTGATGAGGCTGGGCAGGGCGAAAGAGGTGGCGGCCGAAGCTGCACCGTCCCTTGAAGACATGCCGGCTACGGCCGTGCTGCATCTGCAGGATTCGGGAGAGGTGAGCCACGCATCGGAGAAGGTCGAGGAATTGCTCGGCGTGGCGCCGGAAATGGTTCTGGGCTCTGGTCTGTTCGACCGCATCCACGTAGCGGATCGTGTGGCATGGCTGACCGCGCTGAGTGATCTGCGCGGCGGCGAGACGGCGCGCTCGCTGCGCCTGCGCATCCGGGTGCCTGCGCCGGCCGGACTGCCTTCCGAGGCGCTTTATCGGAATTTTGCATGCGACGTGATTGCGCGCGCAAAAGGGGCGGGCTTCGCGGCGATCCTCCGCGATGATGCCGCAAGGCGGGAACTGGAAGAGGCGCTGGCGATCGCGCGGAAGCAGGCGGAAGAGACGGCAATCGCCAGGGACCATCTTCTCGCTTCCGTGGGCCACGAGCTGCGCACGCCGCTCAATGCCATTGTCGGCTTTTCCGACGTGCTGGCGAACGGGATGTTCGGCGACTTCGCGCATGCCAAGCAGCGCGAGTATGTGGAGCTGATCCATCAGGCGGGCAGCCATTTGCTTGCGGTCGTGAATGCGATCCTAGATGTGTCGAAACTGCAGTCGGGCGCCTATAGCCTCAACGCCGAGCCGTTCCGCCTGGACGACGCCGTGCGCATGTGCATCGCGGTCACGGCCGGACAGGTGCAGGCAAAGACGGTGGAGGTGAAGGCCGATATTGCCGAAGACGTAGGTACGGTCCATTGTGATCGGCGGGCGCTGCAGCAGGTGCTGATCAATCTTCTGTCGAACGCGATGAAGTTCACGCCCTCGGGCGAGGTTAAGGTGACGGCGCGTCGCGACGGCAAACGGCTAGAGATGACCGTGAGCGATACCGGCATCGGCATGTCGGCTGACGACCTGCAGCGAGTAGGCCAGCCTTTTACAAGGGTGGATAACGACTACACGCGGCAATATGAAGGGACGGGGCTGGGGCTGTCGCTGGTGAAGGGCTTGGTGCGCCTGCAAGGCGGCAGCCTGAGCATTGAAAGCACGCCCGGTGCAGGAACCCGGGTCCATATATCCCTGCCGGCCGACGGCGCGGACGGAGAGGGCGAGGAAGAGAAGGCAGGCGCCGCCGGTTGGGAAACGAACCGGAAGTGTGAGTGGAATTATGACGCGTTACGCAAGACGGCCTAAGCGGGGCGGCCGCTGGAGCTGGGTGGCGAGGGGACTTTCGGGTGTTGGCGCCGCAGTGGCGCGCAACCCTGCCGCGGTGGGCGGCACCACGGCCTTTCTCGTTTCGCTGGCCTTCGTCTCTGCCAACGCGCTCTTCTATCAGCCGCAGATGCATCCGAATGCTTTCGTCTCCACCCGCAGCCCGGCGGTTCCCGCGGTGGAGACTGAAACGGAAGCGGAGCCTCCTCTTCCAACGGTCGCGCCACGGCGGGAAGTTCGCGAAGTCGCACCGAGCAAGGAGGAGATGGCTGCCGCCGCCGTCGGCCCTATGTCGGAATCGACCGGTTCGGTTCCGGAGCCGTCGGGTGACAAAACCGTTCGCGCCGTTCAGACCGTGCTCAGCGAGCTGGGTCTCTACCGTGGTGAGATAGACGGAATGGACGGGCCGCAGACGCGTGCGGCGATCGAGACCTATCGGCGTATCGTTGGCCTCGAGGAGGGGGCAAACATCGACGCGGCACTGCTGCGCCAGCTCGGTCTGGAGGGAGCGAAGCCTTCCGGGGCCACGCCTGCGCCCGCGCCGCGGCCCGCGAAGCAAGCCAACGATGCGGAGATCAAGACCGCCTCGCTCGGCGGCTCCGGAAATGAGACGGTGCGGCGCGTTCAGGAGGGCTTGAAGGCGTTCGGCAACGATGACATCGAGGTTGACGGCATCATGGGCGCCCGCACCCGCCGGGCCATCACCGAGTTCCAGTCGCTGTTCGGGCTGCCGGTGACCGGCGAGCCGGACAAGACACTGCTCTCCAAGATGCAGGAGATCGGCCTGATCAACTGATGCTGCCGGACTTTCCGGCGACCCCGTGCGGATAAGGGATGACGCAGGTGCGTGTCACCAGCGAGCTGTGGGTTTCGGCCCTCATCAAACGGGTTTTCAGCGATGGAGGCTTTGCCGCCGTGCGCCGCCGCGGCGCGCGCGAGGCGGGTGCGGTGTTCGTCTTATGCCGCACACGGCTGGGGGAGCTGGATCTCTATGTGCCCGCGCCGCAGACCAGCTATGAGGAAGCCCGCCCCGACGAGCGCCAGTTTGTCCGCACCCTGGAAAAGGTGGAGGAAGCTGCGGTGGAGGAACGACTGGCGCGCGAAATGCAGTTTGATCCGGACATGTGGGTGGTGGAGATCGAGGCGCCGCAAGAGGCCGTGCACTACCTGCCGCTGGCGAGCGAATGAAGGGTAGCAGGCGGCCTGGCGCCGGCTTCGCCGCGCCAGGACTCGAGCCTGCCATACGCGGCCTCGCGAGTGAGCGCGTCGTAGCGGGTGAGGAAGAGGCGCGCATCGGCGGCGTGCATGAAATGGGAGGGCGCCACGGCCGCAGCCACGAGGAAGGCCTGCTCCGGGGCAAGGTCCAGAGCTCTCAGCGCGACGAGAAGATCCGACAAGCCGGAATCGCTTACCAGGCTTTCGGCGCGTTTCGGCGAGAGCCCGAGCGACTCGCCAAGCATGGTTGCAAGCCGGGCTGGATTTCCCGAAAGTGCGGCTTCCCGCAGCGCGGGATAGAGATTGCCCGACGAAAGCGGCCATGAGAAGCGTGGAGGCTGGTCGGGCTCATGTTTCTTCATGAGATCGAGGAGACGGCTGCGAACTTCCGCCAGGGCGGCGCTTTCCTGTCTAGGCGTTTCCCCGGCGGCCGCCTCTTCTCCGACCGTTTCGGCCCGGGCCACGAGCGCGCGGATGAGCGCGGCGATGACCGGGTTAAGGCCTTCGCGCCGGGCAATGACCTTTGCATGATCGATGCCGCAGTGCCCGATCACGGCGATGAGATCGACGTCGCTCAGAACGCGAGATCGCACGAGGAGGGGAGCGGCTATCTCGAGCGGCTCCTCTGCCAGCCGCCGCACGAGGCCGGGCGGCGCGGTTTCGCATTCGGAAAGCGCTGCGGCGGCGAACCGCAGCGCCTCGACCGACACCGCATCGAAAAGGCCGAGAGCCAGATCGTCGAGCTGGGCCGTCTCCTGACGGGTGGGCCGTTCCAGCGTGCAATAGGCGGATATGGCGGCACGGAACACGCGCTCGCAGTTGCGCGGCCCCCGATCAAACGCCATATGCCTGAAATCTACGGCTGACACGCAGCAAAGGCCCACAATGAGTACAACAAGCCGGGCCGTCCATGAAAATCATGAACGCCTCGGCGCTTCGTGAAAATTATCGCCAATGCGTTAGCGAGCCATTAACCGCGAAATTAAGGATCGTGTTCACCACTATGCCGAAAGCGGGAGGATGAAGGCGCCTCCGCGTCACCCTACGCCTTCCGAACCAAGGCGCCGGGGCGTGCATGTGAGAGCGCCGAGGAAGGCGTCAGCCAGACCTTCCCATGTCTCGTCCGGCACGAAGATGCGCACCACTGCGAATCCCTGCTCGACGGCCGTTTCCACGAAGGCGGAGCGTTCCAGATCTTCCGGAGGCCCTATGCGCAGCCTGCCCATCTGGGCGGGGCTTGCGACAACCAGATCGAGCGCTGGGCTGTTTGCGGCGCGATCGGTCAAGCTGACGATATTGAGGCCGCTTGGGTCGTAGATCGAGACGGACCAGAACGGTAGGCGGCTTTGGGCGCTGAGGTGAAGGACACCGTCCGCCAGATCGAATTGGCAGGCCGCGGCCTTCAGAAAGGGATTGGACAAGGTGCTCGTGCGGCCGGAGGCACTGGCTTCCAGGCGGACGGGCGTATAGGGCTGAGCGCTGGCCGAAAGATGGGACCACACATCGTTCTGCGAGTAGGCGGGCAGGAGCAGCAGGACGGCGATGTGAACGATGCCCGCTCCCACGATGCCCAGGCCGATGGCGTGGAGAAGCCTAGAGACCAACTTTGCCCCTCCTTGCGCCAATTGAGGCGGCACGCAGCTCAACGGACGGGATATGCCGTTCAGCCATCGCATCCCACCTGAACGATCTGCGGCAGTACCATTTCCGACTCGCCCGGGGTGGTCACGGACGGATCAAGAAGCGTCAGAACCAGTTCGAACGGACCGCTGCCGGTGAGGGCAAGCCAGTTGCCCGGGGAGGGATGTGTGGAGACGGTAATCGCTATGCTGCCCTCCGGCTGATAGAGCACCATGCGCGAATGAAGTGCCGGTTTCCGTCGGCCGAGAGAAGCAAGCAGCGCGCCGGACGGGGCGATAGCATGGAGGGTCCACAGCCGGGCGACCGGGATGATGCCCTCGATGCTATAGGTGCAGGAGCGGTCAAGCAGCGCGCCGCCCGAATCCCTGGCTGCAAGGAAGGCCATGCCCTCGGCGCTGCCGAGCGGCACGCCGCCCTCGCGAGCGAGCCGGGCACGCGTATAGGGATTTGCCTCCGGCGAGCCGGCGGAGGGAAGGGCAATCCAGGGAGCTTTGACGCGCGTTCCGCCGAGGGGCGCTTTCTCCAGAACAGCCCAAACGCTGGCGGCACCGCCGCCGATGGCGATGGCCAGGACGAAAATGGCAAACAGCACAGTCCTCAGCATGGTTTAGCGCAATCGGAAAAGGGGCACGCCGGATCGGCTGCTTCGCGTCCTTGGATCCTTTCTGTATTCCTGGGAAACACAGAAAGGATCCAAGTTATTGTTTTTGCGCAATTCCGGACGGAAAACCGACAACCACTTTTCCTGGAATTGCGCCAAACCGGGTATCGGGTGTTGATCACGCGCCCCAAGTGCCTTTCTGCCTGACCGGACAGCTCCAGAGGGCGTAATCGAAGGGGTGGCAAGATTGCAAGCCTCGCACCGTCGTTCAAGGCTTGAAAGTTGAGTGCGATCACAGGGCGGTAAGAGTCTCGGGGCCGTCAGGCAGCGCAAGCGCAGGGGCGGAGTTGAAAAGTTCGGACAATTTTTCAAGCACGCTGCGGCTCGCCAAGGAAAGGTTGGGGGCGGGCTGGCTGGAGCCGTTCTGCGCGTCCGGCGCCGCTGCATCAGCAACGGCCCGACTGCCCTGCGGCAGCGGGTTTTCGATCCCCGGAATGGGTTTCAGCTCGATGTTCTGATGCGCATAGGCCATGAGGCGCTGCCAGACCATGGCGGGAAGGGTGCCGCCCGTCATGTTCCGGGTGGGGTGGTAGTCGTCATTTCCGAGCCAGACGGCGGCGACATAATTTCCGGTGTAGCCGACATACCAGGCGTCCCGGTATTCCTGGGTGGTGCCTGTTTTTCCGGCGGAACGGATGCCGGGAAGTGCCGCGCGCCGGCCGGTGCCGACCTCGGGCACGCGCACGAGCATGCTGTTCATGGCCGCGGTGGCCTTTTCGGAAAGCACGCGCTGCGGCGCGGGAGCGTCTTCCCTGTGGAGGTAGATTATCTCACCGGAATGGGTCCGCAGCTCCAGAATGGCGTGGCGCGTGCCGGCATAGCCGCCATTGGCGAAGACGCTGTAGCCGGTCGCCTGATCGAGCACCGTCAGGGCGGAGGTGCCGAGCACCATCGTCTTGTGGCCGTTCAACTCCGTTTCCACGCCCATGGCCTTGACCAGCTTCTGGATGGGCTCGAGGCCCAGATGATCGCGTGCCAGCCGCACCGGCACCGTGTTGTAGGACCTCGCAAGCGCATCGGCGAGGCTGACGCGGCCGGCATAGCTGCGGCCATAGTTGCGGGGCGCCCAGCCGCCCCAGGAGATCGGCGCATCGGAGATGACGGTGTTGGGCTCGAAGCCCGCTTCCATGGCCGCTGCGTAGACATAGGGCTTGAAGGACGAGCCGGGCTGGCGCAACGCGCGCGTGGCGCGGTTGAACTGGCTTTGCCCGTAGTCGCGCCCTCCGACCATGGCGCGGACGGCGCCATCGGTGTCCATAAGGACAATCGCGCCCTGACTTACGTCATAGTCCTTGCCGTATTGCCGAAGATGGAACTCCAGTGATTCCTCGGCGGCCTTCTGCAGATCGAGATCAATGGTGGTACGGGCAACCAGCGCATGGCTCACCCCTTCCGGTGCAAGCTTTTTCACCTCCTCGAAAGCCCAGTCGAGGAAATAGTCGGGGCTGTCGCGCTCGCCCCTGTCAACGGCAACGGCCGGGTTGAGGCGGGCGGACAGCACCTGTCCCTCGGTCATGAAACCGGCCTGCACCATATTGGTAAGCACCTCATTGGCGCGGGCGCGGGCAGCGGGAAGGTTGATGTGTGGTGCATAGCGCGCCGGCGCCTTGAACAGGCCGGCGATCATCGCCGCTTCGGAGAGCGTGAGATCCCTCACGTCCTTGTCGAAGTAGAAGTCCGCTGCAGCCGAAATGCCGAAGGCGCCACCGCCGAGATAGGCGCGGTCGAGATAGAACTGCAGGATCTCTTTCTTCGTCAGGTTCGCTTCGAGCCATAGGGCCAGGAAGGCTTCCTTGATCTTGCGCTCGTAGGTGCGCTCGTTGGAGAGGAACAGGTTCTTGGCGAGCTGCTGGGTGATGGTGGACCCACCCTGGACGATTTCGTTGGCGCGCAGATTGACCGTCAGGGCGCGGACGAGGCCGACGACATCGATGCCGAAGTGCTCGAAGAACCGGCGATCCTCCGTGGCGAGGACGGCCTTGATGAAATAGTCGGGTAGTTCGTCGATCGGCACGGAATCGCGCTGGCGGATGCCGCGCTGACCGATCTCGTTGCCGTAGCGGTCCAGGAAGGTGACGGCGTAATCGTCCTGGGCGAGCCAGTCGCCCTTGGTTTCCTCGAAAGCCGGCATGGCGAGGGCCAGCATCACGACTGCGCCTGCGGCCGCCAGCGTGACAGCTTCGCTGAAGACTTCCACCAGTGCCCGCTTCAGGCCGAAGACGCGGAAGCGGCGGAAGAAAATGGTGGTGTTTTCCCAGAATTCTGCGAGTTTGAAGCCCGCGTCATAGAGCGTGGAATCAAGCCAGGCGTCGATATCGAGGAATACCGTTGCCCTCGGCGCCTTGCCCTTGCCTGACCTGCGCTTCTCATCCATTGCGCGGCTGCCCGCTCGTCCCAGCTTCGCTCTACATCTTTCATTTGGCTCGCAAGGCGCTCCAGACAAGATGGAGAGCAAACCTACCCGGCAAAAGGCTTAACACATTCTGGCAGGCGAAGCGGAGGGAAAGATCGGCGGCGCGAAAGAGCGGGCGCGAACGTTGCGATTCGGCAACTGGGGGGAGGAGCGTTCGCGCTGCCGTTGTATGCGGATATAGGAAAAAAGTCCTTGACACGTTACGGTGGTTTGGTAAAGTTCTGGCATCGTCGGGAAAGTGGGCCCGGAGCCGGGGATGAGCTCCGGAGGCCGGTCCAGGCGAGGTGAGTTTGCAAGCGCTGTGCCTTCGGGACGGCGCTTTTTTGTTGCCTGAAATCCGGGAGAGGCAAGATGCGGGGACGGTCGGCCGCGGCCGCCACCAGGGCAATGCGCGCGCTGCTTGAAGGCGAGCCGGCAAGCTTCGCGCTGGTGGCCGAAGCCGCGGGGCGAACGGAGAAGTATCTGAGGCGTCTGGCGAAGAAGGAAGGCTGGCGCGTGGTGGATGCCGAGACCAGCCCGGAGATGATGGAAAGACGCCGCGTGGCGCTGTCCGACTGCCTCATGGAGGAGCTGGAGGCGGAGTTCGCGCACGGCCGGGCCGCGGGCAAATATGACAAGAACCGGATTGATGCCCTGTCCTCCATGCTCCGGATGATCGAGAAGCTCGGGGAGATGGTCCCAGTGCCCGGGCGCGCCGCACAAGAACAGAACAAAAGCGATGCAGAACTGGCCGCCGCGCTCGCCCTTATCGATGCCCGTATCGTGGAGCTCGCTTGCGAACTCGCCGCCGCCATGGGCGGGGAGGGCGCTGACGAGGACGGAGCTGGTGTGGCGGCTGCTCGATGAATGGTGGATGCACGCGCGGCTGGCGCAATATCCGGTGGCGGCGAGGCTGCGCGATATCTGGCTGGTGATGGGCGGGCGCGGCTCGGGCAAGACGCGGCTGGGTGCGGAATGGGTGAACGCATTGGTGCGGGGCTTCCCGCCCTTTGCCGCGCACAGATACGGGCGCATCGCGCTGGTGGGCGAAACCCTGGGCGATGTGCGCGAAGTGATGATCGAGGGGCCCTCAGGCATTCTGGCCGTCTCGCGCGGCAACCGCCCTCGCTTCGAGCCGAGCCGCAGGCGGCTCGTGTGGGACAACGGGGCGGTGGCGCAGGTCTTTTCCTCCGAGGATCCCGAAAGCTTGCGCGGGCCGCAATTCGAGGCCGCGTGGTGCGATGAGGTGGCGAAGTGGAAGGATGCGGAAGCATGCTTCGACATGCTCCAGTTCGGGCTGAGGCTGGGACGACGTCCGATGCAGCTTCTGACGACGACGCCGAAGCCGGTGGCCCTGATCCGTAAACTGGTGGTGAGGCCCGACGTGACGCTGACGCGCATGCGAACGGAAGAAAACGCGGCCAACCTGGCGGCGGGATTCCTGAAGGCGGTGGAACGGAACTATGGCGGCACCCGGCTTGGCAGGCAGGAACTCGACGGGGAGCTGATCGAGGATCGGGATGATGCTCTGTGGACCCGCGAAATGATCGAGGTGGCGGCCCGCGAGGGGCCGGCGGAGGCGCTGATGCGCGTCGTGGTGGCGGTGGATCCGCCTGCAACGGGCCGGCGCACCTCGGATGCCTGCGGCATGGTGGTGGCGGGCATGGCGGGCGATGGCACCGCCTGGGTGCTCCATGACGGGACCCTGCGCGCGGCAAAGCCCGAGATGTGGGCGCGACAAGCCGTGGCGCTCTACCACCGTTTCGAGGCCGATGCGATCGTGGCGGAGGTGAACCAGGGCGGCGACATGGTGGCAAGCGTGATTGCGACGGTGGACCCCGCGGTCGCGGTGAAACCGGTGAGGGCGAACCGCGGCAAATGGGTGCGCGCGGAGCCCGTTGCAGCGCTCTATACGCAGGGGCGCGTGCGCCATGCCGGGCGCTTTCCGCAGCTCGAGGACGAGATGTGCGACTTTGGCCCGGACGGGCTGTCGGGCGGGCGCTCACCGGACCGCGTGGACGCGCTGGTGTGGGCGATCACGGAGCTTCTGCTCGGGCGCAAGGGAACGCCGCGCATTCGCGACTTCTCCTAGTTCAACGACAGGAAGGACACATGGCTTGGACGTGGCCCTGGGCAAGGCGCCCGGGACGGGAAATCTTTGCCGCCGAGCGCAAGCAGGCTGGCGGATATGGCTTCGTCGCCCTGCACGCCCAGGGCGAGGCCCGCTGGACGCGGAGAGACTACGCCGCGCTGGCCCATGAGGGATACATGCGCAATCCCGTCGCGCACCGGGCGATCCGCTTGATCGCCGAAGCGGCGGCGGCCATACCTTGGGTCGTCTACGAAGGCGAGATGGAGCTCGACGAGCATCCGCTGACCGAGCTGCTGGCGCGGCCGAACCACGCGCAGGCTGGGCCCAGCTTCATGGAGGCCCTTTACGGGCACCTGCTGCTTTCGGGCAATGCCTTTGTCGAACGGGTGGAGACGGAGACCGGCGCGCGGGAGCTGCATCTTCTGCGACCCGATCGCGTGACCGTTCTGGCCGACGTCAAGGGCTGGCCTGTGGCCCTGGAATACAGGGTCGCAGAGACCAGGCGGAGGATTTCGCTGGACGAAGGCGGCAACGGCCTGCACCTCAAGCTGTTTCATCCGATCGACGATCACTATGGCTTTCCGCCGCTTTCGGCGGCGCTGCAGGCGCTCGACATCCACAATGCCGCGGCGCGCTGGAACAAGGCGCTGCTCGACAATTCCGCCCGGCCTTCCGGCGCCTTGGTCTATGCGCCGAAGGAGGGCGGGAACCTGACGGACGAGCAGTTCGAGCGGCTGAAGGCGGAGCTGGAGGACGGCTATTCGGGTGCCGCGCGGGCCGGACGGCCGCTGCTTCTTGAAGGCGGGCTCGACTGGAAGGCGATGAGTCTCACCCCGCGCGACATGGATTTCATGGAGGCAAAGAACGGGGCTGCCCGCGACATCGCGCTGGCGCTGGGCGTGCCGCCGATGCTGCTCGGCATCCCCGGGGACAACACCTATGCGAACTATCAGGAGGCGAACCGTGCCTTCTACCGGCTGACCGTGCTGCCGCTGGTGGGGCGCACCGCCCGGGAGCTTGGCCGGTTTCTGGCCCCGATATTTGGCGGCGATGTGCGGCTTTCCTTCGATCTCGATCAGGTCGAGGGGCTCGCTGCGGAGCGCGAGGCGCTGTGGAAGCGCGTCAACGAGGCGACCTTCCTCTCCGACGACGAGAAGCGGGAGGCCGTGGGATACGGACCTAACGGGCGGGGCTAACCCTATAGCCAGGGAGACCGACAGTGAATGGACTTTCAGAGGCGGCCTGGCTGTGGCTGGCCAAGGCCGCAGGAGCGGTTGCGGGCTCCGCAATCTCACTCGCCTACATCCTACCCTCCGGGCGGCGGGAAGCGGCGGTCCGCTTCGCCGTGGGCGTTGCCTGCGGCTTCGTCTTCGGCGGAACGGCGGGGCTGAAGATCGCCGAGGAACTTGGCATCGCGGGAAATCTGGCGCCGGGCGAGATGGTTCTCATGGGCTCCGCTGCGGCAAGCCTGTGCGCGTGGAGCGCGATCGGGTTTGTAACGCGGCTGCTGGCCGATGGCGGACGGATACAGCGCGGGAGAAAGGGCACGCAATGATGCGAAAGATCATTCCGGCGCCGGACGAGCGCAAGTTCTCCATGCTCGACATTGAGCAGGTGGAGGGTGATGGGACGTTCTGCGGCTATGCCAGCCTGTTTGGGCGCATCGATCTCGGGCAGGATGTGGTGGAGCGGGGCGCCTTCGCCGAGTCGATCACCCAGCGGGGTGCGGGCGGGATCCGGATGCTGTTCCAGCACGACCCGAACCAGCCCATCGGCGCGTGGCAGGCAATCCGCGAGGACGACCGGGGCCTCTTCGTGCGCGGTAGGCTCGCATCCGAGCTGGCACTACCCCTCATCAGGTACCCGGGGCCTCTTCGTGCGCGGTAGGCTCGCCACGGGTGTGGCAAGGGCGCGCGAGGTGCTGGAACTGATGCGCGCCGGTGCGCTCGATGGCCTGTCCATAGGCTTCCGAACGGTGAAGGCTCGGAAGGACCCGCGCACGGGCGTGCGCCGGATCCTGAAAGCCGATCTGTGGGAAATTTCTGTGGTGACCTTTCCCATGCTGCCCGAGGCGCGCGTGGAACAGGTGAAGGGCGGGCGCTTTTCGGGCGGCCTGCCAACCATACGAGAATTCGAGCGTTGGCTGACGCGGGATGCAAGGCTGACGCGCAGCGAGGCCAAAACCGTGATCTCACGCGGCTTCGCTGAGCTCCTGCGCGGGCGGGATGCCGCGCCGGGAACGCCGGAGCGCCTGGTGGCGACAATTCGCCAGGCGACGAGACTTCTTCAACAATAACCAGCAGATCAGGAATGGAAGAATGAGTGGAGCGACCAATACTGGCGTTCTGGAGGTGAAGTCCATTGCGGCCAGCGATGATCTTACCGGCGCGTTTGAAGAATTCATGACGACGTTTGAAGCCTTCAAGCGCGAGAACGATCAGCGTCTCAGAGAGATCGAGCGCCGCTCGGCCGATCCGCTGACGCAGGAGAAGGTGGAGCGCCTCTCAGCCGCGCTCGATGAACAGAAGCGCTTGATCGACCGGCTTGGACTGAAGAAGGCAAGGCCCGCGCTGGGCGGTGAGATGACGGTCTCACCCGTCGCGCTGGAGCACAAGGATGCCTTCCACGCCTATCTTCGCAGCGGCGATGATCGGCAGCTAAGAGCGATCGAGGCCAAGGCCATGTCCTACGGCTCACCGCAGGATGGCGGTTATCTAGTTCCAGAGGAGCTGGAGGCCGAAATCGGCAGGCGTCTTGCCGCGATCTCGCCCATTCGGTCAATTGCCTCTGTGCGGCAGGTTTCCTCGGCCGTGCTGAAGAAGCCATTTGCGATCAGCGGGCCGGCCACGGGATGGGTGGGCGAGACCGCGCAGAGGTCGCAGACGGCGACACCCACGCTGGACGAGCTATCCTTCCCCACGGCGGAACTCTACGCGATGCCCGCCGCGACCGCCACGCTGCTTGAGGACAGCGTGGTCGATCTCGATGCCTGGATAGCGGGCGAGATCGAGACCGCTTTCGCGGAGCAGGAAGGGGCGGCCTTTGTCGATGGCGACGGCAATAACAAGCCGCTCGGTTTTCTCAGCTACGAGCAGGTGGAGGATACGAGCTGGAGCTGGGGCAAGGTTGGCTACCGGGCAACGGGGAGAGACGGAGCGCTTCCGCAAAACGACCCGGCGGATATCCTGATCGACCTCGTCTATGCGCTGAAGGCGGGGTACCGGCAGAACGCGAGCTGGGTGATGAACCGCAGGACCCAGGCGGCGCTGCGCAAAATCAAGGACAAGGACGGCAACTATCTCTGGCAGCCGCCGACAACGCCCGGCGCCCGGGCCATGCTGATGGGCTTCCCGGTGGTCGAGGCGGAAGACATGCCCGACATCGCCTCCGATGCCACGCCGATCGCCTTCGGCGATTTCCAGCGAGGCTATCTGGTGGTGGACCGCGCGGGCGTGCGGGTGCTGCGCGATCCCTACTCGTCCAAGCCCTATGTGCTTTTCTACACCACGAAGAGGGTCGGCGGCGGCATCCAGAACTTCGAGGCGATCAAGCTCTTAAAGTTCGGCACCGAGTGAGGCTTCTGTTTCGGTTGCCGGTTCAGGCACCGCGGGTCTGCCGGACAACCGCTTGGGCAGGCTCATCTCCTTTTCTACGCCGCGGCGAAAGCTGCGGCGTTCTGATTCAATACTTGAAGAGAGGCGGTTATGACGTTGTTTCGAACCGTGGAACCCGCCGTCGAACCCGTAACGCTCGCGGAGGCGAAGGCGCATCTGCGCATCACGCATGACAGCGAGGACGAGCTGATTTCCGGCCTGATAAGGGCGGCGCGACAGGAGGTGGAACGGACTACCGGAAGCGCGCTGATCGAGCAGAACTGGCGTCTGGCGCTCGATGACTGGCCGGAAGGCAATGTGGTGGAGTTGAGACGCGAGCCCGTGCAGCAAATCCTTTCCGTCACGGTTTTTGACGGCGGCGGCGCAGCCTTTGTGCTAACGCCCGGGGACTATCAGCTCGACGCCATGTCCTCGCCGGCGCGGCTCTATCTGCGCTCACGCCCCCGGCCCGGCCTGCCGATCAACGGGATCGAGATCGATTTTTCGGCCGGATATGGCGAGGCGGGAACGGAGGTGCCCGATCTGCTCAAGCGCGCGATGCTTATCCTCATCGCGTACTGGTACGAATTCCGCGGCGCCTATGGGCCTGACTGCCAGCCGGTAGCCATTCCCGAGGAATACCGGCGGCTGGTCGCCGGCTGGCGGGGGCCGAGACTGTCATGAGCAGGATGCATCTGGATCCCGGGGAGCTGCGCACGGAGATGATCCTGCAGAAGGCAGAGACGAGCTCCGACGGCACGGGCGGCCACACGGAAAACTGGGTCGAGGTGGCGACGGTGTTCGCCCGGGTCGAGCCTCTGCGGGCGCAGAGCCGGTTCGGGGCCGGGCAGTATCTGGAAAGCGTCACCCACCGCGTCACCCTGCGGTTCAGGGAGGATGTGCGAAGTGGCATGCGCTTCCTGAAGCACGGGCGGGCGCTTGAGATCATCAACGTGCAGGACGCGGACGAGAGCGGCCGCTACCTGATCTGCTACGTGCGGGAGGAAGGCCGGTGAAGGTGACGCTGCAACTGACGCTGGAGGGCCTTCTGCGCGCAATGCGGGCAAAGGCTCATGAGGTGGCCGAGCTGGTGGAAGCCGGGGAGCATGGCGGGGCGGAGGGTAGCCGGGACGCGCGCCTTCCGGCTCTGAAAGCTCCGGACGGGGCAGGAGGGCGTAATGGCCGCAGAGGCGCTTGAGCTGCAACGCGCCGTCCATGCGGCGTTGGCGGCGGATAGCGCGCTCGTTGCTGCGCTGGGCGGCGAGAAGATTCACGACGTGACCCCGGCGCACCTGCCGTTTCCCTACATCACCTTCGGGCGTACCAGCACCTACGACTGGGGATCGGGCACGGAAGAGGGGAGTGAGCATTTCTTCACGCTGCACGTTTGGTCGAAGCAGAAGAGCCGGAAGGAAGCGCTCGAGCTGATGGAGCGCGTGCACGCGGCGCTCCACGACAGCGACCTGCCGCTTGAGGGCTGCCGGCTTGTCAACCTGCGGCTTCAGTCCGCAGAGATACGCTTTGACGAGAACCTCGCCGTCTATGACGGCATGATGCGTTTTCGTGCGGCTGTGGAAGCCCTCTAGCAGCACCGCCGCCTTCCACCTTCGTGGAGGCTAATTGCGGATTCCAGTTCACCAGGGAGACCTTGAATGGGCGCACAGAAGGGCAAGGACCTGCTCCTGAAGCTCGATGAAAGCGGGTCCGGGAATTTCATTACCGTGGCGGGGCTGCGGACCAAGAGGCTGGCCTTCAACAGCGAGACGGTGGACGTCACCGATGCCGACTCGGCCGGGCGCTGGAGGGAACTACTGGCGGGCAGCGGCGTGCAGCGGGCGGCAGTGAGCGCGTCGGGGATATTCAAGGATGCTACCTCCGACGCGGCGATAAGGGCGCGCTTCTTCGCGGGAGAGATCGCAGACTGGCAGCTCGCCGTGCCGGATTTCGGTGTCGTCACGGGACCATTCCAGATTACGGCGCTGGAATATTCCGGCAATCACGACGGAGAGGTGACCTTCGAGATCGCGCTGGAATCGGCAGGCCCCGTCACCTTCACGGCGGTGTAGACATGGGCGCGAACCGGCGGCGCGGCGAGGTGGCCGCAATTCTGAATGGACGTGAATACAGGCTCTGCCTGACGCTGGGAGCGCTGGCAGAACTCGAAAGCGCATTTGCCGCGCAGGACCTGTCGGAGCTTGCGCGCCGCTTCGGCAGCGGCCGGCTGTCGGCGCGCGATCTCGTCACGATCATCACTGCCGGTCTGCGCGGCGCCGGTCACGATGTGAGCGAAGACGAGGTACGGGTCATGCAATGCGAAGGTGGGGCGGCTGGCTTTGCCCGTCTCGTCGCGGAGTTGCTGACGGTGACCTTCGGCGAGGCAGGGGAAGCAGCGGAGGAAAACCCTCCGGCGCCGCAGCGGGCCGGGCAGCCTTTCCCTGGAAAGAGGTGATGGGGACGGCTTTTGGCCTGCTGCGGCTGAGCCCGGATGCCTTCTGGAAGATGACGCTCATCGAACTCTGTGCCGCGCTGGAGGTGCTGGGGGTGGCCCGCAGCGGTGCACCGCGGCGCGGCGATCTCGAGCGCCTGATGCGGCTTTTCCCCGACGGACATATGGAGACGACGCATGGCAGATGAGGTGAGGGTTCCGATCGTTGCTGATACCGCGCCGTTCGAGACGGCGCTGAAGAATTTGACTCCACTTTCCTCCGAATTCGGTTCGCAGCTGACTGGGGCGCTCAAGAGCGCGGCCGTCAGCGGCAAATCGCTGGAGGACATCCTCCGCAGGATCGGCCTCAATCTGGCTGGCATGGCTTTGCAGCAGGGACTGCAGCCTCTACAAAATCTTGCGAGCGGGCTCCTTTCCAGCCTCGTGGGGGGCATCTTGCCCTTTGCAAGGGGAGGCGTGATCCCCTTCGCCAGGGGCGGGGTGGTCTCGACCCCCACCTATTTCCCGGCTGGCGGCAATATTGGACTGATGGGCGAGGCGGGCGCGGAAGCCGTGCTGCCCCTGCAGCGCACGGCCGATGGACGTCTCGGCGTGGCGCTTGCCGATGGCGGGAGGGGTAGCATGCAGATCGTCTTCAACGTTTCCACGCCGGATGCGGCATCCTTCCGCAAGTCCGAGGCGCAGATTGCGGGGATGCTGGCCCGTGCCGTCTCGCGCGGAACGCGGACGCTCTAGATTCTCCACATGCACACACGGATCCAAGTTGCTGTTTTGGCGTGAGTTCTGAGTGAGGGGCGTATCCGCTCGTCCTCAGAATTGCGCCGGGGAGCTGCTGCCATGAACAGCTTTCACGACGTGCGTTTTCCCTTGAGCATTTCGTTCGGCGCGACGGGTGGGCCCGAGAGGCGCAACGAAATCGTGCTGCTGACCTCGGGACGGGAAAAGCGCAACGCGCGCACGGCGCGTTCGCGCAGGCGGTATGACGCGGGCACGGGCGTGCGCTCGCTTGAGGATCTCTATGAGGTGCTGGCCTTTTTCGAGGCCCGACGCGGCTCGCTGCACGCCTTCCGCTTTCGCGACCCGTTCGACATGAAGTCCTGCGCGCCGCATGAGACGCCGGGCCTGTTCGACCAGCAGATCGGAGTAGGCGACGGGCAGCGGCGGCGCTTTGCCTTGGTGAAAACCTATGGCGAAGGTCCGGATGCCTATCAGCGCCCAATCACCCGGCCCGTAGCAGGAAGCGTGTTCGTGGCCGTGGCCGGCGTTCAGAAGACATTCGGGACGGATTATTCGATTGACCCCGACACTGGAGAGGTGGTGTTCGAACCACATGCAACGCCTGCCATTGACGAAGCCGTGACCACCGGGTTCGAGTTCGACGTGCCGGTGCGTTTCGACACGGATCAGCTCTCGGCGAGCATCACGGCCTTCAAGGCGGGCCAGATTCCCTCGATTCCCCTGGTGGAGGTGCTGTGATGCCGGAGCTGCCACCTGCGCTTGCAGAGCACCTGAAGCAGGATGTCACCACGCTCTGCCATTGCTGGCGATTGACCCTGCGCGACGGGGCGGTGAGAGGCTTCACCGACCATGACCGTCCGCTCACGGTGGACGGGACCCTTTTCAGGCCGGAAAGCGGCTTTTCGGCCAGCGAGGCGCGGCGCTCCCTCGGCCTTGCCGTCGATGCGGCGGATGTGGAGGGCGCGCTCTCGGCGGAGGACATCCGGGAAGAGGACATTGCTGCAGGCCTTTATGATGGCGCGACTGTGGAAACCCTGCTCGTCAACTGGAAGGAGCCGGGGCAGTTCGCGCGGTTGCGGCGCGCGGTGATCGGCCAGGTGAGCCGGCGTGACGGCCGGTTCGTTGCGGAACTGGAAAGTCCAGAGGCGGCACTTGACCAGCCCAATGGCCGCACGGTGCGGAGAAGTTGTGATGCGGAGCTGGGGGATGCGCGGTGCCGCGTTTCGCTGGATGTGCCTGCCTACAAGGCGAGTGGCGTGCTCATCCGGATGGATGGCGGGTGCGCGCGCGTTGCGGGTCTCGAGAACCATGACAATGGCTGGTTCGCACATGGGGTGCTCACCTGGACATCCGGCGCGAGCAAGGGGCGCAGCGAGCGCGTGCTGGCGCACCACAAGGGGCTGGGCGGCACGATCCTCAATCTGTGGCGCGACGGAGCTTGGGAAGTGGCCGAAGGCGATGAGTTCACCATCGTGGCCGGGTGCGATAAGCAGTTTTCCACCTGCAAAGCGAAATTCTCGAACGGCTTGAACTTCCGCGGCTTTCCGCATCTGCCGGGCAATGACGCGGCATACAACTACGTGACGGAGGGGCAGCGCTTCGACGGCGGGCCGCTGGTGGAATGAGTGGGTGCGCGGAATGCATGCCGCCGGACATTGTCGTGGCGGAGGCGATGAGCTGGCTCGGCACGCCCTACCGCCACCAGGCGAGCCGGAAAGGGGTGGGGTGCGACTGCCTTGGCCTCGTGCGCGGCGTGTGGCGCGCGCTCTACGGCAGGGAGCCGGAGGCAACGCCGCCCTACAGCAAAGATTGGGTGGAGACGTCCGGCGGCGAGCCGCTCTTCGAGGCGGCGCGTCGGCATTTCATTCCCTGCGAGGACGGGAAGCTGGAGCAGGCGCGTCTCATCTTGTTCCGCTGGAGGCCGCATCTGCCTGCCAAGCACGCGGGCATCATGGTTGAAGGCGCCGCCTTCATCCATGCCTATGAGGGGCAGGGCGTGCTCGTCTCGCCGCTCGTGCCCCAATGGCGCCGGAAGATCGCCGGCGTTTTTGCGTTTCCCGCATCGAGAGGTTGAACATTGGCGACCATCGTTCTGCAAGCTGCCGGGGCGTTTCTCGGCGGCGCGTTCGGCGCTGTCGGTTCGGCCATAGGCTCGGCGGCGGGCGCCGTGGCCGGCTACATGATCGACCGGGCGCTGATCGAATCGACCAAGCGCTACGAGGGGCCGAGGCTGCGCACGGCCACCGCGTTCACCGCGGAGGACGGCGCCCCGCTGCCTCGCATCTACGGGACGATGCGGACGAGCGGCACGCTCATCTGGGCCACGCGATTTGAGGAGGTGAGTACCACCGAGAGACAGGGCGGAAAAGGCGGCCCGAAGGTGACCACCTATTCCTACTTCGCCAACGCGGCCTTCGCGCTTTGCGAGGGCGAGATTGCCGGGGTGCGCCGGATCTGGGCCGATGGCCGGGAGATCGACCGCAATGCTGTAGAGATCCGCGTCTACAGGGGAACAGAGGACCAGCCGGTCGATCCGCTCATCGAAGCGAAGCAGGGGGCAGGCAATGCGCCCGCCTATCGCGGCACGGCCTATGTGGTGATCGAGCGCTTTCCCATCGACGACTACGGGCGGCGCATTCCGCAGTTCCAGTTCGAGGTCATCCGGCCTGCCGGAGAGCTCAACGGCCGCATTCGCTCCGTCGCGCTCATTCCGGGCTCAACGGAGTACGGATTGGCCACGACATTGGTGCGGCGGCAGAAATCACCCGGCGAGACGGAGGCTATGAACAGGCATGTGCGCTTTGCCGCCACAGATCTCGAAGCCTCGCTGGACGAGCTGCAGATGCTCTGCCCCAACCTCAAGAGCATCTCGCTGGTGGTTTCCTGGTTCGGGAATGATCTGAGAGCAGGGCAGTGCAAGATCCGGCCGATGGTTGCGGAAGGGAGCGGCATGGGCCTATCCATTCCCTGGCTGGTTTCAGGCGTCTCCCGGGAAGATGCCGTGGTCGTCTCGCGGGACGGCAGCGGGCGGGCAGCCTATGGCGGAACGCCGGCGGATTTCTCTGTGAAGCAGGCGATCCGGGAAATCCGCAAGCGCGGGCTCAAGGTGGCGCTTTATCCCTTCATCATGATGGACGTGCCATCGGGCAACGCCTTGCCCGACCCTTATGGCGGTACGGAGCAGGCGGCCTATCCCTGGCGTGGGCGCATCACATGCTTTCCCGCGCCCGGAAGGCCCGGTGCACCTGACAAGAGCGCGGCCATCCGGGCGCAGATCGCAGCGCTGGCGGGGACGGCAGGCCCTGCCGATTTTGCGGCGTCCGGCGATACGATCCGCTTTACCGGCCCGGCGACGGAATGGAGCTACCGGCGGTTTCTGCTGCACTATGCGCATCTGGCCAAAGCTGCAGGGGGAGTTGATGCCTTCGTCATCGGGTCTGAACTGAGGGGCCTGACGACGCTGAGAGACGATCAGAACCGGTTTCCCTTTGTGGAGCTGCTGGAGGAGCTTGCAAACGAGGTCCGCTCCGTTCTCGGGGCGGGGGCGACGATCACCTACGCGGCGGACTGGAGCGAATATTTCGGCTATCAGCCGGCGGACGGCTCGGGCGATGTCTTCTTCCATCTCGACAGCCTGTGGGCGCACCCGGCCATCGATGCCGTCGGCATTGACAATTACATGCCGCTTTCGGACTGGCGCGACGAGGATGCGGGCGGCGGCAATCCGGACGGGTTTGCCGGCCCCTACGATATCGAGGGGCTTCGCAGGGGGATCGTCTCCGGCGAGGGTTTCGACTGGTACTATGCGACCGAGTCCGACCGCGTGGCGCGCGTGCGAACGCCCATTGCGGACGGTGCCTACGGAAAGCCGTGGGTGTTCCGCTACAAGGATCTTGTGAGCTGGTGGTCGAACCAGCATTTCAACCGTGTCGGTGGCGTGGAGGAGGCAACGCCCACGGCCTGGTTACCGAAGTCGAAGCCCATTCATTTCACCGAGCTTGGCTGCCCGGCCATCGACAAGGGGCCGAACCAGCCCAATCTTTTCCCGGACCCGAAATCGTCCGAGAGCGCCAATCCCTATTTCTCGACGGGCGGGCGCTCGGACCTCGCGCAGTACCGTTTCCTCCTCGCGCATTACCGCCACTGGGAGGAGGGCGGACCGGAGGCCAATCCGGTCTCGCCCGTCTATGGCGGGCCGATGGTGGATTCGGATGCGATCACGCTGTGGGCCTGGGACGCGCGACCCTTCCCCGCCTATCCGCTCAATGGAGATGTCTGGGGTGACAGCGGCAACTGGACCGGCGGACACTGGCTGAACGGCCGGTTGAGCGGGATTTCGGCGAGTGCCCTGATTGCGGGGATTCTTGCCGACCATGGCCTGCCGCCGGCCGAGACGGACATGGCGGATGGAATGATGTCCGGCTACGTGGTCGGTCATCCGACCACCGCGCGGGCTGCTCTTGCGCCGCTCACGACCCTGTTTGGGATCAGCGTGCGGGAGAATGGCGAAGGGCTGGTGTTTCTCACCGAAGGCGCGGCGGAAGGAGAGGCGCTGAAGCTTGAGGAGCTGGTGCTTGAAGAAAACGGCGCCGCAGTGGAGCGGACGCGCGACCCGGACCATACGCTGCCGGCGGCGGCGCATCTCGATTTCACCGACGTGATGAACGAGCACCAGTCCGCGACAGTGGCTACTGACCACATCGGGGCGAAGGGGACGGGAACGGCGTATCTCAGCTTCCCCGGCGTGCTCTCCATCGGTGAAGCCAACAGGCTGTTGCGCGCGTTTCTGCGCCGGCAATGGGATGGGCGCGAGCGGGTGATCTTTTCCGTGCCTGCCAGCGAGCAGAAATTGGAGCTGGGCGGCATCATACGCCTGCCGGGCAGCACAACAGACTATCTCGTCAATGAAATCCAGGACGGCGTGACAAGACGCGTCAACGCCCGGCGCATCGTGCGTGCGGCCGATGCCCCTGCGCCGGAGCCCGAGATGGCGGGTATCAGCGATAGAGGCGAGGGATTCGTCTTAAGCAAGCCGCATGTGCTGTTTCTGGATTTGCCGATGCGACCCGGTGAAGAAGCACCTCAAGACCAATTCCGGCTGGCGGCGCGTGGGGTCCCCTGGCGCAGACAGGCGGTTCTGGCCTCGCCGGAAGACAGCAGTTTTACCCTGCGGACGGTCCTGGATCGCCGGGCCGTGATGGGAATCCTCGAAGAAGTCCTGCCGCCGGGGCGCGTTCTGGGCCGTATCGACCGCTCGGCAACGCTGACGGTGCGCCTTTATGATGGGGAGCTTGAAGGCATCTCGCGTGCCCAGCTTCTCAACGGCGCGAACGCCGTTGCGGTGAAATCCCTCGCGGGGGCATGGGAGATCATCCAGTTCGAGGCCGTGGAAGAAATGGCGCCGTCGATCTGGCGTCTTTCAAGGCTGCTGCGCGGACAGCTCGGGACGGATGACGCCATGCGGGCCGGTGCGGCGGCAGGCGCCGATTTTGTTCTGCTCGATGAGGCCGTCCGTTCGGCAGGCCTCAGGGCCGAGGAAATCGGGCTTGAGCTTAACTGGCGGGTGGGCCCGGCGGGCGCTGATATTTCGGAGGAGAATTTCCTGCTCGCGCAGGGGGTGACCGGCGGTGTGCGGGCTCTCCTGCCGCTTTCTCCGGTTCACCTGCGTGTCCGCAAGGAGGACGGAGATATCCACTTTACCTGGATACGGCGCGGGCGGATCAACGCCGATAGCTGGCTTGCCGATGAGATTCCGCTCGGGGAGGAGCGGGAGCTTTACCGCATCGAGGTCGCCACGCCGGGTGGCGCCGTGGTCCGTTCGGCGACCAGCGAGGCGCCATCCTGGACCTATACGGAAGACATGCAGGCGGAGGATTTTTCCCAGCCGCCTGAGGCGATCGAGGTGTTCGTGCGCCAGATAAGCGCCGTCGCAGGAGCGGGAATCGCGGCGCGGCGAACCATCCATCTTTCCTGACACTCCCTCAACAGAACTGAAAGGAGCATGCGCATGAGCGACACAAAGCCCTGGTATCTTTCGCGCACCATCTGGGCATCGCTTGTCACCATGGTGGCGGGAGTCGGCGGTCTCATGGGTCTGCCGGTGGAGAATCTGGACAATCAGGCGGTTGTCGAGACAATCCTGCAGGCAGTGACGGCGCTTTCCGGCCTGATTGCCCTCGTCGGGAGGCTGAAGGCCGTGAGCCGTATTGTGTAAGGTCCGGCGCACGGGCGGGCCAAGTCCGCCCGTGCGCTGTGCACGATCGAGGATGCGCTCACGTTTCGAAACATTTGTTCATTCCCCATTCAGCCCGGCTGCGCTAGACAGGCTTTATGAAACAGGTCCACTCCATCATCTTCAAACTGGCGAGTACACTAGCTGCGCTCGCCCTGACGGCTGGCTTTCTGCTGGGTCAACAGCCTCCAGCCGGAGCGCAGGTTCTGCTTGCCCAGGGAGCGCCCGACTGCTTTGCCATAGGCCAGCAGGTTGCCGCACAGCAGGGCGGGACGTTGGCGGGCGCACAGGCCGAGAACCGGGGAGGCCAGACGGTCTGCCGGATTATCGTTCTGGTGCCTGCCCGCGGCGGCGAGCGTCCGCGACGCATGGAAGTGACTGTGCCAGCACGTTAAAGTCATCGAATGATTTCCGTCGGCAGGTGAGATTTCTACTGGAGCGGTCCCATGCGCATTCTCGTAGTGGAGGACGACAAGGACTTGAACCGGCAGATCTGCACGGCCCTGCAGGATGCTGGCTATGTGGTCGACCGCGCCTTCGACGGCGAGGAAGGGCATTTTCTGGGCGATACGGAGCCTTATGACGCGGTGGTGCTCGATATCGGTCTGCCGCAGATGGACGGGATCAGCATTCTGGAGCGGTGGCGGCGCGACGGCCGCACCATGCCCGTGCTTATTCTCACCGCACGCGACCGCTGGAGTGACAAGGTCGCAGGCATCGACGCCGGCGCGGACGACTATGTGACCAAGCCGTTCCACATGGAGGAGATTCTGGCGCGGCTCCGGGCACTTATCCGCCGCGCGGCCGGTCATGCCTCGCCGGAACTCTATTGCGGACCTTTGCGGCTCGACACCAAGGCTTCGAAGGCCGACATCAACGGCGTGCCGCTGAAGCTGACGTCGCACGAGTACCGCATGCTCGCCTATCTGATGCATCACAAGGGCTCGGTGGTCTCGCGCACGGAGCTGGTTGAGCATCTGTACGATCAGGATTTCGATCGCGATTCCAACACCATCGAGGTATTCGTTGGACGCCTGCGCAAGAAGCTGGGCGTTGATCTCATCGAGACCGTGCGGGGCATGGGTTACCGCATGCGCGATCCGGATGCCTGAACGGGGACTGGGCTTTGCGAATATGGGGGCGTGGCTCAAGAGCCTGCCCCGCATGCTCACCTTTCGGGTGGTGGCGTTCTCCTCCATCTGGGCAATCATCGCGCTGGTGGTAATTGCAACGGTCATCTCCGCGCTATTTCGCCAGGTCAGCCAGCGCGGATTCGAGAATGTGCTTTCCGCGCACCTCTTCAACTTGATCGCCTCCGTCAGCGCCACGGATGCAGGCAGGCTGGAAGGCAGTCCCAATCTGGGAGACCTACGGTTCTCTCAGCCGTTTTCGGGGTGGTACTGGTCGGTGGAGCCCGTGTCCGAAGCGCTGGACAATCCGCTGCATTCGCCTTCGCTCATCGGCAGCGTTCCCTCGCCATCGGCCGCGGAAGTCCCGTTCGATCGGGAATTCCGGCGCCACTATCTGGCCCAGGGGCCGGGCGGCGAGGAGATCGAGGTTCTCGAAGCGGAAGTCGTACTCGACCAGATCGATCGCATCGCGCGATTCCGCGTCATGGGCAACCGCAGCGAGCTTGAAGAGGAAATCGCCGCATTCACCCGGCGCCTGTTCGCATATCTGGCCGTCTTCGGCATTGGCATGGTCGCAATCAACGTCTTCGCCATCCTTGTGGCGCTGAGGCCGCTTGGAAGCATACGCAGCGCGCTCGCCAAAATCCGCGCCGGGACGGCGGAGAGCCTTTCCGGCCCCTTTCCGGGGGAGATCGAGCCTTTAGCGCGGGAAACCAACGCCCTTATCGAAAGCAACCGGCGCATCATCGAGCGGGCGCGGACTCAGGTGGGCAATCTGGCCCATTCCCTTAAGACGCCGCTGGCGGTTCTGATGAATGAGGGGCACGCGATGGGCGGCGCGCAGGGAGAGCTGATCTCGGCGCAAGCTGCGGCGATGCAGAAGCAGATCGACCATTATCTTCAGCGCGCGCGGGCGGCCGCCCAGCGCGCGACGCTGGCGGCGCGGAGCCCCGTAAACGAAACACTTGCGCGCATGGCGCGCGTGGCCGAGAGGCTCAACCCTGACAAGAAGCTTGAGATAAGCATGCCGGATCAGCTGGTCGTGTTCGCCGGCGAAAGGGAGGATCTTGAGGAGATCACCGGCAACCTGCTCGAAAACGCGATGAAATGGGCGCACGGGAAGGTGAGGCTGTGCCTGGAGAAATCTCAAGATGAGAGCGGACGGCACTGCTTTCTCGTGGTCATAGAGGACGACGGACCCGGCATACCCGAGAGTCAGGCGCGTCAGGCGCTGAAGCGCGGGCGCCGTCTAGACGAATCGAAGCCGGGCACGGGTCTCGGCCTGGCCATCGTGGTCGACCTCGTTGAAGAATATGGCGGGCGGCTTGGTCTGGAGCGATCGGACCTAGGGGGGCTTAAGGCCGTGGCAACCTTGCCGTGCGCCTGACGGAGCCGGCGAGCGGGCTCTCGTGGACAAACTTCCGACAAACATGATCTATAGTCGCCGGGCGCTTTTTCACAGGAGCGGATCGAGAGGGTGATGCGAAGTTCTGCCCTTATCCTTTTGGCGGCTCTTATGCTTTCCGGTTGCGCGACCGGTGGCCTGTCACGAATTGCCGGTGATCTGTCTAATCCGTCTGAGCAGGCTTCGGGCGAGACCATCGGCGGCATCGTCGGGGGTGGGCTGATCATGGGCGATTTGGGGGCCAACCTGTCGCGACGCGCACGGCTGGCGGGCGTGGATGCGGAATACGTGGCCCTGGAAAAGACGCCTCCCGGCCAGCCTGTGGCCTGGAGCGACGAACGTTCCGGCTCAAGCGGAAGGGTCGTGGCTGCGCCGCCTTATCGCGTCGGTTCGCAGGACTGCAGGTCTTACGAGCATGCGGTGAATGCCGAGGGTGCCACGCGCGCGGCGCGCGGCACGGCCTGCCGCAACGAAGACGGGAGCTGGACTCTCCTGAACTGAGCCGGTGCCTCACCGGCGGCTCGACGCTTCTATTGCGGCAGGGCCTGCAACGCCAAAAGGACGCATAGCCCGAGAGTTGGCATAGGGGGTGAGGACCGCTATTTGAACAGCATGCTGTTCTGGACCCTCGCCGCGATATTGACGCTTGCCGCAGCACTTGCGGTGATGCTTCCTTTCCTGCGCGGAGGGGAGCGCACCGTCAGCGAGGCGGAGCACGATCTCGCTGTCTATCGCGACCAGCTTGCCGAGCTGGAGCGGGAGGTGCAGCGCGGGCTGATTTCCGAATCCGATGCGGAGGAGGCGCGCGCGGAGATCGGACGCCGCATTCTCCGGCTGAAAGGCGCGAACGAGGAGGATCGCCCGCCGCGCGTGCCTGGTCAGGGGAAGCTTGCGCGCGTCATTGCCGTGGTTGCCATCCTGGCCGTGCCGGCCATAAGCTGGGGCCTCTACGGCGTTTTGGGTTCGCCGAATATGCCCGCGCAGCCGCTCGCGGCCAGACTGACGAAGGACCCTTCGCAGGCCTCGATCGAGGAGCTTGTGGCACGGGCGGAGGCGCATCTAGCTGCCAATCCCGGCGATGTGCGCGGCTGGGAAGTATTGGCGCCGATCTATGCGCGGCTCGGACGTTACGACGAGGCCGCGAAGGCGTATCGCAAAGTGATCGACCTCGCCGGTCCCACGGCCGAACGCGAGGCCGCGCTGGGAGAGGCGCTGGTGGGTACCGGCGGCGGCATCGTGACGGAAGATGCGGAAGCCGCTTTCGACCGGGCCTTGAAGCTCGACGTAGAGAATCCGCGCGCACGCTTTTTCATTGCCATGGCACGTGCCCAGGAAGGCAATCCGGAGGAGGCGCGTACGATCTGGCAGGAACTGGCTGCCAGCATGGAAGAAGGTTCTCCCTGGCGGGTCGCCGCCGGTCAGGCACTGGCAAGCCTAGCAGCCAGCGAGCGCCGTGCATCGGCATCCGGCCCATCGGAAGAAGAGAAGGCAGCCGAAGACGAAGCGGCAGACGATATGACGTCCGAAGCGCGCCAGGAAATGATCGAAGGCATGGTAGCAAGCCTCGATGCGAAACTTCAGCAGGATCCCGACGATCCGGAGGGATGGCGGATGCTGTTGCGCTCTTTCGTTGTTCTCGGACGGCGGGACGAGGCCGAGGCGGCACTGGCGCGGGCGCGGGAAGCACTCGGCCCGCAGAGCGCGGAAGCCGGCAAGCTGGAGGAATTCGCTGCGAGCCTGGGGCTAGGAACCAAGGAATAGGTGCGACGTGACGCGCAAGCAGAAGCGACTGACGATCATCGGGACGGGCATGGGCTTTCTCGCCCTCGCGGCGGCCCTTACCTTCTATGCGCTTGGCCAGCGGACCTCGTATTTCTACATGCCCGCCGATCTTCTTTCCCAACCGGCGCAGGCAGGCGAGCGAATACGCTTGGGCGGACTTGTCGAAGCGGGCTCCGTCGTGCGCGGCGACGGAACCCGCGTGCGTTTCGCCGTCACTGACAGCGAGAATACGGTCGAGGTCGTCTATGACGGCATTCTGCCGGACCTGTTCCGCGAAGGTCAGGGCGTGGTGACGGAAGGTGCTTTCGGACCTGACGGCGTTTTCGTGGCCGATACGGTTTTGGCCAAGCACGACGAGACCTACATGCCTCGTGAGGTAGCCGACCGCCTGATGGAGGAAGGGGTGTGGCAGGAATGACGGAAGCGGCCTGCGGATGAGCGTCGAGCTCGGTCACTTTGCCCTGGTGCTGGCGCTAGCGCTGGCGATTGTCCAGGCAGTCGTTCCCTTCGCGGGAGCGCGGCTTGGCAGCCAAACGCTGATGCGTGTAGGCGAGCCTGCCGCTGTCACCGGCCTTGCGCTTGTGGTCGGTGCCTTTGCCGCGCTTGTGGCCGCCTATGTGCAGTCGGATTTCTCCGTGCTCAACGTGTGGGAAAATTCGCACTCGGCCAAACCGCTCTTGTTCAAGATCACAGGCACATGGGGCAACCATGAGGGCTCCATGCTCCTGTGGGTGATGATCCTGTCCTTCTTCGGCGGGCTGGCGGCCGTCTTCGGGCGCAATCTGCCGCCCACGCTGAAGGCCAATGTGCTGGCCGTGCAGGGCCTCATCGCTTCCGCTTTCCTGCTCTTTATCCTGCTGACCTCAAATCCTTTCACGCGGCTGGAGCCGGCGCCCATCGAGGGGCGCGACCTTAATCCCATTCTTCAGGATATCGGCCTCGCCGTGCATCCGCCGCTGCTCTATCTGGGCTATGTCGGCTTCTCCATCTCCTTTGCCTTCGCCATCGCCGCGCTGATCGACGGGCGAGTGGACGCGGCATGGGCGCGATGGGTAAGGCCCTGGACGCTTGCCGCCTGGGCTTTTCTCACGGGCGGAATCGCCATGGGGTCCTATTGGGCCTATTACGAGCTTGGCTGGGGCGGCTTCTGGTTCTGGGACCCGGTGGAAAACGCCTCGTTCATGCCCTGGCTTGCAGGCACGGCGCTGCTGCATTCCGCCATTGTCATGGAAAAGCGCTCGGCCCTGAAAATCTGGACCGTGCTGCTTGCCATTCTCACCTTCTCGCTCTCGCTGCTTGGTACGTTCCTTGTCCGCTCCGGCGTGCTGACTTCGGTGCACGCCTTTGCCAGCGATCCCACGCGCGGCGTGTTCATTCTCGCCATATTGGTTTTCTTCATCGGCGGCGCACTCACCCTTTTTGCCTTCCGCGGCGCGGCGCTCGCTCCCGGCGGGCTTTTCCATCCCATCTCACGTGAAGGCGCGCTGGTCCTCAACAACCTGTTGCTGACGACTGCGGCGGCGACCGTGCTTGTGGGTACGCTCTATCCGCTTCTCATCGAGGCGCTGACGGGAGACAAGATTTCCGTTGGCGCGCCCTTCTTCAATCTCACCTTCGTTCCCCTTTTCCTGCCGCTTCTGACGGCGGTACCGTTCGGGCCGATGCTCTCGTGGAAGCGCGGAGATCTGCTTGGCGCCGCACAGCGGCTTCAGGCCGCGTTCCTGATCGCCGCGGCGGGCGGGCTAGCCGCATATTTCATCACGGACCGGGCTTCGGCCTTCGCCGCCCTTGGCATGGTGCTCGGCTTCTGGCTAATTTTGGGGGCGCTGACCGACCTGGCGCTGAAGAGCGGCATCGGCAAGGCTGCGTCCTCCGTTGCTCTCAGACGGCTGATCGGTTTGCCCCTGTCGGTGTTCGGCACCGCACTCGCCCACGCCGGGCTGGGGTTGACGGTGCTCGGCATCGTGGGGGTCACGGCGCTGGAAAAGGAGCAAATCCTGACGATGCGGCCTTCGGAAGTGACCGGGATCGGTGATTATTCCCTTCACTTCGAGGCGGTGCGGCCTGTCACCGGTCCCAACTACACCGAGGAGCAGGCGGTCTTCACGATCTATGCGGGTGGTGTGGCCCGCGGCGAGATCATTTCCGCCAAGCGCCTTTATACGGCGCGCGGAATGCCCACGACCGAAGCGGGCATCCGCACATTCGGCCTTAGCCAGCTTTACGTCTCCATAGGCGATTCTACCGCCGACGGAGGCCTGGTCGTCCGCATCTGGTGGAAGCCCCTCGTCATTCTCATCTGGCTTGGCGCGCTCGTCATGATGACGGGCGGCGCGGTGTCGCTTCTGGACCGCCGCCTGCGTGTGGGCGCGCCTGCCCGGCGCAGGTCCGCGCCGGTTCCTGCTGCGGAGAAGGCGTGATGAGGAAACGCGTGCTCAGCTGCGTCTTTCTTCTCGCGCTGGCATTCGCAGGTCCGGCTGCGGCCGTGGAGCCGGATGAGGTTCTTTCCGATCCCGCGCTGGAGGCTCGCGCGCGCGAGCTTTCCGCCGAATTGCGCTGCATGGTCTGCCAGAACCAGTCGATTGACGATTCGGAGGCTGAGCTTGCCCGGGACCTGCGCCTCCTGGTGCGCGAGCGGATCAAGGCGGGCGACAGCGACGAGGACGTTCGGAACTATATCGTATCGCGTTATGGCGAATTCGTACTCCTGAAGCCGCGCTTCAGCGTGCGCAACGCGTTGTTGTGGGCGACGCCGGTCGTCGTTCTGGCAGGGGGCGGCCTTTTGGTTATCCTCTCGCTGCGCCGGCGTTCCGCCCGGCATGCCGCACCTCTGTCGGTCGAGGAAGAGGCGGCGCTCAAGGACATTCTGAAAAAGTAGCGCGCTTGGCGTGCCTCGAGCTTCCTGTCGGTAAATTGTGCGGTATGGTCGCGCTGCGCCAGTGATTTTCCGCGACCACCATCGATCAACATTACGAAAGTTTCATCCGGCGGAAATGGCGTCGTAAGGTGCGGCAGCCTATCTGAAAGCCCAACAGGTCACATTTTGTGCCTATGAGAGCATAATCGAAGATCGACAGCAAAAGGAGCTGATCCGGATGAATTCAACAAACAAGGTGACATCCAGAACGCGCACGCGGCTGGCCGCGGCCATCGCTTCTCTGGCGGTCGCCGGGGCGGTTGGGCTTGGTGCCATCGGGACCGGCACGCTGCCCGTGCTGGCCGATCCCGTACGGCTTTCAAAGCCGGTCGATGCCCCCAGCTTTGCCGATGTGGTGGATGCGGTTCTTCCGGCCGTCGTCAGCGTGCGTGTGCGCGGTGAAGCGCCGGCGACCGGTGAGGTGGTAGCGCCTTTCTTCGACATGCCGGGCTTTGAGCATTTGCCGGAGAATCATCCGCTGAGGCGCTTTTTCGATCAGTTCCGCGAGGAAAGGCCGCGCAGCGCGCAGCCGCGCCGACGCATCCGGCCGATGGCGCAGGGCTCCGGCTTCTTCATTTCCGATGACGGCTATGTGGTCACCAACAACCATGTGATCGAAGGCGGTTCCGAATACACGATCGTCCTCGAAGACGGCACGGAACTGAAGGCCGAACTCGTGGGTGCGGACCCGCGTACCGACCTTGCAGTGCTGAAGGTCGATGCCGACCGCACCTTCACCTACGTCAGCTTTGCCGACGACAACAACGTCCGGGTCGGTGACTGGGTCGTTGCCGTGGGTAATCCGTTCGGCCTGGGCGGCACCGTGACGGCCGGCATCGTCTCCGCGCGCGGACGCGAGATCGGCGCAGGCCCTTATGACGACTTCATCCAGATCGACGCGGCCGTAAACAGGGGCAATTCCGGCGGCCCGGCCTTCAACCTTGCCGGTGAGGTGGTGGGCGTCAACACGGCCATCTTCTCGCCATCCGGCGGCAATGTCGGCATCGCGTTCGCCATTCCGGCCAATCTGGCCAGCAGCGTGGTCAAGGATCTGATCGATGACGGCACGGTGGAGCGTGGCTGGCTCGGCGTGCAGATTCAGCAGGTGACGGCGACCATCGCCGAGTCACTGGGACTGGAAGAGCAGAAGGGTGCGCTCATCGTAGATGCCAATGAGGGCGAGCCGGCGGCCGAAGCCGGTATCAAGCCGGGCGACGTTATCATTGCGGTCGATGACAAGAACATCGAATCGCCGCGTGACCTGGCGCGTACGATCGCCGAGAAGAAGCCCGGCCAGTCGGTTGAGATTGTCGTGTGGCGCAACGGGAAAACCGAGACGCTGATCGTTGAACTCGGCCAGATGCCGGATCAGGACCAGCTTGCGGCGGCCAATCCGGGAGGGCCCTCCGGCAGCGAGGCGAACTTCGGCCTGACCGTGACGCCGGCTGAGGACGGAGATGGTCTCGTCGTCACCGATGTCGAGCCGGGTAGCGTGGCGGAAGACAACGGCATCATGCCGGGCGACATCATTCGTTCCGTCAATTCGCAGCCGGTGAATTCGACCCGGGACCTGAAGGCCGCCGTCGAAGCGGCCTCGGGCGCCGGCAGAGGTGCTGTGCTGGTGCAGATCGAGCGTGACGGCGCCAATCGCTTTGTAGCGTTGCCCATCGGCTGATAGGCCCTAAGCGGCGGCGGGAACGCCCGCCGTCGCGCTTTCTCAGGCACGATCGCGACCCTTTAGCCGTGCCGGTCATTGCATGTAAATGTGGCGGGCATGAAGATTCTGATCATCGAAGACGACCGCGAGGCGGCGAGCTTTCTGAAAAAGGCCTTTTCCGAAGCAGGCCACACCGCCGATGTGGCTATGGACGGCGAGACCGGCTTCGCGATGGCCGACGGCGGCAGTTATGATGTCTTCGTCATCGACCGCATGCTGCCCCGCCGCGACGGTCTATCCGTCATCGCGGGCCTGCGCGCCAAGGGAAACACCGTCCCGGCGCTCATCCTCTCCGCGCTCGGAGAAGTGGATGACCGGGTGACAGGTCTGCGCGCGGGCGGCGACGACTATCTTACCAAGCCCTATGCCTTTTCCGAGCTTCTTGCGCGCGTGGAAGTGCTGAAGCGGCGTGCCGGCAGCCGGGAGGTGGAGACGGTCTACCGGGTCGGCGACCTTGAGCTTGACCGGCTGTCCCACACCGTCCGGCGCGGTGGGCAGGACATCGTGCTGCAGCCGCGCGAATTCCGTCTGCTGGAATACCTCATGCGGCATGCGGGGCAGGTGGTCACCCGCACCATGCTTCTGGAAAATGTCTGGGACTATCACTTCGATCCCCAGACCAACGTGATAGACGTGCATATTTCCCGTCTGCGCGGCAAGATCGAGAAGGGCTTCGACAAGCCGGTGCTGCACACGGTGCGCGGCGCGGGCTATATGATCCGCGCGGACTGATCCATGGCGGCCCTTTCGGCCATCATGAAGACCACCGCGGCGCGGCTCTCCGCGCTCTATCTGCTCCTTTTTGCTGCCTGTGCCGTGGCGCTGGTGATCTATGTCACTTCGCTTTCAACGCGCATGCTGGAGACGCAGACGCGCGAAGCGATCACGGAGGAGGTGAACGGGCTTGCGCGGGCCTATCAGCGCGGCGGCCTGCCGGCGCTGGTGCGCGTCATGAATGTCCGTGCCCGGCAGCCAGGCGCCAATCTCTATCTCATCACCGATCCCAATGGCCTGATCCTCTCCGGCAATGTGGAAAGCCTCCAGCCGGGCGTTCTCGACCAGTCGGGATGGACCGATCGCCCCTTTCTCTACCGGCGCTTCGGGGGGGCGGAAGCAAGCGACCGGGAACACACCGCTGTCGCGCATGTGATCCGCCTGCCCAACCGGATGATCCTGCTCGTGGGGCGTGATCTTGGAGAGCCCGAGCAGTTCCGCCGCGTCATGCGCCGCGCGCTGGTGGCCGCTCTCGGCATGATGGGGCTGGGCGCCCTCGTCATCTGGTATTTCGTGGGCCGGCGCGCGCTCAAGCGCATCGACAGCGTTTCGGAGGCTAGCAGAAGCATCATGGGCGGGGACCTGTCCCGCAGGCTTCCCGTGACCGGCGCCGGCGACGAGTTCGACCGGCTCTCTGAGAACCTCAACGCCATGCTTGATCGCATCGCCGCTCTGAACGACGGGTTGAAGCAGGTCTCCGCCAATATTGCGCACGATCTGAAGACGCCGCTGACGCGGCTGCGCAATCGCGCCGAGGCCGCCCTCAACGCTAATGCGGACCCAGCCGCTACACGAGAGGCGCTGGAGAGGACCATTGTCGAATCGGATCAGCTCATCCGCACCTTCAATGCCATCCTCATGATCTCGCGGCTGGAGGCAGGCTCTTCCGCCGAGAGCATCTCACAGGTCGATCTCGCGGCAATCGTCGCTGACGTGGTGGAGCTTTACGAGCCGCTGGCGGAGGAGGAAGGCGTTGCGCTCACGGCGAAGATCAAAGAGGCGGCAACCGTTCAGGGAAACCGTGAGCTGATCGGCCAGGCGCTGTCGAACATCATCGACAATGCCATCAAATATTCCGCCGGTGCCACGGAGTCTCCCGCCGTTACGGTGTCGCTGGTACGGGAGGCGAAGGCCGTGCGGCTTGTTGTGACCGACAATGGCCCGGGCATTCCGGCGGAGGACCGGGAGCGGGCAACGGAACGCTTCGTGCGGCTGGAGGCAAGCCGCAGCCAGCCGGGTTCGGGCCTCGGCCTCAGCCTCGCCAAGGCGGTCATGACCTTCCATGGCGGGCGGCTTGAGCTTTCCGGAAACGGGCAGGGGCTTTCGGTTGCGATGATCTTCCCGACAGGCAAGAATGTCTGAGGGAGGTCGCGCACGTGTCTGATGCGAATCTGAAGATAAAGGACGGCACTGCCTGGTTCGGATCGCCGGTGCGCGTACTCCGGCCGCTCGACTCCGCTCGCGCAAGGGAGGAGCTTAACAATCTGGCCAGTCTGGCCGCAGAGCGCAACTGCACCCGTCTTGCTGCTCTGCTCGCTGGTAAAAGCGCCCTTGCCGATTTTCTGGGCGGGGTCTTCGACCTTTCGCCCTATTTGCGCGACTGTGCGCGCAATATGCCCGAAAGCCTCGAAAGGCTGTTCGAAGAACCGCTGGGAGTGCGGCTCCTTTCCCTGCAGGAGGCGATTTGTGCAGTTGCCTTCGAGCCTGACGCCAGCGAGACTAGTGTCATGAAGGCGCTGCGCCGGCTGAAGCGCGAAGCGCATTTCCTCATCGCCCTCGGCGATCTTTCCGGCGAGGCGGACGTGGAAAAAACGGTGCAGCGCCTGAGTCTTCTGGGGGAAAGCTGCGTCAAGGCGGCGGTCGATTTCCTGCTTCTGGATGCTCACCGGCAGGGGAAGTTGCAGCTTCCCGATCCGGCCAATCCCGCCCAGGGCTGCGGCTGGATTCTGCTTGCCATGGGTAAGCTCGGCGCGCGCGAACTCAACTACTCCTCGGATATCGACCTGATTGCGCTGATCGAGCCCGAGGCGCCTGCTGTCCCCGATCCGCTCGAGGCCACCGACCTGTTCGTGCGGCTCACCCGGCGCCTCGTGCGCCTGCTGCAGGACCGGACCGAAGACGGATATGTCTTCAGGACCGATCTGAGGCTGAGGCCGGATCCCGGCTCCACGCCGCTCGCGCTTCCTGTCGAGGCAGCCCTCAACTACTACGAAAGCCGCGGCCAAAACTGGGAACGCGCCGCGATGATCAAGGCGCGAACTATCGCAGGCGATGTCGATGCCGGCGACCGCTTCCTTGCGGAACTCCAGCCCTATGTCTGGCGCAAATATCTCGATTACGCGGCGATTGCCGACGTTCATTCCATCAAGCGCCAGATCCACGCCCACAAGGGGCATGGCGAGATCGCGGTTCTGGGCCATAATGTGAAGCTCGGCCGCGGCGGCATTCGGGAGATCGAATTCTTCGTCCAGACCCAGCAGCTTATCGCCGGTGGCCGCTTCCCCCAACTGCGCGGCCGCGAGACGGTGGGCATGCTGTCAGAGCTCGCCGAGCGCGGCTGGATCACGCGGGAAGCGGGCGAAGAGATGGCCGCCCGGTACTGGTTCCTGCGCCGGGTCGAAAACGCGGTGCAGATGGTGGCGGACGAGCAGACGCATCTCCTGCCCGACGACGAAGACGAGCTTGCCCGGATCGCCCTGCTGCTCGGCTACGAGGACGGCGCGTCCTTTGCTGCGGATTTCCGGCATGCCCTGCAGACGGTGGAGCACCATTATGCGGCACTGTTCGAGACGGCACCACAGCTTTCGCGGGGCCGGGGCAATCTGGTCTTCACCGGGGATGGCGACGACCCGGGTACGCTCGCAACGCTGTCCGAGCTTGGGTTTGAACGCCCGAGCGACATTGCGCGCGTTATCCGGGGTTGGCATTTCGGGCGCTACCGAGTCACCCGTTCGGCGGAAGCGCGCGAGCGGCTAACCGAACTGACGCCTGCGCTTCTCGAGGCGTTCGGGGGAACGAAGCGGGCCGACGAGGCGCTTTTGCGCTTCGACGCGTTCCTGGCAGGCCTGCCGGCGGGCATCCAGCTTTTCTCGCTGCTTCAGTCGAACCCGCGCCTGCTCCAGCTTCTCGCTACGATCATGGGGGCTGCTCCGCGCCTTGCGGCAATCATTACCAGAAGGCCGCATGTCTTCGATGGGCTGCTTGATCCCGCGCTGCTTTCGGAGCTGCCCAACCGTGCCTATCTCGCGGAACGGCTGGCCACCTTTTTAAGCGGCGCGCGCGCCTTCGAGGAGATGTTGGACAGGCTTCGCATCTTCGCGGCGGAGCAGAAATTCCTGATCGGCATCAGGCTGCTCACCGGCACCATCGATGCCGAAAGGGCCGGAAAGGCTTTTTCCGACCTGGCCGACCTGACAATCGGCGCCGCCTTTGATGCCGTCCAGGAGGAATTTGCCCGCGTGCATGGACGCATCGCCGGCGGGCGCGCCGCGATCCTGGGCATGGGCAAGCTCGGCAGCCGTGAGCTGACCGCAGGCTCCGATGTGGACCTCATCCTTCTCTATGACCATGCGCCGGAGGCTGAGGAGTCGGACGGCGTCAAGCCGCTCGCTCCCTCGCATTACTACGCACGGCTTACGCAGCGGCTGATCGCCGCCGTTTCGGCGCCGACCGCCGAAGGCGTGCTCTATGAGCTCGATCTGAGGCTGCGTCCATCCGGCAACAAGGGGCCTGTCGCCACGCATATCGATGCGTTCCGCAAGTATCAGCGCAATGACGCTTGGACATGGGAACACATGGCGCTGACGCGGGCACGGCCGGTGGCGGGCGATCCTTCGCTCTGCAAGGAGGCTGCGGAAGAGGTCCAGACGATCGTATCGATCCCGCGCGACCCGAGGAAAATAGCGCGGGATGCCAGGCAAATGCGCAAGCTTCTGGAGGAGGAGAAGCCTGCTAAGGACATCTGGGACCTGAAGCTCATCCCTGGCGGCATCATCGACCTGGAATTCATAGCGCAGGTGGCAGCGCTATGCGGTTTTGTATCCGCGGAGCCCCGGCCCACGGCGACGGGTGAAGTGCTCGCAGCGCTTTCAGATTCCTTTGCCGATGCTCAGACCCGCGATGAGCTTGCCGAAGCTCACCGGCTTTACATGATGCTCACTCAGATCCTCCGGCTTTGCCTGACTGGGCTGCTCGACCCCGACGACGTGCCGCCTGGGTTAGCGGACGTCCTACTGCGCAGCGTGGACCTGCCGGATTTGCGGGTGCTTGAGGCGCACATACGGGACACCTCGAAGAAGGTGCGCGCCCATTTAGAGCGGCTTTTGAAGCGGTAGCCGGTCTTCTCACTCCTGCCTGAGGGCCAGCAGAATTGCCTGATGGCTGGAGGCGAGCTTCCGGTCGTCGAGACCTGCTTGGGCATTATTTCATCATGGCCGGCTTATATTCTGACAGGTCTATAACCGGCAAACCTCCAGGACAGGAGAAGGTTCGTTAAGACGGAAACCCGGAAGCGGCTTAGGCGGCCTCCGCCATTGCTCGCGTCGGTAGACGCACCGAGACCACCGTGCCCGCGCCCTCCTTCGAGCGGATTCGCAGGGATCCGCCATGCAGCTCGGCGAGCGAGCGCGAGATGGCAAGCCCCAGCCCGGAACCGTTGTGGGTTTTGGAGAACTGGTTTTCGACCTGCTCGAAAGGCCTGCCGAGCTTCTTCAGCGCCGAGCGCGGGATGCCGCAGCCGGTGTCGATGATCGAAAAGATGACCGAGCCGCCTGCCTTGCGCGCTCTGAGTGTCACCTTTCCGCCCTGGCCGGTGAACTTCACGGCGTTGAAGAGCAGATTGATGAGGATCTGCTTGATCGCCCGCGAATCCGCAGAGAATTTGAGAGAGCCAGGCACCTCCGTCCGCATCTCGATGTCCTTCTTTGCGGCCTGCAGCGCCACCACGCGCACCGTCTCCTGAATAAGCGGGGTGAGATCCATCTCCGCGCGGGTGATGGTGAACTGCCCCGCTTCGATTTTGGACATATCCAGGATGTCGTTGATGACCCGCAGCAGATAGGTGCCGCTGGCGTAGATATCGCTGACATATTCCTCATAACGCTCGCAGCCGAGCGGTCCGAACAGCTTCTGCTTCATCAGCTCGGAAAAACCGATGATGGCGTTGAGCGGCGTGCGCAACTCGTGCGACATGTTGGCGAGAAATTCCGATTTCGCCCGGTTGGCAGCCTCGGCGCGTTCGGTTTCTCGCATGTATTTGCGGTTGAGCTCGATCAGTTCCCGGCCGCGCTCCTGCTCGGCGCGGCGGGCAACAGAGAGATCGTGAATGGTCGCCATCAGCCGCCGCTCGCTCTCGACCAGCTTCTCCTGGTGCTGCTTGAGCAGGGTGATATCCGTGCCGACGGCGACGGTGCCGCCGTCGCGGGTCTTGAGCTCCGTTACCTGCTGCCAGCGTCCGTCGGTGAGTTGGCGCTCATAGGTGATACCGTCGCGGGGGTCGGTGGATCTGGTGATCCTGCGTTCGTAGCGCACGGTTTTCATGCGCGCCTCGATGTCCCGCCGGTGCACGCCGGGCACGATCTCGCTGCGGTCGAGGCCGGTATCCTGGATGTACTTGCTGTTGCACATCACCAGCCGTTCCGAAGCGTCCCAAAGGACGAAGGATTCGGTGATGTTCTCGATCGCGGTGCGCAGCCGTTGATCGGCAACCTCCGACTGCTGCACGAGGGTGCGCTGCTCGGTCACGTCCACGGCGATGCCAATCAGGTGGATTTCGGACGCATCCGGGTCCACCACCTGCGCCCGTGCGCGCGTCCATATCCAGCGACCGTCCGCATGGCGCATGCGGAAAACCTGGTCGATCTGGTCGATTTCGCGCGAGACGATGCGGTTCGCCAGCTCGAACAAATCCCCGTCCTCGGGATGGATCAGTCTCGCCACCTCGCCGAAGGACAGTACCAGGTCGGAAGGCTGGTAGCCGAGCATCTCATACATGGAGCGCGACCAGAACATCTTGCCGCGTGCCATGTCCCAGTCCCACAGGCCGCACTTGCCGCGGGCCAGCGCCAGGTCGATCCGCTGGTGGGCTTCCATATAGATGCGGTCGGCCGCCTGTGCGCGGGCAGCCTGGCTGAAATAGGCGTAGAGGATCACCATCAGCACGCCCGCCGTCAGCGCAAACAGCGTGACGTTGAGCGAGACGGAGCGGCGCCATTCCGCGAACATCGCTTCGCGCGGCGCCAGGGCGATCACCGTGCCGCGCCCGTCGGGAAGGATGCTGCCGGCCGCCAGCCAGTCCTCGCCGTTAAGCTCTACATCGAGCACCCCGGCGCGCTCACCGAACATGAGAAGCGGCTGGCCGCCGGAGACGAACGCATCCAGAGGCCGCCCCTCCATATTCGTAGCCCCGGGGGAGGCGGCAATGACGACGGAGCCGGGATCGGTCACCGCGAAGATCCACTCTCCACTGGCGCTTGCCTGCCGTCCGGCCTCGTCTATCAGACCCCGCAACTCGTAGGACTGTGGCAGGCCGTCGGGAATGGAAAGCTGCAGCGACCGGGCGAAATTGATCGCGGCGAGGCCCAGATGTGCCTTGGTGTCGCGCTCGATGTCGTCCCGCCAGTCGGCCATGGCGAACATGCGGGCGGCGGCCACGACCAGCAGAAAGAGGACGATGAGCACCGGGATCGAGCGTCTGAGATAGGGCTCGATGACGAGCAGACGCTTATAGGCAGGCGCAGCGATGATCTTGGCGTTACCCGCAAGCCGGTTTTCCGCTTTCAATCTGCCGCGCCTGAACCACAAGCTCGCAGGCGATATCCACGCGTCCGCCCTGAGCATCCAATGGGCCCCTCATTTCCCCCGATTTACCGCTTGACCGATCCGCGCACGCCACCCTGCGAATCACCCATAAGGAATCAGAGGTGATTCGGGTTGTCTAGTGGGTTGAGCAAAATTGAAGGTGCTTGGCTCCACAGGCGCTGTCGGCTGCGTGCTTTCCGTGAACGGCCTGCGGCCGGCAATCCGCGGCCTCGGGCCGCCGTTCAGGCAAGCGTCCGCTCGACGATGTCGCGCAGGTCGCGCGAGAGTTCCGGCTGCTGCGCCATGTGGGCGAGGGCCGCGCGCGCATGCTCCTGCCTGCCTTTCTCAAGCGAGCGCCAGGAGCGGAAGGCGACGGCGAGCCGCGCGGCCACTTGCGGGTTATGCGCCTCCACGCGAAGCACCGTTTCGGCCAGAAAGCGATACCCTTCGCCATCTACCCGGTTGAAGCCGGTCTGGTTGGCGGAGGCGAAGGAGCCGATGAGCGAACGGACACGGTTCGGATTCATGAGCGAGAAGGCTTCATGCTCCATCAGCCGGCGCACGAGGTCCACGGTATCCGGCCCGGGTATCGTGGCCTGCACGATGAACCACTTGTCGAGCACCAGCGCATTGTCGCGATAACGTTCCTCGAAGGCGGCAAGCGCCTTCTGCGTCGCCTCGGACGTCGGAAACTGATGGGCGAGCACCGTAAGCGCGGCCATGCGCTCTGTCATGTTGGTGGAGTTCTCGAACTGGTGCAGCGCCAGTGCGGGTTCGCCGCTGCCAGCGGCCAGATAGTCGAGCAGCACATTGCGCAGGGCCCGCCGGCCGGCGCTTTCCGCATCGGGGCTGAAGGGACCCTTGTCTTCCAGGTTTCTGTGAAGAGCGGCAAAATTCTCATGCGCCCTGATGGCGATGGCTTTGCGCAGGGATGCGCGCGCGGCACCGATGGCATCAGGGTCGATGTTCGAGCCGATCTCGCGGGCAATGTCGGCTTCCGCGGGAAGGGTGAGCGCCAGCGCCCGGTAGGCGGGCTCCAGCCTTTCGTCGGCGGCTATCTCCGCCGCGCAATCCAGAAGTGCCGCCTCGAATTCCGGCTCCTTGCTGCCGCGGATGCGCGCCGAAGCATCGATCAGTGCCTTGGTGAGGAGCGTATCGAGCGCCTGCCAGCGCGAGAACAGGTCGCTGTCATGGCGCGCCAAGAACAGTCTATCGCTCGCACTCGTCTCCTGCGACAGCGTAATGGGCGCCGAAAATCCGCGATTGAGCGACAGAATAGGCCTTACCTCCACGCCTTTGAAGCGGATGACCTGGCGGCGCTTGCGCAGATGGATCACGCTATCCTCGACAGCCGCACCCTCCACGCTTTCATAGGCCATGTCCTGCCCGTCGGGGCCGACCAGTCCGAAGGCCAGCGGGATGTGCATCAGCCGCTTGCGCGCCTCCGACGGCGTGGGCGGAACGGATTGTTCGAGCTCGACGGTGTACTCCCTGGCCGACGGATCGTAGCGCGTCGTGGCGGTGACGTTCGGGGTGCCCGCCTGATGGTACCACAGCGAGAACTGCGACAGATCCCGCCCTGAGACCGCCTCGAAGCAGGCGAGGAAATCCTCGATCGTCACAGCCTGGCCGTCATGACGCTCGAAATAGAGATCCATGCCGGCGCGGAAGGCTTCCGCTCCAAGGATCGTGCGGATCATGCGCACCACCTCCGAGCCCTTCTCGTACACCGTCGCGGTGTAGAAGTTGTTGATCTCGCGATAGCGGCGCGGCCGCACCGGATGGGCCAGCGGACCCTGATCCTCTGGGAACTGGTGCGCGCGCAAGGTCCGCACCTCGGCGATCCGCTTGACCGCGCGCGAACGCTGGTCAGCCGAGAATTCGTGGTCCCGGTAGACCGTCAGCCCTTCCTTCAAGCAGAGCTGGAACCAGTCGCGGCAAGTGATTCTGTTGCCTGTCCAATTATGGAAATATTCGTGGGCGATAATGGCCTCGATGTTGGCGAAATCGACATCCGTGGCCGTCTCGGGATCGGCAAGAACATATTTGTCGTTAAAGACGTTCAGGCCCTTGTTCTCCATCGCGCCCATGTTGAAATCGGACACAGCGACGATGTTGAAGACGTCGAGGTCGTATTCCCGGCCGAAGCGTTCTTCGTCCCACCGCATGGAGCGCTTGAGCGCGTCCATGGCATAGGCGGCCAGCGCCTCCTTGCCGTGCTCGACATAGATCGCAAGCGCCACGTCGCGCCCGGAGGCCGTAACGAAACGGTCGCGCACGACGCCGAGGTCACCGGCCACCAACGCGAAAAGATAGGACGGCTTGGGGAAGGGATCGTGCCAGACCGCGTAGTGCCAGCCATCGTCGAGATCGCCATGCTCGACCGGGTTGCCGTTGGACAGAAGCAGCGGCGCTTCCTTCTTCCTGGCTTCGATGCGCACGCGATAGACCGCAAGGACGTCGGGCCGATCGAGGAAATAGGTGATGCGGCGGAAGCCCTCTGCCTCGCATTGCGTGCAGAAAACGCCGTTCGAGACGTAGAGGCCCATCAGCGCCTTGTTGTTGGCTGGCGCGAGCCGGGTGACAATGGTGAGCTCGAAATGCTGTGCCTTGGGAGGCTTGACGATGGTCAGCCTGTCCGGCGTGGCTTCATAGGCCCCGTCCTCCGCGGGCCTACCGTCGATCAAGAGTTGTCCGAGCGTCAGCCCGTCGCCGTCGAGCACGAGCGGCAGGTCCGCCGCCACGCCTTCCCGGCGCGCGATCGAAAGCCTGGCGGTCACGATCGTCCGTTCGGGATCGAGCCGGAAGGTGAGATCCAGTTCTGGAATGAGGTAGTCGCTGGGGCGATAATCCTCGAGACGGAAGACCTGGCCGGTGTCGGTGCGCATGAAACATCTCCTCACGGGCCGCGCAGCGCGCCGGTTGGCCCAACTATTTCGAACCTGGCTCTTTACACGATGCAGCCCGTCGACAAAACTGTCAGGCCGATGCAGTTCTCAAACGTTTCCACGGCATTCGCAAGGAAGTGGGCATGACGGTCCTCACACCGAAATTCGGCATGGGCGCATCCGTGCTGCGCACCGAAGACGACACCTTCATCACCGGGAAGGGGCGCTATACGGATGACATTGCACCTGCGGGCGCGCTGCACGGCTATGTGGTGCGGTCGCCTATCGCAAAGGGCCGCTTCAGGATCGGTTCGCTCGATGCCGCGCGCAGCGCGCCCGGCGTCCATCTCGTGCTGACCGGCGAAGACACAAAGCATCTGCGCGATCTTGTCACGTCCGGAATGCCGAAACAGCCTGACGGCACCACGCCTCCCTCGCGCGATATTCCGATTCTGTGCCGTGACCGGGTGCAATATGTCGGCGATGCCGTGGCTTTCATCGTGGCCGACACACGCGCTCTGGCTCAGGATGCCGCGGAACTGATCGAAATCGACTACGAGGACGAAAAACCGGCCATCGGCACTGCCGCCGCCCTGAAGGAAGGGGCGCCTCTGGTCTGGCCTGAACTCGGCAGCAACGAAGCGTTCCGCTACCATGTGGGCGACAAGGAGAAGACGGATGCCGCCTTCGCCAAGGCAGACCGGGTGGTGAAGGTATCCTTCATCAACAATCGCCTCGTCGCCAACTACATGGAGCCGCGATCCATCATCGGCGAATGGCGTGCGGGCGAAGACCGGTTCGTGCTGACGACTGGCTCGCAAGGCGTCCACCACATGCAGGGTGTCCTGTCGAACATATTCGGGATCCCGAAGAAGCAGCTGCGTGTCATCACGCCGGATGTGGGTGGCGGCTTTGGCACGAAGAACTTCGTCTATCGGGAACACGCCCTGGTCCTGGAAGCGGCCAAGCGGCTCGGTCGGCCGGTGAAGTGGACCTGCGATCGCAACGAGCATTTCCTTACTGACAGCCAGGGGCGCGACAATTTCGTGACCGCCGAAATGGCGCTTGATGCGTCCGGACGGTTTCTCGGAATGCGTGTCGAAATCCTGAGCAATCTGGGCGCCTATGTGCACCAGTTCGGCCCCTACATTCCCACCGGCGGCGCGTCCATGACCACCGGCGTCTACGATATCCAGGCCATCGACGTGACGGTGAAGGGCGTCTACACCAATACCTGTCCCGTCGATGCCTATCGCGGGGCAGGGCGGCCGGAAGCCGCCTTCCTGATCGAAAAGCTGGTGGAGGAATGCGCCCGCCAGCTGAAGATGCCGCGCGAGGAAATCCGCCGCCGGAATTTCATCAAGCCGGAGCAGTTCCCCTACCGCACGCCGACGGGCAGGCTCTACGACCTTTGCGAATTCGACGGCCACATGACGCTTGCCATGGAGCGCGCGGGCTGGGCCTCCTTCGAGGAGCGTCTCGAAGAGTCGAAGAAGCGGGGCCGCATGCGCGGCATCGGCATGTCGACCTATATCGAGGCCTGTGCGTTTCCGGGTTCGGAGCCTGCGCATCTGACGCTGAATGCCGACGGCACGGTCACGCTCGCCATCGGCACCCAGACCAACGGCCAGGGTCATGCCACGGCCTATGCCCAGCTCATCGCTGAAAAGCTCAATCTGGACATCACGAAGATCCGTCTGCATCAGGGCGATACCGACGTGCTGGAATCGGGCGGCGGGACCGGCGGCTCGCGCTCGGTGCCCATCGGCGGCGTTTCGGCTGCGCGCGCGGGGGAGGATCTGGCCGAGAAGATCAGGAAAATCGCTGCCGAGGAGCTAGAGGCCGCCCCCGCTGACATCGAACTTGTCAACGGCACGGCGCGCATTGTCGGCACGGACCGTTCGATGGACTTCGCCGAGATTGCCAAGGCAGCTAAAAATCCGGACGATTTGAAAGGCTTCGGAAACTTCACCCAGGAAGAGCCAACCTATCCGAACGGAACCCACATCTGCGAAGTGGAGATCGATCCGGAGACCGGCAAGACCGATATCGTGGCCTATACGGTGGTGGACGACTTCGGCGCGACGGTGAACCCGATCCTTCTTGCCGGCCAGATTCATGGCGGTGTGGCCCAGGGAATCGGCCAGGCGCTGGCCGAGGAGGCAGTCTATTCGGAGGATGGGCAGCTCGTCACCGCCACCTTTATGGACTACCAGATGCCCCGGGCGGATCTTCTGCCGTTCTTCCATTTCGAAACGCGGAACGTCCCATCCACGACGAATGCACTCGGCATGAAGGGCGCAGGCGAGGCCGGAACCGTGGGTTCCACACCTGCCGTGCTCAATGCCGTCGTGGACGCGCTCTATCGCGCATACGGCATCTCCCATATCGAGATGCCGGCCACGCCGCAGCGTATCTGGCAGGCGATCGCACAAGCGAGAAGCGCGTCGTGAGCCTGCCAGAAGGGCCGCGGCCATGAGCGTCGCCGCGGGTGAAATCGGAACACAGCAAAGACCGCTCTACGGCATCGCGCTCAAGGTGATTTCGGTCACGGTCTTCGTCGTGATGTCGTCGCTGATCAAGGCGGCCGGCACGCTCCCGCCGGGGCAGATCGTCTTTTTCCGGTCCTTCTTCGCGATCTTCCCGATCTTCATCATGCTCGCGTGGCAAAGGGAGCTTACCACCGCCTTCCATACCCGACACCCGGTCAGTCACATCCTGCGCGGCCTCGTAGGCGTGGCCTCGATGGGATTCAGCTTCTTTGGGCTGACGCGCCTGCCTCTGCCTGAGGCCATCACGCTCAACTACGCCCAGCCGCTTCTGGTGGTGGTGTTTTCCGCGATCTTCATTGGCGAGGTGGTACGCATCTACCGCTGGAGCGCCGTCATCGTCGGTTTCGTTGGCGTCATTGTCATCGCCTGGCCCAATCTGACGCTTCTGACGAGCGGCGCATCCCTCGGCCGCGACGAGGTGGCGGGAGTGCTCGCCATTCTGTTGGGCACGGCAACCTCGGCGGTCGCGACCTTGCTCGTGCGCCGCCTTGTCATGACGGAGAAGACGCCCACCATCGTCCTGTGGTTCTCGGTCACGGCGACGGTGGTTTCGCTGTTCACCATACCCTTCGGTTGGGCGCCATTGACGCACTGGCAGATTGTCGCCCTTGTGAGTGCCGGCATCTGCGGCGGGATCGGGCAGATTCTGATGACGCAGTGCTACCGTCACGCCGAGCTTTCGACCATCGCCCCGTTCGAATACACCTCGATGGTTCTGGCCATTATCGTGGGATATTTCGCCTTTGGCGACGTGCCGACGCTCTATACGCTCGTGGGCGGCCTGCTCGTGGCCGCCGCCGGCATCTTCATCATATGGCGCGAGCGGCAGCTTGGTCTGAAACGGGCTGCGGCGAGAAGGTTTGTGCAACAGTAGCGAATAGCGAATGGGGAGTAGAGAATAGGGGTGTGAATGGTGAATAGTGAATGGAATTAGTTATTGAAAGTACAAAAGCAGAAATTACTCGCTACTCGCTCAACTTCTTCTTCACCTCCAAAAAATCCCGCCACGCAAGCTTCTTATGCGCCGGATTACGCAGCAGATAGGCCGGATGCAGGGTGGGCATGGTGGGAATCTCCAGGCCGCTCGCGGTTCTGTGGATGGCCCAAGTGCCGCGCATGCGCATGATGCCGGTCTGTGTGTTGAGCAGCAGCTTGGTGGACGGATTGCCGAGCGTGACTAGCACCTTCGGCCTCTTCAGCTCGATGTGCCGCTCAATGAACGGCCGGCAGATCTCGGTTTCCAGCGGCGAGGGATCGCGGTTGCCGGGCGGTCGCCAGGGGATGACGTTGGAGATATAGGCGGTGGTCCGGTCACGGCCGATCGCTGCCAGCATGCGGTCGAGCAACTGGCCCGAGCGCCCGACAAATGGCAGGCCCTGCAAGTCTTCGTCCCGTCCCGGTGCCTCGCCCACCAGCATGAGGTCCGCCTCCGGATTGCCGTCGGCAAAGACCAAGTTTTTCGCCGTATATTTGAGATTGCAACCGTCGAAATCAGCTAGAAGCGCCTTGAGCTCCTCAAGGTTTTGCGCCTGTCGGGCGAGCTCCCGGGCGCGGATTGCCTGGGATTCGTCAGGAATCGCGGCCCGTGGCGCTGCAGGCGCGGCTACGGAAGTTGCCGGTGAAGCCTTCACAGGCTCTTTTTCCGCCGACGCATCTGCGGTGCGTTGAGCCGCCTCCGGCTGCTGCTGAAGACGATTTTGCGGCTCTTCGGTGAGCGCTTCATCGACGCCGGCGGCCTGATAAAAGGCGAGAATGTCGCTCAGGAGCGTGCGGTTCTTTGGCGTGTTGACGGACATGGCGCCAATGTCGTCCGCCGCGGGAGGCAATGCAAGGGGGAAGGTGGCGTTGCATTCCGCCAAGCGTTCTTCCTGATGCTCTGGGCACCGTTCACGAGAACGGGATGCGCGGGTCCTGAACCAGATGGAACTGGTAAACCGGCGTGAGGTCGGTGATCAGCATGGAGAAGATCACGGTCTCGCGGGGATCGGCCTTTCCATGCCGGAACAGGACCCGGTCGTACGGTTCGAAATCGCGCGAGAAAGCTTTGAAGGCACTGGAGGAAAGCGTTTCCGCCTCCGCTACCGCCTGATCGAAGGAGAGACCGTCGCCATAGGTGCTGGGTTCGCCCAGCACCTGCTGCAGTTCGAAGCCGAACTCCACCCAGGCGAAGTCGCTGGCATTGACTGTTTCAAGCTGGAGGTAAAGGGCGAGGCCTGCGCGTCCCGTATCGGTGCGTGAGGCCCGCGGCCCCGGCACGCGGATGGTGAGCACCATCTCGCTTGCTGAGTAGAGCTCCTGCGTCACGATAACCGGATCATCCCTGGTTCCGGCACCGCGGACGCCCAGGATGCGGAAGCCGCCGAGTTCATCCGAGAAACTGTAGCCGCCCGTATGCCAGGTGCCGTCATCGGCCGGTCCCGCGCCCGTGAGGAGAGCAGTGCAGATGAGGGCGGCAAATCGCATGGTCCGCGGCATGGGCCTGGGTCCTCCCAACCCGGCGCCATGATTGTAGGCCAGCGGGATGCCCGATGGAAGTGCGGCGGTAGTCGGAACACCTGGCGGCTCCTAGGAAATGTTCTGTCGCATCCGGGCGGTTTCACCGCGCGCGACTATGCATTATAGCCGGGACGATGAAGACGGCCGCCCTCAAGGGCAAGGTGGAGGATTGGATGAGCGAGCGCGAAAGCATGGAGTTCGATGTGGTGATCGTCGGCGCTGGCCCGGCGGGGCTGGCGGCGTCGATCAGGCTGAAGCAGCTCAATCCCGATCTCTCGGTCGTCGTCCTGGAAAAGGGCGGAGAGGTGGGCGCGCACATCCTTTCCGGCGCCGTGGTTGATCCCATCGGAATTGACCGGCTTCTCCCCGGCTGGCGCGAGGAGGACGATCACCCGTTCCGGACGCCCGTTACCGACGACCGCTTCCTCGTCTTGGGGCCGGCGGGTTCGATGCGGCTGCCGAATTTCATCATGCCGCCGCTCATGAACAACCATGGCAACTACATCGTCTCTCTCGGAAATGTCTGCCGCTGGCTTGCCGGCAAGGCCGAGGCTCTGGGCGTCGAGATCTATCCCGGCTTCGCAGCCACCGAAGTCCTTTACAATGATGAGAACGCCGTCATTGGGGTGGCAACCGGCGACATGGGCGTGGAGCGCGACGGAACGCACGGCCCGAACTATCAGCCCGGCATGGAACTGCTCGGCAAATATGTGCTGGTCGGGGAGGGTGCGCGCGGCTCGCTCGCCAAGCAGCTCATTGCTCGCTACAACCTCGCCGAAGGCCGCGAGCCGCAGAAATTCGGCATCGGCATCAAGGAGCTGTGGGAGGTACGGCCGGAGAAACACAAGCCCGGGCTCGTGCAGCACAGTTTCGGCTGGCCTCTCGACTGGAAGACCGGCGGCGGCTCGTTTCTCTACCATTTCGACGAAAACCTCGTGGCTGTCGGCTTTGTCGTCCACCTCAACTATCGCAATCCGTATCTCTCGCCGTTCGAAGAGTTCCAGCGCTTCAAGACGCATCCGGCCATTCGCGAAACCTTCGAGGGCGGCACGCGTATTTCCTACGGCGCACGCGCGATCACCGAAGGCGGTTGGCAGTCGGTGCCGAAGATGGCGTTCCCGGGCGGCTTGCTGATGGGTTGTGCGGCGGGTCTGGTGAACGTGCCACGCATCAAAGGCTCTCACAACGCCGTCCTGTCCGGCATTCTGGCGGCCGAGCACGTGGCCGAGGCGATCGCCGCCGGGCGTGCGCATGACGAGCTTGCCGCCTTCGAGGATGCCTGGCGCGCCTCCGACATCGGCAAGGATCTGAAGAAGGTGCGCAACGTCAAGCCGTTGTGGACGCGCTTCGGCACGCTGCTTGGCGTCGGCCTTGGCGGGCTGGATATGTGGCTGAATACGATTTTCGGCACCTCGCCCTTCGGCACGCTCGGCCACGGCAAGCCGGATCACGAGGCGCTGGAGCCGGCCGACAGGCACCGGCCGATCGAATATCCGAAGCCCGATGGCGTTCTCACTTTCGATCGGCTCTCCTCGGTGTTTCTGTCCAACACCAACCACGAGGAGAACCAGCCGGTGCATCTCCAGGTCAAGAACATGGAGCTGCAGAAAGTATCGGAATACGGTGTCTTCGGAGGGCCTTCGTCGCGCTATTGCCCGGCGGCGGTCTATGAGTGGGTGGACGAGCAGGGCAATGCGCTGGCGGGCACCGCCGCGCGCGACCCCGCCAAGGCGCGCTTCGTCATTAACGCGCAGAACTGTGTCCACTGCAAAACCTGCGACATCAAGGACCCAAACCAGAACATTAACTGGGTCCCGCCGCAGGGCGGCGAGGGACCTCTCTACCAGAACATGTGAGGCGCCGAAGGTTCGACGCCCACCGGCCCAAGCCTTTCGTTACTGGAACGCCGTCTCGGAGAAGCTGCGCAGCTTGCGCGAGTGCAGCCGCTCCGGCGGCATGGCGGCAAGCTTCTCCACGGCGCGGATGCCGATCTTGAGATGCTGCGCGACCTGCCGCTTGTAGAAGTCCGTGGCCATGCCCGGCAGCTTCAGTTCGCCGTGCAGGGGCTTGTCCGAGACGCAGAGCAGCGTGCCGTAAGGGACGCGGAAGCGGAAGCCGTTGGCCGCGATCGTAGCCGACTCCATGTCGAGCGCGATGGCGCGTGACTGCGAAAGCCGCTGCACCGGCCCGCGCTGCTCGCGCAGCTCCCAGTTCCGGTTGTCGATGGTGGCGACCGTGCCCGTGCGCATGATGCGCTTCAGTTCATAGCCGGAAAGTCCGGTGACCTCAGCCACCGCCTCCTGGAGGGCCACCTGCACCTCGGCAAGCGCGGGCAGTGGCACCCACACGGGCAGGTCTTCATCCAGTACATGGTCCTCGCGCACATAGGCATGCGCCAGCACATAGTCACCGAGAGCCTGGGTGTGGCGCAGGCCGGCGCAATGACCCAGCATCAGCCAGACATGCGGCCGGAGCACGGCGATGTGGTCCGTTATCGTTTTGGCGTTTGACGGGCCGATGCCGATATTTACCATGGTGATACCGCCGTGGCCGCTCTTCTTCAGGTGATAGGCCGGCATTTGCGGCATGCGCTGCAGGGCCGTTTCCGGGGGCTTTTCTCCAGGCCGCGTGATGATGTTGCCGGGCTCCACGAAGGCCTCGTAGCCTCCGCCGCCGGACGCCATGGCCTCGCGCGCGAAGGCGCAGAACTCGTCGATGTAGAACTGATAGTTGGTGAAAAGCACGAAGTTCTGGAAATGTTCCGGATCCGTCGCGGTGTAATGCGACAGCCGATGCAGCGAATAGTCGATGCGCGGCGCGGTGAAAGGCGCAAGCGGCAGTGGCTCACCGGGCAGCGGCTCATAGGTCCCGTTGACGATGTCATCGTCCATGGTGTTGAGGTCCGGCACGTCGAAGAGATCGCGCAAGGGCCTTTTCAGATTGTTCCCGGCCGCACCTTCCACGTAGGCGTCCTTCTGGAAGGCGAAATGCAGCGGAATGGGCATCTCAGATTCGGCAACCGTCACCTCCACGCCGTGATTGCGCATGAGGAGACCAAGCTGTTCCGTCAGATAGTCCCTGAAAAGATCCGGCCGGGTGATCGTGGTCCCATAGGTGCCGGGTGCCGGGACATGCCCATAGGCAAGCCGTGTGTCGATCTGCGCGAAGGAGGAGGTGGAAAGGCTTACTTCGGGGTAGAAGGCGCGATAGCGCCGATCGCTTTCGCCTGTCCGGATCACGTGCCCGAAGGCTTCGCGCAGAAAGGCCGTGTTGCGCTCGTAGATGGCCTGGAGCGCGTTGACGGCTTCCTTCGGATCGCTGAAGGATTGTCGCGCGACCGGCTCCGGGCTCGAAATGGTTCCGATGGGTTGAGGGTAGATTCGCTTGTCCATATCCCATTATAGAGATTCCATCGGGCGTTTTCGAGACGCCGTCACCGTGCCCGCTGCAGACTCACCATCAGGACGAGGCCCGCTCCGCTCGACATGCGCTGGTTGTCGACGATGATGTTATCGCTTCCGGCGCGTACCCCGTCCATGGCCATCAGCGGCAGCCACATCGCCATGGCCAGAATGGCAACCCGTGGCAGAAGCCGCATCACATTTGCGAGTCTGGAAACGGAAATCGCCATCTTGTCCTGCCTCGCCCGCCCTGGGCATCGTCTCGACTTCGATGGCGCGAGAATGCCGCGGCGGCGCTGAACCGGCCCTGAGACCTGCGTTCATGTGGCGTTCAAGTTGGCGAGGGGCCTTCCCGGAAGACGGTGCGCCTCAGCGCTGGGCGCAATCCTCGCCCGTTTTTATGGTGAATAAAGGGTAAATGCGCCCGTTAAGATTTTCACCCGCGTCAGAAGGGCAAAAGGCGGATGGGCCAAGCATTTTCATCCTTAACGGAATCCGCCCGTTTACCGATTGTTTTAGCTTTATTTTCCGCGCGTTAAGCACACCGTTTAACGCCGGTTTCAATGCTCGTGCGCCATTCTCGGGACCATCAGCGACACCGCAGGAAAACAAGAAGGCGGGCGCTCTCAGGACGAAAACGGGGATTTGGAAATGGCACGTTTGGATGTTCACGAGATCGGTTCCGGAGCCGTCGGCGGCAGCACCCAGGCCGATATGCTGTTCCAACTGGGCATGATGTACGCGACGGGGCGCGACTGCGAGGTGGATCTGGTGGCCGCCCACAAATGGCTGAATATCGCCGCCATCAAGGGCTCGGAGCGTGCGGCCGAACTGCGCGCGGAGCTTGCAGCCGCCATGTCGAAGGCCGATCTTGCCCGCGCATTGCGCGAGGCGCGCGAATGGATGACCATGCACTGATATTCGAGTAGCAGGAGGGCGGCGGCGCCGATCACTGGCGCCCGGAGCGCGCCGCGAGCGGTGAAAACCGCCGCGGCGCTGCCATTTTTAGGGCGGTGCGTCAAAGGCGCGAAGGCTCGATGTTCCTTCGAGCCGGTCTTCCAGCATTTGGAGTATTGCTCTCTGCGAACCGCACCAGCACCGTGCCGTCATTGACCCGTGCACCTTCGGCAACGGTTTCGGCGATGACGCCGTCATGCGGAGCGCAGACGGTGTGCTCCATCTTCATGGCTTCGAGCACCAGGAGCGGCTGGCCCTTCTTCACCTTGTCGCCGGGGGCGACGCGCACAAGCTTCACGAGGCCGGGCATGGGCGCGCGCAGGCTCTCACTGCCGCTTGCGGCAAGTCCGGCCTGCTCCAGGGGATCATGAAGCTGGAAGGTGTGGTTGTCGGGCCCGTCGAAGATCGTCAGATGCCCGGGCCAAGGGACGATCCGCTCCCCGTATTCTGCCGGCAGCACCAGGGTCTCGGCATTCTCTTCTTCGGAGCGAACGGCAAAGCGGCCGTCGCCCAAGCCGGTGATGGCATAGTAGCGCGTCCGGTCCCCATGGCGGATGGCGCGACGATGGGTGATGGGGTGAAAATGCGCGTAGGCTGATATGGCGTCGAAGGGATCCGGCGCATCGGGCGCGAATTTGGCTCCGGAGGCCGCAAGAGCGGCCGTTGCCATCGTGCGAGTTTCGGGCTCGGGGAAGGATGTCAGCGCCTGCTGATGGCGTGGGATGAGCCGCGTGTTGAGCTTGCCTGCCACGAAATCCGAGTTCTGGACAAGCCGGGCAAGAAAGGCCGTGTTCACGGCAACGCCCGCGATTTCGGTTTCCTCAAGGACCGAGGCAAGGGCGGACAGTGCCGCCTTGCGGTCCCGCGCGTGAACGACAAGTTTGGCAATCATCGGATCGTAGTGGGCGGAGATGATGTCCCCCTGCCGCACGCCTGTCTCAACGCGGAGAGTTACGCCCGGGATCGGCTGCGGAAAGCGCAAATGGTGCAGCGTGCCCGTCGCAGGCAGAAAATCGCACGCGGGATCTTCGGCATAAATTCGCGCTTCCACCGCATGGCCGGAAAGGCCGATCTCATTCTGGCTCAGGGGAAGCGCCTCTCCGGCGGCGACACGGATCTGCCATTCCACGAGGTCGATGCCGGTCACCATTTCCGTGACGGGATGCTCTACCTGAAGCCTCGTGTTCATCTCCATGAACCAGAAACGATCGGGCTTCAGGCCTTTCGCCGCGTCCACGATGAACTCCACCGTGCCGGCACCGTGATAGCCGATCGCCTGCGCCGCCTTCACGGCGGCCTGGGTCATGGCCATGCGCATGGCGGCCGTCATGCCGGGGGCAGGGGCCTCCTCGATCACCTTCTGGTGGCGGCGCTGGGCCGAGCAGTCGCGCTCGAAGAGGTGGACCACATTGCCGTGCCGGTCTCCGAACACCTGCACTTCGATATGACGCGGCTTCTCGATCAGCTTTTCGACGATCACCCGGTCATCGCCAAAGGCGGTACGGGCCTCTCGCCGGGCCGCGGCGAGCGCATCGGCGAACTCATCGGGATGGTCCACCCTGCGCATACCTCTGCCGCCGCCGCCCGCCCGCGCCTTGATCAGAACGGGATAGCCGATCTCGCGCGCCTTGGTGGCGAGCACCACCAGCGCCTGCGCGTCGCCGTGATAGCCAGGCACGACGGGCACGCCGGCCTTCTCCATGATTTGCTTGGCGCTGTCCTTCAGCCCCAGAGCGCGGATGGAGCGAGGCGACGGGCCGATGAAGACAAGCCCGGCCTTTTCCACGGCTTCCGCAAAATCCGGATTTTCCGACAGGAAACCGTATCCGGGATGGATCGCTTCGGCGCCGGTCGCCTTTGCTGCCGCAATGATGCGTTCGCCATCAAGATAGCTTTCAGCGGCAGGTGCGGGGCCGATATGCGCCGCCTCATCGGCCAGTGCCACGTGCATGGCATGGGCATCCGCATCGGAATAGACGGCCACGGTGGCAATGCCCATGCGCCTTGCCGTGCGCATCACGCGCACGGCAATCTCTCCCCGATTGGCGATCAGGATCTTTGTGAACATCCGGCTCCCTCGGTAGGGTGATTTGCCTCACCTATAGCGCGGGGGGCCGCAAGCGTCATGGGGCCATAAGCCGGAAGTCAGCCGCGCCGGTCGATCGGCAGGGAACCGCGCACCCTGTTCCGTTGTCCCAAAGGCGCCGGTAAATTCATGGAGAGAGGAGGGGACGAAGCACTTTGGTCCAGGTTCTTTCAGCACGGCTTATGGCTATCGCGGACGCGTTGCCGCTGAGACCGGGCATGCGCGTACTGGAAATCGGCTGCGGAACGGGCGCCCTCGCACGGGAAATGGCCAGGCGTATCGGCGATGGACATGTGCTCGGGATTGACCGGTCGGACAAAGCAATTGCCATGGCGCGCCACCTGTGCGCCGCGGAAATCGAGGCGGGGCTCCTCAGCCTGCGCCAGGCTGAGGCGGAAAGCTTCGCGCTCGAGCCAAGAGAGGCGCCCTACCACATTGCCGTCGCGATCCGGGTGGGCGCTCTTGACGGACGCCATCCGGAGGCCGGGAAGCGGGCGATGCGCTGCATCGCCACGGCTCTCGCGCCGCATGGCCGGCTCTTCATCGATGGGGGTGATCCCTTGCGGGCTATCTCGCCGGCAGCCGAGGAATGATGGAAGCGTGAAGGCTTGACGGGCTTCCCATCTCGCTGGCACTTCAGCGTATGGTCCAATCCGAGAGGGAGCGTTGAGAAAAGGTCCGCTTGTCGCGCTGATGGCTGCCGCCTGCACACTGCCGCTGCCCTTTCCGGCGCAGGCGGAATGGAAGCCTGTGGAGAAGGTCGTCACCTATCCCGTCTCCGGCAAGACGGGCATCGAGCTTTACCGCTCGATCGGGGAAAACGGGCCGAAGATCGGCATCGGCCGGGTCATCGCCTTTACGGATTTCGACCTCAAATGGTCCCGCGACTATCAGAAGCGTGACGGCGGCTGCGTGCTCGCCTCGGCCCGGCCGTTTCTCACCATCACCTATAGGCTGCCGAAGGCCGCGGGCGACATGCCGCCCGAGACGCGCGAACGCTGGCAGGCCTTTCTCGAAGGCGTGGAGAAGCACGAACGGGTCCATGGCGAAATCATCCTGGACATGGTCCGCAAGATCGAGGCCTTCTCCGTGGGCCTTACGGTGAAGGATGATCCGGACTGCACGAAAATCCGTCAGGTGCTGACGAAAAGGCTGGGCGAGCTCTCCGAGGAGCAGCGCCGCAGAAGCCGCGAGTTCGACCGCGTGGAGATGGGCAAGGGCGGAAACGTGCACCGACTCATCCTGGCGCTCGTGAACGGGGACTGAGTGCCGCAGGCTTAGCGTCGGCGGCCTGCGCCCGTTACCTGTGCCTCCTCATGCCTTACGCAGAATCTTGTCCATCGTTCTGCCGCGCGCCAGCTCGTCGATCAGCTTGTCGAGGTAGCGGATTTCGCGCATGGTCGGCTCCTCGATTTCCTCCACGCGCACGCCGCAGATTATGCCCTTGATCAGGGTGCGCGAGGGGTTGGGGGCAGGGGCGTTGGTGAAGAAGGTCTCAAGGTCCGTCCCGTCCTTCAGGATGCCTTCGAGACCGTCGCGGTCATACCCGGTCAGCCAGAAGATGATCTGGTCGACGTCCTCCTTGGTCCGCCCCTTCCTCTCCGCCTTCGCCACGTAATGCGGATAGATGCTCGCGAAACTCACCTTGTAAATCCGATGGCCAGCCATTGGCTTCTCCCTCCCGGGTCAATCGCTTCCGCCCTGCAGCGTTGCCTCCCACCGCCGCAATGCTCTCCTCACATCCGGAAAATCCCGAACTTCGTTTCCCCGACGGGCGCGTTCAGGGCCACAGAGAGGGAAAGTGCCAGCACCTCGCGGGTCTTCGCCGGGTCGATGATGCCGTCGTCCCAGAGCCGCGCGGAGGAATAGAGCGGGTGGCCCTCGCGCTCGTATTTTTCGAGGATCGGCTTCTTGAACTCGGCCTCCTCCTCTTCGCTCCACGTTTCGCCCCGGCGCTCGATGCTCTCGCGCCGGATGATTGAAAGCACCGTCGCCGCCTGCTCGCCGCCCATGACGGAGATGCGTGCATTGGGCCACATCCACAGGAAGCGGGGCGAGAAGGCGCGGCCGCACATGCCGTAATTGCCTGCGCCGAAGGAGCCGCCGATGATGGCGGTGATCTTCGGCACCTGTGCGGTGGCAACGGCCGTGACCAGCTTGGCGCCGTCCTTGGCGATGCCGCTGGCCTCGTATTTCGCGCCCACCATGAAGCCGGTGATGTTCTGCAGAAAGATGAGCGGGATGCCCCGCTGGCAGCAAAGCTCGACGAAATGCGCGCCCTTAAGCGCGGATTCGGAAAAGAGCACGCCGTTGTTGGCCAGGATCCCCACCGGCATTCCGTGAAGATGCGCAAAACCGGCGATGAGGGTTGTCCCGTAGTTCTGCTTGAACTCGTCCAGCTCTGAGCCATCCACGATGCGCGCGATCACCTCGCGCACCTCCAGCGGCTGTCGCAGATCGGGTGGGATGAGGCCGTAGATTTCATGTGGATCGTAAAGAGGCGGAATCGGTTTCTGAAGTTGCAGATCTATCCGCTTGGTGCGATTCAAATTTCTTACGATGCGGCGCACGATGGCGAGGGCGTGCTCCTCATCCATCGCATAATGGTCTGCGACGCCTGATTGGCGCGTGTGCACCTCCGCTCCTCCCAGCGCCTCGGCGGAAACCTCCTCGCCTGTTGCCGCCTTCACCAGAGGCGGGCCGCCAAGAAAGATGGTGGCGTTGCCGCGCACCATGACCGTTTCGTCGCTCATGGCCGGCACATAGGCGCCGCCCGCCGTGCAGGAGCCCATCACGCAGGCGATCTGCGGAATGCCCGCCGCCGACATGTTGGCCTGGTTGTAGAAGATGCGGCCGAAGTGATCGCGGTCGGGGAAAACTTCATCCTGGTGGGGCAGGTTTGCGCCGCCCGAATCCACCAGATAGATGCAGGGCAGGTTGTTCTGGAAAGCGATCTCCTGGGCGCGCAGATGCTTCTTGACCGTGAGGGGATAGTAGGTGCCGCCCTTCACAGTCGCGTCATTGGCGACGACCATGACCTCGCGGCCCTCCACACGCCCGACGCCTGCAATGAGGCCGGCGGAAGGCACATCGCCCTCATACATGCCCCAGGCGGCAAACTGGCCGATCTCAAGGAACGGCGCACCAGTGTCGAGCAGCGTGGCGATGCGCTCGCGCGGCAGCATCTTGCCGCGCGTAACGTGTCGCCTGCGCGCATCTTCAGGTCCTCCACGCTCGATCAGCGCCGCCTTCTCGGCCAGGTCGGCCAGCAGGGCCGTCATCCGGGCCTCATTGGCGCGGAAGGTTTCGGAAGAGGTGGAAAGCTGCGATCGGATGACCGGCATGGCTCCTCGGCGGATCACTTCGATTCCGCGCTCACTCTACGGCAGATCGAAGGGAAAATGACAGATCAATCGGGCTCTGCCATGATCTCCCGCCCGATCAGCCAGCGGCGGATTTCGCTCGTCCCGGCGCCGATCTCGTAGAGCTTGGCGTCCCGCAGCAGCCGGCCGGCGGGATAGTCGTTGATATAGCCGTTGCCGCCGAGAATCTGTATCGCATCGAGCGCCATCCGCGTGGCCCGTTCGGCGGCGTAGAGGATGCAGCCCGCCGCGTCCTTGCGCGTCGTTTCGCCCCTGTCGCAGGCGGTTGCCACCGCATAGACATAGGCCCGGCAGGCATTCAGCGTGGTGTACATGTCGGCAAGCTTACCCTGAATGAGCTGGAAGCTGCCGATTGGCTGACCGAACTGCCTGCGTTCGCGTGCATAGGGGACTGCCACATCTAGGCAGGCCGCCATGATACCGAGCGGCCCGCCGGCCAGCACCACGCGCTCGTAGTCGAGGCCGGACATGAGAACTTCCACGCCCCGGCCTTCCTCGCCCAGCACATTCTCGAAGGGCACCTCCACATCCTCAAAGACGAGTTCCCCCGTGCTGGAGCCGCGCATGCCTAGCTTGTCAAGCTTCTGCGCAACCGAGAAACCCGGCATTCCGCGCTCAATGATGAAGGCCGTGATGCCCCTGCTGCCTGCCTCCTCGTCCGTCTTGGCATAGACCACCAGCGTGTCCGCGTCCGGCCCGTTGGTGATCCACATCTTGGAGCCATTCAGCACATAGCGGTCGTTCTTCTTATCCGCCCTGAGGCGCATGGACACCACGTCTGAGCCCGCGCCGGTCTCGGACATGGCGAGCGCGCCCACCGCCTCGCCGGCGCAGAGTGGAGAGAGGTACTTCCGCTTCTGCTCCGGCGTGCCCCAGCGGCGGATCTGGTTCACGCAGAGATTGGAATGCGCACCGTAGGAAAGGCCCACCGAGGCCGAGGCGCGGGAGATTTCCTCCATGGCCACCACATGCGCGAGATAGCCGAGGCCCACGCCGCCCCATTCAGGCTCCACGGTGATGCCCAGAATGCCGAGTTCTCCCATTTCCTTCCAGAGATGGCTCGGGAAATCGTTGTTGCGGTCGATTTCGGCCGCAATCGGCGCGATCTTCTCCCGGGCGAAGCGGGAGACCGTATCGCGCAGCGCTTCGATTTCTTCCCCGAGGCCGAAGCTCATCGTGTGCGTGTACATGACGCCTCCCAGATGCACGCGAGAATACACATATAGCCCATGCGCCCCGGCTGAACGGGTTCCCGCGGAACCGTTGAGCGCGAGGGATCGTTTCTACGAGCATACAACGCTGGTGAAGGAGTTTGCCATGACCACGCTGACCCGGGATGGTGTCGAAAGGATTCTTGGGCCGGTGGACAAGCAGCTTTTGGCCGAGCTGGCGGCAACCGGAGCAAACGAGACGGAGCTTGCCGAGGCTCACGCCTGGGTCGTTAACGATGAGGCCCTGGTCAACGACTTTCGCCCCCTGCCGACGGGCAAGGTGGCCGAGCTGGTGGAAATCCTGCACCAGCATTACGGTCACGGTGGGGAAGAGGATCTGGGATAGCCCGGTTGCAAGTCCGGTCTCCTGCCGGGCCGGGCCGACAAGCGAGGAACGCATGCCCGCGTCGAAGATCCACCGCACCATGTACAACATCGCAGCGGATGACCTCGCCGCGATGCGGGACTTCTATGGCACGCTTTTCGAGCTGGACATCATTTATGAGAGCGACTGGTACATCGTGATGGTTCCTTCCGACGGGCCGCGGTTCGAGCTCGGCATCATCTCCCGGTCGAGCGAAGTCACGCCCGAAATTGCAAGACGCAGCTTCGGCGGCGGATACCTCACTTTCGTGGTGGATGATGTCTTGATTGCCTTTGAAAGAGCCGAGGCCATGGGCGCGGATGTCCTGGAGCCGCCCACGGATATGTTCTATGGCCAGCGGCGCATGCTTCTTCGCGATCCGGTGGGAACGCTTCTCGACATTTCATCGCCGGTGCCGGTGGCAACGGCGTAATGCAAGGAGGCGGGTGCCTCTATGAAGCACTCCGTGCCGCCGCGAGCGCCGGTCCCAGCTCTGCCTCGAAGATGGCGATTTCCGCCTCCAGCCCCACGCTGACGCGAATACAGCGGTCGAGTCCCGGCGCCATTGGCTTGCGCACGAACACATCGCGCTCGGCAAGCTCCTGAAGCACGCGCAGTGCAAAGGCCCCGTCGCGCCCGCAGTCGATGGTGACGAAGTTGGTGGCGGACGGTAGCGCCTTCAGCCCATGCGCCTCGGCAATCGCAGAAAGGCGTTGCCGGCAGAACCCCACCGCCTTCACCACCCGCTCAAGATGCGCCCGATCCTTCAACGCGGCCAGGCCGGCGGCTTGCGCCATCCGGTTCACGCCGAAATGGTTGCGCACCTTCTCGAAGGCGCGGATCGTTTCCGCCTCGCCGATGGCGTATCCGCAGCGCAGCCCCGCAAGGCCATAAGCCTTGGAAAATGTACGCATGCGCAAGACATTCGGCCGGGAAACGTCGATGGGCGGCAGGGCAGACGCGGGGGCCGTCTCGCCATAGGCTTCGTCCAGGATGAGAAGCGTCGTGGGCGGCAAGGCCTCGATGAAGTGCAGGATGTCTTCGGCCTCCCACCACGTGCCCATCGGGTTGTCGGGGTTGGAAAGATAGACGATGCAGGCCTTCTCGCGCCGTGCCGCGTCGAGCAGGCCATCGAGGCTTTCCCTGTCATCCTCGTAGGGAACCGTGACAAGGCGTGCGCCGAAGCCTGATACATGGAAGTTGAAGGTTGGATAGGCACCAAGCGAGGTGACGACCGGGTCACCTGTCTGCGCGTATTGCCTCACGGTCAATCCGAGCAGTCCGTCGATCCCTTCTCCGATGACGATGTTTTCCGGCGCCACGCCGTGCAGTTCGGCAAGGGCCTGGCGCAGCTCGTGGTTCTCCGGATCGCAGTATTTCCACATCTCCGGCGTGCTTGCCCGCATCGCCTCCACCACGGCAGGAGAGGGGCCGAACCCATTCTCATTGGCGCCGAGCCGGGCGCGGAACGGGCGGCCGCGCGCACGCTCCTGCGCCTCCGGCCCCACAAAGGGGACTGTTGCGGGCAGGGAGGCGACAAGCGGCGTGAGAGAAGGTCGATCAGTCATGATGAAGTTCCAGGCTCCTCAAGCCCTTATGCTCGCCGTGGGGATTTCGCGCAACGGGCAGGTGAGCCTTGACCCGGCAATGACGGATTCTGCGCCGGAAACGTTCTCGGTGGTGGTCGAGCGCGAGTTCTCCCATCCTCCGGAAAAGATCTGGCGCGCGCTCACGCAGCCACAAGGGGTGGCTGATGAAAAACGATTTCAACCGGTTGCGGATCACCGCTTCAATCTGAGTGCGGACTGGGGTGCCGTCGCATGCCGGGTTCGCACGGTCGAGCCGCACAGGACACTCTTCCTATACGTGGGATACCAAGGATTTCACCAGCATCGTCACCAACGCGGTTACGTATGGAGCAGTTGGACTTCCGGCCGGATCAGCAGCCCTACTATCGCGGAGCCAAGGGGCTCTATATGCTCGTGCTGCCCCATGCCGTAAGATGGCGCGGTCGGCGCATCATCGAGCAGGAGTAGGGGATGGCAAAGGAGCCAGGCAAGCAGACGCCCGGCGGGTCCGCGACCAGGCGGAAGGCGGAGAAGACGCAGACCGACGAAGTGGTGCTGCTCTCCGGCGGCAACCCGCAAATTCCCAAGGGCTATGGCAATGAGCCGGTTCAGGCTTATATCGCCGCAATGCCGGGCTGGAAAAGCGCGCTCGGGCGGCGCCTCGACGAAATCATCGAGCGCACCGTCCCCGGCGTCAACAAAGCGGTCAAATGGAACTCGCCCTTCTATGGCGTCGAGGAGAGCTCGTGGTTTCTCAGTTTCCATTGCTTCGCGAAATACGTGAAGGTCGCCTTCTTCCGCGGCGCCTCTCTCGACCCCGTTCCGCCCAGTAAATCGAAACATCCGGATGTGCGCTATCTCGATATCTATGAAGGCGGGTTCGATGAGGCTCAGTTTGCCGATTGGGTGAAGCAGGCGAGCAAACTGCCGGGCGAGAAGATGTGAGAGAAGAAAGAGATGGCGGGTAAGCAGGGCCGGCTCGATCAGGACGACATGGAGAACCCGTCCCACCTCATCGATGAGCGGATCAGATCGCTAGGAGACTGGCGCGGCGAGTTGCTCGCCAGGCTCCGCGCCCTCATCCGCGAGGCCGATCCGCATGTGGTCGAGACGGTGAAGTGGAGGAAACCGTCAAACCCGCTGGGCGTCCCGGTGTGGGAACATGACGGGATCGTCTGCACCGGCGAGACGTACAAGGACAAGGTGAAGCTCACCTTCGCCCGGGGTGCGGCGCTCGAAGACCCTGCAGGTCTTTTCAATGCCAGCCTTGAGGGAAATGCGCGGCGCGCGATCGACTTTAGCGAAGGCGATCAGATCGACAGCGAAGCGTTCAAGGCGCTCGTCCGCGCCGCCGTGGCGCTGAACGTGTCCGCGCAGGGTGCGACCCGTTCTCGAAGAAGCGCGAAGGGCGCCTGAAGCAGGAACGCGGATGCCAGCACTCAGCTGAGGCCGACCCGCTCGGCGCCCTTTCTGAAAAGGGCTTCCGCATCGGGCGAGAAACGGAACGTGGCCAGGAATTCGTCCACATTGTAATCCGGCAGGGTTTCGCGGATGATGCGCGCGAAAAGTTTTGCTTCTTCAACGCGGCCGGCCAGTGCCAGACAGTGGGCAGCAATCGCCTGGATGACCATATGAGCGTTAGGTCGCGCAGCCGCTTTCAGCGCCCATTCGGCCGCCTCTTCGAATTCGCCCAGGCGCACATGGGCCATTGCGCGCGCACCCATCATGGCGAACAGCAGCGGATCGAACGGGCTCAGGCTGCGCGAATGGTCCGAGGAGCCGATGGCGGCGCACGGATCCCCCGACTGGGATTGGACGAAAGAAAGCGCGTAGTGGCCAAGCGCGAAGTTCGGGCTGAGATCGATCGCCCGCTCCAGCTCGGCAAGCGACGCGTCCTGACGGCCGCGAAGCCAGAGAGCCCGACCCATCGCCCAGTGGGCGGCCGGGTCATGCTCGTCCACGATGAGGCTGCGGCTGGCCGCCTCAAAAGCGAGGTCCGTCTCGCGCTGGCGGTCCGCCCAATGCTGGAATGCGTTCTGCCAGTGGGTGAAGGACAGTCCGGCATGCGCGCGGGCGAAGGTAGGGTCTAGCCGCGCTGCCATGGAGAAGAAGTGCGCCGCCTGCTCATTGTCGGCCTTGGTGAAGCGGTACATGTGCCACAGGCCGCGATGGTATGCCTCCCAGGCATTGAGCGAATTGGGCGGCTTCAGGATGGCGCGGTTGCGCTCCGCCGTCTCGATCTCGCTGGCGATGGAAGAGACGATCCTGTTTCCGATCTCGTCAAGCACGAGGAAAGCATCGTCCGCTTTGCAGTCAAATGTCTCGGCCCAGACGATCCTGGCCGTTCGCGCTTCCGCCAGTTCGACCGTAACGGAGAGGCGTCCCGCCTGTCTTCCCACGGTGCCGCTGGCGACATAATCGACATTGAGCATCCGCGCGGCCTCCTCCGGCCCGACATTCCGCTCCGCCAGAGCGAAGACGGAGCCTCGCGCGATAACGAACAGGCTTCTGAGCTTGGCGAGGCGGGTGATGATGTCATGCGTAAGACCGTCGGCGAGGTGATCGCGTACGCCGCCTTCCTTCGTCCGGTCGCCAAACGGCATAACCGCGAGCGAGGCGCGGGGGGAGGCGAGGGCGCCTCCGGCCGGAGGCGCAATTATCAGTGAAGATGGAGCAGCCGGAACGGTGGCGATAGCATGCACCGACTCCACGCTGCTGTGGCGGAGCGTGCGCCATGCTTCCCGGATAGGGCTGAAGTCCAGTTCTTCGGCCTCGAACAGCCGGGCGGAGGCAGCGAGATGAGCCTCGCATTCCGCGATCCTGCCCCGCAGGGAGAGCGCCTGCAGCAGCGCGATGTGGGCTCGCCCGTCGTAAGGAGCTAGCTCGATCCACTTGTCCAGAAGCGGAAAGAGTTCATCGCTGCCGGCCGGAAGGATGCCCGCCAGATGCTCGATCACCGCCGTGTGGAAGGCGCTGAAGCGGCGCCTTTGCGCGGTAAGCCAGCTGTTGAACTCGGGGCTGCGGTCGATCTCCAGCCCTTCCATGAAGTCGCCGGCGAAAAGGCCCAGAAGCCAGCGCAGATGTTCCGGCACGAGCTTTCCCATGCCTTCGCCGGCTGCTCGCTCGACCTCGATGGCGTCCACAACGCTGTCCGCCAGGTCGAGCGCCACCATGTCGCCGGATGTGACCACCCGATGCCGTTCCGGCTCGTCAAGAACGTTCCGCAGCTTGCTGAGGCACCAGCGCAGCTCGCCCCGCGGATCGTTGGGCACGTCCCAAAAAAGTTCGCAAAGTCGGCTGCGGCCCACCGCACGTGGCGTCATCGCCAGATAGGAAAAGAGAGCCTGCACCTTCCGCGAGGCGGGAAGGTGCGCAATTACACCGTTCCGCCAGATCGTCAGCGGGCCGAGCATTCGGATGTGCATGTTGCCGGCGCCCAGCGGAGCCGATTCCACGCGCGTTTCCACGTCTCCTCCAACGGCAGGCGGTGAGCAACACCTTATCATGGAATGCGATGGGGCAGCACCCCGCATCATCAGCCCGCAGGGCATTCTCGATCCGCAAAGGAGCGTTCACATGAAAACCCGAGATACGATACGCACTACGGAAGGACGTGGCCGCCTATTCGACAGTATTCTGGATACGGTGGGCGATACGCCCGTAATCCGCATCAACAATCTCGGTGTGGACCACGCGACCATTTACGTGAAGGCCGAGTTCTTCAATCCGGTCTCGTCCGTGAAGGACCGGCTGGCGCTCAATGTCATCGAAGAGGCGGAACGCACCGGCGCTCTGAAGCCGGGGCAGACCGTCGTTGAGGCGACCAGCGGCAATACCGGCATCGGCCTAGCCATGGTCTGTGCCCAGAAGGGCTATCCGCTGGTCGTTACCATGGCAGACAGCTTCTCGATCGAGCGGCGCAAGCTCATGCGTATGCTGGGCGCCAAGGTGGTGCTCACCCCGCGCGCGGAAAAAGGCTACGGCATGTACAGGAAGGCCGTCGAACTCGCCGAGGCCAATGGCTGGTTCCTGGCACGGCAGTTCGAGACCAAGGCCAATGCGGACATTCATGAGGCGACGACTGGGCGCGAGATCATCAACGATTTCGCCGGATCGAGGCTCGACTGGTTCGTGACCGGCTACGGGACGGGCGGCACGGTGGCGGGTGTGGGCCGCGTGCTGCGCAGGGAGCGGCCAGAAACCAGAATCGTGCTCAGCGAGCCGGCGAACGCACAGCTCATAGGAAGCGGCCATGGTCAGGAACGGACGCCCGACGGCGCACCGGCCAGGAGCCATCCCGCCTTCGAGCCGCATCCAATCCAGGGATGGACGCCGGATTTCATTCCCCATGTGCTGCAGGAGGCGATCGATTCCCGCTATTACGATGAGGTGGTGCCGATCGCCGGCCTCGAGGCCATCAAATGGACGAAGGCGCTAGCCCAGAACGAGGGCATCTTCACCGGGATTTCCGGCGGCGCCACATTCGCGGCCGCGCGGCAGGTGGCCGAGCGCGCCCCCTCAGGCTCTGTCATTCTGTGCATGCTGCCCGATACCGGGGAGCGTTACATGACAACGCCGCTCTTCGAGTCGATCGAGGCGGATATGGACGAGGAAGAACTGGCCCTCTCGCGCTCAACGCCGGGCTTTCAGTTCGCCGCCTAGGGCAGCAGGGAGGTGCCCATGAGGCCGTTTGCGGACGTTGCCGCCGAGATGGAGGAAACCCTCGATCCCGGCGATTGGGACGAAATGCGGGCGCTCTCGCACCGCATCGTCGATGACTCCATCGATTATATGCGCGACATCCGCAGACGGCCCGTGTGGCGCGAAATGCCCGAAGAGGTGCGAACCTTCTTTCAGGCTCCGCTCCCGCGGAAACCTGCTCCCACGGCGGAGGTCTACCGGCAGGTGACGGAGAAGCTGATGCCCTATCCGATGGGCAACGTTCATCCGCGCTTCTGGTCCTGGTACATGGGATCGGGCAACTTCACCGGAGCGCTGGCGGATTTCCTGGCTGCGGTTCAGGGTTCGAATCTCGGGGGCGGCAGCCATGCCGCCGCCCTTATGGATGAGCAGGTGGTAAACTGGTGCAAGGAGATGGTCGGCTTCCCGGCTTCCGCCAGCGGCACTCTGCTCAGCGGCGGTTCGATGGCCAATCTCATCGGGCTGACGGTCGCGCGCAATTTCAAGGCGGGTGTGGATGTGCGGGAAGAGGGTGTCGCCGCCATTTCCAAGCCTCTGCGATATTACGGTTCGGACCAGATCCATAGCTGCCATCGCAGGGCGCTGGAGGTGCTGGGGCTGGGCAATCGCGCCCTGCGGCGGATCGCGACGGGTGAGGACCTGCGGATCGATCTTACCGCGCTGCGCCGGGCGATCGCTGAGGACCGTGCCGAGAGTTTTCGTCCAGTCTGCATCATCGCAAACGCGGGAACGGTGAACACCGGTGCTATTGACGATCTCGAGGCGCTTGCACGACTTGCTGCGGAGGAAGATCTTTGGCTTCACGTCGACGGCTGCATCGGCGCGCTCCTTGCCATCGCGCCGAGGAATGCCTATCGCGTCTGCGGCCTCGAACACGCCGATTCTGTTGCGCTCGATCCCCACAAATGGCTACATGCGCCATTCGACGTCGGTTGCATCCTGATCCGCAATGCCACCGCTCACCGGGAAAGCTTTGCGGTTACGCCTGAATATCTGGAGTCGACCCCGCGCGGGCTGGCATCCGGACGATGGCTCTATGAATACGGGCTGCAGACTACGCGTAGTTTCCGGGCGCTCAAGGTCTGGATGGCGCTCAAGGAGCATGGGGTGGAGGCGTTCGGGCGGCTGATCGACCAGAACATCGCGCAAGCCGCCTTTCTCACCCAGTTGATCGTGGAAGAGCCGTTTCTCGAACTCGTTGCACCGACCAGCATCAATATCGTGTGCTTCCGTTTCCGCCCCGGCGCTGTTTCAGCCGAGGCGCTGAAGGCGCTCAACACGGAAATCATGTTGCGTTTGCAGGAGCAGGGGACCGCAGCCCTTTCCGACACGACCGTGCATGGGGAACATTGTCTCAGGGTCGCCATCAACAATCATCGGACGCGTCGAGACGACCTCGAACTCCTCATCCGGGAGACCGTTCGCCTAGGACGGCAGATTTCCGGGATATGAACGCGGCGGCCAGCCGTCAGGGGTTATCCGCCTCTGCTCGGCATGCGGACCACTGTGCTATCAGAGGCGGTCAGGAGGGAAAGCATGTCTATGGCAGCGCTGCGCGTGAAAGGCTTGCTGATAAGCGGCGCCTCGCGGAAGGCCTCAGGCAGCGCCTCGCGCTCATATCCGGTGAGGAAGGCGAAAGGAATTCGATTGCGTGTCAGCTTCACGGCGATCGTTTCCACTGACCGCCCGTCAAGATTGGCGTCCAGCAGCGCCGCATCGATTTCCTCCGTCGCGATGAGCTTCTCGGCCGTTTCCACGGTGGCAGCGGGGCCGACCACTTTGCAACCCGCCTCCGTAAGCGTCGCCACGATATCCATGGCGATGAGCGCCTCGTCCTCCACTACCAGAACCCGCAGGTCTCTGAGGCCGGCAGACTCCGAACTCGCCCGCTCGGCGGCTGGCCTGGACGTCGTGACGGGGATCGCGTTTGCGAAACCGCTCTCGTCCGAGTGCGTGCGCTCGGGAACCGGAAGCATGATGTGGCAGACAAGGCCTTCCGCCCGATAGTCGATGGACACCTCTCCTCCATGGGAGGCAAGGCTTCTCTTGATGAGCGTCGTGCCGAAGCCTCGCTGTGTCGGCGCTTTGACGGGCGGGCCGCCGCTTTCACGCCAGCTCAGCAGAAGGCGGCTTCCCTCATTGCCGCTGCGCAGCGTCCAGTTCACGTCCAGCCGGCCTTCCGGAACCGAGAGCGATCCGTATTTTCGCGCATTGGTGCCCAATTCGTGCAGGATCAGCGCCAGATGCAGCGTGGGATGCGGGTCTAGGGTAAGCGCCGGGCCGGAAAACGAGATGCGGCTGTCTTCGGCGCCGTCGAAGAGAAGTTGATCGCGCGCGAGCCTCAGCACATCAGCACCCTGCCATGAGTTGCGCGTCAGCAGATCGTGCGTGTGCGCGAGCGCCTGGATTCGGCCGCTGAAGCTGGCGGCAGCCTCTTGCGGATTTCTGGCGTAGCGCACCGTCTGGTTCGCGATCGACTGGACGGTGGCAAGCGTGTTCTTGACCCGGTGGTTGAGCTCGCTGATGAGTAGGCGCTGAAGCCGCTCCGCGCGTTTGCGATCGGTAATGTCGCGCGCAATCTTCGAGGCGCCGATGATCCGGCCGCTACGGTCGTGGATGGGCGAGATCGTGAGCGAGATATCGATGCGCCGCCCGTCTTTCGTGAGGCGCTCCGTCTCGAAATGATTAATCCGCTCTCCGCGCCGCAAGCGTGACAGGATTTCCTCTTCCTGGTCCTGCAGTTCCGGCGGAATGATGGTGGTGACAGGCTGCCCGATGATCTCTTCGGGCAGATATCCGAAAATGCGCGTGGCGCCCGCATTCCAGGACTGGATGATGCCGTCGAGCGTCTTGCTGACGATGGCATCGGAGGACGATGAGACGATAGCCGCCAGATAGGCGGATTCCACTTCCGCCCGATGGCGTTCGCTGATGTCTACCATCATGTTGACCAGGCCGACGAGGCGGCCGTTCTCCTTGAAGAGGGGCATCGGATAGGCGATGGCGCGCACGCGGCTGCCGTCGGGGCGCTCGCCGATGAATTCCACGCTGTCGACAAACCTCTTTTCCCGCAGCGCAGTGGCTGCGGTGGATTGTTCGAGGGGCAGAGGAGCTCCTTCGACCGAAAAGAGACGGCCGAAAACGCACCATTTGTCGTGGCCGATCCGCGGCTCACGGCCCGCCATTTCGATGGCGGCGCGGTTGCAGAAGGTAAGCACGCCGTCCGCATCCGTCATGTAAACGGCAACGGGTACTTCCAGCAGAACTTCCTGAAGGCGGCGCTCGCGCTCCTGCGCCTGCTCCTCGGCATGCCTGGACGCCGTCACGTCAATGGTGAAGCATCGGGTACGCACGAACGCGCCGTCGCGGAAGCAGGCATTCGAGGTGACGAGCACGTGCCGAATGGAACCATCCTTCGCGATTAGCCGGGCAGGATGTTGGTCGACCTTCTGGCCGCGGGCAAGCTGGCCCAATATATGCTCAAGGGCAGCTTTGTCGGCATGGAACTCGGAGATGTGATGGCCGACATACTCGGCTTCCTCATAGCCCAGGAGATCGAGCTCGGCCCTGTTGGCCCGGAGGATGATGCCGTTTCTGTCCACTATGTGAAGGGCAACGGCCCCGTTCTCGAAAGAGTCGTCAACGTCGCTGCTTAGCTGAGTATTGTCGCCCGCCGCTGCGGCTTCATCGGCCTCCCGGAAGCAGTTCACCGCACCGACGAGTGCACCGTCTTCATCGAACAGCGGCTCGACATCGGCCACGATCTTAATGCGCCGCCCGTCCGGCCGCTCTATATTGAAAGGGCGGTTGCGAACCGGTCTGGCGGTGCGAAGCACCTGCGCCATGGGCGCCTCTTCACGTGCCACTGGTGTGCCATCGGGAAGGAAAAGACGGTATGCGCCATCGAAGCGCTCGTCCGTCTCCGGACTGCGGCCCCAAAGCTCTCGCGCGCGACGGTTTATCTGGCGAATGCGACCGTCACAGCCGCAGCAGCACACACCGATTGGCAAAGAATCCAGTAATTTCCCCGCACCGAACGTCTTTTCCAACGCCTCGATTTCGCGGCCCGGTCTGATATCGTTCATTATTCCCCCGAACGGGATCGTCGGTGCCCAACGCCCGGAGACATGATTTGTTCCGGGTTCCGGCACAATTCCACCATTATTTTCGTTGGGGAGATTGCGTTGACTGCTGCCGGCGGCGTCAATCGGTGAAGAATTCCGATCGCTCTTTCGCCAGTTTGGGAAGGGAGATCAAAATCTCCGAGAGATGATGGCGCATCGCAGTTTCGGCCTGTTCTGACGAGCCGCCTTCGACCCCATCCACGATCTTCTGATGTTGCGCGATGATGATCTCCAGCGGAGTGGCATCGGGCAGCGACAGATAGCGTACGCGGTCCATCTGAGCCTTTAGTCCTTCGAGCACCCGCCAGGCGTCTTCGCAATCAACACTTCGTGCCAGTGCCTGGTGAAACGCTTCGTCGAGCCGCAGAAAGGAGACAGTATCCCCCTCGCGCGCGGCGATGTGCTGCTCTTCGACAATCGATCTCAGGCCGCGCACCCGCTCCAGGGTCGTTTGGGATGCGGCCTTGCGAGCAATCGCCACCTCGATCGCCTCGCGCAGAAAGCGCGCATTCTGCACCTCACGCACCGAAATCAGCCGCACGAAAGTGCCCCGCTGCGGCCTGATTTCAACGAGCCCGATTTCAGCCAGCTTGATGAAGGCCTCCCGCACCGGCTGGCGGGAAACGCCGAGCTGGCGCCCTATATCAGCTTCGGACAAAGGGTTTCCGGGCCTTAGCTGCAGCTGGACGATGGCCTTGCGCAGCGCCTCGAACACCCGGTTGCCGATCGTTGCCTGACGCAGGCTGCGGCTCTCATCGGGAAGAAGCGTGAGTCCGGATTTCATTGTCATGTTGACAGTTATATACTACCATTCTAGTCTGCGAAAGATGCTAAACGGCTAACTAACCTCATTCCTTAGGGAGGAAATCATGAAGCTCGCTCTCAAGCTCTTGCTTGCCGCCTGCTCCTTTGTTGCTTTGCAGCCGGCGCAGGCTGCGGACTACACGCTCAGCATCAACACGGCACTCACCACGGACGATCCGCTCTACAAGGGGCTGGAGGCCTTCCGTGACGCGGTCGCGGAACGTTCCGAAGGCGCTATTGAAGTCAAGCTCTTCCCGAACTCGCAGCTCGGCCCGGACGAGGACGTGCTGGAGCAGGGACGTGCAGGCGCACCTGTTGCCGTCGTTGTCGATGGCGGGCGTCTTGCGGTGTATCAGGAGGAATTCGGCGTTCTGGGTGCGCCCTATCTCGCGTCCGGCTACGAGGGAATCCGTAAGGTCGTGACCTCGCCGCTTTTCGAGGAATGGGTCGGCAAGCTGCGCGATTCGGCCGGTCTGCAGATTCTGTCCTTCAACTGGTGGCAGGGCGAACGGCAGCTCTGGACCAATGAGCCGGTCACGGAACCGGCGGACCTTGAAGGCTCGCGCATGCGCACGCCGGGCGCGCCAGTCTGGATCGAAACGATCACCGCGATGGGCGCAACGCCGACGCCGATGCCCTATGCCGAGGTCTATTCGGCGCTTCAGCAGGGCGTGATCGATTCGGTCGAGGCCCAACTCCCCGCGGGATACGGTTCGAAGCTCTACGAGGTGACCAAGCATCTCACCAAGACCGGACACATCAACCTGATCACCGGTCTGGTGACGAGCGCGGCCTGGTTCGACAGCCTGCCCGCTGAACTGCAGACCATCCTGCGCGAGGAAGCCCTGAAGGCAGGCGATACCGCCTCCTACGGCACGCGCGACGCGCTGGCCGAAATCGAAGAGCAGCTCAAGGCCAACGGGATGGAAGTGGCCGAGATCGACGTGACGCCCTTCCGCGAGGCGACGGCCGGCGTCTATGACAAGCTAGGCTACGGCGATCTGCGCGAAGAGCTGCAGGCCATCGCCAGCGAATAAGTTCGCTTCTTCTCCAATGCGCGCGGACGCCTCAGTGTCCGCGCGATCCATTCACAGGGTGACTCATGCTCCGCCGTCTCGCCCAGCTTGAATTCCTTGTCGCTTCCCTGCTTCTGGCCGCCATCGTGGCCCTTGTCTTTCTGGCGGCGGTCGCGCGCACCTTCGGCCATCCGCTCATCTGGTCGGTCGATACGGCGCAGCTGCTCTTCATCTGGCTCTGCTTCCTGGGCGCCACGCGGGCGATGCGCGAAAAGGGCCATCTCGGGATCGACCTTCTGATCCGCTGGCTGCCCCTGAAACACCGGTTCAGGCTGGAACTGGTGCTTTCGATCATCGTGTTCGTCTTTCTCGGGCTCCTGGCCGTCGAAGGCTATCAGTTGACGACTCTCAACATGCGCCGCCAGTTTGGCGACAGCGGCATCTCCTATGCCTGGGTCACGTCCGCGGTCCCAGCCGGCTGCGTGATGCTCGCTATCGCGCTGCTCAACAATATTGTGCGGGCGTGGCCGGGCCGGCATGACGGCTCGAAACTCATTTACAGCCGCAGCGATGATGCCAAGATCTCCGGCGCGGAGCTTTGACGCATGGTTCTCGTCACGGCTGTTTTCTTCGTTCTGATGTTTCTTGGATTGCCGGTCGCGTTCGCCATCGGCATTTCGGGGTTCATGTTCTTCGCCACCAGCGACACCATGCCGATGTCGATCGCGGTGCAGAAGATCGCGACGATGAGCCAGAGCTTTCCCCTTCTCGCCGTTCCCTTCTTCGTCTTCGCCGGCCATTTGATGAACGAAAGCGGCATCACCGAGCGTCTGTTCCGCTTCTCCTATGTTGCGGTCGGCTGGATGGCGGGAGGGCTCGCACAGGTGGCCATCGTGCTGTCTACTGTCATGGGCGGCGTGTCCGGCTCGGCGGTGGCCGATGCGGCCATGGAGGCGCGCATCCTCGGTCCGACGATGATCCAGAAGGGTTACGGCAAGGGCTTTTCGGCTGCGGCGATTGCCGTCGGCTCACTGATCACAGCGACCATCCCGCCCTCGATCGGCCTCATCCTCTACGGCTATGTCGGCAATGTCTCGATCGGACGGCTCTTCATTGCCGGCATCATTCCGGGCCTCCTGATGATGGCCGGCCTGATGACCACCACCTACATCATTGCCAAGCGCCGCAACTATGTGGTCGCTGACACCGAGCGCCCGACCTTCCGCGCCCTGCTTTCAGCTATCTGGGGCGCGAAATGGGCGCTGCTTTTTCCGGTTGCGCTGGTGTTGACCATCCGCGGCGGCATCTTCACGCCATCCGAAGTTGGCGCCTTTGCCGTGGTCTATGCCATCCTCGTCGGCTTCCTCGCCCATCGCGAGATGACCTTCGAGAAGGTGAAGCGTGCCTTCGCTCACGCCATTTCCGACATCGGCTTGATCATGATCATCATCCTGATGTCGGGCATGGTCGGCTTCGCCATCATCTATCTGCAGGTGCCGCAGGGCATCTCGTCCTGGATGCTGGAGGGCATCACCAATCCGCATGTGACGGTGATCCTGATCCTGTTTTTCCTGCTGATTGCCGGCTGCTTCGTCGAAAGCACCGTGCTGGTGCTGCTGCTGACCCCGATTTTCGTGCCCATCGTCACGCAGATCGGCATCGACCCGGTCCATTTCGGCATATTGATGATGAGCATCGTCACCATGGGTGGCATGACGCCTCCAGTGGGCGTGGCCATGTACGCCGTGTGCTCGCTGATGAATGTGAAGATCGAGGAGTACACGATCGAGTCGCTCCCCTTTTTGGGAACGATAATCGCACTGATCCTCGTGCTTCTGTTTGTGCCCGGGCTCGTACTCTGGCTGCCTAACCTCGCATTCGGGTAAGTCACGAAACTGCACCCGCCCAGCCAGCGGGAGGCCGCCGGCTGGGCATGGTCATGCCTCGATCTCGATCGCGGTGAGGGGCCTTGAGCAGCAGGCAAGGATGAACCCTTCGGCGATCTCCTCATCCAGAATGCCGCCATTGTGGCTCATCGCCACCTCGCCGGAACTCTTCTTCACCTTGCAGGTGCCGCAGAGGCCGAACTCGCAGGCCGAGGGAATGCGTACGCCTGCGGCGCGTGCGGCCTGAAGCACGGTCTCACCGGGAGGGCATGAGGCCTCGACTCCGGATAGACTGAAGCGCAAGAGAAATGCTTCCGCTGCGGGCGCTGTCCTCTCCGTGGTGGAAAACGGGGCTGGAACTTCCTCCACCGCCGGAGCGCAAAAGCTCTCCTGATGGTAGTGCGCCATGTCGAAGCCAGCGGCTTCCAGAATGGCCCGGACCGTGCGCATGAACGGCGCCGGGCCGCAGCAGAAGATTTCACGCTCCAGAAAATCCGGAGCAAGGAGCTGAAGACGAGTCGCATTGATGCGGCCCAGAAGGCCGGACCAGGTCTCGCGGTTCGATCGCTGCTCGACCAGAAAGGCTAGCGACAGGGCCGGCATTCGGCTGCCGATAAGCTGCAGCTCTTTGCGGAAGATGATGTCCTCGGGACTGCGCGCGCAGTTGATGAAGGCCACGTCCGTTTCGGGCGCGCAGTCGTGCATCCAGCGCAGCATGGACATCATCGGCGTGACGCCGGAACCGGCGGAGATGAACAGATACTTCTCCGCCGGATGGTTGTGATGGGAGAATTCGCCGGAGGGGCCATCGGCCTTTACGCGGTCGCCCGGCTTTAGATAATCGAACATCCAGCGCGAGCCGATGCTTTCCGCCTGCGCCTTCACCGTCACCGAGATCGAAAACGGCCGCGATGGCGAGGAGGAGAGCGTGTAGGTCCGCAGCAAGGGCCCGCCTGCCTTGGGCAGTTCCAGCGTGATGAACTGACCGGGCTTGTAACGGAACCAGGCCTGCGCATCGGAGCGGAAGGTGAAGGTCTTCACCTGCGGCGCCTCATCGGTCACGCTTATCACTTCCAATACCTGAAGGCGATCATCCCACGGCGTCATCTCGTCGAGATGGCGGTAAAGCCCGGGCGGGTGCACGGCGTTCATGCCTTCTCTCCGGCTCCTCAGGCGACGCGGCGTAGCTTCGTGTCGGCGCCCTCGGCGAGCCTTGGCCCGATGAAGCTGGCGTACCATTCGACGAACTGGATCACGCCGCCTTCATGCACGGGAGAATAGGGGCCGGGCTCATAGGCCGGAGACTTCACCCCCAGGGCGTTCTCCTCGACGATGCGGCGGTCCTCGTCGTTGGTCTCGGTCCAGACGTGGATCAGCTCCTTGAGGTCGTAGTCGACGCCTTCCACCGCATCCTTGTGCACCAGCCACTTGGTGGTCACCGCCGTCTCGGTCGCGCTCAGCGGCAGCACGCGGAAGGTCACAGCGTGGTCGCCCAGAATGTGGTTCCATGTTGTCGGGTAGTGGTAGAGCATCAGCGTGCCGATGCGCTCGGATACGCGATCCGAAAGCCTGCGCTTCACCGCCGGCCTGCCCGTCATGGTGTAGCTCACCGCATCGCGCAGAAGCGGCGCGCGTGTGACGCGATACTGCCCTGCCTCGTCGATGCGGAAACGCGAGGGCAGCCCCGCCGCCTCGCAGCGCGACCAATGCTCCATGATCTCGGGGTCTTTTTCAGCGCCGCTTACGCCTGTCACCGTGGGCGCTTCCGGAAAGGTCTTGCAGAGCTCGGGGTGGTTCGCGGAGCAGTGATAGCACTCGCGGTTGTTCTCCCAGACGAGCTTCCAGTTGCCCTTTTCGATGATGGTCGCCTCATGGGCCACCTTGGTTTCCGCCAGGTTGTGCGGCGCGAAATAGGGCTCCATCGTCTCGCGGAAGGGCGTGAAGTCGGCAGGCTCTTCGGCAAGGCAGATGAAGATGTAGCCGGCAACGCTCTCGCAGGCCACCGGCTTCATGCTGAAGTCCTCTTTGCAGAACGCCTCACCCATCTCGCGCGCGAAAAGGAGCGAACCGTCGAGGTCATAGGTCCATTGGTGATAGGGGCAGACCAGCCTCGCCGCCGTGCCCTTCCGTCCGGTGCAGACGCGGCTGCCCCGGTGACGGCAGCTGTTGTGCAGCGCCCGGATGATGCCGTCCCGTCCGCGCACCACCACCACCGGATAATCGCCCACTTGCACCGTAAAATAGCTGCCGGGCTTGGCGATCTCGCATTCATGGCCAACGAAAAGCCATTCGCGATACCATACGAGTTCAAGGTCGAGCCGGTAAAAGTCGGGGGCGTTGTAGAATGGCCGGGGCAGGCTGAATCCCTGGCGCCTGTTCTGGATCAGCCTCAGCATTTCGTTACGTGCGTCCATGTCCGTCCTCGCAGCGCAAAGGACTGAACTGGTGGTGATGGAGGAAGGAAAGCCAGGGCATGCCGCCCGTGGCACACCGCCTCCTGATCGCCCACCGCGATCAGTCGGTTCCAGATCGTTCAAGGCTGGTTTCCGGGCTTCGAAGCTGTCCTGGCGGACCGTTTCCAGCACCTTCCCGGGCAATGCGCCCAGTGGCTCAAGCCGGAACTTGAACTTCGTTACCGTTGCGGGGGCAGCGCCGGCTTCTCACCGGCTTCCCAATTATCTCTCCGGCATTTTCGCCGGAGAGCACCCTGAACACCTAAAGATGAGCATGGGCGGATGTCCGGGGCGAACATGAAAACGACATGGAAAATGCCTCAGGCGACAATCGCCCGAATGCGTTCGGGACACGGCAATCATCGGCGGCACTGCCCATAGGGCTTGCCGCCGATAGCACGTGCATTCAGCTTCGCGGAAGGCGATGCCCGTGCAATAGAAGAGCAGGGAAGCTAGGGCTGAGGCGTTTACCTGGCCGCCTTGCCGTCGACGCTCCAGCTGCCGGGACCGGCAAAGACCAGATAGAGAAACACGAAGCAGAACAATATGGCCGCGTCGCCGCCGTTCAGCACGGGGTAGAAGCTTTGCGGGGCGTGAACCATCCAGTAGGCAACCGCCATCATGCCGCTCAGAATGAAAGCGACGATGCGGGTCTTGAAGCCCACGATCAGCATGATCCCGCCCACGAATTCCAGAACGCCTGCCAACCCCATGAGGGAAACATAATCGACAGTCTGACCGGTGCCCGGGAAGCCAAAAAGCTTCTGGGTCCCGTGTTCAAGAAACAGAAGCGCGGAGACGATGCGCAGAACAGCAAGGGCCTGAGGTCTGTATTCGTTGATTTGCATGATTCCCACCGTTGTTGACGGCCGGCAATCTATCGAAAGCCTCTCGGCAGGCAAGTGAACGCTGCCCGGCGCTCATCGGCGGGCCGGTGAAGGTTAGGTGCTAGCGTATGGCCCATGCCTCGACGGCCGGCATGTCTTCGGGAATGCGGTACCCATTAAGCGCCACGGCTTCGAAGAAGCCTCCAAGCCGCCGGGCGTCAAAACGGTAAGGTGTCGCGAGGGCACGGTTCTGGCAACACGGTATGTGTGTTCCCTGCCGCGCGGCACGAAGACCGTTTCACCGGATCCTTTCGGCGCGATATCGCCATCGAGCCAGAATCCGTACCGTCCGGAGTGCAGCACGAAGTTCTCGTCCTCCCTGTGGTGGATGTGCTGGGGCGGGCCTGAGCCGGGTGGCGAAAAAACCCCCGATAATCGATGGTCCCGCCGCTTTCCTTGGGGCGGAGAATGGTCCTGTAGACGACACCAAGCCATTAGACGGAACCTGCTTCCTGCGTGAGCCGCGGGATCGGGCAGATACATGAGAATTAGGCGACCGATGATCGCATCGAAGGTTTCCTGAGGCTCGAAGCTGTCGAGCTCGGCGGCGGCAAAGCGCGCCCGGTAGCATCAGCCGGCCTGCACGGCCCGCCTTTCCGCCATGGCTAGAGCGGCGGGCGAGCGGTCAACACCGACCACAAAGCCGGTGGGACCCACCAGCTCACCGGCAATCAGCGAGGCGTCGCCCACACCGCCGCCCAGGTCGAGCACCCGCATGCCTTTTGCGATGCCTGCCGACCACAGCAGATCCTCAGCCAGGTCGCGGAGAAACCCCCTGCCTTTCAAGGCGCTGAAACTCGGCGCCGGAATAGCCAGCGGGTAGACTTAACCCCGCTCCGGACCGCTTTCCTGGCGGTCGTATTCGAGAAGGCTTCGTTGCATTGTTTTTCCCTTCGCACTCGTGAACAAAAGGTCAGGCCATGGCCTGACCCTGGCAGTCTCGTGCGGGGCTGTTACGGGGCGATTTCAGGAAGGGCGATTCCGGTTACGGCTGAAACAGGGACGATCGCTTATCCGGAGCCAGGGGTCCATCAAATGGGTCGGGGGCATGTCTGGATGTATAACTATGACACACCCGACCCCAAAGGGTATGCTGCGTTCCCTTTTTCGGAGCGTGGTGTGCATCCCATGAAGCCAGAGGCCGCCTGGGGGGATTTGCAGAGACAGTTCTGGAACCGATGGAACAGCACCTATCGGGAGCGTGAGGTTTCGAATGTCAGCCTGCGTCAGGCGGAGGTCGTGACCGGCTGGCTGGAGCGCTTGAACAGGCGTGATCTCACGATCCTCGAGGTCGGCTGCGGTTCGGCATGGTTCTGCCCGCAACTGACAAGATACGGCGCGGTTACTGGTACGGACCTGTCCGATGAGGTGCTGGAGAGAGGGCACGGGAGCGCGTTCCGGCCGCACGCTTCGTTTCTGGAGACTTTATGGAGCTCGCATTTGAGGACGGCAGCTATGACGTCGTCGTGGCCCTTGAAGTGCTGTCCCACGTTGCGGACCAGCGGACCTTCGTTAAAAAGATCGCCGGCCACCTGAAATCGGGTGGCTATCTGATGCTTGCGACCCAGAATCGATACGTTCTCGAACGCTTCAACAGAATTCCGCCGCCCGACCCCGGCCAGTTGCGGCATTGGGTGGACAGACGGGAACTGTTGCGGTTGTTGCAACAGGGTTTCGAGGTTTTGGAGCTGTTTTCGGTCTCCCCCAAGGCAAACAGGGCTTGATGGGGATTCTGAATTCTCGGACGCTCAATGGACCGGTCCGCTTCCTGGTCGGCGATCGAGTGTAACATCTGAAGGAGCGCCTTGGGCTCGGCTGGACGCTGATGGCGCTGGCAAGAAAGCCGCAAGATTAGCCGGAAAGGTTCCAGTTAGCGGGAAGTGAAAACCGGGCACGGGTTTCCCCGCGCCCGGCGCGGTCATTCGTTCGCATGGCGAGACGGTTGAGCCGTCACTGCTGCGGCGCCTGCGGCACCATCACGATATGCGGCGTTGTGGGCTGCTCGCCGGGCGGTACGAAATCGGGAACGGGGCTGGAATCCTCCGGCAGCGAGCGGACATAGCGGTACATGGCGCGAAGATCGTCTTCGGTAAAGGCGCGGAGATTGAACCACGGCATGGGCGGTCGCGATTCGAGCTTCCGCGCATATGCGATCCACTCGTCTTCGCTCATATCGGCGAGCAGGCTGCGCAGATTGGCCGGATAGGTGGTGCCCCAGGGGCCGCTGAAGCCAACACTGTCGCCGACGAGCCAGCGATCCTCCGGCACGTTCCCGCCCTGCGCGAGATAGCCGGGCGTATGACAGTCATTGCAGCCGCCGATCGTTACGAGATAACGGCCGCGTTCGAAATCCTCCTGCGCCGCCTCATCGGTTTCCGGCTCCTGCGCCGCCAGGACAGACACGCCAATGGCGGCAAGAGATGTCGCTGCCAGTAAAACGCGTTTCATGCTTTCCTCCTCCTCCGTTCTCGTTCGGCCCTGACGTCCGAACGGTGGTCCGTCCGCGCTACCCCTTGATTTCAGAAAGGCTGTGATTGGCTACAGTTGAAACCGGAGCGCCCAATCCTAGTTGCCGCGACAGGCATTCGGCAAGCGGCCGCGACAAAAGAGATTTCTTCAGTACCTCGCGGATGCCGGCGGTCTGCAAGCAGCGCGCGCGATCCGCGCTGGTCTATCGGCAATGCCGAGCTTGGGTCGGAGACACGTCGGCATGGCCGATAGCCGGTGAGAACCTGGCGGCATCGAAAGTGCTGCTCATCGGATATTCTCACCCGTCGCATGGTCCCGAAGGGGGAGCCTTCGCGTCCTGGATGGCCTGCCAGATCCGGTACGGCGTGGCCGGCATGTCGAGATGGCTGACACCGCTCAGGCGCAGTGCGTCGATCACCGCGTTCATTGCCGTCGGAATGCTTCCGACGGTGCCGGCCTCCCCAACGCCTTTGACGCCAAGATGGTTGGTGGGAGACGGGATGCCCCGGTTTGCGAGGCTGACCCGGCCAAGAAGATCGGCGCGCGGCATGGCGTAGTCCATGAAGGTGCCCGTCAGCAACTGACCGTCGTCTCCGTATACGCATGTCTCGCCGAACGCCTGCCCCAACCCCTGCATCAGGCCGCCGAGAATCTGGCCGTCCACGAGGGTCTGGTTGAGGACCGTGCCGCAGTCGTTGACCGCGACGTAATGAACGAGTTCGACAGCTCCCGTTTCGGGATCGATCTCGACCTCGGCGACATGCGCGCCGGACGGAAACGCACGGGGTACCGGCAGCTCGGCGCGCGTGTCGAGCGCCCCCGGATGTGTACGGGCAAGCTCGGCTAGCGGGAGAAACTGGTTTTGCCCCCGTACGTGGTAGGCGCCCTCGACATAGTCGATCCGTTCGGCATTGACGCCAAAATGCTCCGCGGCCAATGCCCGTCCCTTCTCCACGAGCAGGTTTGCGGCGCGATCGACGACCGGCCCAAGCGCCATCGTCGTTCGCGAGGCGAAAGCGGCGCCTCCTTTGAGTACCGTGCCGCCGCGGCCGCCCCGATGGACGATTCGCTCGGCCGGGATCTGCATTGGACCTGCCACGATCTCGGGATAGACCGTCTCATGTCCCTGTCCCGAGGATGCCGCCGCGCCGTGTATCGTTGCAATGCCATCGGCGTCGAGGGTGATCAACGCTTCCTCGACCGGAACGCCTCCGCCGGCGGGCTCGATAACCACTGCGCAGCCGATGCCCCGCAGCCGCCCGCGCTGCGCCGCCTCGGCGCGCCGCTGTTCGAAACCGTCCCAGTCCGCAAGCCTCTTGGCTTCGGAAAGCAGACCCTCGAAGTCGCCGCTATCGTAGCTGGCTGGAATTGGACCCGTCGTGATGGGGTAGGGGAATTGGTCGCGGCCGATGAAATTCCTTCGCCGCAGTTCTATGCGGTCCATGCCGAGCCGGCACGCCGCCTTATCGACGAGGCGCTCGATCACATAGGCCATGTCAGGACGTCCGGCCCCGCGATAGGCGGTCACCGGGACCCTGTTGGTGAGGACAAGCCGCTTGCGGCCTGAAACCGCTTCGATCCGATACGCGCCGCAAGCCATCAGCGATGCGTTCTGGACGACCGTGATGGGCCCGGACGCCGACGGATAGGCGCCCAGGTCGCAGAGCCAGTCATGCCGAAGTGCAAGGAAGCGGCCGCCGCTGTCGAGACCCAGTTCCGCCCGCATTAGATTGCCGCGGCCGTGAAAATCGCTGACGAAGGTTTCTGATCTCGACGCAGTCCATTTGACCGGGCGGCCCAGCCGCCGGGCCGCTTCCGCAAGGGCGACGTGTTCAGGCGCTGCTGCGCCGCGAACTCCGAAGGCCCCGCCGATATCCTCGGCGTGAACCATGATCTTGCGCTCGGGTATGCCAAGCGCTTCGGCGAGTTCCGCGGCGATGATGCCGGGACCCTGGTGCGAGCACCACAGGTGGAGTTCATCGCCAACCCAGTTCACCAGGGCGGCCTTCGGCTCCATGGGATTACCGATCACCCGCTCGCTGGTGAGTTCGATGGAAACGACATGCGCTGCAGTTGCAAACAGGGCGTCCGTCGCGGCCTCGTCGCCATAGCGATAGTCGAAGCACAGATTTCCCGGCACTGCCTCGTGCAGTTGCGGCGCGTCGGCGCGGAGCGCGTCGGTCACGCCGTTCACCACAGGCAGCGGGTCATAGGAAATTTCGATCAGGTCGGCGGCCGTCCGCGCAGCAGCTTCGGTCGTCCCCACGACAAGCGCGACGGGCTCCCCGACATAGCGGACCTTTTCTCGGGCGAGAGGCGGCACGTCCGGCGCGCGCATCGGGCCCTGAGCGTCCTGGTACGGCATCCGCGCAGGCGGCCGCTTCAAATGGGCAAGGTCGGCCGCAGTCAGGATCGCAAGCACGCCTTCGGCCTCTGCGGCGGCCTCAACGTCGATCGATGTCAGCCTCGCATGAGCGACATCCGATCGGATAAAGACACCGAACACCTGATCTGGGAGCGTCCAGTCGTCCGTGTAGCGTCCCCGCCCGGTGATCAGCCTGTCATCTTCACGACGTCCAGGAAATTTCTGCGACCTCACGGCAAGCGTGTCCTCCTGGTCAAACGGTTCGGCCTCTTCGCACGTTGGCCATCGGTTCGAAAGGCTGCGGATTGTCCAGCGCCCACCCGCGCGATATCACACTTGCGCGTGAAGAACACGCCTTCATGCTCCACTGCATAGTTCAAAATACGCTCGACGGTGGTGGTCGTTCGGCCTTCCGCCATGTGACAGTGCAGCATCAGATAGATCCACTGGTCGCTGAGGCCCGGCTGGTCCTGACTTGACCTTTATTCATATCTGGACTTCTGATATAAAATGCCAATCCTTATGCATGGAACCTCATGTCAAACCAGATTGTCGTGATCGATCCGCTGGAGCGGATCGATCTTCTGAAAAGCCTCGCAAGCGAAGTGCGCTTGCGCATACTCAAGCTACTCAGCAAGAGCGGCCCGCGGAACGTCAACCAGGTAGCGGAGGAACTCGGACTTCCGCAATCCACAGTTTCGGCCAACATACAGGTGCTGGTCGATGCCGGGCTTGTACAAACGAAATCCCAGAAGGCGCGCAAAGGCAGCCAGAAGGTCTGCCACACCACCTTTACGGAGCTGCTGATCGCATTCAAGGAGCCGGAAGCCGCGCACGACAACGATGCGATTGAAGTGGCCATGCCGCTCGGGCTGTACACGCGTTGCGAGGTTTCGGCGCCGTGCGGGCTCTGCGCAACGGATGGCGTCATCGGTCTGCTCGACGTGCCCGACACCTTTCTCGATCCGGACAGGATGCGCGCCGGCTTGCTCTGGTTCACGCGCGGTTTCGTCGAGTACCAGTTCCCGAACAACGCGAACGTGGCCAAGTTCGAGGTGGCCGCACTGGAGCTTATGCTTGAATTGTCCTCCGAAGTGCCGGGCACGTCAAAGAACTGGCCATCCGACATCACTATCGCCGTCAACGGATGCGAAATCGACACCTGGACCGCACCGGCGGACTATGGCGACAAAAAGGGAAAGTTCACGCCGGATTGGTGGAAGCTCAAGGGATCCCAGTACGGCGACCTCAAGCAATGGCGCGTCACTGCCGAAGGCACGTTTCGCGATGGCCGCAAGGTTTCGAACTGCGCATTGGCAGATCTGCGGCTGGAGGCGCACCGTTCCATCCGTGTCAGAATCGGGGTGAAGGACGACGCCAGGCACCCGGGAGGCGTCAACATTTTCGGCAATGGTTTCGGCAATCACAGCCGCGACATCATCTTGCGGCTCACCAAGGCCAAATGCTGATTCTCGTCTCAGCCAAGTCTTTGCACCTTGACAGGGGTCCTTTAGCCGCGCCAAATCAATCCGGGAATCCGATATAGACCGGACTGGCGGATGTTGATGCCGCCCGTGGAGGAAACATGAAAGCTCGGGTCACCGCCAGCGCGGCCTACACAATCGCCGATATAGACAAGCGTCTCTACGGGTCCTTTCTCGAGCACCTGGGTCGCGCCATCTACACCGGCATCTACGAACCCGGCCATCAGCATGCCGATGAACAGGGCATGCGCAGGGATGTGATCGAGCTGGTGCGGGCCCTTGACACGCCGATCTGCCGCTACCCCGGCGGCAATTTCGTCTCCGCCTACAATTGGGAGGATGGCGTCGGGCCGAAGGAAAACCGACCGAAGCGGCTTGATTTAGCCTGGCGGACCACGGAATCGAACCAGGTCGGCATTCACGAATTCGCGGACTGGGCGGAGAAGGCCGGCACGGAGATGATGCTGGCCATTAATCTCGGCTCACGGGGCCTCGACGCTGCCCGTGCATTCGTCGAATACGTCAACCATCCGGGTGGAACTTATTGGTCCGATTTGCGCAGGAAGAACGGACGCAAGGACCCTTGGAACTGCCGGGTGTGGTGTCTGGGCAACGAGATGGATGGTCCCTGGCAGATCGGCCAGAAGTCGGCGACGGAATACGGCCATCTTGCCAACGAGACGGCAAAGGCTCTGCGCGGGCTAGACCCGACCCTGGAACTCGTCGTGTGCGGCTCCTCGCACTCGGACATGCCCACCTATCCGCAATGGGAAGCGACGGTGCTGGAGGCAACTTATGACCAAGTCGATTACATCTCGCTGCACATGTACTTCGAGAACTACGAGAAGAATACGCAGGAGTACCTCGCCCTGCCGGTGAAGCTGGACCGCTACATCGGCACCGTTGCAAGTGTTATCGATTTTGTGAAAGCCAAGCGCAGGTCGAAGCGTGAGGTTAAAATCGCCTTCGACGAATGGAACGTCTGGTACCACAATCGCAAGGAGGACGCGGAGCGGGTGCGCACTTGGGACTGGCCGGAGGCGCCGCGGCTGCTGGAGGACATCTACAATTTCGAGGACGTCTTGCAGGTCGGCTGCATCCTGAACACCTTCATCCGCCGCTCCGACGTCGTACGGATCGCCTGCATCGCACAGCTCGTGAACGTCATCGCACCGATCATGACGGAACCGGGCGGGCCGGCGTGGCGGCAGACGATCTACTGGCCCTTCATGCTGGCGTCGAAACACGGACGCGGGACCGCGCTGCAGCTTGCGGTAGATGTGTCGACCTATGATGCTGCGGCCGCCGACAAGATCCCATGGCTCGATATCGCAGGCACGCTCGATGCGGACCGAGGTACGCTGACGTTCTTTGCAATCAATCGTCATTCTTCCGAGGCGATTGAGGCCGACGTTTCCCTGGAGGGCTTCAGGGCAAAAGAGGTTGAGCACACAATCATCCGTCATGACGACCTGGAAGCGAGAAATACGATGCAGGCGCCCGACACCGTGACACCGAAGAAAGCAGATGGTGCCCGGCTTGGCGGCCGTGGCATCGAACTGGTGCTTCCGCCGCACTCTTACTCCATGGTACGTGTAACGCTCTGAAATGAATATCCGCTACGCTGATATATACCGCCAATTCAGTTGCGCTGATGTGCTTTTGTTGTAGCATGAACTTCGCGATAGCGGAGCAAAGCTGCTGCAATTCGGGAGGAAACGGACATGAACTGTCGAAGGTTGATGACAATCGCTTTGGTCGCCACGAGCGGCCTGTGGGCTGGTGCAGCACATTCGGAAGAAACCGTCGTCTGGTGGGATTTCCTGTCTGGCGGCGACGGCGTACGGATGAAGCAGCTCATTTCGGACTTCAACGAGGCGCATGCGGGTGAGATAAAAATCGACGCAACCACGCTCGAGTGGGGAACGCCCTTCTATGCCAAAGTGCAGACGTCGGCCGCGGTCGGCGAGGCGCCCGATGTTATGACCTACCATGCCAGCCGCATCCCGCTGGCACTCACGCAGGGAGTGCTTGACGAGATTACGCCGGATGACTGGGAGAAGATGGGACTGTCCCAGGCCGACTTCGCCGCTTCGACATGGGATGCGGTGACCAGCGATGGCAAGCAGTATGCGGTGCCGCTCGATACGCATCCGATCGTGCTCTACTACAACCGCGACCTGCTCAAGAAGGCCGGTGTGCTCGGCGATAACGGTGAGCCGAAAGGCATGGACAGCAAGGAAGCCTTTACGGCCACGCTGCAGGCCCTAAAGGACGCCGGCGTGCAGTATCCCCTCGGTAGCGTGACGGCAGACGGCAACTTCATGTTCCGCACCGTCTACTCACTGATGTGCCAGCAGGGCGGCGAGTTGATGACCGGCGACGAGTTCCTTGTCGGAGACAATGCCGACAAGCTGCGCAACGCGCTCGCAGTGCTCAGTGATTGGACAAAGGCTGGCCTTCAGTCGACCTATACGGACTATCCGGCAACCGTCGCGCTGTTCACCTCCGGCGAAGCTGCGATGATGATCAACGGGGTCTGGGAGGTCCCCACGATGACCGACCTAGCCCAGCAGGGCAAGCTCTTCGACTGGGGTGCGGTGGAGCTGCCTGTGATTTTTGACAAGCCTTGCACCTATGCCGACAGCCACACCTTTGCGATCCCGAAAAACCAGGGCAAGGAGATGTCACCGGAGAAGCGGGACGCAGTGCTCGAGACCATCTCCTGGATCGTGAAGCACTCGCTGTTCTGGGCGACCGCGGGGCACATTCCCGCCTACGCGCCAGTGACGGAATCTGCCGAATACAAGGCGATGGAGCCCAACGCCACCTATTCAAGCCTGACGGCGAACATGATCTTCGACCCCAAGACGCCGCTTGCGGGTATCGCTGGGCCGATCTTCGACGTGATGTCGAACTATTTCGTGCCGACACTGAATGGAGAAATGGAGCCGGCAGATGCCGTCGAATCCATTCAGGAGGAACTGAACGCTCTCTAGCCTTCTCAAGGCCGATGGAGCCGCTCTCGGGCGGCTCCACTTCTCTTGAGGAGAGGTGATGCTACAGGACCGGCGCAAGAACTTACTGGTCGCTTTGGCGCTGATCGCCCCGTTCGCGGCGATTTATGCTCTAGCCTTTGCCTATCCGACCATCCAGATGTTCCGCATATCCTTCACCAGCGCTCCGCTGATAGGGGCTGGTGACTGGGTTGGTATCGAGAACTACACTAGGCTCGGCAAGGATCCATTGTTCAGCCGTGCCGTCTGGAACACGCTCTATTTCGTCGCGCTCACGGTCGTCCCGGGAACCCTGATCGCCCTGATGATCGCGCTCGGTGTGTCGCGTTTGGCCGGGCGGCTGCAGGCGCTGGTGCTTGCGCTGTTCTTCCTGCCGTATATCCTGCCCGTCTCGGTCGTCTACCTGATCTGGGACTGGACGCTGAACTTCCAGTTCGGCATCGCCATGCACGTGTTGGACTGGCTGGGCATACCGCGCATTCCGGTCACCAAGTCACGCACCTGGTTCATGCCAGCGGTGGCATGGGTGACGATCTGGTGGACGGCAGGGTTTTCCATCCTGCTTTTCCTTGCTGGCATGCGGGCCATTCCAGCCGAAATCTATGAAGCGGCCGCGCTCGACAACGCTTCGCGCTGGACGACGTTCTCGCGCATCACCTGGCCCCTCCTCAGGCCGGTCACCGCGCTCGTTCTGACCATCCAGCTGATCCTACAGCTCAAGATTTTCGACCAGGTCTACCTGTTTTCAATCGGCGGTAGGCCGAACGAAAACATGGTGCTGGTCTATTACATCTTCAACAAGGCGTTCCAGCAGAACCAAGGAGGCCGTGCGGCGGCCGTCGCCGTGACACTCTTCGTAATCATCGTCGTCGTGTCGGTCCTTCAGTTCCAACTCCTGCGCCTGGCCGGGAGGCGACGGCAATGAGGGAATCGAGCGTCCAGCGCTGGAACCTCTGGAGCGGCCTCATAACAGCCGTCACCATCATCTGTGCGGTGATATGGGCGTTTCCGCTCTACTGGGCGGTTGTCTCGTCCATCAAGCCTGAGGATGAGGTCGTTCGGCCCTACATCGAACTGTGGCCAGAAACACTTACGTTCCAGCACTACATCCATGCATTGACCGCGACGCAGATCGGCACTTGGTACCTCAACTCGATCGTCGTGGCGGTCGGCGTGACGGTCGTCTGCGTGTTCACCTCGATGTTGTGCGGCTATGCTCTGTCACAGCTACGCTTCCCGGGTCGGACCACGTTGTGGTGGATTATCCTGGCCTCGTTCATGGTGCCGACGCAAGCGCTCATCATCAATCACTTCGAGCTCATTGCCAATCTCGGCTTGGTCAACACCTGGATCGGCACCATGCTGCCCCAGTTCATCCATCCCGTCATTATCATCGTCTACAAGCAGTTCTTCGATCAGGTTCCGCGCGACTTCCGCGAAGCCGCGCTTATGGATAACGCCTCGGAGTTCGCGATCCTGTTCAAGGTCTACCTGCCGATGAACTGGGGGGTTACGACAGCATTGTCGATTGTCTGTTTCATCTGGACCTGGAACGCCTTCTTGTGGCCGTTCCTGTCGGTCACACGTACCGAGATGATGACGGTAACGGTCGGCATCACGCAGGTGAACGATGCCTTCGGCGTCTACTACGCCCGCGAGCTCGCCGCCGCGGTGCTCGCCGGCCTGCCTGTGGCACTCGCTTATCTTCTGTTCCAGCGGCGGGTGACAGAGGCGATCACCCTGTCGGCTGGCATCAAGGGATAAACTCAAACGCCGGGCGGGCGCACGCAGCTAATGTGCATGCCACGCCGACCCGTCCTTAGCGAATAGGTGCAGCGCCGAGCTGTCGAAGCGCAGCCTGACTTCGCTGCCAGGCTCGACAGTGGAGAGGCCAACATCCTGCGCGATCACCTGGGTCCCATCGGCCAGCCGCACATGTACAAGCGTGCGTTCGCCGAGCCGTTCCACTACCGAAGCACGTCCGCTCGTGTCGCCGCCTTCGGCAACGACAGTCAGCGCTTCCGGCCTCACGCCAAGCTCGCTCCAATCGCCCACAGGCGCTCCGCGCAGCGCCACAAGCGAGCCGTCCGGCAGGCGCGCATGCATGGCATCGTTTGCTCCGGATACTGAAACAGGCAGGATGTTCATCGCCGGCGAGCCGACGAACGTGGCGACAAACCGCGACGTCGGCCTGGAATAGACCTCCATCGGCGTTCCGACCTGCTCGATGCCGCAGTCGTTGAGGATGACGATGCGGTCGGCGAGTGTCATCGCCTCGACCTGGTCATGCGTTACGTAGATCATCGTTGACCGGAGGCGCTGGTGCAATTCCGCCAGCTCCACGCGGGTGCGGGAACGAAGCGCCGCATCCAGGTTTGACAGCGGCTCGTCGAACAGAAAGGCCTTGGGTTGCTTGACGATGGCGCGCCCGATCGCCACTCGCTGGCGCTGGCCGCCGGAAAGCTGTGATGGGCGGCGATCCAGCAGCGATTCGATTTCCAGTATGCGCGCGGCCTCGGCAATCCGGGCGCGAATCTCGTCGGACGGGACGCCGACGTTGCGCAGGCCGAAAGCCATGTTCTCGGCCACGGTCATGTGCGGATAGAGTGCATAGTTCTGGAAGACCATCGCCACGCCACGCTTTCCCGGGGGCAGGGTTTCGCAGCGAACGCCGCCGATGGTGAGCATTCCTTTGTCGATACTCTCCAACCCTGCGATCATCCGCAGAAGAGTCGTTTTGCCCGAGCCCGACGGGCCGAGGAATACAACCAGTTCGCCCGATTCGATGTCTAGGCTCACATCCCGGATCACCTCAACGCTTCCGTAGCTCTTCGAGACCCGAGAGAGCGATATCTCCGCCATCCATATCCTCCATGTTGCTTCATTCATTTCGGATATGTATCCGATGTCAAGGTCTGGTCGATTGCGCCGAGCATGCGAGGCTTCCGGCTCTCAAGCTTGACAATGAATTGAAAACGCTATCTCGACCATCCCTGTCGCACGGCCGCCTTTAAGTGGGTTCCGTTACCGACGGGGAGCGCGTCAGCCGGTCCTCGGGGCAAAATACCGGGCGTCGTCACACCATCCCGCGCGCTGTTCCGAAAGTCCCAGCGCATGAATCCCTGCCCGTATTATCCCTGAACGCCCTACACGCCTCCGCCCGAAAGCTTTCGTCACTCGTCAGAACGGCTTGGTCGATCGGTGGACGCGGAATTCGCCGGAAGTTCTGATGCGGGGTCCGACGGCGCGTTGACAATCGTCAGGAGATGATCAGGGAGGGGACGCGGCAGGGCCTTCGCCTCGTCTCACGGCGCGTCCAGCTAGATGTCGATCTCTTCCGGTGTCGTGAGCAAGACAGGCATTACCCGATGGATCGGCGAGACGATGCCGTGCGGCTCGGTCGTAAGGAAGGCGTACAGTTCGTGCTCTGCCGGATCCTCGCGTGCCATCCTCTTGCCGTGCCAGCACGTACGCATGCCGGCAAAGAAGAAGAGCGGCTTTTCGTCACTTAGAGCAAACCAGGCGTCCGGAGTTCTCTGTCCTTAAACCTCCGCGGCCGGGTTTGGCTCGGCAAAGCTCGTGACCGGAATCAGGCACCTGCTTTCCGACCCAAGCCACCGCCGCCAATGCGGCGAGGCCGTGTTGCGGATGTTTGTGACGCCGTAGTCATAGGCCTTGCCGTTCAATGCCTTGGGCGGGGAGGGCATGCCCCAGCGAGCGCGCACAAGTTTATGCTCGATCGGCGACACGGACGATCGCAGCGTATCGATTCGGATATGCCATGATGGAAGGCTCATTGAAGCCAGCCTCATCTCGCAGATCGCGGGGCCGAAGCGAGAACCGGCAGATGGCATCGTCCTAATGGAAGATGCAAACTACGCCGGTGCCCTGCTCGGTCTAGCCGGTGCCCTCGCTCGATCAGGTTTTCGCCGTGTGCTACTTCGCCCGGTGCTCCTTCGGGAACATTATGTAGGCGAACACTTCGGGTTCGGCATCGTCGATGATCTGCTCCCCGCTTTGTCCCCGCCTATAGGATCGCGAGCGAGCACCGTCACGCCCTCCGCCTCAAAAGCAGGTGCACGCGGCGGTAGCCGAAGGGCCGGCGAATGCCGATGATCTGCTCGTCCGCAAAACGCGGTCGCTTCAGTCTCAAGTTCGCAGATATGTTCGCAGATGGCGGAGAGGATGGGATTCGAACCCATGAGACCCTTTTGGGGCCTACTCCCTTAGCAGGGGAGCGCCTTCGACCACTCGGCCACCTCTCCAACGCCGGCTCGGGATTAAACGGGAAAGTCTCGGAGCACAAGGCTCTTCATGCCTTTGTCATCAATTTGTGCCTACTCCTCATCATCTGAAGGAGACTGGACGGCATTAAGGCCGGACCAGCAACGTAAATATGAACCGCGCCGGGTTTGCCGGAGGCTCCAACTCCTGAGTAGGATGGAGCATCATGAGCAAGACGACGAACAAGTTTTCCCCTGAAGTGCGC
>NZ_JAODNV010000016.1 GCF_025398195.1 Chelativorans petroleitrophicus | reverse complement strand
GGGTGGACGACTTTTACGCCGCCCGCAGCAGCTCCATGCCGCCGCTTCCGTGGACTAGTTTCTCACCGCCGTTCTCATCGGCGGGCGCGAGGGCGGCAACGCCAAGATCGTTGGCTTCGAACCCGTCACGCTGTTCTCGGCGCTCGCTCCGCTTACGAAGCATATCGGCTTCATCGCCACGGCCTCGACGACCTATGAGGAGCCGTTCAACCTGGCCCGCAAGTTCGCCTCGCTCGATCACATTTCCAACGGACGCGCCGGCTGGAACGTGGTGACCTCCACCGGTAACGACACGGCCCGCAACTTCAACCTCGACCAGGAGCTGCCCCATGCCGAGCGCTATGAGCGCGCCCGCGAGCATGTGAAGGTGGTGAAGGCCCTCTGGGACAGCTGGGAGGACGACGCCTTCATCCGCGACAAGGAAACGGGCCGCTTCTTCGACCAGGACAAGGTCCACGAGATCAACCATCGCGGCCAGCATTTCAGCGTCAAGGGACCGCTCAATGTCGCCCGCCCGGTGCAGGGTCATCCCGTCATCGTGCAGGCCGGTCAGTCGGAGGACGGTCGCCGCCTTGCCGCCGACACCGCGGAAGTGATCTTCACCGCCCACCAGACGCTCGCCTCCGCCCAGGAGTTCTACCGCGACATCAAGCAGCGGGTGCGCGCAGCGGGCCGCAATCCGGATCACGTGCTCATCATGCCGGGCGTCGCTCCCTTCGTCGGCCGCACGGAGGAGGAGGCGCAGGAGAAATACCGCAAGCTCACCGAGTTGATCCTGCCGGCAGACGGCGTCGCGCTCATCTCAGGGCTCACCGGCGGAACGCTGGACCTCAAAGGCTTTCCTCTCGACGGGCCGCTGCCGCCCCTTCCCGCCACGGAAGGCATGAAGAGCCGGCAGGCGCTGATCCGGCAGATCGCCGACGAGCACAATTTCACGATCCGCCAGCTCTACGAGTGGATCGCAACAGCGCGCGGTCACTTCACCATAGTTGGCTCCGCCGTGCAGGTAGCCGACATGCTGCAGCTCTGGTTCGAGAACGAGGCTGCAGACGGCTTCAACATCCTGCCGCCATACCTTCCCACCGCCCTCGACGACTTCGTCGAGCTCGTCATCCCCGAGCTGCAGCGCCGCGGCCTGTTCCGCACGGCCTATGAGGGCACAACCCTGAGGGAAAATCTCGGTCTGCCGCGGCCAGAGAACCCGTGGACGGCCGCGCGCAGCCACCCGCAGGCCGCCGCCTAACCCTGCAACAGAGGAGACCGGCAATGACTCTTCAGAACATCGGCCGATCCGTTTCCTTTGCCGTCGGAAGGGACAAGCCCTCGCCTGCGGCGGCGCTGCTCGCCCGCATGGGCAGCGCCTCGCGCCTCGCCCTTTCGCGCTACGGCCTGGTCGCGGCCTTTCTAGTCCTGTGGCAGGTCTCGAGTACCCACGGTTGGGTGAATCCGGCGGTGTTTCCGCCGCTCAACGCCATCGCGTCAGCGTTATGGAAGGGTATTACCGGAGGTGCGCTGGTAGACGACATTGCTATCAGCCTGCAGCGCTCCGGCCTTGCCTTCGCTGCCGCCGTGGTGTTCGCCATCCCGCTCGGCCTCTTCATGGGGTCGATCCCTGCGGTGGAGCGGGCGATAGATCCCATCCTGCAGCTTTTTCGGCAGACGTCGGCGCTCGCCCTCTATCCGGTGTTCATCCTGCTCCTGGGTCTCGGCGAAGCCTCGAAGGTCTTCGTCATCTTCTGGGCGACGATCTTCCCGCTGCTGCTCAGCACCGTCGGCGGCGTGAAGGAGGTCGACCCCAAGCTCATCGAGATGGCGCGCGTCTATGGCGCCTCGCGGCTCGCCATCTTCCGCCGTGTGGTGCTGCCGGGAGCCATCCCGTCGATCTTCGTCGGCATGAGGCTCAGCGCGACCACCGCGCTCCTGCTGCTCATCGCATCGGAGATGATCGGCGCTAACAAAGGCATCGGCTTTCAGGTGATGAACGCGCAGTACAATTTCCAGATCCCGCTGATGTTCGCGGCGATCGTCATCCTGGCAGCGCTCGGCCTCATCGCCAACTCCGCCATCGTTCTTCTGCAGCGGCGACTCTGCCGCTGGAGCGAGCCGGTGAGCATCTAGGCCGCCAAGGCCAACAATCCGAACGATCAACACAGAGGGAAACCACCATGGCCTTTCTCACCCGTTCCATCCGGCTTGCGGCAGCGATTGTAAGCCTTTCCGGCCTGCCCGCCGCACTCCACGCACAGACGAACGAGGATGTCACCTTTCGCTATCTCGCCAGCCACGGCAGCGTCAGCCCGCATGAGCTTGCCGAGGCGCTCGGCTACTATGACGGGCTGGGCGTCAAGCTCGAAAACATCGGATATGCAGGTGGTGGGCCGGAGTCTCTCTTCGCCCTTGCCGCAGGGAGCGTGGAAGTCGGCTCGGCCGCCACGCCCGCCGTTCTCAACTCCATCGCCGGCGGAAACGATTTCGTCCCCGCGTACCCTTCGAACGGCATCGACGCGACCGTCAACAGCACGTTCTATGTGCTCGAGGGCAGCCCGGTCCAGAGCATAAAGGATCTTGAGGGTACGACGATCGCCGTCAACACGCTCGGCGCCCATCTCGACTACACGGTCCGCGAGGCGCTGCGCCGGGAAGGTCTATCGCAGAACGCAGCGAACCTCGTCGTCGTCCCCGGTCCCCAGCTCGAGCAGACGCTGCGCTCCGGCCAGGTGAACGTGGCCGCGTTCGGCTACTGGCAGACCACCTTCGAGGGGGTGGCGAAGGAGAACGGTGGCCTGCGTCCGATCTTTACCGATGTAGACGTTCTGGGCGAGATCGCGGGCGGCTTCGTCACGCTGCGCCGCGACTTTGTGGCGGCGCATCCGGAGGCGGCGCGCCACTTTGTCGAGCAGGCCGCCCGCGCCGCGGACTGGTCGCGCGAGAACCCGGACGAGGCGCGCAAGGTGTTGGCCCGCATCCTGGAGGAGCGCGGCGAGAACCCCGAGATCGCGCAATACTGGCGCGGCTTCGGCGTTCGGCCCGGCGCGGTTACGACTGAGAACGACCTCGCATTCTGGATTGGCGTGCTCGAGCGGGAGGGGAGCATTCCTGCAGGCAGGCTCAAAGCGGCGGACCTTCTTTTCCAGCCTGAGAAGCAGGCGCGGGCGGACTGAGAGTGAACGATGAACCTCACCGCGACACGCCGCGGAGAGGTCGCCATCCGCGATCTCTCCAAATCCTTCCAGATCAGCGGCCGCAGGCTCGACGTGCTCTCGCAGCTCTCGCTCGAAATCCGATCCGGCGAATGCCTGGTGATCGTGGGCGCCAGCGGGTCCGGCAAGACGACGCTCTTGCGCGTCCTTGCCGGGTTGGAGACGGCCGACGACGGCGAGGTGCTGATCGACGGCAGGCCCGTTCACGGCGTAGGCTCGGAACGGGCCGTGATCTTCCAGGAGCCGCGGCTCCTGCCCTGGCTCACGGTGCTGGGCAACATTTCCTTTGGGCTTGAAGTCCGTGGAGAGCCGCAGGCCCATGCGCGCGAGACGGCCCGGCAATATCTCAGCCTCGTGGGGCTCGACGATTTTGCCGAAGCCTATCCCCGCCAGCTTTCGGGCGGCATGGCGCAGCGTGTGGGCATCGCCCGGGCGCTTGCCGTCCAGCCAGAGATCCTGCTCCTCGACGAGCCCTTCGGCGCGCTCGACGCCATGACCAAGATCACCATGCAGGAGGAACTCTCCCGCATCTGGCGAGAGGAGAACGTCACCATGGTGATGGTCACGCACGACATAGAGGAGGCCATCTTCCTCGCCGACCGCGTGCTGGTGCTGCCCCAAGTGCGCGGCGGAAGGGTGAAGCTGATCGACATCGACCTGCCCCGCCCGCGCGACCGCAGCGCCTCCGCCTTCGTGCGCCAGCGCGAGGTTTTGCTGCGCGAATTCGGCCTGCACTGACGCGAAGGAGAACAGCAATGCCAAATTGTAAAATCAAGGCTGAACGAACCAGCCCTCGCCTGCAGACCGCACGGTCCCGGATGCCTGCTCCAGCCAGCGCGGAAACGGCGTTTGGCTTTGCCGTCTTCGCGCTGTCCTTCGGGTTTGCCCTGGCGGTCGTCCTGGGCATCGCGCCCTAACGCTGTCTGCTGCAAGGAGGAGATGCAATGTCGGTCGAGTTCACTTTCGCCCCCGGACTCAACGCAGATGCCCTCCCCGCTTCGGCGACCTATTCGTTCTTCTTCAATACGGAATCGGCACGTGCGACCCTCATGGAGGCACGGCTCGCCGGGTTTCGCCGGATCATCATCGATGATGCGTCGGGGCTGATCGGCAACTTCGATCTGGCCGGAACGGCAGCTGCCTTGGCTCCTGCGATGGAGATCGTTCTCACACATTGGGCGGGCGTACTGTCGCCTTCCGTGGCAGCAAGCGAGATCGCGGCTTTGGACAGGATCTGCCAGGGCCGGCTTGCCCTGCGGATGCTGACGGAAAGCATCGAAGGGCGCGCGGCTGCGTGCGCATCAGGCGAACAGGCCACTCTTCTCGAACGCACGGACGAGTACCTCACGCTTCTCAAGCGTCTCTGGTCTAACGATAAGCCGTTCGATCACGAGGGCCCGTTCTACAGCCTTCGCAACGGTTTCGTGCCCTGCAAGGGCCCAAGCGGGATGGATATTCCCATCCGGATCGGCGGACAGTCGGACGAAGCGCTCCGGCTTGCTGCGCGGCACGCGCATGTCGTCGAACTTTCCGCCCTCACGCCGGAGATCTCCCATGGCTTGATCTCCCGTGTGCGAGACCTGGCGGCACCCTACGGCCGCGCGGACAAGATCCGTTTCGCGCTGCAGGTTCCGCTGGATTCCCGCTCGGCCTCGCAGGCAATTTCGGTTCGGCGGCGCAAGGACCCGCACCCGCTGCCGGGCGCTGCCTCGCTTGCGGCATTCGTTCAGGCGGGCATCTCCGAGTTCATGCTCATCGGCGATGACGGAGACGCGCCGGTGCGCTTTTGCCGGGCGATTCGGCGTGGATTGTCTGAAATCCACCAGCAGAACGGTTCCGGATTCGGACGAGCGGAATGCCGCAGCGGAATTCAACCTCTGCATGGCCCGTGACGGATGATGGCAGGGTTCTTGAGCTGCCTTTGCTGCCGGATTCCTAAAATATCTCCCGAAAGATAGCCTTGTGGCGGCCGACTTCCTCCTCGGTGAGCGCTGCGAATTCCCCGCTCCGCGCATGCTGTGAGAGCCTGCCGTCGTCGCCGCGGCAACCGGATCGAGATGGGGGACGCCTGCCGGTCGAACGCAATCAGCCCTGCAAAACAGCACTTCCAGATCCTCATGACGTGCGCTGATGTGGTCCGGGATCGACATGGGGGTTTCCCGGTCTTACTCTCCTGGCCACTTCCCATCAGCCGGGTGATTTACGCGCCCGGGCCTCAAGAGCCGCGAGCATCGGCTGGATGGAAAACTTGCCCAGTTCTGCCCGAGCCGTCAGCACCCGCAGATAACCGCCTGGAGAGCGGATTTTTTCAGCACGCTCCAGAATGGCGGCGATCGTGCAGGCTGCAGCCATATCCCCCATCGCCACGCGCGCTTTGCGCCAGGCGTCGGGCGAGATTCCGAGCATCGAGCGCACCAGCTCTACGGTTCGCATCACGTCAACCCAGCTCGAAATGCCATCCTTCGCATAGCTGGAGAGCGTGGGGCAAGCTTTGACGAGATAGCTGAGCGGTACATGCTCCGCTTTCGCATAGGACGCGCAAGGCGAAGCCATTTGTCTGCTGCGATCCTGCACCCCCCTGCCCTGCCTGCCATCCGCTTCTGGCGTCTCGGTGTTGGCAGTCCGGGTGCCGCCACACGGCTTCATTTCTTGTTCGATGTTAAATTCTAAACAGGAATCTGGGTTTTGATTCTGATAGTGCCGCTCAGAATCGACATCATTGGCGCTCAATTCCTGTTCCGCAAGCGCATTGAGATAGGCAGTTTCGACCTCGGCGCGAAGGCGGACGAGATCATCTCTGCGTGTCTTCAGCATCTCCAGGGAAGCCTGCCGGCTGGGGCGCCGCGCGAGTGGCTGAAAACGCTCGGAGAACCTCTCCCAGTCGCCCTCACGCTTTTCCGCGATCGCGGCCTCGATGATCTTGCCCGTATCGCGCTGATGGATGGTAATCTCCGTACGCAGCGCGTGGCATTGCCGGACATGGGCCCTCGCCTCCTCTGCTGCCGCGTAAATTTGAGCAGCCATCAGCGCCAGCGGCGAAAGATCAAAGCCGAAAGCCGCTTCGATCTCGCCGTTCTCATCCCGGCATGCATAGCGTTTGCCGTTCGGGCTGTCGCGGCGCAGGATCAGCCCTGCTTCTACCAGAGCAGCGAGGTGCCGCCTGAGCGTGGCATCCGCCATGCCGCGCGTGCGCAGCGAAAGCTCCGCATTGGAGGGAAACACGATGATCGGCGCGGAGCCGTTTAGCTCCGTCTCCGGATGGAAGCTCAGCAGAGCCTCCAGCACGCAGATGGTGCGGTCCGACAGGTTGAAAGCCGCGCGTGCCTCGGTCAGCGCGCGCAGGAGCTGCCACTTGTCGGCAGCGCCGGTGTCGTTGCCGCCTCTCCTCTCTTGGCTGAGGCTCCTGCGCCTTTGATCGATCTTTTCGCGCCGCAAAAAACTGGACGCACTTATCCTGCCGCCGCCGAATGGCGTCGTTGCAAAACGTTCCGTCATGCTTCAAACCTCGTTTGGAGGCGAAGAAATTTGCGGCCGGAACGCATCCGCGCCTTGACATGACGACTCGGAAGTGATTCTTTCAGATCGCTACATCGAAAGGGCCTTCCGGGACTGCGTTCTGGGGGCCTTTTTTCTTGCCTTTCCTCTGGTTCCTACCTCTCTCTCATTGCCGTTTGCGGGCGAGGACGCCGCCCGATAAGTCATGCTTCTCCAGCTTCACCTCCCTTTTGCTGCTCAAAATCCCTGTAGATCTCGGGCAGGCGGCTCGCGAGATAGTCCGCAAACCCGCTGCCCGCGCTGTCCGGAATCGTCAGCCGCGCCGCGTTGCCAGCCCTGGTGAGCTCGGCAATGGGCTTGCCGTTCGCCTTGATGGATTGCGCGGCCTTGCCCTTTATGATGCCCCTCGGCTTGGCGGAGGCTTCCAGCCGCTTGAACAGGCGTTGGAAGCGTGCATCGCTGTCGGCCTGGCGGAACGCATCGGACGCCATTTCCATCTCGGCAAAGCCTGCGACGTCGTTCTCAAGAAGCGCGCCGAGCGCAAGCCAGCGCGGCCGCCCCGCCTTGGGCGCGGGTCCAATAGCGCGTACCACCTTGAGCGGCACCGTTTCGGCCACCTGCAGGAGACGCGACATTTCCGACTTATGCACAGCAAGCGCGGCCTGCGCGGTTGCCCGGTCGAAGCCATGATCGATCAGCGACTTGGCGAAGAATGCGCGCTCGATGAAGCTCAAAGACCGGCGCTCGGCATTTTCCTTGCCCTGCGCCAGCACAAGATCGGTGTCCGTCAGCTCCCGCACCACCGCCTTGACGGGGATACCGAGCTCCCTCGCCGCCTGCACGCGGCGGTGCCCATAGGCGATCTGATAAATTCCGCGCGCGGCCTTCTCCGCATCGGGGTGAGGCCGCACCAGAACCGGCACCTGCTGGCCATGCTCACGCATGCTTTCGAGAAGCGTGGCGAAATCCTCGTCATTCTGCGCGCCCTCGCTCAGGCGGTCGACGTAGGGCGAGCGCTCCAATTTCGTCGCATCGAGCTCGACAACCGTTTCGCCAGCGGCAAGCATCTCGCGCAGGCGCCGCGCTTCCTGCGCCTCCACGGAAAGATTTCCGAGGGAAAGCCCCATGGCTTTCACCGCCGTGGATGGGCTGCGCCGCGCCGACGCTTCAGGCAAAGCGGGCGCGGATGGCAGGTTGGCGCCAGTCCCCTCCCCTGCCCCGTCAGGCGTGTTTCCGGCAAAGAGCGAGCGTAATCTGTCCTTGCGTGTGTTCATGGAACGCCTCCTTGCCGGCAAGGATGCTTCAGAACCGGAAGCCGGGGATAAAATTTGCCTGCGAAATTTCGGGACGGCCGACGCGAAGCCTTGCAATACCAGGTGTTCGGCGCGAAGTTGACAGCTGTCAACAGCTTCTTCTTCATGTCGTCCGTCCCCACGATTTGAGGATCAGGGATTCGATTTCGGAGTTCACCGCGTTCAGCGATTCGAACGCGCGGTCGTAAGTGGCGCGGTGAAAATTCTCCCGGCCCACCTCGTAAAGCGTCTGCTTAGAAAGCCCGGCATCGGAAATCGCGGTCGATTTCAGCATCGGCGAAATCAGCACGCGGTCGCCAAACTGCGTGCGCAGGAAGCCCGCGATCTGGGCCTGCGGGCCGTCATTGGGCTCATAGCGAGTGATGAGATAGCGCAGGAAATCGAAATTGAGCGTTCCGCCCGCCTCGCGCACGACCGCCAGAAGGTCGGACGTCATGAACAGGAACTGGCTCATGGACGCCACGTCAAGCATCTGCGGGTGAACGGTGACGATCACGGACGTGGCCGCGCACAGCGCGCTGAGGGTGAGATAGCCAAGCTGCGGCGGGCAGTCGATCACCACCACGTCGTAGTTGGCCTCCACCGAAGCGATGGCCTGCTGCACGCGCGTGAAGAACAGATCGTCGGTTGAACCTTCCGCGCGGCGCGCAAGATGCTGTGGTGTCGTGTGCTCGAACTCCTGAAGCTCGAGATTGCCGGGAACGATGTCGAGCCCGTCGAAATAGGTCTTGCGGATCACCTGCGAGAGCGGCACGCGCTCCTCGTCGTAGCGGATCGCGCCGTAAAGCGTGTCGTTGCCGGTGAGATCGAGCTCCGGCTGATAGCCGAACAGCGCCGACATGGACGCTTGCGGGTCAAGGTCAATCGCCAGCGTGCGGTAGCCCTGAAGCGCGAAATACTGCGCCAGATGCGCGGACGTGGTCGTTTTGCCGGAACCGCCCTTGAAATTGGTGATGGCGATCACCTGCAGGTGCTCTCCGGGCTGCCGCCACTTCACATACTGTCTGGCTTTGGGACCTCCCTGGGAGGCGAGATAGGCGCGCAGCGCATTGACATCGGCCAGCGTGTAGAGCCTGCGCCCCCCGGCTCCCGTTTCCGGAGTCGGTCCCTCGCCCGAGATTGAAAGTTGCCGCAGATAGCCATCGCTTACGCCGATAAGCCTTGCGGCTTCTCCGCTGGTGAAGGGGCGCAATGTCTTGCTCGCGCTCGGCGGGAAAAGCCGGGAGCGCAGCGAAGCGAGTTGTGCCGACAACAGCTCCGCATCCTGGGCGATGAGCCTGTCCGCCGGTTCAGCAGTCATGTCAACATCAGTTGCCAAAGTCTCACCTGCTAGTAGAGCATAAGCGCGAACCCCGGCCGCGTGTATGGCGCGACTCAGTTCACTCAGCTACAGCTTACGCAAAACCTCCGAAACTTACAGCCGCAAAGGCTACTTACGGTATTCGAGGCTAGTTTTGCCCTCCAACCGTAATCAGCGTGAGTTCTGCCGCGATTCCTGTCAAGAAGATTTTGGTTAATGGAAATTTACCTGTCTGCAACCTGAGGCACGGGAGATTCGGCAAAGTTGACAGCTGTCAACTCGGACTTGGCGACTCTCCTTCCCTTAGAAATTTGCCCCTGCAAAGGAGGTGGGCTTAGCGTGGTGGAGGGCCGCGTGACTTTGGGGTCAGCGAGCCGGTTTAGAAGGGCCCCGCAAAAATCCTAGACCGCAGCCTACGGCAACGCGCTGCGATCGCTCGCCCTAGAAAGTGCGTTTCAGACCATGAACGGAAATTTAGCCAAATGCCTCGGTGCGGCGGCCTCGCGATCCCTGGTTATTCCCAGGGATCAGCTTTAGTGGTTTGAACCGCATAGTGGTGCTTGGGTTCGAGCCAAAACCCGAACCGGTCTCTTTCCGGTTCTATCCGCTCCACAAGGAACAAGGCAGCTCAACGCTTACTGTTTCTGAACCGGTAACCGGCTTACGACCTGGCGGAGCCCTCGCTTGTCACCTTCTAAATCCGGCGCATAGGATTGCTGGCTGTTCCAGCGGATCGAAGTGCGTGATCAGGAACCTTCCGGCCGGTAGCATTGATGCTAAATGCCTCACAGCCAGCTGAGTATTGGGCGCGTAGATATAGACGCGCGTTTCCAGGCAACAGAAGAAGCAAAGAAGCATTCTTTAAACGCAGGCGGGACAGGGCCCTGCTATAGCCCTGCCGCCTTGGTCAGGTTCACGCGGAAGCGGTCGCGCCGGCGCTGGTAGCGCCGCGTCATCTCAGCCGAGGCGTGGCCGAGCTGCTTCTGGACGTAGCGTTCGTCTACTTCGGCCGACGACGCAAGACCCGCGCGCAGCGAATGACCGGCAAAGCGCTTCACGCGCTCGCCCTCTGGAAGATCGCCGCACACGCCCGCCGCCAGCGCGGCCCGCTTTACTAGCCGCGCCACCTCCTGATCGTGCAGCCGTTCAGCGCCCACCTTCCTGCCGCCGCCGGTCACGCGACGGAACAGCGGTCCGTGCTCGATCCGCGCCAGCCTGAGCCAGGTTTGCAAGGCGGCGACCGGGCAGGTGGCGTCCGACGAGCCGCGGCCGATCTCGACCTCGCGCCAGCCGGTCTTGCCACGCAGCGTCACCAGCAGGCCCCGGTCGTAAAATTCCACCCAGCCCCGCCCGTCCTCGGTCTGGTCGCGGCCCACGTCGAGGCCAACGATCTCCGAGCGGCGCAAGGCCCCGGCGAAGCCGATCAAAAGCATGGCCCGGTCGCGCAGGCCCCGCAGCGTCCCGCGGGCGAGCGTCTCCAGCATGGCGATCAGGTCTTCCGGCAAGATCGCCTCCTTCTGCCGGGGAGGAGCGGCGTGCCGGTTGCGGATACCGGCGAGCACGGTGGCGATGTGGCGGTCTCTCCGGTCCAGTGTCTGGCCGCGCTGCGCATAGTTCCAGGCGAGCGACGACAGCCGGCGCTCGATGGTGGACACCGAATTCGGCTTCCTGCCGCCGCTCACCGCGCCGGAAGCGCAGGCGGTGATGTAGAGCCCGATTGTCTGCGGGTCGGGCGGCATCAGGGCAAAGCCTTGGCGCCGGCACCAGCTGGAGAAGTGATTCCAGTCAGAGGTATAGGCCCGCCGGGTATTGGCCGAACTGGCAGCCTCGACATAGCCGCGTGCTCTCTGGGTCAGCTCTTCAAGATGCGCCGGGGTTCCTGAGGGCGGAGCAGGGGAGGGGAGATTTTGCGCCTCTGGGTCACCGCTCCTGCCCATCTCGATGATGATATCCACGACATCAGGCAGATCGTCGGCATCATCGATTTCGGAGGCAGATTTTGGGTCGGTGTTTATGTTCATAGAACTCGCCGTTCCCTCATGGTAAAAATCGCGCCTTCGCCATGTTCTGGGGCGAAGATAATCCGCTGTGATTGTCGTTTCGTCATGTCATCTCATTGACCCCACCGCGCCGGTGATATGCACTGGGAAATCTGTTTTCAAAGCCGTCTCCCTGAACATCGGGGGCTTCTGCCGAGCTCCCTATGCGCGGGAGAGCAGCCATCAAATTCAGCCACGCCGAACAGACGCCGTCATGCGTAGCATGCCTGATCGCCATATTCGGCAATACCGTCTGGACTTCCATCGGCCCTGCGCTGCCACAGATCGAGTCCGGTGCACCCAGCCTCGCCGTACCGCGCCTCAATGACCACCTCAGCCTCAACGAGCCCGGCTGCGAAAATAAGCCGAAGGAGATCTTCGGCAATGCATTTGGAGTTATTCTGCGCAGGCGCTTTTCAAACGCCCGCCCAATGGCAACAATAGATTTGCCGATCTGTCGAACCAGTTTCCGGGCTAAGCGTCCGCTTTCAGATCTTTGATGCTCAGCGGCATGGCCGGCTTCCGGCATATTTACCCGAAATTTCATTCTGCGGCCTAAAAATGCGCGAAAAAAAGCCGTGCTCTCTCGCCGAGCAAACGGGCAACTGGTGCCATCGGCAGGCTTCCGGTCGCTGAAATCGGCCATTTTCGATGGATGGCACAAAATGAACGATAATGCAATTTTATCGTTCATTTTTAGACCGAGACAGGTGCGGCGGTTTTTCGTCATTTTGATAGCATAAAACGCCGCGCTTATATGATCTGATCATCGGCATGCGGTATCCCGGCCATTCGAGCTTCATTTGAATGTCGCTACCGAGCTCGTCGATTAGGAGGTTTTTATTGTGCCGCAGCTTCCGCTCGGACCACAGCTCTATTAACGGCGCGAGACTGGCGCGGCGTCGAGCTTGAGCACATGGCCGCCGAACGCGACCTGGTTTTCACCCCGGCTGCTAATGGTCCAAGGGCGAGCAACTGGCCTTGCTTTGAGGAGAGGGCAGGCTATGCCGAAGCACGATTCCGTTGCTTGCCTTCAATCGTTGGGGATGTGCTGGCCAATCGATCGCTATCATGATCGACCAGCCTGCCGGCCAGATATATCTTTCTTCGGTTGATCAGATGGCGGCGGTGCGCAGCAGCACATTGCGGTACGCAAATCGGCCCATCGGATAACGGCTGAACGCGATCTCGAAATTGCGGCCATTGTCGGCGAAGTACCAGCGGCGGATGACGAGGGCTGGCGATCCGGGTTCGGCTTGCAGCGCGGCGGCCTGTTCAGCGGTGAGCAATTCGACGGCGATCTCCTGCTCGATACGGCCGACGGCGAGGCCGTACCGTTTTTCGACAGCTTCCATGACGGAAGTTTCCAGCGCCCAGGCCTGTTCGCGGATGCCGGCATAGGCCGCATCCAGATACACCTCCACATGACCCACCGGCACGCTGGCGTCGCGGCGGTCGAGGCGGACGCCGAGGATCCGCAGCCAAGCCAGGCCGGGCCGGCTGCGCAACCTGGCTGCAAGGTCATCGTCGGCCATGACATCGTCGACCGCGTGGGTGCGGATCGGGGTGCCCTGGGCAAAGCGCGTCAGCTCCTCGACTGAGGAATAGGTCTCGATGTAGGCCGAGCGTGAATGCTGGCGCACGACGACGCTGCCAACACCCTGCTTGCTTTCGATGAGGCCGCGGCTGCGCAGATCCGACAGCGCTTCGCGGACCGTGTGGCGGCTGACATTGTAGCGACGGCAGAGTTCCGCCTCCGTCGGCAGAAGGTCGCCTACCGCGATCGTGCCGTTTTCAATCGCTTCTACGAGTGCCTGTGCGAGCTGTCGAAAAAGTGCCGTACGACCGTATGCCAAGAGGTGCTTCCGATTCGGATCTTTGTTTGGAAATGACTATCAGATAGTGACGCCGCGAGTCCTCAGTTCTGCAATTCTCGCCTCTGACCATCCCGCTTGCGCAAGCAGTTCCTCAGTGTGCCGACCCAGACGAGGGGCGGCATTCGTCGGCACGGCCTCTCCTGTCCGAAAGGGCGGGCCGACGACGCGCGCCTTGGCGCCCGTTTCGGCGACGGCATCCATCATCATGCCGCGCTCGGCGGTGAAGGGAGAATTCAGGGCCGAGACAATATCGGCCACAGGCGCGCACGGAACGACGCCGGCCAGGAGGTTGAGCCACTCGGCGGTGGGTCTTTCCATCAAGGCGGCGTCAAGAAGATCGGACAGGACTTCACGGTTTGCCAGCCGGTCCCGGAAGGTGCGGAAGCGGGGGTCCGATGCGAGTTCCGGCCGGTTCAGTTTCTCGCACAGTGCCGGGAAGAACTTCTCCTTGTTGGCCATGATGTAGATCCAGCCATCGGCTGTGCGGAAAAGCTGACAGGGGACCAAGGTAGGATGGGCGGAACGCGCCAGCCGCTGCGGTTCGAACCCATGATTGGCCGCCCATGCGGCCATATAGTTCAGATTGGCAAGGCCGACGTCGTAGAGACAGACATCGAGATCGCGGCCGAGCCCAGATTCACGCGCCTTCATGACGCCCGCGACCAGCAGCAACGCCATGCAGTATCCGGTCATGAAGTCCACGATCGATAGGCCAAACCGGGCCGGCGGGGAGTTCGGCTCGCCGTTTATCGAGAAATAGCCGGTTTCGGCCTGGATGAGGTAATCGTAGCCGGGCCATGCGGCGCGGCTACCCTCGCGCCCGTAGGCGGACAGGAAGCAGCAGACGATCCGCGGGTTGACCGCGCTAAGCTGTTCGTAGGTGATGCCCAGCTTGGCCGGTACGTCGCCGCGCAGGTTGCAGGCGACGGCGTCCGCGCCGCGAACCAGGTCCAAAAACGCCTCGCGGCCCTCGGGAGCGGACAGATCCAGCACCACGCTTTTCTTGTTGCGGTTGATGGACTGGAAGAAAAGGCTATCTGCCGTGCTGCCCAGCGATTCATCGAAATAAGGCCCCAGCGAACGCGTGACATCGCCGCCCTCGCGCGGATTTTCGATCTTGACCACCTCGGCGCCCAAATCCGCAAGCGCCTGCGTGCCGAAAGGGCCCGCACCGTATTGCTCAATCGCCAAAATGCGAATTCCGGTCAGAAGACCCATTCACAAACTCCCGGTTAGAAAAGGCTCTTGCCATTTGTCCAGTTGTCCGGACAAAGTCAAGGGGTCTTGAGTACAACACATGTTCCATAGCCGTGGCGGCTCCAGAGGAGCGGCGAGCGATTGGAATCAATGGGAGGGAGTACATGCCAATAATCACGCGACGCCTTTTTGGCCGTCTGGCGCTTGTCGCCACACTCGCCCTTGGGGCATCACTCGGGCCCGCGACGGCGGAGACTAAATTCCGCATCTCTGTTGACACCGGGCCGAACCATGTCCGCAACATCACGTTGCGGACGTTCATCGAGCGGCTGAAAGAAGCCTCCGGCGGCGAGCTCGTCGGCGAGCTGTTCGAGTCGGGTCAGCTTTACGCGGCACGCGACGAGCCCAAGGCTGTCGCCCGCGGCGACATCGAGATGACGGTAACCACCAACTCTTCGGTTGCGGCCTTTTCGGCGGACCTGAATCTGCTCGATCTGCCGCTGTTTTCCGGGCGGTCTCCCGATCAGGTGAATGCGCTCCTCGATGGCCCCCTCGGCCAGCAGCTTTCCAAGGGCGTGGAAGACAAGCTCGGCGTCGTGGTTCCAGGCCGCTGGTTTCTGCTGGGCTTCGCCAGTACCTTTGGCGCAAGCAAGGACATCAAGAGCTTCGCCGACCTTAAGGGGCTGCGCATAAGAGTGCCTGGGGGCGCTGGTTTCATTGCCCGCTACAGAGCTTTGGGCGCCGAAGGGGTGTCGATACCATTCGCCGATGTGCCTCTGGCTCTGACGCAGGGCACCATTGATGCGCTGCTGACCACCAACGAGACATTGCGTTCAGGCAAGCTGCACGAGGCCGGCGTGAAGTCCGCCTTCGTCGATCAGGTTTCGGTGCTCTACTATATTCCGCTGGTCAACAAGGCCTTTTGGGACAAGCTCACCGAAGAGCAGCAGAAGCAGTTCAGAGATGCCTGGGAAAGCGTAATCCTTGAGGAACGGGCCGAGGCGATGCGCCGTCAGGACGCCGCCGCCCAGGAAAATGCTGAAAATGGCGTCGTCATTTACGAGCCCGACCCGGAGGAGCTAGCCAAGGTCAATGCTGAGCTTCTGGCTTTGGTGCCGGAGATTGCGGCCCAACTCGACGTGGACCCCGCCACTGTAAAGTTGGCGCAAGATGAGATCGCGAAGCTGAACTAGCTTCGACGCCGGGAGCCGCGGCTGCGGCTCCCGTCCCGCCTCACGGATCGGAAGTCGAACTCATGGCGCGTGTACTCGCGATTGTGGATGCGATCGAATTCTGGCTGATCGCGATCTTTTCAAGCGTCGCCCTGCTGCTTGCATGTCTGGCGATGATTGGCCGCTACATCGTTCCTGGACTGCTGCTGGATTGGACCTTCGAAGTGACGATCTTCGCTACGATATGGGCGACTTTCATAGCGGGCGCCCGCGTCGCCGGCATGGGCGAGCACGTGCGCGTCGATACGCTTTTGGTCCACCTTCCCGGGCGCGTTCGCTGCTGGCTTGCGATATTCGCCTGCCTGCTCGGCATCGCCACCGCCGCTTTTCTTTTCTGGTCGGGCTGGACCGTTGTGGAGGAAGCGTTCCGCTGGGATGAGCGCACAACGTCTTCGCTGCGCCTGCCGCTGTGGATCTACTATCTCAGCCTGCCGTTGGGAATGGCGCTGCTTGCCTTTCACCTGCTCGTCCGTTCCGCGCAGCTCTTCTCGGGCAGCGTACGAGACGATGACGTCGCGCAAAACCACTGAAATTCACCATGACAACCCAGATCATTCTCGGCTCAGCTGCCCTTTTCGGACTGCTTGCAGTCGGCGTGCCGATCTACGTCGTTCTTGCAGGCCTGGCGATCGTCCTGCTGATTGCCGAGGGAGGCTCCGTCGGCGGTATCGGCCAGGACATTCTCGACCATATGAACTCGGCGACGCTGCTGGCGATCCCTTTTTTCGTCATCGCCGCCGGCTTCATCCAGGGCGGCGGCATCGCACGCTCGCTGATTAATATGGCGTCGGCCTGGATCGGCCGGTTCCCAAGCGGCATTCCCATGGCCGCGCTGCTGGCGACAGGACTTTTTTCCGCAATCAACGGCTCATCGGTGGCGACCGTGCTTGCGATGGGCACGCTGGTGGTGCCGGAGATGCTCGAGCGCGGTTACAAGCGGCCGTTTGCACTTGGCCTAACGGCTGCGGCGGGTACGCTCGGCATCCTGATACCGCCGTCCATGCCGCTGGTCGTCTACGGCCTGGTTTCCGAGACGTCGGTTCCGCGGCTGTTTTTGGCAGGGCTCCTGCCGGGGCTGCTCCAGATGGCCTGCTTCGCCGTCGTCATCATGCTGATGGCCCGCAGGCAGGGCGGCGAGGCACGTGCTTTCCTGGGCTGGCGCGGCGTCGCCCGGGCAAATGTGGTGGCGCTTCCCGCTCTCTCCGTACCGCTGATCGTGCTCGGCGGCATCTATGGGGGCTTCGTCACGGTTACCGAGGCGGCGGCGCTGTCGGCGGCTGTGGCCCTCGCGGTCTCGCTGTTTTTCTATAAGTCCCTGCGCGTGACAGCCATTCCCAATGTGGTGGTGCAAGGCATGTCACGCACCGCCGCGATACTGCTCATCATCGCGGGGGCGGATCTTCTGGCCGACTGGCTGGCCCGGGCGGGCCTCGCAACCCAGCTCGCCATGCTCGTGACCCAGTCCGAACTCACCCAGACGCAGTTCCTGTTCATGATGGCGGGCGTGCTGTTGGTTCTCGGCACTGTGCTGGAGGGTTACTCGATCATCCTGCTCACGCTGCCGCTCACGCTCCCCATCTTGGATGCGCTCGGTATCGACCGTGTGCATTACGCCATCATCATGGTCATCGGCATCGAGCTTGCGATGCTGACGCCGCCGGTGGGGCTGAACCTGTTCGTCATGGCTGAGGTGTCGAAGGCGCCTTTTTCCGAAGTCGAACGCGGGATGATTCCGTTCTTCATCGCCATGCTCCTGATGTGGGTGCTTGTCATCTTCGTTCCGGAGATTTCCACCTGGCTGCCCGATCTTGTGTTGGGGGCGGCCCGATGAGGCTCGCGCTTTCCGGGATCGCCTGCCTTCTGTTCGTGCCCGCCAGTCGGCCTGAGCGTTTCGAAAAGGCCTGCGCGGCCTCGCCGGAAGGGATCGTCATCGACCTGGAGGACGCCGTCCCCCCTGCAGACAAGTGCACTGCACGCGAAGCCGTAATTGCCTTTCTGAGGCAGGAACGTCCCGGCCGGCCTGTTTTGGTACGGATCAACCCGCTGAGCACACGCGCAGGCCTGGACGATCTCGCCGCCATTGCGGACGGTGCGCTGAGGCCTGCTGGCCTATTTCTGGCGAAGGTTGAGGCGGCGCGCGACATCGAGATCGTGCGTGGGCACCTGCCTGCGCCTTTGCCTTTGCTAGCCGCCATAGAAACCGCGGCCGGCATGAAGGCCGCGGGAGAGATTGCGGCGGCGCTCGGCCCGGACGGCGCACTGGGCTTCGGCGGCGCGGATTTCGCAGTGGACCTCGGCGCCGAATTTACTTGGGAGGCACTATACGCGGGCAGGGCCGCAATCGTTCAGGCCGCTGCGATCGGCCGGATTGGTTGCTTCGATGTGCCTCATCTCGGAATCGGCGATCAGGAATCGCTTGCCGCGGAAGTGGCCCGGGTGCGCGCCATGGGCTTCACCGGCAAGCTCGCCATCCACCCGTCACAGGTCGAAACGATCCGTGATGGCTTCCGGCCGACGGCGGAGGAGATCGCGCGTGCGCGCCGGATCGTCGATGCGCTCGATACGGCCGGGGGAGGAGCTGTGAGCCTCGACGGCAAGATGATCGATCCGCCGGTCGCACAAGCGGCCCGCCGGACGCTGGTGCGCGCCGGAGAGCTCGCCACATCAGTCAAACAGGAGTCGTGATGTTTGTCGCCTTCAAGGATGTAGGAGAAAACAGGATTCGCGAGTCGGTGGGCCTCGCGTTCGAGGATTTTGTACCGGGGCAGGTGTTCCACCACCGGCCGGGCATCACTGTCTATCAGTACGACAATGCCAACGAGGCGCTGGTGACGCTCAATCAGGCGGCCATCCACTATGACGAGCACTATGCCTCGAAGACGGAATTCGGAAGGCCGCTGGTGGTCAGCACGCTCACCTTGCAGAGGGCGGTGGGCATGGGGTGGAAGACCTTCGGCCGCCGCAAGCGCATAGTCGGTTTTTCCTCTATCCGGCTCACAGCGCCCGTCTACGACAGGGACACCCTCTATGCGCGGACGAAGATACTGTCCACCGCCGATGATCCCTCCGATCCGGATTGCGGGCTTCTGGAATGCGAAGCCACCGTGACGCGCGGCGAGACAGTCGTCGCGGCCGTGACCTACGTCCAGGCGATCTACAGGCACGGCCGCGGACCCTTCGAGGCATTGGGATACTAAGAAACTGCGATGATCACACACCTTTCGCATATCGCCATCGGCAATAGTGAGTTCGTGGAGACCCTGGGGCTTGAGTTCGACGACCTTGAGCCGGGGTTGGTGATTGAACATAGGCCCGGTTTCCTGTTCTCCTGGGACGAGGCCCGCTATCGCGCGGCCATTGCGGGCGATCACGCCCCCGTCCTTATGGATCCCGCCGTCGCGGCTCAGGCCGGCGGGGGTCAGGCAGAGATCTCGCAGACATGGATCGTGGCCGCCTTTGCGGCGACGACTACGCGGGCCTTTGGCCGTGTGGTGGCCAATCTCGCCTGGGAGAACGTAGTTTTCGCGAACCCGGTCCGCGACGGCGACATGGTGTTCGCGGAATCCAGAATCCTCGACAAGCGCGTGTCCAAATCGCGGCCCGACCAGGGTATACTGCACATCGCCACACGAGGCCTTGTCCGCGGCGGCCATGAAGTGTGCCGGTACGAGCGCAAGCTGCTCGTCTATCGCACAGCACAGGGACCGCACAAGGCTGCGGGTTATGTGTGACGGGAACGCAGTATCCCCCGCCAACCGGGCGGCAGAACCCGGCGGTTTCCTGTAGCTACACAAGAGATGCTGCGCCGGAAGCCGGTTAAACCCTGTCGCTACATAAGCGAGGCGAAGAACGCCGGGAACGCCGCCCGCATACGCAAGGGCACGGTTTCCGCCCTTGCAATGAAACTCTGCCCGGAAGTTCCAACCGATTAAATGTCATGGTTTGTCGGCAACGGCGGCGAGCTCGCCGCTGTGCCTTATGAGAGCGGGGGTTCAGGCGGAGGCTACGCCGCGTTATGCCCGTGGGCTTGCGCAAAAAGCCGATCGGGAGCACATACGCCACATACGGACTTGCGGCCTTATACCGGATATTGATAGCAGTGCCCCGGTCTCATTCCTGAGGCAGGACTTTGCAGTTTTGCGAAAGGGGCCGGCCATGGTTCTGGTCATGCGGCGGCTCTAAGCATGTTCTTTTTATGCCCTTGAAATCGTCCATGTTGATGTAGCGGTTGGCTTCGAGCCAGTTCTCGTGGGTTTCGACAGCGAGGCGCGGACCAGGCGCAAACAGCTTGCCGCGTTAGGGAAGATGCGCATGACATAGGTCCTGCGGCGGATCTTTTCGTTGAAGCGCTCGAGCAATTGACAGCAAGCTTCGTGGCTGCGACCTGGTCAAAATCAGGATTCGCGATGTGGTCGTTGGGCCAGAGATCAGGACTCGCGCAATCGTCGTTCAGCAAAAGACGAGGCGGCCCGTTCAGTTCGAAATCACGAGCGATGTTCGGCCAGCCTTCTCGTCTGGCTCGAACGGGGTGGCGGGTCAGTGGAGGACTATGTCTTCCCGAGCCGGATCGACCATTCTCACCCCATGAGCTCGAGGCAATACGCGCGGCTAGTCGACGAGTGGGTGACCGGCCTCTCGCTGCATCTGCGTCCGCCATCGTAGGAATGCCGAGCCGACGAAGCACTTGGCGAGACCTGCACGTCGCTCTTCTGGTGGAAAGCGACTTGTCAGGCAGTGCTAAATGCAGCGCTTAGAGAATCCTGGATAATTCGGCTGTGATCCGTTGCGCCGTTTGACGCACTAGCCTGGCGCAAAGTTCGTGGCGTCGTGCATCGTGCCGGTACACGGGCATGCTGACGCTTATCGCTCCAACCGGTTCGCCTTGACGATTGAAGATCGGACTGCCGAGACAACGGATGTCCGGCTCGTTTTCCTCGTCATCGAACGCAAATCCCTGCTCGCGCGTCCGCTTCAGTTCCTCGAGGAGCGCCTCGGTCGTCGTTATCGTGTTCGGGGTATGGCGCCTCAGTTCCAACTCCTTGAGGACTTCCATGAGGCGGTCTTCCGGCAGGCCCGACAGCCATGCCTTGCCCACGGATGTAGAGTGAAGCTCGACCTGGCCGCCAATGCTCGTCTTCATCTGGACAGTACTGGAGCCGACCAGCTTGTCTATGTAGACCATCAGATTGTTGCTGGGCACCGCAAGATGCACGGCCTCGTCCGTTGCGTCACGGAGCGCTACCAGAAATTCCCTGGCAATCGTTCGCAGGTCCGAGTCTTCCCAGGTCTTGGCAGCCAGCTGGAGAAGGCGTGGTCCCAGGCGAAATGTTCCGTTCTCCCCGGACTGCGTGATGAGACCCTCGGCGATAAGCGCAGAAACGAGCCGGTAGACCGTCCCGCGAGGGAACCGCGCGCGCTTCGTAAGCTGGGCAATATCCAACGTGCCGGGGGCATCCGCGATGATCTGCAGAACCGTCATGAACTTCGAGAACGAAGCCGCTCCCTGCACGGGATTGGGAGCCCTCACATTGGGTTCGTCCTGGAGATCGTTCAAGCTCATGGCACAACTCCTCGCAAGCTTGACAACGGAACAGGCGGGCACTACACGTTTGTGGACAAGCTGTCCATATTGTAGTCAGCGAGTCCGGGTTTCGGTTTAGTCGTATGATCGAAGAGGATCAACGGCAAGCTCACGCGCACCGACCGTAATGCATCGGGCGGTCCAAACTTCGCGCGAGGGCGAGGGATTGCTGTTGGGAGGAGAAAGTAATGGCCAAAAAAGGGTACTGGGTTGCAATGGTCGATATTGCAGACCAGGAGGGCTACAAGGAATACATTGCCCTGAACAAGGCTGCGTTTGACAAATACGGCGCAACCTTTGTCGTTCGCGCCGGAAGACATCAGGTCATGGAAGGACCGGATGCGAATCGCGTGGCTGTAATCGAGTTCAAGGACTACGAAACCGCCCTCGCTTGCTACAACTCTCCTGAGTATCAGAAAGCGGTCCAGACCCGCGTGAAGTATTCCAAGGCACATTTGACCATCGTCGAAGGCGTCTGACGCCGGAAGCTCCGCCGAAACCTCATCTCATTGTAGTCGGAGGGAGCGTCGCTTTTGCCCTTGGTTCAGTCCGACCGGAGCGGCAGCACAAGTGCCCCACACGCCACAGGGCGCTTCTTGCCCGATCTGCATGCCGGTGGAGTGCGGAGCAAAGCGAGGCCGTCGCATGAGTGCAAAACTTTCTGGGAGCAGCTATGCCCTCACCGTTGCAGTGGCTTTTCAAGGTTTTTGACGTCCTGGTAGCCGTCGGCATGGCCGTCATGAGCCTTCTGGTCTTCGCGAATGTTGTGCTGCGGTATGGATTCGACTCGGGAATTGCGTTTTCCGTAGAAGTCTCTCGCGTGCTCTTCGTGTGGATCATCTTTCTGGGAGCCGTCGTGGCCTTGGCGAGGGGCGCGCATCTGAGCGTCGACACGCTGGTCACCCTGTTGCCTCGAAGAGCGCGCTTCGCGTGCTTTCTCGTTTCATACGGCTTGATGCTCTGGTGTTGCTGGCTCCTGGCAAAGGGAAGCTGGTCGCTAACCGTCATAGAATGGAACAACCGCGCTGCGCTGTCGGGACTTCCGGTCGGCCTCACCTATGCTGCGGGATTCGTCGCCGCCATCACGATGGCGCTGTGTCTTATTGTCGGGCTATGGCACTCACTGCGCGGTACCCTTCCCGGCACTTGGGCGGGAAGGAATGCCACTGAGCCGCACGAGACCGTGCTCCCCGCGCTATCTTCGGAGAAAATGCAGTGAGTGGCCTTGTATTTCTTGGCTCCCTCGTTGGTGCGATTGGCATCGGCATTCCCATCAGCTTCGCCCTTATGCTCTCGGCGGTCGCTCTGATGCTGCTGATGGGAAATCTGGATGCGCAGATCCTCGCACAACGCCTCGTTAACGGCGCAGACAGCTATCCGCTGATGGCGATCCCGTTCTTTCTCATCGCTGGCGAACTCATGAACGCCGGCGGCCTTTCCCGCCGTATCGTGAATGTGGCGCTGGCACTCGTCGGCCATCTGCGTGGCGGCCTCGGTTACGTGGTCATTGGCACAGGTGTCCTGATGGCCAGCCTGTCGGGGTCCGCAATCGCCGATACGGCGACGCTCGCGGTGATGCTGATCCCCCTTATGCGGGATGCGGGCTACAATATGGATCGAGCCGCGGGCTTGATGGCTTCGACGGGCATAATTGCTCCCGTTATCCCGCCCTCTGTCGGATTCGTGATCCTGGGTGTCACCGCGAACGTATCCATCATCGGCCTGTTCCTGGCCGGAATCGTGCCGGGCCTGCTGATGGGGCTGAGTCTCACGGTCGTATGGTGGCTGATCTCCAGGAGTGAAACGGCGACGGTACGACCTAAGCTACCGCGCAGGGATATCCCAAAAGCGATCCTTACCGCCGGTTGGGCGTTGATGCTGCCCGTGATTATCCTGGTCGGCCTTCGATTTGGCGTCTTCACCCCTACAGAAGCGGGCGTCATAGCTGCCGCCTATGCACTGTTTGTCGGTCTGGTCGTCTATCGGGAGCTGACGCCGCGGCTTCTCTACGAAGCGCTGCTTGCCGCCGGTCGCATGACGGCTGTGATCATGCTGCTGGTTGCTGCCTCGATGGTCACCGCATTCATGATGGCGATTTCCAATCTTCCGGGTCAGCTTGTCACCCTTCTCAGGCCATTCATCGAGATGCCGACCCTCCTGATGGCGATGATCGTTCTGACGGTCTTTGTCATCGGCATGTTGCTCGATTTTGCGCCCTCGATCACCATTCTGGTGCCCATCCTCATGCCGCTCGTAAATGCCGCCGGCATCGACCCGGTCTATTTCGGTGTCATATTCATCATGACTGCCGCAGTTGGCATGATCACGCCGCCTGTCGGAACCGTGCTCAGCACGGTGTGCGGGATCAGCGGAATCACGATGGGGACCGCTCTCAAAGGTGTCTGGCCTTTCCTTTTCGCCGAGATGATCCTCATCGTGCTGCTGGTTCTCTTCCCGCAACTGGTAACGGTGCCAGCTTCCTTCCTGCATTGAAATCTAAAGCGAGAGGCGGCCGAAGCTATAGGCCGCCACGAAGTCGGCAGGGAGCTCGGGTGTGGATCCTCTAGGGACCTTGTCACTCTTGCAAATGCGATCCGCAAAGCTGGGACATCATCGCGGCAAGCCGGCTAACGAATAAACACAGTTGCTATTCGTTCTTGCCGCCCCCCTTAAATATGGGATGGTGCCGGTCAGCCAGCAGGCTAGTTGACGGTCTGGGTCTGGCTGGAGCGGTACGGAATGACGTTGAGGCAAGGTCGGGGAACGGGCGTAGCGCGGCTGATTCTGTTGCTGACGCTTGGGGGACTTGCCGGTGGCTGCGTCCGCGCCGATCTCGGCCAGGCTCTTGAACACGTGAGCGTGGCTTCCGTTGCCGAAGGCTTTGAGGAGGTGCGGCGTGAACCGCTCAACGCCCGTGCCCATATGGACGCGGCGCTGCGGCTTCTGTGCCGCGCCAACCGCACTCAGGCCGACATTCAGCTTGCGAAAAGCGCTTTCCAGACCGCAGCCTGTCTGGCGCCCGATCTGTGGGAACCTATGGCCGGCCTCGCCGCCGCCCATTACAGGCTGGGAGAGTATCGCGAGGCGATGGAGGCAACCATCAGAGCTTACGCAAGAGCACCGCTCACCTATAGCCTTTATGGTACCGGTGGTTCCACCGTCTATCGAACATTGCGCCTGGGAGCGCCGATCATATTCGAGGACATCTAGACCCCTGCTCACCACATCGCGTTGCTGCTTGAGCAGCTCCTCGGAATCGCACCGCATATCGTGTCGTGATCGCGATCCGAATGTAGAGAAGCGGCGATGCGGGACCGCCGCACCGCCGCCATAGAAATTTCCTTACTAACCGTCGACCGCGGCCATGGCCGCTCGTGCCTGCTCGACCAAATCCACGCCGATCTTCTCGCTGTATTCCTGTACGACAGGTGCGACGCGCTCGCGCATGACCGCCATGGCTTCCGGCGTAGGCTGGGTGATCTCGAAGCCCTTCGCGATCAGCTCGTGCTCCAGATCCACGGACGCCTTTCGGGAAATCTCCCTCTGGAAGGCTGCGGATTCCTTCGCGGCTTCCATAACGAGTGCCTTGTCTTCGTCCGAGAGGCTGCTGAACCATTTCTGGCTCGCGAGCAGGACGAACGGCGTATAGACGTGGCCCGTCTTGGCCAGGTACTTCTGCACCTCATAGAACCTGGCGGTGTAGATCAGGGCGTACGGCGTTTCCTGACCGTCCACTGAGTGATTCTCGAGGGCGCTGTAAAGCTCGGGCCACGGAAGCGGTGTCGGGTTGGTTCCCAGGGCTGTCCAGGTCGCGATGTACAGCGGGTTGGGGATGACTCGAATGTTGAGCCCAGCCATATCCTCAACCGTGTTCACAGGACGGATGGCATTGGTCATGTGACGGAACCCGTTGTCCCACCATGCGAGGCCGACGATGCCCGTCTTTTCCTGCAGGAGCGAGAACAGCTTCTCGCCAACCTCGCCGTCCATGACGGCGTCCACCGCCGCGAAGTCCTTGTAGAAGAAAGGCAGGTCGAAGATCATGAACTCCGGAACGACGCCGACGAGGTTGGGCGTCGGGCCAACCATGATGTCGATGAAGCCGGCCTGGACCGACGCCTGCATGTCGGGTTCGCTACCCAGCACTCCGTTGCCGAAGGTCTCGATCGTAATGCGACCGCCGGTCTTTTCCTTCACCCGCTCCGCGAAAAAGCGCGAAGCCTCCCCCACAGGATGATCCTCCGTGGGCACGTAGCCCAAGCGGGCATTCTGGGCCATCGCCGGAGCCGCCAAGAAGCCCGCGATAAAGGCCGCCGTCAGAAGCAAGCGTTTCATAAAGTTTCCTCCCAAGAAGGTTCAAGGAACCAGGATGTACAGACTGTCCGCAAAAACGCGCACAAGCCCGGCAGTACAAATTGCGCCCCCAACTTGGTACTGAGAGACGCTGCCCATAATATGGGCGCTTTGTCCAACAATATATGATGGGCAGACTACTCGCCGATTGTCAACGCTTCTTCATCAACGCTCGAGAGCCTGTGATGAATGCCGCACGTCTGGCTAACCATCCAGGGACCACCGCTTGAAGGCTGCGGGCCCGGCTAGGGCACAGGCGTAATCGCCGTTCCGCTCTGAAACCAGGCGATCAAATTCCGCGCGAGGAGATCTGCCATCGCGGTGCGGATAGCAACGGACGCGGATCCGATGTGCGGCAGAATCGTAAGATTATCCAGCGCGAGCATGTCATTCGGGACGTTAGGTTCGTCCGCGATGACGTCGAGACCGGCAGCCGCGATGGTCCCCGTGCGCAGGGCTTCGATCAATGCACCCTCGTCCACCACGGTTCCGCGGCCGACATTGATGAATACGCCCTCAGGTCCGAGGGCGGACAGCACGTCAGCATTCACGGTCTTTGCGGTCGAAGGGTTGCCTGGCACGATGGCAATCAACACGTCGACTGCATGCGCGAGTTCGGGCAGCTGGCATGATCGTGCATCCAGCCTTGTATCAACACGGTCGGGGCGGAATTGGACAAACGGTCTTCCTGCGGTCTGGGGCGGAAGCACTGCCGGCGCGAATTTCCACGAGCGGATCAGTGAATACGCTGACGACACCAACTTGCGCCGGCTGGTGGCCGGCCAGATCCTCCGGTAAATTGGACTGCCAGCGGGCTGGCGGCAAAGTGTCCATAATATAGGCACTTTGCCCACATAGGGCTAAATGCTTTTGCGCTGTGTGTCAAGCGCCGTGCCTGAACAGCAAGCGACCGGCGGCGCTTGACAAATGTGCGGTTCCAGCCGATGCTTGGGCATAATGTCCACATTGTGGACCTTATGCTGAGAGCGCCGCGCCCAGCACGGCTCCTCGATACGGCGCGAGGCGTCTAGCGGTGCCTGCGGCGGTGCATAAGGTGGGAATGTCGAGGAGAGTGGCAGCGTGACCAATGGCAGCGTGAATACTATCAGTTATCTTACAAATGTCAGTTTTGGGTTAGGGGCGGCTGATTTACTGGCGGATACTTTGCAGGAACTAGGGGTATCGAACCCCTTGGTAATCAGTGACCATGGAGTCAAAGCCGCTGGCCTGCTCGAGCGTTCTGCTTTCGAGTTTCTGAAGACCGCGCCGACTTTCCTTGATGTTCCCTCCAATCCAACCGAGAGCGCAGTTGCTGCTGGCCTGGAGCTATACAGGCAAAGCGGCTGCGACGGGGTAGTAGCGATTGGCGGGGGCTCTCCGATCGACTTGGCCAAGGGGGTCGCGCTGCTGGCCACGCACGATGGCGAGCTCGAGCGCTATGCGGCAATTCTGGGTGGCGTGGCACGCATCACAAGCGCGGTGGCACCGCTCGTAGCCGTGCCGACAACGGCCGGCACGGGGTCCGAAGTCGGGCGCGCAGCATTGATCACGCTCGATGATGGCCGTAAGTTGGGGTTCATCAGCCCCTATCTGATCCCGCGCAGGGCGATCTGCGATCCCGAGCTGACGATGGGTCTTCCTCCGTACCTGACCGCTGCGACCGGGATCGACGCTCTGTCCCACTGTATCGAAACGTATCTTTCTCCCCGCTACAATCCGCCTGCCGATGCCATTGCTGTCGACGGTTTCAAACGCATCTGGAAGGCTTTGCCTGTCGCCTACGCGGATGGCTCCAATGTGGAGGCCCGGACCGAACTCATGATGGGCGCCCTCGAAGGAGGCATGACGTTTCAGAAGGGGCTTGGTGCGGTCCACGCGCTCAGCCATGCCCTGGGCGGCCTCAAGGAGGCGAAGCTTCACCATGGGACGCTCAACGCCATCCTGATGCCGCCCGTCCTTCGGTGGAACGTGGAAGTCGATGCCGCGGCCGAAAAGGTTGCTTATCTCGAGCGCCTTGCAGGACTGGAGAGTACGACGCTCGCAGACGCGTTGGACGACCTGAATCGCCGTTCGGGCATCACGTCGAGATTGTCAGAATTGGGTGTGTCCCGGCATGTCATCGATTGGGTGTGTGAGCGGGCCATCGCAGATCATAGCCATGCCACCAATCCGCGACCGCTGACCAAGGAAGATTACGCTGCGATCCTTGAGTCCGTTTTCTGAGCCGTGAACACCCTTACACGGGAAGCGAGGAGGTAAGTCCCTTGAGGCCAATTGTGATCGTAACGGGCGCAAGCCACGGCATCGGAGCCGCGACGGCTCGGTTGTTCGCCGCCGAGGGTTACGATGTTTGCGTAAATTATCTCTCGGATACTGCCGCTGCATCCAGAGTAGTAGAGGACTGCAAGGCCAAGGGCGCGCGCTCGATCGCGGTTCAGGGAGACATGGGAAAGATCGAGGATATTCAAGCTCTGTTCACCGCGTGCGACGATGCACTTGGGCGAGTGACCTGTCTTATCAACAATGCAGGGATCATCGGCAATGCCTGCAGAATCGAGGATTTGCAGCCTGCGACCTTGGAGAGAACCTTTAGGGTGAATGTATTCGGCGTCCTGTTTTGCATCCAGGAAGCTGCGAAACGCATGTCGACCCGCAAGGGTGGCAAAGGCGGAACGATCATCAACATGTCCTCGCTTGCCGCCTTCCTTGGTAGCCCCAATGAATATGTACACTATGCCGCGAGCAAGGGCGCAGTGGAATCCATCTCGATCGGCGCGGGGAAGGAACTCGCACCGGAGGGCATTCGAGTGAATGCCATACGTGTCGGGACCACGAATACGCGGATACATACACAGGGTGGCAACCCCGAGCGCCCGGCGAAAATTGCGGCGATAACCCCTATGGGCCGGATTGCGGAGCCTGAAGATATCGCGCGCGCGGCACTCTGGCTTGCATCGCCTGGCTCGGGATTCGTGACTGGCACCTTGATCACGGTGTCCGGGGGGCTCTAATCCTCGGGAGCTTCACCTCCCCAACAGTGGGCGAACCTGGCAAGGCTCTTTTCCGTCGACCTTGGATAACTTAGGCGCGCTAGAGATGATTGCTCCGGGGCTTTGATGGGGCATCCTCGTCTTGCGGATCAAGGGATGCGCTAAAGGCCAGGTTCTTCACGGAAGCGCCACGACAACAGCGGCGCGGTGTCGACCGCAAAGACGACCCAGCAGCCGGCATATTCGTCTCACGATCGCAGAGATCCTTGACTCAGCTATCGCGAAGCTGCTTTGGATCAGGACGTCGAGGCTGCATCTGAACAGTTAAGTATTCACCTGCTCGCCAGGAATTGCACCGAGGGGGAGGGGGAGGCGCCGCGAGCGAACCGAACATCGTCTGCTTCCGCAGATCGCTTGCCAGATTGGATCACAATCACCTGCGGCGAGCTGATCTAGGCAGGGCTTCCGTTCAGCTCATCCCGAGCAGGCGGACGGACAGCAGATCCTTCGACAGGTCCAGGCCCACTAGGCCTGGGTGTATCTTTTCGGCAGGTGATGTGCGGCCGTCCGTTTGATGTCTGCAGGGCGTGTTCCAGTGGCGCTGATAGCGCGATGCCTTCATCGCTTTGCCTATCCCAGCCAGGAATGACGCCGAAAACTCTAACCCCATGCCAGGGCATTCACAGGAGGTAGACCACCTGAATGCGAGCGGTGCGCCGTACTTGTGGCTACCACTGCCTAGTTTGTCCCTCAGGCTAGCCTGTCAGATTGTGATGGACTCCCTAATTTCCTCAAATTTTTCATGAAGCATCTGTATAAAATCTTGAGCCTTTGAGGACGTTTCGTTGCTATTTTTGGGCATTGAAGCTTGTTTGTCGCCTAGTCTTGAGGAAATTAGTTGCTCCAGTTCGTGCCGCCGCTTCGAACGCTCGGGTTCGTAGGAACGTGCAAACGCGCGATGCTTTTCGAGTATCGTATCCACGAGCGCTTCTTGCTCAAATCGCAAATCCCAGATCGGCGGTTTGTGTGCGTTGCTTTCAGTGCTTTGTCCCCAAGTGCTTAGTTCTTCAAAATTCTTGCAAACCTCAGTGAAATCGATGGAGCTGAAGCGGTACCCTGTGATGCTCAAGCATCGTAGAAGGCATGCGACAATTGCTAGGTGGGCAATCAGCATCCCAAGTGAGAATAATTGTGTAAATCTATCTTGCGGAAAAGCGGCTGTATAGAATAGGCTTATGACAACCAGAACAACTGATGTGTAAGCGATGAGTGTTTGGGACTTTACGTCGATAGAAGACATATACGCACTATAGCGATCCCAGAACATCAGCTCGCGAACCATGTGGTGTGCTAGCATTTGCGCCTTGAATGTGTCGTCTGTCTTCTTAAGGCGCCTTTTTCCAAATACCAGAGTAGCTGCTGGATCGTATAGCGCTGGAAACAACTTCTCGCAGAGAAACGAGGGTACTGTCATTTGCCCCTCCCACACGTCGACTGAGAAGTATCATTGAAGCGCGAGATAGAGGTGATCGCGAGTGCTGCTTTGTGATGAAGCAAGTTTACCTTTGGGTGGCTGGGCGGTGACCGACTGGAGGGGAGGGCAGTTCCGTAGTGGGTGGGAGGGGAATTGAATGCAGGCCGACAAGAAACGAGTTCCGCGTGATCATGAGAACGAGATCAGGGGTTTGCTACGGTCCTTCGGGCTGAAGGTCGGACGGGTGAGCGCCAGGGGTTTCGACGCTCGCGTGCGCGATCTTGTCGATGGTCACCCGCGGCTTACGCTTTGTATCGGCGCCTTGCCCGACGGCCGGGCGGCGATGATGGCGCGGATGACGATCCTACACCGGGCACTTCTGAAGGTAACGGCCAATGACGAGCTATGCCGGCGCTTCATGACCATTCCCGGTGTGGGGCCGGTGACGGCGCTGGCCTCCAGGACGGCAATCGATGATCCGGCCCGGTTCCGACGCTCGAGCGACGTCGGCGCTCATCTGGGCCTCCACGACAGTATCAATCCGGAAAGACCGACGTGCGAGGTCGCATCAGCCGCTCGAGGGATGCGTTCACGCGGACGGCATTGTTCACCGCGGCGCATATGATGCTGACCCGGTCGTCGTGCCAATGGACGTCCATCAAGGCCTGGGGTGCGGATCGCTAGGCGCAGCACGCTGAAGAAGGCAAAGATTGCCGTCGCGAGCAAACTGGCAGTCGTCATGGACCGGATGTGGCGCGACGATACCCTGTTCCGCTGGGGAGCTCCGGCATGATCTGATCGAGAACTTCGAAGGGGGCATCCCCAATCGATCCGAAGTCCCATCAGGGACGGGGATGAGGCGAAGGCCGCACGAGTGTCTGGTGCTGCTTCAACACGCAATTGCAAGCCGCCGTTTAGCATGGTCCGTCTCACCTTCAGCCCCCATCCTGCGGCGCGCCCTTGCCGACCGCGAACAGAAGCATGACTCCAGAGGGGTGAGGGATCGATCACGAGCTTGACACCGAAGCCCCGACTACAGAAGGGAAGCGTATTGAATTATTACATTGGGTTTCAGGAAAGAGGTTGGAGGGTAAGTGTCAACAAGCTTCGGGCCTACGGCGTGCCCCGTTGATTCGGGTATAGCGGCTGGCGATCACTAGGGAAGGCCTGCAAACAGTCGAGCAGGGCTCTCGAGATTCCTTGAGGGGCGGGCCACATACCATCCCGTTCGGCTAAGTCTTGCTACCGCAGGCATTCACACCAACTAGGCGCGCTTGGGCCTCGCTGCTAATCCTTTATGAATCCGGTCGGCAACATCACGTATGATGCACGACCCCTCAGCGGGAGGGCATTTTGGAGTGGAAATTGGAGCAGAACGGGGTGGCCTCTTCCCCGGCAGCATTGACCGGTAGCGCGAAGGCGGTATTCCGCACGCTGGCGTTCAGCGGGCCCTCCACCCGGCCGCAGATTGGTGCAGTGCTTGGGCTATCGCGTCCCACCATGTCAGCCGCCATCGCCGAATTAGAGCGGCTGGGCTATGTTGAGATGATTGGTATGGTCCAGGGTCCGCTGGGGCGCAGGGCCGTGCAGTATCGTATCGGGCCGGGTGCGGGACATGTGATTGCGGTGGACGCGGGCTCGACTCATGTCCGCCTGCGTGTATCAACACTGGACCGGCGGCTCCTCTACAGCCATGTCTATCGTCTGCCGGTCCGGCAGTTTGTTATGAACGAGGAAATCAGTCGAGCTGTGGCGGGGCAGGTGGCTGCTGCCTTGGCGCAGGCACAACCTGAGTGGGGTCCCCTTCGTGCATTGGGCATAGCTGTGCCTACCCGCGTCGTAGGCCCCGGCGGAGACGCTGAGGCCAGCCGACAAAATGTGGTCTTCACGGCTTTCCGTCCCCCATCCGGGGTGGCGGTGGTGCTCGAGAACAACGTTAACTGCGCCGCGGTGGCCGAGCGGTATTACGGAGCGGCTGAGGGCGAGGAGACCTTCGCCTATATCCAAATTGGCCTAAAGATCGGCATGGGGCTGATGCTGGGCGGCCAGCTTGTACGCGGCCGCAGCGGCGCTGCGGGCGAGATCGGGCACCTCAGCTTTCCGCTCGCCCCCGGGATGGAACCGCAAGCAGGTGAGGTGGAACGCTATCTGGGCACCGAGTCACTCATGGTCCGCGTCCGCGCGGATTGGCCGGTTGATGCTGGGCCGCCGCCTGGCGACACAGCCGAATTGCTTTTTCTGGCCGAGAGGGGCAACCAGGCGGCCCAGCGTCATGTGGATCGGCATGCCGCGGACATCGGCGCTATCGTTGCTACGTGCGTCAGCGTCGTCGATCCCGGATTGGTGGTGCTAGGCGGTGGGTTTGGCGCTTCGCCACTGCTGTTGCCTAGAGTGCGCGAGACAGTGAACCGCCTCTCTTATGCTGCGGAAATTCGGAGCAGTCTCTTGGGAGCTGATGCAACAGTGCTCGGGATCGAGCGCTTGGCTATCGAGCGCGCATTGAGTGCTGCCCTGGGCGAGGACGCCTGAAGCTCTAAGGCAAATTTTCAAAGCCAAACTGAAGACGAGACCACAATGGATGTTGCTTCGATCAATTTGTTAGTTAAGATGCCTAACGCTGAATGACCGGCATCCGTTCGAACCGGGCGGAGCCAACAGGAGGAACCATGAAGAGGATCACCAGACTTCGGGCAGGCATTGCCGGAGCCGCTGCGCTAATCGTCGGGACAGCCGGAATGGCCGAGGCTCAGAACGTGACGCTGGAATATTGGGTTTATTCTGACTTTGCTCAGGGGGAGGCTCTCGCTCTCCAGCAGGAGTTCATCAAGGAATTCACCGAGGCCCATCCAGGGGTGACGATCAATATCACCGGCAAGGGCGATGACGATTTGACAGCCGGTCAGGTAGCCGGCGCAGCCAGCGGCAACTTGCCGGACGTGTTTATGAACGCGCAGTCTGTCGGCGCCCAGCTCGTCGAGGTCGGAGCACTGGCCAACATCTACGAGAAGTGGATGGCGATGCCGCAGGAGTTCCGGGATCAGTTCGACGAGGATGCTCTGGCAAGCTGCATGCCCAGGCCAGAAGAGCTCTACTGCATTCCCTACACCGGCTTCGGATCGCTGCTGTTCCGAAACCTGACGGTGCTGGAGCAGGCTGGCATCGATCCGTCAGTGCCCCCCGCTACTTGGGATGAGTGGTTTGCCCAAATGCAGAAGGTGAAGGACGCCGGATTGTACGCGATTCCGGACGAGACGCTGGTCTTCAACTCGATCGCCGAGATTTACGCCACTTCCGGCAGCAGCGAGACCTGGGGCTTCAACTGGGACGACCGTACCACCCGCATTGATCCTGCGATCATGGCGAAGGTCCTGCAGAAGTTCGTTGATATGGCGCCTCTGACCAGCGGCACCAGCCGCAACGATCAGGCGACCAAGGACCTGTTCATCTCGAATCAGCTTGCTTTCCACACGGTTGGACCTTGGGTGAATCCGACATATGAGGAGGCAGCGAAGACAAGTGGCCTTAAATATGATTTCGTGCTGATCCCCGGCGACGAGCCGGGCAAGACCGGCGGCATCCGCAGCTATGAGATCGTCGGTGTGGCTCCCGGCCCGAATATGGACATTGCCTTCGAGTTCGCGACCTACATCACCGAGAAGCAGCAGATGGTCCGCTGGGCGAAGTTGCTGTCCCGCTACAACGCCAATGCTGCCGCCATGGCTGATCCCGAGGTCTCGGACCTGCCGCTCATCAAGGTTTCGGTCGAAGCTGCGCGCGGAGCAATGGAGGTTGCGGCACCCTATTTCATCGACTCGGTTCCGAGCTGCTACAACTCAACAGTGATCGACTATGCCTCTGCGACGGCTGACGGGGAGTACACGCCCGAGGAAGGCGCGCAGGAGATGATCGCCGAACTCAATAGCTGCCTCGCTGAGTAATCCGCTGTTCCAGACCGCCTTTGCCGCGGCCGGCCTTGTTTCACTGGCCGCGGCCTAGACGAGATATACCCATGACGTTGCGCCGTTACCTGCCGCACTACCTGATGATCGCGCCGTTTATGGTACTGTTCGCGGCTTTCTTCCTCTACCCGATCCTCAGCGGCCTTTATTACAGTTTTCACGACTGGAATGGGGTGAAAACGCCAGAGTTCGTGGGTCTCACCAATTATCAGAAGATCCTCGCCTCGCGCGACTTCTCCACGGCAATGACCAATCTGCTCTGGTATATTAGCATTACCGTACCCCTTGGTATCCTGGTGGCGTTGGGACTTGCCCTGCTGGTGGACAGTTTCACAGGGCGCTGGGCCAACTTCTTCCGTAACGCCTATTTCCTGCCGGTGGTCCTGCCGGCCTTTCTCGCCGCGACCATCTGGCGCTGGATCTATGCCCCGAACTTCGGCCTGCTGAACATGATTCTCGGCTGGTTCGGCGTGCCTTCGGTCAATTTCCTGAACGATACCGACACGATGCTCTACGCGTTGATCGCGGTGGACGTCTGGGTTTCGGCCGGATTCAACATGGTGATCCTACTGGCCGGGCTGAAGAATATCCCGGGGGAACTCTATGAGGCGGCTCGTCTCGACGGCGCCTCGAAATGGCAGCAGATCATCCACATCACCATTCCCATGCTCGGGCCCGTGCTGTTCTTCGTTTTCACCTATGGCTTCATCTCGGCGATGCAGGTTTTCGATAAGCCTTGGCTTCTCACCGGCTCTTCGTTCACTAGCTACGGTGGGCGGCGCAACGCGCTGCTGTTCCCTGTCATGGATATGATGGGGCGCGGCTTTGGTGAGGTGAAGTTTGGCGAGGCCGCTGCCTACGGTTTCCTGCTGACGATCACGATCGTCGCCGTCACTGCGCTGATGTTTGGGCTGCGGGCGTGGAGGGAGCGCAAATGAGCCGCGCTACCATCGTCTTCCGTCGCATCACCGTTTGGACGGTGCTCAAATGGGCGTTAGCGCTCATTGTCGCTGCTATCGCTATCTTCCCGATCTGGTGGATGATCAACGTGGTCTTCGCCCTGCCGGGAGAGCCGGTGTCGCTTAACCCGCGACTCTGGCCGTCCTCGCTGTCGGCGGGGATCGAGAAGATTCGCATGATCTTCATGGAAACCGAATATCTCCGTGCCTACGGCATCTCGGTCGTCTACGCTCTCCTGACGATTGCCGGGGTGCTGCTCATCGGCTCTCTTGCGGCCTTCGAATTCTCGCTGTTCGATTTTCCCGGCCGCCGCCTGCTGTTTGGTATCGTCATGCTGTCGCTGATGGTGCCGACTGCTGTAACCATCATACCGACTTACCTGCTAACCTCACGCCTCGGCTGGCTGAATACCATGCAGGGGCTGGTGGTACCCGGCCTCGCTTCAGCGTTCGGGCTGTTCATGCTGGTGCAGTTCATGCGCGCAATCCCGAAGGATATGATCGAGGCCGCGCGACTGGATGGCGCCAACCATCTGCAGATCTACTGGCACGTCGCCCTGCCGCTTTGCCGTAACGCGCTGGTAACGCTCGCGATCCTCACCTTTATGCAGACTTGGGGCAATTACATGTGGCCGCTCGTCATTAGCACCCGTCCCGAAATGTATACGGTCGGGCAGGTCGTTGGACTGTTCAACTCGCCCCTGTCACACCACACCGTCGATACCGTCATGACCGCCAACCTTTTGGCCGCGGTGCCTCCGCTGCTCTTCTTTCTGATCTTCCAGCGCAAGATCGTCGAGGGCATCGCCATGTCGGGCACCAAGGGCTGAGCGGAGCAAAGAATGGCATTTCTCGAAATTTCGTCGCTCTCCAAATTCTTCGGCAACTTGTGCATCCTCGACGACATTGACCTCTCCATCGAGCGCGGAGAGTTTGTCGTCTTCGTCGGTCCATCAGGTTGCGGAAAGTCGACGCTCCTGCGGATAATTTCAGGACTGGAGGAAATCACCTCGGGCACTATCACGATCGAGGGCGAGGTGATGAACGACATCGAGCCGGCAAAACGCGGTACGGCTATGGTTTTCCAGTCCTATGCGCTCTACCCGCATATGACCATCTTTCAGAACGTTTCGTTTGGGCTGCGCATGGCCCGAAAGCCGAGGGACTTCATAGCCGAACGGGTACGGCAGGTGTCGTCGATTCTGCAGCTCGACAAGCTGCTTGACCGCCGGCCCGCTCAGCTTTCGGGCGGGCAGAAGCAGCGTGTCGCCATCGGGCGGGCCATCGTGCGCGAGCCGCGGGTATTCCTGTTCGACGAGCCACTTTCCAACCTCGATGCCGAGTTGCGGGTGCAGATGCGTGCCGAGCTGATGGAACTGCACCGCCGCCTTGGTACCACGATGATTTACGTCACCCACGATCAGGTCGAGGCGATGACGCTTGCGGACAAGATGGTCGTTATGAACGGCGGCCGTATCCAGCAGGCGGGCGCACCCCTGGCGCTCTACGACGATCCCGACAATCGCTTTGTGGCTGGTTTTGTTGGCTCGCCCAGAATGAATTTCCTGCCCGCCCGGCTGGCCGCGGCCGAGTCCCAGGGGGTTCGGCTGGAGGGAATCGGCGGCTTCGGCACGGCTACCTTGCCGCTTCCGGGCCTTGCGGCTGCCCCCGGTCCGGTCGAGATTGGTGTGCGTCCGGAGCACTTGCACCTGCTGTCCGACGGGGCGGATGAGGAGGGGCTGGTGCTGGAAGGTGAGGTAACGCTCGTAGAGGAACTGGGCGCTGAAAGCTTCGTCCATATGGACCTTGCAGACGGTACCCACGTCACGGTCCGGGCCGGACGCGGTGCTGCCCGGCCCGCAGGACGCATCCGAGTCCGCCCCGATTTGTCCCGCGCTTTGCTCTTCGGGTCTGACGGTCAGCGCCTGCGCGCCGGGGATGGACGTAAGGTATGAACCTTCCCGAACCGACAGGACCGAATGCTCGGTCGGATGTGCTTATCGTTGGTGTCGATATCGGTGGGACCAAGACCCACTTGCGGGCCATTCCCATCGGCGGAGGGGCGGCCCGCGATCTGGTGTTGCCAAGTGCTGAGTGGCGCCGGCGTGATTGGGGTGCGGATGCCGCCGCGCTTCTGGAATTGGTAGCCCGGCTGACTGGGGGCGCATCTGTCGCTGCGCTGGCCGTTGGCGCGCATGGATGCGATGACGCCGAGGAATGCAGGGCTTTTCAGTCAGCCCTGGCCGCTCGCACCGATGTACCTCTCACGGTGGTCAATGACGCCGAGCTGATGCCGCTCGCCCTTGGCCTTTCCGGGCAAATAGGCGTGGTCGCCGGTACGGGATCGATAGCCGTCTGCCGCTCGGCCTCGGGTGAAATGCTGGTGGCCGGTGGCTGGGGCTGGATCGTCGGCGATGAGGGCAGCGCCGCCAGTCTGGTTCGCGAGGCGGTGCGGGCCGTGGCGCGTCATTTCGATGAGGGTGGAGACCGGGGCGAGCCTCTCGTAGAGGCGATATTTGAGGCGCTTTCCGTCCCATCCGTTCCACGCCTTGGCAGCGCGCTCTCGCGCCAGGGGTCGGCCGCTGCGGTCGGTCGTCATGCTGTGGCAGTCTTCGATGCCGCGGATCAGGGTTCGGCCCTGGCTCTCCAGGTGATCCGCGAAGGCGGGCGGGGTCTTGCCCGACTGGTTGCGCTGCTCGACCGGCGCGGCGCGGGCGCAACGCATGCGGTCGCAGGCGGCAGCGTGATCGTCTCCCAGCCGCGGCTCTGGCAGGCCTTCACCGAAGGCCTAGCCGAACTCGCCCCTGGCCGTCTGACCCCGCATCTCTTCACGGGCAAGCCGGTCGAGGGCGCCTGTCGCCTCGCAGCAAGCCTTAATTATTCAAGACAGTCCGGGGCGGGCGCGGTCCCGCTGCGGGCCAGTTCGCGAACGAAGGAAGGACATCCATGAGCTATCGTTCCACCATTGCCCGTCAGCCGGAAGCGTTGGCTGATACCTATGCCGCAGCACGCGAGGAATTGGCCGTCCTCGACCTTTCCAGCCTCGACCGGCCGGTGATAGGCGTGACCGGGATCGGCGCCAGCTTCGCCGCTGCTGTGGTAGGAGCGGCCGAACTTCAGGCCAAAGGCCGCCGCGCCTTCGCCATCCGCGCGGTGGACATGGTCGACGGCCGCAATCTCTGCGACGCGCTTGTTGGGCTGTCGCATCGCGGCCGCAGCGTGGAGACCGTGGCGGCACTAGAGAAGCTGTCCAGCGCCCGCCGCCTCGCCATTACCAACGATCCCCAAAGCCCGCTGGCAAAAGCTGCCGAGTTGCACCTGCGGCTGAACAATGGCTCGGACGCCACGCCCTCCAGCACAGGCTATACGGCCACTCTGCTTGCCATGGGCATGGCCTTCGAGAAGCTGCTGGGCGACACTTCTGACGCCTTCGCTGCCATTCCGAAGCTGGTGAGCGAGGTGTTGGCTACTGCCGGAAGTCGCATGGAGCGGGTGGGCAAGCTGTTTCCCGCGCGCCGGGCAATTGACTGTGTAGGCGCAGGCGCCTCGCTGGGCACGGCGGACGGCGCGTCGCTGTTGCTTCGGGAGGCAGCCCGCATTCCCGCCTCCGCCTATGACACCCGCCATTACCTGCACGGCCCCATGGAATCCATGGATGGGACCACCGGGGTTGTTTTGTTCGGCGCAGGCCGCGAAGTCGAACTGGCGCAACATCTTGATCGCATCGGCTGCCCCGCACTGCTTGTCACCACAGCGGATGTGGCGGATGGTGAGCTTTTGACCGTGGTGAAGGTACCGAAGGCCGACAACCTTATCGCGCAAGGCATCCTTGACATTCTGACCGCACAATTATTCGCGGCTGAGCTCTCTGATGCTGCCGGATTGACTGACACCAAGTTCCGCTACCGCATGTCGGACACCAAGGTGCCCGTGCCGGAAGCCGTCTGAACTCCTAAGTCGAGATCGAACGAGGAGCAGAATGATGCTCGACGCAGGGTCAGGCGATCTTGAGATCGGCTTCGATGTTCCTGCTCTACCGGGGATGAGCGAGGCGGATGTTCTGACGCCTTGTCTCATCCTCGACCTGGATGCGCTGGAACGCAATCTGCGGCGCATGGGTGAATTCGCCCGTGCCCATGGGCTGCGTCTGCGCCCTCACGGCAAAATGCATAAGTCGGTCGACATTGCGCGGCTTCAGACAACGATCGGCGGTGCAACAGGTCTTTGTTGCCAAAAGGTGAGCGAGGCTGAGGTCTTTGTGCGCGGCGGAATCACCGACGTGCTGGTAACCAACGAGGTGCGCGATCCAGTCATGATCGACCGCCTCGCACAACTACCCCGGCGGGGAGCAAAGATCTCGGTTTGCGTGGACGATCCCGCCAATGTCGGTGAATTGGCCGCTGCTGTTGAGCGGCACGACACCACGCTCGGATGTCTCGTCGAGATCGACTGCGGGGCAGGGCGTTGCGGGGTCATGGATGGACCAGCCGCTTTGGAGATTGCCCGTGCTATCCTCGCTGTACCGAGGCTTCGCTTTGAAGGCCTCCAATCCTACCAGGGGGCGCTCCAGCATCTGCCGACATGGTCCGAGCGGCAAGCGGCCTTTGCCCAAGCGCTGGAAATTACCCGCGCTGTGGCCGATCATCTGGAGGCGAACGGCGTCGCTGTTCCCCTGGTTACTGGTGGCGGCACTGGTAGCTACCCTCTGGAAGCCGCTTCCGGTCTCTACGGAGAGCTGCAATGCGGATCCTATGCTTTTTTGGACGCTGACTATGGACGCATCCTCGACGCAGAAGGTCGGCGTCTGGATTGTGCGGGGTGGGAGAACGCAATGTTCCTCCTGACCTCCGTCATGTCCCGCCGACCTGGCCGGGCAATTTGCGATGCTGGACTGAAGGTGCAATCCGCGGATTCGGGCCTGCCGCAGGTTTATGGCCGCGCTGACCTCCGATATGTGAAATGGACCGATGAGCACGGAGTGATAGAAGACCCGCAAGATAGGCTGAGAATTGGTGATCGCTTGCGGCTGGTCCCGGGCCATTGCGATCCAACTTGTAACATGCACGATTGGTATGTCGGCCTGCGCGGCGGGAGGGTTGAGGTGCTCTGGCCCGTATCCGCACGGGGCAAGTCATTGTGATCAGTTTTTCGACGACACACCCGCTTCCATCAGCATCACCGCTGTGAACGTGTCGAGCGGCAGTTAATTATCTTCCAGATGAACATGTCTTGAACCAGGCGCGCCCGCTTTTAGGCTATGTGCTGCGTCGTTCGACGAGCAGGAAGCTCGTATCGATGACGGGCTCAGGCGCTTCCGGTTTTCCCTTCACGCTCGCCAGCACCAGCCGGGCGACCTCGAGACCGATCACGTCGCCGGAAGGCCGTATGGTGGTAAGCGGTGGGTTGCATGAGGCGCTGAAGCCGAGGTCACCGAAGCCGATCACCGCCAGGTCCTCCGGGATGCGGATGCCTCGCCTCTGGCATTCGAAAAGCACGCCGAGGGCCACCAGGTCATTGGAGCAGGCAAGCCCCTGCAGGCCGGGGAACTGCTGAAGCGCGCGGTTGAGGAGCAGCGCCCCCGCATCTGCCGTTGCTGGACCTGGGTGGCGGATGATGCGCCCCGCCTGGCCGCTCTCCGGCGCCAGTTCCCGCAGGAAACCGTCTGCCCGGCGGGCGGCTCGATGGTCTTCGTGGAGCCGCGCTCCGACATAGGCGATATTCTTACGGCCGCGGGCGATCAGGTGGCGTGCTGCGGCGGCACCCGCTTCCTCGTGCGAAAACCCCACCGCCATGTCGATCGTCGGGCCGCCCAGCTCCCACATCTCCACCACAGGCACGTCGCTTGCGGCAAGAAGCGCACGTGTACCATGCGAATGGCTGAGGCCGGTCAGGACGATTGCCGCCGGCGCCCAGGATAACGCGGCACGCACCAGTGCCTCCTCTTGCGCCTCGCTGTATTCCGTGTGGCCAAGCAGTACCTGGAACCCTTCAGATCCGAGTGCCGCCTGGATCGTCGATACCGTCTCCGCGAAGAAGGCATTGCGGATCGAAGGCACGATGACGCTGACGATTCGGGAGCTTGCCGCCGCGAGGCCGCCGGCCATCAGGTTGGGGACATAGCCAAGCTTGGCGATCGCTTCCGACACCCGGTGCGCCCGATCCTCCGAGACAGCATCCGGTTTGCGGATGTAGAGGGACACTGTCGACGGGGATACACCCGCCAGCTCCGCCACCTCGTTGAGGGTCACGCGCTGCGCTTTGCGCCTGCGGCGACGGAGGCTGGCTGTCGAACCGGTCACGCCGCGCACCCTTCAGTTTTGGACCAGGCCCGCATCGATAACAAAGTTGGCACCCGTGCAGCCCAGGCTCTCGTCAGAGCCGAGATACAGCGCCATGCGTGCCACGTGGCTTCCGTCGAGACGGAATTTCAGTGCCTGCAGTTCGATGAACTGCCGGTCGAGCTCGGGCGTGAGCCACAGCTTCTTCTGCCGCTCCGTCAGGATCGCGCCGGGTACGATGCAGTTGACCCGGATGCCCGAAGGCCCGAGCTCGCGAGCAAGGGTCTTGGTGAGGCCGTTGATCGCCGCTTTTGCCGTCGTGTAACCGACGAGGCCGGGACGGCCGCGCATCCAGGAAACCGAGCCCAGCATGATGACTGAGCCCTGGCCCCGTTCGGCCATGGTCGCCGCCACCGCCTGCGTAGCGAAGAACTGGTGGTCGAGATTGAGTGCCAGGGCGCGTCGCCAATAGTCCGGCTCGACTTCGGCCATGGCGTGCCTGTCGTCCTTACCGGCGTTGTTGACGAGAACGTCGATCGGCCCCGACGCGTCCTGGATTTTTGCTATGGCAGTGCGTAGCGCGGCGATATCCGTCACGTCGCAGAACGTGAAGCGGCTGCCCGTCGTCTCTGCCCAGGTCGGGCCAGCATCGCTGTCGATGTCGATGAAATCCACCTGCGCGTTCTGGGCCCGGAACGCCGCGACAATCTCCGCACCGATGCCGGAAGCTCCCCCCGTGACCAGCACATGTCGGCCCGACAGCGACCGGTAGGAGACGGTCCGGTACTTCTCGAGGGGGTCTGGGAGGACGTCGGCCATGGGATCAGTATGCGCTCGTTGAAGCGGCAGGCGCCGGCCCGTCGCGCAGTTGCGAAAGGTATTCGGCGGCCCGCCCGGTCATCATGGCGATGTCGGAGGCGATTGCCGAGAAGCTGTATCCATAACCAAGGAAGTCCCGCACCATCTGCGGGGTGGGCCCGACTATGCCGACAGGCTTGCCAATGGCCTTCGCGCGGCGCGCTGCATCGGCAAGCACAGCCTGCACGTCCTCATGCGCGATGTTGCCGATATGGCCCATCGAGGCAGAGAGATCGCCGGGGCCGATGAAAAGCGCATCCACGCCCGATACCTGTGCGATCTCCTCGAGCCGTTCCACCGCGCCCGGCGTTTCGAGCTGCACGATGACGCACACGCCATCGGCCGCCTCCTTGAGATAGCTCTTGTCCTGCCCGAAACGGCTCGCGCGGTGAACGGCGGCGACACCGCGCACCCCCTCCGGCGGGTAGCGCGTGAAGCTCACGGCACGCCGCGCCTCTTCGGCATTTTCGATGAAGGGGAACATGAGCGTCTGCGCCCCTGAATCGAGCACGCGTTTGACGGTGACCTGATCGTTCCACGGCAGCCGTACCACGGGCCGCGCCGGGGTGACGGCGATCGCACGCAGGATCTCCACGGCATCCGCCAGGTCAATTGCCACGTGCTCCATGTCGAGCACCAGGAAATCAAACCCGGCAAAGCCCAGGGCCTCCGCCGTCGCGGGCGCGCCTGACATGAGCCAGGTACCGAGCGGCGGTGCCGCATGCTGCTCAAGCAGGTTCAAAAACGGGTTTTGCTTCGGCACGGTTCACCCCTCAGAAAATATCCGGCTCGGACACCTCGCGCGGCCCGCCGAGAAAATCGAAATCGCAGCCCTGATCGGCCTGCAGCACATGCTCCCGGTATAGTCCCGTATAGGCCCCTCCCGCAGGACGGACAGGCGGCTTCCACTCCGCGCGGCGGCGCTCCAGCTCTTCTTCGGAAACCAGCATGTCGAGCCGCCGGGCCGGCACGTCAAGCCGCACCTGATCGCCGGTCCGAAGCAGCGCCAGCGGCCCGCCGACGGCGGCTTCCGGAGAGACGTGCAGAATGCAGGTGCCGTAATGGGTACCGCTCATGCGCCCGTCGCATATACGCACGAGATCGCGCACGCCTTTGGCGAGTAACCGCTGCGGGATGGGCAGGTTTCCCCATTCCGGCATGCCCGGCGCTCCCACTGGACCGGCATAGCGCAGCACCAGCACGCTTGTTTCGTCGATCTCCAGGTCCGGATCGTCTATTCGCGCGAACATTTCCCGCGGGCTGTCGAACACCACCGCGCGCCCGGTATGTCTGAGCAGCGCGGGATCGGCCGCACCCACCTTCATGACTGCCCCGGAGGGCGCCAGATTGCCGCGCAGGACCGCAAGCGTGGGTGCTTCGGCAAGCGGCACAACCGGCTTCTCTGGCGAACGAATGATCTCATCGTTCCAGCAGGGTGCGTTTTCGATATTCTCCCCAAGCGTGCGTCCGTTGACCGTCCGCTCACCAAGGGCAAGGAAGTTCTTCAGCTTCGCAAGCAGGGCGGGCAGGCCGCCGGCGAAATAGAACTCCTCCATCAGATGCTGGCCGGTCGGGAAGATGTCGGCGCAAACCGGAACCCTCAACGCCACTTCGCCCAACTCGTCCAGCGTCAGGTCGATACCGGCTCGCCGCGCCATGGCGATCATGTGGATGGCTGCATTGGTGGAGCCGCCGAGCGCCATATAGGCGACCGCGCCGTTAAGGAACGCCTCTCGCGTCAGTATTGCCGAAGGCTTCAGGTCCTCGAATACCATCTCCACGATGCGAGCGCCGCAGGCCGACGCCATGCGCGGATGGGCGCTGTCGGCCGCAGGTATGCTGGAAGCACCGGGTAGCGTCATCCCCATCGCATCAACGATGGAGGTCATGGTCGAGGCGGTGCCCATTGTGTTGCAGGTGCCGATCGACCGCGTCATGCCCGTCTCTAGATCGACCCAATCTTGCGGCGATATGCGGCCGGCCTTAAGCTCATCCCAGTATTTGCGTGTATGGGTGCCTGCACCTGTCTTTACGCCGCGCCACTGGCCGTTCGACATGGGTCCGGCCGGACAGAAGATCGTCGGCAGGTCCATGCTGATCGCGCCCATCAGCATGCCCGGCGTGGACTTGTCGCAGCCACCGAGTAGCACCGCCCCGTCGATCGGATGCGAGCGCAGTACTTCCTCCACCTCCATTGCCAGCAAGTTGCGGTAGAGCATCGTGGTGGGCTTCACCATCACTTCGCCCACCGAAAGCACCGGTATCTCGACGGGATAGCCGCCGGCCTGCCAGACGCCGCGCTTCACCGCCTCCGCCCGCTCGCGCAGATGCGCGTGGCAGGGGCTGATCTCGCTCCAGGCGTTGAGAATGCCAATGACCGGCTTGCCCAGAAACTCCTCGCGCCTAAGCCCCATCTGCTGCGTGCGCTGGCGGTGCGCGAAGCCACGCATGTCGGTAGCCGCGTACCAGCGCTGGCTGCGAAGGCTGTCCACGGTGCGCCGCTTACCGCTCATCCTTTCATGCCCCCTGCAGTCAGCCCGGAGACGACGCGCTCCTGGAAGATGACGATGAGGATGGCGAGTGGGACTATGCCGACCACCAGGGCCGCGGAAATCACCGTCCAGGGGAAGGCGAACTCACCCTGATAGAGTGTGATGCCGACCGGTAGCGTCCTGAGCATCGGGCTTGCGTTGAAGGAAAGCGCTAGCAGAAACTCGTCCCACGCATTCACGAAGGCGAGGATCGCCGCGGTGAACACGCCCGGTCCAGCGAGCGGCACGACGACCCTGAACAGCGCTCCAAGTCGCGTGCAGCCATCCACCATGGCCGCGTTTTCGAGATCCCGCGGAATGCCGTCGAAGAAGGAGACAAGAACGAGCGTGCAGACCGGCAGGCTGAGCACCGTATAAGGAAGCACCAGTGCGGTGTAGGTGTTGAGCAGGTTGAGCGCCCGCATGGTCTCAAAGAGCGGAACAAGCAGCGTCACCAGCGGGAAGGTGGAAACGGCGATGATCACCGAAAGAATAAGCGCGCGGAAGCGCAGTTGCAGCCGAGCGATCGCATAGGCCGCAAAGGTGGAGACCAGAAGCGTCGAAATGGTCGAAAGCGTTGCCACCGCGAAGGAGTTCATCAGAAAGATGTGCAGCGGCTGGTCTGAGAACGCATCGACGTAGTTGGCGATCGTCGGCCGGTCCGGCAGCCACGTGATCGGTGTGCGTGTCAGCTCCAGTTCCGATTTGAGGGAAGTCAGGAACAGCCAAAGCACGGGAAAAAGCCCATTGATGAGCAGCACGCCGGCCGCGATCAGCCGAAGGGGGAGGCCAGTGAAAAGTTGCGCCATATCAGTGCCCCTTGCCCATCATGCGTAGATAGATGACCGTCACTCCCATCGACAGCACGAACATCGCCACCGCAAGCGCCGAACCGTAGCCGAGGTCGAGGAAGCTGACGGTGTTCTGGTGGATATACATGGCGAGTGTCGCTGTGCTGGTGCCCGGCCCGCCGCGCGTCATCGTGTAGGGAATGTCGAAGGTCTGCAGGGCGGTGATCGTGCGGAAGATCAGCGCCACGACGATGGCTGGCTTGAGCAGCGGTAGCGTGATCTCGAAAAACTGCCTGAGCCGCCCGGCGCCGTCCACATCGGCTGCTTCATAGAGCGAGCGGGGGATCGTCTGCAGCCCGGCAAGGAGGATCAAACCAACGAATGAGGAGGTCTTCCAGATGATGGCAAGGCAGATCGCCGTAAAGGACCATTCAGGCGAATTGAACCATATGATGCGCGGAAGTCCGAAGCGCATCAGGATGTCGTTGACGACGCCATACTGCGACTGAAAGAACCAGGCGAAGATCAGGCCCACGAACGAGAGCGGCAGCGCCCATGGCACGAGCAGGGAGAGCCGCACCGGCCACCTGTACCGGAAGGGCAGGTTGGCAAGGAGCGCCAGCCCCAGACCGACGAGCAGCGCGCCGGGCACCGTGATGATGGTGATCAGCACTGTGTTCCAGAGCGCCGCCCAGAAGATCGGATCATCCAGCATGATCTCGAAGTTTTCGAGCCCGACAAATTCTGCCGGCAGCCCGGAGGTAAGCGAAAGGTTGTGGAGGCTCGTCCACACCAGCCGCCCGACCGGGTAGACGATGATCAGGAGTAGGAGGATCGCCGTCGGCGCAAGCAGCCAAAACGCCAGCGCCCGATCCGACGGGTCCATGAAGGACGCCCAGTCGCGACGCTGCTTAAGCCGCAGCGCGGAGTGCACCGCCCCGCTCATCTCATGCCTCCACGGCCATGGAGCCGTGCCTCTCTTGCGCTGCCTGCGGCCGATATGCCCGCTCGCTCACAGGGTCGAAGATATGGATGCGGGCGGGATCGCATCCGAGCGTCACTCTCGTGCCGGGTGCAGGCCGCGTTTGTGCCGCGACGCGCGCCGTCATCGTCTCGCCGCCCACCGTGAAGTGCACCAGCGTGTCTGCTCCGAGCGGCTCAACAACCTGAACCGTGCCCGTCACAGTGCAGTCGCCGTTCGACTCTTCCAGAAAATGCTCCGGCCGGATGCCCACCTTCACCTTGTCTCCGTCTGAGAGGATCGCTGCCAGCGCGCCCAACGGCACCCGGCCACCCTCGGCAAGGCGCGCATGGCCGCCGGACACGGTTGCGGAGAGGAAATTCATCGCCGGCGCGCCTATGAAGCTTGCCACGAACATGGTGGCCGGCGTGTTGTAGACGTCGTCGGGCGTGCCGAGCTGCTCTATCTCGCCATTGCGCATCACCACGATGCGGTCGGCGAGCGTCATCGCTTCCACCTGATCGTGCGTGACGTAGATGATCGTCGCGGCGATGTCCTGATGCAGCTTCTTGATCTCGGTGCGCACCTGGCCGCGCAGTTTCGCATCAAGGTTCGACAGCGGCTCGTCGAACAGGAAGACCTGCGGCCGGCGAACGATCGCCCGCCCCATAGCGACGCGCTGGCGCTGGCCGCCCGAAAGCTGGCTAGGCTTGCGGTCCAGAAGATGCGCGATCCCCAACGTTTCAGCTGCCTGCTTGACGCGGCTGTCAATTTCATGGCGCGGGTGATTTCGCACCTTCAGCCCGAACGCCATGTTCTCGTAGACGGTCTTGTGCGGATAAAGCGCGTAGTCCTGGAAGACCATCGCGATATCGCGTTCGCGCGGCGGCAGTCCGTTCACCGTTCTGTCGCCGATCGTAAGCGTCCCGGCGGTGATGGATTCGAGGCCCGCAATCATACGCAGCGTCGTCGACTTGCCGCAGCCGGAGGGGCCCACCAGCACCACCAGCTCCTTGTCCGCCACCTCGAGATCGATACCCTTCACGACCTCGACGGCGCCGTAGCTCTTCCTGATTCCTTCCAGCTTGACCGAGGCCATGCGTCCCTCCCTGTCCCGGCATCCGTTCAGCCGAACTGCAGCCCGTCGACCTCCACCGCGCGCTTCTCGCGAACGGAAAGCTCTGCCGCCATGCCTATGGCGACCGCCTTCAGCCCGTCCTCTACGCTTACCTCCACCGGGCCTTGGCCGAGGATCGCGCGGCGGAATCCCAGGTGCTCATAATAAGTGGAGCCGTGATGGGCACCAGCGGCGAGAACCTCCTCGTCAACCTCCACCAGCCTCCGCTCCAGCGTCTTGCGCTCGTTGCGCGGGCTGAACAGCACTTCGGCCGGCACTTTTTCCTCGTAGCCGCGGGAGGCCGGCACCAGGCATTCGATCTTGGCCTTGTTTCCTGTCACCGCGAAGGCTTCCTGCCACCATGAGCCGTCGGCGAACATGCACAGATCAAGGTGCGCGCGCATACCATTGGCGAAATCGACGATGACGAAGGCGTTGTCCAGGATGTCTGGCTGCCGGCCGTCATAGCGCTCGTCCAGGTGGTTGAAGTCCGCTGCCCCCGAAGCGTACACCCGGACCGCCTCCGAACGGGCGATAAATCGCATCAGATCGAAGAAATGGCAGCACTTTTCCACCAGCGTGCCGCCGGTGCGCTTGGAGAAGCGGTTCCAATTATCCACCTTCTGCATGAAGGGGTGGCGATGCTCGCGCATGGCAATCATTGCAGGCCTGCCGACCCGCCCTTCGTGCACTTCTTTGATAAGTGTGGCCACTGGTGGCATGTAGCGGTACTCCATGCCGACCCAGATCGGCTTGGGATACTCGGCCGCACCCCGGCGTAACCTTTCGAGATCGGACGGCTCCGTACAGATCGGCTTTTCGACGAGCACCGGCACCGGGTTCTGCATCGAGAAGATCCGGTCAAGCAGGCCCGCATGGGTGTCGTTCGGCGAGGCGATGATCAGCGCGTCGCAAAAGTCGCTGTCGAGAAGTGCGTCGGCCTCATCGAACAGCATCGGCTTTTCGTGCAGGAGTTCCGCTGCCGTCCGCCGCGATTCCGCATTTGGATCGGCGATCGCTACGATGCGCGATCCGGGGATCACGGAAAGGTTCCGGATGTGCTCCCGGCCCATCATGCCCGCGCCGATGAGCCCATACCTTATTGTTTCCGCCGACATTGCTCCTCCACCTGAACAGGATTGTGCAGCTCACCAGAGCCGGTTTCGTAGCGCTACGATATTGTCGGCTCGATCATTCGTCAATCACATGTGGGAAATCAGCCGATAGGTTGTTCGGATTGACATTCACGATTTCGTAGCGCTATGAATTGATGCGTATGCGTTTGGTTCGCGCCTTCGGCAGTGCGATAATGCATGGCAGACAATGTCCACCGGCCGCGGGGCGAGGCGACATCTAGGGAGGAGTTGATATGAAGAAATACATGGCCGCCGCTGCTGCACTAGCGGTTTCGCTTTCATGCAGCGGTGCATTGGCGGAGACCAATCTCCGGGTCTTCATCTCCAGCCAGGGCCATCCAGACGTGGTGCGCGGATTCATCGAAGACTACATGGAGCAGAACCCGGATGTGAACGTCGAGATCGAACTCGGCGGCGCCACGTCCGAACTCCAGGCTCAGTATCTCAACACGGTGATGTCGGCGCGGGATTCCTCGCTCGACGTGCTCATCCTTGACGTGATCCGTCCCGCCCAGTTTGCTGCCGCCGGCTGGATCACCCCGATGGACGATTATGTCGAGGACAAGCAGGCGCTGCTTGACAGCTATCTGCCTGCCTACGCCGAGGCCAACCAGGTGGACGGCAAGCTGGTCGCGCTTCCGGCTTATGCCGACGCCATGTTCCTCTACTACCGCAAGGACCTGCTAGAGAAGTATAACCGTGAGGTGCCCACCACCTGGACGGAGCTTCAGGAGACGGCAAAGATCATCCTTGAGGGGGAGAACAATCCCAATCTCGAGGGCCTGAGTTTCCAGGGTGCGGCGATCGAGGGTGCGGTGTCGACCTTCTTGTTGCCCTATTGGAGCATGGGCCACAACCTGACCGAAAACGGTGAATTCGCCTTCAACCGTCAGGGCGCGATCGACGCCTTCAATCTATGGCGCAGTATGGTCGAGACCGGCGTGACCAAGCCCAATGTGGCCGAAATCGCGACCGACGACACCCGCCGCAATTTCCAGGCCGGTAACGCCGTCTTCGCCGTGCTGTGGGCCTATGGTTGGGCGCATTTCCAGAACGACGAGGATTCGCAGGTGAAGGGCAAGGTGGCCGTTGCCAAGCTGCCTGCGGTCGAGGGCGGCGAGCCGGTCTCCTGCCTCGGCGGCTGGGAGTGGGCGGTCTCCGCCTATTCCAAGAATCAGGAGGAGGCGGTGAAGCTGGTCAAGTATCTCGCGAGCCCCGAAGTGAGCAAGAAGCGCGCCATCGAGGCGTCGAACCTGCCGGTTACACCGGACCTCTATACCGACCCCGATGTGCTCAAAGCCGTGCCGTGGCTCGACCAGGCCCTGCCAGTGGTCCAGACGGCGCGTTCTCGCCCGGTCTCGCCGCGCTACAACGAGATCAGCGAGATCATCCGTACCACCTTCAACGGGGTGATGGCGGGTGCCATGACGCCGGAGGAGGGTGCTGCGCAGATGGAATCCCGGCTGCGGCGGGTGATGCGCTGACAGTGAGTGCGGGCGCCGGGAAGTCGGCGCCCTCTTTTCTTGTGCCTGACGAACATTCCTAAGGAGCGAATCCTAGGAAGACTTCGGCAGCTGTCGGGCATCGGCCCGGAGGAAGAGCTTCTCCGCCACGGCATTCCCGTGCGGCTCGCGCGGCCCGGCGTCGACGCCAATCTTCAGGATCATTACGAATGCCCGTCGTCGCCACGACTAGTAGGGCTTATGGCTATTATGGCCAGGACTGCGGTCTGCCAATGATGCGCGCGAAAAGGAGCGTTTCACATACCTACGGACAAGGTGCCGCAAATTTCCTTCGGGGCCGTCTATTCCGCAAGTCGAATCCACCGCGGGAGGACTGGAAGTGGGTTATCAGACGGCGGTGGAGGATGGGCTCAATGTCTTCCGGCACTGGTTCATGTGGAGTGCAATCGAAAGACGGCCTGGTCACTACGACTGGGACAATTACGACCGGCAGACGCATCTTACCGCCAAAAACGGCATCAAGACCATCATCGACGAATTGACGCACACCGTGCCCGACTGGGCATACCGCAAATTCGCTCACGCGCGGCAGGTGCGCAGAACGGGAGGCTGCCAACGCCGTGCCGAGCAGAAGGAACTTTTCCAGGCGCGGCCGGCGAAGGGCGATATCGGGCTGCTCGTCATCCCGGAGGCATAGTCCCGGGACTATCTCCTCAACCACCGCCATTGCCCGGAAACTTACACCGAGGCTTTTCCACTTCAGGGCTACGCCACACGCTGTGCGACGTGGGCGGTGGCCGGCAGCGGATTGGCCTGCTTGCTGCGATGCGAGCGCGGTTCGGACTTGTGGCGGCTGGAAAAGGCGCGGCGGTTTTCTGCCATTTCAATGGCGTAAAGCGCCGCGCCGGTGTATGATCCGAATCATGCCGCCGCGCCCCCATCACCTACCAGAGCCGCCGCCAGCTTTCCCGCCTTTGCCGGACTGGACGCGGACAGCGGGCCAATGCGAAAGCCCTGAGGACGCTCTGTTTTCCGCCGGGGCGGCGCTTGCCGCGATCCATCCCATTGCTTGCGCCAGCCATCCTATAACAGAGCTTTGGCGGCAGCGTCTGGCGCTCGCCTCGGCCGAAGCCGTTGTCAGGCTGCAAGGACGTCGGGAAGATGCCGCAACCCTGCGCGACCATCTCTATTTCACGCGGCCCGGCGACGATCCCGGTCCAGCGGGCTCAGTGCTTCTTGCCTGGCAGATGCTTGCCAAGGGTTCGATCCTGAGGCCGCCAGCGCCGGATTCGGACTGGCGTGAGACACTAGCCAATCTGCTGTCATTCACGATAGACGAGGCGGCGGAAGAGGCGATCGATGCCCCGTTTGCCGAAGGTGCGAGGTGTGGGAATCCGCTCGAGGCGGCAATCTCCGTTGCGGCATTGAGCCTGCGGCTCCGGCCGGATAGCCGGCCGTTGGCGCTGTGGCTGGCCGACGTCGCGCTAGCGCGCAGCCTTAACTGGCCCGCGCCTGTCCCGCTCTTTGCCATCCGTCTCGACCGAAGCTCCCTGACCCTTGCTGCCGGGCCGCAGGCCGACCCGCGCCGGTGGTTGGCGGCCTGCGCGCGCGCCTATGGCCAGGCCGCCGCTTTCGCCCATGACCTTTATGCGGATCTTGCCCGACGCGCCGAGCGGCTTCTGGCGATCGCGCCCAGGCTGCGCGGCAGGGATGCCGATGAAACGGTCCTGGCGCTGCTTAAGGAAGATGCGCTTGCCGCGCGGCAGGGCAGGGCCGCCAGCGACCGCTCCAGCCGGCGCCTGTTTGGCCGGCTCGTGAGCCTGGGCGCCGTCCGCGAGCTCACGGGCCGACCCGCATTCCGGCTCTACGGGTTGTGACGGCCATGGCGAAGGCAGCCCGGACACTGCAGAACGGAGCAGGGGAGGGCGGCCTCTTCGACCGGGAGCTCGACCACCTGCCGCCCGAGGCGCGCTGGCGCGAATGGATGATGCGGGTCGAGGCGGTGATCTTCGCTTCTGCCGAGCCGGTCACCCGTGAGATGCTGGCGCCTCTGGTTGGCCGCGACTGCAGCATCGATCTCCTGATCGAGGATATTGTCAATGAGCTTGCCGGCCGGCCTTACGAGATTGTGGCTGTCGCCGGCGGCTGGCAGTTCCGCACCCGGCCGCGCATGGCCGGCGTGCTGAAGGCCGCCTTCGGCGGCAGCACCATGGCCGCCGACATCACCGAGGGGGAAATGCTGGTGCTGGCCACGATCGCCTATCACCAGCCTGTCACGCGCGCGGGCCTGTCCGACATATTGGGCCGCGAGGTGTCACGCGACACGATCGGACAGTTGCGGCGGCTTGATTTGATCGCCTCCGGGCCGCGTTCGCCGCAGCCCGGAGCCCCATACACTTATGTAACGACGCGGAAATTCCTGGAGCACTTCGGGCTCGACAGCCTGCGCGACCTGCCGGACCTCGAAGCGCTCGAGGATGCAGGGCTGGTGAGCCAAAGCGCCGCTGGCGCTCATACCACGCCGGCCAATGACGAGGACAGCACCGATCCGTGGAGTTAGCTGATGGTGTTCGTATCGCGGTGTCCAGAGCCCGTACAGCTGCTCTCTCTGCGGCAAAGGACGTCTGCGATGCGCTGACCAGACCGCAGAAAGCCTCCGAATCCGGCCAGCGCCCGGGACCAACGCATCAGAAAGCCTTGCTTATGCAGGCCTTGATGGCCCCTCCGAGCAGATCTTCTCCCAGCATTCCGGTAACGGACAGGTCGAAGACAGCATCGGCGGACAGTTCAACGCGGGTGCCGATGGTGACCTCCGCCCAGTCGTCAATCACTCCGTCGCTTGTGCCGCCGATGTTGCAGAAAGCCTGCAGCGGGTTGGAGTCGTCGCATTCCGCAACCAGCAGTGAACCCGTCACCGTCGGGTTTTGGGCATCAAGAACATGAGCCCATGCGACGGATCCGAACACAGTCGTCGTCTCGGAAACGAAGCTCTTGGCGGACAGGCCTATACGGCTGATAGTGGTACTCGACTCGAAGCCATTGATGTGCGCGGGGAAGAGACCGCCGCTTTCCGTCCAGCCGTCAACAGACGCATGGTTGTATGATATCTGTGCAAACGGGGTGAGGAAGGTCTCGTCATCCAGCTTGAACGACCAGCCAAGCCGGGCATCGACGCCCCAGCTTTCCCCGGACGTCTCACCGGAGGACGTCGCCGTGCCGCTGCCGTTTGCATAGGTCCGGTCGACATCAAGGTCGAACAGGCCGACTACGCCTGACCCGCGAAACTGGAAGCCCTCCTCAGGCGCGTGCTGGAAGTAGCCTCCCAAATAGAAGCCATGCCCGTCATAACCGCCGCTCCGATCGAAATCTCCATCTATAAGGCTGCCGCCAATTGACACGCGGATGTTTCCCGGAGGGTTATAGCAGTGCCTTTCCGCTGGTTTTGATCATTCTTGCCCACGCTGCCCGTATCGGGCCGGATGCTGGCCCCTGGCCTGCGCGCCGCCTCGACAACTGCTCCGATCGGCTGCTCGCCTTCGGGTGGTCTGCCCGACTCTGCACTGACGCCGGGCGCAATCTCATGTGTCACACCGCAATGTCGAGGACTGGCTAGTCAGGGTCCCTGTCGCGATTGCAGTCTTATACTTTCATCCTTGCAAGCTCTTGCATGATTGTTAAGCATAATGGTATGAAAGGTTTATGGTTGACCCTCTGATCATCGAGCGTAAGAAGCTCTTCGAGCACGTCGCCGCACATCTCGAAGCCCAGATCCTGGCCGGCAAGCTGAAGCCCGGCGACCAACTGCCGCCCGAACGCGACCTTCAAATGCGCTTCGGCGTAGGACGCCCGGCCATCCGGGAGGCGCTGATCGCGCTGCAGAAGGCAGGCCTCGTCGAGCTTACCAACGGTGCCCGGGCGCGCGTGGTGATGCCGACGGCCACGCACATCTTCACAGGCATGGCGCCGGCGGTGCGGCAGATGCTGTCGACGGAGGAGGGACAGCGCCATTTCCAGGGAGCGCGGCTGTTCTTCGAGGTCGGGCTGGCGCGGGAGGCGGCGCGCGGCGCAACGCGAGAGGATCTCGATGCGCTGAAAGCGGCGTTGGAGGCGAACGGTCAGGCGATAGGAGACCGCGAGCGCTTCACCGACACCGACATCGCCTTCCATTTCGAGATCGCCCGGATTGCACGCAATCCGGTCTTCCTCGCCCTGCACGATCAGATGTCGGAATGGCTGAAGGAGCAGCGTGTTGTGACGCTGACGGCTCCGGGCCAGGAGCAGACGGCCTACAAGGCGCACTGCGCCATCTACGAGGGCATCGAGGCCGGTGACCCGAACCGGGCCGAAGCGGCAATGCGCGCACATCTCGAGCAGCTCGCCTCGGTGTTCTGGCGCCAGCGGGGCGAAGGACGGAACGCATGAAGATCGGTGTCATCGGCGACGATTTCACAGGCTCGAGCGACATCGCCAACACGCTGGCGCGGGCCGGAGCGCGCACGATCCAGTACGGGGGCATTCCCGACGAGGCTGCGCCGGAGAACATCGACGCGGCCGTGATCTCCTTGAAGACCCGGTCGATCGAGCCGTCGGACGCCGTGGAGCAATCGCTGGCGGCCTGTCGCTGGCTCAAGGCCAACGGGGCGGTCCAGATCGTTTTCAAATACTGCTCGACCTTCGATTCGACCCCCCGCGGCAATATCGGTCCCGTGGCCGAGGCACTGCTTGCCGAGCTCGATGCGCCGCTTGCGCTGGTTTGCCCGGCCTTTCCGGAGAACGGACGGACGGTTTACCAGGGACATCTCTTCGTGGGCGACCGCCTGCTGAGCGAGTCGGGCATGGAGAAGCATCCGCTGAACCCGATGACCGACCCGGATATCCGACGCTGGCTCGCGCGCCAGACTAAGGCGAAGGTCGGCCACATTGCCCTTCCGATCGTGCGTTTGGGCGCGCTCGACCGGGCATTGGCCGAAGCGGCTTCCCGCGGGGAGCGGCTGATCGTGGCGGATGCCGTGGCAGACGAAGATCTGTTGAAGCTTGCTGCGGCGGCGGCGAACCACAGACTGGTGACCGGCGGCTCGGCGATCGCGGAAGGTCTGCCGCGGAATTTCGGCATCCTCCCGGAACGCGCCGGCGAGCGGCAATTTGAGGGCGCGGCAGGGCCGGCTCTCGTGATTTCGGGAAGCTGCTCGTCAGCGACGCGCAGGCAGGTGGAATACCACCGGGCGCGCCGCCCGTCCCTCATGGTCGATGCCGCGGACGCCATGGAAGCCGAAGCCGCTTTGCCGCGCATCTTGGAATTCGTTGCGGAAAACCGCGGGAAGGTTCCGCTTGTCTATTCCAGCGCCGATCCGGAGGCGGTAACGGCGGCACAGGAACGCCACGGCCGAGAAGCTCTGGCCATCCTCTTCGAGCGGTTTTTCGCCGAGCTTGCTCTTGCGGCGATCGAGATGGGCTTTCGCCGTATCGTGGTGGCGGGCGGCGAGACCTCGGGCGCGGTCGCCGGCGCGCTCGGTCCGACCGCCTTTGAGATCGGGCCGGAGATCGCGCCGGGCGTTCCAGCCCTTCTGCGCGACGGCGAGCCGAGGCTTGCTCTCGCCCTCAAATCCGGCAATTTCGGCACGGAGGATTTTTTCGAAAGGGCCGTGGCCGTGTTGGGAGGTGAATCGCTATGACGCTGGAAGAAAGCCGCCTGCGGGACGATATCTGCCGCTGGGGCGCCTCGCTGTTCAACCGCGGCTATACCGCGGGTTCGTCGGGAAATCTCTCGGCGAGGCTTCCCGACGGCTTTCTGGTGACGCCGACCAATTCGTGCCTTGGCTTCCTCGAGCCTTCCCGCCTGACGAAGCTCGATACGGCCGGCCGGCTGGTTTCGGGCGATCCTCCTACCAAGGAGGTGCCGCTCCACATGGCCTTCTACGAGGCACGCCCTGAAGCGGGCGCAGTGGTGCATCTCCACTCGACCTTCGCGACGGCGCTCTCGTGCCTGGCCGATACGGATCCCGAGGACGCCCTGCCGCCGATCACGCCCTATATGGTGATGCGTGTCGGCCGCGTCCCGGTGATCCCCTACACCCATCCGGGATCGGCCGACGTGAAGCCCCTGATCCTCGCCCGGGCCGCCGAGCATCCGGCCGTGCTTCTGGCGAACCACGGCCCGGTCGTCTCCGGCAAAAGCTTCGAGGCGGCGGTCTTCGCCGCCGAAGAGCTAGAGGAAACGGCGAAGCTCGTGCTGCTCACCCGCGGCTTGCCCCAGCGGCACCTGCCGTCGGACGTGGTGTCGGAGCTTCGCAGGCGCTTCGGGTCGTGACTCCAAACATTGGTCGTCTCATCGACGACACTCGCGAGTAGCTGCGCGGCGGATCCTACTAGCTCGTCGCGGCAACCGGCGGCGGCTCGGTATCCGTGCCGGCAGGTCACTTGGGAAAATCGATGTCCCAGCAATCCGGGTTCACCTTAACCTTGACGGTTTAGGGATTGTCTCGGCGGCTGATGTGGGATGCCATTCGGCGTTGACCTGCGGGCGGCTTTACCCATGTCTTCGGGGAGAGGAAGAAAATCCGGACGAGTGACATCTTCACTACGGCAACGGATGGCCCGCTGTCTTTCCCGGTTTCTCGAATCTGGACGTGGCAGTGCATGGCGGTTCGTCGCTCCGGAGCTCGCATGCAATACCCTCATTGTCCCGCACCTGCCTGGATATGGCGACAGTACCGCCTTCACCAGCGCCACGGGGGCCGTGAGATTGATCGCAAGCACCGAGGCCATTCGTCGAGATCGACCTCGTCGATCCGTGGGGCGCCCGTTCGTCCCGCATTGTTGACGAGGCAATTCGGACGGCCGAACCGCTGATCGACTGCCGGCGGAGCCAACGGCGTGGAGCCGCAGCATGCGCGCCTCCTTTCGCGGCTTCAAGCGCTTGCGCTGCACGCGGGCGTTCTCCGCGGGCGGGGAACGGGAGGCGTGCTCGCCGCGGCAATGCTTGACGAGCCGGCGGCCGCCCGCATCAACGTGTTGCGTGATGCGCTTGCGGGGGCGCTGACCGAGCCTGGCCTCGCTGCCGCCCATCTTATCCTGCGCGATCCGGCTGTGCCGGACGCCTCCTTTCAAATTGGCGGCAAGGCACCGGACTTTCCGCGTGCGGGGGCCGTCCTTGCTGGAAGGCCATGACGAAAACAGTCTATCGGCCGCTACGGCGGCCTTCATGTGCTTGCTATCCGACAGCCAACCAGAAAGCACCGTCCATGCACTTTCAATTTACCGGCTGGCCTACGCCGTCCAAGGCGACGAACTCGGCAGCCTCGTTCCCCCCTCAACGCAACCCTCAGGGTGGCGTTCTAGGGGGTAGCGAATGGCGAACCCCTATCCCTGACACGCTCTCGGCCGCTCCAGCTTCTTCAATCGAGACACCCCATGAAAAAAGCCGCGCTCGCCATTCGCCTTTTCGTTTCGTCAATCTGCCTGCTGACCCTCAACGCAGCGTCTGCCCAGGAAGAAATCGAAATGCAAGGCCCCACATCGCTTTCGGAAACCTATGATGCCTGGACCGTCCAGTGCGTCAATCAGCAGCAGGGCGAGGTGACGCGGCGCGTCTGCCAGATGTCCCAGACGCTCTTGCAGAAGGAATCGCAGCAGCGTGTGCTGACCTTTGCTCTGCGCAGGAGCGAGGATCGCGCCGTAGCGACCCTGGTTCTCCCGTTTGGCCTGTTGCTTTCGGAAGGATTCCGCATCCAGATGGCTGACGAAGAAATCCTTAGGGGGGCTTTCCGGACCTGCCTGCCCGCCGGCTGCATAGCGGAAGTGGAGATTCCGGCCGATACGATCTCGAAGCTGGAAGCGGCCGAAACGGCGAACGTACTGATGACGGCCACTTCGGGCCAGCAGGTCAAGGCCGACATTTCGCTCATGGGCTTCAGGGCCGCTTACCAGCGCCTGGTCGCTCTCGCCGCACGCTAGCCTTAGGGACCGACGGGCGACTGTCTACGAGCGGCTCAGAAGGTTCGTCATGTGCAGTGCAAGGAGGATGATGGCGACGCCGAGCACTGTCGTCCCCGCAGGCACTTCGTTGAAGAATAAGTATCCGGTGGCGGTTGCGAAAACCAGCGTGAGATAGCTGAGCGGGGCTAGGAAGTTGGCGGGCGCCATTTGATAGGCCCGCAGGTAGCAATACTGTCCGAGCTGTGCCAAGACGCCAATTGCCAACAGTATGGACCAGTCGGCCAGGGCGACGGGCTGCCAGTAGAGCACGGCCGGGATCGCCGTGACGACGCTGAGGCCGACGGAATAGAAGACCATAAGGACGGCGGTGTTCTCGTCCTTGAGTGCCCGGATCTGGACGGAGGCGAGAGAGCCGAATACGACGGAGGAGAATGCGGCGAGAAGGCCGATATTCCAGCTGACGCTGCCGGGCGCGACAATGACGAGCACGCCCAGAAAACCGATCGCGGTGCCGACCCAGCGAACGGCTCTCACTTTTTCTCCGAGAAGGATGACGGCGAAGATCATCACGACGAACGGCCTGGTAAAGCTGATGGCGGATACGAGCGCCAGCGGCAGAAGCGTCAACGACAGGAAATTGCTAGTGAGTGCAATGGCGTTGCAGGCGACGCGGAAAGCGTGACGGCCGGCGCGCCGGGTGCCGAAGACCTCTTTTCTGAAGCGCCAGGCGAGCGGAAGCACGCTGACTAGGCCTATCAGCGACCGGATGAAGACAATCTGGATCGCCGGGTAGGTCGCGCCCTCTAGCTTGACGAGCGCGGTCATGGCCGAAACCAGGATCATGTCCGTCAGGAGCCATGCCGCGGCAATCCTGTTGGTCGCCTGATTTTCCGCGGACACGACGCTCAAGCTGGCTGCACCAGATTGGCCATCAGCCTGAACGCGCCGGGGACCAGCCTGTCGAGCTGGTGGTGCAGGTTGAGGCTGGTATGGGTGTGCCGGCCCTTGCCGATCCGGGCCGAGATGAGCGAACCTTTGAGCGGGGCTTCGCCGGCGTCGTGCATGGCGAGCAGCGGCTCGTAAGCGTCATCCCAAACCGAGGCGAAGTAGAGACCGCGTTCCTTGTCCCAGCCGGCGAAATCCTCGATGGTAATCCTGTTCGGCCCCGCAAGCAGCGGATGATCCGGCAACAGCATCTCGACCGGCGAAGCCGGGTCGCTCACCCGCCAGCGCAGCGAAGGCGAGCCGATTACCACGCGGCGCGGGGGCGTGGTGTCGGGCGACCAACCGTCGGTCGGCCGGTGGTAGAGGGTAACCAGGTGACCGCCCGCCTCGACCCATTCGCGCAGCCGCTGCGTTGCGGTCGCCAGATCAGGCCTCAGCCCGAAAGTGAAGATGCCGACCACGATGGTAGTGAAACGGGAAAGGCTGTCGCGCAGCGCGGTCTCGTCAAGCATGGTCACGTCGAGACCCATGCGCCGGAGCCACACACCGACGTGGTCCGTCCCTCCGCCGACGTAACCCACGCGCACGTTTTGCGGCAGCTTCAGGTCGAGCACCAGCACGTCGAGGTTTTGCGGCTCGATGAAGCGCGTGCGGCCGATATGCGGATAGGCGATCGGCGTCTGCCGGTAGGCCTGCGCATTCTCGATCGTCGCAGGCAATGTGTAACGCCCCGGCTGGATGCCCGAAGAAACCGCGACGGCAAAGCCGCCTTCGTCAGGCCGAGCATCAATGCCGGGCAAACCGGCCAGGCTGAGCTCCGCTTCTGGGCCCTCGATGCGGGCGGCCACATGGACCGGTCCCGGAACCGAATGGGTCGAAATCACCAAAGCCTCGGGAGACAAGGTGACCGAATGTGCCGGGACGACGGCAACTGGTTCCTCTGGATCAACGAAGATCTGTATGTCTCGCCCGCCCACCTGCGAGGCGAGCTTCACCCGGATTGCAGCGCCGCCGAGCAGGCTCGAGAAGGCCGGCGGGTAAGCGTTCGAGACCGGAGCCTTTCCGGATACGGTGATGCGGAAGGACGTGATCGTCTCCTCGTGCCGGACCGCGCCGGCAGAAGCCCATTCCGGCAGGACCGGCTCGATTTTCACGGGCAGGCCTGCATCGGCATGGACGTGCAGAATCGTGCCGCCGCCTGGAGCCACCGCGGCCGGCTCGGCCCAAACCGTCGCCATGAGCCCGGCGGCACAGGCAAGAGCTGCGTCGATTTCTGCCAGCTTCCTTGTGAGGCGATGGCCGAACCGCGTCTCTTCTTCCGGCGGGAGTTGTTTCTGGGTCTCTTCGATGTGCCGGGCGGCGGCGGTGAGCTCCTCGATGATTTTTTCGCGGTGCGGGAAAGCTGAAAGTGCCGCCTCGATGCGGGCCTGCGCAGCCTCAAGCTGATCGGCAATCGATCTGTCCAGGCCCGCCGCGAGATCCGCCAGGGTCGCCGGCAGGTGATCGCGAATGTCATTTTCCGCGCCGTTGCCGCCAAGCTTCAGATGCAACGGCCATTCCGTCTGCGGCACCGCTTTCCAGAAGCCCATGCCCTGCGAGGCGTGGCAGGCGCGGGACCACTCGCCTATTTCCGAGTAGGAAACACCTGTCGCCGGGTCGCGGCCGGGTGCGTTCACCGTCACGGTTGCGTTCGGCGGCGGCACTTCGTCGTCATAGGTGCCGCCTCCGCCGGACCAGCCGGGAAGATAGAATTTCGCGACCTTCCACGGGTAAAGCCCTTCCGCCAGATGCTCGGGAAAGGCGTTCGGGTCCGCGGCGAGCCGCACGGCCTCTTCCGCCGCCTCGGTCATGGCGCGGTGGTGGCCGTGCTGACCGGGCACATCCAGGAAGGTGGGGATAACGATATCCGGCCGCTCGGCGCGGTAGGCGCGGACGAGCCGTTCGATGATCCGCTCGCGGCCCCACCGTTGAAGGGTGTCCTTGCCGTTCTTGGAAAATCCGAAATCGTGTATCAGGTCATCTGGGCCATGGCCAAGCCAGACGACATCGGCGTCGAGCGTGCGCGCAGCCTCTTCCAGCTCGCGCGTGCGCAGCACGCCGAGCGCGCCGGTGCGTTCGGATCCAAGGCTGTTCTGGCCGCCTTCGCCCCTGGTCGAGCAGGCAATGATGACGCGCATCCCGTAGGCGAGGCGCAGGGCCGCCAGCATGCCGCTCTGCTCGTCGTCGGGGTGCGCGCCCGTGTTCATCACGGTCAGCGTGGACGTGAGGCGCGAGAGGGCGCGATGAAGTTCCACAAGGGCAGGGCGGGCTTTGCGGCGCTGCAGGCGCTCATGATCCGTCAGCATGGCTCATTCCTGGTTCAGGGCGATAGATGAAAGGGGTGCTGAAGGCTGCTGCGGCGCTGGCGCTACGCTCAGATGCGGGGAAACCTCGTTGAGCAGCGGCAGGGCGGCAGCGCCCAGGGCGGCAGTGAGTTGCCCGGTCTGGCCACGCATCACGCGCGGCAATCCGCGGTTGCGGCGGGTGGCGACGGACATGGGTAGCGGCTCGAGCGCGTTTACGACTGCATCGAGCACTGCATCCGGCAAGCCGCCCCCGAAGATCACGGTCTCCGGGTCGAAGATGTTTTCCAGCATGGCTACGGTCGGCGCAAGATAGTTGGCAGCTTCCCTGATCCAGTCCATCATGACTGGATGGCGTTCCTCGTAGAGGACCTCCAGGGCCTCGATGGTGGGCGCGGCGATCCCCGCCGCCATCAGGCGCTCGCGCAAGGCAAGCACCGAGGCGACGCGCTCCAGCGGGGCGTCCGGATCGTAGGTTGGCCGGCGGTGCCGCGGCGTGATCACGACATGCCCGATTTCGCCGGCGTTGCCGAAGGCGCCGCGCAGCGGCCTGCCTTCATGGATCACGCCCAGCCCGAGTCCGACGCCGAAATAGAGGTAGCAGAAGTTGCTGATCTGCCTTCCCGCGCCGTAGAGCCGTTCGCCAACCGCCGCGGCCGTTGCGTCGTTGTCGAGGGTTACGGCCTCACCCGTCGCTTTCTCAAGAAGAGGGACGGGGTCGACGCCGGTCCAGCCGCGCAGCGTGGCGGGTCCGACGGACGTCATGCCCTCGATCTCGAAGGGGCCCGGCATAACCACACCTATGCCGAGCAGGCGAGGAGCCTTCGGACCGAGCCTCCCGCGCAGCGTGCGAATCTCGCCGGCTATGTGCTTCGGTACGTTTTCGGGATCGGTGCGCTCCAAAGGCGTCGTGGCACTCGCTCTCAGCCGTCCCGAAAGGTCGAGCAGCACTGTCACCATGTGATCGGCCGCGACCTCCACCCCGGCCGTCACCGGCCCGTCGGGATTGATCGCGAACTGGATCGGCGGTTGGCCGCGTCCGTTGCGCTGCCGCCCCAGGTCGATCAGCATGCCCTCTTCGATAAGCTCCTGGACGATGTTAGCCACCGCCTGAGAGGTAAGGCGGGCAAAGCGGGCGATCTCCGCCCGTCCGAGATGTCCATGCATACGGATCACGTCGAGCACGACGCGCCGGTTGTGCGCACGGTTGCGCTCGGGATTGCTGCCTATGGCAATCGCACGCTGCCGGATCGTCCTGTGCTGCTTCTGCATGGGCACGCCCTCGGCGCCTTCTGTGACTGTCAGGGAGGCTATTTTCACGCGAAGAATAACTCAAGTAGATTATTTTATTGACAAGCGACGAATGGTTGGATGACGTTGAGGGACGGAGCGGCCGGATGGGCGGCTCCACGGGGAACTCGCCCGCGGCCAGTGCCGTCCGGCGGAAACTAGGAGGCTTGATATGCGCAAGAAGATCGGGTTGGCCGGGCTCGCCGCCGGCATCAGCTTTCTGGCCATGGGTTCGGCCCAGGCTGTCGAGATCGAATACTGGCAGTATGTCTTCGACACCAGAGTGGAGGCGATGAACCAGCTCATCGCCAAGTTCGAGGAGGCTAATCCCGACATCACGGTCAAGCACGTGACCTTCCCCTACGCCGACTATCAAACTCGCGTGGTGGCAGCGAAGGTCGCCGGGCAGGGCCCGGATGTCGTGCAGCTTTTCTATGGCTGGCTGGACAATTTCGTTGCCGGCGGGCTGATCCAGCCGCTTGACCCGGAAGTCTTCCCTTATGACCAGATCGAGAGCGAGTTCTTCCCGATCGTCTCGGCCATGAAGCGCGGGGACTCGTATTACGGCCTGCCGACGGCGGTCCGTTCTCTGGCCCTCTTCTACAACAAGCAGCTTTTCGAGGAGGCGGGCCTCGATCCGAACAATCCGCCACAGACGCTGGATGAGCTCATCGAAGCAGCCAAGGCGACAGTCAAGCGTGACGGTTCCGGCAACATTACATCCGAAGGCATTACCGTCTCGATGGAGGGACAAGACCACCAGTGGTGGCGCGAGGTGCTGATCCGTCAGTTCGGCGGTCAGCCCTATTCCGACGACGGACGGTCCGTGGCATATAATGACGAGGCCGGCCTTGCGGCGCTCAAGTTCATCACCGACCTGCAGCTTGAGCATAAAGTCGGCCTATCCGGCTTCATGGACGAGGGTCAGGCGGCGTTCCGTGCCGGCCGGGCGGCCATGACCATCGACGGCACGTTCCGCCTCGGCGCCTTCGCCGATAACCCCTTCGAGTGGGGCGTGACGGAACTGCCGGCCAATGCCGACGGCCTGCGCTCCAACTATGCCAGCTACTTTGCGAATGCGATCGGCGCCACGGCTGAAGGCGAGGAGCTGGAGGCGGCGCAGAAGTTCCTGGCCTATATCTCTTCGCCGGAGGCGATGGACATCTGGCTCGACGTCGTGGGCGAACTTCCCGCACGTAAGGCCGCGGCCCTGACCGAGGAAAATCTCGCGGACCCGATCTACGGGCCGTTCCTGAAGGGGCTTGAATACGCCCATACGACGATCTTCGTCGACGAGCAGGCCCAGCGCCAGGTCGCCATCGACATGGCTAACCGCGTTCTCCTGCAAGGGCAGGATCCCGCCGAGTCCCTGGCGCAGGCGGCGGAAGAAGAACAGGCGATTCTCGACCGGTTCTACAACAAATAGGACCCGAAACCGCCATGGTATCGGTTGCGAGACAGGCAAGCCCGGCGCAGAGCGCCGGGCTTTGGGATCGCTTTTCGATCCGCACCAAGCGGGTGATCTGGGCTTGGGGCTTCCTTGCCTTGCCGATCGTCTTTTACGTGACCATCCGCTTCTACCCCACCGTGCAGGCCTTCTGGCTTTCGCTGACGGACTGGGACCTTCTGAGGCCAGCCACCTTCATCGGCCTCGACAACTATAAACGCCTGTTCGCCGATCCGCTGTTCTGGCAGGTGTTCCGCAATACGTTCACCTATCTGATCATCGGCACGCCGGTGAGCCTGGTGCTCTCCTTTATTATCGCCTTTTATCTCGACCGCGTGCGGTTCATGCACGGATTTATCCGGGCGCTCTATTTCCTGCCTTTTCTCACCACAGCCGCGGCCATGGCCTGGGTGTGGCGGTGGTTTTACCAGCCAGTGCCCATCGGCGTGATCAACGACGTGCTGCAGTTGATGGGCCTTCCGCAACAGCCATTCCTGCGCTCTGTGAACCAGGCGCTGCCCGCGATCATGGTGACGGCCATCTGGGCTGGGCTGGGCTTCCAGATCATCATCTTCATGGCGGGTCTGCGAGCCATCCCGACCACCTACTATGAGGCCGCACGCATCGACGGTCTCGGCGAATGGGCGATTCTGCGCAAGATCACGCTGCCGCTCCTGAAGCCCACCACGGTGTTTCTGGTCGTCTTCTCCTCCATCGGGTTCCTGCGGATCTTCGATCAGGTCTATAACATGACGACCAACGATCCCGGCGGTCCGTTGAACTCGACCAAACCGCTGGTGCTGATGATCTTCCAGACGGCCTTCTCGTCCTATGACATGGGCTACGCGGCGGCGCAGACTGTGGTGCTTTTCACCATTCTTCTTGTCGTTTCGCTGGTCCAGCTTTGGGTGCTGAGGGAGCGCAGATGACTGCCGACGCATCTTCCGTGGAGCTGGCCGCCAACAGCCGCAAGATCAGACCCGGGCGCATCCTGGCGTGGACGCTGCTTTTCATCGGCGGCCTGATCATGGTCACGCCGCTGCTCTACATGTTCTCGACATCGCTGAAGACCGCAGGTCAGGTCTATGATCTGAGGCTCATTCCGGCGGAGCCGACGCTCGACAACTATATCCGCGTGCTTTCCGACGGGCGTTTTCTGCGCTGGTTCCTGAATTCGATCTTCATCGCGGCTACCGTCACGCTCTCCAATGTCTTCTTCGACAGCCTCGTGGGGTACACGCTCGCCAAGTTCGAGTTCCGCGGACGGTATCTTGTCTTCCTGGCCATCCTGTCCACGCTGATGATCCCCACGGAGATGCTGGTGATCCCGTGGTACCTGATGTCCAGCCAGCTCGGGTGGCTCGACACCTACTGGGGCATCATGTTCCCCGGCATGATGACGGCCTTCGGCACCTTCCTCATGAAGCAGTTCTTCGAGACGGTTCCGGACGATTTCCTCGAGGCCGCGCGCGTCGATGGCCTCAACGAGTTCACCATCTGGTGGAAGATCGCCATGCCGATGGTGACGCCGGCGATCTCCGCACTTGCCATCTTCACCTTCCTCGGCAATTGGACCGCCTTTTTCTGGCCGCTCATCGTCGTCACCAGCCCCGAGAACTACACGCTGCCCGTGGGCCTTTCGAGCTTCGCGGTAGAGCAGTCGATCCAGTGGGAGATGATCATGACAGGAGCAGCGCTCGCCACGATACCGACGCTGATCGTGTTTCTCGTGCTTCAGCGCTTTATCGTCCGCGGCGTGATGCTAGCGGGGCTCAAGGGGTGACGATGGACGATCCGCGCAAGACCGACACCAGCGTTTTTCCCGATCCCGTCTACAAGGAGACGGTATTGAGGCCGCTGTTCGACGGCGCCAAGCTGCATCATGTGGAGGGCTTCCGCGCCATCGACCGGGCGCATCTCGTGATGCTCGCGGAGACCGGGATTCTGGACAGGAGCCAGGCGGCGGCGATAGCCAAGGCGCTTGTCGACATCGATCGCAATGTGGATGTTTCAAAGCTCAGCTACACCGGCGAGGTGGAGGATTTCTTCTTCCTTGTCGAGAAGGAGCTGAAGACGCGGCTCGGGCCCGATCTCGCCGGCCGGCTGCACACCGCGCGCTCTCGGAACGATATCGACCACACGCTCTTCAAGCTGGCGCTGAAGGAGCGCATCGACGTCCTGCTCCAGAAAGCGCAGGAGCTTCTCGAAGCGTTGATCGCGGCGGCACGGCGTGAGAGGGATACGCTCATCGTTGCCTATACCCACGGCCAGCCGGCGCAGCCGACGACCTTCGGCCATTATCTTTCGGCGGTGATCGAAGTGCTCATCCGCGACATCGAGCGGGTCCATGCGGCGCGCGAGATTGTCGATCTCTCTCCGATGGGCGCGGCGGCGATCACCACCTCCGGCTTCCCGATCGACCGCGCACGCGTGGCCGAGCTCCTTGGCTTTTCGGCGCCGCTGCGGAACTCCTACAGCTGCATCGCTGCGGTCGATTACACCACCGCCACCTATGGTGCGATGGAGCTGATGTTCCTGCATCTGGGCCGCCCTATCCAGGATCTCCAATTCTGGACGGCCTTCGAAGTGGGGCAGGTCTACGTGCCGAATGCACTGGTGCAGATCTCCTCGATCATGCCGCAGAAGCGCAATCCCGTGCCGATCGAGCATTTGCGGCATCTCGCCAGCCAGACCTTCGGCCGCGCCCGCACGATGCTGGACGTGATGCACAACACGCCCTTCACCGACATGAACGATTCGGAAGGCGAGACTCAAAGCCTGGGTTATCAGGCTTTCGACAGCGCCTATCGCGTGCTTGATCTCCTTGCCGCGCTCGTTTCCCAGATCAGGATCGATTCCAAGCGCGTGGCCGCCAACATCCGTCGCTCCTGCATCACCATCACGGAGCTTGCCGACAGTCTCGTCCGGCGCGAGGGCCTGTCTTTCCGCGAAGGGCACGAGATCGCCGCCGCCGTGGCGCGGGCGGTGGTGGCCATCGAAGGCGATCTCGCGACAGACGGCTATGCGCCTTTTGTCGAAGCTTTCGAGAAGTCCGTGGGACGCAAGACGGCGATCGATGCGGAGACCTTCGCGGAACTCGTTTCGCCGGAGCATTTCGTCGCCGTGCGGACCCGCTTTGGCGGCCCCGCCCCGGAGCCGCTTAATGCCGCGCTCGAAAGCTACGAGGCGCAGTCCCGGAATTTTGCCGAAAGGATGACGCGTATTGCCGAGCGGAAGGCGAAGGCTGCGCGCGAGCTCAATGAAAGATTTGCTGCACTGATGGAGCAGGCCTGATGGCACGGATCGAACTCGAAGGTCTCACGAAGAATTACGGCCGAGTGACCGCGGTAAAGGGAATCGATCTGGACATCGAGGACGGCGAATTCGTGGTTTTCGTTGGCCCCTCCGGCTGCGGCAAGTCGACGACGCTGCGCATGATCGCGGGCCTTGAGGACATTTCCGCAGGCGTGCTCAGGATAGGCGGCGAGGTCGTGAACCAGCGCGAACCGAAGCAGCGCAACATCGCGATGGTGTTCCAGAACTACGCCATCTACCCGCATATGACGGTGCGGCAGAACATCGGCTTTGGCCTCTATACGGCCAAATTGCCGAAGGTGGAGAAAGAGGCGCGCATCCGCGAGGCGGCGGCCACGCTGGGGCTCGAGGATCTCCTCGACCGCCGGCCGGCGGCGCTTTCTGGCGGCCAGCGTCAGCGGGTCGCCATAGGCCGTGCGATGGTGCGCAATCCCGTTGCTTTTCTGTTTGACGAGCCGCTTTCCAACCTCGACGCGCAGCTTCGTTCCGCCATGCGCATCGAGATCAAGCGGCTGCATCAGCGGCTGACGACGACGACAGTCTATGTCACACACGACCAAGTCGAGGCGATGACCATGGCCGACCGCATCGTGGTGATGCGCGACGGGCGCATCCTGCAGGTCGGCACGCCCGTCGAACTCTACGAGAACCCGGTGGACGTATTCACGGCCCGCTTCATCGGCAGCCCGGCCATGAATTTGATACCAGGCATGGCAGGCGAGGGCGGTCTTCGAGTGGGTGAGACAACGCTCGAAGGCGTCGGCCCCCATGGATTGCCCAACGCTGATGTTCTGGTCGGCATCCGCCCGCACGATCTCGTTATCAACGGAAATAACGGTGGCAGGCTCTCCCTTTCCGGCGTCGTCACGGCAGCGGAGCCTCTTGGCGCTGAAACGCTGGTGCATCTCGATATCGCAGGTACGGATGTCATCGCCACGGCGCCCGGGAAGGTGGTGCCTGCGGTGAACAGCACGGTGACGGCGCACGCCGCGCCGGGCTCGCTTTACCTGTTCGACGCCAAGACCGAGAAAGCGCTGGGTCGGGCATGACATCTGGGCAGGCGCGTGGCGGGGCTGTGCTCAGCCTCGGCCGCATCTATTGCGACCTCATCTTCATTGGACTGCCGGCCATGCCTCGGTTGGGCCGCGAGGTTTTTGCCGAGGGCATGACCCTGTCCCTCGGAGGGGGCGCTTTCATCACCGCTGCGCACAGCGCCGCCCACGGGCGGACCACCGCACTCGTGGCACGGTTCGGCACGGACGCGCTGTCGGCGGCTATGGAGCCGCAACTGGCCATCCAGGGCATCGACCTGCGTTTTCTCGACCGGCATCCCGAGGCAGGGCCGCAGGTCACCGTGGCCATGATCGAAGGCGAGGAAAGAGCTTTCCTCTCGCGGCGGGCCGGCAAGGCGGAGCCGGCGACACTCGAGGCGGCGCTAGCATGGTCTGAGGCGAGGCATCTGCACATTGCCGAATACGCCACGCTGGTGGAGATGCCGGGGATCGTGGAGCGCGCGAAAGCGCGGGGTTTGACCGTTTCCCTTGATCCGAGCTGGGATGACACTCTCATCAGGGATCCCCAGTTTCTCGACCGCTGCGCCGGGATCGATGTGTTTTTGCCCAATCTGGAGGAGGCGAGCGTGCTGGCCGGTGCGGCGGAACCGCGGCGCGCCATTGCGTTCCTCGCCGAGCATTTTCCGGTCGTGGCGCTGAAGCTCGGTGCCGATGGCGGCATGCTCAGCATGGACCAGGAGATCTTGACCCTCCCCGCGCCTCAGGTCGCGGTCGTCGACACCACCGGAGCCGGCGACGCGTTTAACGCTGGCTTTCTGGATGCGTGGCTGGACGGCAGGCCCGCGGGCGAATGCCTCTCAGCCGCAATCGATGCCGGCAGCCGCTCCGTTCAGGCGGCAGGCGGCGCGTCTGTGCTTGCGCGATAGGCGTCGGTCGCACTACCGGCGGCCGTCAGCTACCCCATTCTCGGAGCGTAACCGCCCTTATGCCCGGCGAACGGCCTCCTCAATCCGTGCCCGGATCGCGCGCTGCACATGCCTTTCCACTCCCGGCTTCGTGGAGCCGCCGTCGGGCTCGCCCCAGGTAACGACGACCTCGCCTGCGGAATCGGCAATCTTCTCATCGAGCACCGCGAGCGAGATCCACGCCCGCGCGGCCGCCGAATAGACGGGAAGCAGGGAAAAGCCCACACGCCGACCATCCTTCGTCACCTCATCGGCTAGGAAATTGGCATAGTTGGCGACAGGCATCTCCATATATTTGGCCCGCTCGTTCTCGCCGTACATGCTCGCATGGACGCCAAGCACATCGTCGGAATTCCAGATAAGACGCACCTTCTTTCTGATGGGCTTCCCCATGGCCTTTTCAAGGGCGGCCCTGCCGCAGAACTCGTGGTCGAACTTGGTCATGAATCCATAGCCGATCTCGGATGGGCGCACATAGAGCTCCTCGAAATCATCGAGTGGGAAGCTGCCGCCGAACGAGGCGCGCCCCTCGAATGTGTCGGCCGGCAGCCATTCGCGGAATGCCCGCGTCGCCTCGCCCGTGTAGATCGCCGGCAGCGCCGTTCCGATCCAGCCAGACTCCATCGCCGTCACCCGGAACACCTTGGCGCCGATCTGGCGCAGCCCGTATTTGCGTCCGGCGGCGAGGATCGCCTCCTTAACGGCTGGACCCCATTCGGAAGGACCCCAGAATTCAAACCCCGGCGCACCGGACATGCGGTGATTGAGCGCCGTCACCTCATGTCCTGCTAGCGTGAACCGGCCCATCTTGAAGAAGCCGATATCGGGAAGCGGGCCGCCATGCACTTCCTCGAGAATCCGCAGTGCGGCGGGACCTTGCACCTGATACCGGAACAGGCGGCGGTCGCTGAGCCTCGGCGAGGGCGTCCCGAAATGCGTGACCTTTGCGTCATAGTGCCCGCGTTCGAGCTGGAAGCGTATCCAGTGCAGCGCTGCGGATTTACCCACGAGGCAAACCTTGTCGGGCTCCTCGCAGGTCAGAATCGCATCGCCGATATAGAACCCGTCACTGTTGCAGACCACATACTGCTTCGCCTGCATGGGGCCGAAGCGTGCGAAGCTGTTGATGCCGAAATCGGAAAGAAGGCGGATGGTGTCCGGGCCCTCGAGCACGAGTTCGAACATGTGGAAGGACATGTCCTGGAAGGCCGCGGTCTTGTGCCAGGCCTCCTGCTCGTCGCGCCAGTTGGTGAATTCCGCCGGCAGGGGAAAGGTCACCGACTGATCCTGGCTGTGATAGAGCATTTGCGCAGCCGAGCCGGCTTGGGCGATACGGGATTCGAGCGTTTGCATCGCACCTGTCTCCTAGAGCTTTTTCAGAAGCGGCCGGACAGCAGAGCCGCCTTGGCGAATGGCGTGGGCGCGCGCCCCAGCAGCATTTCGAGGGTAAGACCATTGCCCGGCAGACCGTGCCGGCCATAATATTCAAGCATTGCACGGTACTCGTCCTGCTGGGGGCCGGTCCATCCGCGCCTTTTCGAGCGTATTTCGACCTGCCGGTCCATGTCCGCCACCTCTACGCTGATCGGACGCCCGAGAGCCCTGGAGAGCTCCGTCGCCATCTCGCGTATGGTAAGCCGCTCCTTGCCGGCAAGCTCGAACGTCCCGAACGCCGTACCGGGATCGGAGAGGACGCGCACGATCGCGTCGGTGAGGTCGGTAAGGGCGATGACATTGAAAGGGCGGTCAGGGTCGAAAGGGGGGCGGAGCGTCCGCCCGTCCTCGGAGAGAAAAGACAGGACGGTCTGGACATACATGGCCGGTTGCAGGATCGTCCAGATAAGATCGCTTTCCCGCACCATCAGCTCGACCCGCGATTTGCGCAGATGGTGCGGCATGCCGGGTGTCGGTGCGTGCAGGACCGAGTGATAGACCAGGCGCTCGATCCCGTTTCGCGCCATGGCCGCCATGACATTGGCGGCGAAACGCTCCTCTCCCTCATTGAAGGAGGGAGGAATGAGATAAACAGCCGTGCAGCCCCCAAGAGCCTCCGTGAGGGCGTGGACGTCCTCCAGGTCGGCCACCGCCGTCTCCATGCCCTCGGGCAGCCTCCCGGCGTACTCGGCGCGGCGCAATAAGGCACGTGCCTCGATGCGATGCTCCTTGAGGGCTGCGGCGAGCGCCTGCCCCGTCAGGCCGCCGGCGCCAAGGATGGCCACTTTGCTGGTGCTCCGGGTCATCTCTCAAACCTCCAGGAAATTCGCCCGCTCCCAGGCTTCCTCATCAGTCCTCCTCGAGGAAGGCGACCGGACGGACCCATGCCGCCGATGCGCCGGCGATCTTGATGGGGAAGCAGGCAACGGTGAAGCCATGCGAAGGCAGCTTGTCGAGATTGATGAGCTTCTCCATCTGGAAGTAACCAATCTCGATGCCGGCCTTGTGGCCTTCCCAAATCACGGACTTGTCGCCGGTCTTCCGATAGGCGGCGGTCATCGAGGAGAACGGTGCGTCCCAGCCGAAACCGTCCGTACCGACGACCCGGATGCCGCGCTCCGTAAGGTAAAGAGTCGCCTCCCGGCCCATGCCGCAATGGGCGTCTTCGTAATCTTCCGCTCCATAGCGGGCGGCGCCGCGCGTATGGACGAGCACGATGTCGAGCGGCTTCAGCGTATAGCCGATTGCGGCGAGTTCCTCCTCCACGTCCTTCGCGGTGACGACATAGCCCGCGGGAAACCTGGTAAAGTCGAGCTTGACCGCTGGCCGGAAACACCATTCGAGCGGAACCTCGTCGATCCCAGGTGACTTTCGCGGGCCGTCTGGAAGCGCATGATCGGTCGTCGGATGATAGTGCCAGGGCGAATCCATATGCGTGCCCGTGTGGGTGCCGAGATAGATCCGCTCGGTGGCCCAGGACTGCCCCTCCGGAAGCGCCTCCCGCCCGACGCCCGGGAAGGCGGCCTCGAAGGCGCCGTTGTTGAAAGGCGCTTCGTGATCGAAATAGTCGATTTTAGGGCGGTGATTTTCCGGGTAGATGGGGCTGTTATCCAGCGTCACCGCTAAATCAACGAGTTTCATGGAAGCCTTCCTGTCTGTCAGCGTAGAATGGATCGTCGGCCGATGGAGAAGGTGCGACGGTCACCTCGGCCGCCGGCATCGTGACGATGTCTCCGAAGGTTGCGTAGTTGGGGCCGCCTAGCCGAGCGACGGGATCGAGTTCCCGCGTGTCGACCTTTCCGTTCCGCAGAAGATGATCGGCGATCTGAAACATCAGGACCCGGCCGATCACGATACGCTCACCTTCCTCGCCGAGCTCGATCGTGGAATGAAGCCGGCATTCGAGCGCGGCAGGTGCCGCGGCGATGCGCGGCGTCTTTACTGCCGCGCTCGCGCAGGTTTCCAGCCCCAGTGCTTCCACCTCGCTTTGACCCGCGGGGTATTCTGCAGAACTCGCATGAAGCGGCCTGAGCAGCGACCGGTTGGCGATATTGACCACAAATTCCCGATTCCTCAGGATGTTGACCACCGTGTCCTTCATCTGGCCCTTGCGGTCGTATTCATGCAGTCCGGCCGTGATCGTCACCATCGGCGGCTTGTGAGCGCAGAAGGTGAAGGCGGAAAAAGGTGCCAGATTTACCTTTCCCTCCGGTGACAGGGTCGTGATCCAAGCGATGGGGCGGGGCACGACCAGACCGGTCATCAGTTTGTAATTCTCCTGGAACGTCTGCGGACCAGGGTCGATTTGCGCCATTCCTTGCATTCCTTTCTTCGCCTTTGTGGTTTGGGCCGCCAGGCCCGCGCCGTGCGGCTTAAGCCCATTGTTGGAGTCATCAGCCCATCATGCCCGGCAGGAACGAGACCACTTCCGGCATCGAGACGATGATCCCGACCACGGCGAGGAGAGCGATGATGAAGGGGATGAGCCCACGGCTGATGGCCGCGACGGAAATGTCGCGGGCGGTCGCCCTGAAGACGAAAAGATTGAGCCCCACGGGCGGAGTGATCAGTCCAAGCTCGCAGACGAGGATCACGAAGATGCCGAACCACACGGGGTCGTATCCGATGGCCGTGACCATCGGCAGGAAAAGCGGAACGGTAAGCAGCATCATGGAAAGGATTTCGAGCACCATTCCCATAACGAAATAGACCGCCGTGATCATTAGAATGAGGGCGATTGGGGTCAGGTGGGAGCTTGCGACCCAGGCTTTCAACTCGCCCGGCAGGCCGGTGACTTCGATGAAGTTGGCAAAGATCAATGCCCCGAACAGAATGACGAATATGGTCGCGGTCGTAAGCGCCGCGTCGGTCAGCGCGTCCTTCAGCACCCGCCACGTCAACGCCCGGCGCCAGAGAACGAACAGGAGCGAGCCGGCAGCGCCAATCCCCGCAGCCTCGGAGACGGTAAAGACGCCGAGATAGATTCCGCCCATCATCCCAACGAACAGCACAATCACTCCGCCCGTCCTGCGCAGATAGAACAGGCGCTTCCGCCAGCCCTGCCGTTCGCTGCGCGGGCCGCTTTCCGGGTGCAGCAAAACGGTGGTGAGGACCGCGAGCATGAGAAGGCTTACCGCTATCAAGCCCGGCAGCACCGCGGCCATGAAAAGCTTGCCGATATTCGTTTCTGTGATGATGCCGTAGATGACGAGCGTCGTGCTTGGCGGAATGAGAATTCCGAGGGTCCCGCCTGAAACGATCGATGCGGATGCGAGGGAGCTGGCATAGCCTCTCTGCCGCATGGAAGGCAGCGCCACCTTCGCCATCGTGGCCACCGTCGCCATGCTCGATCCGCAGACGCAGGAGAACCCGCCGCACGCCGCGACAGTGAACATGGCAAGGCCGCCGCGACGATGGCCGAGAAAGGCTTCGGCCACGCCGAACAGGTCTTCCGCCAACCCCGATCGGGCGATGAAGCTGCCCATGAGAATGAAAAGGGGCAGGATCGACAGGTCGAAACTCATGACATTGTCGAAGATAACCTGGCCGGCGGAATAGACTGCAGCGTCCGGACCGATGAGGAGCGCAAACCCGGCGAAGCCCACGAGCGCCATGGCGTAGCCCAGCGGTACGCCGAGGGCGAGGAGCAGAAAAAGGCTTGCCAGACCGATCGCGGTCAGGATCATTCCTGGTCCTCCGATTTCCCGGTGAACCCTGCATATTTTACGAACTGGAAAAGCATGATCGCCAGGCAGACCGCCCACATCGCAAAGATGAAATAGGCGACGGGATAAAGCGGCATCGGAAGGAGAACGAAGCGCTCGCCCGATTCATGAAAGCTGCTCGCCCTTGCGTACGACACCCAGACGAGACCGGCCACGATGGTGACGGAAATGGCGAAGCCGAGCAGGCGCGTGAAACGGCGGAACGATCTGGGGATGAAGACTTCGAACACCTCCACCTGTATATTGTCCTGCCGGGCCACAACGACCGGAAGGGCCAGGAATACCAGAAGCGCCATGCAGATCTGGACGTATTCGAAGCTGCTGCTCAGCGGGGCATTGAAAACGTAGCGGCCGATTACGTCGACTGCGACTACGAGCATCAGAGCGAACAGCGCGGCTCCGGCCGCAAGGCCGAATGTGCGGTCCAGCCGGGTCACGATGCTACGACTGAGGATCGTTCTCCTCCCGGTATCCGGTATGGATTCACTCACGATGCCATTCCTCCTGCCCAGTGGGATTCAGTTCCCGCCAGGCTCCAGCATAATCATGCGAAAGTGTTGCTCGTGGCGAAATTCGTTTGCCTGATGCGACCCGCCGCGATGCGCCATGTTGCTAGCCGGGCGGGTGATCACGGGGCTATTCGACCCTCAGCGGTGCCTTATTCGCTTCGACTTCGGCGGCGATCTGCCGTATCCTCTCAAGCGCGGCCCGACCATCCACGCCGAGCTCTTCGGCTTTGGCGATCCATTCATCCTCGATGGGCTTCAGCCTCGCTTTCAGCTCGGCCAGCATTTCGTCGCTTGCGGTGGTGAGGACCGTGCCGCCGTCCTCCATTTGACGGATGCCCTCGGCCGCGCTGATATCCGCGAGGCGGCTCACCTGGGCGGCCAGCTTCTCACCGGCAAGCGCCATGATCGCCTCCTGATCCTCAGGCGAGATCTGGTTCCACTTCGCTTCATTGACGACGACATAGAGGGGCGCTCCGAGTATTCCGCCGGGGATTGCCAGGCGGTACTTGACGAATTCCGTTACGCCGAACGCGCGCATCTGGTCGTCATTGTTGAGTGCGCCGTCGAGAATCTTCTTCGAGAGCGCGTCATACATCCCGGTGATATCGATGGGGACCGGCACCGTTCCGATCGCTTCGGCGACCTTGGGCGCAATCGCGCCGGTCGCGCGAAGCTTCATGCCTTCGAGGTCGTCGACCGTCGCGATCTCCCTATCGATCGAATAGACATGATAAGGGGCCACGGCGAGAAGAGAGAGCAGATGCACGCCCTCATACGGTTCCGCATCGGCGAAATATTCGTGGTGAGTGCGCCAGAACGCCACCGAGATCGCCTCGGCTGAGTCGCCGATGAAGGGCAGGGCCACGATGTCGGCCAGAGGAAACAGACCCGGTGAAAGGGACTGTCCGCCATAGGCGATATCCACCACGCCATTGCGGACAGCCTCCATCTGACGCGGCGGCGGAGCCAGTGGTGCGGTCGTCGGCTCGACGCGAACGCGGCCTTCGGTGACCTGCTCGATCGCTTCGAAGAACGGGAACATGCCCTCCACATCCTGCGGATGCGTCTGGGGAAGCCATTTGTTGTATCTCAGCACGATCTCCTGCGCGCCTGCTGTCCCTATCTGTGCACCAAGCGCAGCAGCCACAATCAATGCTCTCACGGCAGGCCTGAGTAGGGACCGCCGAACAGGTCCGGTAAGATATTCTTTCACGGTTGTTCCTCCCGGGGCAGCCCGGGATCGACCCTGCCTCCAATCGGGTCTCGAGCAGGCTGCCCATCCATTGGACAACTGACCTATATTTCAAGCTAACGATCGTTTCAACAAAAATTTTGGACGGATGCCCTAAAATCGTGTAAGGAGCCCGTGTCGTTTAGGTTCAAAGCCGCTCATCGGGCCGGATGAGCAGTGTGCGCTGTCTGGAGGATATCCAGGCGCAACGGAGGTAACAGACAATGGCGCCCGCCGAAACACGCCGACGAATCCTGGATGCCGCCGAAAGCCTCTTCACTGAGCGGGGCATCAACGGCGTTTCGCTGCGGGAGATTGCGGCCAAGGCCGACATCCGGATCTCCCACCTGCAATATTACTTCAAAACGAGGGAAGAACTCTACCACGCAGTCTTTGAGCGGCGTATCCGCGCCATAAACGAAGACCGGCTTTCGCGCCTCGACAAGATCGAGCGGGATTCCGGCTTCGACAATGCGCATCTGGAGGATATCGTGCGCGCGCTCGTCGAGCCCATGGTGATGAGGGCAGGGGACCACGAGACGGGCGGCGCGAACTATGCGACCCTCCTAAACCAGGTCTCGAACGAGCCGGCCGAATATGCCCGACGGATTTCACGGGAATTTTTCGATCCCATCGCGCGCATCACGATCGCCGCGCTGGCAAAGGCGCTGCCGGATCTCGACATGAAAAGCCTGCCGTGGATCTATATTTTTACCGTCGGGGCCATGACGGCATCGATTTCGCGCACGGACCGCGTGAAGCGGCTCTCCGACGATGCGTGCGATCCCCAAGACTTCGCGCGGGCCGTTTCGCTGCTGGTTCCCTTTATCGCGGGCGGCCTTCGCGCCGTGCACGCGGCCGAAAGGGCGCGCCGCGAAAGCACGGCCGGCAGGCGGCGGGGCGGCTCGCTCCGCTCGGCAGACGGTGCCGGAAAGCCGTCTTCCCCACGCGAGCGGAAGAGCGCACAGCGCACGTCCGCCGTCACCGGGGGGAAGGCTTTGCGAAAGACCCGCCGCAACTGAGCCCGCGGGAACAGCGGACTCAAGCCGCAGACAGGATCATTTCGGATGCCTTTTCGGCAATCATGATGGTTGGCGAGTTGGTGTTGCCCGATATGATGAGCGGCATGACGGAAGCGTCGGCCACGCGAAGGCCCTTGATCCCGATCACCCGGAGCTTACTGTCCACGACCGGGAGGCGGTCGGTTTCAAGCCCCATGCGGGCCGTGCCGACCGGATGGAAGATGGTCGTGGCGATTTCGCCGGCAATGCGGGCGAGCTCCTCCTCCGTCTGATACTGCGGCCCCGGCCGGTACTCCTCGGGCTCATAGCGCCTGAGCGCCTCCGCTCCCATAATCTGGCGCGCCTTACGGATCGATTCTGCCGCGACCAGTCTGTCCTCTTCCGTCGCAAGATAATTCGGATCGATGGCGGGGGCCGCCGTCGCGTCAGCCGAGCGGATGTGGACGGAACCGCGGCTGGTCGGGCGCAAGTTGCATACGCTGACGGTGATCGCCGGGAAATCGTGCAGAGCGTCGCCGAACTTGTCGAGCGAGAGGGGCTGAACATGAAACTGAATGTTTGGCCTGTCGTGCCGCGGACTTGACCGGGTGAACGCCCCGAGCTGCGACGGTGCCATGGTGAGCGCGCCGCGACGCAGGAAAGCGTATTGCAGCCCCATCAGTCCGCGCCGGATCAGCGACTTGTAGATCGTGTTCATGGTCGCAGCGTTGCGAACCTTGAAGATGGGACGGATCTGCAGGTGATCCTGAAGATTTTCGCCGACACCGGGCAGATCGGCCGTGACCTCGATGCCCAGCCGACGCAGGCGTTCGGCATTGCCGATGCCGGAGCGTTCGAGGATGACGGGGCTGGCGACGGCGCCGCAGGCGAGCACGATCTCGCGCCGCGCCGTGAGCGTTCTCTTACCGCCCGGGCCTCTCACCACAACACCGGTAGCCCGCTTTCCCTCCAGTACGACGCGGTCGACCAGCGTCTCGGTGAAGAGGTGCAGGTTCTTTCGCTTGAGAGCGGGCTTAAGGAAGCCGCGGGCGGCGCTCCACCGCCAGCCTGCCTTCTGGTTCACGTCAAAGTAGCCGCAACCCTCGTTGGAGCCCGTGTTGAAATCGTCGCTTGGCGGAATCTGGCATTCTTCCGCCCCTTTCTGGAAGGCGTCGAGAATCTCCCACCGCAGGCGGGGCTGTTCCACGCGCCACTCGCCGCCCACACCGTGAAAGGGTCCCTTGCCGCGCCAATTGTCCTCGTGGCGGAGGAAATAGGGAAGCACGTCGTCCCAGCCCCAGCCTTCGAGGCCCGCATCCCGCCATGAATCGTAATCTTCGCGCTGCCCGCGCATGTAGATCATCGCATTGATGGCGGTGGAACCGCCGAGCACCTTGCCGCGCGGATAGGCGAGATCCCGGCCGTTGAGACCGGCGATCTTCTCGGTCCTAAATAGCCAGTCGGCACGGGGATTGCCGATGGCGAACAGATAGCCGGCCGGGATGTGAAACCAGATCCAGCCGTCGCGGCCGCCAGCCTCGATCACGGCGACCTGATAGCGGCCGTTCTCACTCAGCCTGTTGGCGAGCAGACAGCCGGCCGATCCCGCGCCGCAGACGATGTAATCGAAAGTGAACGGGGCATCGCGTTCGCTACTCATAGGCTCATCTCTGCTTCACCGGAGGCCCATTGCGGGTTGCGATCCTTGTCGACAAGTACAGCGCGGATGCCCTCGGCGAAGTCAGGGCTGCGCGTGACTTGTTTGGCAAGGTCAAGTTCGATCGCGAGGCATTCGGACAAGGACAGGCCGGCAGTACGGTCCAGAAGATTCATCGTCACGGCGAGACTGGAGGGTGCCGCCCGCTCCAACCTCACCAGTGCTTCGGCTGCGAAGTCCCCTTTCTCTCGGCGGAGGGCTTCCTTCATGTCCGCAATGGAGGGGAGTGAAAAGCAGCGCTGGACGATATCGATGTGGCAGGCAAGGCTGCTGTCCCCGGGAGCTTCCGCCAGTTCGTCCAGAACAGCCTCGGCCGGTGCTCCTGCCGCGAGGCGGCTTACGATTTCGGGGTGACGGTCCACCGGGACGAACCGGGTCGCAAGACCCGTGAAGACCGCGTCCCCGGGCGAGAGCCGATAACCGGTCAAGCCCAGGAATCGCGCCATCGGCCTGCTCAGCCTGTTGAGGAAAAAGCTCGCCCCGACGTCCGGGAAATATCCGATGGCGGTTTCGGGCATGGCGAGAACGGCCTTTTCGCCCACGACGCGATGCCGGCCGTGGATCGTGATGCCCATTCCTCCGCCGAAGCATATGCCGTCTATCAGTGAGATGTACGGCTTGGCAAAGTCATGGATGAACCGGTTCAGGGCAAACTCACGCTCGAAGAATGTATCAGCCTCTTCATGCCGGCCTTCTTTACGCGCGTGATAGATGGCGCGCATGTCGCCGCCGGCGCAAAACGCACTCTCGACATCGCTCCTGACGATGACCGACGCGATTTCCTCATCCGCCTCGAAGTGCTCCAGGGCCCGGGTGAAATCATCGACCATCTGAAGCGTCAGCGCATTCAGCGCCTTGGGGCGGTTGAGCGCAACGATTCCCGCCCTGCCGTGTTTGGTCACGAGCAGTTCGCCGCCATGTGCGTCCACCGGGCTGCCTCCCCTTTCTTGTTCTCGCGCTTGCCGGCAAACAGGCGCGGCCTGCTGCGAGGGCCGGTTGCGGCGGCCCCTCCTCCGAAGTCCATTATGACTGCTTGCCGCCTCTGCTATCCTCCAGGCGCTTCCTTCGACAATAGCTTCCGCAACTCGGTTTTCAAAACCTTGCCATAGGCGTTCTTGGGTAGATCGTCGATGTAGACGTATTTCTTGGGCCGCTTGAACCGCGCGATATTGTCGATGCAATGCGCGTCGAGCGCTTTGTCATCCCTGGTGTATCCCTGTTCCAGAACGATGAACGCCACGACGATCTCGCCCCATTCGGGGTCCGGTTCGCCCACGACGCAGGCCTGCGCCACCGACGGATGGCTGAGCAGGACCTCTTCCACCTCGCGAGGGTAGATGTTGGTGCCGCCCGAGATGATGAGATCCTTGGAGCGGTCGCGGAGCGTGACGAAGCCGTCGTCGTCCATCGAGCCCATGTCGCCGGTCCAAAGCCAGCCGTCGCGGATCGTTTCGCGCGTCGCCTCGTCGTTACGCCAGTATCCCTTCATCACCGTTGAACCGGAGACGAGTATTTCGCCGATCTCACCTTGCGGCACCTCGTTGCCTTCCGCGTCGGCGATCTTGACCTCTACACAGGAATGCGCGGTTCCCACCGAACCGAGGCGTTCGCGCCAGCGCAGATGATCCCGGTCCACGACCCGCTTGCGGGGCAGGGCGGTGATAGTCATCGGGCTTTCCGCCTGCCCGTATATCTGCACGAAGCGGGGGCCGAAGACCTCGACAGCTTCAAGGATATCGCTCACATACATGGGCCCGCCGCCATAGACGACGGTCTTCAAGCCGTCGCCATCATAACCGGTCTCCTTGGCATGGGCGATCATGCGGCGGATCATAGTAGGTGCGGCGAACATGCAGACGTTGCGCAGTACCGGGGCGAGCTCCTGAATCTCCGCCGCGTTGAAGGCGCCGGAGGGGGGCACCACGTGCCGGGCCGCCCTGAGAGTGAAGACGAAATTGTAGCTGCCCGCTCCATGCGACATGGGAGCGGCGTAGAGCGCGCAATCCGTCTGCTCAGCCTGATCGACATCGGCGAGATAGGCGAAGGTCATCGCCTGGATGTTTCCGTGGGACTGCATAACGCCCTTGGGCCTGCCCGTCGTACCCGACGTGTAGAAGATCCAGGCCAGATCGTCCTGGCTGCGCCGGACCGGCCGGTCGACTGGCGCCGCATCGTAAAGCGCGGTCCAGTCGCGGGATTTCGCGTCGATGATGGGCAGATTCTTCGCCTCCGGCTGCGCCTGCAAGCCGGCCAGTTCCTTGCCGCTGCTGACGACAAGCTTGGCTTCAGAGTTCTTCACGATCCATGCCGCCTCGCGTGGATGCAGCTTGGCATTAATGGGCACGATGGCGCCGCCCAGGATCAGCGTTGCATAGAGTGCTTCGAGATACTGAGTGGCGTTACCCATGAAAATCGCGACGTGATCGCCCGGCTCGATGCCGTACCGCGATCTGAATGCCCCCGCGATCGCCTTCGCCCCGCGGTAGAACTCAGCATAATCCGCCACGAGGGACGTACCGGTCATCAGGGCGGGCGCGTCGGGATGAAGACGGGCCGCCCGCTCCAGCCAGAGTGCCACGTTCATCGGGAAGCCGCCCTGACCGGCTCGAGGATCGAGCAGTAGTTGGCCACGCCAGACCCTCCCATGTTGAACACGCAGCCGAGGCTTGCGCCCGGCTTCTGCATCGCGCCCGCCTGATTGGAGAGTTGCATGGCCGCAAGCACGTGCATCGAGACGCCGGTCGCCCCGACCGGATGCCCCTTGGCCTTCAGGCCTCCCGACAGATTGACGGGCAGCCTCCCGTCCCGCATGACGGTTCCATCGTCGATGGCTCTGCGACCCTGGCCCTTCGGTGCAAGCCCCATGGCTTCATAGATCATGAGTTCCGCGATGGTGAAGCAGTCATGCACTTCGGCGAAGTCGAGGTCATGAACGGTGATGCCGGCTTCGTCGAAGGCGCGCCGAAAGGCTTCCGAGGGGCCTTCGAAGGCCAGAAGGTCGCGCCGCGACATCGGCAGATAGTCGTTCACCTGAACGGCTGCCCGGAAGGCGATGGCCGTCTCGCGCTCGGCGACCACCTCCTTGCTCGTCATGACGAGGGCCGCCGCGCCGTCCGATATCAGCGAGCAGTCGGACATCCTGAGCGGCGCCGCGATCATCGGGTTCTTGTCGCTCACCGTGTTGCAGAACTCGAAATCGAGCGGCTTGTGCAGATGCGCCAGGGGGTTGTGCATCGCGTTGTGGTGGTTCTTGGACGCGATCCGGGCGAGCGTTCCGGAGTGATCGCCGTAGGCCTGAAAATAGGCCTGCGCGAAACGCGCGAAGACCTGCGGAAATGAGACGCCGCCTTCCTCTGGCTGGTACGAGGCGCCGGCAAGCGCTTCCGTGACGCCGGCGGTGTCGCGCAGCGTCATCTTCTCCGCGCCGATGACGAGAGCCGTCTTCACGGAGCCCGCGCGGATGGCGTCCCGCGCCGCATAAACCGCGGCCGAGCCCGAAGCACAGGCGTTTTCAAGCCGGGTCGCCGGCTTGAAGCGCAGTGACGGGTCGACCGCGAGCGCCATGGACGAGACGAAGCCGTCAGGTATCAGGCCGCTGTTGAAGTTCCCGACAAAGATGGCGTCGACGTCCGACGCTTGAATGCCCGCGTGGTCGATCGCCTCGCGGGCGGCATCGACGATGAGATCCTCGATGGACTTGGATTCGAGGCGGCCAAATTTGGTGTGGCCCCAGCCGATGATGAATGCGCCTGTCATGACACCTCCTCTCATGACATGGAAGATTTGCGCACGCGAACCGAAATGCATATTCGTGGGAGCACGCTATTTCCCGGCAGGAAGGGGTAGGCCATAATCCCGAACGTGAAGCGGGCGATGTTCAGATATGGCGTTTTTCCTCTTCGTGCATGGAGCGTGGCATTCGGGCTGGTGCTTTGCCAAGGTGGCCGATGCCCTGCGCCGGGAGGGGCATCACGTCCTTGCGCCGGACCTGCCGGGAATAGGCGGAGAGGAAGCGGAGCTTGCCGCCGTCACCCTTGAGGGCTGGGGCCGGTTCGTTGCCAGCCTTGTGCGGGTGCAGCCGGAGCCGGTTATCCTGTGCGGCCACAGCCGTGGCGGCGTGGTGATCAGCACGGCAGCGGAAATCGCGCCGGAAGCCATACGCGCGCTCGTCTACATCGCCGCTTTCATGCTTCCGGATGGCGACTCGGCGTCGTCGTTCAAGGCAAGACAGCCGGTGCAAAGTCCCTTCTCCCGCGCCAACGCCATTTCCGTCATCGGTGAGAAGGCCGGGACACGGGTGGACCCTCTCGCGGCCGCGGAGTTCTTCTACAACTGCTGCGCTCCCGAGGACCGGCTTTTGGCCGCCGGGCGCCTTATGGCCGATCCTTTTCAGCCTTCCCGCACGCGGCTTCGCCTTTCCGAAGGCAGGTTCGGAACCGTGCCCCGATTCTACGTGGAATGCACGGAGGATCGCGTGATCCCCCTTTCCGAACAGCGTCTGATGCAGGAATCTCTGCCGGTGGAGGCGGTTGAAACACTGTACTGCGATCATTCCCCTTTCCTCTCCAACGCGGAGGGACTTGCGGGTGCTCTCCTGCGGATCGAACGGCGTGCCGGCCGTTCAGGCGGTATTGTCCGGCCACCCGTAGAAAAATAGCGTGTTCGCACGACTACCTTCCCTTGGTCACCTGCCTCAAAATTGCCGAACGAGTTGCGGTGTTTGGGCCAGACGGAGTTCTTGGGAGAAGAGCTCCGTCCGGACAGGAAAAACCGCTTCCGGCCCCATCAGGCAGAGTATCTCTGGGAGGAAAAAATGAGACTCAACCTTTCCTGCGTTCTCGCGGCAGCCACGGCAATTGCCGTCGCGACTTTCACGAACCCGGCGGCGGCCGAAACCCTCCGGTCGATCAGGGCCTTTCCGCAGAATCTGAAGCAGGTCTCGGAACTTTATTACGGCTTTCAAAAGGCGGTCACCGAGGCGACCGGCGGCGAGATTACCTTTCAGGACAACGGCCCGGAAACCGTTCCGCCGTTCGAGCAGTTCGAGCCCCTCACCCAGGGGGTTTTCGACATAATGTACACGGCTCCCTCATATCATCAGGCGCAGACCGGCATTGGCGTGGGCATTTCCGCCATTCCCGAGACTTCCGATCCGGAGCTTCTGACTTCCTCCGGCATCAGGCAGTGGCTGAACGACTACTACCGCGAGAATTTCGGCGTCTTTCCCCTGGCCATTTTCGCGATCGGCGAGACCACCTTCGTTTTCCGTGAGCCGCTTACCGGCGATACTAGGCTTGAGGGGCGGAAAATCCGCTCGAACGCGAGCTATGAAGGGATCGTTCGTGCCCTCGGCGGTGCACCCGTGTCGATGGGGCACGCAGACGCCTACGCCGCCTTGCAGAGGGGCACGCTTGACGGCGTCGTCTGGCCGGAGATCGCTACGGCCGAGTTCAAGCTCTACGAGGTCACCAGTTTCCTGGCGAAGCCCACATTCGGCAAGAGCCACAACGCCGTCTTCATGAACGCCGCCAAATTCGACTCGCTGCCCAAGGATCAGCAGGACGCGATCATGAAGGCAGGGCTCGACCTTGAGCACAGGGCGGTGGAGTTCTTCGCCAAGCAGGCGGCGGATGAAACCAGGATCATGCTGGAGAACGGCGTCCAGTTCACCGAATTCAGCCCTGAAGTCGCTCCCGAGCTTGATAAGCTGTACGTCGCGGGCCAGCGCGAAATCGCAATGCGCTCGCGGCCCGACGACGTAAAGGCGCTGCTCGAACTTTCGGACAAAAACTAGCCGGTCGGAATGGCCGGCGGACGAACCGCCAGCGAAAGACGCGTGAATAACAGCGTCGAAACAAGCTCGGATCCTCCGCCGACCTGAAACAGACCGTGCGCACGCGGCGCGCGGGTGAGAGGTTCAATGCATTTCGTCAACTCGGCTTTACGGTTCATCTCCAAAGCATGCGCGATCCTGGCCGCCACTGCAGTCGGCATCGCGGCGGTAATCTATGTCGCTGAGGTGGTCGCCCGGTACGGCCTGAACAATCCGCTCAACTGGTCGGGCGATACCGGCAGCTACATGCTGTGCGTGATGGTCTTTCTGTCGCTGCCGCTGGTCACCCGGCAGCGGGGGCATATCGCCGTCACCATGGTTCTGGAAGCGCTTCCGCAACCGCTTTTCCGCAAGGTGACGCGCGTGCTGGAGCTCGTTTCGGCGACCGTGCTGATGATCGTCGCCGCTTTCGTCCTCGATCTGTGCATCCGGCAGTATCATCAGGGCGTGCTTACGACGATGGCGAACCAGATTCCGCGCTGGTGGCTCACCGCCGTCATGACCTTCGGCCTCGTGCTTTCCGCCCTCAATTTTATCGCCCCGGCCGATGAGGCGCCGGAAGACACCGTGGAATTTTGATCATGTGGTGGCTGACCCTTCTCGTCATGTTCTCGGCCATGCTGGCGATGTTCGCCTCCGGCCTTCCGCTCTTCGCCTGCTTCATGATCCGGAACGTGGTGGCGGTGATCTATTTCGTAGGGCCGAACGGGCTCGGCCTTTTCGTCAACTCGATGCTGGACACGACCACGGTCGAGGCCTTTGTCGCCGTGCCGATGTTCATTCTGCTTGGCGAATTGATGTTCCGGACAGGCGGCGTCTCTCTCCTGTTCAAGGCCTTCGACACGCTCATCGGCGTGATCCGCGGCCGGCTCTATTTCATCGCCGTGGTGGTGGCTGCCTTCATCGGCGCCATTTCCGGTTCGACCATGGCGTCCGTGTCGGTGCTCGGGCGCTTTGTTTATCCGACGATGGTGGAGCGTGGTTGCGACCGACGCCTGGCAGTGGGAACGATCCTCGCCGGCGCCACGCTCGACGCGATCATCCCGCCGAGCGTCGTCGCCATCATCCTGGCGACGCTTGCCAATCTTTCCATTCAGAAGTTTCTCCTCGCCGGCATCGGCCCGGGCCTGCTGCTCGCCGGTTGCTATATGGCCTATGCGCTGGTGCGGGTGCTCATCAATCCCAAGCTTGACTCCCACGGAGGCGCCGCCGTCGAAGACACGCCGATGGACGCCAGGGCCCGCTTCAAGACAATCCTGCCCATCATTCCGCTGAGCGGCATCATCTTCCTGACGCTCGGACTGGTGATGCTGGGCATCGCGCAGCCGACTGAAGCGGCCGCTGTCGGCGTGGTTGGGGCGATCCTGATGAGCTTCCTCTTCGGGACATTCTCTTTCAAGATGATCGGGCAGACGCTTTACGGCGCGGCGATCACCACCGGCACGGTGCTCTTCATCATTGCGAGTTCCCGGCTGTTCACCCAGCTTCTCGCCTATACAGGCGCGACGCAGGGCCTCATCGAATTTGCCAGTGGGCTGACGGTCGATCCCTGGCTTGTCTATCTCGTTATGATGGTCGCCGTGTTCATCCTCTGCATGTTCATCGATCAGCTTGCGGTGATGCTGATCCTGGTGCCGGTTTACTCACCCATCATCGAACAGCTCGGCTTCGACCCGCTCTGGTTCTGGATGATGCTGCTGATCAATCTCATGTTCGGCGGGATCACCCCGCCGCTGGGCTACACGATGTTCGTGTTCAAATCCGCCGCTCCGGATGTGCCTATGAGCGAGATCTACAAGGCGGTCATTCCGATGATCCTGGTCGCGATGGTCGGCGTCGTCATCCTAACTTTCGTGCCGGAGATCGTGACCTTCCTACCTAGTCTTGCGCGCTGAAGCATCGGGAAAAGCAAGTTGAGGAGAAGCACCATGTCGCCATCGTCAACGGGCAGCCTGGGCCATGGCAAATGGCCTTACACGCAGGGTCTCCATGATCTCGGCGGCGGGTGCTTCGCATACATGCAGCCGGACAGGCCGCCATATTCAGGTTGGAGCAACTCCGGCTTCATTCTCGATGACGGTGATACGCTTCTGATCGATACCTTGCGCGATGAGCGCCTTACGGCGGCGATGCTGCGCGAGATCGAGCAAAAGACGGGCGTGGCGGCCAGGGACATCCGCAGGGTGCTGAACACGCATCGCGATGCCGACCACACGTTTGGCAATCGGCTCGTAGAGCATGCCGAGATCATCGCAACCGAGACCACGGCGAACAACATGCGCGAGCGGGCGCCGGCCGTGGCGCGCATGCGGGACTATGTGAATAATAGGCCGGCGGGCATCGTGGGCGATTATATTCACTATACGTGGGGGCCGCCCTTTCACATTGAGGGCTTCGAGCCAGCCATGCCGACGAGCACCTTTTCCGGAAGAAAGGATCTGCGTGTCGGAAGCCTCGACGTCCAGTTCATCGAGTTCGGTCCCGCCCACACGCCGAGCGATACCATCGTCCATGTGCCGGCAAGGCGCATCGTCTACGCGGCGGACATCGTTTTTCTGGGTAACACGCCGGCCGTCTGGGCCGGGCCGATCAGCAACTGGCTTAAAGCGCTCGATTATCTGGAAACGCTCGACGTCGATATCATCGTTCCCGGCCACGGACCGATCACGGACAAGGCGGGGCTGGCGCCGACGCGCCGCTATCTCGAAATGGTGGAACATGAAGCGCGCTTGCGCTTCAAGAAGGGAATGTCCGTCGCGGAAGCGGCAAGAGATATCGATCTCGGAGAGTTCCGCACGTGGAAGGCGCCGGAGCGCATCCTCATCAATGTCGACACGTGCTACCGTCATTTCAGGGGCGACAAACAGGCCACCAGCCGGCCGGAGTTGGACAGGCTCATCGCGCCGCTGGCGGTGGAGATGGGGTCCTTTACGCCTCCCGGGCACGCCTGAAGCCGGCCTGGGTACAAAGCTGGAGAAGAGAGGCTGCGGCGCTGCGCTGTCGCCTCAGCCTCGTTGCTTGCTGCTATGCGCCGCCGCTGCGGCCTTCTAACCCCTGAAAACCACGGTCCGCGTTCCATTGAGGAAGACGCGGCCTTCAAGATGCAGGCGAACCGCTTCGGCCAGCACACGGCGCTCTATGTCGCGCCCCTTGCGGATGAGTTCGTCCGGCGTGTCGGCGTGGCTGATCGCTTCCACGTCCTGGTGAATGATCGGGCCTTCGTCGAGATCGCGGGTAACGTAGTGCGCGGTCGCCCCAATCATCTTCACGCCGCGCTCATGCGCCTGGTGGTAGGGTTTCGCCCCCTTGAAGCCCGGCAAGAAGCTGTGATGGATGTTGATGCAGCGCCCCGATAGGAACGCGGCAAGATCGTCCGACAGTATCTGCATATAGCGGGCCAGAACGACGAGCTCGGTCCCCGTTTCCTCCACGAGCTGCTTGATCTGCGCTTCCTGAGCCGGCCGTGTTTCGGGCGTTACCGGCAGATAGTGGAAAGGAATCTCTTCCGGCAGATAGGTGACGAGCGCTTCTCTCGGATGGTTGGAGGCGATGCCCACCACCTCCATCGGCAATTCGCCGATCCGGTGACGGTAGAGCAGATCGCCGAGGCAGTGATCCCATTTGGAGACCATCAGCAGCACTTTGCTTCGGTGGTGCTGGTCTCGGACGGACCAGGTGAGCCGGAGTTCTTCGCCGACAGGAGCGAAGGCACCGCGGAACCGCTCGAGCGTGTCGTCCTCGGCTGCCCTGAAGGCCACGCGCATGAAGAAGCGGTCGTTGAGACCATCGTCGAACTGCTGGGCATCGACGATGTTGCCGCCCCGCCCGGCGATGAAACCGGCGACGCGGGCGACCAGCCCCGGCCGGTCCTTTGCCTCGACACGCAGGATATACGAATTGCTCACGTCAATTTTCCCTTTCCGATATGCGCGATGGGTGTGCCCGATCGAATCTATTGATCCACTCGACGGTCTTCTCTAAGCCGCCGAACGGGTAAAAGTGAAGGCGCACCGGCCCGTGTTCGGGGCCGAGTCCGCGGTCCAGTGCCTCGACAAGCTTGTCAGGGCCCGCCGGGCCGAAAAGCTTGCCCACCGAGATCCCGTATTTCGCAAGCACCGTCTTAGACGCGCCTACGCCGCAGCGGGCGGCAAAACGCAGGAGTGTGCTGACGCCGGCCGGCCCTGGTATTCCGATCCGCACGGGCACGTCGAGCCTCCGCGCCCGCAGCGCCTTGAGCCAAGCAAGGACGCGGTCTGCATCGAAGGCGAACTGGGTCACCACCAACGGTGCCATGCCGCGACGGACGATTTCGGCGCACTTGGCCTGAAGCACCGCAAAGCTCTGCTCCTTGGTCATCCTGGGATGACCTTCGGGGTGGCCGCCGACGCCAAGGCCGGCAATTCCGTACCGCTCGAACGCCCCGGTCTCAATCAGCGCCATGCTGTTCTCGAAGGGCCCCTGCGGGTTTGCCGGATCACCGGCGATCACGAAACAGCGCCGCACGCCCGCCTCAGCCACGGCTGCCGCAAGATAGTCCTCAAACTCCGCCGGCGAGCGGAACCGCCTCGCCGCAAAATGCGGCATTGGCTCGAATCCGAGCTCGCGTATGGCCTTCGCCGCGGCCACGCGCGCGGCAAGAGTCTCGTTTGGCAGGAAGGCGATGGAGACCGATGCGCCGGGCCTGATGGCGGGTGCTGCCGCGCGAAGCGAATCGATGTCCTTCGCCGTCATCTCGAGCGAATAGCCGCTGAGCATATTGGCCGCAGGAGGCGCCCAGCCGGGATGGATAAGCGGAGTCGTCACCTGTTTCCTCCTGGAGGAAAGAGATTGAGACGGGAGAACGTGCGCCCGCCCCGAACGCAACCGGGCAACCCGCCTCAGGCGGGCCTTGCAGCCGCGCGGCGATGAAGACCGCGGCTATCGTGCGGCCGAGCCGCTGGGTCTGGAAGCTTCTGGGCGGAAAGGGCTAACGCTCGGCGATCCTGACCTTCAGCCGGCCGAGACCGTCCGTCTCGATCTCCACCGTGTCGCCGAAGTTGAGCTGCTCGCCGAACTCCAGCCGGCAGCCGCCCGCCACCGTTCCGGAACCGATGATCTCGCCCGGATAGAGCGTTTCGTCCTGGGACATATAGGAGATCACCTGGGGGAAGCTGTAGTGCATGTCGGCCATCCGCCCTTCGTTGATGAGCTCGCCATTCACCCAGGAGCGCATCCGCGCGGTTTTCGGGTCGAACTCGTCGGCCGTGAGAATCCACGGGCCGAACACGTTCCCGTCGTCGAAATCCTTGCTCTTGGTGGGGCCACACATGGCCATCTCATCGGGCTGCACGTCGCGCGCGGAAAGATCGTTGAAGTTCATGTAGCCGAAGATGTGGTTTTCGGCTTCCTCCACCGGAATGTTCTTGCCGCCCTTCCACAGCACGCAGGCAAGCTCATGCTCGTAGTCGACATAGTTGGAATAGTGCGGCCACGTAACCTCCACGTCGGGACCAGCCACCGAGAAACGGTTGCACTTGTACCAGGAGGGCCGGCGCAGGAAGGTCTCGATTCTCTCCTACTGCGCTTTCGTCCGCTCGGTGACGCCGTTGCGCCTGTTGCGGCCGTCTATGGCGTTCACGAGGTGGCCAAGGAAGTTCATGCTGTCGCGGATCTGCGGCGGCAGAGGGATCGGGGCAAGCAGCCGCACATCCTTGCCGATAGAAAGCTCCTCGCCTTCGCTTGCCGCGAGCGAGCGCGCGAGATCAAGCACGGCGGGCCCGCCTTCGATCAGGGCGAGCATCGATGCAAGCTCGCTCAGCGAGCCTCCGAAGAGCGCACGGTGGCGCTCCTGCAGGTCGATCACCTTGTCGGCAGGAGAGAGCGCGCCGAGGCGGGCCTCCGAGCTGCCGATCTCCTGGAACGTTACGAGCCTCATAATCTTCCTCGCTCTTTGAATTCAGACGGCCGCCGCCTTCATGAGGGCGGCGTTCTTCTGCTGCTGGGCCGCTTTGGCGTAAGGATTGGGTGCCACTGTCGCGCGGATGGTGGTCTGGCGATGGCGCTCGACCATCGGCTTCCGCGATCCTCCATTGGGCTCGCCCCAGGTCAGGATGACTTGGGTGCCGGGGGCGGCGGCCTCGGGCGCCACGATGGCGATGGAGAGGAACTTCGCCTCGTTCACCGTGTAGCCCACGAATTTGGAGAAGCCGACGATGTCGCCGCGTTCGTTGCGCACCTCGTCATGCTGATGGAAACTGTAGGAAGACTTCGGCAGCTCCATGTATTTGAAGGGCAGGTCCGGCCCCATCAGCGAAGCGTAGACCCGGGCAACGTCCTCCTCGTTCCAGACAAGCGTTACCTTCTTGCGGTGGTCCGTCCGCTTGGCCATCTCCTGAAGCGCTTCGCGGCCGATGAAATCGTGGTCGAACTTGAGCAGTTTGTCGGCACCCAAATCCCAGGGCGTCACGTAGTACTGCTCGATGCTAGGCAGGACGAGGCTGCCGCCGAGCTGCGTCCTTCCTTCCCAGGAATCCGCTGGCAGCCACTTGCGGTAATCGGCAAGCTCAGGGTCTGTATAGACCGCCGGCACGGGATAACCGAACCAGCCGGATTCACCCAAAGCGCTATACTGCGCCTTGGTGCCGGACCGCCTGATGCCGTATTTTGCGCCGACCTCGAGCAGGCGCATACGGACCCGGTCGAGCTCGGCAAAAGGCCCGGAGAGTTCAACCCCCAAATGCCCCGCCATGCCGTGCCGCAGCACATAGACGTCGCTGCCGGCGATCTTTACCTTCGCCATGCGGAAGAAGGGGATGTCCGGCATCTCGCCCTCGATGGCTTCGGCGAAGACATCCCGGGCAAAGGGGCCTTCGAGCTGCAGGTGGTACATGCGGCGGCCCCGCGGATTTTCCGCAAAGGGAGGGTCGCGCTCCAAGGTCACGTCATAACCGCCAGCCCTGGCGTTGTATTCGACCCAGTTCTGCACATAAGTTCCGCTGATCAGCTCGTAGGTGCCGTCGTCCAGAAGCTGCAGCACGCATTCGCCGATGACATAGCCTCGGTGGTTGCAGCAGAAATACTGCTTTGCGCGCAGGGGGGTGAAGTTCTCGAAGCTGTTGATGCCAAGGTCGCTTAGGAGCTTCTGCGCATCCGGGCCGCGCAGGAAGGTTTCCGGCATGTGGTAGGATTGATCGAACAGCAGCACCGATTCCCGCCAGGCGCGCTGTTCGTCCCGCCAGTTGGTGAATTCCGGCGGAAGCGGTGCCGCGCCCGGTGTCGCCATGGCGTGCGGCGAATGGGTATCGTTATAGAAGTAGCTGACGAGATCGGGCGTGGCGTCCAATAGGTCCTGCAGGGACTTAGGCTTCTTTTCACTCATCATTGGCGTCCCTCATTTCCGGTTCGGGCCGCCGGCCCGTTCTGTTCGCCAGGCAGGCTGTGTCGCGCGGCTTCCATGAAACTGGCGGGTTCGCGTCCGAGGATCATGCGCAGCACGTTGGGGTTCCCCACAAGCCCGTGCCGGTCGTAATAGTCGAACATCAGCCGGCGTTCGCGCGCCTGCTCCGGCGTCAACCCGCGCTTTTCCGCAAAGCGGGCGACATAGGCTTCCGCGTCGGCCTTGCGGGCCGTGACGGGCCGGCCGAGAATGGTGCCCAGCATCTCCGCCATCGCCATGGAATCGAGCCGCTCGGCGCCCGCCAGTTCGTAGGTCGCGAAGTCATGACCCCTAGTGGTGTGGATGATGGCGGCCGCTTCCGCGAGGTCCTGCTCATGGATCAGCGTGAATTGCCGGGCAGTGTCGAAGGGCGGAGCAAGCACGCCTTCAGCGGCGTCCAGATAGCCCAGCATCGTCTGCACATACATGGCGGGCTGGATCACGGTCCAGCTGAGCGGCGAGTGGCGCAGGAGCCGCTCGCACCCCGCTTTGCGGATATGATGGGGCATCTCCGGCGTATTCGGGTGCAGGACCGAATGATAGACCAGCCGCGAAACGCCAGCGCGCTCCGCCGCCGCGATGATGTTGCCCATGTAATCCGGGTCGCGCTTGTCGAGCGAAGGCGGAATGTAGTGGATCGCGTTCGCGCTCCGGAACGCTTCTATCAAGGAACCGATGTCCATGAGATCGCCGAGGCGCCATTCGACGGTGCCGGGAAAAAGGTCCGGTTTCTGCGGCTTGCGTGAGAGAACGCGGACATGCGCGCCGCGCCTTTCCAGCGCGGCAACGAGGGGGCGGCCGGTGCGGCCCGTGGTGCCGATGACGGCAATGGTCGTCTCAGCCATGCTCGCTCTTATACCTCCCTGGAATGATGCTAAAATTTGCACACGTGACCTAAAATCGCTATTAGTGCGAGCACGCTATTCCTGCACTGGCGAACAATGGACGGGACCTCGGATTTCATTGTCGAGCACGCGCCGATCGGCCTGGTGGCCACGCGCTACCGGCTCATCGAGAAGTGCTCGCCTCGTTTTGCCCAGATGTTCGGCTACACGCCTGAGGAACTGGAAGGGAAGTCTCTGGCTCTGCTCTATCCCTCGACCCAGGAATTCATCGATATCGGCAATCGCGGCTGGGTGCAGATGAAGGAGACCCAGCACTACAGCGACAACCGCATCATGAAGCGCCGCGACGGCACCCAGTTCTGGTGCCAGGTGCACGGCACGGCGACGACGAAGGAAGATCCCTTCGCCCATTGCGTCTGGTCTTTTGTCGACCTGTCCCATCAGCGCCCGGTGGTCAATCTCACGCGCCGCGAGCGTCAGATCGCGATGCTGATCGTCGAGGGGCTCACCAACAAGCAGATCGGCCAGCGGCTTGGAATTTCGCACCGCACGATCGAGGCCCATCGCTCCCGCATGATGGCGAAAGTGGGAGCCAAGACCTCGGCCGAGCTGTTCTTCATGGTGGCGGGCCTGCCCGCATAGCGGCCCGCCGGGGCTTCTAAATCACCACGGGGTTTCCCCGTCCGGCCCGACGAACTTTCCGGAAACCGCGCCGTCCTCAAGCAGCGCGTATTGGACCGGTAGCCTCGCCCCCTCGGCGGGCGTCATGAAACCCCTGTGGTCGGTAAGATCGGTCTTTACGAAGCCGGGGCTCACGGAGTTGACGGCGATGGACGTGCCCCGCAGCTCCGCATTGAGTTGAGCGGTGAGCATGTTGAGCGCGGCTTTGGACGCGTTGTAGCCGAGCAGACGCTGCGAATAGTACGGCGAGGCCGGGTCGCTGTTGCTCCACAGCGATCCGAGCGTGCTCGAGAGGTTGACGATCCGCGCCGCCTTGGATTTCTTGAGCAGCGGCAGCATGGCCTGCGTCACCGCGACTGCGCCGATGAAGTTCGTCTCCATGATGCGCTGGATGGCGGCGATGGAAGCTTTTCCCGCAGGGCCGTCGTCGGCATCGACAATGCCGGCATTGTTGACCAGAATGTCCAGCCGGCCATGTTTTTCTTCGATGTGCCTTGTAGCTTCGGTGATGCTCTCCTCATCGGTCGTCGATGCGGACGCTTTCGAATGCCCCGCCGGTCCGCCTCAACTCGGCCAGCGCCGCCTCCGCTCGCCCGGGATCGCGGGTGCCGAGCATGACCGTGACTCCGGTCTCTCCAAGCTGCCTGGCGATCTCGAATCCAATGCCTTTGTTCGCCCCGGTGACGAGTGCAATGCGTGTCGTGTCGGCCATGACTGCCCCTTCTGCTGGTCTGAAGTCGGGGCGAATATATGAAGGATGTTTCGGTTGCGGGATTCGCATCCAGCTTTCGCCATCATGGCTGGCCTAAAGAGTTGTACTGACTGATCTTTCTGGTTTACAGGAAACTGATCGCAGGGCAGGGATTCAGCTTTTCCCGATGCCTGCCAGCGCTGCTTCCTGCCCGGGCGATGGGTTCTTCTTCGCCGCCTCACTCTCATGCGAAGGCAGTTTGACCGTCTCCATATAGGCGCGGCACATGGTGATGAGCTGTCTCTTTACCGCTTCGCCCTGCAGTTCAGGCAGGTTACGCTCGAATGCGCTGCGGACCGTCCCGAAGATCGATGCAAGCAGCGTCAGGTTCACGGTCTGCAGGTCGGCGAAGGTGGCGTCCGGCGCGCTGGCGAACATCTCGGCGGTGGCCCTGTCGACGCGACGGGCGAAGGCGTCGATCAGCGCCCCGTTGTCCAGCTCGACAACGGACCGGTAGAGCGCGCGGGTCACCTCGGGCCGCTCCGTCTTCGCGCTCCAGTAGGTGGCCACGAGCGCCTCGACCATCTGGCCGATCGGCGCTCCTTGCATCGCCCGGCAGGTGCCTTCGACCCTTTCTGCGAGCGCATCCAGATAGCGCTCGTTCAGGGCGTAGAAGAGCGCCTGCTTGTGGGGAAAATACTGATACATGGTGCCGACGGAAACGCCCGCCCGTTCCGCTACACGGGTCGTCGTCAGTCGGTTGGGCCCGACGGCAATTAGCACCTGGATGGTTGCCTCGAAGATCGCATCCAGCGTGGCTGTGGCGCGGGCCTGACGCGGTCTTCTGCGGGGAGTGAGATGCCGGGGCGGTGCGGTTTCCATCGGCATGTCCATTACTCGATGGAATAGGGCAATGCCGCGCGGAAGTTGGGATCGACCTTCAGCCTTGCCTTCAGCGGAGGCACCGCTCTTTGATGACAGTTGATGCGTTCGCAAATCCGACAGGAGATGCCGATCGGGTCAAACGCTGCGCGGTTGGTCAGGTCGAGGCCGTCGGCATAGACGAAATATTCAGCGTATGAGATTTCGCAGCCGAGAGCGATGGCATAGCGGCGGTGCGGCGCCCGGTATCCTCCGCCGCTCTTGATGACTTCGGTCGCAACCGAAAGATAGCGAACGCCGTCCGGCGTTTCAGCCAGTTGCCGAACCATCCTGCCGGGTGCTTCGAAGGCCTGATGGACGTTCCAGAGAGGGCACGCCGAACCGAACCGGGCGAACTGCAGCTTCGCGGCGCTGTGCCGCTTGGTGATGTTTCCGGCGCGGTCCACGGTGGCGAAGAACACCGGAATGCCTTTCATTCCCGGCCGCTGAAGGGTCGACAGGCGGTGAGCTACCTGTTCCAGGCTCGCGCCGAAGCGCGCCGCGAGCAGTTCGAGGTCGTGGCGCAGCTCCTTGGCGGTCGTCGTGAAGGTCTGGTACGGCAGGATCAGGGCACCCGCGAAATAATTCTGCAGTCCGATCCGGCAGATGTCGGCCGCCTCGGCCGAGCGGAAGTCGGCCTTTTCTGTGATGCCGTTCATCAGATCCTGCTGCTCCAGCGCCGCGATCTGGAACGCCATTTGGAAGGTTCTTGTGGGGGCCGGCGAGTAGGGATTAAGGAACAGCGCCCGTGAAGCCGCATCATAGCGCCGCAGGAACTGCTCTTCCGGCGCCGCGCGCATCACGCGCACGCCGTGGACGGCTTCAAGATATTCGGTGAGAGCGCCTCCGGCATCGCGTTCCGGGATGCCGAGCTTTCTGGCCAGATGCTCCGCCGCGACATCGAGATCGTGCACGTAGTTGTCGACGAAGTGAAAGAAGTCGCGGACCTCGTCATAAGCTGTAGGCTCGGAGAACGTGTTCGCACGTCCGAGCTGGTCGTCGAAACTGGCAAGCTGCTCGCTGTTGCGCCGGTACGCCTGGTGGCAGCGGATCAGCGCATGGGCGAGGCCCGGAGCGTTCTGCACTACGAGCTTCAATTCCTGGAGGCCCGGCGCGTGACCCTCGAACAGCGGATCGGTCATCACCTCCGCAAGCGCCGAAAGCAGCCGGTCGCTGTCTCCTCCCGAGATCGACCCGATATCGATCTGAAACTTCTCCGCGAGCGACAGAAGCACGGCGGCCGAGACCGGGCGCTGGTTGTTTTCGATCTGATTGAGATAGCTCGTGGAAATGCCGAGCCGTTCGGCAAAGGCCGCCTGTGTCGCCTTGCCTCGTAGTTCGCGAACCTTGCGGCCGATATAGAGTTTCCCGCGCGCCATTCGCAATTTCGCAATTCGCTGTTTGCATATTCGTACAATATGCTTTTGCGCATTTTCAACGGTTTTGCCGCCTATGCCGTTGTTCTATAGTCCCGAAGTCCGTTTTGCCGGGAGGGTATGGTGACGTTTTTGGAAACCGTAGGGCGCGCTTCGAGGGTGCAGCGGGATGCGGCGGCGCGTACAGGCTCGCCTTCAGCCCTCCTTGCTGCGCTTGCGGCGGCGGCATCGAAGGCGGGTTTTTGATGCGTCAGGTGCTCGATCAGCTCGAGGCGAGGCGCAATGAGGCCCGTCTCGGCGGCGGCAGGAAGCGCATCGAGGCCCAGCACGCCAAAGGGAAGCTGACGGCGCGCGAGCGCATCGAAGTGCTCCTCGACGAAGGCTCGTTCGAGGAGTTCGACATGTTCGTCACCCACCGGGCGACGGACTTCGGCATGGCGGAAAAGAAGATTGCCGGCGATGGCGTGGTGACGGGCTGGGGCACAATCAATGGCCGCCTCGTTTACGTCTTCAGCCAGGATTTCACGGTTCTGGGCGGCTCCCTGTCGGAGACGCACGCGCAGAAGATCTGCAAGATCATGGACATGGCCGTGAGAAACGGGGCGCCGGTGATCGGGCTCAACGATTCGGGCGGCGCGCGCATCCAGGAGGGCGTCGCCTCGCTGGCGGGCTATGCCGAGGTCTTCAAGCGCAATGTGGATGCGTCCGGCGTGGTCCCGCAAATCTCCGTCATCATGGGCCCCTGTGCGGGCGGCGCCGTCTATTCCCCCGCCATGACGGATTTCATCTTCATGGTTCGCGATTCTTCCTACATGTTCGTGACCGGCCCCGACGTAGTTAAGACCGTCACCAACGAGATCGTCACCGCCGAGGAGTTGGGAGGCGCGCAGACGCACACGCAGAAATCGTCCGTGGCCGACGGCGCCTTCGACAATGATGTCGAGGCGCTGGAGGGAGTGCGGCGGCTCTTCGACTTCCTGCCGCTCAACAACCGGGAGAAGCCGCCGGTGCGGCCCTTCTATGACGACCCGGCGCGGCTCGAGATGGCACTTGATACGCTCATCCCCGACAGCCCCAACAAGCCCTACGACATGAAGGAACTGATACTCGCCGTGGCGGACGAGGGCGATTTCTTCGAGATCCAGGAGGCTTTCGCCCGCAACATCATCACCGGCTTCATCCGCATCGAGGGGCAGACAGTGGGCGTGGTTGCCAACCAGCCCATGGTGCTTGCCGGTTGCCTCGATATCGATTCCTCGCGCAAGGGCGCGCGTTTCGTCCGCTTCTGTGACGCCTTCAACATCCCTATTCTCACCCTCGTAGACGTGCCCGGCTTCCTGCCCGGCACGGCGCAGGAGCATGGCGGCGTCATCAAGCACGGCGCCAAGCTGCTCTTCGCCTACGCCCAGGCGACCGTACCGATGGTGACGCTGATCACGCGCAAGGCCTATGGCGGGGCCTATGACGTGATGGCTTCCAAGCACATCGGCGCCGACATCAACTATGCCTGGCCGTCCGCGGAGATCGCGGTGATGGGAGCGAAAGGCGCGGCGGAAATCCTCTACCGGTCGGAATTGGAGGACGCAGAAAAGATTGCCAGCCGCACCAGGGAATATGAGGAGCGTTTTGCCAATCCGTTCGTTGCTGCCGAGAGGGGCTTTATCGATGAGGTGATCATGACCCATTCTTCCCGCCGGCGCATCGCGCGCGCCTTTGCCATGCTGAGGAACAAGCGCGCCGAGTCGCCCTGGAAGAAACACGACACGATGCCGTTATAGAGGTCATAATGAGCGACAGCGACGAGAAATTCCCTCCCGAGAAGAACTTCCCCGCCGGCTACGTGCCACCGAAAGTCTGGACATGGGAGGTGCCGTCGGGCGGCGAATTCGCCTCGATCAACAGGCCGGTTGCCGGGCCGACGCATGAGAAGGAACTGCCGGTGGGCAAGCATCCGCTGCAGCTCTACTCGCTGGCTACGCCCAATGGGGTCAAGGTCACGATCATGCTGGAAGAGCTGCTTGCGGCGGGCCACGCGGACGCGGAGTATGACGCCTGGCTGATCCGCATCGGCGAAGGGGAGCAGTTCGGCTCCGGCTTCGTGAAGGTGAACCCGAATTCCAAGATCCCGGCCATGCTAGACCGCGCGCCGAAGGGCGGCGGCGAACCCATTCGCATTTTCGAGTCCGGCTCGATCCTGCTCTATCTTGCCGAGAAATTCGGTGCTTTCCTGCCGGCTGATATCCGGCGGCGTACCGAGGCGCTTAACTGGCTGTTCTGGCAGATGGGTTCGGCGCCGTATCTCGGCGGCGGCTTCGGCCATTTCTACACCTACGCACCCATGAAGATCGAATACGCCATCAACCGCTACGCCATGGAGGTGAAGCGGCAGATGGATGTGCTCGACCGGCATCTGGCGCAGAACGAGTTCATGGCCGGAAGCGAATACACGATCGCCGACATGGCGATCTGGCCCTGGTACGGGCGGCTGTCGCTCAACGAGTCCTATCCGAACGCGGGCGAATTCCTGAGCACGCATGAATACACCCATGTCGTGCGCTGGGCGAAGCAGATCGGCGCGCGCCCGGCGGTGAAGCGCGGGGCCATGGTCAACAAAACCTCCGGCGATCCGGCCACGCAGCTGCGCGAGCGTCACGATGCGTCCGATTTCGAGATGAAGACGCAGGACAAGCTTTCACAGCAGTGATGTTCAAGAAGATCCTCATCGCCAATCGCGGGGAAATTGCCTGCCGCGTCATCCGGACGGCGAAGAAGCTCGGTATTGCCACTGTGGCCGTCTATTCCGACGCGGATCGCGAGGCGCTGCATGTGAGGATGGCGGACGAGGCGGTCCATATCGGGCCGCCTCCTTCCAGCCAGTCCTATATCGACATGTCCCGGATAATGGAGGCGGTGAGGCGGAGCGGCGCGGATGCCGTGCATCCGGGCTACGGCTTCCTCTCGGAAAACGCGGCCTTCGCGGAAGCGCTGGAACGGGAGGGTGTCACCTTTATCGGCCCGCCGCCCGCTGCCATCGAGGCGATGGGAGACAAGATCACCTCGAAGAAGATCGCCGCCGGGGCAGGGGTCTCCACCGTCCCAGGCCATATGGGCCTGATCGGGACGGCCGATGAGGCTGTGAGGATCGCGCGTTCCATCGGCTATCCGGTGATGATCAAGGCGTCGGCCGGCGGCGGCGGCAAGGGCATGCGCATCGCCTTCAGCGACGGTGAGGTGCGCGAGGGTTTTCAGGCTTCGAAAAACGAGGCGAAATCCTCCTTCGGTGACGACCGCATTTTTATCGAGAAATTCGTCACCGAGCCTCGCCACATCGAGATTCAGGTGCTGGGCGACAGGCACGGCAACGTGATCCATCTCGGCGAGCGGGAATGCTCGATCCAACGCCGCAACCAGAAGATCATCGAGGAGGCGCCGTCGCCCTTCCTCGATGAGGAAACGCGGCAGGCCATGAGCGCTCAGGCCGTCGCGCTCGCCAGGGCCGTCGGCTATTTTTCCGCGGGCACGGTGGAGTTCATCGTCGATAAGGACCGCAATTTCTACTTCCTGGAAATGAACACGCGCCTGCAGGTGGAGCATCCGGTGACGGAGCTCGTCACCGGCCTCGACCTCGTGGAGGAGATGATTCGCATCGCCGCCGGCGAGAAGCTGCGCATTTCACAGGAAGACGTGAAGCTCGACGGCTGGGCCATCGAGAGCCGGCTCTATGCGGAAGATCCTTACCGCAATTTCCTGCCCTCGACCGGCAGGCTGACGCGCTACCGCCCGCCGCAGGAGGGCGCGCAGCCGGATGGCACGATCGTGCGCAACGACACGGGCGTTTGCGAGGGCGGCGAGATTTCCATGTACTACGATCCAATGATCGCCAAGCTCTGCACCTGGGCGCCAGACCGGCAGGCGGCCGTGAACGCTATGGCGCGGGCGCTCGACGATTTCGAGGTGGAGGGCATCGGCCACAATCTGCCTTTCCTGTCGGCCGTGATGCGGCAGGAGCGCTTCAGGAGCGGCCGCCTGACGACTGCCTACATTGCGGAGGAGTTTCCGGACGGCTTCTCGGGCGTGGAGCCGGACGAGGCGGAAGCGAAGGCTCTCGCAGCCGTCGCCGCGCTGATGAACCTGCGCGCGCAAAAGCGGGCCGTGCTCATTTCCGGGGCGATGGACAATCATAGGCGCACGGTGGGCAAGGATTGGATCGTGACGCTCGGTCGCAAGGAACTGGCGCTTACCATCGACAGCGAGACGGAAAAGGCCACCATCCGCTTCGGCAAGGATGTCGTGACGGTTTCGGGCGACTGGCTGCCGGGGCGCACTCATGCGGTCTTCACGCTCAATGGCGAAAGCATGGGGGTGAAGACCAGTGCGGCGGGCTCCGGCTGGCGGCTGCGCTGGCGCGGCATCGACGTGGTGGCGCGGGTGCGCACGCCGCGCGTGGCGGAGCTCGCCCGGCTGATGCCGGAGAAGCGACCGCCGGACATGTCCAAGATGCTGCTCTGCCCCATGCCGGGCGTGATCACCTCCGTCATGGTTGCGGAGGGTGACGCGGTGGAAGCGGGGCAGGCGCTCGCCATCGTGGAGGCCATGAAAATGGAAAACACGTTGCGCGCCGAACGCCGGGGCGTGGTGAAGCGCATCGCCGCCTGCGCCGGGGCGAGCCTCGCCGTGGACGAGCTGATCATGGAGTTTGAGTGATGGTGGGGTATGCTTTCACCCTTCCCCTTGTAGGGAGGGTTGGACCGAAGGTCCGGGGTGAGGGTGTGAAAACCCGTGCCGCCTCAATCCCCACCCCGTCGCTTCGCTGTCATCCTCTCCGCAAGTGCAGGGCGATTGCGTATGGCTGCAGCCGCCCGTTCATCCCCTCTCCGTCTCGGCTTCGCCTCGACGCCTCTCCCCCACTAAATGGGGCAGAGGAAGGGCTGGGCTCGAGCGCCGTGTTTCCTCCCCCCTGCAGTGTGTGGGAGAGATGCCTGCCCCTAGCTTATCGAGGGGGAGGCGGCGCGGGGAGATTCGCCACATACGACTGCTCTACTCACGAGGGGGAGGATAAGGCGCCCTTCTGCAGGAGCCTCTCATGACCCAGTCCAAGCTCGACCAGTGGCGCGCGCTCGCCGAGAAGGAGATCAAGGCGGACCTCGAAACGCTCACCTGGCACACGCCGGAAGGCATCAAGGTCAAGCCGCTTTACACCGAGGAGGACGTCGCGGGCGTCCCGCATCTCGGCAGCCTGCCGGGCTTCGAGCCCTTCGTGCGCGGACCGCGCGCTACCATGTATGCCGGCCGGCCCTGGACAATCCGCCAATATGCCGGCTTCTCGACGGCCGAAGAATCGAACGCCTTCTACCGCAAGGCGCTGGCCGCCGGGCAGCAGGGCGTGTCCGTCGCCTTCGACCTTGCCACCCATCGCGGCTATGACAGCGATCATCCGCGGGTGGAGGGGGATGTCGGCAAGGCGGGCGTTGCCATCGACTCCGTGGAGGACATGAAGATCCTCTTCGACGGCATTCCGCTGGAGAAAGTCTCCGTGTCGATGACTATGAACGGGGCCGTGATCCCGATTCTCGCCAATTTCATCGTCGCGGGCGAGGAACAGGGTGTGCCGCGCGGGAAGCTCTCCGGGACCATCCAGAACGACATCCTGAAGGAGTTCATGGTTCGCAACACCTACATCTACCCGCCTGAGCCCTCGATGCGGATCGTTGCCGACATCATCGAATATACGGCGCGGGAGATGCCGAAGTTCAACTCCATCTCGATCTCCGGCTATCACATGCAGGAGGCGGGGGCGACGCTGGTTCAGGAGCTCGCCTTCACGCTCGCCGATGGGCGCGAATATGTGCGCGCGGCCCTGAGGAAGGGGCTGGACGTGGACGCCTTCGCCGGCCGTCTTTCCTTCTTCTTCGCCATCGGCATGAACTTCTTCATGGAGGCGGCGAAGCTGCGCGCCGCGCGGCTCCTGTGGTCGCGCGTCATGAAGGAATTCAACCCGAAGGACCCGCGCTCCATGATGCTGCGCACGCACTGCCAGACCTCGGGCGTGTCGCTGCAGGAGCAGGACCCCTACAACAACATCGTACGCACGGCCTATGAGGCGCTCGCCGCCGTGCTGGGCGGAACGCAGTCGCTCCATACCAACTCCTTCGACGAGGCGATCGCGCTGCCGACGGAATTTTCCGCGCGTATCGCCCGCAACACGCAGCTCATCCTGCAGCATGAGACCGGAGTGACGAAGGTCGTCGATCCGCTCGCCGGCTCCTACTATGTGGAGCGCCTCACCCATGAGCTGGCCGAGAAGGCCTGGGCGCTGATGGAAGAGATCGAGGCCATGGGCGGGATGACGAAGGCCGTGGCCGAAGGTCTGCCCAAGCGCATGATCGAGGAAGCGACGATCAGGAAACAGGCGGCGGTGGATCGCGGCGAGACGGTGATCGTCGGTGTCAACAAATACAGGCTCGAGAACGAGGACGAGATCGACATCCTCAGCATCGACAACACCGCGGTGCGCAACGCGCAGATCGCCCGCATCGAGACGGTGAAGCGGCAGCGCGATCCCAAGCGCTTGGAGGCCGCGCTGGAGGCGCTGGAGAAGGTCGCGCGCTCCGGCGAGGGCAACATACTGGAAGCGGCGGTCGAGGCGTCCCGCGCCCGAGCCACGGTGGGCGAGATCTCCGATGCCCTGCGCCGCGCCTTCCGCGAATACGATGCGGTTCCGGAAGTGGTGGAAGCGGTCTACGGCGCTGCCTACAAGGATGAGCCGGAATACGAAACGATCGTCTCACGGCTGAAGGAGTTCTCATCCCGGATCGGCGAGAAGCCGAAGGTGATGGTGGCGAAGCTCGGTCAGGATGGGCACGACCGGGGCGCCAAGGTGATCGCCTCCGCCTTTGGCGACATCGGCTTCGAGGTGCTCGCCGGGCCGCTCTTCCAGACGCCGGAGGAGGCCGCCGAAATGGCGGTCCGCGCGAAGGTGCATGTGTTGGGCGTCTCCTCGCTCGCCGCCGGCCACAAGACATTGGTGCCGAGCCTGATCGAGGCGCTGAAGACCAAGGGAGCGGAAAACATTATCGTCGTTTGCGGCGGCGTGATCCCGAGGCAGGACCGCCAGTTTCTGCTCGACCACGGCGTGGCTGCCGTCTTCGGCCCCGGCAGCAACGTGCTCGATACCGCACACACTATCCTCGATTTGCTTGAAGGCAAACGGCGGAATTTTTAGCGAGATGCCTTCACTCGACCGGGCGGAAGCGGGGAGAGGAGTTGCGCATGGGTATGCATAGGGGGCGCTCATGTACGGGATCTTCGATTACCCGGCATTGGATTCCGAAGACGGAGGCGATCAGATCCTCCCGCATGAGATCCCGCGGCAGGCCCGCTTCAACGATCCGGCCCTCCTTCATGAAGACCAGAAGATCGGCGTAGCGGGCTGCGAGGTTGAGGTCGTGCAGGACGAGCACGACGGTGCGCCCGCGCTCGCGGTTCAGACGGCTGACAAGGTCCAGGCAGTCGATCTGGTGAGCCATGTCGAGATGGTTCACCGGCTCATCGAGGCAGATGACGTCGGTTTCCTGTGCCAGCACCATGGCGATCCAGACACGCTGAAGCTGCCCGCCCGAAAGTGAGCCGAGCCGCCTGTCGCGCAGATGGCCGATGCCGGTGCCGAACATCGCGTCCTCAATGGCGGTCGCGTCCTCAGCGCTCCAAGGCTGCATCATGGCCTGGTGGGGAAAGCGGCCGAGGCGCACCAGCTCCTCGACCCGCATGTCCTCCGGCGCAGATGGCGACTGGCCGAGGAGGCCGATCTCCCGCGCAATTTCCTTCTCGCGCAGCCTGCCGGTTTCCAAACCGTCGAGCAGCACGCGGCCAGACTTGGCGGGGTGCAGCCGGCGGATCGCCCGCAGGAGGGTCGACTTGCCGCATCCGTTGGGGCCTGCCAGGACGGTGATCTTGCCCTTCGGAATAGCGAGCGAAACGGCATCCACCGCGGTTCGGGCTCCATAGGAAACCGAAAGCGTCTCGACGCTTACGCCGCTTTCCGACGCGACCCTCTTATCCATGAATTTGGTCTTTCCGCAAAAGCAAGTAGAGGAAGTAAGGCGCGCCGATCACTGCCGTGACCGTGCCGGCAGGCACTTCCGTGGGTGCAAAGAGCACCCGGACGACCAGATCCGCGCCCATCAGCATGGCTGCGCCGCAAAGCAGGCTGGCAATGATACCCGCCGACACCGAACGGCCCACCAGCAGACGGGCCATGTGCGGCGCGAGCAGCCCGACAAAGCTGACGCCGCCGGCGAAGGCGACCGCGATCGCCGTCAGCGTGGCGGCCAGAGCGAAAACCAGCGGCCGAAAGGCTGGAAGATTGAGGCCGACCGAACGGGCGGATATCTCGTCGAGGTCGGCCGGAGGCAACTGCCGCGCGAGTAAAAGCGCGGCAAGCAGCGCTGGCGCCAAGAGCAGTGCGGTGAGCTGCACCTCGTTCCAGTTGGTCTCATTGACCGCGCCAGCAATCCAACGTGCGGCCTGCGTGGTGCGGTAGATCGGGCCGATCAGCATCAGCACCATCGTGGCAGCTTTGGCTGCGGCAGCCACTGCAATGCCGAAGAGGAGCAGGCGCACAGCAGAGGATGCCTGGCTGCCGCTGAGCGCGAAGACCAGTACGACGGCCGTAACGGCTCCCGCCGCCGCAGCCACCGGCTGCCAGGCGATGCTGGTTACGAGCGCGTTGCTTTCATCCGACAGGCAGGCCAGGAAGATGACGACTCCCAGGGCCGCGCCGTCGACGACCCCCAGCACGCTGGGCGAAGCGAGATCGTTGCGCGTCACCTTCTGAAGCATGTAGCCCGAGATCGCGATGGCACCGCCCGCGAGGGCCGACAATAGCACGCGTGGCAAACGCAGCTGAAGGACGATCAGTTGATCGGTGCGCTCTCCGCTCCCGACCAGCACGGCGAAAATCCTGTCGAGAGGAATCCAGGTCGAACCGAATGCCGTGCTGCCGAGCAGCAGAGCCGCCGCCGCGCCGAGCAGCGCAAGCAGCACGATCACCGCCCTTGCACGGTCCCGGGCGAAGCTTTCCCTGGACATGCCGAGCGCGGCGCTGCTCATGCGGCACGCCTCCGCAACAGCACCAGCAGAAGCGCCGCACCCACCACCGCCGTGATCGCACCGACCGGTGCTTCGGTCGGAAAGATCACGAAGCGGGCAAGGATGTCCGCGCCGGTCGCGTAGATCGCGCCGATCAACGCTGCGACGAGAATCTGCCGGCTGTGGCGCGAGCCTGAGAGCACGCGAGCGGCATGCGGCACCACGAGGCCGACGAAGCCGACGGGCCCTGCCATTGCGACGGAGGCGCCGGTAAGCAGCGAAACGGCAATGAAGCTTGCGATGCGGACAAGGCGGATCGGCGCACCCAGGCTTTGCGCGGTCGTGTCGTCCGTCTGCAGCGCGTCGAGCGGCCGCGCGAGCATTGCCGCGAGGACTCCACCGATCGCCAGGAGCGGCAGGCTCCTCGCCACCAGGTTCAGCGGACGATCGACGAAGGCGCCTGCGAGCCAGAACAGCAGTTGTTGCAGCTCTGCCTCGTTCACCGTCAGCACGACCTCGACAAGGGCGTTCATGAGCCCGGCGAAGGTGACGCCGACGAGCACGATCCTGAGCGGCGAAAGCCCGCCCGCCGTCGCCGCCACCGCAAATACGAGCACGCTTGTCAGAAATGCGCCGACCGCTGCTGCGAGGGAAAGACCGGCAAGCGAGCTGATCCCGAGACCGGCGCTTGCCGCCACGACCGCGAGCGAGGCGCCGGCATTGAGCCCCAGCGTGTCGGGTGAGGCGATGCGGTTGCGCGAAAGCGTCTGGACGAGGACGCCTGAGACACCGAGGGCCGCTCCCACCAGCGGGGCGACGACGGCGCGCGGCAAGCGATATTCCCGGATGACCGTTCCCGCCTCGCCGCCCGTGCCGGCCAGAGCATCCCAGAGCTCGGCAGGTGAATAGATCCTGTAGCCGAGCAGTAGGCTGCCAAGCAGCATGAGGCAGAGCGTCAGGCCGAGCGCCGCGTACAGGAGCGGCAGCCTTCCTTGTCCGGCAGGCAGGGCTACAAGCACCAGTGATTCCTAAAAGACGACCTTGACAGTCCTGTTTCTTCTGGTGTTGGTTGCTGTCTCAATTTTGACTGGTGTTGTCAAGTTAGGTGCCAGATGTTCCCACGCCGCATTCTTTCCGCGTTTGCCGCCCTGCCGCTTCTTCTTGCCTCCGCGATGGCTCTTTCAGCCGCTGAGATCACCCACGCCATGGGCACCACCGAAGTGCCGGAAAACCCGCAGCGTGTCGTGGTGCTGACGAACGAAGGCACAGAGGCTCTTCTGGCGGTCGGCATCAAGCCGGTCGGGGCTGTCCGGTCCTGGCTCGGCGACCCGTGGTACGACCACATCGCGGAACAGATGGAAGGCGTCGAAGTGGTGGGCGAGGAGTCCGCGGTCAATCTCGAGCTGATTGCCGCGCTCCAGCCCGACCTCATCATCGGCAACAAGACACGCCAGGAGAAGATCTACGAACAGCTTTCGACGATCGCGCCCACGGTCTTTTCCGAACGGCTGCGCGGCGACTGGAAGATCAATTTCGCGGTCTATACCGAGGCCGTGGGAAAGAGGGTCGAGGGCGAGAACGTGCTCGCCCGTTTCGATGCCAAGCTTGCCGCGCTCTCGAAGGCGCTTGGTGATCGCAAGGCGGAGAAAATCTCGCTCGTCCGCTTCATGGCAGGCCGCACCCGCATCTACTACAAGGATACGTTCGCGGGGATCATCCTGTCCCAGATCGGCTTTGCGCGCCCCGCAAGCCAGGACAAGGACACCTTTGCCGACGAGGTCACCAAGGAGCGCATCCCGGAAATGGATGGTGACCGGCTCTTCTACTTCGTCTACGAGACCGGCGACGGCGATGCTGAGGCGCGCGCCGCCGAGTGGACCGATGAGCCGCTGTGGAAGAACCTCGAGGCCGTCAAGACCGGCAAGGTCTATCCCGTGGACGATGCGATTTGGAACACCGCTGGCGGTGTCATCGCGGCCAATCTTATGCTCGACGACATCGCCAGGGTCTACGATCTGCAGCTGCCGTAAGGGTGAGCTGAATGGCCGGCCCTCTGTACTGGCCAACGATGCCGTTCAGTTCTTGCTCAGGTTGATTCCAACGCCACGATAATCATCGGCCCGTGCCTTCTCTCGGACGGTCCGGAACCGTAGCTCGGCTATCCCTTCGCTTCCTCCGTATCGTCTGGAATAAAGGCGATCAGATATGCTGGCGTTGCAGATAGTCGTAAACGGATTGCAGATGTTTGCGCATGGCATCTTCGGCGGCGCGGGGATTGCGCTCCACGATCGCGGTCACGATGTCATCATGCTCTCTGGCAACCTCGCTGCGGCGGGAATGGGAAAACGTGCTTTGCCGCGCAACGCGCCAGTCGGCCCTCCTCAGCGTTGCGGTCGCCAGATCGTACATTGCCAGCAAGAGAACATTATTGGTACCTCGGGCAACGGCGCGGTGGAAGGCGAAATCCGAATTTTCGAAGCGACGCGATGTATCCGCTTGGGCCGCGATTGCCGCCTTTTCACGGATGTCCCGGATTTGCTCGCGAGAGGCTCGCAGGGCACAGAGCCGCGCCAAAATCGGCTCAAACTCGATCCGCACTTCCATCATATCAGCCGGACTCGTATCCGAAGTCTGCTGGAGGAAGTTTTCTCCCATGGGAGGATAAACGGCCGAAAGAAAAGTTCCCTGTCCCTGCCGGCGCCAAATGACGCCTTCGGCTTCGAGTTTGCTTAGCGCCCGGCGCAGGGCATATCGCCCGACGTCAAGGCGCGTGCACAATTCGCGCTCGGGAAAAAGCCTCCCTCCTTTTGCGAGCTCCCCGGACTCCAGGGCATCCAGGATGCGAGCATGCAGCGCGTCCCTATTCTCCGCGGCTTTCGACCTCAAATTGAATCCCCACCCATGACAAACTGTAGCGGCGTTTCCGTTTCGGACGATCTGAAGTGCTGCGATGAATAAAGATCAAACCAATACCTAAGTGGTTTGGATAATCCAGTGCAATCCGCCTATTGACGGAGACGAAGTTGCTCGCTTTTATGCTTAAGCAAATTGGTTTGCAACCAATCATGAGATTGGTTTCAAGTCAACTGGCACCGGCAACGGCGTCCAGCAGGGCTGTGGCCGGATCATTCAAAGGGAGCTCTTCATGTCCAAGAAACGCATCGCCCTTGCAGTCGCGCTGCTGGGCGTTCTCGCCAGCGGCAACAGTTACGCTCAAACCGAATTGCGCATCGGCATGCGTGACGACCCAGGGTCGCTCGATCCTGCGACCAACGCGACTTTCGTGGGCCGGGTCTCGCTCCAATCCATTTGCGACAAACTTGTCGATATCGACCCAATGGGCAACTTGGTTCCGATGCTTGCGACCGGATGGGAATGGTCAGACGACGGGACGGAAGTGACTTTGTCGCTTCGTGACGGCGTCGTGTTCCATGACGGAACCTCATTCGACGCTGAAGCGGTAAAGTATAATATCGAACGCTACAGGACGCTCCCCGGTTCCCGCCGCGCTTCCGAGTTGGCCGTGATCGATACGGTTGAGGTGATCGATGACCTAACGGTCAAGTTCATCCTTTCCGCGCCATCCGTGTCCTTGCTCACTCAGCTGACCGACCGCGCAGGCATGATGGTATCGCCGACCGCTGCCGAAGCCGTGACCCCGGAGGAATTTGCGAAAGCGCCGGTCTGCGCCGGACCCTACAAGCTTGCTGAATATCTCCCTCAAGAGCGTCTGGTCATTGAAAAGTTTCCTGACCATTGGCGCGCCGATGAGTACACGTTCGACAGAGTAACCTACCTGCCGATAACCGACACCAATGTGCGCCTGCTCAACCTGCGCGCCGGTGATCTTGACTTGGCCGAAAACATCGCACCCAATGACTGAACCGCGCCGGGATTGCCGGAGGCTCCCCCTCTTGAGATTAAGGAGCCATCATGACGAAACGGAACGGCAATACC
>NZ_JAODNV010000015.1 GCF_025398195.1 Chelativorans petroleitrophicus | reverse complement strand
CGATCTTCTTCAGCCGGGCATTCTCCTGCTCAAGCTCGCGCAGCCGCTTCATCTCCGACGGCATCATGCCGGAATACTTCTTCTTCCAGTTGAAGTAGTCGCCTGGCTGATCCCCGCCTTCCGGCAGATCTGCGCCACCGTCGTCCCGTCCTCACCCTGCTTGATGATGAACGCCTTCTGCGCGTCCGTGAACTGCGATGCCTTCATCACTTCCGCTCCTCTTCCAGCCAGGAAATGGCGCGGAAAACTCTAACCCGATTCGAGGGCATTTAAGGGAGGCAGACCAGCTTCGTCCGCTCCCTCATCGAACGTCGGCAGCTCAAGGAGCGTGTAGCCAGCGAACTCGTCGGTCTCGATCAGGAGCTGGGACTTGGAGTTTTTCGTAAAGAGGGCGATTGAAGGATGCCACGGCTTGCCAATGTCTTCGATGACGTCGCGTGCGTACGTCCCGACGTCCTGGTCCGATCCATGGCTGTCTGGCTCAAGAAGCCTGGCGGTAGGCCCATCCGACCTCGAGGTCGGCACGCAGGTCATGCAGAGCGTTCACGCCGACGCGCTTGCCAGCGAACTGAAGCGCGTCGAGGTGCTCCGTCATGCGGGCCAGCTCGGCCTGGAACAAGGCCTCCAGCTGGTCTCTGGTCAACGTTGACGCCGCAGGCTTCATCTTCATCTCTTGCAGCAGCATGTTGAGCCGCCGGGCCATGTAGCCTGCCCTCATATAGCAAGACTGGTGGAGAGAAAGTGAAAGGTGGCTCTGGGCGATTCTGGAGAAGCGCCTTGGGATGCGCGGCCGCCAGTAGAAGACGTTTCCCCTGCGGACGAGATTCTGGACTTCGCGTCGTCTAGCCATCCCCGACTGCCCCGACTCGAAGGACTGGGTACACCCGATGTGCCACAGCCCTGTGCCCCAGTTGCGTGCACAAACGCGCAAGACGGCCCGGAATCGGATTCGCAGCTGACGGATTGCGGAACTAGATCAAGGACTTGGAGATAAGCTGGCTGGGGCGCCAGGATTCGAACCTGGGATCGCGGGACCAAAACCCGCTGCCTTACCGCTTGGCTACGCCCCATCGCCCGGGCTATGAAACGAACCGACCTGCAAGCGACGCCGCCCGATATAGACAGTCAGCTGCCACGACGCAACGCAGAATAAAGCCGTTCACAGCCCTCTGCGGTCGATACGGGTTGCACCTAGAGTACCCCATCTCCAGGGACCGCCCTTGAACAATAGAGGTTGATGCGGGCCGCGCGCGGGAAACCACTGCCTAGATACCCGCCCTGCATGGTGTCACACGCGGTTTCGCCGGACCAGCACCTCTTCCCAGGCAAGCGCGTGGCGCACGATCTCTTCCAGGTCGGCGTGAGCGGGCCGCCATCCCAGCACCTTGAAGCAGCGATCGGGATTGGCCACGATGGCAACGGGGTCTCCCGGCCGGCGGCCGGACTCGACCACCTTGAAGTCCTGGCCGGAAACGCGCTTGACCGCCTCGATCACCTCGCGGACCGAATAGCCCTGCCCATAGCCGCAATTCGCAACGAGGCTTTCCCCTCCTCCGCGCAGATGCGTCAGGGCGAGATAGTGGGCGTTCACAAGGTCCGTGACGTGGATGTAGTCGCGGATGCAGGTGCCGTCGGGCGTGTCGTAGTCCGTGCCAAACACTTCCATATGCGCCCGCTTGCCTGTGGCCGTCTCGCAGGCGACCTTGATCAGATGCGTGGCGCCCCGGGTGGACTGGCCGGTGCGCTGCTTCGGGTCCGCACCCGCGACGTTGAAGTAACGCAAGGCCGCGTAGGTGAAGCCGTGGGCCGCCGCCGCGTCGGCAAGCATCATTTCCGTCATCAGCTTCGAGCGGCCATAGGGTGATTCGGGCTCCAGCGCCTCGCCCTCCGGCACGGGAATCACGCGCGGCGTCCCGTAAACGGCGGCGGTAGAGGAGAAGATGAAGTGTTTCACGCCGCCGCGCACTGCGCATTCGATCAGCGCGCGGGATTTCACCGTGTTGTTCAGATAGTAGCCGAGCGGGTCGGCCACCGATTCGGGAACGATGATGGAGCCGGCGAAATGGATGATGGCGTCTACGTCATAGCGGCTCAGGATGTCGTCCACGAGCGCCTGGTCGCCGATATCGCCGACGATGAGCTTGGCGGCGTCCGGAACGGCCCAGTCGAAACCGGTGGAAAGCCGGTCGAGCACGACCACGGTTTCGCCATGGTCAAGCAGCTCCCAGACCATGTGGCTGCCGATGTAACCTGCCCCGCCTGTTACCAGAACCGCCAAACCTGACCCTCCAATCCAAAAGGGCCACGGGCTTTGCGCCCACGGCCCTTCATTTCAGTTCAAGCGGACTGCGCCAGGAAGCGCCAATCAGGACCGGGCAAGGCCCAGGCCCCTGATCACGCTCCAGCCCGCCGGCACCAGGCAGGCCGCGAGCGCCACCTTGACGAGATCCGGCACCACGAAAGGCACCACACCGAAAGTCCAGGCGCCTTCCGCCCCGATAAGCATCGCAAGCCAGGCAAAGCCGAGGGCCATCATCACCACTTCAGCCGTAAGCATCGCGCCGAAAAGCTTGAAGACGTTGCGGTCCCAACCGCGGTCCGCCGCATAGCCGACAATGACCGTCATGGCCACGAAGCCCGCGAGATATCCGCCAGTGGTGCCCAGCATGTAGGCGAGACCGATGCCCTTTTCCGGCGTCGCCTGGAAGACGGGCAGTCCCGCGGCGCCTTCCGCGAGATAAAGAAGAACCGTAGCCAACCCGAGCCGCAGGCCGAAGCTGGCGGCGATGAGGAGCACGGCGAGCGTCTGCAGCGACATGTCTACCGGCCCCAGAACCAGCCTGGTCTTTGCCGAGAGCGTCAACAGCAATGTGCCGGCGACGACGAGAAGACCCTGCGCCAGAATGCGCGCAACACCCGATTCGGGAATTGCCTGGGATACGAGCGGACGGGAAGCAAGCGCCTGCGACATGGAGCCTCCGTGGCTTTGGCGTACTAAAAGGATTGCGCCTTTTCTATATTCGCTTCCGGTGAAGGCGGCAATCTCTCCATAACTGCCGCGCAAGAAAGAGCGTCATTGCCCATGCCTCTCGATTTCGACAAAAGCTTCGAACCGCAGTACGGCTCTGCCATCGAGGTGGCGCCGGGCGTAAGGCGGATCACCGCGAACAACCCGAGCCCATTCACCTTTTACGGCACGAACACCTACATCGTCGGCGGTAAGGGCGCGCTCGCCATCATCGATCCCGGGCCCGAGGACGAGGCGCATCTTCAGGCCCTGCTTGAGGCAGCGGGCGGGCAGCCCATCAGCCACATTCTCGTCACCCATACCCACCGCGATCATTCGCCTCTGGCGCGGCGGCTTTCGGAACTTACCGGGGCGCCCGTTTTTGCCGAGGGTCCGCACCGTCCGGCAAGGCCTCTCGGCGCAGGCGAGGCCGGCCACCTCGACGCGAGCGGCGATACGGCATTTGAACCCAATATTCGGCTTCACGACGGTGCAGTGGTGGAAGGCGACGGATGGGCGCTGCGCGCCATCCACACCCCGGGCCATGCGGCCAATCACATGGTCTTTGCGCTGGAGGGTACCGGCCTCGCATTTTCCGGCGATCATGTCATGGCATGGTCGACCACTGTCGTTGCGCCGCCCGACGGTTCGATGACCGACTATATGGCCTCGCTCGACAGGCTGATGGAGCGAAGGGACAGGCTGCTTCTGCCCGGGCACGGCGGTCCGGTCCGGCAACCGCAGACCTTCCTGCGCGGCCTCAAGGCGCATCGCAGGATGCGCGAACGGGCCATCCTGGAGCGGCTTGCCGCCGGGGACAGAACCATCTCCGAGATCGTTGCCGCCATCTATCGCGACACAGACCCCCGCCTTCATGGGGCGGCCGCCCTTTCCGTTCTGGCGCATCTGGAGGATCTGGTCGCCCGCGGGCGCGTCAGGTCAGAGGGCCCGCCCTCCCTCGACGCTGTGTACCGGCCTGGCTAACGCTACAGGCTTTCGCCCTCCAGGCGGCGGTCAAGCTCTTCGAGAAAGCGCCGGATCCGCGTTGCGTTTTCGCCCAGATCATGCCGCCCGTAACGGGAGACCGAGCGCATGTCGACATAGGTGCCGTTGAGACGCTCCTCGACTCGAATCGCCACGTCGGCTGGAAGGCCCAGCAGAAAGGAATGCGCCACCGCTTCTATTGTCACGGAGGCGAACTCTTCGCCCTCGGGCAGCGGCGTCAGAAGTTCCCAGCCCCGGTCCTCCAGCAGGCGACGGACGGCGGTCAGCACCTGCTCGCCGGCATGTTCGTAGCGTCTTCCGGCCAGATCGGGGTATGCCCCCACCTGCAGCAGCCTATCCTTCTCGGATGCCGGCCGCAGCGGATTCATGGGCGGCACGCGCAGCGCCCTCGCCTGCACGAGCTGAGGCGGCCGTGAAATATCGGTCGAAATGTCCGTCAGGCGGGGATGAACGGCAAATCTGTAAGCCGACACCCCGTAAGGCACGAGCGCCAGAGCCGAAAGCAACGCGCCGAGCAGGGCCGATTTGAGCCCATAGAGCCCGTGCTCCCAGAACTGCACGACGCCCATGATGGCAAGACAGAAGCCGGCAATCGCAATGAGAAAGACGACGCCGAGGAGCCAGAAAAACGGCACGGTTTCCAGAATGCCGAGGCGGTGAGACGTGGCGGACGTCAGAAAAAGAACGACGGCAAATGCACCGACGCTGCGGGAAACGCATGCTGCCTTTGAATATCTCGGCTCCAGTGTCCTCATCTGCTCCCGCGCCCGCAACCATTGTATCCATTAGAACCCGATCGGGAACCGGCAAAGCAAGCGATATCCGCCGGGCGTGGATTTCGCGCCCCGCGCGGTGGGCGCGCCACCACGAATCGGCCATAAGCATCTCCTGATGGAACTTTCAGGAGTGTTTATGCATTTCTGGCGGTTCAGGGTTTGGGGGGTAGCGTATGGTAACCTATGACAGCTTCGATTGTGGAAGAATCCGGTACCGCCCCGCCGCTTGAACTTGTCGAGCTCGAGCTGGTGCTCAGGCACCAGGATTTCGTGGAAACAGGGTTTGAAGGCGCGGTGCGCCAGGCGCTCGAGCGGATCGGAGGCTCGCTGCTCTTTCGCATGCGCATGGACGGCGTTGACGGATACGATTGGGTCGCCGCCGTGCAGCTCGGCCACGAAGAGAACCACACGCTGGCGATCGTGGCGCAGCCCACCGATGGCGGCCCGCTTCTGGTGGAAGAAGCCGCATCGAGCAAGTTGCCTGTTGCCCGCCTTGCTGAAGCCTATGCCGACCTTATGAAGCAATTTGCCACCTCTTGAGGCGGGTAAGGCACAGCCTTGCCAGGAGGAAATCCGATGCAGAAAGGCAGACCAGCACCAGGATTCCAGCGCAATCCACAGAAGCGTATCGACATCCTTCCCCATGACCGCAAGGTCAGCGTGACCGCCGGCGCTGTGGTGCTCGCGGCAACATCCAGGGCCAGCCGCCTGGACGAGGAAGGCTACCCACCGGTGCTCTACATTCCCTTCGAGGACATCAACTTCGCCAGTCTGCAGAGGACGGAGCTGAAGACGCATTGCCCCTATAAGGGCGACGCGTCCCACTGGAGGCTGGCGATGGCAAGCGAGCCGCAGCGCCGCGAGGTCATGTGGGCCTATGAAGATCCCTATGACGAGATGCTCGCCATCAAGGGCTACGGCGCCTTCTACCCTGATCGCGTGACGATCGAGGAAGAGGAGCGCTGACGCTCCCCTCAGTGCGGGCGGCAACAGGCCTGCGCTGCCGATAGCCGCGCGATGGGCAGCCGGAACGGCGAACAGGACACATAATCGAGCCCGATCTCTTCGAAAAAGCTGATCGATGCGGGATCGCCCCCGTGCTCTCCACAGACGCCCAGCCGCAACCCGGGACGAGCTGCCCTGCCCTTCTCCGCCGCCAGCCGCACCAGCGCGCCCACGCCATCGAGGTCGAGCGTGACAAAGGGATCCTGCTCGATGATCCGCTGGCGCCGGTAGTCCTCCAGGTAATCGCCCGCGTCATCACGTGATATGCCGAACGTGGTCTGCGTCAGGTCATTGGTGCCGAAGGAGAAGAATTCCGCTTCGCGCGCGATCTCGCCGGCATTCAGCGCCGCGCGCGGCAGTTCGATCATCGCGCCCACCAGATAGTCGATGGCCGCCTTCTTCTCTTTCAGCACCTTAACCGCAACGCGGTCGATGATCTTCTTGACGAAAGAGAACTCCGAAGCGGTGCTTACGAAGGGCACGATGATCTCCGGCACGACCGGCATGCCCGTCCTGCCCGCCGCCTCGACCGCGGCCTCGAAGAGTGCGCGCGCCTGCATCTCCGCGATCTCGGGATAGCTTATGGCGAGCCGGCAGCCGCGATGGCCGAGCATCGGGTTCTGCTCCCGCAGGCTTTCGATACGATGAAGGAGGCTTTCCGCATCGACCTTCATCCGCTCGGCAATCCGGGCAATGTCCTGCGGGTCGCCCGGCAGGAATTCGTGTAGCGGCGGGTCGAGCAGGCGAATGGCGACGGGCAGGCCCGCCATGATCTCGAACAGCTCCGTGAAATCCGCCCGCTGGAGGGGAAGCAGCTTGTCGAGCGCCTCCCGGCGCCTTGCCTGCGTGTCGGACAGGATCATCTCGCGCATGACGCTAATGCGGTCCGGACCGAAAAACATGTGCTCCGTGCGGCACAGCCCTATGCCTTCTGCGCCGAAGGCGCGTGCTGCGCGCGCGTCATCGGGCGTTTCGGCATTGGCCCGCACCTTCATGCGGCGATTCTCCTCCGCCCATTGCATGACCGTGGAGAAATCGCCGGAAAGAACGGGCTGACGCAGAGGCACCGCCCCCGCCAGCACCTGGCCCGTCGAACCGTCGATCGTGATGATGTCGCCACGCCTGAAGCTCCGGCCCAGCGCGGAAACGGTCCCCGCACGGTAGTCGATGCGCAAGGTGCCGGCGCCTGAAACGCATGGCTTACCCATGCCGCGCGCCACCACGGCCGCATGGCTCGTCATGCCCCCGCGCGTCGTGACAATTCCCTCGGCAACGTGCATGCCGTGGACGTCATCCGGGCTGGTTTCCACGCGCACGAGAATGACCTTTGCGCCATGGGCGGTCATGCGTTCGGCCTCCTCGGACGAGAAGACGATTTCACCCGTCACCGCGCCCGGCGAGGCGGGCAGTCCGACAGCGATGACCTCGCCCTGCGCCTCAGGGTCGATCGTGGGATGAAGGAACGAGTCGAGGGCGCCAGGGTCGATGCGGCAGAGCGCCTCCGCCCGTGAAATCAGGCCCTCTTCAGCCATCTCGACTGCCATCCTGAGTGCGGCCCGCGTGGTCCGCTTGCCAGTGCGTGTGTGCAGCATCCAGAGCTTTCCCCTCTCGATGGTGAACTCCAGATCCTGCATGTCGCGGAAATGGGCTTCGAGCCGCCCGGCAATTTCGGCCAGGGCGGCGAAGGGCTCCGGCATTAGCTTTTCCAGGGAAGGCAGGCCGGACCTCGCCTCCCGGCGGGCGCGCTCGGTAAGGTGCTGCGCGGTGCGGATTCCCGACACCACGTCCTCCCCCTGCGCGTTGACGAGAAATTCGCCATAAAGCCCCTTCTCGCCCGTGGAGGGGTTGCGCGTGCATGCGATTCCCGTGGCGGAGTCCCGGCCCATATTGCCGAACACCATGAGCTGGACGTTGACCGCCGTTCCCCAGTCATCGCGGATATTGTGCAGGCTGCGGTATGTGACGGCGCGGGGGCTCCTCCAGCTTCCGAACACCGCCTTGATCGCGCTCCAAAGCTGCCTGCACGGGTCCTGCGGAAAAGGCTCACCGGATTCGACCTCCACCTGCGCCTTGAAGCGCGCGATCACGTCCTGCCAGTCTTCAGCCGAAAATTCCGTATCGACGTCATAGCCCCGGCTTGCCTTTTCCTCGTCCAGAATCTCCTCGAACAGATCATGGGCGAGGCCGAGCACCATCTCCCCATACATCTGGATGAACCGGCGGTAGCTGTCATAGGCGAAGCGCGCGTCGCCCGACTCCAAGGCGAGCGCCTTAACGGTCCGGTCGTTCAGTCCGACATTCAGCACCGTGTCCAGCATGCCGGGCAGGATTACGCGCGAACCCGGGCGCACGGAGACCAGAAGCGGGTGCTGCGCGCCTCCGAACTCCCGGCCGGTGATGCGCTCCAGTTCGCGCAGCGCATTCTCCACCTGCGATTCGAGTTCCGGCGGCCAGCTGCCCTCATGGACATGAAAATAGGTGCAGGCCTCGCTCGTGATGGTGAAGCCCGGGGGCACCGGCAGGCCCAGCCTGCACATTTCGGCAAGATTGCTGCCCTTGCTGCCAAGCAGGTCCCTGTCGCCGGCGCTGCCTTCGGCCTGTCCGTCTCCGAAGCTGTAAGTCCACTTCGTCATCAGTCCCTTCGTACTCCGCAAGCTTCGCCGGTCAAACAGGATAATTCGCTTGCTCTTCCCACCTTCTTGCGCCGGATGGATTGAAGATCGCTTTAAGCTGCCGACCTCTGGGGGGCGGGCCGATCCTCCTTCAGCCAGTCATAGCGTTGGACATAAGCCGGGGCATGACAATCCCTCAAAGCCAAATTCACGCGAAGCGGCTTGCGCGTGACGGCCGCGGCTGTTAGAACAAAAACAGAACATCGAGGAGGACCGTTATGCGCGAGACTGGAAAGCTCGATTATCTCGAAATGCCCGCAGCCAACGGCACGCTCGACAGCGTCAAGGCCTTCTATGCCAACGCCTTTTCGTGGACCTTCACCGATTACGGCCCCAGCTATTCGGCCTTCAGCGAGGGGCTCGACGGCGGTTTCTACGGCTCTCCGGTGGAAGGCACCGACAAGCCTCTACCGGTTCTTTATTCCCATGAACTTGAAGAGACACTGCGGCGCGTGGAAGAGGCAGGCGGACGCATCGTGAAGCCGATCTTCAATTTCCCCGGCGGCCGGCGCTTCCATTTTCTGGACCCGGCGGGAAACGAGCTGGCGGTCTGGAGCGAAAAATAAACCTTATCGGCGAAAGTAGCGCCCACGCTGGTTCGGGTGTGTTGGCGTAGATTAGGCCCTCGCGGGGACGAGGCTCAGCTTGCCTCGCGCATGCGCTCAGCCGTCTGCAGATCGACGGAGACGAGCTGGCTCACCCCCTGTTCGGCCATGGTCACGCCGAACAGGCGGTTCATGCGCGCCATGGTGATCGGGTTGTGCGTGATGACGATGAAGCGGGTCTCGGTGGAAGCCGCCATCTCGTCCATCAAATTGCAGAAGCGCTCGACGTTGTGATCGTCCAACGGCGCATCCACCTCGTCGAGCACGCAAATGGGAGCCGGATTGGTCAGGAAGACGGCGAAGATGAGTGCCAGCGCCGTCAAAGCCTGCTCGCCGCCCGAAAGCAGCGTCATCGTCTGCGGCCTCTTGCCGGGCGGACGGGCAAGAATCTCCAGACCCGCCTCCAGCGGGTCCTCGGATTCGACGAGTTGCAGTTCCGCCATGCCGCCGCCGAACAGATGGGTGAAGAGCCGCTTGAATTGACCGTTCACCACGTCGAATGCGGCAAGCAGACGCTCGCGCCCCTCGCGATTGAGGCTCTGGATCGCCTGGCGCAGCTTGCGGATCGCCTCGATCACGTCTTCGCGCTCCGAGATGATTCCGTCGAGCCGTTCGGAAAGCTCGCGGCTTTCCTCCTCCGCGCGCAGGTTCACCGCGCCCAGCCTCTCGCGCTCGATCTTCAGCCGCTCCAGCCTGCGCTCCACGTCGGCCACATCCGGCAGCGGGTCATCGGGCTTCAGCTCAGCGTGGCGGATAGCCAGATGCGCGGGCACGTTCAGCGCTTCCTGAATGCGCGCTTCGGCCTCCTTGCGCCGCTCCTCGGCGGCAGCCTGGCGTTCCTCCGCGCGCACGCGGTTTTCGCGCGCGGATGCAAGGGCCTGGTTCGCTTCGTTCGCGCGTTTGTCGAGCTCGACCTGCCGGTTCTCCGCCTCCTGCAGCCGGTCGCTTGCCGCCTTGCGCAGGCGCTCGGCTTCGGCAATCTGGGTCAGCAAAGCGCGCCCCCTGGCCTCGATCTCGTCCGGCGCATCGGCCAGCTTCTCGAGGTCGGCAGCAGCTTCGGCGCGGCGTTCGGTGAGCGCCTTGATCTGCTGTTCCGCATTCTCGGCACGCGCGCTCCAGCTCTTGCGCTCCTCGGCGATCGCGGCAAGCCTGCGCCGGCGCGTCTCGGTCTCCCGGCGCAGCCCTTCATGAGCCGCCCGCGCCTCTGCCGCCCTGGCGCGCGCATCGGCCACTTCGGCGGTCACGGCAGCGAGCCGTTCCTGAAGCTCGGAAATGTCGGGCGCGGCCGCGACGGTTGCCTCCGCCTCAGCAAGCGCCTTGACGGCCTCCGCGTGCTCCTCCACAAGGCGCTGCCGCGAGTCCTCCAGTGCCGCGCGGCGGGTCGCAAGTTCACCCGCGGCCTTTTCGGCGTTGGCAAGCGCGTCGCGAGCGCCGCTTACCGCGCGCTGCCTCTCACGCAGGTGCTCGCGAGCTTGCCGCTCGCTCTCCACGGCCTCTTGCACCGCCTTTTCGGCATTTTCCAGTACGCTCTCGGCCGCCCGCAGCGCTTTGGTCGCGGCGACGGCTTCACGGTCGAGCTCGGCCAGCCGGTTCTTCTGGGCGAGCCGCTGCGCAGCCGCGGTGGGCGCCTCGGCGCTCGCCACATAGCCGTCCCAGCGCCATAGCGCGCCATCCAGGCTCACAAGGCGCTGCCCCGGTTTCAGCTCCTTCTGCAGCCGCGGACCGTCCTGCTTTTCGACAATGCCGATCTGCGCGAGGCGTCGGGAAAGCGCACTCGGCGCCCGCACCACCTCGCTCAAAGGCCGTACCCCTGCAGGCAGCGAGGGATCGTCCGGTGCCGGCTCGGCACCCGCCCAATGAGCGGGCGCGGCCGGATCGAGCGGCACATCAAGGTCCTCGCCAAGCGCAGCCCCGAGCGCCGTTTCGAAGCCGGGCTCCACCTGCACTTTCTCCAGAACGGCCGGGAAAAGGTCATTGCCCCCGGCATTCAGCACCTTGGCGAGCGTGCGGGCCTCCGTCTCGATGCGCTGCAGTTCCGCGCGCGCCTCGTTAAGCGGCGGCCGGGCGGCGGCTTCCGCAGAGCGCGCTTCAGCCACGGTCTTTTCCGCGTGACCCACCGCCTGCTCCGCCTTCTCCTGGGCCGCGAGCGCTTCCTCCAGCTCGCGGCGCTTCTGCGCCGGATCGGGCAAGCCCGAGATCGCCTGAGCGATCTCGGCCAATTGCCGGTCAGCGGTTTCGAGCTGACGCGCCAGCCGGTCGCGGCGGTCCCTTCCCTCGCGTACCGCGCGCTCGGCTTGCGTGCGGGTGGCGGTTGCCTCCGCCTTGGCGGCGGTCAGCGCTGAGAGCGCCGCCTCCTTTTCGGCCAGATGCGCGCTTGCCGCCTCCAGAGCGGCAGCAAGTTCGGCCTCCCGCCCCTGCCCGCCGTCTTCCGCCTCGCGCAGCGATTCCTCCTCGGCGGCAAGCCGGGCCAGTGCGTTCGCATTGTCGCGGATCATCTGCTCCTCACGGGCAATGTCCGCGTCAAGCTGCTCGATGCGCCTGGTGAGTTCCGCGACCCGCTCGCGCACGCGGCGCGCCTCATCCTCCATCTGCGCGCGGGCAATGTTGAGCCGTTGAAGGGCGGCGGCGGCGGACGCCTCGGCTTCGCGCAGTTCAGGCAGGCGCTTGGCGGCGATCGCCTGTTCCTTCACCGCCTCCATCTGCGCGTTCGCGCACTCGGCAACGCGGCTCATGGCCTCCGACAGCGCAGATTTCGCCTCCGCCTCCTGCTCCTTGGCCTGGGTCCAACGCAGATGGAGAAGCGTGGCCTCCGCCTTGCGGATTTCCGCCGAAAGATTCTTGAAGCGCGCCGCCTGCCGCGCCTGCCGCTTGAGGCTTTCGATCTGGGTTTCGAGCTCGCGCACCACGTCGTCGAGCCGCTCCAGATTCTGCTCGGCGGCCCGCAGGCGCAGTTCCGCCTCGTGCCGGCGCGTATGCAGGCCGGAAATGCCGGCCGCTTCTTCTAGAAGCGCCCGGCGCGCTTGGGGCTTGGCCTGGATCAATTCGCCGATGCGCCCCTGCCCCACCATTGAAGGCGAGCGCGCTCCGGTGGACTGATCGGCAAAGAGAAGCTGCACATCGCGCGCACGCGCCTCCTTGCCGTTGATGCGATAGACGGAGCCCGCTTCTCGCTCGATGCGGCGGGAGACCTGAAGCTCGTCGGCGTCGTTGAAAGCGGGCGGCGCGGTGCGGTCGGAATTGTCGAGGAACAGGGTAACCTCGGCGGTATTGCGCGCCGGCCGTGTCGCCGAGCCGGAGAAGATCACGTCGTCCATGCCCGAGGCGCGCATGTTCTTGTACGAGCTTTCGCCCATGACCCAGCGCAGGGCCTCGACCAGATTGGACTTGCCGCAGCCGTTCGGCCCGACGACGCCCGTGAGCCCAGGTTCGATGACGAACTCGCTGGGCTCGACAAAGGACTTGAAGCCGAGAAGGCGGAGCTTCGTGAATTTCATGCGCGGCGCTCCAGACGCGCAGAAAGGGCGCAGCCGATGGTGGCGGCGTTATTGCAGAAGCGGATCGATGATCGCCGACATCTGCTCAATCGACATTGCTCCCGAATACTTCTTCCCGTTTATGAAGAAGGTAGGCGTTGCATCAACCCCGAAATCCGCTGCTCCTCGCGCACGTACCGCTCTCACATCGTCAAGAAGCGCCTGGTTCGTCAAGCAAGCCTCGAAGGACTCCTGTGTAAAACCGGCAAGCTTCGCAATATTCAGGAGCGCTGTACGGGCGTCCTGCACGGGGGCCCAATTTCCCTGCTGCTTGAAGAGGACATCGACCATCGCGAAGTACTTGTCCTCGGCGCAGCGCGCGAGCATGAAGCCGGCCTCCGCCCGCGGGTCGAAGGGGAATTCGCGCAGGATGAGCCGCACCTTGCCCGTATCGATGTACTTCTCCTTCAGCGCCGGATAGGTGTTGACGTGAAAGTTGGCGCAGTGGCTGCATGTCATCGACGCGTATTCGACGATCGTCACGGGGGCGTCGTCGGCGCCCTGCACCTTCTCCGGGAGCGCGCCCGGCTCAAGCAGCTTGTTCATATCGACTGTGCCGGACGGTTGCGGCGCATCGACGGCGGCCGTTGTCATGTCATCCTGGGCCTGCGCAGTGCCCTTTCCGTCACTGCAGGCGGCAAGGAGTGAAAGCGCCGGAAGAGCGGCGATACAGGAAAGAAGACGCCTGCGGGTAGTCGGTTCAGTCATGCGAATCATCAAGCTCCGTTTGAATCCTACCGCTTGCGGACAATCGGCGATAGTTCAGGTGAAATAGGCGATCATGCGCGTGATACCAAACGGGAATTTAACCGGCCATCCTCACGAATCCGCGAGCGGAGGTTTCCGCCGCGAGGCGAGCAGGCTCTCGCCGAGCCGTTTCAGGCTGTCCCGCAGCCCCTCCTCTTCGATGCCCTCGGTAAGCCTGTCGAGCCTCTCGCGCTCGTCCTGCGAAAGCGTACGCACGGATTTCGGCCGCTCGGCAGGCCTACGCGCGACCGGTTTCTGCACGATCTTGATCCGCCCGATGGCCGCAAAACCCAGAAAGCTGTTGGCGCGCGAGATGATCTCCGCCGTCTCGTGCTGCACGTAAAGCGCCGCCGGCCCTTCGCAGGCGATGACAAGCGTCGCCGGCTCGAAGGGCTCGTCCTCGCTTCGCCGCCTCGGCCAGGCGATTTTCTCCGGTTGCGTGCGGTCGGCCAGCCGCTCTCCGACGATCTCCGGCCAGGACTGCACCAGCGCGACCGAAAGCCCCGCCCTGCGCCGCAGGACGGGATCGAGTATCTCCGATGCCAGATCGCTGACGGGGACGGGATTGTGCCCGCCGCTTTTCCCTGTCATGAGCTTGTCCTCGTTTGAACCTTCAGCCTATCGCAAACTGGCGCCAATGACACCGACAATAACGGCCAGGAAAACACATGAAGAGGACCGCGGCGCAACCGCCGCCGCGCTCCTTTCCTGGTACGATCGGCATCATCGCCGGCTGCCCTGGCGGCTTCCGCCCCGTGAAGTGCGGAACGGCGCCTCTCCCGACCCTTACCGGGTGTGGCTGTCCGAAATCATGCTGCAGCAGACCACGGTTAGCGCCGTAAAGCCCTATTTCGAGCGTATCATGGCGCGCTGGCCCACGGTCGAGGCCTTGGCCAATGCCGATGCGGACGACGTGATGAAGGCCTGGGCAGGGCTCGGCTACTATTCGCGGGCGCGCAACCTGAAGAAATGCGCCGAAACCGTGATGGACCGCCACGGCGGCGCCTTTCCCGACACGGAGGAGGAGCTGAAGCGGCTTCCCGGCATCGGCGACTATACCGCGGCCGCGATCGCTGCCATTTCCTTCGGGCGGCCTGCGGCCGTCGTTGACGGCAATGTGGAGCGGGTGATCGCCCGCCTGCATGCCATCGAAACGCCCCTGCCCGCCGCAAAGGCCGAGATCAGACACATCGTCCAGCGCTTGGTTCCGGAGGACCGGCCCGGCGACTTCGCCCAGGCGATGATGGACCTCGGAGCCACGATCTGCACCCCTCGCAGCCCGTCCTGCATCCTGTGCCCGGTCCGCGACAGCTGCGCGGCCCGTGCGCTCTCGGCGCCCGAGCGTTTTCCGGTGAAAGCGCCGAAGGCGGAAAAGCCCTCGCGGCAGGGTGCGGCCTTCGTCGCCGTGCGGCCCGATGGCGCCGTGATGCTGCGCCGCCGGCCCGAAAAGGGCCTCTTGGGCGGCATGAGCGAGGTGCCCACGAGCAGCTGGACCGCACGCCGCGACGGGGCCAGCGGTACGGATGCCGCCCCATTTCCCGCCGAATGGAAGAGCCGCGGGACGATCACCCACGTCTTCACCCACTTTGCGCTCACGCTTTCCGTCTACCGCGCCGATGTCGAACACCGGCCGGCGCCGGCCGGCCACTGGTGGTCGAAGCCGGCCGACCTTGACGGTGAAGCGCTGCCCACCGTTATGAGAAAGGTGATTGAAGCCGCCATCCCCGGTGCGACGAAAGCAAGGAGAACTTCCAAAAAATGAGCGAAATTCGCCACATCGTTTTCGACATCGGCAAGGTCCTCATCCATTACGACCCGGAAATTCCCTTCCGGCGCCTCATCCCCGATGCCGAGCGGCGCCGCTGGTTTCTCGAAAATGTCTGCACCCATGAATGGAACCTGGAGCAGGACCGGGGCCGCACATGGGAGGAGGCCGAGGCGGAACTCCTTGCCGTTCATCCCGATGAGGAGACGAATATCCGCGCCTTCCGCCGCTATTGGCACGAGATGGTGTCCCATGCCTATGAGGATTCGGTGGAGATCCTGGAGGGCCTGCTTGATGCCGGCCATGACGTGACGATGCTCACCAACTTCGCCGCCGATACCTTTGCCGAGGCGCGCAAGCGTTTTCCGTTCCTCGAAAAGCCCCGGGGTGTCACCGTTTCCGGCGAGATCGGCCTGATCAAACCCGACCGGGCGATCTTCGAGCACCATGCCGCAGCCTTCAGCCTTGAACCTTCAGCCACACTCTTCATCGACGACAGCCCGGCGAATGTGGCAGGCGCCAAAGAGGCCGGATGGCAGGCCGTTCAGTTCGTGGGCGCGGACACGCTACGGGCGGATCTGGCGCGGTTCGGGTTGATGCCGCGGCGATAAACGCGCCGCGGCAATATCAGACATTATAATGCCGGCATCGGCAAAGCTTATCAAACTTCAAAAGGCCTTCATATCCGAGTTCACGCGCCCGGACTCAGGCATTAATTTATGAACCCTCATCATTCTCAATACAAATAGAAATATACATCATTCGTATTACCTAAATTCGGTTTAGGCGGATACACTCCCCCATGTAGATATTTACAATGTTAAGGAAAAGGCGATGCCATCATCTTTATCGCTCCCTTCGCAAGCCCCTACGGCATCCGCAAGCTTTCATGAGCAGGCTTCTTGTCAGCCAGACCTTCGCCGCCGCGGCCCGTCATCCGCGGCGGAACGTCGGCCGCCCATGATCGGAGCCCTAGATTTTGGCTCCGTCTACCAGAACACCGTAATATCGCCAGAGGATGGTCTCGCGCCGTCATGGGGCGATGTGGTGATTGAGGGCGCCCGATGGGTCGGGCAAAAGGCCCATAATTACTACGAGCGGACGCTCCAAACCTTGCCCAGGCTCAAAAAAACCCTGCCCAGATGGATCGACTCTCAGAAGCGTCAATACCCGATAGCAGATGAACGGCGGTTTCTCTACAATGGGGCCTTCGCCGGACTGGGCGAACTCAATCAGCTTTTGCTTGACAGCGGCGATCAGTCCAACCTCCCGCTCGCTGAACTTGAGCGTGTGAATGGCAGCTTGGCCAACCTCAAAAGCGCGTTTGACGAATTCATCCAGTTGCGGAAAATGGAGAAGGATGAACCCTTCAAAGCATTAGCCAAACTGCTCATTTCGCCTAGCCGCGACACACTCCAATCCCATCTCTATAGAGAGTATCTGCTTCCGGCCGTGGCTCAGATACTGGCGATGAACGGAGTCCAGTTCTTGACGTCGGCGGTCTTGAGCCAATTCATGAATACATTGCCCCAAAGTGTGCAGGACGCCATCGTACGGGAAGTACTTGGCGAAGAGGCGGTGAACGATCCGGATGCGCTGTCCAAAGCAATCTCCAAGGCGCCGGAATATGTGTTTGACCAGGTCGAAGGCCTGATCAGCCGGCAGCTCGCAGAGGAGTTGCTGGCGTCTCATGATCTGACCGAACAGGGACGCGAATGTCTTGAAAGAGTGGTCGATGCGATGGACAAGTTCTCTCATCCGCCGAGCACCTTTCTCAATGAAGTAAACGCCGAGCCTTGGGAGTCGTATGCTGTACAGGCCCCCGCGGCGGCGGCCGGCCAAACGGCGGCAACTTACTTCAGAAACGACCCGCCGTTTTCCAAATCCCTGAAAACGGCGTTGTCGGGATTGTTGGCAGGCTCCCTGGTCCATTTTGCAACCCGGCTGATCCAGGGTAAAATATGGGATGCATTCTTCCCAGAAGCTTTGGCGAACACTCTCTTCACCCTCGTGTCTGCGTTCGTCGAGCCTGAAATTTCTGCAGGTATTGAACAACATGCAAAATCTGGAAATACATCAAAATATTGCAAGATACTTGCTCTAGCAGTTACAAAATTCATTCTTAAAGAATTTAAGATGGCATTCGCACTTGCACTAAATGGCAAGAACATCAATTCGCTGGGAGGAATGCAGGCGCACGTTCGGAATGCCGCGGTGACAATAGCAGCACCGTTTGCCAATTTTGGTTTACAAATGGGGCTCAACCGCTGGTACGATTACAGCAAGAAAAATTCTGCAGACTACCGCTTTTCATCGCAGGTTGTCGAAACCGCCGAGGCGGTCGATAGTCTGATTGAGGCGTTGCAGCAAAAGCTTTCCCAAAATGAACTCACGCCAGAGCAGCATGAGGCATTCACCCAGGCGCTGCAACTTCTCGAAGAGTGCAAGAGAATAAAGGAGTGTGTGGATAACTGGAACCCCGGTCCGGAAGCCATATCTTCCGACGAGCTTTCTCGCGTACGGGACGCAACCATAGACCAGTACGCAACGCTGGCGCAGTCATCGGCCATGGCCGCGCATAACATTCAATATTAGCGGTCTCTGGCGTTCGAACGCGCCCGTCAGAACGGCCTGCCTGACCTCCCTCAAAGAGCGCGGGCTGCAAGTATCAGGCGCCCACGCTCTCCAGGTTTTGCCGGGCGATACGGCGCAGCTCGTCGATCGGCTTCAGGGCGCCGTCTTCCTCGAAATGCCAGAAGGTCCAGCCATTGCAGGCGTCCAGCCCCTGAACGCGCGCGCCGAGACGGTGGATTGATCCCGACTCCTGGCCGATGGCGATCGTGCCGTCGGCCCGCACGTCCGCGGCCCAACGCCTCGCCTTGTCGAAAAGCCTCGTGCCAGGCTTCACAAGCCCTGAATCGACAAGGCTGACAAAGGCCACGCGCGGCTCGCTGCGCTTGGCCATCAGGGGGGCAAGACTTGCCTCGTCCAGAGGTTCCACCGCGGCGATCCGCGCCTCGGCGGCGGCAACGTAGCTCGCATCCCGCTCGATACCGACGAAATGACGCCCGAGGCGTTTGGCCACGGCGCCAGTTGTGCCCGAGCCAAAAAACGGGTCGAGCACCACATCCCCCGGCTTCGAGGAGGAAAGAAGCACTCGCGCAAGAAGCGCCTCAGGCTTCTGCGTCGGGTGCACCTTGCTTCCATCCGCGTTTCTGAGGCGCTCCTTTCCTGTGCAGATGGGAAACAGCCAGTCCGAGCGCATCTGTAGGTCGTCGTTCGCCGCCTTCATGGCCTCGTAGTTGAAGGTGTAGCCCTTCGCTTCCCGGTGGCGGGATGCCCAGATCAGGGTTTCGTGCGCGTTCTGGAATCGCCGCCCGCGGAAATTCGGCATCGGGTTCGTCTTGCGCCAGACAATGTCGTTCAGGATCCAGAAGCCCAGATCCTGCATGATCGTGCCGACGCGAAAGATATTGTGGTAAGAGCCGATCACCCAGATCGTGCCGGTGGGCTTCAAGAGCCGCCGCGCCGCAAGCAGCCACGCGCGGGTGAAGGCGTCATAGGCGGCAAAACTTTCGAACTGATCCCACTCGTCATCCACCGCGTCGACCAGCGACTGGTCCGGCCGATGAAGCGCGCCTGCAAGCTGTAGGTTGTAAGGCGGGTCGGCGAAAATCAGGTCGACGGACTTCTCCGGCAGAGCCTCCATCACCGGAATGCAATCGCCCTTCAGGATCGAATCCAGCCATTCGGGCTCGGCGGAAGGATGGGTAGCCTCCTTGAGAGGACGCACAGCGGACATACGCAGACCTCGACGCAACGGCGTTAACTGAGCGTTATGGTTACCGACGAGGGTAAATTTTCCGTAAGGAGAATCCCTCAGATCCCGATTATTCTATCTTTAGTTGCAGCAATATCGGACATCATGCTATTTTTGATTGTATCACCAAAACGATATCATGATGGAGATATCGCATGCGTCTTTCATACTTTCTTGCATTTATGTTCGCGCTCTTCGGCGCGGCGCCAGCCCTTGCACAAAGCAAGACGATGCTCGTGCTAGACGGTTCGGGCTCGATGTGGGGGCAGATCGGCGGTGTACCGAAAATCGAGATCGCGCGTGACGTTCTGCGCGATGTTCTCAGCGCGATCCCGGGCGACCGGGAACTCGGCCTGATTGTATACGGTCATCGCCGGGAAAAGACCTGCACGGACATCGAAGTGGCCGTACCGGCGGGCGTCGGGACAGCGGAACGGATTGTGCAATTTGCCGAAAGCGTCAATCCGAAAGGCATGACGCCCCTCACGGACGCCGTGCGCGTGGCTGCGGAGGAGCTGAAATACGAGGCCGATCCTACCAATATTATTCTTGTCACGGACGGTATTGAAACATGCCACGCGGATCCCTGCGCCGTTGCGGAGCAGTTGGAGGAGCGGGGTATCGATCTTACCGTCCACGTCGTGGGTTTCGGCATTTCCGATGAAGAAGGCAAGCAGGTGGCCTGCCTGGCCGAGCGCACGGGCGGCCGCTACCTCAGCGCGGCCAATGCTTCGGAACTGTCCGAGGCTCTGGCCATAGCGGTCGCCCCGGAGGAGCCTGAAACCGTCCCGGAAGATGCCGGCGAGCCCTCAAACGAGGAGGAGCGCGCCGCAGTGCCCCAGCCGGCCAAAGTGGAACGGAACCTCGTCTGCGTCGCGCGGCTTGCCGAAGACGGCACGCCGATGGCGAGCAATCAAGCCGTAAAATGGGAATTCTTGCCCCTTGGAGAGGATGGTGATCCAGCCGAAGAGGCTGAAGCCCGGATCAATGATAGCATCTGCAACACCCATCTCGCGCCGGGCCGGTATCTCGCAAAAGCGCGCCTGGGCAACATCGTCGTAGAGCAGCCGATCTTGGTGACGGACGATAGTGTCACGCAAGTCGAGGCAATCTTCAATGCAGGAAAAGTCACCGTTACCGCGAAGAACGCGGCGAACGACGCCCTGCCCATGGAGGATGCCCGCCTGACCGTCGCCTCCCGCGACGGCATGATTCAAGGTCGCGGCATACTGTCCGCCTTCGTCAGCGCTGGTCCTGTCACGGCGATAGGGCGCACCGAGAATGCCACGGTCGTTGAGGAGCGCATGATTTCTGCCGGTGAGGAAATCGAAATCGATCTGATCCTCGGCTCCGGCACCATTCTCCCCTCCGCCGCCTACGCCGAAGGCAGGCCGGTAGAGGACAGCAACAGTGTCACCTACGAGCTGATCGCAGCCGAGCCGAATGCAGAAGGCGAGCGCGCGGTCTTCTACCTGGGCTCGGGCGCGGAAGCCAAGGAGGTTCCGGCTGGCCGTTATCTCCTGCGTGCGCGGCGCGGCCAGGCTGAGGCAACTACGCCCATCGTTGTGCAGCCAGGCCAGATCATTCAGCCTACGGTTAACCTCAATGCCGGCACGCTCTACGTGAATGCTCCTAGCGCCTATCGCATCGAATTCCTCGACGCATTCGGCACGAAAACCTATGGCAGCACTTTGGGCGAGGAAGCCGAGGAGGTTTTCAATGCGGGCGCCTATAAGGTGCGGGTCACCTATGACGAAGGCGCTTACGAGAGATATTTCGTAGCGACCGTCCAGGCCGGCGAGCGCACCGAGGTGAAGATCGAATACGAGGTGCTGTCGGAATAGCCGCGGCTCCAAGCCGGCCCTTCCCGCCTCGCACCTGCCCGGCGGGAAGGGCCACATGTTCGTCTGCAACCAAGTTGCGCCGGAGGCCGTTCCGGGGTTATTGGCTCGGTCTCATCCAACCCCAGCGCACAGGTTCTCCCATGCCAGCTCCTGATCTCGTCATTTTCGATTGCGACGGCGTGCTCGTCGATTCGGAGATCGTTGCCGCGCGCGTGGAGGCTGAAATGCTGCGCGAGGCGGGCCATGACATCACGGCAGAGGAGCTGGCCGAGCGCTACGCCGGCCTCACCTTCCGCGACATCCTCATTCGCATTGAGGAGGAAGCGCAGATGCTTTTCAAGGCGTCCCTCATCGATCATGCGGAGGCGCGGGTGGACGAACGGTTGCGCAAGGAGGTCAAGCCCATCAGCGGCGTTGCCGAGGTCCTTGCATCACTTTCGCTGAAAAAATGCGTCTGCTCGAATTCGAGCGAACACCGCATCGCCGCCATGCTCGAGCGCACCGGGCTTGGCCGCTTCTTCGAAGGCGTGATCTTTTCGTCACTGGCGACGCCGAGCAAACGGCCTAAGCCCGCACCGGACGTGTTCCTTTACGCCGCGGAGAAGATGGGGGCGGAGCCCGCCCGCTGCATCGTCATCGAAGATTCGGTGCACGGGATCACCGGCGCCCGTGCTGCCGGCATGCGCGTGATCGGATTCACCGGCGCCTCGCACACGAGCCCGGGCCATGCGAACATGCTGATGGAGGCGGGCGCGGAAACGACGATCCACCGCATGGCCGATCTCAAGCCCACGATCCTTGCGCTTTCGGAATGGTCCGAGGAAGGCTGACCGGCATGGGGCAGCATCCGCGCATCACCGACTGCGTGCGAACCCGATCGTAAGCCTCACGCTGCGGTCGATGCCGCCCGGGATGACGATGCCCGGATCGGTGAAGAGAAACTGCGTCGCCCCCGCCGTGTCGCTGATGGTAACGGGATGCTGGAACGTTTTCGAATACAGCACGTCGTCCCCCCGCGTGGCCTCGACTCGGATGGGCAGGGTTACGGTACCCGTGCGGCCGCGCGGGCCGGGAATTACGCGGCCCGCGATCGCGGCCGTGATCGTTCCCGCGCCGTCGCCATAGCTGCAAGCGCGGCTCCCATCGCTGATCGCGGTGCGGTAGACGATCCGGTCCGGGTCGCCTTCCCCGCCGCGCTCATAGGTGGTGAAAACAGCCGTTTCCTGCTGCAGGCTTACCGGCGGGCAGTATGCCCTCAATTCGCTTTCCCGAACCGCACCCTCGGGAACGCTTTCAGCCTGGCTTGTGCTTGAAGGTGTGTTACCAGTCTGGCATGCTGCCAAAAGAACCAATCCCGCCAGGCTGAACGCCGCGCCATAATTCCTGTTCGACAAATCTCACCCCATACTTTCCTAAGATAATTTCGCCTTCTATATCAATCGCGCGGGGAAATTTCGACCGGCAGCAGCCTGTTTCTCCCCACCGGCAAGCCCAAACGGAGCGAATGAATGGCTATGAAGTATGTGAGCACGCGCGGCGAAGCACCGGAACTCGGCTTTTCCGACGCACTGCTCACGGGGCTTGCCCGCGACGGCGGGCTCTACGTTCCCCGCGAATGGCCGCAATTGTCGGCGGCCGACATCCGGGCCATGCGGGGCCTTGCCTACCCGGAAGCGGCCCTCCGCCTGCTGACGCCGTTCATCGGCGGCGAGATTCCCGAAGCGGCGCTGAAGCGTATCGTGGAGGAGGCCTACGCCACCTTCCGTCATCCGGCGGTTTGCCCGCTCGTGCAGACGGGACCGTCCGAATTCGTGCTGGAGCTTTTCCACGGACCGACGCTGGCCTTCAAGGACGTGGCGATGCAGCTCCTCACGCGCCTGATGGATCACGTGCTCACCGAGCGCGACCAGCGCGTCACCATTGCCGGGGCCACCTCCGGCGACACGGGCGGTGCCGCCATCCATGCCTTCGCCGGCATGGAGCGGGCCGACGTCTTCATCCTCTTTCCGCATGGCCGTGTTTCGCCGGTTCAGCAGCGGCAGATGACCACATGCCGGGCCCCTAACGTGCACGCCATTGCGATCGAAGGCAATTTCGACGACTGCCAGGCGCTGGTCAAAGCCATGTTCAACGACCACGCCTTCCGCGACCGCGTTGGCCTTGCCGGAGTCAACTCCATCAACTGGGCGCGGATTCTGGCGCAGATCGTCTATTACTTCACTGCCGCTGTCTCCCTTGGCGCGCCGGACCGGCCGGTCTCCTTCACCGTTCCCACCGGCAATTTTGGCGATATATTCGCTGGCTATGCGGCCCGGCGCATGGGCCTTCCGGTCGAACGGCTCATCATAGCGACCAACGAGAACGACATTCTGGCGCGCACGCTTGCCACCGGCGAATATGCGATGCGTCCCGTCGTCGCCACAACTTCGCCATCGATGGACATTCAAGTTTCCTCCAATTTCGAACGGCTCCTCTTCGAAGCCTCCGGCCGGAATGCGGACGAGGTTCGCGCCTCGATGGAAAGCCTCCGTCAGTCGGGCCGCTTTACATTGAGCGCGGACACGCTTTCAGAGATCCGGTCCGTGTTCGGTGCCGAGCGTGCGAGCGTGGCGGAAACGGCTGAAACCATTCGCGACACTTTGGCCGCGAGCGGCTATCTTGCCGATCCGCATACGGCTACGGCTCTCAAGGCGGCGCGTGCGGAAGCCCGTCCGGGCGAAGTGATGGTCGTGCTGGCCACCGCGCATCCGGCCAAGTTTCCGGAGGCCGTGGAGGAGGCATCAGGGGTGCGGCCCTCCCTGCCGCCATGGCTCGAAGGGCTCATGGAGGAAGACGAGGAATTCGCGGTCCTTTCATCGGACCTGAAAATGGTGGAAGATCATATCAGCCGCCACGGCAGGGCGGCCCTCAGGGAGTGAATTCTATATGAGCGTTGAGGTAAGCCGTCTATCGAACGGCTTGACGGTCGCGACGGAAACCCTTCCGCATCTGGAATCGGTTGCTCTGGGTGTGTGGGTGAAGTCGGGATCGCGCAACGAGCGGGACGACGAACACGGCATCGCCCATCTGCTCGAACACATGGCCTTCAAAGGCACTGGCAAACGCACCGCACTGCAGATTGCCACCGACATTGAGGACGTGGGCGGCGAAATCAACGCGACAACGAGCGTCGAGACCACCGCTTTCTATGCAAGAGTGCTGCGGGACGACCTGCCGCTCGCCATCGACATCCTGGCCGACATCCTGATGGACTCGCGCTTCGACCCGGTAGAGCTGGAGCGCGAGCAGCACGTCATCCTCCAGGAAATCGGCGCCGCCCACGACACCCCCGACGACGCCGTTTTCGACCGCTTCACCGAGACGGCCTTCCGCCATCAGGCGATTGGGCGCTCCATCCTCGGCACGCCGGAAACGGTGAAGTCCTTCACGTCGGAACAGTTGCACCGCTTCATGGAGCGGCAGTACGGCGCCGATCGCATGGTGGTCGTGGCCGCAGGCGGGCTCCGGCACGACGAATTCGTGCGCGAGGTGGAAGCCCGGCTCGGCAGCTTCCGCGATAAGGCAGATACCGCGCTGCCTCAATATTCCCACTATGTGGGGGGCGATTACCGCGAGAACCGCGACCTAATGGATGCGCAGATCATCCTCGGCTTTGAGGGACGCGCCTATCACGTCCGCGACTTTTACGCCTCGCAGGTTCTTTCGATGATCCTCGGCGGCGGCATGTCCTCCCGCCTGTTCCAGGAGGTGAGGGAAAAGCGTGGCCTGTGCTATTCGGTCTACGCCTTCCACTGGGGCTTCTCGGACACCGGCATCTTCGGCATTCACGCTGCAACGGGGGAGGCTGATGTCGATGAACTGGTACCCGTCATCCTCGGCGAGCTGCAGAAGGCGGGAGAGCGGATCGAGCAGGCCGAACTGGACCGCGCGCGGGCGCAGTACCGCGCCGGGCTGATGATGTCGCGCGAGAGCCCTGCAAGCAGGGCTTCGCAGATCGCCCGCCAGCTCCTGCTCTACGGCCGCCCGATCGAAATGGAGGAGCTGATGGACCGCCTGGGCGCCCTCACCGTCGAACGCCTGACCGACCTGTCGGCTCGCCTCTTCACGTCCAAGCCGACGGTCACGGCGCTCGGGCCGGTCGGCTCCCTCGCCCCCTTCGAAAGCATCCGTGACATGCTTGCTGCGCCGCGCCGGACGCCGCCGCGCAGGCTGGCTGGCTGAGCCGGTTGCCAGATGTTCCAGGCGCCCTTCTTCCGCCGTGATTTTCCGGCGCTCGAAGGAGCAAGGGTGCGCCTGCGCATGCCGCAATTGTCGGACTATGCCGAGTGGGCCACTTTGCGCGGCGAAAGCCGAGCCTTTCTTGAGCCATGGGAACCTCAATGGGCGCCCGAAGAATTGTCGAAGCATGCGTTTCGCCAGCGGCTCAAGCGCTACCGCTATGAGTTCGACCAGGGCACGGGCGTGTCGTTCTTTGTCATACTGAAGGAAGGAGGCCATTTGGCCGGCGGCATATCGCTCGGCAACATACGCCTAGGCGTCGCCCAGTCGGCCCATATCGGCTACTGGATGGGCGAACGTTTTGCCGGGCGAGGCTTGATGCTCGATGCTCTCGAACTGGTTATCCCGTTTGCATTCGACCGGTTGAGGTTGCACCGCCTCGAAGCGGCCTGTATTCCCGAAAACACGCGTTCGGTGCGCCTGCTCGAAAAGGCCGGCTTCCAGCGGGAAGGACTGCTGAAATCTTATTTGCGCATCAACGGCGTATGGCAAGATCATTTTCTCTACGCGCTGATTGCCGGGCAGCATCGCGCGCGAGCAAGGCGAGGCTGAGGCTCTTGTTGTTGCGATCGAAACCGGCGGTGCTGCTGGCCGTCTTTGCATGGCTGTTCACGGCAACGGGCATTGCCCCTGCCTGGGCCATCGAGCCTATCAAGATCTCGCGCGACAACGTTGCGCTCGACCTCTCCAGGGCCGTCGAGATTTACCGGGATCAGGGTGCCAATTTCCAGATTTCCACCGCGCCCGGCGCTGACGGCATCGTCCGGCGCATCGAAGTGGAAGCACAGGGCGAAAACGCCGCGGGCGATTGGGCCGTCTTCGCGCTTGCCAACACCACGGACGAGCAGCTCGACCGCCTCATCGTGGCGCCGCATTTCCGGCTCGTGGGCTCCGGCCTGATCTGGCCCGATCTCGGCTCCCCCCGCATCACCGCCATCACGCCCAGCGAAGGCTTCGCGCTCGACCGGCAGCAGAGCGGCGATGCGGACGAATTTCTGGTGACCCTCAACCCCGGCACGGTGATCACCTTCGTGGCCGAGTTGGCCTCTCCCAATCTGCCGCAGGTGTATCTGTGGGACCCGGATGCCTACAAGGACACGGTGAACTCCTACACGCTCTTTCGCGGCATAGTGATCGGCATTGCCGGGCTTCTGGCCCTCTTCCTCACCGTTCTGTTCGTGGTTCGCGGCACATCGGTCTTTCCGGCGACGGCCGCCCTCGCCTGGGCCACCCTCGCCTATATCTCCATCGATTTCGGCTTCCTGTCGCGCCTGGTCGACATCTCGCCCGGTAGCGAGCAGCTCTGGCGCGCGGGCACAGAAGTCGCGCTTTCGGCCACGCTCGTCATCTTCCTGTTCGCCTATCTCAATCTCGGCCGGTGGCATACGCATTTCAGCTACGGCATGCTCGGCTGGGTGCTGGGACTGGCGGCCATCGCCGGGCTGGCCTTCATCGATCCCGCCATTGCCGCCGGCATTGCCCGGCTTTCCTTCGCCGCCACGGCGGTGATCGGGCTCGGTCTCATCATCTATCTCGGCAGCCAGGGCTACGACCGCGCAATCATGCTGGTGCCGGCCTGGCTCATGGTTCTGGTGTGGCTGGTCGGCGCCTTCATGGCGGTGACGGGCACGCTGGCAAATGACATCGTCCAGCCCGCCATGGGTGGCGGCCTCATTCTCATCGTGCTCCTCATCGGCTTTACGGTCATGCAGCATGCCCTTTCCGGCAGCGCGCCATTTCAGGGCCTGTTCTCGGACATGGAGCGCCAAGCGCTCGCCATCACCGGGTCCGGCGACACGGTCTGGGACTGGGACGTGCTGCGCGACCGTGTGGTGACGAAGCCTGATGCAAGCCGGCAGCTCGGACTTCCCGCAGGCACGCTGCAGGGACCAGCGCGAAGCTGGCTTCCCCTCATGCACGCTGACGACCGCGACACATTCCGCACCACGCTGGACATGGTGCTGGAGCAGCGCCGCGGACGGATTTCGCAGAGCTTCCGCCTGCGCGGCGCAGACGGGCACTATCACTGGTTCTCGCTGCGCGCGCGGCCTGTGGTCGGCTCGGACGGCGAGGTGATCCGCTGCGTCGGCACGATGGTTGACGTGACGGAACAGAAAAAGGCCGAGGAGCGCCTTCTGCACGATGCCGTACACGACAATCTGACCGGCCTGCCCAACCGGGAGCTTTTCATCAACCGGCTCGACGCCACCATCGCTCTCGCCGGCAGCGAGCGGAAAATCCGCCCGACGGTCCTTGTCATCGACATCGACCGCTTCAAGCAGGTCAATGACGAGCTTGGCATTTCCGCGGGCGACACGATCCTCCTGACCATTGCGCGGCGCCTGCACCGGCTCCTGCAGCCGGGAGACGCGCTGTCGCGGGTGGCTGGCGACCAGTTCGCCATGATGCTCCTGTCCGAACGGGAGCCAGCCCAGATCGCCGCCGTCGCCGACGCTGTCCATCAGGCGATACGGGCGCCGATCACCTTCGCAAAGCGGGAAATCGTGCTTACGCCGTCCGTGGGTCTCGTCTCCTGGACGCAGGCGCAGACCTCGGCCGAGGAGATGCTGAAGGACGCGGAGCTGGCCATGTATCAGGCCAAGCGCATGGGCGGCGACCGCATAGAGCCTTACCGGCCCTCCTTCCGCTCTGCCGGCGCCGACCGCCTGCAGATGGAATCCGACCTGCGCAGGGCCGTGGAGCGCGGAGAACTGCGCGTGGTCTATCAGCCGATCGTGCGGCTGGAGGATGGAAGCGTCGCCGGTTTCGAAGCGCTCCTCAGGTGGGAACATCCGCGCCGCGGCACCATCCCGCCCTCCGACTTCATCCCCGTGGCCGAAAGCTCGGGCCTCATCGTCCAGCTCGGCCTGTTCGCCATGAGCCGCGCGGCCGACGACCTTCATCACTGGCAAAAGCAGCTCGGCGACCTGCCGCTTTTCATGTCGGTCAACCTGTCCAGCCGTCAGCTCATCCGCCGAGACCTTGTAGGCGACGTCCGCTCGACCATCACCCGGGCGAACATCAAGCCCCGCTGCTTCCGCCTTGAGCTCACCGAGTCGATCGTCATGGACAATCCGGAGCAGTCGGCGCATGTGCTGAACAAGCTGAAACAGCTTGGCATAGGCCTCTCGCTCGACGATTTCGGAACCGGCTACTCATCGCTCGCGTATCTCAGCCGCTTCCCCTTCGACACGATAAAGATAGACAAGAGCTTCGTTGAGGATCAGAGCCCCAAGGGTGCCGTCCTGCTCAGGTCCATGGTGACGATGGCGCATGACCTTGGCCTGTCAGTCGTTGCCGAGGGCGTGGTCGACGCAGAGGACGCCGAGCAGTTGCGCCAGATCGGCTGCGAATATGTGCAAAGCTTCCATTTCGGCATGCCAGCCGATGCGGACTCGTGCCTGAAGCTGCTCATGGAGCAGAACCCGGTCGCCGCGACTTGAGAGGACGCTTAAAAAGCCGGCGACGCGCATGCGGAGCACAATTGTTTCCAATATGGGAGCAAAAGCTGCCCACTGAATGCCTAATTCTTGACGAGGATCTGCTTCCATAGTCCGATGGTAATTGAACAGCTATCCTGATTCGGAAGCTTTTATGCGCACATCCCGTTGCCTTGCATTTGCATCGGCCTTCCTGGCCGTGATGACAGCATTTGCGCCAGCGACCGGAGAGCCCTTTCTCTATTTCGCCACCGATGATCCCTTCGTGGAGCCTGGCAAGCCCGCCACCAGAAACGACATCTACATCTTCGGCGGTGTTTCGACGCAGGATACCTTTGGCGGTGCCCTCAGATTTTGGGATACGGATTACACTAGCAACTATATGATTGGCGCGGTCTACGGCCGCGATTTCTACGAGCTCCCGGCCGGTTTTGTGCTGGGCGGCGTTGCGGGGCTTGGCCTTCGCTTCGGTGACGACGACGACGCGAGCGGCGAGCTCTGGGCCGGCATGAGGCTGCGCCATCATGGCCTCGTCATCGGCAATGTTGCAATCTCTCCCGGCTTCACCGCAGGTTTCAGCCTGGTCACGGACCCGACGCAGATCGAGCAGGAGCGCGCGGCCACAAGAGACGGTGATGCAACGTTTCTGGGCTTTGTCGGCCCCGAAATCGCGATACGGTTCAGGCAGGCACCGAACCTCGAGCTGGTTTACCAGATCCATCACAGGTCCGGTGCCAACGGAACCATCGGCGATATGGGCGAAGGCTCGAACGTCAATACGCTCGGGCTGCGTTACCGGTTCTGACCGCCGCCAGCCGGTTTTCCATTCGGATTTGCCCAAAACAATGACTTAGATCCTTTCTGTGTTTTCGCGAAACACGGAAAGGATTCCGCGCGTCAGGCGTGGCCCGCCGAGTAGCTCAGATGCGCGAGGTCGATGCCGATGGACGCGAGAATGCGATCATAGATCGTCTCGATCTCCGCATCGAACAGCAGCTCCGGAACCGCCGGGCAGGCGAGCCAGCCATTCTCCGCAATCTCCGCCTCGAGCTGTCCGGCAGCCCAGCCGGAATAGCCGAGCGCCATCAGTGCGCGGCTGGGTCCGCGGCCCATCGAGATGGCCCGCAGGATGTCCATGGTCGCCGTCAGGCAGACATCTTCCGACACCGGCATCGAAGAATCGACCATGTAGTCGCCACTGTGCAGCACGAAGCCGCGGCTGCGGTCCACCGGTCCTCCGCTGCGGACGGCGATGTTGCGCGCGCGTGCAGGCAGGCGGATCGTCTGGCTGCGCTCGACAATGCCGAGCTCCACCAGCACGTCGGTAAAGCCGAGCTGCTGGGTGCGGTTGATGATGATGCCCATGGCACCTTCATCGCTATGCGCGCACATATAGATGACCGACCGTGCGAACCGCTCGTCGCGCATGCCCGGCATGGCGACCAGGAAATGGTTCTGCAGCGAGAGATCCGACCGCTTTGCGAATATGCCGCTCTTGGGTTCCATGATGCAAACCTATCGCGTTTCTGCCGCTCATAAAAGATGGAAGTGCCCTCCACCGCTGAAAGTGACAGGATAGGCTTTCGGCCTGCCGTCTCACATGAATATGATGAGGCTGCCATCACGAGTGAGTTGCGCTTCGCTGGTTCACCCGCCATTGTCCGCGCCATGCTTCGGACCTTCGTTTCGCTGATTTGCATCCTGTCTCCGGCCCTGCCTGCCGCTGCCGCCTCAAGCACATGGGTGAAAAGCGGGGGTGGCGCGGTGCGCATCGTGACGTCTGGACTGTCGGATAAGGAAGGGCTGCTTCGCGGTGCCATTGAGATCCGCCTGGAGCCGGGCTGGAAGACCTATTGGCGCGATCCGGGTGAGGCCGGCATTCCGCCGCGCCTGCACCTCTCTGCAGCGTCAGACGCATCGGCGGCGGAGCTCCTGTTCCCGCCGCCCGAGCGTATCAGCAATCCTTACGCCACCTGGGCTGGCTACAGCCGCCCGGTCTCCTTTCCCGTCCTCTTTAGGCTCGGCACGCCGCGCAGCGCCGGGATTATCGAAGGAACCCTGTTTGTGGGCGTCTGCGAGACGATCTGCGTTCCCGTCGAGGCGCCATTTTCCTTCGATGCGGGCGCCGATCCCGACAATCCGCAAGATGCCATGGTGGTCACGGCAGCATTTGCGGAATTGCCCGCCCCGGCAAGCGAAGACTTCCGGATAAGCGCCGTTTCGCAGGAGGAGGGCCATCTCGTGTTCCAGAGCCGTCTGCCGGAGGACGCGGCCGAGGCCTCGCTCTTCCTGGCGGCACCCGAGGGCTTACGGGTCGGGCCTCCCGAGATTGTGTCGAAGAAGGATGGGGCGGCCACCTTTTCGGCCAGCCTGCTCTCACCTCTTCCCAGCGGTGCGGTCGAAATCGACTACACGCTGACCGCCGACGGCGACGCAGTGGCGGGCACGGTCACCCTGCGGGAATGAATTCCTAGCCACTGGCCGGAGCTGCCGGGCCGCACTAGATTTCAGCAAACACGATTCCTCCGCTTTCCATCATCCCAAACCATTGTCAGGAGAGTAATGCATGACCATTTCCATCGGCGACCGCTTGCCCGAAGTCAGCCTCAAGAAGGTTTCGCCGCAAGGCGTGGAGGACATCATTACGCGCGACTACTTCGCCGGCCGCAAGATCGTGCTGGTCGGCGTGCCGGGCGCATTCACGCCCACCTGCAGCAACAGCCATGTGCCGGGCTTTCTTGAGAATCACGAAGCCATCAAGGGTCATGGCGTCGATGAGATCGCAATCGTGGCGGTCAACGACCATCACGTGATGAACGCCTGGGCGAAATTCCTCGGTGCGGAAGACAAGCTTATCTTCCTGGCGGACGGAAACGGCGAGTTCACGCGTGCGATGGGCCTGGATCAGGATATGTCGGCCGGCGGGCTTGGCACCCGGTCCCAGCGCTATTCCATGATTGTCGAGGACGGCGTGGTGAAGGCGTTGAACATCGAAGAGGTGCGCGGTCAGGCGGTTACCAGCGGGGCAGCCCGCATCCTCGAGCAGATTCAGGCTTGAGAATCAGACACCTTCTTCTTGAAGGGCGCCATGCCGGCGCGCGCCAGCGCGTCGGCACGTTCATTTTCAGGGTGCCCGGCATGCCCGCGTACCCAGTGCCAGCGCACCCTGTGCCGCTTCCGCGCCTCGTCCAGCGCCTGCCACAGCTCGGCGTTCTTCACCGGCTTTCTGTCGGCGGTCCGCCAGCCATTCCTCTTCCAGTTCTCTATCCACCCGGAAATGCCGTCGCGCAGATAGTTGCTGTCGGTGTGAAGGTGGACCTCGCAGGGCTCCTTCAGCGCGTTCAGCGCCTCGATGGCGGCAACGAGCTCCATGCGGTTGTTGGTGGTGGCCGGCTCCCCACCAGAAAGCTCCTTCTCCACACCGTTGTAGCGCAGGATGGCGCCCCAGCCGCCTGGGCCGGGATTTCCGGAACAGGCGCCGTCGGTGAACACGTCCACCTTCTTCATGCGAGTCCGATCCCGTATTCGGCCGGCGAGGCAATCTGCCGGTGGAAGCGCATACGGCGCACATATTCCATCGGATCGCGCTTCTCGACCAAGGCACCCTCCGACACGGTGAGCCAGTCATGAAGCCTCGTCAGCATGAAACGGAGCGCGGAGCCGCGCGCAAGAAGCGGCAGCGCCTCAATCTCGCGCTGCTCCAGCGGGCGCACGCTCTGATAGCCGGCAAGCAGAGCCGACCCCTTGGTGAGATTGTACGAAACGTCCTTCTCGAAGCACCACGCATTGAGGCAGGTGGCGATGTCATAGGCCAGCAGATCGTTGCAGGCGAAGTAGAAGTCGATGATGCCGGACAGTTCGCCGCCGAGGAAGAAAACATTGTCCGGAAAGAGATCGGCATGAATGATGCCCGCGGGCAGATCGGTGGGCCATTTGCGGACGATATCCGCAAAATCTGCTTCCACTTCCCGGGCAAGCCCCGGCTCGACCTCGTCCGCTCTGGCCCTGGTAATATCCCACAACTTCCTCCAACCGTCCGGCGACAGCGCGTTCGCCCGCCTGAGCGGGAAATCCGCCGCCGCCCGATGAAGCTCGGCCAGCGCCTTGCCTACGGCCCGGCAGTGCTGCGCCGTGGGCCTGCGCATCCACATGCCTTCCAGGAAGGTGATCAGCGCCGCGGGCCGGCCGGCGAGATCGCCGATCATGCTCCCGTCGCGCCGGTGCACTGGCAGCGGGCAGGACACGCCCTTGCGCGCAAGATGCTCCATCAGGCCGAGAAAAAACGGCAAGTCCGCCCTCTCCACCCGGCGCTCGTAGAGGGTGAGAATGTAGGAGCCGGTGGAGGTGTGGAGCAGATAGTTCGAATTCTCGGTGCCCTCGGCGATCCCCTTGTAGGAGTGGAGCCTGCCCACCTCGTATTGAGCGAGGAAGGCGCTCAGCTCTCCCTCTGAAACGTCCGTATAGACCGCCATAGGCGTCAGCCCATCCCATTGACGAAGGCCATGTCGGACTTCGTCAGCTCCACGTCGCGCAACGCACGCATGACGGGAAAGTTCTCACGCTCTTCCGCCGTCACGGCCAGATCCACCGTCACGTCATAGCGCTCGGCGAAGGCATCGATGATTTCCTCCACGATGATCTCGGGAGCCGAGGCGCCTGCCGAAAGGCCGAGCACCGAAACCTCGCCGATCTCTTCCCACGGAATCTCGGACGCGCGCTGCACGAGCAGCGCACGCGCGGCCCCCGCCCTTTCCGCCACTTCCACCAGACGGCGCGAATTGGAGGAGTTCGGCGCACCGACCACCAGAAAGAGGTCCGCCCCGGGAGCGGCCTGTTTCACCGCCTCCTGCCGGTTCGTCGTCGCATAGCAGATGGATTCGGAGGCCGGCGCGTGGAGAGTCGGGAAGCGCTGCTCCAGCGCATGGATGATTTCCGCCGTATCCTCGACCGAAAGCGTGGTCTGGGTGACGTAGCCGAGCTCGCCCTCCACGGGCGGTACGAAGCGGCGTGCATCCTCGACCGTTTCAATGAGGGTCACCGCGCCAGGCGGGAGCTGGCCCATCGTGCCGACGACCTCCGGATGGCCGGCATGGCCGACGAGAAGGACATGGCGGCCAAGCCGGCGGTGCCGTATCGCCTGCTTATGCACCTTGGAGACCAGAGGGCATGTGGCGTCGAGATAGAAGAGGTTGCGCGCGGCAGCCTCCTGCGGCACGGATTTCGGCACCCCATGCGCGGAAAAGACGACGGGCCGGTCGCGGTCCTCCTCCGGAATTTCATCCAGCTCCTCGATGAAAACCGCGCCGCGCTCCTGCAACCCCTCGACCACGTAGCGGTTGTGCACGATCTCGTGCCGCACATAGACGGGCGCGCCATATTTCTTGAGCGCAAGCACAACGATCTGGATCGCCCGGTCGACGCCGGCGCAAAATCCCCGCGGCCCGCACAGCCGCACCGTCAGCTTCGCCTTGTCCTGCGTTTGCGCCATCGTCTGGAGCCTCCTGTGCGGCCGGAAAGTGGGTGCAGTCTGATGGTCCTGTCAAGCCTCGTCGGCGCCGCGCCCCCGGCCGCGCCGAATCCAGACCGCCAGAACGCAGACTAGCGCGAAGGCCAGCCCATACCACGTGACCGCATATTGGAAATGATTGTTCGGCAGATTTATCAGCGTGACGCCGCCCACCGGCAATCCGTCCGGGTTGGGCGTGGCGTCCGCATCCACAAAAAACGGATAGACCTCTTCTTCATCGAGCCCTGCAGAGCGCGCCATGGCCGAAAGGTCCTTCCAGTAGAAGATATTTTTCGCCAGGTCGTTATCCGGCACGATGAAGGATGGCTTCTCCTCCGGCGCCATGCGGGCCAGTCCCTTGATTTCGACAGTCCCGTCAAGCTGGCCTTTGGGGCGCGTTCCGGGGTCCTTGCGGTCGTAAGGGACGAAGCCGCGATTGACGAAGACATAGTGCCCCTCTGCAAGGCGGAGCGGCGTGTGGACGAAGAAGCCCGACTGGCCTTCCCATGTTGCGAGATAATGCCGCTCGCGGTCGTGAAGGAAGGTGCCGGAGAGTTGCGTGGGCCGGTAGTCGATATCCTCCCCTGCCGCCTGAAGGCGCACAATCTCCTCGAGCGGCACGGGATCGGATGCGACGCGCTCCTCGATCCGTGAGAGCAGCGCTTCCTTCCAATGCAGGCGCTGGACCTGCCAGGTGCCGAGCGCAAGAAGCAGCACCAGCATCGGCACGCTCAGCGCGATGAAGAGCCAGTTCCGGCGTCCGCCGGATACGCGGCGCGGATCGCTCATTCGGCGGTATCCAGCCTGCCCTCTGCAGCCTTGTTGCGATATTGCAGTGCGATCAGCTGGCCCTTCAGCAATCGCAGGGCCACAAGCGACAGGATCAGCGTCAGCGGCACCCAGAGCACCGCATGCAGCCACAATGGCGCGCCAGTGCTGACCTCGAGCCAGAGAGCCAGTCCGACAACGACAAAGCCGATGATCAGGATGACGAAGACGGCCGGGCCGTCTCCGGCATCGGCGAAGCGGTAGTCAAGGCCGCAGTGGTCACAGCTTTCCGCCAGTCTCAGAAAGCCGGAAAACAGCCTGCCCTCTCCGCAGCGGGGGCACCGGCCGGTAACGCCCGCCCGAAGCGGATTTACAGGAGCCGTCTCGTCCGCCTTATTCATCGTCATTCACCCCGCTTCGACAGCGCTCGCACTTGCTTGTACGTAAAAAGACAGGGGCAGCCGTGCGCGACGGCCGCCCCCTCAAGCCCGCTGGAGCCCTCCTCAATGTGCGATTGTCGCGCCGGCAGAGGCCCAGACATAGACGAAGGCGAACAGGAAAAGCCATACCACGTCGACGAAGTGCCAGTACCAGGCGGCCGCCTCGAAGCCGAAATGCTGCTGCGGCGTGAAGTGCCCGGCCATGGCCCGAAGGAGACAGACGGCCAGGAAGATCGTGCCGACGATCACGTGGAAACCGTGGAAGCCAGTCGCCATGAAGAAGGTTGCGCCGTAGATCGAGTCGCGGAAACCGAAGGGCGCGTGCATGTACTCATAGGCCTGCACGAAGGAGAACAGAACGCCGAGCGCCACCGTGAGCGCCAGGCCCGCAATCAGCCCCTTGCGGTCATTCTCCAGAAGCGCGTGGTGCGCCCAGGTCACGGTCGTGCCGGACAGGAGCAGGATGATGGTGTTGTAGAGCGGCAGGTGGAAGGGATCGAGCACCTCGATGCCCTGCGGGGGCCATTCGCCGCCGGTGAATTCCGCCCGGCTGACCTGCGCAGCCTCCCCCGGGAAAAGGCTGGCATCGAAGAATGCCCAGAACCACGCCACGAAGAACATCAGCTCCGAGGCGATGAACATGATCATGCCGTAGCGCAGATGGATCGAGACCACCCGTGTGTGGTGCCCCTCATGCGCCTCCCTGATCGTGTCACTCCACCAGGAAAACATGGTGTAGAGCACGACCAGAACGCCGATGAGGAAGAGCCAGTAATTCGCTTTCGCAAGATCCACGCCAAAGAGCGGGAAGGAGCTGCCCTGCAACGCCCGCATCCAGGCAATGCCGCCAAGGGCCATCAGCAGAGCACCGACGGAGCCGATGAATGGCCAGGGGCTCGGATCGATAATGTGATAGTCGTGGTTTTTTGCGTGGGCTTGCGCCATTCGTTATCCCCCGAGCTGTCGAGTTTGCGCGGCATCCGAAGCCGACAATCCGGCCGACTCCTGACGCAGCGGGTAGAAGGTGTAGGACAGGGTGATGGTCTTCAGGTTCTTCAGCTCCGGAGCGTTGACGATCTCCGGATCGACGAAGAACTGCACCGGCATTTCGTAAGTCTCGCCGGGCTGAAGCTCCTGCTCGGTAAAGCAGAAGCATTCGATCTTGTTGAAGTATGCGCCAGCAAGCGCTGGCGCCACGTTGAACGTGGCGGAACCCGCGGTCGCTCCTTGAGCCAAGTTCTTCGCCAGATAGGCGATCTCGGCCGTCTCGCCGATCCTGATCGTCACCTCCCGCTGCTTGGGCCGGAAATCCCAGGGCAGGCCGTTCACATTCGCATCGAAACGGACGGTGATCGTCTGGTCGAGGATGGTGTCCGAGTACTGCTCCACCCGCTGCGTTGTGCCGCCATAGCCGGTCACCTGGCAGAACAGGCGGTAGAGCGGCACGGCGGCATAGGATAGCCCCACCATCCCGGCGAGGACGCAGACGCAGACCATGGCCACGCCGGCGTTGCGGCGGCTTCTGGCGCGATCCTTGTTCACGTTGCTGCTCATCGCTCTTTACATCGGTCGGTCGAACAGGGCGGGCCCAAGCTTCATGATGCTGCCCAGATAGACGACAATAACAAAGGCCGCCAGCGCCAAAGCGAGGGCGATGTTGCGGCTGCGCCGCGCCTTCAGCTCCTTCTCGGTCGGCTTGATGCGCTCCTCAAGATCCGGCATGTCAGGCTCCAAAGCGCGCAACCACGCCATCGACCAGAAGTGCCGCGAAGATGGCGAAAAGATAGATAACCGAATAGGCAAACAGCGCCTTGGCCGGACGCTTCGAGCGGTCGGCTTCGTCCATCCAGAGAACCCGCCAGGAGTGCCAGATCATGCCCGCACCCAGAGCCGCGGCGGCGGCCCCGTAGGCAAGGCTCGCGAATCCTATGATCGCGGGCAGAACGCCACTCACCGCCACGAGCACGGAATAGGCGAGCATTTGCCGCTTCGTATGAGCCTCGCCGCGCACATTCGGCATCATCGGAATCCCGGCGCGCTCGTAATCACCCGTCTTGAACAGCGCCAGCGCCCAGAAATGCGGCGGCGTCCACAGAAAGATGATGAGGAAGAGGACGAGGCTTTCGAGCGTCACCGTCCCCGTCACCGCGGCCCAGCCGATCACCGGCGGCAGCGCACCGGCGGCCCCGCCGATCACGATGTTCTGCGGCGTCGTCCGCTTCAGCCACATGGTGTAGATGACGGCATAGAAGAAAATGGTGAAGGCGAGCAGGCTGGCAGCGACCCAGTTGGCCATCAGCCCGAGGATGGCGACCGAGAATCCGGCGAGCACCAGCCCGAAAGCAAGCGCCTCGCCGGGTGTCACGCGGCCCGTCGGCACCGGCCTTCCGGCCGTGCGCGCCATCTTCGCGTCGATGTCCGCATCGTACCACATGTTGAGCGCGCCCGAGGCCCCCGCCCCGACGGCGATCGCCAGAATGGCGATGAAGGCCAGGAACGGGTTCGGCTGGGCCGGCGCGAGCACCATGCCGACGAACGCCGTGAAGACCACGAGCGACATGACGCGCGGCTTCAGAAGCGCGACATAGTCGGCCGCGGTCGCCTCGGAGAGGCGGCCGGCAGTGCCGTCCATATGCCTGCGTTCCACCAGAGTCATGTCTTTCGTGTCTCCTTTAAGGCTTATGCGCCGGCCTGACCGAAGTCCGGCCGGCGCGATGCCCTGCTACCTGATCCGCGGCAGCTCTTCCCACTGGTGGAAGGGCGGCGGCGAAGGAAGCTGCCACTCCAGCGTCGTTGCGCCCTCGCCCCACGGATTGGCGCCGGCGACGCGCTTTCGCGCGAAGGCCTCGACCACACCGTAGAGGAACACCAGAACGCCGATCGCCGTGAGATAGGAGCCGTAGGAAGACACCAGGTTCCACCCCGCAAAGGCGTCCGGATAGTCGATGTAGCGGCGCGGCATGCCCGCAAGCCCGAGGAAATGCTGCGGGAAGAAGATCAGGTTCACGCCGATGAAGGTGATCCAGAAGTGCAGCCGGGCGATGAAGGAATTGTACATGTAGCCCGACATTTTCGGGAACCAGTAGTACCAGGCCGCGAAGATGGCGAAGACCGCGCCCATGGAAAGCACATAGTGGAAATGTGCCACGACATAGTAGGTGTCATGCATGGACCGGTCGAGACCGGCATTGGCAAGCTGCACGCCCGTCACGCCGCCGACGGTGAACAGGAACACGAAGGCAATCGCCCACAGCATCGGAACGCGGAAGGAGATCGACCCGCCCCACATGGTGGCGATCCACGAGAATACCTTCACGCCCGTCGGCACCGCGATCACCATCGTCGCGAAGGTGAAATAGCGCTGCGCATTGAGCGAAAGTCCGACGGTGAACATGTGGTGAGCCCATACCACAAACCCGACCACGCCGATCGCCACCATGGCATAGGCCATGCCGAGATAGCCGAAAATCGGCTTGCGCGAGAAGGTCGAGATCACATGGCTGATGATGCCGAAGCCCGGCAGGATCAGGATGTAAACCTCCGGATGCCCGAAGAACCAGAACAGGTGCTGGTAAAGGATCGGGTCACCGCCGCCGGCAGGCGCGAAGAAGGCGGTACCGAAATTGCGGTCCGTCAGCAGCATGGTGATGCCGCCAGCCAGCACCGGCAGCGACAGAAGCAGAAGGAAAGCCGTGACCAGCACCGACCAGGCAAACAGCGGCATCTTGTGCAGCGTCATGCCGGGTGCGCGCATGTTGAAGATGGTGGTGATGAAATTGATGGCGCCGAGGATCGACGACGCGCCGGAAATGTGGATCGACAGGATCGCCATGTCGACGGCCGGGCCGGGCTGACCGGCCGTGGAAAGCGGCGGATAGAGCGTCCATCCCGTTCCGGCGCCGTGGCCGCCCGGGGCGCCCGGCACGAACATGGACAGGAGCAGCAAGATGAACGACGGGACCAGCAGCCAGAAGGAGATGTTGTTCATGCGCGGGAATGCCATGTCCGGCGCCCCGATCATGAGCGGTATCATCCAATTGGCGAACCCGCCGATGAGCGCGGGCATGACCATGAAGAAGATCATGATCAGGCCGTGGGCGGTGGTGAAGACGTTGTACATCTCCTTGCCCGCATCCACCGCTGCAGGGCCCTCGGCGCCATAAACCATCGAGGCCAGCCCGTGGAAGATCTGGATGCCGGGCTCTGCCAGCTCCCAGCGCATCATCACGGACAGGAATAGGCCGATGACACCGGCGCAGATCGCGAAGATCAGATAAAGAGTGCCGATGTCCTTATGGTTCGTGGAATAGACCCAGCGCACCCAACCTTTCGGCTTGTGGTCGTCGTGGTCGGTATGAGCTGCTGCAGCGCCTGCCATGTCGTCACGCTCCGATTTATATGTATCCGCTTCGCCTATTCGGCGGCAGCGACCTTCCTCTCGCCTTCACTCTCGATTGCCGCCAGCAGAGCACGGTTGGCGGCATTGAGATCATCCTTCGCGGCCGCGTACCAGGTCTGGAACTGCTCCTGGGACACCACGCGAATCGCGATCGGCATGAAAGCGTGGTCCTTGCCGCACAGCTCTGAGCACTGGCCGTAATAAATGCCTTCCCGCTCCGCCTTGAACCAGGTTTCGTTGATGCGGCCGGGGACGGCGTCGATCTTGATGCCGAACGAAGGCATTGCGAAGGAGTGAATGACGTCGCTCGCCGTCACGAGAACACGCACGGTGGTGTTGACAGGAACGACCATCTCGTTGTCCACGGCCAGAAGACGCGGATACTGGCTGACATCCTCCTTGCCGGCCTCAGCCCGGTCATCCTCCTGAAGCAGGAGCGAGGTGAAGGTGAGCGGCTCCTCGTCCTGATACTCATAATCCCAGTACCACTGGACGCCCGTCGCCTTGACGGTCATCGCCGGCTCTTCCGGCGGCGTGTGCTGGGCGGTCAGAAGCTGGAAGGAAGGCACCGCAAGCAGAAGCAGCACGATGACCGGCCCGACGGTCCACAGCACTTCAATAAGGGTGTTGTGGCTCGTGCGGGAAGGTATTGGATTCGCGCTGGCGCGGTAGCGGATGATGCACCAGGCCAAAAGCGCCATCACCAGAAGCGTGATGGGCACGATGAATACCAGCGTGTAGCCTTCGAACCAAGTATTCTGTTCCATGATGCCGGTCGCTGCCGGCTGAAAGCGCACCTGCCAGGGTTGGGGCTGCGCGGCATAGGCGCTGACGGTCGACAGCGCGGATAGCCCAAAGCCTGCTGCAAATCTCTTCATCACCTCGTCATCTCCTGGTCCACGCGCCTCCCGCCCGCCGGAGCGGGCGCGGCGAGAGCCTATGAGACTCCCAGCTCCACATTGGCGCGTTCAAACCATACTCTTGTGAGAACCGCAAGAAAGGGGAGGCTGGACGGATGCGGCATTTTTGCGCTGCCGGTGTGCGGGAGCCGCGGCGGAGCCTGCCCAGCGCGCCGCAGTTCTGACCGATTTCTGGGAAAATGTGGCCGCCGGATTCGTGGAAAATCGGCCGGGCGGATGGCCCGGAAGGCGCATTTTTCTTTCAGACCGGACCTTGCCGAGCTAAGTTGCACCGAATCAATGGGAATGAGGTCATCATGCGGCTGCTCGCCTATGCGACGACGTTTGTAGCCTTCCTGGCGATCACGCTGCCGGCGGAGGCACAACAGAACAATGGCGATGTGCGCTCCACCCATGGCGCCTGGTCGATCGTGTGCGACACGCCTGCGGGGGCCTCGAGCGAGCAGTGCGTCATGATCCAGAACGTCGTGCTGGAGGACAGGCCGGAGGTCGCCCTGTCGGTGGTCGTGCTGCGTACCGCCGACAACCAGGCTGAAATCCTGCGCGTGCTTGCGCCGCTCGGCGTTCTGCTGCCCAACGGGCTTGGCCTCAACGTAGACGGCAAGGACATCGGCAGAGCCTATTTCCTGCGCTGCTTCCAGGACGGCTGCTATGCGGAAGTGGTTTTGGAGGAGGAGCTGCTGCAAACGCTGAGGAACGGCAAATCCGCCACCTTCATCATGTTCCAGACGCCGGAGGAAGGCATCGGCATTCCGGTCGATCTGGAAGGCTTCGGAGAAGGCTTCGACGCCCTGCCCTGAGGGCAACGCCACACGTCATCCCGACCGCCTCCCGGCCGAGCGAAGTGAGAGCGCGAGACAGTGGCCTTCCCTGTCGTCATTCCGGCTGAGCACAGCGAGCCGGGACCCAGCGGGGCGGTGGAGATGACAGCATTGGGTCCCGGTTAGCCGCTGCGCGGCTTCTTATATGACGGGGTGGATATGATGGCGCTACCGAATCCCGCGCATGAAGAGCCGACACCGGTCGGCAAGCCCTTCCGGCTACTGGATTGAAACGGCCATTGTCTCTACATGGGGAGCAGGAAAGGAAACACCCCATGGCCCGATCGCTTCTCGACGCCTTCGACTGCTCGCCCGAAAAGCTCAGGTCCATCGTTGCCGATACGATTTCCGGCGCCGACGATGGCGAACTCTTCCTCGAATACCGCGAAGGCGAAGCGCTCGTTTTCGACAACGGCCGGCTGAAGACGGCCAACTTCAACACCGACCAGGGCTTCGGCCTGCGCGCCGTTGCGGGAGAGGCGACGGGTTATGCCCATTCGAGCGAGCTATCCCATGCCGCCCTGTTGCGGGCGGCTGATGCCGTCTCGGCCGTCAAGCACGGCTATTCAGGAAAGCTTGCCGCCGCACCCGCAGGCACGAATCAGCGCCTTTATGGTGAGGAAAATCCCATAGAGGCCCCCGGTTTCGAGGAGAAGGCGCGGCTGCTTCAGGAAATCGACGGCTGGATCCGCGCGAAGGACCCGCGGGTGCGGCAGGTGACGGCCTCGCTTGCCGCCTCATGGCAGCATGTGGAGATATTGCGCGCCGACGGGCAGCTCGCCCGCGACATCCGCCCTCTCGTGCGCATGCACATCTCCGTCGTGGTGGGCGACGGCGACCGTCAGGAGACGGGCTCCTACGGCATGGGCGGGCGCAAGAGCTTCGGCGAATTCCTGGCCAAGGAGTCCTGGCGCCATGCCGCGAGCGAGGCGCTGCGTCAGGCATTGGTCAATCTGGAGGCCGCGCCGGCGCCGGCCGGCACGTTCGATATCGTGCTTGCCAATGGCTGGCCCGGCATCATGCTGCACGAGGCCGTGGGGCATGGACTTGAAGGCGATTTCAACCGGAAGAAGACATCGGCCTTCGCGGGTCTCATGGGCCAGCAGGTGGCGGCGAAAGGCGTGACGGTGGTGGACGACGGCACCATCGCGGAGCGGCGCGGCTCGCTCACGATCGATGATGAGGGCACGCCGACGAACCGTACGGTGCTGATCGAGGACGGCAGGCTGGTAGGCTACATGCAGGACCGTCTGAACGCCCGGCTCATGGGCATGCAGCCGACCGGAAATGGGCGCCGGGAATCCTACGCGCATGAGCCCATGCCGCGCATGACGAACACCTACATGCTCGGCGGTGACAAGACGCCCGAGGAAATCATCGCCTCAGTGAAGAAGGGCATTTACGCCGTCTCCTTCGGCGGCGGCCAGGTGGACATCACGAGCGGGAAATTCGTGTTCGGCTGCACCGAAGCCTATATGATCGAGGACGGCAAGGTGACCCGGCCCATCAAGGGCGCCATGCTGATCGGCAACGGGCCGGACGCCATGCACCGCGTTTCCATGATCGGCAACGACATGAAGCTCGACAGCGGCATCGGCATGTGCGGCAAGGCGGGCCAGGGCGTTCCGGTCGGCGTCGGGCAGCCGCATCTGAGAATGGACCGGATGACGGTCGGCGGCACGCAGGCCTGAGCACCGCCTGAGAGACGGCTATGTTTCCATCCAGGATGCCGGCGTCGTCGGAAGCCGGTGTTCCGGGTCGATCACCTCGAGCCTGGGCGCGCCCTCGTCGTTCCAGCGCCAGAGGACCACGCAGCTTCCGCCCGGCGACATGAAGGAAGGGTAGATCACGCCGTCGAACCCCTCGGCCGCAAGCCGCCGCGCAAGCCTGTGCGTTTCCGGTTCCTGTCCGGCGTCCAGCAAGGCGCGCCACTCACATCGATGGATGTCCGCGCCTACGCCGAGCGAATCAAGCATGCCGGCATCCGTCAGGTCGGCCAGCTGCGCGCCCGTCAGCACGAGCTGCGCAATCAACGCCGGATGCTGCACGAAGCCCTGATTGTATTCCGCCCAGGCTGTCGAAAGCTCCCGCGCGGCATAGATCGCCGGCTGACCGACCGGATTCCAGCGGCCGCCGAAACGCGCCGCGCCCTCGCCCGAAAGCGGCAGATGCGCCCATCGCGGCACGAAGGCGCGCCAGAGGATGAGCCGCTGCGGCTCACCTTCAGGCATAGATGCCGGAGCGAACGGCTTCGAGATAGGCAAGCACCTTGTCCGCCTTCTTCTCGCGCACGAGATCGTAGGCGGTCTTTCCCGCCCAGCCGGGAATCGGCTGATGCTTGAACCAGATCGCGGCGCGGTCCTCGCCGCCCGCCATCTCGCTTGCCATCGCAAGGATGCGGACCACCGGGCTCAGCGCCGCATCGGCCTTGCGCGCCCCCGCCTTCGCGGTGAGCGTGTTGCGGGCGACGCCGATCAGCCCCGCCAGTTCCGTAAGGGTCACGCCGAGCCGTTCCGCCACCCGGCGCGCCGAGAGGAAAGGTGCATCGCCGTCGCGGTAACGGGACGCGGTCATATCGAAACCCGCCGCGCTCATGACCATATTCCTTACACGATTTGACAGCTTTGCGCTTTATATGCGCTCAATATCCGCTCAATTCAAGCGCGAAGCACTTCGCTTCTCCAGCAGAGCCACCACCTCCACATGAGGAGACCAGAGAAACTGGTCGATGGGCGTGACCTGCACGAGCCGGTAGCCGCCTTCGGTCAGGATGGCGAGGTCGCGCGCAAGCGTTCCGGGATTGCACGAAACGGCAACCACGCGCGTGACCCGCGAAACGGCAATCTGCCGGCACTGAGCTTCCGCCCCCGCGCGCGGCGGATCGAAAACGAGGCCGTCAAATGCGGAAAGTTCCTTTGCCGTCAGCGGACGGTAAAAGAGGTCACGCTTCTGCGTCGTCACCGGCTTCAGACCCTGCGCGTGCCGCGCCGCTGCATCAAGCGCGGCGAGAGCGGCGGTGTTTCCTTCCACCGCGCGAACGCGCACACTGCGGGCAAGGCGCAGCGCAAAGGTGCCGCAGCCAGCAAAAAGGTCCGCGACATGCCCGCATTCCGTTAGATGGGACAGCACGAGATCGGCCATCACCTGTTCCGCGTGCTCGGTCGCCTGCAGGAACCCGCCCGGTGGAGGAACCACCGGGACATCGCCAAAGAGGACAACCGGCTTCTCGCGTTCGACCAGCACTTCGCCGCCGACCGAAAGACGCGCGAACCCCTTCGCCAGCACGAAGTCTATCGCCTTCCGGCGCATCTCCTCGCCGGGCAGCCGCGAATCGGCTGCTATATCGAGCCCGGTGCGGGTGGCCGTGACGGTGAGATGAAATGGCCGCGGTCCCGCCGCGACCAGGCCTGCAAGCAGGCGCAGATCCGGAAGCGCCGCACTGATCTCCGGCAGGGCGACCGGACATTGCTCGATCTCCACGATCCGGTGCGACTGTGCGGCGTTGAAGCCCAGTTGCACGCCGCTCCCGGAACGGCATGCCGTGAGGGTGACGCGCCGGCGGGATGCGGGCGGGCAGAGCAAAAGCGGGCCGACTTCCGCCATAAGTCTCCGGCTCCTGAGCGCCCGGACGACCTTTTCCCGCTTCCATTCCGCATAGGCGGAAGTTGCCAGGTGCTGCACCGCGCACCCTCCGCACGTGCCGAAATGCGGGCTGACCGGCTCCACCCGCAAAGGAGACGGCGTCTCGATCGAGACGAGCCGGCCGCGCTGCTTCTCGACTTGGGCAACCACCACCTCGCCCGGGAGCGCGAAGGGCACATAGACCAGCCCTTGGGGGGTGTGAGAGATACCGTCCCCCTGTGCGCCCAATTCGCTGATTGTAAGGCGCTCGGTCATCGCTTGCGGGCCGCCAGCAGGAACTCCCGGTTGCCATCGCCGCCCTCGATGGGCGACGGCACCAGGCCGAGAACATGCCAGCCGTCGTTCGTTTGGAGCCATGCGGCGATCTCGTGGGCGATTTCTTCCGCCTTCTCCGGATCGCGCAGCAGACCGCCCTTGCCGATCGCCTCCCGTCCCGCCTCGAATTGCGGCTTGACCAGAAAGAGGCCGTGCGCGCCGCTTTCCGCCATGGCAAGCGCGGGGGGAAGCGCCAGCTTCAGGGAAATGAAACTGACGTCGCCGACGAGAAAGTCCGGCCGGTGTCCGCCGATCTCTTCAAGCGTCAGATGACGCGCATTCACGCCCTCCAGACAGGTGACGCGCTTATCCTCGCGCAAGCGGGCATCCATCTGCCCCGTACCGACATCAATGGCGACCACATGGGCGGCCCCACGCTCCAGAAGCACCTGCGTGAAACCGCCGGTGGAAGCGCCAATATCGAGCGCTCTGGCCCCACACGGATCAAGGCCGAAGGCATCCAGACCATGTACGAGCTTCAGCGCCGCGCGCGAGACATAGCAGCGCGCGGGATCCTCCACCACGATCCGCGCGTCCACGCCAACGGGCTGCCCCGGCCTTTCGGCGACAGCCTCTCCCACGCGGACGGTCCCCCGCAGGATCGCATCGCGGGAACGGGCGCGCGTCGCAAAGAACCCGCGCTCCACCAGAAGCTGGTCAAGGCGAAGGCGCGGGTTCAGAGGCGAAGTCATGGATGTCGTGCCGCGATCGGATGGGACAAGGTCCCGTCCATATAGGCCATTCTTCGGCCGCGTCATACCGCCGGTGCATCCGGATTCCACCTCCTTGTTGCAGGACGCAGCCAAGGTGCGGGCCAGCCGAAGCCGGGCAGGCACAGTCCGTCAGGCAATCACCTCGACCCACTCGTCGGGGATGTCCCCTTGGACGTAAAACACTTCCTGTTCCTGCTCGTTGAAGGCGGTTTCGATGGCTTTTGCGAGCGTTCCCTTGCTGATCTTCCCGCTCTTGGCCAGGCGCGGTCCGTCGTTCTTGAGGATATCCTCCACGGTTCGGAAGTTCTCCGGGTCGTGCGAGGTGTCGATGCGCAGCAGCTTCCCGGTCGGCGTTTTAAACCTTTCGGCTATCTGTCGCGCCATTGTCAGGGATGCCGCCTCGCTTTTTCTTCCGACATGGGTGGCGACATGCTTGATGATCGCCGCAAGGCGGTCATCCATGGTTGCAAACTTTTCAGGGATGACGATCGAGCGGCCCGCCTGGGCCCTATATAACGTTTTGGGCACCTTTAGCTTCGCGCGTTCATCTATCTCCTCTTTGATGAGCTGCTCCGTATACGGGCTTCTCACTCTCCCCGTACGGAGCAATGATCTATATATTTGTTTCAGTATATCTTCGCCATCGCCAGCGCTTTCCTGCAGATTTTCTTCCTCCAGGAGCGCTCGGTTATCCCCGCGCGACATCACGCCGCAAACGTTCCCTCTCCGGCAGCGTTTCAGCAGGCTGAAATCTTCAGGCGCGTGAGCGACCTCGTAGGCCTGCGCGCCATCCGCATCGAAGAAGTCCGGGACAATGAAATCACTGAGCTCCTGCCCGCTTTCCCGCAGGAAAGTGCTGGTCTTGGAGCCGTCCATGACAGCCCTTGCCGCCGCGGATGCCTTCGCTTCGGTCGCGGCTTCTTCCCCAAGGAGTTCGACTGCGGCTTCGGCGGCCTTCACGCCGCTCCTGATCGCCAGAGCGCTTTCGCCCAGAATCGGGACAGCCATCAAGCCCGCGGCGACGGCATTCTCGACAACGTCACTTACCGCCTTGAAGAGCGCTTCGCGCTCCACCGCTTTCGGGGCCTGCTCAAGATCCGTTATCTGCGACTTCAGATATTCCTTCGTTTTCTCTACCGCGAACTCCTTTATCGAGCGCTGATTGGGGGAATTCAGAAGGATCCGCACGCTGGCCATGAGGCGCGGATCGCCGCCATAGTCCGTGAACTTCACGTCGAGCTTCCGCGCCAGTTCTGCAAAATCTCCCGAATCGGCGGGATTGCGGTCGAGCCTTTTGACCCTCCCCTCCGGATCAACGAGAACGAATCCGTGATCTGGAAGGCGGGCGATCAAAGCCGGCATGTTTCTGCCGTTTGTGAGCTCCTTGGGTATTCCGAGACTGGAGATGCCGGAATACCCCTTCATTTGGACGATCTTGTCGATGTGATAAATTTCATCTGGACGAAATTCCATAAATAATCTTGGAATCTTGTTCCTTCTGGCATTTTCATTAACAATCGATATGGACAGTTTATCTATATTATCTTCTATATAATCTATAAATTGCTTATAATATAGCTTACTTGCTTTTATCGCTACTATCCCGCCCATGTCCACATGAGACAATGGCAGCCTTCTCCGCTTGTGTGCCGGCGTTTGCGCAACGATCTCCTTCGTTATCTCGGAAAGCGGCTTGAATTTCGGCTTCTTCGGGAGGTTGTGCTCCTCTTTCCAGGCCTTTCTGTAAAGCGCGATCTCCCTTTCGCGGGAGAGCTTCACCTTGTCTCCGCCGTTCTCCAGAGCCCAGATATCAGCCTCCTCCCGCAGCAGATCATACGACTTGCGGACCTTGGCTTCATCGTCCGGATTGGCGCGCGCATCGAGGTGAATTCTGTTTGCCTCATGCAGCACCTGCTCATCTTCCATGCCCCGCGCTCTTTCTCCCCATAGTTTCCGCGCCGCCTTCACACGCGCGCCGGCGAAGGAGCCCTTTTCGAGCGGCAGATCTCCATTGAGCTGCGGGATGTCCTCGACAGACCGGGCCGCGGCCGATCTGGCCAAGCGCAGGCTCTTGGGGGACGTCACTTGCTCCGCGGCGGCCGTATCGGATTTCACCGTCTGCGACCCGAGCGCACGCGGAAACGTTGCTGCCAGCGGTGCGGACAGGCCCTCTCCGCTGGTCAGACCCGCCTGCTCCGGCCAGTACCGGTCGCCCGCCGCGGGAGAGATGCTCGCTCCCGCTTTGGCAACATTGTCGGCAATCAGCATCGTGCTCAGCAGAAGACCCAACGTCACCGCGGAAGACTTTGCCGATAGATGCCGGGGTATGCGGACGCCGCTTTCGCCATAAGCGGATTGTTCCCACCGTTCGGGCAATTCGAACTGCGGCTCTGACGACAAATGCGGTGTCACCGTTTCCGGCCGGGCATGCCGGGGCTTTTCCGCCATCCTCGCATGGTAGCGGCCGACAGCTCCTCTCCAGTCATTCAGGGACGAATCGATGGACCTTTGCGGCATCTGCACATTCCTTCTTTCCACAGCTTGAGGGAAAGCCGACGGGATGGTCACGGCCTCGCAAGCCGCGTCCGAAAGTCGGGCGAAGGCGAACCTAGCCGGAACGGGGGTTATCGAGGTCTTTGTTCTGGTTATGGTCTGAACAGGCCCCGCGGCTTATTGGGCGCGAAACGCCCGGCGACCGGGTGCTCAATGCCTTGCACCCGTGCGTGTTCACATTGATGATGCGCAGGGTTGCACCCGCCGGATGACCGGCAGGTTTCAGGCGCGGGCGGCCTTCGTCTCCTGGCCGAGAGCTGCAAAGACGGTTCTGACGATGCCGGCGCAGTCGAGCCCCGCCTTGGCATACATCCTTTCCGGTTTCGCCTGGTCCATGAAAATGTCGGGCATGACCAGCGGGCGGACCTTGAGCCCGTTTTCAAGCAATCCCTGATGGGCGAGGAAATGTAGGACATGGGCGCCGAAGCCGCCGATCGCGCCTTCCTCGATGGTGACCAAAACCTCATGCTCCCGCGCAAGCCGCGCAATCAGCGCCGTATCCAGCGGCTTTGCAAAGCGCGCGTCGGCGACGGTTGTGGAAAGGCCCGCGGCCTCCAGCTCGTCGGCCGCCTTCAGGCATTCGCCAAGCCGCCCGCCAAGGGAGAGGAGCGCCACCTTCGTGCCCTCGCGCACCACGCGTCCCTTGCCGATCTCCAGCGCCTCGCCGCGTTCGGGCATCGGCACACCCATTCCGTTCCCCCGCGGATAGCGGAACGCTATGGGGCCTTCGTCATAGACAGCAGCCGTATGCACCATGTGCTTCAGCTCCGCCTCGTCGCTCGCCGCCATCACGACGAGGTTTGGCAGGGTGGCGAGGAAGGTCACGTCGAAGGCGCCGCAATGCGTGGCACCGTCGGCGCCGACGAAGCCCGCGCGGTCGATGGCGAAGCGCACCGGCAGGTTCTGAATCGCCACGTCGTGGACGACCTGATCGTAGGCGCGCTGAAGGAAGGTGGAATAGATGGCGGCAAAGGGGCGGAAGCCCTCGGCAGCAAGTCCGGCCGCGAATGTCACCGCGTGCTGCTCGGCGATGCCGACGTCAAAGAAACGCTTTGGAAACGCCTCCCCGAACTTGTCGAGTCCCGTGCCCGAGGGCATGGCGGCGGTGATGGCCACGATACGCTCGTCCCGGCGCGCCTCCTCGACGAGAGACTGCGCGAACACCTTCGTGTAGCTGGGCGGGCCGGCAGGGCTCTTGGCCTGCGCGCCGGTGATGACATCGAACTTGGCGACGCCGTGATACTTGTCGGCGGCCGCTTCCGCCGGCGGATAGCCCTTGCCCTTTTGGGTCACCACGTGGATGAGCACCGGGCCGTTGCCATGGTCGCGCACGTTCCTCAGCACCGGCACCAGGTGTTCCAGATTGTGCCCATCGATCGGGCCGATGTGGAAGAACCCGAGCTCCTCGAAAAGCGTGCCTCCGGTGACATAGCCGCGCGCATGCTCCACCGCGCGGGTGATCGCGCGGTTGACGCCCTTGCCGAGATAGGAGGTGAGCTTCTTGCCGAAATCGCGGAAGCCCTGATAGGCGCCGCCCGAGGCGAGCCGGGCGAGATAGGCGCTCATCGCGCCGGTGGGCCGGGCGATCGACATGTCGTTGTCATTCAGGATGACGATCAGCCGTGCATTCAGGGCGCCCGCATTGTTCATGGCCTCGTAGGCCATGCCGGCGGACATGGCGCCGTCCCCGATCACCGCGATGACATGACGCTTGCCGCCGGATAGCTCGCGCGCCACGGCCATGCCGAGCCCGGCGGAAATCGAGGTCGAGGAATGCGCCGCGCCGAAGGGGTCGTATTCGCTTTCTGCGCGCTTGGTGAAGCCGGAAAGCCCGTTTTCCTGCCGTAGCGTGCGGATGCGGTCGCGCCGCCCTGTCAGGATCTTGTGCGGATAGGCCTGATGGCCCACATCCCAGATCAGCCGGTCGTGCGGGGTGTCGAACACATAGTGCAGCGCCACGGTGAGCTCGACCACGCCCAGCCCGGCGCCTAAATGCCCGCCGGTCTGCGAAACCGCGTCGATCAACTCGGCGCGCAGCTCCTCGGCAAGCTTCGGCAGATCTTCCTCGGGAAGCTGCTTCAGGTCGGAGGGAAAGCGCACACGATCCAGAATGGGCGTTTCAGGGGGCGATTTCACGCTTCGTCACTCGTCTCGAACACTTCCGGAAGGAAATAGGCCGTCACAGGCACAAAGTAAACGCGCCGCAGCGATATAGAATCTACCGGAAGTTTGCAGGCGGGAGAGAACCGGCCACAGGCGCCTCACTTCGGATCGAGCGGCTCGGTGCCCACCGGCGCGCCATCCCGCGACAGCCTGATCTTCTCCACCTTGTCCTCAGCGGCCTTGAGCAGCCGGTCGCAATGGGCCTTCAGCGCCTCGCCGCGCTCGTAGATGCGGATCGACTGTTCCAGCGGCACGTCGCCGCGCTCCAGATCGTTCACGATCGCTTCAAGCGCCTCGAGGGCCTGCTCGAAGGTCATCGTCTTGATGTCGTCATTGCTCGCGGCATCGCCGTTTTCGGCACTCATGCTTCACCCCTTCATCAGGCGTCTGACGTGGACGGCCACCGAGCGCGCCAGCCCCTGAAGGTCGTAACCCCCTTCGAGCAGGCTGACAAGGCGATTGCCCGACCAGCGCTCCGCCTGCTCCATAAGCCTCTCCGTCGCCCAGCCAAAATCTTCCTCGCTGAAATTGAGCTCGGCCAGCGGATCGCGGTGATGGGCATCGAAACCCGCGGAAATGATAACGAGATCCGGGCGGAACGCCTCAATGCGCGGCAGAATGATCCCGCTCAACGCGCGGCGGAACGCTTCTCCGTCTACCCCCGGCTCGAGCGGCACATTGACGATGTTGCCTGCTCCCGTTTCCGACGCCGCACCCGTGCCCGGATAAAGCGGCATCTGGTGGGTCGAGCAGTATAGCACGGAAGGATCGTCCCAGAAGATGTCCTGCGTCCCGTTGCCGTGATGCACGTCCCAATCGACGATGGCCACGCGCTCCGCCCCATGCGCCGTCTGGGCATGGCGCGCTGCGACTGCGGCATTGTTGAACAGGCAGAAGCCCCTCGCCCTCTCCCGCTCCGCATGGTGACCGGGAGGGCGAACCGCCACGAAAGCATTGTCAGCCTTGCCGGTGAACACGTCATCCACCGCCGCCAGCGCGCCGCCGATGGCGGCCAGTGCTGCTTCCCAGCTCTTCGGGCTCACGCTGGTGTCCGCATCGACCCTGGCAAGCCCTTCCTCAGGGACAAAGGCCTTCACGCGGCGGAGATGGATTTCGGGATGGGCGAGAAGAATGGAAGATTCCTCCGCCAGAGGCGCCTCGCAACGCTCGAGCTCCTTGAAAGCGTCGTCCTCCAGCGCCCGCTCGATGGCGCGTAGCCGATCCGGCCGCTCGGGATGGCCGGGCGGCGTCAAATGCTGGAGACACACGGGGTGGCTGTACAGTCTCGTCGGCATCGCCCCGGTATAGACGCGTGAGCCGGGCTTGGCCACGCCGCAGCGCGCGGCATCAACAGGCTTCAGGGCTGCATCCCGGACCCATGAGGCGCGCCTGATCGCAAAAATTTCATCAGGGAAACAGTTGAAGCTCCCGGCATATGCGCGGAAAATCTCGAGGCTGGCGAAAGCAGCCGGTAGACCCATGAGAGGAGGGAAAGATGCCCTTTACACGACGTGAGACCCTGAAGTTCGCCGTCGCGGGTTTGGCAGGGGCCGGCGCGATCACCGTTATGCCTTTTGCCGCGCGTGCCCAGGGCAGCGGCGACACCTATGAGACCGAAAACGGCGAGATCACCATCTTTCCGGTCTCGCACGCCTCCTTCGTCATGACCGTGCCCGGCTTGGTGATCTACAGCGATCCGGTTGGCGGGGCGGAAGCCTACCAGGGCCATCCGGCGCCGGACCTCATCCTGATCACCCACGAGCACGGCGACCATTATGATGCCGAAACGCTCTCCGCTATCGTCGGGGACGAAACTCGGCTGATCACCAACCCCGCCGTTTTCGATATGCTGCCCGAGGAGCTGAAGGCGAAGGCGAGCGCCATCGGAAACGGCGACAGCACCGCCGTGGGCGATCTGACGATCGAGGCAATCCCGGCCTACAACACTACGCCGGAGCGGCTGCAATATCACCCGCAGGGGCGGGACAACGGCTACATCGTCACGACCGGCGGCCGGCGCGTCTACATCGCGGGCGACACGGAAGACATTCCCGAAATGCGCGCGCTCACCGACATTCACATCGCCTTCGTGCCGATGAACTTGCCCTACACCATGGACATCGACCAGGCGTCCTCGGCGGTTGCCGAATTCGCGCCCGCCTATGTCTATCCCTATCACTACCAGGGCAGCGACGTGGAGGCTTTCGCCCAAAAGGTCGCCGAAGCCGGCGGCGCAACGAAAGTCGTGCTTGGCGCGTGGTACGCCTGAGGGCGGCACACGATTGCCGGCGGCATCGGCACATGCGTGTGCCGGTGCTACTCCCTATCGATGATCTGCGTTTCGACAATCTCGATGCCGAAGCCTTCAAGCCCGACATAGTGCCGCTCGCGTGAGGCCATGAGCTTTATCGAGGTGATGCCGAGATCTTTCAGGATCTGCGCGCCGAGACCCACCTCACGCCATTCGCTCTCCCGGTCCAGCGCCTCCGCGTGCGACTCGCTGCCTTCGGCGCGGCGGCGCGGCTGGTGGGCAACGCCGACCGATCCCTCGCGCAGATAGACCACCACGCCGCGCCCCATGGCGGCGATCGACCTTACCACATGGTGCAGCCGGTTTTCCCTGCCGAACACGTCGGTCACGACATTCTCGGTGTGGAGCCGCACCGGAATCCGTGCGCCATCCCGGATATCCCCGAAGACGACGGCCAGATGCTGCATCGCCTCCCATGGCAGGGTGTAGGCGTGCGCGACGGCGGGGCCGCCGCGCGTGTCAATCGGGAACGTGGCCACGCGCTCGACCAACGTTTCCTGCCGTTGCCGGTAGGCGATCAGATCGGCGACGGAGACCTGACGCAGCCCGTGCTTCCTGGCGAACTCGGCCACCTGCGGCCCGCGCATGACGCTGCCGTCGTCATTCACCAGTTCGCAGATCACGCCGATGGGTGGCAGCCCGGAAAGCTTGCAGAGGTCCACCGCGGCTTCCGTATGACCGGAGCGCATGAGCACCCCGCCCTCACGCGCAACCAGTGGAAATATATGCCCGGGCCGCACGAAGTCGCCCGCACCGGCATTCGGATTGGCGAGATTGCGCACTGTAAGCGTCCGGTCCTCGGCGGAAATCCCGGTGGTGGTGCCATGCTTGAAATCGACGCTAACGGTGAAGGCCGTATGGTGCGGCGCGTCGTTCTCCGCCACCATGGGCTGGAGATTGAGCCGCTTCGCCTCCTCGCGCGGCATGGGCGCGCAGACGATGCCGGAGGTGTGGCGCACGATGAACGCCATCTTCTCGGGCGTACAGTGCACCGCCGCAAGAATGAGATCGCCCTCGTTCTCACGCCCATCATCGTCGGTGACGACGACAATCTCCCCGCGCTCGAAGGCACGCAGGGCTTCCACTACTCTTGTCTGATCATAGGTCATTGGAGGTCATGATCCGCCAGTGGGGGCGGCGAACGGCAGAAGACCTGGCCTGCGCCCCGGGTTAGCAGCGTCTGAACTTGTTGCCCGTCCGCTCATCCTCTTCCCGTCTGCCCGCGGTGCCGCAGATAGTGGTCTGCAATCGCGCAGGCAACCATCGCCTCGCCGATGGGCACGGCGCGGATGCCGACACAGGGATCGTGCCGCCCCTTGGTGACGACCTCGACCTCGGCCCCGCTGCGGTCGACGCTGCGGCGCGGCGTCAGGATGGATGAGGTGGGCTTGACGGCGAACCGCGCCACCACGGGCTGGCCGGTAGAAATGCCCCCCAGAATGCCGCCGGCATTGTTCGACAGGAAGACCGGCTTCCCCTCCGGCCCCGCGCGCATCTCGTCGGCATTCTCCTCGCCCCTGATCCGGGCCGCCTGGAAGCCGTTGCCGATCTCCACGCCCTTGACGGCGTTGATGGACATCAGATTGGCGCAGATGTCCTGATCGAGCTTTCCGTAGAGCGGTGCGCCAAGACCCGCCGGCACGCCTTCGGCCACAACCTCGATCACCGCACCGACCGACGAGCCCGCCTTGCGGATGCTGTCGAGATAATCCGTAAAGACCGGCACCGAGGCCGGATCGGGCGTAAAGAACGGATTTTCTGGATCGTTGACGAAATCCCAGTCCCAATTCGCGCGGTCGATTTCCTTCTCGCCCATGGAAACGAGCGCGCCGCGAACCACCAGCCCCGGCACGACCTTGCGCGCCAGCGCACCGGCAGCCACCCGCATGGCGGTCTCGCGGGCGGACGAGCGCCCGCCGCCGCGATAATCGCGCAGGCCGTATTTCGCCTCGTAGGTGTAGTCCGCGTGACCGGGTCGGTAGCGCTCGGCAATCTCGCGGTAATCCTTGGAGCGTTGATCGACGTTCTCGATCATCATGGAAATGGGTGTGCCGGTGGTCACCAGCGTCTCGCCGTCTTCCTCGGGCAGGACTCCGGACAGAACCTTCACCGCGTCCGGCTCGCGGCGCTGGGTGACGAAACGCGACCGGCCCGGCCTGCGCCGGTCAAGCTCGGCCTGAATGTCGCCAACGGTGAACCGGATGCCGGGCGGGCACCCATCGATTACGCAGCCGATCGCCGGACCATGGCTTTCGCCCCACGTGGTGACGCGAAACAGATGACCGAAAGTGTTGTGCGACATAGATGCTTCTTTCCGCGCGGTGCCGTACGCTTCTATGGCGCTTTCAGGATGCGGTCAAACCCATGCACCGAACGAGTTTCGACACATTTCGCATTTCTAATGGATTATAGTCACGATCGGTCGTCGCAAACGCATTCACGAAGAGGTCAGATATGCGAAACGCAGTTGCTGCGCTCTTACTGCTGTTCCTTTCCCTCCCCGCCCTTTCCGCCGAGGCGGAAGGCACCGTGACCAAGGTCGATCCGGAGGCGATGACGATCACGCTGGATGACGGCGGCACCTACAAGCTGCCGGCGGAAATGGATATTTCCGTCATTACAGACGGTGTCCAGGTGGTGCTTGCCTACCAGGAAACCGAAAACGGCGTGAAGCAGATCACCGACATGTTCCTGCCCGAGTGACGGGCGTTACACCCATTCGAGCCGGCCGCACTCGGCGCGCAGAATCCTGTCCTGCGGCACCGCAAGCTCGCATGCCTCTTCGGCGGGCAGGCCGCCCAGCCAGTGAAAGATCGTGCGTACAACCCCGCCATGGGTGACGCAGACGGTCGGCCTCTTCAGTTCCTCCAGCCACGAGCGGACACGGGCCGCAAGCACCTCGTAGCTTTCCGCATCCGCACCCGGCGGAAGAAAATGCCATTTGGCGGCAGAGCGCGCATCCGTGCAGCCCGGTTCGCGCGCTTCCAGTTCCGCATAGGTGAATCCCTGCCAGTCCCCGAAATGCACCTCCTTGAGGCGCGGATCGGTGCGGTATCCATGCGGCGGCAGGCCGAGCTGCACGCGCACGCGCTCCATTGTCTCGGCCGTACGGCGCAGCGGACTCGCCACGAAATCGAATGCCGAGGGATCGGAGATCAGCTCCGCCAGACGCCGGCCGTTACGGTCGGCCTGGGCGCGGCCGCGTTCGTTGATGTCGGTGTCGGCCTGGCCCTGCAGGCGTTCCTCGACATTCCAGTCGGTCTCGCCGTGTCGGATGATGTAAAGCTGCGGAAACAATGACATGCCCTCGTGCCGGGGGCCCGTCCCCGCGGCGTTTCATTCAGTGACCGTGGAAATATCCGGCGCGTCGACCGCTTTCATGCCCACTACGTGATAGCCCGAATCGACATGCAGAACCTCGCCGGTGACGGCGCGCGAGAGATGCGAGACCAGATATAGAGCCGTGTCTCCCACCTCCTCGATGGTGACCACGCGCTTTAACGGCGAGTTGTACTCGTTCCAGCGCAGGATATAGCGGAAATCCCCGATACCCGAGGCTGCAAGCGTCTTGATGGGGCCCGCCGAAATCGCGTTGACGCGGATGTTCTTGCCGCCCAAATCGACGGCGAGATAGCGCACGCTCGCCTCCAGCGCCGCCTTGGCGACACCCATGACGTTGTAATGCGGCATCACCTTCTCGGCGCCGTAATAGGTGAGGGTCAGGATCGAGCCGCCGTCGGTCATCAGCGGCTCGGCCCGTTTGGCCACTGCCGTCAGTGAATAGACGGAGATGTCCATCGTGCGCAGGAAGTTCTCGCGCGTGGTTTCCACGTAGCGGCCGGTAAGCTCGTCCTTGTCGGAAAAAGCGATGGCGTGCACAACGAAGTCGAGCCGTCCCCAGCGCTTTTCGAGCTCCGCGAACACCGCGTCGACCGTCTGAAGCTCCGTCACGTCGCAATGGCCCACGACCCAGGCGCCCAACTCCGCAGCCAGAGGTTCGACGCGCTTCTTCAAGGCATCACCTTGATAGGTGAAGGCCAGTTCCGCCCCTTCCGCGGAGCATGCCTTGGCGATTCCCCATGCGATCGAGCGATTGTTGGCGACACCAAGCACCAGCCCCCGCTTGCCCGCCATCAGGCCATTGCCATCAGCCATGTTCATTCTCCAAATTTCGTGCGGGAGCCTATCGCACGGCGGCCATGTAAAAGGCAATAAGCCAGTGCGGCGGCTGGGGAAAGTCTCCCCGCTCTTACGTTCCCGCCGCGCCACTGCCCTCCTAGCGGAACAGCGCTTCCAGCGCCGGATCGCCGCCTTCCGGCAGCATGATGCGCACGTGGGCGTACAGGTCCCCATTGCCCCCGGTTTTCAGCGGAAGGCCACGGCCCTTAAGCCTCAGCTTGCGGTCGGAACTCGACCAGGGAGGAACGGAGACCGCCACCTTGCCCGAGGGCGTGTCCACGGCAACCTTGGCGCCGACGACCGCTTCGCGCAGGCCGACAGGCAGATCCACATGCAGGTCGCGCCCCTCGATCCGGTAGCGCGGGTGCGGCCTGATGCGCAGCTTCACCAGCGCATCGCCCCGCTCGCCGAAGGGCGTTTCGGCCCCCTGCCCCTTCAGACGAATCGTCTGGCCATCCTCCACATAGCGCGGCAGCTTCACCGCGACGCGCCGGCCGTCCGGAAAGACGGCCGTGACCTTCGCGGCGGTCGCCACATCCTCGACGCTGACATCCAGCGTGGTGTTGATATCGCCCATACCGTCAGGGCGGGTGGTGCGGCGCGTGCCGCCGCCCGAAAACGCATTGCCGAAAATCTCGGAGAAGAAATCGGCGCCGCCGAAGGGATCGCCGTCGAAGCCGCTGGTCCGAAACTCGAAGCGCGCGCCACCCGGGCCGCCGCCCGCCCGGCGGAAAGCGGCGAACGGGTCCCCATGAGCCCCGCCCTCGAAGCCGTGGAAGCGCGGCTTGCCGGTAGCGTCGATTTCACCGCGGTCATAGGCCTTCCGCTTTTCCTCGTCTCCCAGGATTTCGTAGGCCTGGTTGACTTCGGCAAAGCGCTCCTTCGCCCGCGGATCGTCTGGCCGCTGGTCCGGATGATACTTCTTCGCCAGACGGCGAAAGGCCGCCTTTATCTCCTTGGCGGACGCGCTTTTCGGCACGCCCAGCACATCATATGGGTCTTTCATCGTTCGCCTAGACGCGGGAGCCGCAACCGGGTGAATTTCTGACGCTTTTCGCCGGTAATATGCGTATTCACCGGGCCGAATTCCAGTGGAACGCCGGGCTCCGCCTCTAAAGCGACGAGAAGTCGTAGAGGCGCAGAACCCCGGCCGCATCCTCGCAGGCCGTTCCGCGGTAAAGCCCGATTCCGTCGAAATTCTCCCGCGTCGTCGTGAAGGCAAGGCATTCCCGCCCGTCCCTCTGCTCCGCGCCATAGGCCGTAATCAGTCCGCGCGCGCCGCTATCCTCGTTCTCCCACGGCAGGGCCGCGTTATCCGAGAGATCGGTCGCGGAAAGGGCTGAAAGGATGGCGCGGCCATCGGAAAGCAGGCTCTCGTCGCCCTCAAACGCTACGTTCCTCTCGGTGATCGAGGCCGTGGTAAGCCCAAGATCAGGGGCTGATTTTGCTGAAATGGGGCCGGCACATCCCTGCCCGAGCGCGATCACGGCGGCGAGAACCACCGCTCTCACCAAAAAGGACTGGCGAATTGCAGCGTCTGCCCCTTGCGTCGGCTTGTACAATCAGCATTCTCCCAAATGAGATCAAAGAGCATGATGATGATTACGAACGCGTTAAAAGACGCAGACTTCACCGAACGTGACGAGCCTTTCCGGCTGTTTGCGGACTGGCTCGCCGATGCAGAGGCATCCGAGCTTAACGACCCGAATGCCACCGCGCTCGCCACCGTCGATGAGTACGGCATGCCGAACGTGCGCATGGTGCTGCTCAAAGGCTTCGACGAGCATGGATTCGTTTTCTATACCAACTTTGAGAGTACCAAGGGCAGGGAAATTCTGGCCTCGATGAAGGCGGCCATGTGTTTCCATTGGAAAAGCCTGCGCCGGCAGGTGCGCATCCGCGGTCCCGTGGAGGTAGTGAGCGAGGATGAGGCGAACGCCTATTTCGCCTCGCGCCCGCGCGGAAGCCGCATCGGAGCCTGGGCGTCGAAACAGTCGCGGCCGCTCGAATCCCGTTTCGCTCTGGAAAAGGCTGTCGCCGAATACACGGCCAAATTCGCCGTCGGCGAAATACCCCGCCCTTCCTACTGGTCCGGCTTCCGCATCGTTCCCGAAACCATCGAGTTCTGGCACGACCGGCCTTTCCGGCTGCACGACCGCGTGCTCTTCAGACGCGAGGAAGGCGGCGCATGGAGCAAGACAAGGCTTTACCCCTGAACCCCACATGCCGCGCCCGTGTTGGATGAGAGCGGCCCGCCCTTAACTAAGAACCTCTGAGGCGGACAACAGGCTTTCGGCTCCCTCCATCACGCTCTTCCTCAGCGCCGTGGTCTCGCAAAGGTGGTTTTCCGCGAAATAGCGGCAAAGCCTCGCCTCACCGGCATCACCCGAGGAAAGCGCGCCCCGCGCCAGCATGGTTCCGCCGGCCGCAAACCCGAAGAGGCGCAGATAGGGCGTCGCCCCGCAAAGCGCTTCCTCCACCCTTTCTTCGCTCAAAAGCTGAAGGAGATAGTTCGTCGCCCGCTCCAGATCGTCCAGTGCCGCAAGCAGATGGCCGCCGGTTTCTCCCAGGTCGGGAATGTTCGCGCCGCGCGCCGCCTCGGCTTGCCCGCGCAGTTCCGCGATATAGCCGCGGACGACCCCGCCGTCCGCGCGCGGCAGCTTGCGCGTGACGAGATCGATGGCCTGTATGCCATTGGTGCCTTCGTAAATCGGCGCGATGCGCGCGTCCCGCAGCAGGGCCGCTGCACCAGTTTCCTCGATATAGCCCATGCCACCATGCACCTGCACGCCCAGCGAGGCCACCTCCACGCCGATATCGGTAGGGAAGGCCTTTGCCACCGGCGTCAGGAGATCCGCCCGCTGCTGCCAGTGCTCCCTGTCGGCGGCACCGCTCAGCCGCGCCATATCGAGCGCGTGGGCGCAGGAATAGGTGACCGCGCGCGCTGCCTTCGTCATCACCTTCATGGTAAGCAGCATGCGCTTGATGTCGGGATGGGCCAGGATCGGGCTCATTCCCTCGCCCTCGTGCCCGGGCGCCCGGCCCTGCCTGCGTTCGCGCGCATAGGCGAGCGCCTTCTGATAGGCCGCCTCGGCCACTGCAACGCCCTGCACGCCGACGCACAGCCGCGCGTTGTTCATCATGGTGAACATGCAGGCGAGCCCCCGGTTCTCCTCGCCCACCAGCCAGCCGATGGCCCCGGGCTGATCGCCAAACCTGCCGTCGCCATAAATCATGGTGCAGGTCGGCGAGCCGTGGATTCCAAGCTTCTTTTCGATGGACGCGCAGAAAACATCGTTGCGGGCGCCCAGCGAACCGTCCTCATTCACCAGGAACTTCGGCACGAGGAACAGCGAGATGCCCTTCGTGCCTGCCGGCGCATCGGGCAGGCGGGCAAGAACCAGATGCACAATATTGTCCGTGAAGTCGTGCTCGCCATAGGTGATGAAGATCTTCTGGCCGAATATGCGGTAGGTGCCGTCGCCTGCCCGCTCGGCCCGCGTTCTCAGCGCGTTGAGGTCGGAGCCGGCTTGCGGCTCCGTCAGATTCATCGTGGCAATCCACTCGCCGGTAACGAGCTTCCCAATATATGTCCGCTTCAGTTCGTCTGTGGCGTGCCGCTCCAGCGTCTCGATCGCGCCGATCGTGAGCGTCGGGCCAATGGTGAAGGCCATGGAGGCGGAATTCCACATTTCCAGCGCCGCCACCGAAAGCATCATGGGCAGGCCCTGCCCGCCCAGATGAACCGGTGCCGCTAGCGCGTTCCAGCCGCCCGCACACCATTTGCGGTAAAGTTCAGGCCAGCCGGGAGGTGTCGTCACCCGCCCGTCTTCGAGACGCACGCCGTGTTCATCACCCGCACGGGCGAGCGGCGCCATTTCCTCCGCAGCGAAGCGCCCCGCTTCTGTCAGGATGGCTTCGACGAGATCCGGAGTGAGGTCGTCGAGAAGCCCCTCATCCAGCATCGCGCGCATTCCCGCGACGTGGTTAAGCGTATGGCTGATCTCCTCGATGGGCGCGCGATACATGCCGTCACCTCCTCTGTCTCACCTGAAAGCTAGCGGGAAATGCCTCGCGCGGCCAGCCTTGTCGGGTGACAGGAGCACCAAAGAAAGGGCAGCACCCGGGAGCGCTAGACGGTCCCGGGTGCCTGCCGGTCAGAATGTCAGCCCGCAAGCCTGCCGGATGGCGATCTGAACCGGCGAGGGAGGCAGGGCCGGATCGAACTCACCTTTCGGCAGAAGCGGAGGCTGCGCCATGAAGCGCGGCTCCTTTCCGCGATGCGGCTGGGCGGCGTGAACGACGAACGGATGGCACAGATAGACGGTGCCGGCCGCTCCGGTCGCCAGTTCGACCTCGCAATGCTCCGTCGAACGGTAGCCGTCCGACGATAGCTGCCTGAGCGTCGCTCCGGCCTCGCCAAAGGGCAGCAGTTCCCGAGCGATTACATGGTGCGAGCCTTTCCGGATCCGTGTCGGCGCATCGTCGGGGCCGACATCGGAAAACAGGAAGAGCATCAGCAGGGCCCGTCCGCTGCTTTTCACGTTGACGCGCCACTCCATGAAATCAGCGTGGTCGGTGCCGAAGCTCATGTCCACGTGCCAGCCGTCGTCGCCGGGCGATTCCGGCGAGGGGAAGCGGATGGGGAAGGTCCCTATGGCTTTGGGCGGGATCCACCTGCCCTCGCCTACGAGCTGATCGTAGGCGCGGTGCAGGCGCGGCGTGTTGGCGGCTTCGATGAAAGGCGGCGAAGCCTTGTGCGCCACGCGAATCACCGGCTGCACCCAATGTTCGGGCTCATCCGGCGAGAGGCCGATTTCCGCCCACAGCTCCTCCCTGCACTGCCTTGCAAGATCAGGGCTGAAGGCATTGTCGATCTTGACGAATCCATCGTCGATGAAGGTCCGGACCTGACGTTCGGTCAGGCTGAATTCGCTGTTTTCCGGCATTGTCCATTCTCCGCTGGCGCCTTTGGGCGCCTTGTTGATCCATCCGGCGCAAAGGCGCCGGGGCGGCTTCAGCCGTTCAGATCAGCGGGAAGAATGTGGACATGAACATCATGATCGGACGCTAGATCAAAGGGATGGTGAGATCAAGACAGGCGGGGCATGAATCCGGAAACGCTCAGCCGCTCATCTGATTCTGGCCTTGAAACGAGTTTGGTCGTTACGGCGAGCACGGATCAGCGCCCGCCCGCTTCCCGTTCCACCGCGCGCCAGCCGATGTCGCGGCGGCAGAAGCCGCCGGGCCAGTCGATGCGATCGACGGCGCGATAGGCCTTGTCGCGCGCCTCCGTCACCGTGCGGCCGAGCGCCGTCACGTTCAGCACGCGCCCGCCATTCGCAACGAGCGCGCCATCCCGCATGGCCGTTCCCGCGTGGAAGACATCCGCGCCTTCCGCCTCCGCCGCCTCCAGCCCGCGGATGGGCGAGCCCTTCTGCGGCGTGCCGGGATAGCCTTCGGCCGCCATCACCACAGTGAGCGCTGCCTCGTCGCGCCAGCGCGCCGACATATGGGCGAGTTGGCCGTCCACCGCGCCCTTCATCAGCGCAAGTAGATCGTCCTTGAGCCGCGGCATCAGCACCTGGCACTCGGGATCGCCGAAGCGGACGTTGTATTCGATCAGCTTCGGCCCCTCCTTCGTGATCATCAGCCCGGCATAGAGCACGCCGATGAAGGGGGAACCCCTTTCTTCCATGCCTTTCAGTGTCGGCATGATGATCTCGCGCATGGTGCGTTCGATCATCTCGTCGCTCATCACCGGTGCGGGCGAATAGGCTCCCATGCCGCCCGTGTTGGGGCCGGTATCGCCTTCGCCAACGCGCTTATGGTCCTGGGCCGTGCCGAAGGGAAGCGCGGTCTTTCCGTCGCAAAGGCAGAAGAAGCTCGCCTCCTCCCCTTCGAGAAATTCCTCGATCACCACCTCCGCGCCTTCCCCGAACTGCCCGGAAAAGCACGCATCGATCGCCGCCAAGGCTTCCTCTTCGCTCGTGGCGATGGTGACTCCCTTGCCAGCCGCAAGCCCGTCGGCCTTCACCACGATCGGCGCGCCAGCGCTCCTAACGTAATCCTTCGCATACCGTGCATCGGCAAACCGGGCATAGGCCGCTGTCGGTATGCCGTAGCGGGCGCACAGATCCTTGGTAAAGCCTTTGGAGCCTTCAAGCCTCGCCGCGGCGGCGGTCGGCCCGAAAACGGGAATGTCCGCGGCGATGAGGTCGTCTGCGATTCCCGCCACCAGCGGAGCCTCCGGGCCGACCACGACCAAATCCACCCCATTGTCGCGGCAGAAATCCACCACCGCCTCATGGTCCCGCACATCGAGGGCGACGCATTCGGCATGCCGCGCAATGCCCGGATTTCCGGGCGCGGCATAGAGCTTCCCAAGAAGCGGCGAGGCGGCGAGCTTCCAGGCCAGCGCATGTTCCCGCCCGCCGGAACCGATAAGAAGAACGTTCATGCCATCGAGCCGTTGCTCTTTTCCGTGGCGAACGGGCTATGACCGAATCCGCTCAAGGTCAAGCACGGCAGGCCGTGTCACACGCAAATGTAACGCTTGACGGCAGGCGCCCATCTTGCCACTCCACAGGTGGCGCACGGACCCGCGAGAGGAAGGCATGGACATCATCCAGTCACGGCAAATGCGCGGCCGGGTGGCCGATGCCCCGTCCGGGCACTGGGTCTACCGCTTCCTGCCCCGGTCGGCATGGCCCTACGCCCAGCTCGCCCGCTGGGACCGGCCGATCGGCTGGAAGCTGCTTTTGTGGCCCTGCTGGTGGTCGCTTGCGCTGGCCGCCAGCGCGGGCGCGGAGCCCGGTGCGGCGCCTTCGAGCGTCTTTCCCTCGCCATGGCTGCTCTTGCTCTTCCTTGTCGGCGCCATTGCCATGCGCGGGGCAGGCTGCACCTACAACGATCTTGTGGATCAGGATCTCGACGAGCAGGTGGAGCGGACGCGCTCGCGTCCGCTGCCTGCGGGCCAGGTCTCGCGCCGGCAGGCCTGGGTCTTTCTCGTCCTGCAGGCGCTGGTGGGGCTTGTGGTCCTGCTTCAGTTCAATGCCTTCGCGATCCTCGTCGGCCTCGGATCGCTGGCGGTGGTGGCCATTTATCCCTTCGCAAAGAGATTCACGGATTGGCCGCAACTCTTTCTGGGATTTGCCTTTTCCTGGGGCGCGCTGATGGGCTGGGCCGTGCATTTCGGCAGCCTCTCGCTTGCGCCGCTGCTTCTCTACTGCGGCTCCATTCTGTGGGTGATCGGCTACGACACGATCTACGCCCATCAGGACAAGGAGGACGATGCACTGGTCGGGGTTCGCTCGACGGCGCGGCTTTTCGGGGAGAACACCAAGCGCTGGCTCGTGGCGCTTTATGGCTGCGCGCTCCTGTTTTTCGCCGTGGCGTTCGCGCACGCGGCCGTCCCCATGCCCGCGCTTGCCGGGCTGGTGGCGGCCGGGGCCCATATGGCGCGGCAGATCCGGGTCCTCGACATCGACGACCCGGACCAGTGCCTGGCGCTGTTCAAGTCGAACTCGGTGGTCGGCTGGCTGATCTTCCTCGGCCTCCTGGGAGGCGGCGCCTGGGCGACGGTAAGTCCGTATTTCTGATTTCCGAGACCGGCTGGCCGGCCTCGCACGCTCAGTTGCGTGCGATGATCTCTTCGCCTTCCACCACCAGCCTCAGGCCCAGTGTACCCTGCTTGCGCCGTGCCAGGAAGCGGGGACGGCGCTGGCGCACCACCTGTCCCTGGCGCCGCTCCTGCGGCGGCTGGGTCTTTATCTGTCCGAGCGACTCTTCCAGCGTGCGCGCCACGCCGTCGGCCTCCACCAGCAGCATGGGCAGGCGGTAGGCATCCGCCCAGGCGCGCCAGTCCGCGGCCACGTCATCGAGATCGCCGGCCACCAGAAGCGGAACCGACAGCATCGGGTCGCGATGGAGCAGTTCGAGGGTGACGGTCACATTGCCGTCCTCATCCTCTATGGCGCGCGCCGCGACGCCGCGAAAGGCGGCCGGCGGCAGCGCGAAGGTGACCGGAATGCCGCTCTTGTCCAGCATGCGGCGCATGCGCACGCCGCGCTTGCCGATGGTGAAGGTGACCTCGCCGAAATCGTCCTGAGAGGCATAGCTTACCATTTGGGGCAGATGGAAAGGATCAAGCCGCATCGCGCGGCCCGCCCAGACTGGCTTGAGACCACTTGCCATTCTATGTGCCTTCCTGTTTCTCCTGAGAGCCGGTGTTCCGGTTCTCTCTGGGCCGATTTTCCGGCCTCTTATGAGAAGGCACTGTAGCGGCGGCTCGTTACCTCCCGCCAAAAAAACTCGGTTAAATTTTGCTGATCCGGGCTTTGGTTAGCGGATTCCAACCACACGAAGCTTCACAAAATTTTCGCTCGCGAAAGAACCGTTCAGATGACCTTGTCCGGATTCATGATGCCGGCCGGGTCGAACGCTTTCTTTATCCGCCGCATGAGCTCGGTGGCGATGGCGGGCTGCGTGGCGATGAGTTCGTCGCGCTTCATGCGGCCGATCCCGTGCTCGGCGGAAAACGAGCCGCCCAGCGCGCGCACCACGGCATGCACCGCATCGTTCATGGCGCGGTAGTGCGAAAGGAATGAGGCCCTGTCCATGCCTACCGGCTGCGAGACGTTATAGTGGAGGTTGCCGTCGCCCATATGGCCGAAGCAGACGACGCGGCTTCCCGGCACCACCTGCTGCACCGCGCGGCCGGCCCGCTCGATGAACTCGGGAATGGCGGCAACCGGCACTGAAATATCGTGCTTGATCGAGCCGCCCTCGGGCTTCTGCGCGTCCGACATGGCTTCCCGCAGATGGCGGAGAGCTGCCGCCTGGGCCTCGTTCTGCGCGATGACGGCGTCGGTCACCCAACCCGCCTCCAGCCCCGCGCCCAGAATGGCCTCCATCAGCGCGCGGGCATCCTCGGCCGAGCGGCCGGAGGAAATTTCAATCAGCACATGCCACGGATAATCCTCCGCGAAAGGCGCCTGGGTGCCGGGAATGTGGCGCAGTGCGAAGTCGAGCGGCGTCTTCTCCATAAGCTCAAAGGCCGTAAGCGCCGTGCCCGCCTTGTCGTTCGCCGCCTCGAACAGCTTCAATGCCGCAACCGGCGAGCCCACCGCCGCCCAGGCAAGCTCGCGCCCCTTAGGCTTCGGGAACAGCTTCACCACAGCCGCGGTGATCACCCCCAGCGTGCCCTCGGCACCTACGAAGAGGTTCTTGAGATCGTAGCCGGTGTTGTCCTTCTTGAGCTTGCGCAGGTCGTCGAAAATCTCGCCGGTGGGCAGGACCACCTCCACACCCAGGCAGAGATCGCGGGCCGTGCCATAGGCAAGCGCGCCGATGCCGCCCGCATTGGAGGACAGATTGCCGCCGATCTGGCACGACCCCTGCGAGGCAAGCGCCAGCGGGAACAGCCGGTCGTTGGCGGCAGCCGCTTCCTGCAAGGTCTGAAGCACCACCCCCGCCTCGACCGTGGCCGTGTTGGAATAGAGATCGATTTCGCGGATGCGGTTGAGCCTCGAGAGCGAAAGCACCACCTCCCGCCCCGAGCCATCCGGCATCTGGCCGCCGACAAGCCCGGTGTTGCCGCCCTGGGGCACGATCGGCGTGCCGGTCTCGGTGGCAAGCTTCAGGATGCGGCTCACCTCCTCCGTGCTGCCCGGCTTCAGCACCAGCGCGGTGCGCCCCCCAAAAAGCCCGCGCTGTTCCACGACATGAGGGGCGATATCGGCTTCGCTGCGCAGGGCGTGGCGTTCGCCCACAATCGCCGCGAAACGGTCAATGAGTGCGGGATCGAGCGGATAGGACGATGCTTCCATGGCGCGAACCTATGTCACCCTGCCATCCGTGTCACGGGGCGCCGCTGCCCGGGCGAGCCGGTCGTTTATCGCTTCGCCGAGTCCTTCCCCCGGGATAGGCTCCGCCGCGATGGTCGCACCACCGGCAGCATCGAGCGCGGAAAGATAGGAAAAGAGATTGCTCGCCGCCTCGCGCAGATCGCCCGAAGGCGAGAGATTGAGCATGCGGGCGGCCTTCTCTGCCCCCTTCGCCCGCCTAGAACCGAAGGCAAGCAGCGCCTCCCCGGGCTCCACCTCGGTTACGTTGAGGCGCATTTTCGCCCGCGGCGCGTAGTGCGATGCAAGCATGCCGGGCGCCTGCACGCTCTTTTCCCCGCGCTTCAGGGGCGCGCCCGCCACCTTCTCGATCTCTTCCGCAGCCAGACCGCCGGGCCGCAGCAGAAAAAGCCCGTCCTCCGCCACCTTGACGATGGTCGATTCCACGCCGACTGGCGCAGGCCCGCCGTCCACGATCAGCCGGATGCGATCGCCAAGAGCCGCGTTCACGGCTTCGGCGGTGGTGCAGGTGATCCGGCCGGAGACATTGGCGCTGGGGGCGGCAAGCGGCCGGCCGAACCGCTTGATCACCTCCCCCGCGAACCCTCGGGGACAGCGCAGCGCGATCGTGGCTAGGCCCGCGGTCACCAGCGGATGGACGCCGGAGCCCTCTCTGTGCGTGAGAACGAGCGTGAGCGGCCCCGGCCAGAAGGCTTCGGCAAGCCGCCGGGCAAGCGGCGAAAAGATCGCGATCCGCTCCGCCATGGCGAGGTCCGCCACATGGGCAATCAGCGGATTGAAGCGCGGCCTGCCCTTGGCCTCGAATATGCGCGCCACCGCCTCGCCATTCGTGGCGTCAGCCGCAAGGCCGTAGACGGTTTCCGTCGGCAGTGCCACCGGCTCGCCTTCCGCCAGCAGGCGGCAGGCGGTCTCAAGTGCATCGTCCTGGGCCAGGATTTCGGCCACGCGCTTTTTCCTCAAGATCGGCGTTCGACACGGCCCGTGCCTATCGCGCCCGGGACCCCGCGGCAAGGCGAATCGTCACCATTTTGTTAATCCCTTCAAGGTTATGATCGGATGATTGAAGGCAAAGATTCATGGGGGTGCTGGTGGTTTCCACGCTCCGGCCGATAGTGCTTGTGATCACGCTCGCCGTGTGCCCGGCGCATGCGTCCTCGATTCTCGTGCTTAAGCCCAGCAGCGCGGGCGATGCCCCATCGGTCGTCGCGATAGAGCCGGCCGAAGCCTTGTCCTCCATCGGCATGGCCGGCGAAGCGGCTGTAGTGAACGGGACCACGGCTGCCGTGAAGCGCCAGAGCGCCCGCGACCCGCTGCCGCTGCGCGGCGGCATCGATGTGCCCACGCATGAGCACGGCGCGGAGTTGACCGAGGCGTCCGGCACGCTGCCGACAGAAGATGTCATGAGGGTTCAATAGGCGGCTTGACGCCTCCCGCCCCTGCCCGCAGACCTTCCAGGCATCGAGAAGGAGGAATCCGCAATGCTGGTCCTGATGAAGACGCTGCATCTTTTCGGCCTGATGCAGGGTGCAGCCGGAGGCATGGCCGGCGCGATGGTTGCCGTTCAGGCGAAGCGCGCAGGAGGCCCGCCTCCGCCCGCACTCATTGCGCTGAGGCAAACCTTCGCGCTCGTCACGCTCATCGGCGTGCTGCTACTGTGGGCGACGGGCCTTTGGATGTGGCTTGTCGATTATGGCGGCGCGATGCTGGGGACGGCCTTCGCCCTCAAGATCCTCGCCGCTTTCATCATCCTCGCCGTCGTTATCGCCGCCCGCGTGGCCATGGCGCGTACACCGCCGGGCAGCCCTCCGCCGGGCTGGCTGCAGCGGGCCGGGCCGCTTTCGGGCCTGCTCACCTATGTAACTGTCGCGCTCGCGGTGTACGTATTCAGGTAGATCATTCCGGCGTTTCATGAACGCCGGAACGATCCAGACTTGCTAGCCCGCGATCTTCGAGAAATCGGCCACCTGGCCGGTGGCCTGCCGGATGCGGTTAAGCAGCGCGAGCCGGTTGGCGCGAATTGAATCATTCTCGTCATTTACGAGGACTTCCTCGAAGAATGAATCAATCGGCGCGCGCAGCGAGGCGAGTGCCTTAATGGCGGCGGAAAAGTCTTGTTTCTGAATCGCTTCGGCCGCCTCTTTCTCAACCTGATTCACCGCGGCGTGGAGCGCCTTCTCCGCCGGTTCGGTGAAGAGGCCCGGATCGACCGCCTCGGCAATCCGCGTGCCCTTCTTCTCCTCGGCGGCCACGATGCTTACCGCGCGATTGGTGCCGGTCAGCAGGTTCTTGCCGTCCTCGGTGCCGAGCAGCTCCGACAGGGCCTCCACGCGGCGGACGATCAGAAGGAGGTCGTCGTTGAGCACCCCACCCTCGCCTTGATGGGGAGGGCCAGCGCGCAGCGCCGGGGTGGGGTCGGAGGACGCCGTTTCGCCCTCGCTCTCACCCGCTTCGCGGCCAACTCCCCCGTCGAGAGGGAGGAGGGCGCTGCTCGCCAGCACCGCGTCGATCAGATCGTACCGCGCGCCCTGATCGCGGAGATAGACCTTCAGGCGGTCGTGGAAGAAGGAGAGGAGGTCCAATCTCTTCCGATGCGTTAGGGTAGCAAACGCAGACCGTATTGACTGAACGGCTTCAATATTGGTCATCCCCTTCGTGCGGGAGAGGTCATCTACAGTCCCGCAAGGCAGATTGTTTTCGATTTCATAGATGTCGGCTAACGCATCGAAAACAACCTGCGCCGATAACCAGGCTCCGTCATTAAATGGTATGTCGTCCATAAATGACGTCGCAGAGATCCGAGCAACATCAGTATCTGAAACAGCCAGCGGCCACCAAAAGTCTTTGGCTAGGCTGTTGCGAAGCTCATCAGCGTAGACCTCGGGAACTGGGTTTTCATACCGGGCCGAAATTTTCCTGTAGAAAGAATAAAAACTAGTCGAGGTAGAGACAAGGAATGTACTCGCTCGTACCATGATTGGTGCTAGCCCCAGCCTTATCCCATTCTCCACCACAATCCGGATCACGCCCAGCGCCGCTCTCCTCAGCGCATAGGGGTCCTTGCTCCCCGTCGGCTTCTCGTCGATCGCCCAGAAGCCCACCAGCATGTCGAGCTTGTCGGCCAGCGCGACCGCCACCGAAACCGGGTCGGTGGGTACGACATCCGATGGGCCGAGCGGCTTGTAATGCTCCTCGATCGCCGCGCAGACGGACGGGTGCTCGCCCTGAAGCTCGGCATATTTGCGGCCCATGGCGCCCTGAAGCTCGGGGAACTCACCCACCACCTCCGTCTGCAGGTCGGCCTTGGCGAGCACCGCCGCGCGCTCGGCAAGGTCCGGGTCGGCGCCGACGATCGGCGCCAGCTCGCGGGCAAGCCGCCGGATGCGCTCCACGCGCTCGCCTTGCGTGCCGAGCTTGGCGTGAAAGGTCACGTTCAGATGGTCGAGCCGCGCCATGCGCTGGTCGAGCGGCTTTTTCAGATCGAGGCCGAATTTTTCGGCCGAGCTCTTCAGCCGGTCGAGGTCCGGCAGGTCGGCCTGGTCGGTCTTCCAGAAATAGAGCGCATCGGAAAGGCGCGCACGCACCACCTTGCCGTTGCCGTAGGCGATCTCCTTTCCGCCGTCGGACGCCTCGATATTGGCCGTGATGACGAAGCGGTTGGAAAGCTTTTCCGACTCGCCCTGCGGCCGCGTGACGAAGCACTTCTGGTTGGCGCGGATGGTAAGCCGCACCACCTCCGCCGGGATCGCCAGATAGTCTTCCTCGAAGGTGCCCAGCAGAACGACCGGCCACTCCACCAGCCCGGCCACCTCCTCCAGAAGCGCCTCATCCTCCACCAGCTCCAGACCGCTGGCGAAGGCGAGGTTCTTCGCGTCATCGAGGATGATGCGCTTGCGCCGCTCGGCATCGAGCACGACCTTCGCCTCTTCCAGGCTTTTCACGTAATCGTCGAAGCGGCGCACGGTGATTGGCCCCGGCGCGTGGAAGCGGTGGCCATAGGTGACGTTGGACGAGCGGATTCCGTCCACCTCGAAATCGACAACCACCGGCTCCTCGGTCTCCGGGCCGAAGGTGCAGAGGATGGACTGCAGCGGGCGCACCCAATGCAGAGAGCCGGGATTGCGCGAGGCCTCACCCCAGCGCATGGATTTGGGCCAGGGAAAATCGCGGATGATGCCGGGCAGCAGTTCCGCGATGATCTCCTCGGCCGGCCGTCCCTTCTTCTCGATCACGGCAACGTAGAAATCGCCCTTCTTGGGGTCGGACCGCACCTCCGCCTCCTCGATCGAGGAGAGCCCGGCTGCGCGCAGAAAGCCTTCGATCGCCTTTTCCGGCGCGTCGGTGCGCGGCCCCTTGCGCTCCTCCCGCACGTCGCGCGAGCGGGCGGTGACGCCGCGGATGTCGAGCGCGAGCCTTCGCGGCGTCCAGTATTCCGTGGCGGCCTCATAGGTAAGCCCCGCCTCCACCAGACCGTCCGTCACGAGCTTCTTCAGGTCGCCCGCAGCCTTGCGCTGCATACGGGCGGGAATTTCCTCGCTGCGAAGTTCAAGAAGAAGGTCGGGCATTGGGCAGGCTCGATGCTTGGAAGACTGCGCGGGCAATAGCAACTCAACCGGCTCGTGTCACCATTCTGGTGCTGCGTCGGCGGTCCGGTTACGCGCGATGCACTCCGCCGTCCTAGGGAGCAAATCACTCACTCCTTCGAAGGGACGCTGAAGCGCGAACGCTTCAGACGGCGAAGCTTTGCCAGGAACGGCCATGAAAACGGCAGCGACCCTACTGCAGATCATTGCGCTGCTGGCCTGCTTTACCGCCTATCAGGCTTTTTCCGAGGAGAGGACCGGCGTCCGCCGCACCGTCGAACTGGCCGGCAACAGGCCGGACATGGGGCACCTTTTATGCACCCCCACCCGCCGCTACGCGGCGACCTCTCCCATCAAGGGTGAGGTGGGCGTCGCGCCGCCGGCGTCCGTCTTCAGGAAGGCTTCGCCGCAGGCTTTCGCGAGCTCGCGCACACGCAGGATGTAGCTCTGCCGCTCGGTGACCGAAATCACGCCGCGCGCGTCAAGAAGGTTGAAGACGTGGGACGCCTTGATGCACTGGTCGTAGGCGGGGAAGACCATCTGGTGCAGACCGCCCGCCTCCAGGCCCCTGGCACCTGCCTCGAGCAGCGCCCGACATTCCTTTTCCGCATCCTCGAAATGGCGGAAGAGGAGCTGCGTGTCGGCGTATTCGAAGTTGAAGCGCGAATATTCCTGCTCGGCCTGCAGGAAGACCTCACCGTAGGTCACCTTGTCCGGGCCTTCGAGCCCGTTGAAGTTGAGCTCATAGACGTTGTCCACCCCCTGCACATACATGGCGAGCCGCTCCAGCCCGTAGGTAAGCTCCCCTGAGACCGGGGCGCACTCGATGCCACAGACCTGCTGGAAATAGGTGAACTGGGAGATCTCCATACCGTCGCACCAGCACTCCCAGCCAAGCCCCCAGGCGCCAAGCGTCGGGCTTTCCCAGTCGTCCTCGACGAAACGGATGTCGTGGAGAAGCGGATCGAGGCCGATTGCCGCCAGCGAGCCCAGATAAAGCTCCTGCAGATCGGGCGGGCTGGGCTTTAGGATAACCTGGTACTGGTAATAATGCTGCAGCCGGTTGGGGTTCTCGCCGTATCGTCCGTCCTTGGGCCGGCGCGAGGGCTGCACATAGGCCGCATTCCACCGGCGCGGCCCGAGCGCGCGCAGCGTAGTCGCTGGGTGGAAGGTGCCTGCGCCGACCTCCATGTCGTAAGGCTGGAGAATGACACAGCCTTTTTCCGCCCAATAGTTCTGAAGGGTGAGGATCAGCCCCTGAAACGAACGGGCGGGGTGCATGTGCGGAAGCGGTTCGACGGACACGCGATTTCTCTCCGGAGTCTTTCGGGCGCAGCCCGTCCTATTGTGCGGCTCAGCGGGCGTCAAGAAGTGGTTCCACGCTCCTCTGTAGCGGCCGGAAGGAAAGGATTTCCCGTTGGCGGCTGCCGGCCGGCCGCAGAGAACGCACGATGCAAGTCCAAACGGTCTCAGTCATGACACCCCACCCCGGCGCTGCGCGCCGACCCTCCCCATCGAGAGGAGGATTGGTGCCGACGCCACGCTTCTGAGCTGAAATGAATGCCAACCGCGAAAAGGCTAACGCGGCAGCCGCAGCTCCTGCCCCGGACGGATGCGGTTCGGATCGCGCTTGAGAACCGGATTGAGTTCCAGAATTTCCCGGAAGCGTTCGCCGTCCCCAAGCTCCTCCACCGCGATCGACCATAAGGTCTGTCCCGGCTTCACGGTGTAGATTTCCGCATCCGGCTCGGCAGACGCTTCAGGCTTAGGCTCCGCCTGTGCAGGCTTCGGCTGATCTTTATCGGCTTCGGCAGTTCCCGGCGTTTCGGGCGCAGCAGGAGAAGCGTCCGCCTCCGGCGCGGCCGCCTCGGGTGGCAGAGCGTTGGATGCATCGTTCATCACATTGCGGGCGGCACCTGCCGCCTCAGCCAGCTTTCGGTCATCCTCCACCGGCGGCAGCCCCTCTTCAAGCTTCCTTTCCACCTGGGCCAGAATCTCCGGCTCCGGATCGAGGTCGCGCGCATGCGCCCACTGATAACGCGCCTCGAGTCGCCGGCCTACGCGCCAGTAGGCATCCCCCAGATGGTCGTTCAGGATCGCATCGTCGGGCCTCAGCGAGACGGCCCGCTCCAGATGCTCCACTGCCTCCTCATACTGGCCCAGCCGGTAATACGCCCAGCCGAGCGAATCGACGATGTAGCCGTCGCTCGGCCGCAATTCCACGGCCCGGCGGATCAGCTCCATCCCCTCCTCCAGATTCATGTTCATATCCACCCAGGAGTAGCCCAGATAGTTCAGAACCTGCGGGTGGTCGGGATAAAGCTCCAACGCCTTGCGGAAATTGGGCTCGGCCTTCGGCCATTCCTTCAGGCGCTCATAGGCGATGCCGCGCTGGTAGAAGATGTTCCAGTGCTCAGGCTTGGGATCGCCGATCCGGGCAATCGCGGTGTCATAGAGATCGGCGGCGGCGCGATAGTTTTTTTGCGCGAAATAGACGCCGCCTAGCGCGAGATAGCCGCGCATGTCGTCCGGATCGTCTTCGAGCACCTGCTTCAGATGCTCGACGGCCTCGTCGTTGCGCTCGAGGTCCGCGAGATTGAGACCGATCTGCAGGCCGGCGAAGCGCGCGCGCGGCGATCTTTCACCGATCTGCCGGTAAAGCGCGATCGCGGTTTCTCCCTCCTGCTGCCGCTCGGCCACATGGGCAAGCTGCACCAGAACCGCATCATTGTCCGGGTCGAGCGCCTGCGCGTAACGCAGATAGAGGCGCACGAAGGAATCGCCGCCTGTGTTGGCGAGTTCCGTCGCGACATTGAGCAGGATTTCGCTGGCACCATCGGAAGGCGTGACGACGACCGGATCGATTGCCTCGCCCGCCTCGAGCCGCCGCCGCAGTTCCGGGACAAGCGCGACGCCGCCGCCGGCCGCCTCGGCCTTTTCGAGCACTTCGAAGGCCTTTTCCGTGTCGCCGCGGCTCGAAAGCAGCGCCGCATAGGCTTCCGCGATGCGGCCGAAGGTGTCCGCCGTCACGGGGCGCCCTGCAAAGGCGCCGATCAGGGTCTCGAATGCTTCGGAGGCCTCATCCCCGCGGCCTGCCTGGGCCAGAAGCAGCGCGCGATGATAGCTCTTGAAAAGGTCGTACCAGGCCGGTCCCTCCAGGCCATCCAGACGCGCAAGTCCCGCCTCCGGGCCTTCACGTCCGGTCACCGCCCAGGTGGTCATTATCCCGGTGATCAACCGGTCGAGATCCGACTCGAGAGCCAGCCTCAGCCATCTCTCCGCGGCGGCATAGTCCTCCTTCTTGAAGGCATCCACCGCTAGAACCAGCCTGGAAAAGCGCTCCGCTTCGGGCACGCTCTTGAGCTTCTCGGCATAGAGCAGCGCCTCTTCCATGCGCCCGCGCGAGACGAGCGCGAGCAGCAGCGTTTGCTGAAGCTCGACATTGTCCGGATCGAAGGCGATGGCGCGCTCGTAGTAGGAGATGGCGCTTTCCAGATCATTGTCGAATTCAGCGGCACGGCCGGCGAGATATGCGCCGGAAAAGGAATGGGTCGGCACCGTCTCGATGCTGGTTTCGGCCTGTGCGGCAACGCCACTTTCGAGCGCAAGCGCCATGACCATGACTGCCAGGGCGCTTGCCTGGAGTCGTGCCTTCATTGCCCGCATCATATTCCTTTCGTCCCGATCAACCGCTGCAGCCTCGCTACCTGCAGAGCATGGCGTTTTTGCGATTAAGCTTCAACGGGAAAGCGTCGTTTCCGCCGGGCGGACGCACCGGGCGCGCCGGTGCGGCAATGCCCCGCCGATCCCGGCGCAACTATATCACACCACGCGGCTGATGCAGAAATCGATGACGTCCACCAGAGCGGCCTTCTGCGGCGTGGCTTTCAGCGGAGCGAGCGCATCGCGCGCGATCTCGCCGAAATGGCGCGCGCGGCCCACCGTATCGACAATGGCGCCATGCCGGTGCATCAGCCGGATTGCTTTGTCGAGCGCGGCCGCATCGGCCTGCTCCCCTTCGATCGCATCCTTCCAGAACCGCCGTTCCTCCTCCGATCCGCGCCTGTAGGCAAGGATCACGGGCAGGGTCACCTTACCCTCGCGGAAATCGTCCCCGACATTTTTCCCCAGATCCCGGGTGCTGCCGCCGTAATCCAGCGCATCATCGACAAGCTGAAAGGCAAGCCCCAGATTGGTGCCGTAGGAACGCAACGCTGACCGGTCGCTGCGCGAGGCCTTGGCGATGATCGGGCCAACCTCCGCCGCCGCCGAGAAAAGCGCTGCCGTCTTCGCCTTGATGACGGCCAGATATTCGTCTTCCGTCGTCTCGAGATTCTTGGCCACGCCAAGCTGCATGACCTCCCCTTCGGCAATAACGGCCGCCGCGTCGGAAAGCACCTCCAGCGCATCGAGCGATCCGACCTCAACCATCATCCGGAAGGCCTGGCCGAGCAGGAAATCGCCGACCAGCACGCTGGCCTGGTTGCCCCAGATCATGCGCGCCGTCTGCTTGCCGCGCCGCAGATCGCTCTCATCCACCACATCGTCATGCAGCAGCGTCGCGGTGTGCATGAATTCGACGCTGGTGGCGAGCTTCACATGACCCTCGCCCGAATAGCCGAACATCTGCGCCGCAGCGAGCGTCACCATCGGGCGAAGCCGCTTGCCGCCAGAGGAGATGAGATGTCGGGCAAGCTGCGGGATCAGTTCCACATCCGACCCCGCCTTCGACAGAATGAGCTCGTTGACGCGGGTCATGTCGCTCCTGGTAAGCTCGATCAGGCCTTCGATCGAGCCCCTGTCGCGCTTGCCGTCTTCGAGGTTCACTACGACACCCACCAGGAACTCCCTTTTCTTCCTCGCCCGCCCGGGCGACTGTATGGCTGCGGCCGACAGTCCCGCAAGCGGCGAATTAGCGCGGGCCGGGGCCAAGAGCAACCGCATCGCATTTACAAGGAACGCCAGACCTGCCAACGTCACGCCCATGATCGAGCTCCTGCGAACCAACGACGCCGTCGTCATCTCCTTTGTCGAAAGCTTGCTGCGCGACGCGGGGATCAACTTTCTGGTCGCCGACCAGAATATGAGCATCATGGAAGGGTCGCTGGGCGTGCTGCCCCGCCGCGTTCTGGTGACCGAAGAGCAGGCCGAGGCGGCGCGCAAGCTGCTGAAGGACGCCGGCGTGGCGGGCGACCAGCTTCGATAGGCGTGCCCATGCGGGAAGGACCACCCCTCGACGATCGCGCCTTCACGATCGACGCCTTTCACAGAGGCCGCTTTCATCTCGTTCAGCCGGCCGGCAAGGGCCATCGCGCGGGGCTCGACGCCATGCTGCTTGCCGGGGCCGTGCAGGCGGGCTTCGCCGGAGCGCTTGCCGATCTCGGCGCGGGTGCGGGAGCGGCAGGATTCGCCGTCGCCGCGCGCTGCCCCGAGGCGCGGGTGCTCCTGGTGGAGCGGGAGCCGGAGATGGTCGCCTGTGCGCAGGAGAGTCTCCGTCTGCCGGCCAACAGCGCGCTTGCTTCCCGCATCGAGGTTCTTCAGGCCGATGTCGAGCTTTCAGGAAGCGACCGCGCGGAAGCCGGGCTCGCCGAAAACGCCTTCGACTTCATCATCATGAATCCGCCTTTCAACGCCGCCCACGACCGGGCAAGCCCCGACCCGCTCCGGCGGCAGGCGCATGTGATGGATGACGGGCTGTTCGAGCGCTGGCTGAGGACGGCCGCGGCAATGGCCCGGCCGGGCGCCAGGGTGGCGGTCATCGCGCGCCCCGCGTCATTGGCGCAAATCCTGTCCGCGCTCGAAGGCCGCTTCGGCAGCCCGCGCGCCGTGCCGGTGCACCCACGGCCGGGTGTGGAGGCGCTGCGCATCATCCTCAGGGCGCGAAAGGGTGACCGCGGCGGCTTCGCACTCCTGCCGCCTCTCGTTCTGCATGGAGAGACGGGACGCGGCTTTACCGCGCGCGCCGATGCCATCATCAATGGCCGGGAGGCGCTGTTTGCCGACTGAAATGGGCTTTGCGCGCGGCAGGCAAGCACCTACATGAGATTTCAAGTAAGACCGTGGAGTAAACCGACGTGAAAGAATCGCTGGCGCGCCTCCTGCCGAAACCCCTTCGCTCCGACGCAGTCACGATCCCCGTGGTTCGGCTGCAGGGCGCCATCATGTCGGGCGGCAGTCCCGTGCGGCAGCATCTTTCGCTCGCATCCGTGGCCGGCCTTCTCGAAAAGGCCTTCGCCGTCCCGGCTCCCGCGCTTGCGATCTCGCTCAATTCTCCCGGCGGCTCTCCTGTGCAGTCCCGCCTCATCTACCGGCGCATCCGCGATCTGGCGGAGGAAAAGAAGAGGACCGTGCTCGTCTTCGTCGAGGATGTGGCGGCCTCCGGCGGCTATATGATCGCGCTCGCCGGCGACGAGATCATCGCCGATCCGTCCTCTATTGTGGGATCGATCGGAGTCGTTTCCGCCGGCTTCGGCTTTCCGGAGATGATCAAGAAGATCGGCGTGGAGCGGCGCGTCTATACCTCGGGCCGCAACAAGGTGATCCTCGATCCCTTCCAGCCCGAAAAACCCGAGGACATCGAACGGCTGAAGGCCCTGCAGGAAGAAGTGCATCAGGGTTTCATCGCGCTCGTCAAGGAAAGGCGGGGCGCGAAGCTAGCCGATGACGACGAGCTCTTCACCGGCCTGTTCTGGACCGGCGAGCGCGGGCACGCCCTCGGGCTTGTGGACGCGCTCGGGGACATGCGCTCCTATCTCAAGAACCGCTTCGGGCCGAAGACGCGACTGAAGCTCATCAGCCAGTCGCGCGGCGTGTTCGGCCGCAAGCTGGGCTTCTTCGGTCTCAGGCCAAGCGGAACCGACATCGCCGCCGCGGCTGCCTCCGGCCTGCTGGAAGCCCTGGAGGAACAGGCGCTGTGGAGGCGATATGGCCTCTGAACCGCCCGTTTTGCGCCGCAAGGGAAACGCACTATCATTGGCACCTGCATGAGCGTCGAGGAGGAGCCCTCACCATGCCCCAACTGATCTTTTTCGTTGTCATCGCCGTGGTGGCCTATGTGGGCTACCGCGCCTTCCTGCGCGAAGCCGAGCGCGTGACGCGGCGGATGGAGCGCGTCCGCCGCGAGGCGGCCAACCGCAGCATGGGCACACTGGTGAGGGACCCGAGAACAGGTGAATACCATCTGGCGAAGGACTGAGGGCACGGCCTTCATGTCCGCCACGCCTGAAGGCGCGGCTCCCGCGAAGATCAACCTGGCGCTGCATGTCACCGGCCGGCGCGCTGACGGATATCACCTCATCGAAAGCCTCGTGATCTTTGCCGGGCACGGCGACCGGCTGGCGGTGGAAGAGGCGGAGCAGGACGGCTTTTCCGTCACCGGGCCTTTTGCCTCATCCCTTCCCGCAGACGGAGGCAATCTGGTGTTGAGGGCGCGCGATCTCCTGCGCCTTCATTTCGGAGCCGGGGCGCAAAGCCCGGTGATGCTGAGGCTTGAGAAGAACCTGCCCGTGGCCTCGGGAATCGGCGGCGGGTCGAGCGATGCGGCCGCCGCGCTTCGCCTTCTTGCACGTCATTGGAAGCTTGGCGCCTCCGAGGAGGATCTTGCGCGGCTCGGGCTGGAACTGGGTGCCGATGTGCCCATGTGCCTCGCCTCGCGCCCTCTCGTGGCGCGCGGCATCGGCGAGAAGCTGGAGCCCGCGGCCGGTTTCCCCTCCCTGCCGCTCCTCCTCATCAATCCGGGCAAACCGCTGGAAACGCGGGCGGTCTTTGCCCGGCTCCAGAAGCGGGACAATCAGGGCCTCGGTCCCCTGCCCCGCTGCGAAAGCCTGGCTGAAATCATCCGCTGGCTGCGTTCCACCCGCAACGATCTGGAGGCCCCGGCGCTGTCGCTCCTTCCGGAGATCGCAGATACGCTCGGCCTTCTCGAGGCTGAGGGAGCACTCCTCTCCCGCATGTCTGGATCGGGAGCCACCTGCTTCGGAATCTTCGAAAGCATCGAGACCGCGGAGAAGGCAGCCGGACAAATCAGAAAGAAACGCCCGGGATGGTTCGTCTGCCCGGCCGCCACCCTCTCAGCGGAGCCCAGCCATGGCTGAGCGGCCGTTCATCCCCGTCCGCTTTGCGGTCCTCACGGTTTCCAACACGCGCACGCTGGCCGACGATAAATCGGGCGACACGCTCGCCGAGCGTATCGCCGCAGCCGGCCATGAATTGGCGGCGCGCGCCATCGTCCGCGACGAGGTGGAGCGCATCCGGGAAACCGTCACCGCCTGGTGCGCCGACCCGAAGATCGACGCGGTTCTTACGACCGGCGGAACCGGCTTTACCGGCCACGATGTGACGCCGGAGGCGCTGGAGCCGCTCTTCGAGAAGAGGATGGACGGCTTTTCACAGCTTTTCCACAGGATTTCCTACGAAAAGATAGGCACTTCCACCATCCAGTCGCGCGCAACGGCTGGGCTGATCGCGCAGACCTTCGTCTTCGTCCTGCCCGGCTCCCCCGGCGCCTGCCGCGATGCCTGGGATCACATCTTGAAGGACCAGTTCGACTACCGGCACATGCCTTGCAACTTCGTCGAGATCATGCCCCGGCTCGACGAGCATCTCAGGCGAGGCGCCGGAAAAGCCTGAGGGTTCCCCTCTTCCCATCCCCAACCTTCAACCAGTTGTTCACAGGGAACCTCTTTGTTGCGCAAAAGTTCTTGATTTGTTCTCATTCCTGGAATAGGAATAGATTCATCCTGAGACTCATCGGGCGCTCCCATCGGGCATGTGGAGAAGCGGGCATGGAACAGATCGCGCGGGCGGACAGCATCGCCTTCAACGGCAGAAACATCGCGATGGCCAATGCGGTCATCGATGAGGCCGGTTTGCGCATCGGCGAGGACCTCCGCAGGGGACGCGGGGCCGGGATCAATCCGAGCGGCCGTTTCGAACCGCTGACCCGGCACGTTTTCGACGACGGTTGGGAGACGATCGAGGACCTGCCGCCGTTCAAGACCGACGTGCAGGTGGAAAGGCCACGCACCATAATCACGCGCAACACGTCCCCCGATATTTCGTTCGACCGCTCCATCAATCCGTATCGGGGTTGCGAGCACGGCTGCGTCTACTGCTTCGCGCGGCCCACGCATGCCTATATGGGGCTGTCGCCAGGCCTTGACTTTGAATCGAAGCTTTTTGCCAAGCCGGATGCGGCGCGCCTTCTGGAAAGGGAGCTCTCCAGGCCGGGCTACGTGCCTCGCATCATCGCCATCGGAACGAACACCGATCCCTATCAGCCGATCGAGAAGAAATGGCGCATCATGCGCGAAATTCTCGAGGTGCTGGAGGCGTTCGGGCATCCGGTCGGCATTGTCACCAAATCCGCCCTCATCATGCGCGACATCGATATTCTCTCGCGCATGGCGGAGCGGGGTCTTGCCAAGGTGGCGCTGTCCGTCACCACGCTCGATCGCAAGATCGCCCGCACCATGGAGCCGCGCGCGGCCACGCCGCCGCGCAGGCTGGAAGCCATGCGCGCGCTCAACGAGGCTGGCATCCCCGTATCGGTGATGATCGGCCCTGTCATTCCGGGCCTCAACGACAGCGAGATTGAGCGCATCCTGGAGTCGGCGCATGCGGCAGGCGCGCGCGAGGCCGGCTACATCATCCTGCGGTTGCCGCTGGAGGTGAGCCCGATCTTCAAGGAGTGGCTGCTTCGGCACTATCCCGATCGTTACCGCCACGTGATGTCGCTCATCCGTTCCATGCGCGGGGGCAAGGATTACGATTCGGAATGGGGCAGGCGCATGAAGGGAACGGGTCCTTACGCATGGCAGATCGGCCGTCGTTTCGAGATAGCCGCCAAGCGCCTGGGCCTCAATACCGAGCGGCGCAGGCTGCGTACGGATCTCTTCAGGGCGAAAGCCAAGGAGGAACAGCTGGTTCTTCTTTGATCCTCCCCCTCCTTTGATCCTCCGGTTGCGAACGTCCGGACAGCCCGCCTCCCCCCTCAAGCTGTCCCGGACCGACCGGATGAAGCCGTCGATGTCCGTCCCCGGGGCTCGGCGGCCGGCTTTCCCCGGTTTTGTCCGCCCCCCGATCCGGGAAAGCCTTGCGGAGAATCGGATGCGATGCGAGCATCGCCGCAATGGCTCCTTCGCATTCCGATTCTCCGTCTTTGTTCGACCTGCCGGTGCGGCCCGATTTCGTGCTCGAATCCGGCATCATGCGCGAGGGCTATGCGCCTGTCGCCGGGCTGGATGAGGCAGGGCGCGGGCCGCTCGCAGGCCCCGTGGTGGCCGCGGCGGTGATCCTCGATCCCGAGCGCATTCCCAATGGGCTCGACGATTCGAAGCGCCTGTCGGCCGAACAGCGCGAGGTCCTGTTCCGCGCCATCTGCGAAACCGCGCTCGCCGTTTCCGTCGCATCGCTGTGCGCGTCCTCGATCGACGGCTCCAACATTCTGAAGGCGAGCCTGGAAGCGATGCGGCGGGCGGCTGAAGGGCTTTGCGTCCGGCCGGCCTATGCGCTGGCGGACGGAAGGGATATTCCGCCGGGTCTATCCTGCCCCTGTCGCGCGGTGATCAAGGGAGACCAGCGCTCGCAGTCGGTTGCCGCCGCGGCCATCGTCGCCAAGGTCACACGAGACCGCATGATGATCCGCGCAAGCGATTTCACGCCGCATTACGGCTTTGACAGTCATGTGGGTTACGCCACGGCGCGCCACCGTTCGGCAATCGCCGCCTACGGCCCCATTACGCGGCTGCACCGCATGAGCTTCGCGCCATTCAAGACCGGGGATGAAGCATCCCGCGCGTTGAGCGAGGAATTCCCCCAGCTTGAGGGTTGAGCGGAGGCGATCAGCGGCGGCCCGCTGCCGGCGGCGCGATGTGCGGCAGGATCAGATGGGCGAGACGCCGATAAGCAGCTCGTGGAGCCCGCCGACGAGAATTCCGTAAACCGCCAGGCCGCCTATCACGGAAATCACGTCGTTCCTCAAGGAAGGCGCGCGTGACGTCACCGGCTTGCGCGGATGACGCACCGAGGACACCCAGTCCACAGCCGCCCATCCGGCCACGCCTCCGAACAGAAGCAGGTCGGCCAGCGTTCCGTTTGCCAGAAGATGTGCAATCCCCCACAACACCGTGGCGGCCAGCATGGGGTGACCGACGGCAGCCTTGATGCGGCCCGGCATGTGCGAGGCAAACAGCAGCGGAAAAACCGGCAACAGCAGAAGCAAGGCGAGGTGCCGCATCCCTGCCGCCGGCTGATACAGGATGACGGCGTCCTGCCGCGCAAGCCCGTATCCCCAGATAATCAGCACCAGACCGATGAGGGACAGAAGGGTGTAGAGCCCGCGCCAGGCGCGCTCGCCTCCGTTCACAACCACCCTCTCGCGCAGACCCGGCGCTACGATGCGAGTGGAATGCGTACCAAGGAACAGGATCAGACCGGCAATCAGAACAGCCATGCGTTTTTCTCTCCAGCCCGCGCCGGTTACACCCCGCCAGGCTTGCTTTAACGATGCTTGTTAGTAGGTCTAACTATTGTTATAGTATGTTACATGCCATGCAGGGTAGTTCAAGCCATTGCCGCTCCGGTGGTGTTAAGACAGCGGCGCGCCCGTCTCCGTGAGGCGGCGCTTACGGAAATTCGCAGCATCGCGCGCAGGCTGCTCGTCAAGGAAGGCAGCGCCGCCGTCACCATCAACGCGGTGGCGCGCGAGATGGGCGTGAGCGGCCCCGCTCTTTACCGCTACTACTCCAGCCAGCGCGAACTCATCGACGCGCTGACGTCCGATTTCTTCCGGGAGCTGATCGCCGCCATGCGCGCGGCTGCGGACCATCCCGCGGCTGATACGCCAGGGCGCCGTCTGCTTGCCATTTCGCGCGCGCTGAGATCCTGGGCCAATTCCCACCCGGCCGAATTCGCCTGGCTGTTCGCCAGCCGAGTACCCACGTCACGAATCGCACAGTGCAGCCCGGACGAAAACAACTCCGGGCGGGCCTTTTGCCAGGTTTTCCTGGATCAGGTTGTCGAGATCTGGGAGACGCAGCGTTTTCCCCTCCCGAGCCTGGAGGATATGGACCCCTCGCTCGCAGTGCAGCTCCATGCGTATTCCGAAAAGATCGACGGTCTCCTGCCGCCGGAAGCTGCCTATATCTTCCTCACATGCTGGACACGGCTCTACGGGCTTCTGTGTATGGAGGTTCTGAACCAGATCAGCTTCGCCTATTCCGATCTGGAACCGGTCTATGAGGAATGCCTTCAGGAGCTTTGCCGCCTGCTCGATATTCCCTACGAGCCGCCGCGTCAGGCGGTTGATCTAGCGGCTGAATAAAAAACCGCCGGAGCAGAGCCCGGCGGTATGTGATCGTGTGGGAAGAAGAAGCCGGTAATCAGTTCAGCTTCATCCGCGACTTCACTTCCTGAAGCGAGGTTTCGAACAGCTTGCCCCCCGTCTTGGCGTCCACCTTGTCGGCGATGAGCTTGCCGGCCGCGGCAACCGCCACATCAACGGCGCGGGCGCGAACCTCGTTCACCGCATCGCGCTCGGCCTGGGCGATCTTCTGCTCCGCCAGGGCGGTGCGCCGCGCGACATACTCTTCCGTCTTCTGCTTCGCCTCCGCCACGATGGCCTTGGCCTCCCGCTTGGCGGCTTCGACCAGGTCTTTGGCTTCCTGCTCCGCCTCGCGGCGCTTGCGCTGATAGTCGGCCAGAAGTTGCTGGGCCTCCTCGCGCAGCCTGCGCGCCTCGTCCAGCTCGTTGCGGATGCGCTCGGCACGCCTGTCGAGCGCCTCGCCGAGCTTCGCAGGCGCCTTCACATAGACCAGAATGGCCACGAAGATGATCAGCGCAACAAGCGCCCAGAATGTCGCGTCCATGGTCTGCTCCTCGCTAGCGCAATTCCAGGAAAGATGGATACTGTTCTTCGTCCGGAATTGCGCAAAAACAATAACTTGAGATCTTTTCCGTGTTTCCGTGAAACACGGAAAAGATCTAGGACTGGACGGCCTTCACGGCCTCGGCCAGCGCCTTCTTGTCAACCCGGCCGCCGACGAGCTGCTCGACGATGGCGCCGGCAGTCTCCTCGGCGATGGTCCCGACATCCGCAAGCGCCGCGCTCTTGATCTCGCTGATGCGGCTTTCAGCCTCCTCCAGCTTGGTCTCGAGGGCCGCTTCGACCTTGCGGCGCTCGGCCTCGGCCTCCGCCTTGGCCGCGTCGCGCGCTTCCTGGGCTATTGCCGCAGCCTTGCGGCGCGCCTCGGCAAGCTCCTGCTCATAGGCCGCCACCGCCGCATCGGCCTCTTCCTTCATGCGCGCGGCCTCGTCCAGATCCTGGGCGATGCGGTCGCGCCGCACCTCCAGGATGGAAGCGATGCGCGGCAGGGCAACCCGCTTCAGGAACAGGTAGAAAAGCCCGAAGGTGATCGCCAGCCAAAGGAGCTGCGAAGGAAAGGTCGAACTGTCGAAAGGCGGAAAGGAACCCTCCGGTGCATGATCGACCGCAACCCCCGTTTCCGTGTGCAGGTCGCCTGCCGGCGGTTCGGCCGCCTGGGCATATGCCGATGCCACGAACATGGCTTTCTCCTTGTCGTCAGATCCGGCCGCTCACAGGGCGGCCGGTTCCGGAACGGTTCTGGCCGCTCAGGTGAACAGGAGGAGCAGCGCGATCAGCAGCGAGAAGATGCCCAGTGCCTCCGTCACGGCGAAGCCGAAGATGAGGCGACCGAACTGGCCGTCGGCGGCGGAGGGGTTGCGCAGCGCGCCCGCCAGATAGCTTCCGAAGATGTGGCCGAGGCCGATGCCGGCGCCGCCCATGCCAAGGCACGCTATGCCCGCGCCGATTGCCCTTGCTGCTTCTGCTTCCATCTTGCAACTCCTTGTGGATCTTGAACCTTGATGTGGATGAACCTGGCGGGGAACCCGCCTCGTGAGACTGTCCTAGTGGCTAGGATGCAGAGCATCGTTCAGGTACATGCAGGTCAGCACGGCAAAGACGTAAGCCTGCAGGAACGCCACCAGCAATTCGAGCGCCGTCAATGCCACGGTCATGGCAAGCGGCAGCACCGCACCCGCGACACCCGCGATCCCGAGCGCGCTCAGCGAGGTGACGAAGCCGGCAAAGACCTTGAGCGTGATGTGCCCGGCCAGCATGTTGGCAAAAAGACGAACGGAGAGCGAAATGGGCCTCGAGAGGAACGAAACCACCTCGATCGCGACCACCAGGGGCGCAAGGGCCACCGGCACGCCCTGCGGCACGAAGAGCTTCAGAAAACCAAGCCCGTGCTTCCAGAAGCCATAGACGATCACCGTACCGATGACGAGCATCGCCAGCGCGAAGGTGACGATGATGTGGCTGGTCACGGTGAAGAAATAGGGGAATAAACCGAGCAGGTTCGCCACCAGCACGAACATGAAGATCGAGAAGACGAACGGGAAGAACCGCATCCCGTGATTGCCGGCCGCATCTCTGAGCATGGATGCCACGAACTCGTAGGCCATCTCGGAGATGGACTGCAGCCGGCCGGGCACGAGGCCGCGGCTGGAGGTCGTCAGATAGAGAAACGCACCGGCCGTCGCGACCGTGATCACCATGAAGGCGGAGGCATTGGTGAAGGAGAAATCCAGTCCGCCGACCTCGATCGGAATCCAGCGCGAGATCTGAAACTGATGGATCGGGTCTGTGGCCACTTACGGGTCCCTCGTCTTCATCGTGCAGCGTGAAACGCCGCTATTCCCTTCCTTGGTCGTCTTCGCCCTTCTTCGGCGCCTTCGACCCGAATTCAGCAACCAGCCCTGCCGAACGCAGGACATTGAGAATGCCCGCCCCGAAGCCAAGGAGCAGGAAAACGATCAGCCCCCATGGCGTCGTGCCGGCCATTTCATCTACGAACCAGCCGAGAGCAGCGCCGACCACGACACCGGCGATAAATTCGCTGGAAAGCCGCAGCGCGTCCGCGAAGCTACCCGTACCGCCCGTCTTTGCGCCCCCGCTGCGTTCGGCTTCTTTCTGCCGCCGCGCCGCCAGGACAGCTTCGAGTTCGCGCCGCCGTCCGTCCAGATCGCCAGGCTCGTCTCCGTCAGCCATCAGAGCCTCCAAGCCGGTTCCGGCCGGCGGATACCCGCCCTCGAAGTCGCGCGCAACATAGAGAGCAGCCTCGCGCCAGTCAAGCCGCGCCACGAGGAAGAAACAGCGAAGTTTTGCGTTATGAAATCAAGGTGTTGATGTGGTGCGACAAAGCGCCTTCACCTGCAATCTGGATTCCCGCGCACGGAATCGCGCCGCGTGCGCGCGGCGCGCTCTCCCTCAGGGCAAGAGCGGCTGGCTACTCCCAGCCGCCGCCATAGGTGCGGTAGAAGATATGACGGCCGATCTTCTTCATCCGCTCCATCGCCTTTGCCCAGCGCGGGTTGACATAGGTGGCATGATAGTGGGTCGAGGTTCCCACCTCCTCCAGCCATATCTTCCCCGCCGTCACCGCAAATGCGACCTCCTGAGCTAGGCGGAAATGGGCGGGACTTGCCACGCGATCCTTGATGCCGTCGCAGGCGAAGGAGAACTGGCAGCGGTTGCGCCAGTCCTTGTTCTGATAGACGACGCCGCAGATCGTATTCGGATAGGCGGGGTTGCGGACGCGGTTGAGGATCACCTGCGCCACCGCGGCCTGCCCGCGCACGGGCTCGCCGCGCGCCTCGAAATAGATGCCCGCAGCAAGACATTGCTGCTCGCGCTCGCTGAAGACCTCCGGCGGCAGGGGCCTGCGCGCCCAGGCATGGTCGGTCGGCGGCACAGGCGGAATGAAGCGCCCCTGATTCTCGTCGCGCAGGATGGTGGCGAAGGGCGAAGTCTTGGCGTAGTCGGGCTCCGACGGCGCATAGGCGGTTGCCAGGATGTCGCCCTCCTCATTGTTGACGAGTTCGGCAATGGCGGGCGGAAGCTCCGGCCCGCGCTTCTCATGCCGGAAATGGAAGGCAGAAGCGATCTGGATTTCCTTGCCGTTGATCTCCGGCTGGGCAAAGGCCATCAGCACTTCGCCCAACGGGTTCGGCTTCAGAAGAGAACCGGTCTGCTGCAGGATCGTGCCGGCATTGAAAAGCCGCGGCGGAGCCATGGGCAGAACCTTGACCAGGCGCCCCTTCTTTCCGGTGCGGTTGATGGCGGACTCGTCGGTAAAGCCGTCCGTCTTCTTGCTGCCGGCACGGAAGGCGACCGTGCCTATTCCCGGAGCCTCGAGGCCGGAGCCGGACAGGCCCTCGAGCCGCTCGCCCCCGCTGGCAAACGGCATCTCCGCCTCGTGCACCGAGCCCGCCACGGCTGCTTCAATGACGGCCGCCCAGCGCGCGCCCGCCTCCTGATGCGTAACGAGGCTCACCATGTCCTGATAGGCGGTCGCGGTCGGAAAGCCGATCCACAGCCCCAGCCCGACAACCAGAGAAGGAACAAGAGAGCGCCTGCGGTCCGCAGCCCCACGCAGCGTCACACCTGAAAGCAGCACCGACCCCTCACCGAACGCATCAATCGAATACTCAGATGCGCAGAGGCTATTTGATTAACCTTGATCACCGGTTAACGCGGGAACGCGGCGCATGCGGTCCGCTGTCCGTAGAAGCCGGACTGGAAGAGCTGCCGAAAGCCGGATGTGCCGCCTCAGCCGCGCTTCTGGCGGGCGCGGCCGGCGTAGGGATTTTCGGAGGTTCTCAGCACAACGCGAATGGGAACGCCGAAGATATCGAAGGCTTCCCGAAGCCCGTTCACCAGATAACGGACATAGGACTGCGGCATGGCCTCGGGCCGCGAGCAGGACAGCACGAAGCCCGGCGGCCGCGTCTTCACCTGGGTCATGTATTTGAGCTTCAGCCGCCTGCCGGAAACTGCGGGCGGAGGATGCTGCGCGGCGGCCGCGTTCAGCCAGCGATTGAGCGGGCCGGTGGGAACCCGCCGGTTCCAGACCTCATGGGTGGCAACCGCGGCTTCCATCAGGCGGTCGAGGCCGCGGCCCGTTTCCGCCGAGACCGGCACGACCCGAATCCCGCGCACCTGCGGAAGCAGACGTTCCGTCTTTTCGCGCAGCTCCGCGAGCGTGCGTTGCGGGTCTTCCACGAGGTCCCACTTGTTGAAGGCGATGACGGACGCCCGCCCCTCGCGAAAGACGAGATCGGCAATCTGCAGATCCTGCTTGTCGAAGGGCATGGTGGCATCGATCACGACGATCACCACTTCCGCAAAGCGGATGGCGCGCAGCGTCTCGGCCACGGAAAGCCGCTCCAGCTTCTCCTGCACGCGCGCCTTGCGCCGCATGCCCGCCGTGTCGAAAAGCTTCATGCCGCGCCCGCGCCAGGACCAGTCCACTGATATGGCGTCGCGCGTGATCCCGGCCTCGGGGCCCGTCAGCATCCGCTCCTCGCCGATGAGCGCGTTCACGAGCGTGGATTTGCCGACGTTAGGCCGCCCGGCCACGGCGATCCGGATGGGTTTTTGCGCGTCATAGGCGGGGGGCTCGGCATCGGGATCGATATCTTCGCCGGGAAGCGCAGCGCCCTCGCCTGCTCCCTCCGCCGTTTCGGGCGCGGCATCGGCCGCCTCCCCGGCATGTTCGGCAATGGCATCGCGAAGTTCGGCCATCCCCTGCCCGTGCTCGGCCGAGATGGCAACCGGTTCCCCGAGGCCCAGCCCGAACGCCTCCAGAACGCCGGCCTCGGTGCCGCGCACATCGGTCTTGTTGGCGACCAGCACCACCGGCTTGCCCTTGCGCCGCACGACCTCGGCAAAGGTGCTGTCGTCCGGCATGACGCCGGCGCGGGCGTCGATCATGAAAAGGACGAGATCGGCCTCGTCGATGGCCGTCTCGGTCTGGGCGCGCATCCGCCCGGCGAGCGTCGGCTCGGGCGCCTCCTCGAAACCAGCCGTGTCGATGAGGTCGAAGCGAAGGTCGAGAAGGCGGGCGGGGTGGACCCTGCGGTCGCGCGTAACGCCCGGCGTGTCGTCCACCAGCGCGATGCGGCGCCCGACCAGCCTGTTGAAAAGAGTCGACTTGCCGACATTGGGCCGGCCCACAATGGCGACCTTGAAGGTCATGGCCTAGCCGGATTCGCCGCCGGAACCCGCGATCAGCTCGGACATCATCTCCGCGCGCTGGCGCGTCCCGGCTGGCGCCTGAGGATCATCGATGATCTGTCCGAACAGGGCCATCGCATTATCCCTGTCCCCCTCCTTCCAGGCGGCAAGCGCCAACGCCTCGCGGGCGGTGTGGCGCATCGGATTGCCGTCCGCCGTCAGCGGTTCGACACGGGAAGCCACATCCTCGTAGCTGCCGTGATCGACGAGAAGAAGGGCGGCCCTGAGGCGCGCGATGTCCCGGATGGCGCCGGGAGCAGAACCATCCCCGGCCACGGCGTCGAGCTTGGCGATCGCATCCTCGACCCGGCCTTCCTCCGCCAGCGTCGTGGCCGCGCGCAGACGGGCAAGAAGCGGGTAAGCGCCATAGCCGCTGCTCTCCAGTTCCTCTAGCGCGCTCAGCGCTTCGTCGTGATTGCCCTGTTCGGCAAGTTCGAGCGCGCGCGCAAAGGCATCGCCGGAGCGGTTCGCGCGCGATTCGATCCACCGCTCATAGCCGACATAAGCAGCGGTCGCGAGCACCACCAGAGCGGCGGCGGCAATTACGAAGGGGCCAAAGCGTCGCCACAGGCTCCTGAGCTGGTCCTGTCGAAGCTCTTCATTGACCTCGCGGATGAAACTGTCGTCGGACATGGAATCCCTGTTCGCGGCCGGCCCCCGGCTTGTTCTGCCTGCCTTTTAACGGAAATTTGCGCGCATGGAAGGGGGGCGGCAAAATCGCCCCCTGTTTGCTGGCAATGCCGTTACCGGTGAGCGCCTTCCGAGCGGCACCAGTCGTGTGCATAAACTTACGTCGAGTGGCACCGGCAGCATCTTCCACATTTGCGAGCAGGCCCCGATGAATGCGACGTAAGCCGTTCCCGCCTCACCCCGCCATTGCGGCCACAGGCCGGGAAGATTCCCGGCCTGTGGCCATCTTGCGGTTCCCCCCTTCAAGTTCGCTCGCTAACCTCCAACGGAATCCGGCTCCGCTGCGGCGGCGTTCGGCTCGGCCGTGCGGGCCGGCAAGCTCTCCATCGCGATGATTTCTTCCGCACAGACATCGGCCGCGCCCGCTATCTGCTCATCGAGCGCCTCGATCGTGATCCAGCCGCCTTCTTCGATGATGTCATCCCTCTCCCAGCTACGGGCCTCCTTCAGCTTCGCGAAGGTAGCGGCCGCATTCGGAGAATTGACGAACCGATTGACGCAGATCGACGCGACAAGCTGCTCGCGGGCGTCTTCTGCGGCCCGCGCCGCCATCGAACTGGCCGTCCCGCCGGTGACCCAGCCTCCCCAGGTGAAGCCCGCAATAAGGGTGAGAATCGCTGCGGCGACGCACGACCAGAGCCAGACGGCTTTCGTCGGACGATACTCCTGCCACCGCTGCGCGAAACTGCTTCGTTCGGCCATGATTCTCTCTCCCTTTGATCACGGTTCTTGTCTTATTGTTATGTTTCGAGAGTGCCCGTTATGAGAGCGAATGTGAACCGCAGGACAGGATTTTTCTGAAATTGTGATCGATCAGCATCTTGAGGCAGCCGGTCAGGGCAAAGCTTTGGCGCATCTTTTAAAATGCCATTGCTTTGATTTCTGCTGTCAGACGGCAGTCGGTGGATAACCGGTCCGCAACGCCGTATGAAGCCCGGGAACCTTTCGCGCCCAATTCCATCCAATCGGTGACGCCCCGCAAAGGGGGTGCTCGATCCTGGAGGGAAGACAATGAAGAAAGTAAGCCTGCTCACCGCCACAGCGTTGCTCGGCGGAATCGCGATGGCCTCGGCTCAGGACGCAGCCAGCACCGTCACGGAAGCGCCACCTGCAGCGCCATATCAGAAGGTCAGCGAACTGGCTCCCCTGCCGGATTTCATCCCCGGTCTGGGCCAGCTCTTCGTCGATCCTGAAACGCTGCCGGCCGGGCCGTTCCTGGCCTACGATCATGACGGCAAACTGGTCAGCACCGTCTATATGGTTCCCATCGAGGATCTCACTCCCGACAAGGGCTTTGACGACTTGGTGGCGCCGGGCGGCGCGGTCGATCACGTGGACGTTCACTACAATGCCGGCCATCCCGGCGTGGAGACGCCGCACGCTCACATCGTCCTCTGGCACGTCTCCAAAGACGAAGAGGCGAGGGTCGCGCAGTGATGCTCAATCGCCGGAAAGCGATCGGCATGGGCGGCGGATTCTTCGCCGCCCTGGCGCTTCCCGCCTTCCCCGCCAGCGCCGAGGCGGTGGCAGAAATTGTCATGGGAGGCAGAGTAGGCGGTTCGCATGTCTGGTTCGATCCCGTTGGGCTGCTTGTCCAGCCGGGCCAGATGGTGCGCTGGATCAATCGTGATCCCGGCAACGCGCATACGGCGACCGCCTATCACCCGGCGAACTCCGGCAAGCCAAACCGCATCCCGCCCGGCGCCCAACCGTGGGACTCGGGATATCTGCTGCCGGATGAAAGCTTTTCGGTTAAGCTGACCGTGCCGGGCGTTTACGACTATTTCTGCATCCCGCACGAACAGGCCGGCATGGTCGGCAGGATCATTGTCGGTGCTCCGCCGACGGATGGCTGGCAGAGCGCGAGCGCGGCGGATGACGGCCTGCCGCAGGCGGCATTGCAGGCATTTCCGGCCGTGGAGGAAATCATGGCCAAGGGCAGGGTTGAACCGAGATGAGCGCCGGAACGCGAGCGTTGGAGACTCTTTTATCGGCCCTGCGCCTCCCGTTCGGCAAGGACGGCTTGAGCGACGGCCAGCTTCTGGCGCTCGCCCGCAAGCGGGACGAAACAGCCATCCGCGCGCTGATCCGGCGCTACAACCAGCGCCTGTTCCGCCTCGCGCGCAGCATGATGAAGGACGAGCAGGAGGCCGAGGACGTCGTTCAGGAAACCTATGTCAGGGCCTTTACCGCGCTGGATAGCTTTCGGGGTGACGCGGCATTTTCCACCTGGCTCACGCGCATCGCCCTGAACGAGGCCAATGGGCGGCTGCGCCGCCGGCGCACCATGGTCGAGCTGACGGAGATCGACAGATCCGAACCCGCCGCCGGAGCGGAAATCATCATGTTTCCCCTGAACTCGTCCGCGCTGAGCCCAGAAGCGGAAGCGGGCCGCGTGCAAGTAAGACGGCTGCTGGAGGAAGCGATCGACCGGCTGCCGGAGCCGTTTCGCGTGGTTTTCATCCTGCGCGAAATCGAGGGGATGGGAACCGAGGAGACCGCGAGCCTTCTCTCGCTGAAGCCGGAAACCGTGAAGACCCGCCTCTTCCGGGCAAAACGTCTCCTGCGCGCCGAACTGGAAAAGGCACTGCAGCCGCGTTTTTCGGACATCTTTCCCTTTGCCGGGAAACGGTGTGCCCTGATGGCCGACCGCGTCATTGCGCGTTTGCGCGGCAGCGTCTGAGCGGGGCGGATTCGCAAAACGGAATGGCCGTGCGGCTGAACCGCGCCGCCCTATACTGTTTGCGTCCTTTGCTGCTTTTGAGCGGTTTTTTTCGCCGTTTCCGGTACATAGTAGAAGGCTATTCCTTCAACTTTAGTCGGATATCGACAGGACGCCGCGCCAGCGGATTGCGCGATTCTATCCCAAGCCCTCGAGCGCAAAGCACTTGACACGGCCCGCACACTTACATTCGATGATGCCCCCGCGGGTCGTAAGCCCTGGCTCGCCACACTCGGGTCCCTTAGGAGGAATGAGAAAACACAAGCCCTAATGGGAGGAGAACGAACATGATAAAACACTTCACCGTCCTTGCCGCCGCAGCAGCCGTATCGCTCGCAGCAGGCGCGGCAGTGGCACAGGACGACTATCCCACCCAGCCGATCACCATGGTCGTGCCGTTTTCGGCCGGCGGGCCCACCGATACGGTGACGCGCCTCATTGCCGAACCGATGGGCAAGGCGCTTGGGCAGCAATTCGTGATCCAGAATGTCACCGGCGCAGGCGGCACGGTGGCGGCAGGTCAGGTCGCCAACGCCGAGCCTGACGGCTACACGGTGCTCATGCACCATATCGGCATGTCGACCGCGCCGACGCTTTATCCGAATTTGCCCTACGATCCGCTCGAGGATTTCGAGACCATCGGCCTTGTGACCGAAGTGCCGATGACCATCGTCGCCCGCAAGGACTTTCCGGCAGAGACCCTGCAGGAGATGATCGATTACGTGAAGGAGCATGCTGACGAGGTGACCCTTGCCAATGCCGGCATTGGCGCGGCCTCGCAGCTTTGCGGCATGCTCTTCATGGACGCGATCGGAACACAGCTCACCACCGTTCCCTACCCAGGCACCGGCCCGGCTCTCACGGATCTCGTCGGCGGGCAGGTCGATATCATGTGCGACCAGACCACCAACACGACCGGTCAGATTCTGGGCGGCGAGGTCAAGGCCTACGCAGTGACCGCCGAGGAACGGCTGGCGAACCTGCCGGACGTACCCACCACGGCGGAAGCCGGGCTTGGCGACTTCCAGCTGCGCATCTGGCACGGTCTCTATGTACCGGCGGGCACCGATCCGGCCATCGTCGAAAAGCTGTCCTCGGCCCTGCAGACGGCGCTCCAGGACCAGAACGTGATCGACCGCTTTGCGGAACTCGGAACGACCGTGGTTAGCCAGGATCGGGCCACGCCTGAGGCGCATACCGAAATGCTCTCCTCGCAGATCGAACTGTGGGCGCCGATCATCAAGGCGGCCGGCGTAACCGCCGAGTAAGGCGATCAAGTTGCGAAGGGCTGCGGAGCGGTCTTATGAGGCCGCTCCGTTTTCGCCTTGGAACCGCGCACCATGAAACCTCTGAAAATATCCAAGGACCTTCTGGCCGGACTGATTTTCATCGGCTTCGGGCTCGCTTTCGGCTATGCTTCGCTCAATTACCAGATAGGCACCGCGTTCCGCATGGGGCCCGGCTACTTTCCCCTGGTGCTGTCCGGGATCATCATATTCCTCGGCGTGATCATCCTTCTGCAGTCATTCGCCACTTCGGCCGAGGACGGTCCGATCGGCCGTGTTCCTTGGCGCGGGCTCATACTTGTCATGGTCGCGCTCGTTTTCTTCGGTTTCACGGTACGCGGGCTCGGGCTCCTGCCCTCGCTTTTCGTCAGCTCCTTCATGAGCGCTTCCGCCAGCCGGCAAACGAGCCTGGCCGGAGCCTTTCTCATCGCGGCCCTGCTGACGGCGATCAGTCTGCTGATCTTCGTATGGGGGCTCGGCATGCCGTTGCGGGTCTTCGGCCCCTGGCTGAATTTCTGAGGGCTTAAGCGATGGACCTGCTCGCCAATCTCGGCCTCGGCTTCGACGTTGCGCTCACGCCCGTCAACGTTCTCTACTGCTTTGTCGGCGTTCTGCTCGGCACGCTGGTGGGCGTGCTTCCCGGCATCGGCCCGACGGGTACGGTCGCCATTCTGCTGCCAATCACCTTCACCCTCGAGCCGGTGACGGCGCTCATCATGCTGGCCGGCATCTATTACGGCGCACAGTATGGCGGCTCCACCAGCGCCATCCTCATCAACCTGCCGGGAGAATCGTCCTCTGCCGTAACCGCGATCGACGGGCACCAGATGGCCCGCCAGGGGCGCGCGGGGCAGGCGCTCGTCACCGCCGCCGTAGGCTCGTTTTTCGCCGGCTCCGTCGCCACGCTGGTGCTTGCGGTGGCGGCCCCTCCCTTAACGCGCATCGCGCTTCAGTTCGGCTCGGCAGAATATTTCTCGCTCATCGTGCTCGGCCTCGTCGCCTCCGTGGCCCTCGCCCACGGCTCTATCATCAAGGCGCTCGCCATGATCGTGCTCGGGCTTCTGTTCGGCATGGTCGGCCAGGATCTCTACAGCGGCCAGCCGCGCTTCACCTTCGGCTATTTCGAGCTCTATTCCGGCATCAACTTCGTCTCCATGGCGGTCGGCGTCTTCGGCGTGGCCGAAATCCTGCGCAACCTGGAGGACGAGGCCACCCGCTCCGTGCTGGTGAAGAAGATCGAGAGGCTCTGGCTTTCAAAGGAAGACATCAGGCGCATCATCATGCCGATCCTGCGCGCGACGGGCCTTGGATCGGCGCTTGGTATCCTGCCTGGCGGCGGGCACGTGCTCGCTTCGTTCGCCTCCTATTCGCTGGAGAAGAAGCTTTCGCGCAACGAAGCCGAATTCGGCAAGGGCGCCATTGAAGGCGTGGCTGGTCCGGAATCGGCCAACAACGCAGCGGCACAGACCTCCTTCATTCCCCTGATGACGCTCGGCATCCCCGCCCATCCGGTCATGGCGCTGATCATCGGCGCTTTCATCATCCACGGGATCACGCCGGGACCCAATGTCATTCGCGACGAGCCGGCGCTGTTCTGGGGTGTCATCGTCTCGATGTGGGTCGGCAATCTGCTGCTTCTCATCCTCAACCTGCCGCTGGTCGGGCTGTGGGTGAGAATGCTGACGATCCCCTATCGCGTGCTTTTCCCGGCCATCATCACCTTCGCCTGCATCGGCACCTACTCGATCGGTTCGAACGCTTTCGACATCTACGCCATCGCCCTGCTGGGGCTCGTCGGCTACGTCCTCGTGAAGCTCGATTGCGAGCCGGCGCCGCTGCTGCTCGGCTTCGTGCTCGGGCCGCTTCTTGAGGAACATTTGCGGCGCGCCATGATCATCTCGCGGGGCGATCCGATGACCTTCATCGAGCGCCCCATCAGCGCCGCACTGCTCGCCGTCGCTGTCATCGCAATCGTGCTCTCGCTCATGCCGGCGATCCGCCGCAAGCGCGAGGAAGTCTTCGTCGAAGAGGACTGAGCCGGGACATCCGAGGCCAGCAGGCCTTTGCGGCGGACAAGGCCTTACGGGCCGTCGCCTTAGCCTTAACAGCCGGCAATCCCTCAGGTCGCTTCGCTCCAGAAGGCGAAGCGACCTGAGTTTTGCGCGCCTCCTGACAGGACCCCGAACCCCATTCCCCTGAACGGCCGGCTGAACCGCCGTGCGCAGCACCTCCTGCTTCCGGGCCAGAGCTCACCGGACACGATTTGACAGTCGCCGTCGCTGCCCTCACGCTATTTCTGGATCACCGTCACTGCCGTCCCGTCTTTCTGGACCGCCGCCCCCGCCGTCGCGCCAGTTCTGAATCCTTGCGGTCTCGTTCCGCCAGTTCTGCATCCTCGCGGCCCCGTTCCCCGATTTTCCGGAATGCGCGCTATCCACAAATCGGTTTGCAAATCGATTTGCAAATGCATTCACAGAAATTATGATGAAGGCATGAGCACGATTGCCAAGGTTGCAGAGCGCGCGGGCGTGTCACGGACGACGGTGTCGCATGTCATCAACCATGCGGACCGCGTGTCGAAGACGCTGCGCGAGCGGGTGGAGAAGGCGATCGAGGAGCTGGGTTACGTGCCGAACCCCCAGGCGCGGAGCCTGCGCACGGGGCGCACCAACATCGTCGCCATGCTGATCCCGGACATCCGCAACCCGTTCTATCCGGAGTTGGTGAAGACCGCGCAGTCGGAGCTGGAGGCCGTCGGCCTCGACATGCTGATCTTCAACACGGACGTGCCCGGCGGCCATTCCCAGGAGCATGGCCGCGAATATCTGCGCCAGATCCGGCACAAGCGGGTGGACGGGCTGATCGTCGGCGATTTCGCGCTGCACGGCATGCACGACCATCTGATCGGCCTCGACATGCCCGCCGTCTTCATCGGCAACCTGCCCAACCACGCCGTCGACAGCGTGAAGGTCGATGACTATGGCGGCGGCTATCAGATGGGGGCCTATCTGGCGAAGAAGGGCCACCGGCGGGTGGCCCATGTCACCGGCCCTTCCTTTTTCAAGGAAGCCATGGCGCGCGCGGAAGGTTTCGAGCAGGGCCTTGCCGATCACGGCGCGCCGATGGTGGAGGGCCTGCGCTACGAAGGCACCTATCTGGCGCCCTCCGGCCGCGAGGCGGTCGCCTGGCTTCTCGAGGAGCATGGCGGCAACCTGCCCACGGCAATTTTCTTCGCCAATTATCTCATGGCGTCCGGCGCGCTGACGGAATTCTACGACCGCGGCATCCGGATTCCGCAGGACATCGCGATGGCCGTGTTCGGCGATCAGCCGCAGCTCGAATATGTGCGGCCCAAGCTCACGCGCGTGGGCACAAGCCCCTCCGTGCTAGCAAAGCGCGCCACCGAAATGCTGCTCGAACGCCTGGATGGCACCTTCACAGGACCTCCGCGCACCGAAGTCATCCCGTGCTTCCTGCGCGAGTTCGATACGGCTTGAGCGGGAGAATGGATGCGGACGGAAAAGCGCCGCGATGTGAAAGACCCAACGTCTAGGGAGGATTCAATGAACGACAGCAGAACCCCAACCGGGAAGACCGCCGGAGTCAGCCGGCGCAGCCTGCTTGCAGGCACCGCGGCGCTGGCCGCAGGCACCGTCACCGGCTTTCCCTTCATCAACCGCATGGCCGTGCGCGCCCAGGACGCGCCCCTGAAGTTCTGGCAGTTCTATGCGCCCGGCGGTCAGGTGGCCTCACAGGTTGCCTGGTTCGAAAAGACCGTTGCCGACTGGAACGACAGCCACGCGCAGAAGATCGAGCTCGAATACGTTCCGAACTCCGAATACATCAACGGAACGAAGCTCGCCACGGCCTTCGCTTCCGGAACCGGCCCGGACATCTTCATCATCTCGCCTGGCGATTTCCTGCGCTACTACAACGGCGGCGTGCTGCATGACCTCACGCCCTTCATCAGCGAGGAGGCGCGGGCGGATTTCCCCGAAAGCGTGATTGCCAACCGGATGGTGGATGGCAAGATCTACGGCATCCCGATGGAAGTGGAGCCGATGGCCATCTACTACTCGGTGAAAGCCTTCGAGGAGGCTGGCCTCAACGAAAACGACGTGCCCAAGACATGGGAGGAGCTGCTCGATGTGGCGCAGAAGCTCACCACACCCGAGCGCTACGGCATCGTTTTCGAGACCAAACCCGGCTACTATCAGAACTTCACCTGGTATCCCTTCATGTGGCAGGGCGGCGGGGAGATCCAGTCCGAGGACGGACGCAGCGCGTTCGATTCTCCAGCCACGGTGCAGGCGCTGAAGTTCTGGCAGGATGCGATCAATCTTGGCGTGGCGCCGCGTCAGGTGCTGGGCTACGGCGCGAACGATGCCACGGCCAATCTCGGTTCCGGCTACTGCGCCATGCAGAATGTCGGCATCTGGGCAATCTCCCAGCTTACCAACAACGCTCCTGACATGCCCTTCGGCGTCTTCCCGCTCCCCACGCCTCCAGGCGGCAAATATGTCACCGTCGGCGGCGGCTGGGCCTTCGTCGCGAATGCGCGCGGCAGGAACCCGGATGCGGCCGGCGAGTTCTGCGCCTGGGCGCTGGCCTCGATGGAGCAGGGCTCGATCGACCGCGTGGTGAACTGGTGCACGGAGGCCAAGTCCGATATGCCGCCGCGCAACAGCGCACTGGAGGCAGGCGGCGACGCCTTCAACAGGGGCGTGATGGGCGTGTTCTCGCAAGAGATTCATCCGGGCACCCGAGCCGAGCCGCGCGTGCCGCCCGAGGTCTACAAGATCATTTCCGACGCGATCCAGCAGACGCAGCTTGGCGGTGCCGATCCGCAGGCGACGGCCACCGCCGCCTCGCAGCAGCTCGACGCGTTCCTCGCCTCCTATAACGGCGCGCCGATTCTTTAACGGTCCTCCCAGGGGCGGCCGTATGCGGCGGGGCCGCCCCAGCCACCCTCCCCTCCCCGGGGAGGGTGGCGGCCGCGCTGGCGACCCGGAGCCGAAGGGAAATGAATGACTGATCAGGTTGCGCAGATAAGCTATCCGAGCGAGGAGCGGGGCCTTTCCACGAAACACCGGGAATGGCTCGCCGGCTACCTGTTCGTGCTGCCGGACGCGCTGGGCCTCTTCATCTTTCTCGGCGTGCCGATGGTGCTCTCGCTCGTCATCGGCTTCTTCGAGGTGGACGGCTTTGGCGGCTACCGCTTCGTCGGCCTCGCCAACTATCAGCGCATGATGCGTGACCCGCTCTTCTGGCAGGCCGCGCGCGTGACTGCCCTCTACGCCATTCTGCTCGTGCCGCTTCTCTTCGTCTGCGGTCTTGGCCTCGCCCTGCTCGTTCAGAAGTCGAACCGCTTCAACAGCGTCATCCGCTCCATGTTCTTCGCGCCGCACGTTGTGAGCCTCGTCGTCGTGGCGCTGGTGTGGCAGCTCATGTCCGTGGACAAGATCGGAATTCTCAGCCGGTTGATGTCCGCGCTCGGCCTTCCCGGCGTCTCCCTTCTGGGCGATCCCAATCTGGCCCTTCTTGCGGTCGTGGCAGTAAGCCTCTGGTTCCTCATGGGCTATTACATGCTCATCTTTCTGGGAGGGCTGCAGGACATTCCGGTGCAATATTACGAGGCGGCCGAGATCGACGGCGCCGGGCCAGTACAGCGTTTCTGGTACATCACGCTGCCCCTGCTCAAACCCACGAGCTTCTTCGTGCTCATGATCTCCATGGTGGCGGCGGTGGCCGGCGCGCAGGCCTTCGACATCATCTACGTGATGACCAAGGGCGGCCCGGCCAACTCCACCGCGGTACTGATTATCTACATCTATCAGCAGGCCTTCGGCTTCGGCGCGTTCGGCTACGCGGCGGCAATGGCCTCGATCCTCGTGGCGGCCCTCGTGCTCATGACGGCCATCCTCTTCCTCTTCACGCGGGGCGGGCGCTTCGAACATGCCTAGGCCCCATTTCTTCGCGCCCTCACAGGCAAGACTGCTGCAGTTCGTCTGGATGGCGGTCTCTGCCGTCCTTGCCGCCATGACGCTGTTTCCGCTCTTCTGGATGGTCTCGATCGCCTTCAAGACGCCGGCGGAATCCTTCTCGCCCAACATGATCCCGGCGGCGCCCACGTGGCAGAACTTCATCTATGTTCTGACCGAGGTGCCCTTCCTGCGCTACATGTTCAACAGCTTCATCGTGTCGGCCACCGTCACCGTCGTGGCGCTGTTGTTCCATTCCATGGCGGGCTATGCGCTGGCGCGGCTGCGTTTCCCCGGGCGCGAGGCGATCTTCCTCGCCATCTTCTCCACCCTGCTCGTCTCCCTGCCGGTGATCATCGTTCCGCTCTTCATCGTGGTGAAGACGCTCGGCATGCTCAACTCCTATGCCGGCCTCATCGTGCCCGCGATCTTCAATGCTTTCGGCATCTTCCTCTTGCGTCAATATTATCTGTCGCTGCCGCGCGAGCTCGAGGAGGCCGCCGTTATCGACGGCGCAGGCTACTGGCGCATCTACTGGAGCGTCGTGCTGCCGCTCAGCCGCCCCATTCTCGCGGCGCTGACGATCCTGTTCTTCCTCGCCAACTGGAATTCCTTCCTTTGGCCGCTCACCATCACGGCCGATCAGAACCTCTGGGTCGTGCAGGTGGGGATAGCGAACTTCCAGAGCCAGTATTCGGCCGCCTGGAACTACATGATGGCCGCCTCGACCATCGTGGCGCTTCCCATGCTCATCCTGTTCGTGATCTTCCAGCGGCAGATCATGGAATCCATCAAGACCAGCGGACTGAAGTAGCCGCGACCGACAAGGAGAGAAACATGACGAATGCGGGGCTGTCACCGCTCAGGGGACTTGCCAGACTACGGACGGCCAAAACGCGCCGCTTTTCGAGCTATGACCGCACGGGCGGCAATGACGACCGGCTGCACATCGAGCCTGGCCAGACGGTGACGATCGCCGAATATCACGGCGCCGGCATCGTCACCCATATCTGGGCCACGCTGGCCTGCAAGAGCGACGATTTCCTGCGCAAGATCGTGCTGCGCGCCTATTGGGACGGGGAAGAGCATCCCAGCATCGAAACCCCGATCGGCGATTTCTTCGGCATGGGGCACGCGCGGACGCGGAACTTCGCAAGCCTCCCGGTGCAGGCAAGCCCGGAGGACGGGAAAGCCTTCAATTGCTATTTCCCCATGCCCTTCGGAAGCCACATGAAGTTTACGGTGACGAACGAGGCCGAGGACGATCTGCTCTTCTACTACTACATCGATCTGGAGCTTCACGAAGCGCTGGAGGAAGGGCTCGGCCGCTTCCACGCGCAGTACCGGCAGGACCGCCCGAAGGGCCTCGAAGAGACCGGGCTTACCAACGAGCAGTTCCTGTTCGGCGGCGAGAATGTGGACGGCAAGGACAATTACACGATTCTGGAAGCGGAGGGTCACGGCCACTATGTCGGCGTGCTCTTCAACGTCTATTCCCGCCGCCGCTCCGCCCTCTGGGACTGGTACGGCGAAGGCGACGACATGATCTTCGTCGACGGGGAGCCGGGCATCTCCGTTCCCGACACGGTGCGCAAGCCGGATCCGCGTATCGGGCCGCGGGCGGCGGTCATAGAGCCGCGGCCGGAATCCAGCCCCGGTGCCAACGATGCCTGGCCTCCCACGCTCCACGGCACAGGAACGGAGGACTACTTCAACACGGCCTGGTGCCCGACGCAGGAATATAGCGGGCCCTATCACGGCATCATCGCCGCTGGCGGACCGAACTGGACGGAGCCCGTCACGCTCTATCGCTGGCACATCGAGGACCCGGTGATCTTCCACAAGCGGATTCGGGTGACAATTGAGCACGGCCATGCCAACCGGCGCTCCGACGATATCTCATCCGTGGCCTTCTGGTATCAGGCCGAGCCGCACAAACCGTTCGACAAGCTGCCGGATGTACGCGACCGCCTGCCGACATTCCGCCGTCCCTTCCAGGAGCGGTAACCGGTAACGGACGACGATTTTTCCTGACCTGAAAACCGCCCGGCCGGTTGCTTCGGATCGCCATGCGCGCGACGGCAACCGGCCGGTTCGTTTTGACCCCGCTCCCGCTTTATGATGCCGCTGAAGCCGGCGTGACCAGCCGGTTCCGCCCGCAACCGGGGCGCAGGCACTGTGCGGAAGCCGCCTCACCTTGACGCAGTTTCCCTCCCAGGGCTGGACACGCCGCCACTCTTTCCCAATTATGTAGCCGGTTCACGCGGGGCGCGGGGCGATTGGAGAGGGTCATGGAATTTGATCCAGTGACGCTGGCGCGCATCCAGTTTGCCTTCACCGTCTCCTTCCACATCATCTTTCCGGCCTTCACCATTGGCCTGTCGGCCTACATCGCCGTACTCCTTCTGATGTGGATGCGCACCGGCCAGGAAAAATATCATCGGCTGGCGCGCTTCTGGACCAAGATCTTTGCCATATCCTTCGCCATGGGCGTGGTGTCCGGCATCGTGCTTTCCTATCAGTTCGGCACGAACTGGAGCCGCTTCTCCGAGTTCTCGGGCAATGTGATCGGGCCGCTCATCGGCTACGAAGTGCTGATGGCCTTCTATCTGGAAGCGACCTTCCTCGGCATCCTTCTGTTCGGCTGGAACCGGCTTCCGCCCTGGCTGATCACGCTGGCCTCGGTGCTCGTGGCCCTCGGCACGGCCACCAGCGCCTTCTGGATTCTTTCCGCCAACAGCTGGATGCAGACCCCTGCCGGCCATGAGGTTCGCGACGGGATCGCCTACCCGGTCGACTGGCTGCGGGTGATCTTCAATCCCAGTTTCCCCTACCGCTTCGCCCATATGCTGAACGCGGCGTATCTGACGACCGCGGCCGTCGTGCTGGCCGTGGGTGCGCGCTATCTGCTTGCCGGACGGCATGGTGAGGAAAGCCGCACGATGCTCCGCATGGCCGTCGGCATGATCGCGGTTTCGGCCCCGCTACAGCTCGTGATCGGCGACCTGCACGGCCTCAACACGCTGGAGCATCAGCCGGTCAAGGTGGCGGCGATGGAAGGCCACTGGAGCGGAGAGGAACCCGGCCATCTCGTCCTGTTCGGCCTGCCGGACGAGGAGGAGCGGACAAATCACTTCGAGATCGCCATTCCGCATCTCGGCTCGCTGATCCTCACCCACGACTGGGACGGCACCTATCCCGGCATGGCGGATTTCCCCGAAGACGAATGGCCGCCCGTCGTCAATGTCTTCTTCACTTTCCGCCTTATGGTCGGCATCGGCCTTCTGCTGATCGCGACCGGATTCTGGGGTCTTTACCTTTGGTGGCGCGGGAGGCTGTTCGACAACTCGCTGTTCCTACGCACGGCCTCCTATATGTGGCCCCTCGGCTTCGTCGCCATCGTCGCTGGCTGGTTCGTCACCGAGCAGGGCCGGCAGCCCTGGCTGGTGCATGGCCTCATGCGAACCGTTGACGGCGTCTCTCCCGTCCCGGGCGCCAGCGTCGCAAGCACGTTGGCCCTGTTCGTCTTCATCTACGGCGTCGTCTTCACGATGGGCATCTTCTACATCAACCGGCTCATCAACCGCGGGCCCATGGGCGAGGCGATCGAAGCGGCGGCGGGCCTGCCCAACAGGCCGATGTCCGCGGCCGAGGAAGCCGCGCGCGAAGCAACCGGCAGGGAGCCCGGCGAAGGCCCCGGCCGCCCGCTCACCGCACCGAAGGGATGACGGCTATGGAATGGTATCTCCCCGTTATCTGGGCAGGCCTCATCGGCACCGCCGTGGCCATGTATGTCATCCTCGACGGCTTCGATCTCGGCATAGCCATCCTGTTCCCCTTCGCCCGCCGCGAGGAGGAGCGCGACGTGATGATGAACTCCGTCGCTCCCTTCTGGGACGGCAACGAGACCTGGCTCGTTTTGGGCGGCGGCGGGTTGTGGGTCGCCTTCCCTCTCGCCTATTCGATCATCATGCCGGCCCTCTACCTGCCGGTGATCGGCATGCTTCTGGCGCTGGTCTTCCGTGGCGTCGCCTTCGAGTTTCGATGGATCGCCAAGCCCCGTCACCGCAAATGGGACATCGCCTTTGCGGGCGGCTCCATCATTGCTTCCTTCCTTCAGGGCGTGATCCTCGGCGGCCTCCTGCAGGGCGTTGCCGTGGAGGATCGCCAGTTCGCAGGCGGGCCGTTCGACTGGCTGACACCCTTCTCGATCTTCGTCGGCCTGTCGGTGGTCACGGGCTATGCCCTGCTGGGCGCCACCTGGCTCATCATGCGCACCTCCGGCCCCGTGCAGGACCTTGGCCGGCGTCTGGCGCCCACGCTGCTTCTCGTCGTCATGGCGGCAATGGTGGTCATCAGCCTTTGGACGCCGCTTGCCATCGATCGCGTCGCGGAGCGCTGGTTCTCCACGCCCAACATCTTCCTGCTCTGGCCCATCCCCCTGGCGGCGGTGCTCGTGGCCTACATCGTGTGGCGCGCAATCGGGCAGGGCCGCGAGGCCGTTCCCTTCTTCGGCACAATCGTCCTCTTCCTGCTCGGCTATGCGGGACTCGTCATCTCCAACGTGCCCTATCTCGTGCCGCCGGACCTGACCTTCTGGGACACGGCCGCTGCGCCCGCCTCCCAGATTTTCTTCCTGATGGGCACGATCTTCCTTCTGCCTCTCGTGCTCGGCTACACTGCCTTCGTCTACTGGGTGTTCCGCGGCAAGATAGCGCCGGGCGAAGGCTATCACTGATCCGCGAACGAGCCGGGAGCGACCTCGTGTGCGCTCCGCAGCAACGGAGGCTTGCCGTGAAGGCACTGGTACTGGAAGAAAAGTTGAAACTCTCGCTGCGGGACTTTCCCCTCAAGGAGACGCTCGGACCGCGCGACCTGCGAATTGCGCTCCGCACCGTCGGCGTGTGCGGCAGCGACGTCCATTACTACACCCACGGCGCGATCGGCCCGTTCGTCGTCCGCGAGCCGATGATTCTCGGCCATGAGGCGGCCGGCGTCGTAGTCGAAACGGGCGCGGAGGTCACGGAGTTCAAGCCCGGCGACCGTGTCTGCATGGAGCCCGGCATCCCCGACCCCAACAGCCGGGCCACTCGTCTCGGCCTCTATAATCTCGATCCTGCAGTGCGCTTCTGGGCGACGCCGCCCGTTCACGGCGTGCTTCGCCCGACTGTCGTGCATCCGGCCGACTTCACCTTCAAGCTTCCGGACAACGTCTCCTTCGCGGCCGGCGCCATGGTGGAGCCGCTTGCCGTCGGCGTTCATGCCGCCACGAAGGCGCGGGTGAAGCCCGGGGACATAGCGGTTGTAACCGGAGCCGGGCCGATCGGCCTCGTGACCGTTCTTGCGGCATTGGCCGCGGGCTGCGCACGGGTGATCGTCAGCGATGTGGACGAGGCGAAGCTGGACATCGCAAGCAGGCTCGGGCCGGTCACTCCAGTGAACGTACGCTCCGAAAATCTCGCGGATCGGGTCAAAAGGGAAACGGACGGCTGGGGCGCCGACATCGTCTTCGAATGCTCGGGCAACGAAAGGGCGGCTGCGGAGGTTTTCGACCCGCTCTGCCCCGGCGGCACGGTGGTCTTTGTGGGCATCCCCCTCTCGCCCATCGCCTATGACGTCTCAGCCGCGCAGATCAAGGAGGCGCGCATCGAGAACGTGTTCCGCTATGCGCACGTCTTCCCGCGCTGTGTCGCCATGCTCGCCTCCAGCGCGATCGATGTCTCGCCCCTGATCACGAAAACCTTTTCCTTCGAGGAAAGCGTGGAAGCGTTCGAGTTCGCGGCCGAGGCGCCCCGCGGGCAGGTGAAGGTGCAGATCGAGATGCCCGCATAGCCCCCACCCGATGGACCTGAAACTTCACTTGCCCGAGGTTCTGGTGCGGGTCGGCAACCTGGCCGTGCGCACGTCGAAGCTTTCTTCCGTCATGACGCGGGCGCCACGCTCGAAGGTGAGATAGCGCCAGAGCCACTGTAGCGAAACCATCATCCGGTGCTGGAAGCCGACCAGCAGATAGACATGAATGATGGCCCAGGCGAGCCAGGCGATCCAGCCTTTGAGCCTCAGGCGCTCCCGCTCGAAGACTGCGGCGTGACGCCCGATGATCGCCGTGTTGCCCCGGCTGCGATATTCGAAGGGCTCAAGCGGCGCGCCCGTCCTGATGTGCCGCGCAAGGCCCTGTCCGAGATGGATGCCCTGCTGCTTGGCAACCTGCGCCAGCCCGGGCAGCGGTTTGCCGGCAGGGTCCGTGAAAGCCGCTGCGTCGCCAAGCACGAAGACATTGGAAAGGCCCTGGGCCCGCAGGCACTCATCCACCATAACGCGGCCGGCCCTATCCGTCGGGGCGCCGAGTTGCGCGCCGAGCGGCGATGCGGCCACGCCTGCGGCCCACAGCACAACGCCAACGGGAACCGTGTGGCCCGCAAAGGTGATGGTGTCCTCGCCGATATCCTCCACCGGCGTTCCGGTGAAAACGTCCACCCCCAGCTTTTCCAGGCGCCGCCGGGCGTAATCGGACGTCTCCGGCAAGAAGGCCGGCAGGATTCGGGGGCCGGCCTCGATAAGCATGATCTTGGCCGCCTCCGGCCGGGCGCTCCTGAAATCGCGTGCCAGCGTGTAGCGGCGCAGCTCGGCAAGCGAGCCTGCAAGCTCCACCCCGGTGGGCCCGCCGCCGACAATGGCGATGGTCATCAGTCTCGCCTGCTCGTCAGGCTCAATCGCGCGCTCCGCACGCTCGAAGGCGAGCAGTGCAAGCGCGCGGATGCGCCGCGCATCGCCAAGCGTCTTCAGCCCCGGCGCTCTCTCGGCCCAATCGTCATGGCCGAAATAGCTGTGCCCCGCACCGGTGGCGAGCACGAGATAATCATAGCCAAGCACCAGCCCGTCGGCCAAACGCAGCGTATTGCGGGCGGTGTCGATCTCCGAAACCTCGCCGAGAAGGACCTGCACGCTTTCATACCGCCTCAGCACCTTGCGGATCGGCTCAGCCACATCGGTGGCCGAAAGCGCGGCCGTGGCCACCTGATAGAGCAGAGGCTGGAAAAGATGATGGTTCTGCCGGTCGAGCATTACGGCCGGAAGACCGGCGCGGCCCAGCGCCTTCGCCACTTCGAGACCGGCAAAGCCTCCCCCCACAATGACGATGCGCGGGGCGCGCGGCTGTGCCGCTACCGTTCCTTCCTGATTCATACTCGGTTCCCGCAGGGCGAAATCCTCGCTCAGACCGGCCGCCCAGACGCCAGCGGAGCGGGAGTGTCATCCCCTCCTTTCCGCGCAATGCAACGGCGGGAGCGTGAGACTGTTCCCTGGGCAACCCTGCCCCGAGCCTTCAAGACCCCTCGGAGCGGGAAGCTGCCGTCTCCGGTCTATGGACGGACAAGGCCGAGAACGGCGATCAGGGTCAGGAAACTCGCCGTGGTCGCAATCAGCAGCGCCGCCGCGCACATTCCGCCATGGCCCAGCCGCGCGCCGAGGATGGGATAGACCGTCAGCATGGGCGAGCTTGCCAATATGAGGCCGGCGGCCATGAGCTCAGCCGGCACGTCTCCGGCGAGCAGAAACCCCGCGCCGACCGCAAGCGGATGCAGAAGAAGCTTTCCCGCCACGATCGCCATGATGTCGCCCGCGATGGACCCGGCCTTCAGCCCCGCGAGCGTTCCTCCCACCACGAAAAGCGCGCATGGAACGGACGCGTCTGCCATCATCTTGAGCGCGGTGGAAAGCGGCTGCGGCAGGCTCACGCCAGCCGCCGAAAGGACCACGCCCATGAAAATGGCCACGATCAGAGGCGTGCGTGAAAGGCGCCGAAGCGTTCCCGAAAGTATGTCGCGGAGCCCCTCCCCCTTCTGAGTGCTGGCCTCCCCCAGCGCGAGCGCCAGCGGAATGATGATGATGTTTTCAACCAGCATGGAAAGGGGAAGCGCTGCGAGCGCGGGGGCGCCAAGCGCAAGCGAGGCGACGGGAAAGCCAACAAAGCCGCTGTTCGAGGCGGAGGCGCCCAGCGCGGCGGCGGCGGCATGGGACAATGATTTGCCCATCGCCAGCCGGAAAAGCGCCAGGATCGCGACGAACGCGATCAGGGAGCCGGCCGCATATGCGAAAATGTAGCCCCAGTCGAGCGTCCGTTGCAGGTCCTGCTGCAACAGCGCATGAAGGATGACCGCCGGAAGGGCGAAGTTCAGAACGAAGGCCCCAAGCGCCTCCACCACGGAGGAGGGAACGTAGCGCGTGCGAACCGCTGTAAATCCGACGCCGATCAGAACGAAGATAGGCAATATGACGGAGAGCAGAGCACTCATAGCGCAATTCCGGGAAAAGCGTGTACGGACTTTCCGTCCGGAATTGGAATTGCACAAAAACAATAACTTAGAGGCTGCACCCGGCGGTAGGGCAATTTTGCCGGCATCACAAGGGTGGTCTCGGCAAAGACGATCCGTCTTCCGGTCATGGCTGGAATATCTATGTCATTAGTACAAGGCCGAGGCGGCAAGATCAGTCATTCCGGATCAACGCGCCGCCGGGGATGAGCTTTAGCGCGCTTTCGCTGCGCAGCGCCAGCCGCAGATTGCGCGCGGCCAGGCGGGCATGCTCCTGCATGATCCTTTCCGCCCGCGCCCCCTCGCGCTCTGCGATCGCCTCGACCACGCACCGGTGCTGATCCTGCGCCACGACGAACAGCTTTCTGGAATCTGGCAATGTCGACTGGGCCATGATGAAGCCGCTGGGAGAGGCAAATGGCAGGGCGACGGCCCGCTCCACCTGCTGTTTCAGCACCGGGCTGTCGGCAAGCTCCAGAATCAGGGCGTGCAGGCGGCGGTTCGCCGCCATATAGCGGGAGAAGCCCTCTTCCGTGCCGAGCTCCCTTTCGATCACCGAGTCCAGCTCATCGAGACAGTCCTCAAGCGGCCGAAGCCGGCCGGCCGAATAACCCCGCTCCGCGGCGAGCCGTGCCGCGAGGCCTTCGAGCGCCCCGCGAACCTCGATCGCGTCGAACACGTCCTTCTCGCTGAAGGACCTCACGGCATAGCCGCCGGAGGGGATGACCTCGACAAAGCCCTCGTGCGAAAGCTGCTGTAGGGCGGAGCGGATGGGGGTGCGGGAGATTCCGGTCAGCTCCGCGACCGTCAGCTCCGAAATTCGCTCCCCGGGCCGGAACGCGCCGGAGAAGATGAGTTCGCGCATGGCAAGCAGCGCGCCTTCCGTTCGCGACGGATTGCGGTCGGCGTTTTCAGAAGCGTCCCGGGAAGCGACGGCCCTGGCCGGGGCATGCTCCCCTCGCGCGGACGAATCGCGGTGAGGCGTTTGAGGCAAGGTGCCCTCAAGCGCAGTCTCCGCCTCCCGAGTTCCACGGCGATGCACGGCCGCCCATCCCTGATTTGCGCCGGACATCCGGCCTTCGTTTGTATACACTGTGTCGCCGCAAAAAGCTTTGTCAACATGCAAGCGCTGTGGCGGGCGGCATTAGGCATTTGACGGCACTTCAGGAACTCCGAGCTTTTACCAAGCGACTCGGTAGGCTAAGCTCCCTCTTGGCTAATTCGGTATCCGATGTATACAATGCTTCAGCATCGTGTCTTGTGGGACGCGTGTTGAGGCCGGAATGGCACAGGGAGGGAACGTCATGGTAAAGAGAATCGCAGCGGCGGTCGCGCTCGGGCTCGGCGTCAGCTGGTCGATGATGGCAATGGCGCAGGAGACGGTGAAGATCGGCGTGCTCCTGCCCTATTCGGGTCCGTTCGCGGACGCGGCAAATCAGCTTCAGGCCGGTATCGATCTCTATATCCAGAAGCACGGTGACGAAGTCGCCGGCAAGAAGATCGAGATCATCAAGAAGGACACGGGCGGGCCGAATCCGGACGTTGCCCGGCGGCTTGCTCAGGAGCTCGTCGTGCGGGACGGGGTGGACATCCTGGCTGGCTTCGCGCTCACTCCGGAAGCTTTGGGCGCGGCGGAGATTGCGGACCAGGCGAAGAAACTGCTGGTCGTGATGAACGCCGCCACCTCCGTCATTACGGAACAGTCGCCCTATATCGTCCGCACGTCGGTGACTATTCCGCAGCTCAACTATGCCCTCGGCAAGTGGGCCTTCGAGGAGGCCGGCGTCAAGCAGGCCTATACGCTGGTCTCCGACTATGGCCCCGGTCATGACGCCGAAAGCTCCTTCTCCAAGGGCTTCACCGAAGCGGGAGGAGAGATCGTCGGCTCGGACCGTACCCCGGTCGCCAACCCGGACTTCTCGGCCTATGTCCAGCGTGTGAAGGACGCCAATCCCGAGGCCGTCTACATCTTCGTTCCGGGCGGCGCACAGCCCGCGGCGATCGGCAAGGCGCTGGTGGATCGCGGCCTTGCGCCGCCAGACGTGAAGATCTTCGCCCAGGGCGAGCTCACCCATCCCGAAGCGCTCGAGAGCATGGGCGAGACGGCGCGCGGCATCATCACCACCTTCCACTACACGCTTGAGCGCGACGACCCGCTCAACAACGAGTTCGTCGCCGGCTATCGCGAGGCGAACAATGGGCGCGCTCCCGACCTGTTCTCGATCGGCGGGTATGACGGCATGCACCTCATCTACGAGGTGCTGAAGAAGACCAATGGCGATGCCAGCGGCGACGCCCTCGTGGAAGCGGCCAAGGGCATGTCGTGGCAGAGCCCGCGCGGGCCGATGTCCATCGATCCCGAGACGCGCGACGTGATTCAGACGGTCTACATCCGCGAGGTTCAGGAGGTTGATGGCGAGTTGCAGAACGTCATCATCCACGAGATCCCGGATGTGAAGGACCCGCTGCACGGCGCCCAGTAAGCCGGGCCTGGCCCGCCCGCGCTTGAGGCGCGGGCAAGCCGCGATGCGATCTGCGGAAGCAGCCGGGGTCGAAACCGGCATCAACCGGTCATATCCGGTGCTGGCGAAGGGGCTGATAAGCCTCCTGGCTCCCCGGCGGGCGGCTCTGGCGGTTTTGCCGCAACCGCCAGGGCCGCAGATTACAACCGGCTTCCGCTCTGCTTGGCATCCTCGGGGTTGACCGGAGGATCGATACCCGGGATCAATACGGCATGGGCGGGAGTACCGTTTCGAAATCCACATCCACAAGGCGCGTGTCTTAATCGTGATCGGCAATATCGTCATCGTGCTGTTCGACGGATTCGCCTTCGGGATGCTGTTGTTCGTCCTGTCGGTCGGCCTGTCTGTCACGCTGGGATTGATGAACTTCATCAATCTCGCGCACGGCGCCTTCGGCATGCTGGGCGGCTATGTCGCCGTCACCGCCATGCGGCAGCTAGGCCTTCCCTTTCTCCTCTCGCTGCCCCTCGCCTTCATCGCCGCCGCCCTTGTCAGTGTTCTGATTGAACGGACCCTTTTCCGCCGCCTCTATCGCGCCGGGGAACTCAATCAGGTGCTTTTCACCATCGGGCTGGTATTCGTATCCGCGGCGATCGCCACATATTTGTTCGGCACCGGTCAGCAGCCCATCGTGCTGCCTGGCTGGCTTCGCGGCTCCGTGGAAATCGCCGGACTGCGCTTCGGTGTGTACCGCATCTTCCTTATCGTCGTCTCGCTTGCCATCACGGCGCTGCTGGTCTTCGGCCTGGAGCGCACCCGGCTCGGCGCGCAGATCCGCGCCGCCGTGGACAATCAGCGCGTGGCCGCCGGCCTGGGGCTCAATGTCGAGCGGGTCTTCGCCATCACCTTCGCGCTGGGCAGCGGGCTGGCGGGCCTCGGCGGCGCGCTCGCCATCGAGATCGTGGGGCTGGATCCTTCCTTCGGCTTCCACTTTCTTGTCTATGTGCTGATCGTCGTGGCCGTCGGCGGCCTGGGCTCGATCACCGGCTCGTTCGCCGGCGCGGCCCTGCTCGGCATCGGTGACGTTGCGGGGAAATACTTCGTGCCCGAGATAGGCTCCTTCCTGATTTATCTCCTGCTCGTGGCGATCCTGCTCGCGCGTCCGCTCGGACTCTTCGGCAAGCGATGAACCGGGAGGCGACCTTGACAGCGACCCAGACGACGCAAGCGCCCGGAGCGTCTCTTGCCTGGCTTCGCAGCAGGAGCCGCTGGTCGGTCTTCGAGATTGCCTTTTGGCTCGCCACCTTGCTGACGTTCTATTTCTTCCCCAGCTATCTGATGCTCGCCAGCCAGATCGCGATCACGGCGCTGTTTGCGATCTCGGTGGACCTCGTCCTTGGCTATGCGGGCATCATCACGCTGGGGCATGCGATGTTCTTCGGCCTGGGCGCCTATGCGGCGGGGCTGTTGAGCGCCAAGGCGGGCTGGGGCGAGCCGCTCACCGGGCTGCTCTTCGCCAGCGCCCTTGCCGGGCTGGTGGGCTTCGTCGCCAGCTTCCTCATCGTGCGCGTGCAGCATCTGGCGCTGATCATGGTCACCCTGGGGCTCGGCCTGCTCACCTATGAGCTGGCGAATGCCTTGAGCTGGCTGACCGGCGGTACGGACGGGCTGCGCGGCATCGACACATGGCCGATACTCGGCCTGTTCGATTTCGACCTGTGGGGCTACACCGCCTATTCCTATACGCTGGCCACTCTCTTCCTCGGCTTTCTGATCAGCCGCCGGATCGTCAACTCCTCCTTCGGCCTGGCGCTGCGTGGCGTGAGGGAGAATGTGCGCCGCATGCCCGCCATCGGCTCCGCCTATCGCGGGCATTTGCGCAAGATCTACACCATCTCGGCCGCGATCGCGGGGCTTTCGGGCGCGCTGCTTGCGCAGACCACCAACACGGTGGCTCTCGAAGTGCTGAGCTTCCAGCGTTCGGCGGATGTAGTCGTCATGCTCATTCTGGGAGGAACGGGACGGCTCTACGGCGCCATCCTGGGCGCGATCATCTTCCTTCTGGTGCGAGACCAGCTTTCTGGCATCAATCCGCAATACTGGTACTTCGGAATCGGGCTCCTGCTCATGGTCGTGGTTCTGTTCATGCCGCGCGGCATACTGGGTGGGCTCGCGCGCCTCGCAGGCAGGGACCAATGACGAAGAACGCGGACATCGTGCTTCGCACCGAGGGGCTAAAGAAGAGCTTCGGCTCGCTGCAGGTGACGCGCGACCTCGATCTCGCGCTGCCCGCGGGCGCGCGCTACGCGCTGATCGGTCCCAACGGTGCGGGCAAGACCACACTTATCAACCTGATCACTGGCGAGATGCGGCCCGATTCCGGCCGCATCCTTCTGGAAGGCCAGGACGTCACCCGCACCGGCACGGCTGCGCGCGTCCGTCGCGGCCTCACGCGCACCTTTCAGATCAATGCGCTCTTTCCGGACCTGACGCCGCTCGAGGCCGTCACCCTCGCCATCTGCGAGCGCGAAGGGATCGCGGGGCAATTCTGGCGCAGCCTGACCGCGCACGAGCAGGCCATCAGCGAGGGTTTCGAGATCCTGCGGCAGCTCGGCCTCGCCGACGTCGCCACGAAGCGGACGCGCCATCTCGCCTATGGGCAGCAGCGCCTTCTGGAAATCGCCCTGGCGCTCGCCACGCGTCCGAAGGTTCTGCTGCTTGACGAGCCCGCCGCCGGCGTGCCTAAGGACGAAAGTGCGATGCTCTTTCGCGTGATCGAGGCGCTGCCGGAACATATCGCGGTGCTCTTCATCGAGCACGATATGGATATCGTCTTCTCCTTCGCCTCCCGCATCATCGTGCTAGTCGCCGGAGCGGTTCTCATGGAAGCGGAGCCTGCGGAGGTGCGCGACGATCCGCGGGTGCGCGAAGTCTATCTGGGGTCGGCGCATCATGGCTGAACCGCTTCTCGTTCTGGAAGATGTGCGCGCGGGCTATGGCGATGCCGTGGTGCTCGACCGCGTCTCGCTCGAGCTTGCCGCGGGCGGCAGCCTCGCCGTGCTCGGCCGCAACGGCGTCGGCAAGACGACGCTGCTGCTGACCATCATGGGCATCGTTGGCCTGATGCGCGGCTCGATCCGGATGGCGGGCAAGGACATCTCCCGCCTGCCGCCGCACCGGCGGGCGCAGGCGGGCCTCGGCTGGGTTCCCCAGGAGCGAGAAATCTTCCCCTCCTTGAGCGTCGAGGAAAACTTGACCGTCACCGCCCGCCCGGGCCGCTGGGACCTGGCGTCGATCTACCGGCTCTTCCCGCGGCTCGAGGAGCGGCGCGGCCATATGGGCAATCATCTTTCGGGCGGGGAGCAGCAGATGCTCGCCATTGCCCGCACGCTGATGACGAACCCGTCCATCCTGCTCCTCGACGAGCCGCTGGAAGGGCTCGCGCCCATCATCGTGGAGGAGCTGACGGCCGCGATCCGCCGCATGGGCTCGGATGAGGGCATGACCCTCGTGCTGGTCGAGCAGCGCGCGGACGTCGCGCTTTCGCTGACGGAGAACGCGGTGATCATCGAGCGTGGCACCATCGCCTATCGCGCGCCATCGTCCGATCTGATGCACGACCGGGTAGTGCTCGACCGCTATGTCGGCCTCAAGCTTGAGGAAAGCGGCACCGCCGCCGGTCCGCAGTAACCGCCGGTTTCGCAGCAAGTGGCCGCCCGGGCGGCGACTTTGCCCTCGCGGCCAGCGCTTCTCTCACCTCACCCTTTACCAGGCCGCTCCTCCCGCAACGGGTCAGGCCTGCTCTGTATACCGCACCCGCCTTCGACACCGACAGCGCGCTCCCGATGCTCCGGCTCTTTCCGGCAGAAGACCCGCCCCTTACCGACGCAAGCCCGCAAATGATCTTGCCATCCCCGCCTCCTGGCGACAGTATGTATACAGAACACTCAAGGGTCAGGAGGAACGACCATGGCAAATTCCAGTCTGGAAGCCGTCTTGCGGGAAAAAGGCAACATCGTTCAGATGTTGAGGAACTCCAAAATCGGCATCTATGTATACCCTGTGGTCGCGGCCGAGTTCTCCAACTGGCGCGACGAGCAGCGCGCTTGGCGCGAGTCGGCGGTGCTGTTCGACCAGTCGCACCATATGGACGAGCTCATCGTGGAGGGGCCGGACGCGGCGAAGCTTCTGGAGGGCCTGGCCATCAACAGCTTTGCCAATTTCGACACCAACCGCGCCAAGCACTTCGTCCCGGTCTCGCCGGAAGGCTATGTCATTGGCGACATGATCGCGTTCCGGGAGGAGCGCGACAAGTTCGTTCTGGTCGGCCGGGCGCCCACGGCCAATTGGGTTCAGTACAACGCCTCGCTCGGCAAGCATGACGTGAAGGTCACGCGCGATCCCCGCTCTCCGTCAAATCCCGATGGCAAGGAGGTCCGGCGCGTCCACTACCGCTTCCAGATACAGGGCCCGGAGGCGCCGAAGGTCCTCGAAAAGCTGAATGGCGGCCCGCTGCCCGAGATCAAGTTCTTCCATGTGGACTGGATCAATATCGCTGGCCGCCGGGTGCGCGCGCTCCGGCACGGCATGGCCGGCGCGCCGGGTCTGGAGATCTGGGGCCCCTATGACGAGAAGGACGAGGTGCGCGCGGCCATTCTCAAGGCGGCGCAGGAAGCGGGCGTGGACCTGCGGCCAGTGGGCTCGCGCGCCTATTCCACCAACACGCTGGAATCGGGCTGGATCCCCTCGCCGCTGCCGGCCATCTACACGGGCGAGGAACTGAAGGGCTATCGCGAATGGCTGGGCGCAGACAGCTACGAGGCCGTCTGTTCCATCGGCGGCAGCTTCGTGTCCGACGACATCCGCGACTACTACACCACGCCCTACGAACTTGGCTACGGCATGTACGTCAAGTTCGACCATGATTTCGTGGGGCGTGCCGCGCTGGAGAAGATGCACGGCAAACCGCACCGCAAGAAGGTCACCTTCGAGTGGAACGCGGAAGACCTGCTGAAGGTGATCGAATCCTCACTCCGTCCCGGCGAGCTGAACGCCAAATGGATCGATTTCCCGCAGCCGAACTATGCCTCTTCCGGCTTCGATCGGGTGATGATGGGCGACAGGCTGGTCGGCCTTTCCATGTTCAATGGCTTCAGCTTCAACGAGCGGGCGATGCTCTCGTTGGGCATTGTCGATCCGGACATCAACGTGGGCGACGTGCTGACGCTGGTATGGGGCGAGCCGGAGGCGACCGCAAAGACCTCCACCGAAAGGCACCGGCAGGCGGAGATCCGCGTGCGGGTGTCGCCGACACCCTACGCCCGCCAGGCCCGCGAGTCCTACGCGGAAGGCTGGCGCACCAGGCAGAACGCGTAAGCGGAAACGCCGCCGCCGGCTGCGCTTCACCCCGTCTGTCATCCGCGCCGCGCCGATGCCGATTATGTGAGGCTCGCACCGCCGCTGCCGGCGTTTCCTCTCCCTCACGCAAGCGGGGGAGAGCGGTGACGAGGCGAAGCCGAGACGGTGAGGGGGTTTTGGTGACGACCCCGACAGGAGAAGAAGAAATCAGTCTCCGGCCTATCTCACCGCCACAATCCCCCCCTCTTGCAACTTCTAGGACTTGGGCTTCTGCCCAAGCCCAAGAAGTTGCTTTCTCCCCCGCAAAGGGGGGAG
>NZ_JAODNV010000014.1 GCF_025398195.1 Chelativorans petroleitrophicus | reverse complement strand
TCTACGCGGCTCTGGAAACTGAAGCCATGGCCGCGTAACTAAACCAAATCAGCCTCCGGCAAACCCGGCGCGGTTCATGCTTACAGTTTACCGATCGTGGGGAATCTTCGTACCCTTTATGATGCTGGTGTGCACTTAACAGAGGGCCGCTATCTTGAAGCATTGGATTCCGCTTTGAATGGACTACCGGTTGTAGGTGGGGCTTATCGGGCGGGTAAAGCGCTGGTCGAGGGAGAACTGGTTGATGCCGCATTCCACGCTGTAGGTGCAGCACTTTCGTTTAAGGGAGCAGGTGGAATGGCGGCTAGGGCGCGAGCGCTGGGCAAAGGCAACCTGAAGCAGTTTGCCGGCAAAATCAAAATGAAGAACTCTAAGAATGCATTGCGCACCATTGCCGAGCTCGAACCAGGCCCCGGCAAGCCTTCGCCCGCAGACGGCGGCATTGAAAATACCAAAGCCGCGATTGATTCCCTCATTCATACCGAGCAGGCGTCGAAGCAATTTACGTCGCCCCCTCAAGCGACTTCGACTCCGGCAGCGCAGCCTGTAGCCAATGGGAACGATGCGGCACAGCCTGACACAGAGGTGCGCGAGGCGTAGGCTCTAGCGGCAAGTTCGCCTCTGGATTTGCATCACCATCGGGTGACCTATTGGTCGCCCGCTGCGCGTTCGCTTTCGTGGAAGAAGTCGATACTATGCCTTGACAATTCGGATGGTTTTCATACTAGATTTTGATGTCACGGTGCTTCCGAGTCGATCCCGGCCTGGAAGCTAAGAGGGAAGCCGGTGAGAGGCCGGCGCTGCCCCCGCAACTGTATGCAGCGAGCCGCTGCCGCGTAACGCCACTGGTGCTTCGGCGCCGGGAAGGCCGGCAGAAGGCGATGACCTGCGAGCCAGGAGACCTGCCGTGATCGCGCTTTGAACGTCCACGGGCGGGGTGTCCCGGCGGTGCGCTCGTCACGGCTGCCTGCTGTGTCTTGCCCGCATCTGTCGAAATGCCCCGCTGAGCTTTCACCACGGGGGTTTTTGATGTCGGCGACTGCCTTACGAATTTCCAACGGAACGGAGAACGTTCCTGTCCATCCACCGGAGCATATGAGGGAGCGGGCGCAGCCCGTTTGGCGCGTCATCCGCCGCAACGCAGCGGTCACGCCTTTCGACCCGGCCAAGATCGCGGTGGCGCTGACGAAGGCGTTTCTGGCCGTCGAGGGGACGGCTGCCGCCGGTTCGCGCCGCGTCCACGACACGGTGGAGGAACTGACGGCGCAGGTGGTCTCGGCTCTGACCCGTCGGGGCGAGGCGGGCCGCGCTTTCCACATCGAGGAGATCCAGGATCAGGTCGAGCTCGCCTTGATGCGCGGCGGGCATCACAAAGTGGCCCGCGCCTATGTGCTCTACCGCGAGGAGAGGGCGCGCGAGCGGGAGGCGAGCCGGGCGGGCGAACCTGCGCAGCCGGCACTTCAGGTGACGCTGGAGGACGGGACGAGGGCGCCGCTCGACGAGGCGCGGCTTTCGCGCATCGTGGCGGAGGCCTGCGAAGGGCTTGATGGAGTCTCTGCCGAGGCGATCCTCAACGATGCGCGGCGCAACCTCTATGACGGCATTACGCTGGATGAACTGTCCCTGGCGCCGATCCTCGCGGCACGCGCGCTTGTGGAGACCGAGCCGAACTATTCCTTCGTAAGCGCGCGGCTGCTTCTCGACAAACTCCGCCGCGAGGCCCTGACCTTCGTGGAAGGCCGGCCCGCGCAGGCCACGCAGGAGGAAATGGTTGAGCGTTACCCGGCCTATTTCGAATCCTTCATCAAGGCCGGCATCGAGGCGGAGATGATCGACCCCGAGCTGGGCCGCTTCGACCTCAGGAAATTGGGCGCGGCGCTGAAGCCGGAGCGCGACCTTCAGTTCCAGTATCTCGGGCTACAGACGCTCTACGACCGCTACTTCCTGCACAGGGACGATGTCCGCTACGAGCTGCCGCAGGCCTTCTTCATGCGCGTGGCGATGGGGTTGGCGCTGCGGGAGATCGATCGCGAGGCGAGGGCGATCGAGTTTTACGACCTCCTCTCCTCCTTTGATTTCATGTGCTCAACGCCCACGCTGTTCAACGCGGGCACCCTGCGGCCGCAGCTTTCCTCCTGCTTCTTGACGACCGTCTCCGACGATCTCGACGGCATCTTCAAGGCCATCAAGGACAATGCGCTTCTGGCGAAGTACTCGGGCGGGCTCGGCAACGACTGGACGCCGGTGCGCGGCCTCGGCGCGCGCATCAAGGGCACCAACGGCAAGAGCCAGGGTGTCGTCCCTTTCCTGAAAGTCGCGAACGATACCGCCATCGCCGTCAACCAGGGGGGCAAGCGCAAGGGGGCCGTGTGCGCGTATCTGGAAACCTGGCACATCGACATCGAGGAGTTTCTCGACCTCAGGAAGAACACGGGCGACGACCGCCGCCGCACCCATGACATGAATACGGCCAACTGGGTGCCGGATCTCTTCATGGAGCGGGTGGAGGCAGACGGGGAGTGGACCCTGTTCTCGCCGGATGAGGTGCCTGATCTGCACGATCTCTATGGCCCGGCCTTCCGCGAGGCCTACGAGGCCTACGAGGCGAAGGCGGCGCGCGGCGAAATCCGTGTCTTCAAAACGGTGAGGGCGGTGGACCTGTGGCGGCGCATGCTCACCATGCTGTTCGAGACGGGCCACCCCTGGATCACGTTCAAGGATCCCTGCAACCTGCGCTCGCCGCAGCGGCATGCGGGTGTGGTGCACTCCTCCAACCTCTGCACCGAGATTACCCTGAACACCTCAAGGGATGAGGTTGCAGTCTGCAACCTCGGCTCCGTCAACCTCGCCGCGCATGTGAGCGAGAAGGGGCTCGATCTTCAGAAGCTGGAGCGCACGGTGACCACGGCCATGCGCATGCTCGACAACGTCATTGACATCAATTTCTACACGATCCCCGAAGCACGCCGCTCAAACCTGCGCCACCGGCCTGTGGGTCTCGGCCTCATGGGCTTCCAGGACGCGCTCCATATCCAGCGCATCCCCTATGCCTCGGAGGCGGCGGTGGAATTTGCCGACCGCAGCATGGAGGCAATCTCCTATTTCGCGATTTCCGCGTCGGTGGAGCTTGCGCGCGAGCGCGGCGCCTACCAGAGCTTTCCCGGCTCGCTGTGGTCGAAGGGTGTGCTGCCGATCGATTCCAACGCCTTCGTGGACGAGGCGCGCGGCTTCGAGGGCATGGACCGCAGCACGACGCTGGACTGGGAGGCGCTGCGCGCCCGCGTGGTCGAACACGGTATGCGCAATTCCAACTGCCTGGCCATTGCGCCAACGGCGACGATCTCCAATATCTGCGGCGTCTCGCAGTCGATCGAGCCCGCCTACCAGAACCTGTTCGTCAAGTCGAACATGTCCGGGGATTTCACCGTCGTGAATGCAGCCCTCGTGCGCGACCTCAAGGCTCGCGGACTGTGGGACGAGGTGATGGTCTCCGATCTCAAGTACTACGACGGTTCGCTTGGCCAGATCGACCGCGTGCCCGATGACCTGAAGGCGCTATACGCCACGGCTTTCGAGATCGACCCCTCCTGGTTGATCGACGCAGCCTCGCGCCGGCAGAAGTGGATCGACCAAGCGCAGTCGCTCAACCTCTATATCGCCAACCCATCCGGGAGGAAACTTGATGAACTCTACCGGCTTGCCTGGAGGAGGGGGCTGAAGACCACCTACTACCTGCGCTCCCGCTCCGCCACCCATGTGGAGAAATCGACGCTCAAGCGTTCGGACGGGAAGCTCAATGCCGTGGCCGTGTCACCACCGCCGGCCCTGAACGGCGCGCACGTTCAGGCCTGCGCCATCGACGATCCCAACTGCGAGGCGTGCCAGTAAAGAGCGCCGCTCCCGCATCAACTCGCCCCCACTCCGGTTGCTTCGCAAACCACCTCTCTCCCGATCGACGGGGGAAGAGGAAACCCGGCTACCGCGTTTTGCGCTCCTCTACCCCTCCGTTTCGTGGGGCGAGGAAGCGCCGGCCGCTGTGAAGAGGACCCTTCCTCTCCCGCACATTGCGGGCGAGAGGTGGCGAGCGCAGCGAGCCGGAGTGGGGGCGACAGCCCAATCCGCAGGGGCGGACCAGTCGCCCGCAGCGCCGACATTGAGAAAAACTCCGGAGAAACATAATGCTCAACTGGAACGAGTTCAGCACCAATCCTTCCCAATCAGCCCCCGCGGGCGAAGCTGACGCGACCGGCCTTGGCGCCATCGACCGGGGCGCGGCGCGCGTATCCGTGGACGACAAGCGCATGATCAACGCGCGCGCCGACGTGAACCAGCTTCTGCCGCTCAAGTACCGTTGGGCATGGGAAAAGTATCTTGCCGCCTGCAACAATCACTGGATGCCGACGGAAGTCTCCATGCAGGCGGACATCGCGCTCTGGAAGTCAAGGGACGGCCTGACGGAGGACGAGCGGCGCATGGTCAAGCGCAATCTCGGCTTTTTCGCTGCCTCCGAGTCGCTGGTGGCCAACAACATCGTGCTTGCCATCTATCGCCATCTCACCAATCCCGAATGCCGGCAGTATCTTCTGCGCCAGGCCTTTGAGGAGGCGGTGCACACCCACACCTTCCAGTACATCGTCGAAAGCCTCGGGCTCGACGAGGGCGAACTGTTCAACATGTATCGCGAAGTGCCCTCCATCACCGACAAGGCGGCGTGGGCGCTGGAATACACGCGCCATCTGGACGATCCGAATTTCCGCACCGGCACACCGGAAGCAGACCAGGCCTTCCTGCGCGATCTGGTAGCTTTCTACGTGGTATTCGAGGGAATGTGGTTCTACACCGGCTTTGCGCAGATCCTTTCGCTCGGGCGGCGCAATCGCATGGTCGGCATTGCCGAGCAGTACCAGTACATCCTCCGCGACGAGAGCCTCCATCTCAATTTCGGCATCGACGTGATCAACCAGATCAAGCACGAGAACCCGCACCTGTGGACCAGGGAGTTTCAGGAGGAGGTCCGGCAGATGCTGAGGGAAGCCACGGAGCTGGAAGTCGCCTACGGGCGGGACACGATGCCGCGCGGGCTGCTGGGGCTCAATGCGGGCCTCTGCGAGCAGTACATGCACTTCATCGCCAATCGTCGGTGCTCGCAGCTCGGTCTCGAACCGATCTTCCCCGAGACGGAAAATCCGTTCCCCTGGATGTCCGAGGCCATGGACCTCAAGAAGGAGAAGAACTTCTTTGAGACGCGGGTGATTGAATATCAGAGCGGCGGCGCGTTGAGTTGGGATTGAGCCGTGTTTTGTTGATCCCCGCTCCGGTTTGCTTCGCAAATCACTCTCCCCCGCTTGCGCAGGGGAGAGCAATCACCGATGGCGCCCATGGCAAGCCGTGGGTGCTCTCCCCCGCTTGCGCAGGGGGAGAGCAACTGCTTGGTTTCAGACGGCTTTCCCTGCCGTTGTCGCGGCGACTCCGGTCAAGGCCCGAGACGGTGAGGGAGACGTTCGACGTCAAAGATTGTACCGGTTCTCCCCACGGCCCGAGCGGAGGATGGCGCGGCCTCTTCCGCGCACCCGCCCGAAATTCGGCGTTCCGGCAATATAACTTAAAGACATAAACATTTCTTTATATCTTTCTTGACTTGCTCCGGCCTTTGAAGGAACCTTTCCCTGTCGTGGTGCTCCGGCGTGCCGGAGCCAAGAGGGAATTCGGTGCGCCCGCATTGGCGGGCAAGGCCGAAGCTGCCCCCGCAACTGTAGGCGGCGAGCCCTGCTTCGAGATGCCACTGGGAAACCGGGAAGGCGAAGAGGGCGCAGGAGCCGCGAGCCAGGAGACCTGCCACGGCGAATGAACCGTCCACGGGCGGGGTGTCCCGGTGGCCGCTGCGAAGCGTGAGCCGCTTTGCAGGCGTCCGTGCGCCCATGCCCCTTGTCTTTGAAGGGGAGAAACCATGTCGCAAATTCCCGTCGCCACACTCGGCGTGCCGCGCATCGGCCGCCGCCGCGAGTTGAAATTCGCGCTCGAAGCCTACTGGGCCGGTAGGATTTCACAGGCCGAGCTTCTTTCCGCCGCTGCCAGGCTGCGCGAAGAGCATTGGCTCATCCAGAAGGCCATGGGCGTGACCGTCATCCCTTCCAACGATTTTTCGCTCTACGATCATGTGCTTGACACGGCCGTGATGGTGGGAGCGATCCCGCAGCGATACGGATGGGATGGGGCCGCTGTCTCACTTGACACCTATTTCTCCATGGCACGCGGCAGCCAGGGCAGGCCCGCGGGCTGCTGCCATGCCGAAGGCGAAGGCGTGCCCGCGCTGGAGATGACCAAGTGGTTCGATACGAACTACCACTACTTGGTGCCGGAATTCTCGCCAGATCAGGAATTCCGGCTCGTCTCGACCAAGCCGCTCGATGAGTTCAACGAGGCGAAGGCGCTCGGAATTCACACGCGCCCGATGCTTGTTGGTCCCGTCTCTTTTCTTAAGCTCGGCAAGCGCACTGATGGCGGCGATCCGCTGGCGCTCTTGCCTCGCCTTGTACCGGTCTATGCCGAGCTTCTTCGCCGGCTGGCCGAGGCTGGCGCGGCTTGGGTGCAGATCGACGAACCCTGTCTCGTTCTGGATCTCTCCCAAGATGAAAAGCGGGCCTATGCCTTTGCCTATGAGGCGCTTGCCGCCGCAGGCGGGCCGAAGCTGATGCTCGCCACCTATTTCGGAGCGCTTGGAGACAATCTACCTGCGGCTGCCGTGCTTCCGGTCGCGGGCCTGCATCTCGATCTTGTGCGGGAGCCGGAGCAGCTCGAGCCTGCGCTTTCCCTTCTGCCGGAGAATTGCGTGGTGTCGCTCGGCGTGGTGGATGGCCGCAATGTTTGGCGCGCCGATCTTGCCGCCCTTCTCGACCGGCTCACGCCGGTGATCGCCTCGAGGCCCGGCCGTGTCGAGCTTGCGCCTTCCTGCTCGCTGCTGCACGTGCCCTTCGATCTCGCGCTTGAGACCTCGCTCGATCCGGAGCTCAAGAGCTGGCTCGCCTTTGCCGTGCAGAAGGTGGAGGAGCTGGTAGCGCTCTCCCATGGCCTGACCTCAGGCCGAGAGGCGGTGCAGTCCCTGATCGACGCCGCCTCACGAGCGCTCGCTTCGCGCGCCTCCTCGCCGCGCGTGCACGATCCATTGGTCGAGGGGCGGCTCGCCGGCGTGACGCCGGAGATGGCCCGCCGCTCCGTTCCCTTTTCAGAGCGAAGGGCCTGCCAGCGGGAGAGGCTGAAGCTGCCTCTTTTCCCCACCACGACGATCGGCTCCTTCCCCCAGACGGCCGAGGTGCGCAAGGCACGCGCCGCCCACTTGAGGGGCGAGATGAGCTACGTCGATTACGACGCGTTCCTGAAGAGGGAGACGGAAAAAGCGATCCGGTTTCAGGAAGAGATCGGGCTTGACGTGCTCGTCCATGGCGAATTCGAGCGCAACGACATGGTGCAGTATTTCGGCGAGCAGCTTTCGGGCTTCGCCGTCACCCGGCAGAGCTGGGTGCAGAGCTATGGCTCGCGCTGCGTGCGTCCGCCGATCATCTACGGGGATGTGTCGCGTCCGCGCCCGATGACGGTGGGTTGGGCGCGCTTTGCCCAGTCACTCACCGACAAGCCGGTGAAGGGCATGCTCACCGGGCCCGTCACCATGCTGCAATGGTCTTTCCCGAGGGATGACGTTCCGCGCGAAACGGTGTGCCGGCAGATTGCCCTGGCGCTGCGGGACGAGGTGGCGGATCTGGAGGCTGCCGGCATTGCCGTGATCCAGATCGACGAGCCTGCGCTTCGTGAAGGCCTGCCGCTGCGGCAGGCGGACCGGTCGGCCTATCTCGATTGGGCCGTGGAGTGCTTCCGCCTCGCATCCAGCGGCGTGAAGCCGGAGACGCAGATCCACACCCACATGTGCTACGGCGAATTCAACGACATCATCGATGCCATCGCCTCCATGGATGCCGATGTCATCTCCATCGAGACCTCGCGCTCCCGGATGGAGCTTCTCAAGGCCTTCCGCGTCTTCCGCTATCCGAACGACATTGGCCCAGGTGTCTTCGACATCCATTCGCCGCGTGTGCCGCCCCTTGATGAGATGGCGGCGCTGCTCCGCAAGGCGAAGGACGGCCTCGATCGGCGGCAGATATGGGTCAACCCGGATTGCGGTCTGAAGACGCGGGCGTGGGAGGAGGTGCGCTCCAGCCTCGCCAACATGGTCTTTGCCGCCCGCAAGTTGCGCGAGGAAGTTCAGGCAAGCGCGTCATAGACGAGCTTCGTTGCCAGCAGCGCAAGTAGAATCAGTATCGCGCGGTCGAAGCTTTCCTTCGAAAGCCGCCGCGCGAGCGCCGCACCCACCGGCATGAAGGCGAGGATCGGGAGAACGGCGGCGAGGCTCACAAGCGCGCTCTGCCCGGAAAAGAGACCGAAATAGACGAGGCTCACTATCTGCAGCGCCGTGATCGTGACGAAGAAGAGGGAGATGGTGCCGATAAAGGTCGGGCGCTCCAATCGCATGGCGTTGAGAAACGAAATGGAGACAGGCGCCGAAATGCCGGAGGAACCCTGCAGCATGCCGGCGGCAAGTCCCGCAGGCAGGCTCAATCGGCTTGCGAGCGGATAGGCGATCTTCCAGTCAGGCCGCGCGAGCCGGAGCGCGATATAGATGTAGACCGCGCCCGCGACGAAAAGCATGAGGACCCGCTGCGGCAGGAAGGCGAGGATCAGCGTGCCTGCCACCACGCCCGCGGCACCCGCCAGCGCGAAGGTGAGCAGGAACCGCGCTGGCAAGAGATGTTTCCGGAAGTGCCAGCCCTGCCACAAATTGGTGAGCAGGTTGGGCATCAGCATCACGACCACGGCAACCTTCACGTCGAAGATCATCGCCATGGCGGGCACGGCAAGCACAGGCGCGCCCGCGCCCGTCGCTCCCTTCAGGATGCCCCCGGCCGCAAGGCAGGCGAAGATGATAGCAAGATCGGTCAGTTGCAGTGTCACGGATTCATTCCGGGCATGTCCCCGCCTCTTTAACCTTCCGCCACAGCGCCATCCACCTGTCCCTTCCGCCGCAGCGCTACAGTTGCAGATCAATACTTGTCCGACACCGCGATATTCAGCTCCAGCACCGCCTGACGCCGCTCCTTGCGGATCACTTCGACGGCACGCTCGAGGGCGGCGGGGAAATCGTCGCCATGGTCCACCCGTTCGACATAGGCTCGGCTTGCCGCGGCGATCTGGGTGTAATCGGGTGATGGCTCCAGCGAGGTGAGCGGCATGCGGTTCATCTTCACGGCAGCGCCATCGGGATAGCTGTTGGCGACCGAGCGGCGCACAGCATTCCACATACGGTTGTTCTTGATGATTGTAAGCACCGGCAACTCCAGCGCCTCCGCGATCTGATGGCAGGCGACGGGATTGGCGAAGATGTAGGAGCCGTCGCCCACGCAGGCGATGACGAGCCGCTCCCGGTCCGCAAGCTGCGCGCCGAGGGCGGCTGGAAGCGCCCAGCCGAGCCCACCCGAATGGGGGTTGTTGAAGAGGCGGTTCGGCCCCTTCAAATCCATCATATGCGGAAGCACGCCGAGCTCGCTGAAGACGATCGCCTGCTCGTCCATGATGTCTGAGATGCAGCGGCTCATCCATTCCGCCGACATGGGGCTCGACCGGCCTTGCGCGGCAAGTTCCGCCGCATCGCGCCTGCGCCGCTCGCTCGCCTGCCGGTAGAGAGCGCGGCGCTCCTCCGCGTGCGGAGACGGTGTCATGGCCTCGGCCAGGGCGGCAAGCCCTACTGCCGTGTCACAGGCGATCGCAAGATCCGCCTTGTGGCCACGGATGGGCATGCGGCGGAAGTGGGGATCGGGGCCGAGCTGGATCACCGTCGTTTCCGTCGCCGGCCGATGGAGCGATTCCATCCATGGCACTCCGCTATCGACGACGAGCACCACATCCGCCTCCGCGAGCGGTCCCTTCACGTCATAGCCGAGCAGCATGGGATGGTGCGAAGGCATGACATTGCGAATGGAATAGGGCTCGACTACGGGAATCGCGAATTTCTCCGCAAGGCTCGCAAGCAGCGCGCCCACGCTACCGGAAGGATCGCCCCGCTGGCAGAGGATGAGCGGCCTCCTGGCCGCGCTCAGCAGGCGCGCAGCTTCCTCGATTGCCGCAGGGTCGGGGTGCGGTGCAGTTGCCGGCGGCACCGGCGCACCGATGGCGATCTCCGCCGGTATGGTCTCCATCAGCGCCTCGCGCGGCAGGCTGATATAGACCGGCCCTCTCGGCTCGCTCATGGCCAATGAGACGGCGCGGGCAGCCAGAATTTCGCCCTGCTCGGGATAGCGCATCTCGTAGCGGAACTTCACCACGTCGGCCACGATGGACGACTGGTCGTACATCTCCTGCCCGTACTGGATCGGGGTGACGCGCGAGCCACGCCGGCCCCTTTCCGTAATTGGCGTGCGCCCCGACATCACCACCACGGGGACGTCGTCGCTAGCGGCGTTGATGACGCCCATTGCGGCATTGGCAAGACCGACATTCACATGCACCATGATTGCCTGCGGGCGGCCGGTCACCAGATAGTAGCCGTGAGCCATGGCCACGCTCGCCGTCTCATGCGGCACGGTCACGGGTGTCGGCACGTCATCCACATCGAGCGTGGCAAAGGCCTCGATGATGGGCGGGAAATCGGTACCCGCATTGGCGAAAAGATAGTCGATGCCTGCGCGCTTCAGCCCAAGCAGCAGCGACTCGGCGCCGGTCAACTGAGAGTCCGGACGGGAACCATGTGCTTCGTGATGTCGCGACATCCCTTCCTCCTTGAGGCGCCGGGAAAGGTGAACGGAAGCGCGCCGCTCTTCGACTCCCGGCTGCTTTGCTCAGAATGACCTTGAAAAATGCGCTCAAGCAAGTGCATGATGGAACAATAATCTCATTTTGAGGGATTTTTGTCTCATCCTTCAGGGCGAGTTATGCGGAGGAAAGGGAGGAAAAGATGAAACGCCATCTCGCTTTGGCCGTGCTTTCGGCCGTACTTGCCTTCGGCACTCACGCCTCGGCCCAGACCGTCGGCATCGCCACGTCGAACCCCGGTTCGATTTTCCACAACATCGGCACGGCCGTGGCCAACGCCGCAAACCAGGCGGGGCTGAATGCGACCATCCAGCCGGCCACCAGCCCCAATCAGTACATTCCCTTCGTGAATTCCGGCGGCATCGAGTTCGGCGTCGCCAACCTGCAGGAGGTGAACTACGCGCTGGAGGGCAAGGAGTGGTTCTCCGGCAGCGTCAATCCGGATTTGAGGATCGTCGGCCTCGTCATGCCGCTGGTGGAGGCGATCTTCGTGCGCGCCGACTCAGACATCCACACGATCGCGGATCTCAAGGGCAAGCCGATGGTTGACGGCTATACGGCGCAGAACACGATCCTGCCGCAGCTTGACGCCATGTACGCTACCGCCGGCATGACGCGGGCCGACATGCAGCCGGTCCAGGTGCCGAGCGTGGTGGCGGGCGCGGATGCCTTCATTGCCGGCGATTCGGTCGGCTTCATCTTCGCCCACGGCGCTGGCAAGGTGCGCGAGGCGGACGCCGCGGTTGGCGGCCTGCGCGCCCTGCCGATCGAGGCGACGGAAGAGAATCTGCGGCTTGCCCGGCAGTTCTGGCCGGTCGCCTTCTTCGTCGAACTGGAACCGGGGCCGAATCTGCCCGGTGTACTGGAGAAGGCGACCTACTTCGCCTATCCGCAGGTGGTCTTCACGCACGCCAATGTGCCGGACGATCTCGTCTATCAGATGACGAAGGTGCTTTATGAGAGCAAGGACGTCATGGCGAAGACCTTCCCGTCCTTCAACAACTTCAACCCGGACGACATGGTGGGTGAAATCGCTCCCTCGGAGTATCATCCCGGTGCGATCCGCTTCTACAAGGAATTGGGCCTCTGGAAGGACTAGGGCAAGCGGATGTCTGACGTGATCGAAGGGAAGGCCGGTTTCGGCCTTCCGCCTGCCGTTTGGCGTCCCGTAGCGAGCGTGCTGGCTATCTGCCTTACGCTCGTTGCTGTCCTCTGGTCGCTGAACGTGCCGCGCGCCCTGGGGCTGGCCTTTTATCCGCAGCAGTTCCTCGCGCTCATTCTTGCCCTGGCCATGCCCCTCGCATTCCTGATGCTGCCTTTCCGGCGGGGGGAGGAGCGCGATACTGTCCCATGGTATGACGCACTTTTCGCGCTGATTTCGTTCCTGGCCGTCGTCTTTATCGCCGTTCGCTATCCGGTACTCGTCAACCTCATCTTCTCGAAGCCTGCGGGCGCGTATGTCCCGGGCCTGATCTCTATCCTGCTTCTGCTCGAAGCCCTGCGCCGGACCACCGGCCTCTCGCTCGTGATCATCATCGGCGTCTTTTTGCTCTACGCGCTGTTTGGCGACCTCGTGCCTGGCCGTCTCGCCGGCCGTCCGCAGGACTGGCGGATGCTTTCCGGCTACATGGCCTTCGACGTGAACGGGATCTTCGGTATCCCGATGGCGGTGGCCTCCACTGTCGTCGTTACCTTCATCCTGTTCGGCAGCGTTCTGGGCATCACGGGTGGCTCGCGCTTCTTCACCGACGCCTCGCTTCTGGCCATGGGCCGCTTTCGCGGCGGGTCGATGAAGATCGCCGTTCTGGCGTCCATGCTTTTCGGCTCCATTTCCGGCTCGGCCGTCGCCAATGTGACGGCGACCGGCATAGTGACCATCCCGCTCATCAAACGGGGCGGATATCCGGCCCACAAGGCCGGAGCGATCGAGGCCGTGGCGTCGACCGGCGGCCAGCTCATGCCTCCGGTCATGGGGGCCGCCGCCTTCCTGATGGCGGAGTTTCTGCAGGTTCCTTACGCTGAGGTGGCGCTCGCCGCGTTCATCCCGTCGGTGCTTTACTATGGCGCCCTCTTCGTCCAGGCGGACCTGGAAGCGGCCCGTGCAGGCATCTCCCGCGTCAGCAAGTCGGCGATCCCGGAGAAAAGGGCGGTGCTCGGCGGCCTGCACTTCATCCTGGCCTTCGTCGTGCTGATCGGCGCGTTGTTCGTGCTTCTGTGGCAGCCCGAGCGCGCAGCACTTGCGGCGGCCCTGACGGCGGCGGTGACCGCGCTCGTCTTCGGCTACAGGGCAGTGCGGCCGAAGCTTTCCGCGCTCTTCACCGTGTTCGAGGACACGGGCAGATCCGTGGTCGAGATCATTATCATCTCGGCTGCTTCCGGCCTTGTCATCGGTGTTCTCAACGTCACGGGATTGAGCTTCAACCTCACTTACGCGCTGGTGCAGATCGGCGGCGGAAGCGCCATCGTCCTCCTGGTCCTGTCCGCGATCGTCTGTATCATCCTGGGCATGGGCCTGCCCACCCTCGGCGTCTACGTGCTTCTTGCAGCGCTCGTCGCGCCGGCGATGGTGCAGGTGGGCATCGAGCCGATGGCGGCGCATATGTTCGTCCTCTATTTCGGCATGATGTCGATGATCACGCCGCCGATCGCCATCGCGGCCTTCGCCGCTGCGAGCATCGCACAGGCGCCGGCCATGAAGACCGGCTGGGCGGCGGTGAAGTTCGGCTGGGTCGCCTTCATCGTGCCGTTCCTCTTCGTCTATTCGCCCTCGCTGCTCCTGATCGGCGATCCGATGGAGGTAACGATTGCCATCCTGACGGCGGGGCTCGGCGTGTGGCTCATCTCCGCCGCCCTTGCGGGATACTTCATGTCGAGGCTTTCACCGGTACTGCGGGTTCTCTTCGGGTTCTTCGGCCTGATGGCGCTCATCCCGGCGGGGGCTTTCCCGGGCGCCATCTATACCGATATCATCGGCGTCTGCGGCGGAATCGCGCTTCTGGCGATGGAGGCCGTTAGGGCACGGGGCGAAACGAAGAAGGCAGCAACTTGAGCGAAGAGCAGGCGGGAAACAGCCTAAAAAGGGGCCTCGCTATCCTGGAGGTCTTTTCGGAAGAACAGCTTGAATGGACTCCCGAGGAACTCATGGAGAGGCTGGGCTATAGCCGGCCCACCCTCTATCGCTATCTGAAGACGCTGAAGGAAGCCGGCTTTCTGAGTTCCAATCCGAATGCCGGCTTCACCCTCGGGCCCAAGGTGGTGGAGCTGGACTTTCTGCTGCGCAAGTCCGACGCGCTGATCCTTGCCGGGCAGAAGCATCTGAAAAATCTCACCCAGCGATATGCCTGCACTGCCCTTTTAGTGCGCCGCTACGGGAACCGCATTCTCTGCGTCGCCTCGGAACAGTCCGCCGTGAAGCCGCGCAGCAGCTATCCGCGCGGCCGGCCCATGCCGCTTGCCCGCGGCGCGATCGCCCGCTCGCTGATGGCCTTCCTGCCGCGCAGGCGTCTTATTCCCCTCATCGAGAACACGATGGAGGATCTGCGGGACATCGGTCTCGGCACAACGGTTGACGAGGTGCTGGAAAGCCTGAAGCGCGTGAGGAAGGCGGGTTATGCCGTGGCCTTCGGGGAGGTGACACCCGGCGTGGTCGGCATTTCCGCGCCGGTTTTCGATGCCGGCCGCAGCCCCATCGCCGCCGTCTGCGTCACGATCGCGGGACATCTGGTCGACGGCAACACGATCGACGAGATCGCCGCGCATATAAAGCAGGCTGCCGCCGATATCACCAGTGTTCTATCGGACCAGCGGCAGAGTATTGCTGCGCAATAATCTCATTTAGTGAGAAGAATGTTGACTTCTCGGCGCTGACTGCGCATCCTGTCTCGTGTTCCGGACGGGGCGCCCGCGGTGGCTCGCGGCGCGCTCGTGCCCGTTACTTTGGCCGCGTTTTGCGCGCGTGTGATCCATTCGGCAGAAAAGCCCCGGCGAGCGAGGAGCCATGAAGAAGATCGACATTTTCAACCACATCTGGCCGAAGCCGTTTTTCGATGCGCTGATCGCTCATGTCGGTCAGATGACTGACATCACTATGCGCTCGGGCGCCGTGCCGATGATGACCAATCTCGACCGGCGCTTCGAGGTCATGGACATGTTCGGCGAGGATTACGTCCAGGTGCTTTCGCTCGCCTCGCCGCCGCTGGAGAAGATCGCGGGTCCGGAGAAGGCTCTGGAGCTTTCGCGCATCGGCTCCGATTCCATGGCCGAGTTGTGCCAGAAGTATCCGGACCGGTTCCCCGCCTTCATCGGCTCGGCGCCCATGAACAATCCGGAATCGCTTGTCGCGGAATGCCGGCGCGTCATCGAGGAATTGGGTGCTGTCGGCGTGCAGATCTTCACCAATGTCTCGGGCAAGCCGCTCGATCTGCCGGAATTCGAGCCGTTCTTCGAGTACATGGCCTCCACCGGCAAGCCGGTATGGCTTCATCCAGCGCGGGGCGAGAATTTCCCCGACTATCTCACCGAAAAACGCTCCGAGTACGAGATCTGGTGGACCTTCGGCTGGCCCTATGAGACCTCGGCCGCCATGGCGCGCCTGGTCTTCTCGGGCATTTTCGACAAGTACCCTGGCCTCAAGATCATCACCCACCATGCGGGCGGCATGGTGCCCTTCTTCGAGGGGCGCGTGGGCCCCGGATGGGACCAGATGGGCAAGCGGACGACCGACCGCGATCTTTCCGCGGTGCTGAAGGCGCTGAAGCGGCCGCATCTCGAATACTTCAAGGACTTCTACGCTGACACGGCCTCTTTCGGATCGCGCAAGGCCATCGAGCACGCGATCGAGTTCTTCGGCGAGGATCACGTGCTCTTCGCCTCGGACGCACCTTTCGATCCCGAAGGTGGGCCGATGTATATAAGGGAGACGATCCGCATCCTGGATTCGCTCGACGTGTCCGAGGCGACACGCCGGAAGCTCTATCAGGACAATGCGGTGCGCCTCCTAGGCCTGTCGATCTGACGGAAGCATCGTCCTGCCCAAACCGCAAGAATCGGGTCTTCTGTTTGCAGCGGCAATTTTCGGTATACCGAAAATTGCCGCTTTCTTCTGAACCTGCCGCGACCCCTTGGCCTGTCGCCCCATTTCCGTGAAATGGGCGGAAGACCCCTCAATTGCCATCCAAATCATTGTTATAGATGGATTTTCATTGGTAATTGCCCGTCCAGTCGGCTTCCTCGTGACGAAAAAGCACCGCCGAAAATATGCGTGTTGGCAGCCTTGATCCTGCGTTGACAGGACCCATTTGAGATGCATGATTGTATACCAATGGAATTCTGAAGCCACGGAAGGCTGGGAGGTGCCATGCTGACGGCGCAGAAGCACGACGACCGGGAACGGGCCGCTCTGGCCGATCTTCTCCGGACCTATTCCGTCGAGATCACGGCGCATGACGAAAAAGCCCTGAAGGCGGTGGAGAGCACGCTTGCACCCGGCACGGAGGTTTTCATCGCCAATCTGCCGGACGAGCGCGCCGAGGTTCTGGTGGCGGCGGCATTGCGAGTACGCCGGGCAGGGCTCGAGCCGGTTCCCCACATCGTCGCCCGCAATCTGAAAAGCCGTGACGATCTGGATGGCATGCTTGCATCCCTGGTGAGGGACGCAGGTGTCAGCACGGCGCTGATCCTAGGTGGAGACCGGGACCGGAAGGCCGGGAATTTCGAGAACGCGCTTCAGATCATCGAAACGGGGCTTCTCGAGGCGCATGGCATCCGCCGGATCGCGATAGGCTGCTATCCCGAGGGCCATCCGCGCATTCCCGATGAGGTGCTGTGGCAGGCGCTCCGGGCAAAGCTCGATGCCGCCGCGCGCGTGGGGCTTGAGACGGTGCTCGTCAGCCAGTTTCTCTTTGACCCGCAGCCGCTCATCGAATTTGCCCGCGCCTTGCGGCGCGAGGGCATCGAGGCGCCTTTGCGCGTGGGTGTTGCGGGGCCTGCAGACCGCACGAAACTTATCAGATACGCATTGCGTTGCGGAGTCGGTGCGTCCCTGCGCGTGCTGCGTGAGCGTGGCAGCCTGGCGCGCAACGTGCTTGCGGGCGAGACGCCGGACACTCTTCTCGGCGCCGCCGCGGTTGCCCAGAAGGAGGAGCCGGAGCTCGGGATGGCCGGCGTCCATTTCTTCACCTTCGGCGATCCGGCAGGCTCGGCACGCTGGGCTGAGGAAGCACGCAGCGCAGAATGAAAGCCGGGACGGTCCCGGAACAATGATCGTCGGAAATCAGGCTAGGGAGAAAACGATGGCCGCCAAAAATCTGGAAGAGAAGCTTAAAGAAGCCGGCAATGCGGTGGAGATGCTGCGCAATTCGCAGATTGGCGCCTATGTCTACCCTGTGGTGCCGGCGGAATTCACCAACTGGCGTGACGAGCAGGCCGCCTGGCGCAAGACGGCCGTCCTGTTTGACCAGTCGCATCACATGGCGGAGATCATGCTGGAAGGGCCGGATGCGCTGAAGCTCATCGGGCGCCTCGGCATCAACAGCATCGAAAATTTCCCGGTCAACCGCGCCAAGCAGTTCGTGCCGGTGAGCTACAGCGGCCATGTTATCGGCGACGTGATCCTTTTCCGCCTCGCCGAGGAGCAGTTCCTGATGGTCGGGCGCGCGCCCACCATCAACTGGGTGGAGTTCCACGCCAAGACGGGCGGCTACAATCTGACGTACGACCGGGACGACCGCTCCCCCTCGCGGCCAATGGGCAAGCCGGTGGTGCGTCGCCGCTACCGCTATCAGATCCAGGGGCCGAACGCCTGGCAGATCCTGGAGAAGCTCAATGGCGGGCCGCTGCCGGAGATTAAGTTCTTCAACATGGGCGAAATCAATATCGGCAGCCGCAAGGTACGCTGCCTGCGCCATGGCATGTCCGGCGCGCCGGGCCTTGAAATCTGGGGCCCGTATGAGGAAGGCGAGGAGGTGCGTGCCACGATTCTTGAGGCCGGCGCTGAGTTCGGCATCGTGCCGGTGGGCTCGCGCGCTTATGCCACCAACACGCTTGAATCCGGCTGGATTCCCTCTCCGCTTCCGGCCGTCTACACCGACCCCGAGATGAAGGCCTATCGCGAGTGGCTGCCAGCCGACAGCTACGAGGCCACGGGTTCGATCGGCGGGAGCTTCGTCTCCGAAAGGATCGAGGACTATTACGTCACTCCGTACGAGCTCGGCTATGGCCCGTTCGTCAAGTTCGACCATGATTTCATCGGCCGCGAGGCGCTGGAGAAGATCCACGGTCAGCCGCACCGCAAGAAGGTGACCTTCGCCTGGAATGCGGACGACGTGGCCAAGGTCTTCCGCTCCATGATGGAGCCGGGCATCGACAACTACAAATACATCGACCTGCCGTTGTCGAACTACGCTTCCGCGAACTACGACATGGTCACGAAGAACGGCAAGCTGGTCGGCTTCTCCATGTTCTCCGGCTACAGCTTCAACGAGCGTTCGATGCTGTCGCTCGGCATCGTCGATCCCGACATCCAGCTCGGCGACGTGCTCACCCTCGTCTGGGGTGAGCCGGAGGCTGGCGGTGGTACGAAGAAGACCACCGTCGAGCGCCACAAGCAGATCGAGATCCGGGTCAAGGTCTCGCCGGTGCCGTACTCGCGTGACGCGCGCGAGAACTACGCCGACAGCTGGCGCACCAAGCAGGCGATTTGACCCGTTTTTCGGGGCGGGGGCAGCAGCAGGCCCGGGGCGGCGTTACAGCCCGCGGGCCTGCCGGCATCTGGAGACACAGGGGACCACACTTGACAAGCCATTGTGCCCGAACCGTATTTTCCGGGAAGCGGCAACCCTGAGCAACGATCCGATGAGACGAAAGCGCGACAGCCAGACCTTCAAGGCCCTCCTTGGCGTGCGCGATCTGGTGCTGGGCGGCGCCGTGGCCCCCGGAGAGCGCCTTTCGGAGGCGGCGCTGGCCGAGCGGCTCGGCATATCGCGCACGCCGCTGCGGTCCGCGCTCGCGCGGCTCGAGCAGGAGGGGCTCCTGGAGCAGATCCCCTCCGGCGGCTATGCGGTGCGCAGCTTCACCATGGCCGACGTCTTTGACGCCATTGAATTGCGCGGCGTCATGGAGGGAACGGCGGCGCGGCTTGCGGCCGAGCGCGGCGTGGCGCCAGCCCGCATGAAGGCGATCAAGCAGCTTGTCGCCGAGCTCGACAAATGCTTCCGCGAGCGGCCTGAAGATATGCTGTTCGACCAGTATGTGGAGCTCAATGCGGAATTCCACGCCATGCTCGCCGGCCTCTCGGGAAGCGAGATGATGCGGCGCGAGGTGGAGCGTGCTTCCAAGCTGCCCTTCGCTTCGCCCAGCGCCTTCCTCGAAAAGCAGGAAGACGTGCTTGCCTTTCGTCTTTCGCTGGTGCGCGCCCAATGGCAGCACCGGGAGATCGTCTCGGCCATCGAGATGCGCGAGGGAAGCCGCGCCGAAGCGCTGGCGCGCGAGCATGCCCGGCTGGCGCGTGACAACATGGAATTCGTGCTCGACGAGGACCGCAGCCTCATTCCCCGCGTGCCCGGGCTGGTTCTGGTTTCGGCATAGCCGTCGCCGGAGACGCGCAGGCCAAATGGGATAGCGGCTGATATGGCCGGGTGAGCGCCGCCGTTTCGATGACGAAGAAGCGACGTTTGGCGTCGGTTTCGCGGTGCTGGCCGCACGCCGTCCCATTTAGCTTGACGCTTCCAGAAAGGGAGGAGCGCCTTGCCTGTCATCCGTGCCGCCATCTGCCGCGCCTTTGGCGAACCGCTTTCGGTGGAGGAAGTCACCATCGCCAGTCCCGGACCGGGCGAGGTGCTGGTGAACGTCAAGGCCTGCGCGATCTGTCACTCCGACATCTCCTATGCGGAGGGCGCCTGGGGCGGCGACCTTCCGGCGGTTTATGGCCACGAGGCTGCGGGCGTTGTTGAGGAGGTAGGCGAGGGGGTCAAGACGGTCCGGCCTGGGGATCATGTGGTCGTCACGCTTATCCGATCCTGCGGCCGGTGCCACTATTGCAGCCGCGATAGCCTCGTCATGTGTGAGGAGGTCTTCCCGCTCGACCGGCATAGCCCGATCGGCGACGGCAGGGGAGGAAGCTATCATCAGCCCCTGCGCATCGGCGCCTTCGCGGAAAAGGTTCTGGTCCACGAGAGCCAGATGTCGGCGATCCCGAAGGACATTCCGTTTGCCCCCGCGTCCCTGCTCGCCTGCGGCGTCATCACCGGCTATGGCGCGGTGGCCAACACGGCGAAGGTTAAGCCAGGGCAGCCAGTGGCCGTCGTGGGCTGCGGCGGCGTGGGGTTGAACAGCATCCAGGCTGCCGCGATACTCGGAGCCGATCCGATCATCGCCATCGATCTGAGCGACTACAAGCTGGAGGCGGCTCGCCGCTTCGGGGCGACGCATACAGTCAACCCGTCGCGGGAGAATGCGAAGGAAGCCGTCAAGGCTCTCACCGGCCGGAGGGGCGTCGATTTCGTGTTCGTCACCGTGGGGGCGAAGCCCGCCTTCGATCGCGCCTTCGACTACATCACCAAGAACGGGGCAATCGTGGTGGTCGGCATGCCGCCGTCGGGCGTGATGGCGGAATACGATCCCGGCATCCTTGCGGCCTGGAATCAGAAGGTGCTCGGCTCCAAGATGGGCGAGGCGGTCATTTCGCGCGACATTCCCATGCTCGTGGAGCATTACCGCGCCGGCCGGCTGAAGCTCGACGAGCTCGTGACGGGGCGCTACCCTCTCGAAGAGATCAACGCGGCCATTGCCAGTGTGAAGGAGGGGAGGGCGCTCAGAAGCGTCATCGTCTTCGACGGGGCCTGAAGCCCGGAGGCTTTCATGAAGATCACCGACATCAAGACCTTCGTCGTCGGCAATCCGCCGCCGCAGATCGGCGGGCGCTACTTCATCTTCGTGAAGCTTGTGACGGACGGCGGCGTGGTCGGTTACGGCGAAGCCTACAACGCCAGTTTCGGCCCGCACGTGACCGCGAAGATGATCGAGGACGTGGCGGAGCGCTATCTCATCGGCCGCGACCCGCACGATATCGAAACCTTCTTCCGCCGCGCCTACTCCTCCGGTTTCACGCAGCGGCCGGACGTCGCCATGATGGGCTGCGTCTCCGCGCTGGAGATGGCCTGCTGGGACATCATCGGCAAGGAGGCCGGCAAGCCGGTCCATAAGCTTCTGGGCGGGCGGGTGCACGAGGCGCTGCGCTCCTACACCTATCTCTATCCCGCGACGGGCAGCGTCTATCCGGGCGAGACGGATTCGGAACGCAACGTCTACAACGATCCCGATCTCGCGGCGGCTGCCGCGGTCGAGGCGGTGAGGCAGGGTTTCACGGCCGTCAAGTTCGACCCGGCCGGGCCTTACACGGCCTTTGACGGCCACCAGCCGCGGCTGTGCGACATCGATCTTTCCGCCCGCATGGTGAAGGCCGTGCGCGAGGCGGTGGGAACGTCCGCCGACATCCTGTTCGGCACCCATGGGCAGTTCACGGCTGCAGGTGCGCTGCGCATGGCCCGCGCCATCGAGCCTTACGACCCCCTCTGGTTCGAGGAGCCCGTGCCGCCCGACATGCCGGAGGTGATGGCGCAGGTCGCGCGCGCCACCTCGGTCCCCATTGCCACAGGCGAGCGCCTGACCACCAAATGGGAGTTCATGCGGCTGATCGAGCTCGAGGCCGCCTCGATCCTGCAGCCGGATCTCGGCCGCTCGGGCGGCATACTGGAGACCAAGAAGATCGCCGCCATGGCCGAGGCGAAGCATATTCAGGTGGCGCCGCACTGCTATTGCGGGCCGATCGTGGCGGCGGCCAACATCCAGCTTGCCGTCACGCTGTCGAATTTCCTGATCCTTGAATCGATCAAGACCTGGGACGGCTTCCACGCCGAGCTTCTGAAGAAGAAGATCGAATGGCAGGACGGATATGTCATCCCGCCAACGGAGCCGGGCCTCGGCGTGGAGCTGAACGAGGCCATGGCCGAGGCGCATCCCTGGGAAGGGCGCCATCTGCATCTGGAGATGGCACCCGATCCGCTGTCGCGATAGACAGAAGCACCCCCACTCCGGCTTGCTCCGCAAGCCACCTCTCCCGAGAGGAAGGGCGGCCGCCCTGGGTCCCGCTCTCGCTTCGCTCGACCAGGGTGACGATAGAGAGTTGCCGGCCCCGAGCTTGCGAGGAGGAGGCGGAGGGGAGGATTTCGCCATCTGCAAATAGCGCTGCCCTCATTGAGCTGAAGGATCGCAGCGGCTTTCAGGCGTTCAAAATGCCTGCCACCTCTGGACATCCTATAGGTGCAGGTGTAAGCTTGCCTCAATTTTAAAGTGAATTTTCATCACCAATGCATGGATGTAAACAACGATGAGCCACATCCCTCGCGCCATTGGCGTGATCTCCTCCCTTCTATCCGCATGCAGATCGCTTGCCTTGCGCGGCAGGGCTTCACCGGGCGGGCATGAATGCCCGCGAGCACACCGGCAGTGGCAAACGGGCACTTCCGGCAGCGCGCCGGGCAACGAACTTCAGGCGAGGCGCTGGGGAAACCCCTTTCTGTGGCCGAGTCTCGCCTTTCGGGCAGTCGCAGATGCTGGAGCTTCGGTAATTCGGCGCGTCTGTCAGCCTATGGCGGCTCTGCTCATTATCAGTATAGCTGTGATGTTTCAGCTGGCGCTTTCATCAACGCCGGCGCTGGCCTTGTATATTCCGCCTACTTCAAACTGTACACCTGGCCTTAGCTTACCTGTTGCAGAGGGATGGGGTTTCATCGCAACTCCACATTGCTCAACGGTTTCCCTTAACGCAGGGCAATCCGTTTGGCTCCAAGGCAACGTACCGGCTCTTCCCAATGGTGATACACGTTTTGTTACACTTGTAGCTGTGCGTGATACCACAGAACTCTCTGAAGGAATATTCACAGAGCTAGAGGGCTTAACTATAGGCCAAAAATACTCGATACCTATATATATATAAATAACAATCTATCAACGGGCTGGAGAGACGATTACGCTATTGGATGCCAATTGAGGGTTTCGACGAACTCTTCATCAAAAACTCTTAATCCGAAGGGAAACATATGGTCATTAGAGGTATTTGAATTTACCGCGACAAGCGAGACAACGCGACTTACCCTCCTAGCCAATCCTCCAAATCACGATTGCCATGTAAACATAGCCCTTGGCATAACCATGGCACAGGTGGTCAAGACAGGTTCAATCGATCCGTCAGGAGGACGAGATGCGTCAATTATTGACGCCGGGGACATAGCAACGTTTACAATAGAAATTAAGAATATCGGCTCCAGCACCTTCACGAACGTTTCCGTGAGCGATAATTCGCTGAAACGCGGCGATGGCACATCGCTCCCTCTTGCCTCCCCACCAGTCTGGCTATCCAATAGCGCCGGATCACCCCAAGGCACGCTGGCGGCGGGAGAAACAGCCACCTATGAAGTGGTGTACCAGCTTCAACAGGCGGACATAGATGCTGGTGGGATCTCCAATCAGGCTTCAGTCACTACGACGTCTGCCAGCTATGGCGAACAAGTTACGTTATCACGCCCCAGTTCCAATAGCGCGCAAGGTCGAACAGTTCTCTCCATTTCCGCGCATCCAGATATGGCGGTCACTCGCGATGAAGGCAAACTCATCGATGCCAATGGGAATGGCATTGCAGATCCCGGAGAGGTGATCGAATATACATTCACCGTCGATAACACCGGCAATGTGACGCTTACCGACATCACCATCACCGATCCTAATCTTAACGTCTCGGGCGGACCGATTGCCAGTCTTGCGCCCGGAGATACCGATAGCAGCACATTAACCGCCACCTACACCCTGACCCAAGCTGACATTGATTCCGGAGAAGCGGTCATCCCCCCTCACCGGCGGAAGCTATTACCCCAAGTGGGGGCAAGCATAGCACCGACTCTTAGGACAGCGGTGGCAGCCCAGGAGATCCTTCAGTTGTTCCAATTGTAAGGCGCGGGGAGCTCATACTCACCAAGAGTGGCGCATGGACTGATGCCAATGGCAATGGTGATGCCGAGCCCGGCGAGACCATTGAATATGATTTCACGGTCAAGAATACCGGCAACGTTGCACTGACGAATGTGACAGTAGATGACCCGATGGTTTCCGTCAGCGGGTCCCAAACGCTTGCTCCGGGTGCAGTCGCCACATTCAGCGCCACCTATACACTTACCCAGGCGGATACTGACGGCTGGAGAGTGGACAACATTGCTACAGCGGTCGGAACTGCGCCTGACAGCTCCACGGTGGAAAGCGCGTCAGCCCGTTCCACTGTCACGCTACCCGGGGCGCCGACCATTTCCCTGACTAAGTCCGGGCAGTGGATCGATACCGACGGTGATGGGATGGTCGAGGCGGGTGAAAGGGTTGAGTTCACCTTCCTAGTGGAAAACACTAGTAGTGAAAACCTGGTAGACGTGACGGTTGACGATCCTATGGCAGCCGTCAATGAGGCGCCGAAGAATATCAACTCTGGCGCCAGCGCCACCTTCACCGCATCTTATACTCTGACCCAGAGCGACATCGATGCGGGCGAATTACATAACACCGCCACGGTGCATGCCAGCCTGCCGGGCGAAGATCCCTTTCCTGGCGACACGGCCGAGGCGACCGTCACATTTCCTGCAAGTCCCCGCCTGTCGATCATCAAGAAGGGCACGCTCATTGACGCCAATGGCAATGGCGTGGCCGATCCCGGAGAGGAGATCGAATACACCTTCGTCGTCGAGAACACCAGCAATGTGACGCTGACGGATATCGTCCTTGACGATCCGGAGCTCAACATCACCGGCGGGCCGATCCCGAGCCTCGCGCCTGGCGAGAGCGATAGCTCGACCTTCAGCGCCACCTATACGGTCACGCAGGAGGACGTGGACAATGGCGAGCATGTCTCTCCGCCGTCAAGCGGCGAAGGAACGGCACCGGATGGCAGCAAGTACGAGACCGAGTCCCATGACGGCAGCGGCAATAGCGGTGATCCAACCGTCATACCGGTTGAGAAGCGCGCCGCTCTCGCGATCACCAAGACGGGTGAGTGGCTTGACGCCAATGGCAACGGCATGGCCGATGTTGGCGAAGTTATCGAGTACACCTTCGTAGTTCAGAATACGGGCAATGTAGCTCTCACAAATGTCAGCCCCGTGGATAGTGGGCCGGTATTCGGCGGAAAGACTGGCGCTGGCACGCTTTCGGCCTTCTCGCCCGGGCCTGTAGCGCTTGCTTCCGGTGAGTCCCGGACCTTCAACGCCACCTATACGCTCGCGCAGGCCGATATCGATGCGGCGGCGGGCTTGAATGGAGGCGTGAGCAACACCGCAAGGGCACAGGGTACCGATGCGAGCGGCAGCATCGTGCAATCGGATGAGAGTATAGTGCAGATTTCGCTGCCGGCGCCCGAGCCAGTGAAAGTCACGCTTATCAAGAAGTCGGTATTGAAATCCGTACGCCGCGGCGACCACGCTCCGTTCGTGATCACCGCCAGGAACGCGTCCCAGGCCAATGCCGGGGCTGTGACCATCACCGACATCATGCCGGCGGGCTTCCGCTACGTGGAAGGCTCGGCTAAGGTGAATGGCGTCGCCTTCACACCCACCGTAAACGGCAACCGGATCGTCTTCAGCGATCTGGATCTGGGGCCGCAAGGCAGCATCGAGATCCAGCTCAGCCTGCAGGCTCTGAGCTCGGTGAATGCCGGCCAGCATGCTAACCAGGCAACGATCACAAATAGTCATGGTGAAACGCTGGCTCCCACTGCAACTGCGGCAGTGGAGGTCCTGGCCGACACGGCTTTCGAGTGCAGCGATATCATCGGTACGGTCTTCAATGACCTGAATGGCAACGGCTACCAGGATGCGGGTGAGCCAGGTCTGCCGAATGTGCGCGTGGCATCTGCCAAGGGCTGGCTGATCACTACCGACAGACATGGGCGCTTCCGTGTACCCTGTGCCGCCCTACCAGATGCACGGATGGGCACGAACTTCATTTTGAAGCTCGACACGCGCACGCTGCCGACTGGCTATCAGATGACCACCGAGAACCCGCGCGTCGTGCGGCTGACCGCCGGCAAGATGACGGAGGTCAACTTCGGCGCCTCGCTGGGCCGGGAGGTACGTCTTGACCTGACGCCCGAAGCCTTCCTGCCCGGCTCGGCGGAGCTGTCGCAGGCCTGGGCAGCAGGCATCAGCCAGCTGCTGGAGGTGCTTTCCGAGCGGCCCTCGTCGCTGCTGGTCGTCTATCGTGGCTCGGATGCGGACCGTTCGCTGGCCGAACGGCGCATCCGGAATATTGAGACGCTGATCGCCAAACAGTGGAGGCAGAGGGGAAGCACATATCCGCTCAATATCCAGACACGTATTGAGACCGGCTATTAAAAAGACGGAAAGTACCTTCAATTTCGAAGGTGCTTATACTATGAATATTTCAAGACGCTATTTTTATCTCCTCACCAGTACCGCTGTACTCAGCTTGGCATATATTCCACCCACACTTGCCTGGAGCGACTACTTCTACAAAAAGGTGGTGGAAAGCCTCTCTGGAAACAGCGCCACCGATGAAAACGGCCACGATAGCCCGAAGTTGGACATGCATGTAACCAATACAGTCGCACCCGCCGATAAGGCGGGTGCCCCCCACAAGATCCCCTTCAGGATCAGTGTCGATGGCGAAACCGTCGATGAAAGTCTCGCTCCCGCCGGGCTTCTTGCCCCGGGGGAGCCGCGGGCGGGCACGGCTGATCGGGAGAGGCTGACGGATGTGGGCCTCAGCGCGGTGGACATCCAGGTGAAGTATGACGGGCTGGACGTGAAGCCCATGCTCAACGTGTCGACCATGCCAGTCGAACGCACCTACCAGGCAGGCGAGGAAGTCCGCTTCCTCGCCACCGCCAACTACCCCGCCTTTATCCATCATGCCGAAATCCGCATCTTTCGGCTGGAAGACACGGCACGCCCGGTGGACGTCATCCCCATCCCCATTAATGGTGCCGCCTCATGGATGATGCCCAGCGAGGGGGAGGGAGAGTTTTCCTATGTATTGCGCGTCTATGACGGAGCGGGCCGGTTCGACGAAACGGTACCGCTGACGATCGCCCGCTCTGGCTACAATCTGCAGCGGCACGTCGCTGCAGAGGCCGTGGCGCCGGGCTGGGGTGAGGACCGCACCGCCTTCCGCAACATTCCGGTGCATGGCGGCGCGGTTACCGTCCATGGCGAGCATGTGCCGCCTGGCTATCTCGTCCATGTGATGGGAGAGGCAATCCCGGTCGATCCCAACCAGGCTTTTCTCGTGCAACGCATATTGCCGCCGGGCGCTCATGCGGTCGAGGTCGGCCTGGAGGGTTCCATCGAAATCCGGCGGACTCTCCTTCAGCCGCGATATCTACATTCCCGACAGCGAATGGTTCTATGTGGCTCTTGCCGACATCACCATCGGCAAGCGCATGGGCGACGATATGATCGAGGCCGTACGTCCGGGCGAGTATGATGAGGTGTATACCAAGGGCCGCCTCGCCTTCTATCTGAAAGGCAAGATCAAAGGCGAATATCTGCTTACAGCTGCGGCAGATACGGGCGAGGACGATCTCAAAAAGCTGTTCGATGATCTGGACAGCCAGGACCCGCGCCAGATCCTGCGTCGGCTCGACCCGGACGACTACTATCCGGTTTATGGCGACGACTCCACCTTTGTCGAGGATGCGCCGACCAAGGGCAAGTTCTACGTGCGGCTCGAGCGCGGCGACAGCCATGTCATGTGGGGCAATTACAAGACCGAGATCAGGGGCACGGAGTTCCTGCGCTCGGAACGCGCGCTTTATGGCGCGTCCGCCGTCTACCGCTCGGATGGAACCACATCCTTCGGTGAACGGAGAACGGAGGTGACCGCCTACGCAGCCCAGCCCGACACGCTGCCCGCGCGCGAGGAGTTTCTCGGCACTGGCGGCTCGGCCTATTTCCTGAAGCGTCAGGACATTGTCGAAGGGTCGGAAACCGTGACGATTGAGACCCGGGATCCGGTTACCGGCCGGGTGACGTCACGCCGCGTGCTCGCCTATGGCGAGGACTACTCCTTCGATTACATGCAGGGTGTCCTGCTCCTCACCGAACCCGTCACGTCCATGACGGGAACGGACGGCCCCGTGCGCAGCTCGGCGCTCGGCGGCGGCAAACAGTATGTCGTCGTGCATTATGAGTTCGAGCCGGTGGCGAGCGATGTGGACGGCTATGTCTATGGCGGCCGCGTCCAGCATTGGATTACCGACAACGTGCGTGTCGGCGTCACGGGCATGGACGACAGCACGGAGGCGGCGGATCAGCAAGCCTATGGAGCCGACATTGTCCTGCGCCGTACGGACGAGACCTACCTTGCCGCCGAAGTGGCCAAGTCGAAGGGCCGCGGGTTCAACTATTCCACGTCAACCGACGGCGGACTGAGCTTGGGTACGGATGGCGAGACATTCGACCCTGGCGCCGATGAAGGCCTGGCCTGGAGCGTTGAAAGGAAGGTGAACCTTCAGGATCTCGGATCGCCATTGCAAGGTCGGCTCGGCGCTTATTACGAAGAAAAAGAGCGAGGGTTTTCAACGCTCCATAACTATGTGGCCGCCGACCAGCGCATGTGGGGCGCCGATGCTGAGTTGGCCGTAAGCCCAAGCATCACCCTGGGCCTCGGCTATGACGACTTTTCCGCCGATGACGGCCGCGTCAAGAGAGACGGGATAGGAACGGTGTCCTAATTATATACTTGACAAAAGTAGCGCCTTGCCCGATATTGGGATCAAGGAGTTAGGCCAATGACGAACCTCAAAGACCCGATGTTCCACGATGAAGACGCAGCCCGCGAGGCTCTTGAAGCCCAGCGCTGGCCACATGGCCCGATCTGCCCGCATTGCGGAAACTCCGATCAGAGCAAGATTGCCAAGGTCGAAGGCCGGAAGCGTTCGCACCGTCCGGGACTCTACTACTGCAACGAATGCAAGGGGCAGTTCACCGTGACGGTTGGGACCGTCTTTGAGCGTTCAAAGGTTCCGCTCACCAAGTGGTGGATGGCAACCTATCTCATCGCCTCGTCCAAAAAGGGCATGTCAGCGCACCAGCTGCATCGCATGCTTGGCGTTACCTACAAGACCGCTTGGTTCATGGCGCACCGCATTCGCGAAGCCATGAAAGAGGACGTAGCGTCTTCCGGGCCGCTTGGTGGCGAAGGAAAGACCGTCGAGGCCGACGAGATGTATCATGGTCGCCGCGAAGACGGCTATGTCTCGCCCCAGCGCCGTGGCCGTCCGTTCCTGAAGCGTAAGAAGCCCCTCAAGCGTACCATCGTTGGCCTTGTCGAGCGCGGCGGCTCCGTTCGCACCTTCCATGTCAAGCACGCCACCAAGGACACGGTGCGCGACATTCTGGTCCGCAACGTGCCTCGCGAAACGATCATCTACACCGACGAGTCGAACCTGTATCCGGTGACTGGCCGCGAATATGCCGGACACGGCACGGTCAAGCATTCGGCCAAGGAATATGTCCGCTACGAGAACGGGATCGCCGTCCACACCAACACGATTGAGAACGTCTTTTCGATCTTCAAGCGCGGCATGGTCGGCGTCTATCAGCATTGCGGCGAAGCCCATCTTCACCGCTACCTTGCCGAGTTCGATTTCCGCTATAACCGCCGCGCCAAACTCGGATGGAATGACGATATGCGCGCTAATGCCATCATGCAGGCCGTCGAAGGCAAGCGCCTCACCTATCGAAGCGCTCACTAAGCCAAAGACGCCGAAGCAGAAGGCTAGGCGGCTTCTCAACAGGCGAAAGAAAAAGTGGCTGGACCCTAAGTAGGGGTCCAGCCACTATTCACGTTTGGTCTGGCGATTCGGACACACCTTCCGTGGCGATGCCTAAAGGCGGGGGCAACCAGCCCCGGAAAGGAGGTGATCCACATGGCCAAGTCCAAATGCGGCTGCAAAACGCAGCCTCGCGGGCCAAAGACGGTCAAGGTGTCCAGCCATACCCGTCGCAAGCCCCGCAACTGCTAGCTTGCGCTAGCCTTGGTCGTCCGGCTTCGCCGGGCGACCACCTTTGCGCTTCTCCTTTTGATCCGAGTCGCTTGCGCCAGCCTTGCGCTTCGGATCGGGAGGGGTCTTCACTAAGCGCCGCATGATGCGCTTGGTTTCGTTAAGGTCATTCTTGTCACTCTTGGAGGGGGGGACCATGGACACTTTCCATCTCAGAATCTTTCAGCGCCAGGTGCTAGACCAGTGCCACTTCCTGCTCGCTTCCGCAAACGAAGTGAACCAAGGTCTAGCCCAGCACGACAATAATCGGGTGTTCTACGGCATCCAAAACCTTCTCAGCGCGGGAGCCAACATCTCAAAAATGCTCTGGGGGCAAGGCGGGAAGCGGTCTGAACAAAGAAAGCGCCTGCGAGACAGCATAGGCATCTCAGATAATTCTCCGCTACGCGAGGTCACCATGCGCAACCACTTTGAGCACATGGATGAACGCATTGATCGCTGGTGGTCCGAGTCACAACGACACAATCATGCGGACAAGAACATTGGCCCTAAAGACAGAACAATTGTTGGCCTTGATACCATCGACATGTTTCGGCTCTTTGACCCCCAAACCACCGAAATCGTTTTTTGGGGCCAAGAGTTCAACCTTCAGGCGCTTGTAAACGAAGTCCAAACGATTCTCCCCTTGCTTCAAGCAGAAGCAAGTAAACCTCATTGGGATGAATCCGGTCCGTAATGATTGCCGGCATCAGCCATTGGCACTTGTTAGTTTGTGGCCAAGGTATATCCGCGCAACCGCAATGATCCGCATGAGCGTCAAGCCACTGCCGCAGTAGCTCTATTCTCAACTCGTGAATTTCGTCCGGCCTGTCACGCTCTTCCGGTATATGCGAATCTGTCACTTTTGTCATCTATATAATTAGGAACGGTGTCCTATGCCTTCGACCGGCATTGGGAGATTTCCTTCGGTGTCTCTTACACGGACCTGATGTCGCCCAATGCCGTCCGGTCAGGCAAATCCGGCTATGACGGCTCGCGCTTCGACGGCGGCGTTCGCGTCGATTACAGGTTCAACGACGATCGGCTCGTCTATGCCTTTGGTCAGGGAACGATCGACCGCTCCGGCGATATCGACCGCAATGACCGCGGCGGCATCGGCACGAAGGTGCGTCTCACCGACAGAATCGGGCTGGAAGGCGAGGTCTCCTACGGCACGCATGGGCTCGGCGCGCTGGCGGGGCTTACCTATGATCCGACCGCGGACGATCATTACTACCTCGGCTACAGGCTCGACCCTGACCGAGCGTTCGACCTCGATCGCAACTACGATCTCTTCGGCACCGACAAGGGCGTCGTCGTGGCGGGGCTCAGGCGAAAAATCAGCGAGTTCGCCTCTGCCTATAACGAGTCGAACTACGACATGTTCGGCGAGCGCAAGACGCTCACTCAGACCTACGGCGTCATCTACACGCCCGATGAAGCCTGGACTGTCGATGCCGGGCTGGAGATCGGCCGCGTGCAGGACGATACGGTCAACAGCGCAGGCGTGGAGAATGAGGACTTCGACCGTTACTCGCCCTCTCTCGCCTTGGCCTACAAGAACGAGGAGTCCGGCCTGACAGCGCGCCTACGCGGCGAAGTCAGGATCGAGCGCTCGGACAACGCCTCCCGCGACCAGAACACCTATCTGTTTACCGGCGGCGTGTCCTGGAAAGCGGGAGAGAGCGGACGGCTCATCGCGAAGATCGATGCGGTGCTGTCGGATTCCCAGTCGGCCTCCACCTCCTTTGCCGACACGGACTATGTTGAAACCTCCGTCGGCTATGCTTGGCGGCCGGTAGATAACGATAGGCTGAACGCGCTGTTCAAATACACCTGGCTCTATGACCTGCCCGGCAACAATCAGCTCATCGGCGCGGCGACGGGAGACATGTACGCACCGGCCCAGCGCAGCCACATCCTCTCCGCCGACGCCAATTTCGATGTCACGCCGTGGCTGACGCTGGGCGCCAAATACGGCTTCCGCATCGGCGAAGTCCGCTACCGCACGAATGGCGGCGCCGGCACGACATTCGAGAACGAATGGCAGGAGTCCTCCGCCCATCTTGGCATCCTGCGCGCCGATCTCCACATGATCAAAAGGTGGGATCTGCTGCTGGAAGGGCGCGTGCTGCACATGCCGGAGGCGGATACGACCGAATACGGCGCGCTTGCCGCCGTTTACCGGCACGTCGGAAACAACTTCAAGGTCGGCGTCGGATACAATTTTGGCCGCTTCTCCGACGACCTGAGGGACCTCACTTTGGACGATCAGGGCGTCTTCCTCAATCTCGTCGGAAAGTTCTGATAGCGGTCAAACAAGCTCCCTGCCCCGCCCCGTCGCGCCCCATTCGGCGCGGCGGGGCAAATCTTTCACGCCGGCGATACACTGGTAGAGCTCCAGATAAAGCTGTTCCATGCGGCCGGGCGGGAAACGCCGTGCCGCAGCCGCCCGGCAGTCCGAAGGATTCAGGCTCGCGGCCGCCGCAATCGCCTCCGCCATCTGCTCGACATTCCGGACGACATAGCCAGTCCGCCCCTCCTCAATGACATCCGGCAGAGCGCCGTTCGGGAAAACGACGACCGGCGTACCGCAGGCAAGTGCCTCGATGGCCGTGAGCGAACTGGTCTCAGCCACAAGGCTGGGCACCAGCACGCATTGCGCCGCCGCAAGCAGGCGGCGTTTGCGGTCAAAGCCGAGCGGTCCGAGAAAACGGCGGCGACCATCAAGAAGCGGCTCCACCTCCTCGGTGAAATAACGTTCGTGCGCCTCATAGGGAAAGACCTGCCCGCCGATAAGAAGGGGAAGACCGACCTTGTGACAAGCCTGGAGCGCCATGTGGATGCCCTTTTCCGGGCAGATGCGGCTTAGAACCATGGCATAGCCGCGCTTCCGCTGACGTGTCGTGAAGAGCCTTTGCGGAACGCCGTTGGCGATGGGCGGCAGGAGGCTGGCGCCGGCGGGCGCGGTGCGATGCTGCGCCTCCGACACGCAATGCAGCCAGAGATTCGGGCGCGGGTGAAAAATCCAGTCCGGATACCAGGCGAGCGGCAGGTGCAGCGTGGCGATCGCCGATGCGCTATCGGGCAGATAGGCATGGAAATCGATGCCATGCAGGTGCACGACGTCCACCTTCTCCGAAGCCAGCACGGCGGCGATCAGCCGGCGCAGTTCCTGCCACACCTGCTCGCGCACCTGCTCAGTGATCGCTTGGCGTGCAGGCGGCAGGGCGATCAGCCGGCCAGCCGTCGAAGAGCCCTCGCTGGCAATGACGAGCGAGCGGTGGCCGTTACTCACCAATGCATGATCGAGCGCAGAGAGCACCTGCTCGGCACCGCCCACCGCGTCCGGCCCGACGGGCGCGAAGGGGTAGGCGATGCTGAGCACCGTCAGAGCCATTGCGGCAAATCCAGCTCGCGGCTTGCACTCGCCGCCAGGGCAGGCCAATCGGCGGGCCGCAGACCCCAGTTGAAATAGGCGTAGTAGACCTCCCCGCCATTGGGCAGAGCGAGAAACCGGCGCTTCAAGGCGCGCCGCAAGCGTTCCTCCTCCGCCGCGGCAAAGGGCGACAGCGTCCGCCTCTGCGTGAGATATTGGGAAAGCATGCGCCGCTTCATGACGGCTGCGGCGTTGTCCAGCGGCAGCTCACGGCTTGCAGCGGCTTTTCCAGACGAAGCGAACCGCTGCACGATGAGGCAGCCCTTCCGAAGATGGTAGAGAGGAAATTCAAGCACCTTTGGTACCCTCACGCCGGCCTGCCGCACGAGATGGCATGCCGCGTGCACAGCGAAAGCCGTGGCGTCGTGATCGGGATGGCCGCCTTCGAAGTCATGAGAAATGACCCATCTTATGCGGTATTCGAGAAAGATCACGGCCAGTTTCCGCGCAAGCTCGACCATTCTGAATGGAACGGTCTTGTCAGCCATGGCGAGGGAAAGAAGTTGTTCCCCGTCCATGCCGGCCAGGGCCATGGCGGCGATCAGCTCCTTCCGCCGGGCATCGGCATAGTCTTCGCGCCTCCCGAAGCCGCAGGCGCGCGCATCCTCCATGTCGAGCGGAGCGCCATCGGTGACGTGCAGGATGCGGACACCTTCCATGCGGTGAAGCTGGCCGCCGAGCGCTATGGTTTCATCATCCGGGTGCGCAGCGACGATCATCACGTCGCGGCAGTCGCAAACATCCCTGCCGGGTGCGCACAGCCGCTGGAGCAAATCCGCCTCTGCGGGAATCGTCCAACTGCCGGCCGCAGACATGGGGTTACGCCGCGCCCTTTATCCGGTGCTCGGCACGGCCCGCATAGCGCTCGATCATTGCGGCGCAGAACGCCGCGAACTCCTCCGGCACCAGCGGCGCGCTCGTGTGATGCGGGGCAATGCCGCGATGCTCGGGCGTGAAGCAGAAGGTGAGCGTGACGTCGAAATCGGCGAGCTTTTCCATCTGCCGGTCGAACCAGCCGAGCGCGTTGGGACGGAAGCTGTCCGCCCAGGAAAGCCCAGTGCGCAGATGCTTCACGCCCAGGCGCTTCATCCACGCGACGGCTTCATCGAGGCGCGGATCTTCGAAGTGAAACCACTGGCATAGGCCGAATTCAGGTGTGTAGTCGCCGAATTTCTCGAGCGTGGGCTTGGGCGTTCCGTCCTCGCGGATGAGGCCCATATAGAAGTGGCGGTAATAGGATGAGCCTTCCGCCTCCTTGTGGCGGGTCGTGGCGCCCCATGCCTGGGGCAGATCGAAGAGGCTGTACCACTGGATGCGTGGCGCGCGCCCGCTGATCAGTTCCGCCGTGCGCTGCAGACCCCAAAGCTGAACCTCCTCGGCTCCGAAAGTCGAGACACCCACCTCGCTTATCCAGACGGGTAGATCGGTTACGGCATGAATTTCATCCAGCTTGTCGGGCCATTCGTCGACCTTCCACAGGTTCCAGTCGAGTGGGAAGCCATGCACCGCAACCGCATCCAAATGATCGAGCACGCCCTTGCCTTGCATGTTCCGGATGAAGAGCGCGTCGATGGGCGAGATGCCGCCCAGGACGCGAGTGACGTCCGGATTGACGCTGGCAATGGCATCGGCCGCACCGATGGCCATTTCGGCAAACAGGGTCCAGTCGGGATCGATTTCCGGGTCCCAGTGAGACTTGTTGTTCGGCTCGTTCCAGATCATCGCGGCTTCGATCATGGTCTCATTCCTCGTCCGGTTTCACTGAGCGGGAGAGAGGGCGCACGCCTCTGCGGCTGCAGCCGGAGTGCGTCGGGCGCGCGGGTAACGTGCAGGCCGGCGGCGGACGCGTCGGCGCGATCGGCTTTCTGCCGGAGGAGTTCGCTGGCCGCGCGGTAGCCTTCCAGCGTGCCGACATCCACATAGGCCTGGCCCGCCCTCACTCCCACGGCCTTTCCGCCACGTTCCAGCCAGGCGTTGACGAGCGTGCCTACATATTCGTCGATGCAATCCCGCTCTACCCACAGCGCCTTCAACTCGTGCAGGATGGCGGCGGGCATCTTGAAAGCACCCCAGATCCAGCCTGTTGACGGATGCTGCTCCTTGACCTCGATGCGGCGCACATTGCCCGCCGCGTCCGTCTCGACGGCGTCGAAAGCGGAAGGATCGTCAACCGGAAAAAGCAGGAAGGACAGAACTCCGTCCGGCAGCGCCTTGTAGCCATCGGCCGGTATCCAGATCGTGTCCGGCAGCCCGACCAGAACGTGGTCATCTGGCGCGGTGAGCGCGGCGACGCGAAAAATGGCGTCGCACAGGCCGGCAGGCTCGGGCTGGACTACATAGGCGATCGAAGCGCCCCCATAGCCGCTGCCGTAATATTCCAGGATGTCGGATTTTCCCGGCGCAATCACGAAACAGAGCTTGTCCGCCCCGCCGGCGATCATGCGCTCGCAGAGATATTCGCTCACCGCACAGGGGCGCTCACCGCCTTCCGTCAGGCGGCTGCCGACCGGTAACAGCTCCTTTGAAAAGGCGAGCGGCTGTATCCGGCTTCCGCATCCCGCCGCTGGTATGATTCCCCACATGCGGGCCTCCTACGCCCTCAGCGCCGCCGTGGCGGCGGGGGCCATCTCGTTGATCAGCGCCTCGAACGCTTCCGCGCGATGATCCGAGGTATGTTCGCCAAGCACGCGTTCGCGCGCGGCCTTCGCAATGCGCTGCAATTCGGACTGATCCATATCGAGCGCCGCGATCACGTCCTGCGATTTGGAAGCGACGAGGATTTCGCGGCCCGGCTCGAAGAAGGTGTCGAGCCCCTCCCACCAGTCGGAGATGACCGAGACGCCGCAGGCCGCTGCCTCGAACAGCCGCCCCGAAGGGCACCAGCCCATATCGGCCATGACGCGGCGGGTGACGTTCAGTGTCAGGCGGGAAGCAGAGTAGAAGGCCGGATGTTCGGATGGGGGAAGATGCCGGACGAAAAAGAGATTGGGGAGCCAGGGAAAATCATGCGGATATTGCGCGCCCGCTATGACGAAGCGCAGATCGGGCCGCTGGTGCGCGGGCTTCAGCAAAAAGGCGCCGACCCCGGCCTGCCGATCCTCGGCGTAGGTGCCGATGTAGGACAGATCGGCCGCGTATTGAGGCTTCGGCGCAGTTGGCCGGTGCACATCAGGGTCGACATGCCCATAGAGCGGCGCCACTCTCCGCGCACCGAGCCTTGTACAAAGCGCGTTCAGCGCCCGGCCGCCCGTATAGCTCAGCACCAGATCAAAACCGCCGAGACCGCACGGCCCCACATAGCTCGTCGCCTCTCCGCGCCCCAGCGCCGACAACGTCACCGGCGTATCGAGATCGTAGAAGATGCGCATGGGCCGTGGCGCGTCCAGCACCAGGTCGGTGGCCGCGATACCGTCCGGGCAGTAGGAGGACACCAGCGCCACATCGGCCTCAGCCAGATGGCGCCGGGCAGCAGGAAGAACATCCTCCCACTCCTCGTAGAGCAGGAACTCGCCGCCCTCGATTTCATGAAGGTCGCGCGCCCCGGCATAAAAGGGAACGTCACGCTCGAAGAAGACGGTGCGCCAGCCCCGCCGAGCCAGGGCCCGAACCAGCCCGCGCCACAGGGTGGCGTGGCCGTTGCCCCATGAGGACGAGATGGTGAGGCCGAAAATCACCAGCTTCATGCCGGCACCTCCTCGGCGTGAACCGGGGCCGGCGTGACGTTACAGGCAATCAGATCGCTTCCGCCATCTCTCAGGGCGAGCGTGGAAACCGTCGCCGGTCCGATCTCGAAGGAATGCACGCGGCTGAACGACCAGCCTTGATAGTGACAGATCGTAGCCTTGATGACGTCGCTGTGGGTTACCAATCCAAGAGCTCCGTGCGGGAACTCGCGCTGCAGGCGCCCGATCAGACCGGCAACCCTCGCCGCCACATCGCGCATCGTCTCGCCTGCGGGGGTGGAGGCCATGTCACGGGCTTCATTCCAGTGCCGCCACCTTGGATCCGACGACAGAGCGTCGAAAGTCATGCCCGTCCAGTCGCCGAAGTCGATCTCATCCAACTCCGGGGCGACACGGCATAGCGCACCGGTTTCACGGGCGACATGCCAGGCCGATTCGCGCGCACGGCGTCGCGGGCTTGTAAAGAGCACGTCCACGCCCAGCTTGGCCATGTGCCGCCCGAGCGCCTGCGCCTCGGCATGTCCGGCTGGCGTGAGCGGTATCCCAGGCTGCCGGCCGGTCAGCACCCGACCGAGGTGGCCGTGCGAGGCGTGCCGAAGCAGGTGCACCAGGGTGGTCATGACCGCAGGCCGGCCGCCGTTTCCTCACCGGAGATGAAGCGCTGCGTCCTTGCGCGCGCTTCGGCATCGGTGAACTGCTTGGGCGGCGACTTCATGAAGTAGCTGGAGGGGCCGATCAGCGCCCCGCCCTCGCCACGGTCCATAGCAAGCTTGGCGCAGCGCACGGCATCGATCACCACGCCGGCGCTGTTGGGCGAGTCCCAAACCTCGAGCTTCACTTCGCAATTGATCGGCACGCCACCGAAGGTCGTACCTTCCATCCGGATATAGGCCCATTTACGATCGGCAAGCCAGGGCACATGATCGCTGGGCCCCACATGAATATTGCCGGCTTCCATTGGCAGGCCGAGCTGGCTTGTGACGGCCTGCGTTTTGGAGATCTTCTTGGATTCCAGCCGCTCCCGCTCCAGCATGTTCAGGAAGTCGGTGTTGCCTCCGAAATTGAGCTGGTAGGTGCGGTCGAGGCGCACGCCGCGCTCGCGGAAAAGGTTCGTCAGCACGCGGTGCACGATCGTGGCGCCCACCTGACTTTTGATGTCGTCGCCGATGATCGGCAGCCCACGGTCCTCGAACTTTCTGCGCCATTCGGGCCGCGACGCGATGAAGACTGGCATGCAGTTGACGAAGGCACAGCCGGCCTCCAAGGCCCGAGCGGCATACCATTGCGCGGCCTCTTCCGAGCCTACGGGGAGATAGGACACGACGACATCGGTCTTGGTTCGCGCGAGAACTTCGGCCACATCTGCTTCAGGTTCGCCCGACTCGATGACCTCCTCGTGGAGATATTTGCCGATGCCGTCCAGCGTCGGGCCGCGCTGAACAATCACACCCGTGGGTTCCACATCGGCAAAGCGGCACGTGTTGTTCGGCTCTGCGAAGATCGCCTCCGAAACGTCACGGCCGACCTTCGAGGCGCTGACATCGAAAGCGGAGCTGATGACGATATCGTCGATCGCATAGCCGCCGATTTCGGCATTCATGATCCCGGGTATGGGCTTGTTGGAGTGCATGCCGCCGTAGTAGGCCAGGCCCTGGACGAAGGAGGAGGCACAATTACCGACGCCAACGATCCCCACGCGCAACTGAGCCTCCTGCATGTCCTGCTCTCCGTTTCCGGGGCTGACGCCGCCAGGGCAATTAAGCCGGCCGACTGACGCCCGTCCGGCGGGTCCCAAACAGGCGGCTTTCGCGATTGTTCCAGAGTAGATGCTTGCACGGGCCGCGGCGTTTTCCGGCTTCCCGTTGGAGGCAATCACCGCCTTCACGACTCCCCAATGGGGCCGGATTCCGGTAAGGTCATATGGCGATATTTTCTTCGCCCAGCCCGAGCGCAGTCATTCTTGTGCCATCCTCTGCCTTGGCGCGAGATAGCGCGCATGTGACGGCCGATCGACCGCACCCCAGCGGTATTTGTAGCTCTCCTGCCCGCGCAGGAAATCAAAAGAGGTCATGCCCGCACGCTCCGCCTCGGCAATGGCGTGCCCCACCAGGATCGTGCCAAGTCCGAGCCTGCCATGAGCCGGATCGAAGCCACCGATGAAGTAGAAGGCGCGGCCTTTGGCCGCCAGAACGTAGATGACGGCGACGACCGTCACTTCCAGCTGCACGACATAAAGGCGCAAAAACCCGGCTTCCTCGATAAGGGGCACGACCTCTTCCTGCCAGGCCAGGAAACGCGGATCGGCAAAGACGCCCGGCTGCCCGCGCTCATGCCAGCGGCGCGTGTGCAGGGCCGCCAAATCCCTTATGTGCTCCGGCGTGCCTGCCTGCACGCCAATGCCAAGACGTGCCGCGCGACGGCGATAGTAGGCGAGGTTCTGGCGCATGTTGGCGCTGAGGCGTGTGGGAAGGGAGAGCGCAGGACTGCTTTCAGAAAGACCTTTCCGCTCCTCCCAGCCTTCAGGCACAGGGCAGCTTGCCAGGAGGGAGGCTGGCGGAAGCTGGAAAAGGTCGAGCGGCTCGTCCAGCGCGGACAATGCGCGGCTCAGTGCCTGCCCTTCCAGCGCAGGATCGAACAGGCCGCCGAGCCAGTCGGACGTGCCTGCACCCCACAGCACGAGCCTGCTGTCGAGACGGAAAAGCGGAAGGAGGCCCACAAGCCTGCTCTCCTGGCGAAGGGTAACTACCACGCTCTCCCCTTCGGGGAAATGCCTGCGCCAGGGAAGCAGCCATCCGGGGCTGTGAAACGGCGTGGCTTCAGGATCGCGCCGCCACAGGTCCCACCATTCCTCGGTCGAACACTCCGCCTGCGTCGAGATTACGGTCCGGGTAGCCGGGGCGCGTGCGACGGTCGAAAGCGGCAGGCTGTGCACGGCCGCCTCAGATCGGCGGCGGATCGACCGCGAAGCCCCGTTCGGCCTTGCGGCAGAGATAGACTTCCCGCTCCGGATGGGCCTCGATGGCAAATCCCGCGTTGCGCAACATCGCCTCCACTGCCGCGCGATTGGGGAAGAACCAGTTGGTTGGGTCAGCCGAATAGGAACGTTCGACGAAGTGCAGCTTGGGGAATTCCGGACGGTCGAACACGTCCCATTCGGAAAAGGGATAGTCTTCCTCCAGCCACGGAACCGCGTCGGACCCCCGCTGCAGGCACTGGAACAGCATCATGTCGCCCGCGACATATTCGCGGATCAGATCAAGCGCGAGGAGCGGATGGCGCAAGTGATAGAGCACGCCCATGAAAAGAACGAGATCGAAGCGTTCCTCAAGGCGCGGCACTTCGTAGACCGACATCTGGCGCAGTTCCAGCTCGATCCCTGCCTGCTCCGCCGCAAAGGCGGCCTGGCGCAGATAGTGGGGATCGGTGTCGATGCCGACCACATGGCCGGCATTGCGCCGCTTCATTTCGATGGCATAGAAGCCGGCATTGCAGCCAATATCCAGAACGGTGCGGCCTTCAAGATCCTCAGGGATGACGTGCCGGAAGCTGTTCCACTTGCAGGTGGGATAGTCGCCCAGAAAATGGTCCGGTGCGGTCTCGACGCCGCCGATCTTCATGTTCTGGAACCAGGGGCCGAGTTCGACGATCCGTCGCGCGATGTCGCCCGGCTGAAAGTTCGAGTTCATTCCGTGCCGCTCCGTCTTGCCTGCCCGATGTCGGAAATCTTGCTACGTCAAAGGCAGGCGGAGACGCTTCCTCATCAACCGCGATTCCGGGGAAGACGGCGGCGCAAATCCGCCCGCCGCCTGCGCGGGGCAAACAATCCGGGAAGTGGAATGTTCCGTCTTTGGCAGAGGCGCCGGCCTAAAGAAGGCCGCGCGCCGCGAGATTGCGCATCAGGGCGGAGGTGCCGAAGGTCCATTCCGGGCATTCGGTGGAGAGCCGCACCGTGTTGACGAGAGCGCCCAACTGCTGGTTGGAAATGGTGACCACATCCCCCGGCTTGTGCGTGAAGCCCTGCCCCGGCGCATCGCGATCTTCGACGGGCGCAAACAGCGTGCCCAGGAACAGGACGAAGCCGTCGGGATACTGGTGGTGGCGTCCGCGCGTCTGGGACACGAGGTCAAGCGGGTCGCGGCTGATCTCCTTCATGGAGCTTCGGCCATTGAGCACAAAGCCGTCCTCACCCTTCACGACAAGCTCAAGCTCCGCGTTGCGCACGTCGTCAATGCCGTAGCTGTCATCGAACAGGCGGATGAAAGGGCCGATGGAACAGGAGGCATTGTTGTCCTTGGCCTTGCCCAGAAGCAGCGCCGAACGGCCTTCCACGTCGCGCAGGTTCACGTCATTGCCGAGCGTCGCGCCCTTCACGGCGCCGCGGCTGTCCACCGCCAGCACCACCTCCGGCTCGGGATTGTTCCAGCGGGAAATGGGATGCAGTCCGACCGCCGCGCCCCAACCCACCGACGACATGGGCTGGCACTTCGTGAAGACCTCCGCATCCGGCCCGATGCCGACCTCCAGATATTGCGACCAGACACCTTCCTCGATGAAGGCCTGCTTGACCCGCATCGCCTCCGGCGAACCGGGAACGAGGCTTCTCAGGCTTTCGCCTATGATGGCTGTCACCCGCTTGCGGATCGCCTCCGCCTTTTCTGGGTCACCGGCGGCCTTCTCCTCGATGACGCGCTCGATCATGGAGCGGGCGAAGGTCACGCCGCAGGCCTTCACGGCCTGAAGATCGCAGGGAGCCAGAAGATGGACGCGGTCCGGGCCTGCACGCCCTTCGGCTGAGTTCCGGGCGATCTCCTCCAGCGAGCCGAGATCTTCGCCCGCCGTACCGTCGGCCAGCGAAACGGGATCGTCCTGTTCCAAGAGGTCGCGCATCGTGGGTGTCTCGCGTGTGGTGATGTCGATCACGCGCCCCTTGCGCAGCGCCACGACCGCGGGACCTCCGGCATCCGGCCGCCAGACCCGTCCCACGAAGTGACCCGCTTCCATTTCCTCCTGGTTTATGATCATTGCCCGTCGCCTCCCGGTGAATCGCAGCAGCCGGACCCTAGCGCCCCGTGCGCAAATGTGAAAGGGGCGGAACCTGCGCACACAGCCCCGTCACCCTTTGCACGGGCCTGCCGAAATGGATAGAACGGAAACCATCGCGGACGGCCGTCCGCCTTCAGCCGAACAGCGAGGACGCCATGACAACAGAAACACCGCCCTATCGCGCAGACCATGTGGGCTCGCTGCTGCGCCCCGTCCCGGTAAAGGAGGCGCGCAGGAAGTTCTTCGAGGAAAAGTCCATCACGGCCGAGGAGCTGAAGAACGTCGAGGATGCGGCTATCGTCGACGTGGTCAAGATGCAGCAGAATATCGGGCTCAAGGCGGTGACGGACGGGGAGATGCGCCGCTCCTTCTGGCACTATGACTTCATGGGCGGGCTCACCGGAATGGACCTCGAGGAGCGCGCGGGCGAGCAGGGCCTGCAGTTCCACGGGGCGAGCGTGCGGCCGGTCTTCCCGGTGATCAATGGCAAGCTCGACTTCCCGGACGACCATCCGATGCTGGATCATTTCAGATATCTGGCGTCGGTCACGAAAGTGACGCCGAAGATCTCCATCCCCGGCCCGAGCTGCTGCCATTTCCGTGTGGCCAAGACGGATGTGCGCCATCCCGAGTACAAGGATGTCGAGGTGCTTTTCGCCGACCTCGCCCGCACCTACGCCAAGGCGGTCCGGAAGTTCTACGAAGCCGGATGCCGCTATCTGCAGATGGACGACATCTACTTCGCCTATCTCTGCGATCCCAAGATCCGCGAGGAGAAGCGGGCCGAGGGCCTCGACCCGGACTGGCTGATCGACCGCTATGCCTGGATGATGCACGAGGCGATCAAGGACCGGCCGGAAGACATGCTGATCGGCATGCACATGTGCCGCGGCAACTTCAAGTCCACCTGGGTGGCGGAAGGCGCCTACGATCCGGCGGCGGACGCCATCTTCAACAAGACCGGCGTGGACATCTACTTCATGGAATACGACACGGAGCGCGCCGGCGGACTCGAACCCTTGCGCCTTTTGCCCAAGGGCAAGAAGCGCGTGATGCCGGGCTTCATCAGCACCAAGGTGCCTGAGCTGGAATCGCTGGACGATCTGAAGCGCAAATTCGACCAGGCAAGCAAGTATGCCGATCTCGACCAGCTCGGCATCGCGCCCCAATGCGGCTTCTCCTCGACAGAGGAGGGCAATCTGATCACCGAGGATGACCAGAAGCGGAAGCTGGAACTGGTGGTCAAAACGGCCGAGGCGATCTGGGGCGGGGTGTAGTCTCTCTCCGTCCCGTGTCCAGCGATCGACAGCCGACTGCCGGACGCAGGAAGCGGCGAGCCGCGACTGTTCCGGTCAAGCCCCGGAGCCGCTCCGCGGCTCCGGGATGACCGGTGGATGTTTCGCGGCTTGCGGGATGACGAGTGTTAATAGCGCGGCTCCGAGATAACGCCGCCTCGCTCCGGGAACCTGCGCGCGATCCGCGACGTTGAAGCGCCGAGAGGGAACTTTCCCGCCAGAGAGCGCAGAGACTTCACAAGAGAGCGCCAGAGACAAAATGAATCGTCCCGGCCCGACGCTCCTCAGCAGGCTGGCTTCAAGCCGCATCGCCATCGAGGCCGTGGAACCCACGGTCGATGGCGGCCGCTTCGCCGCCAAGGCGATCGTGGGCGAGCCGTTCCGTGTGGAGGCGGACATCTTCTGCGACGGCCATGAGGCGATCGCAGCGGCGCTGCTTTTCCGCCGTCGTGGCGGATCGGGCTGGGCGGAGACGCCCATGCGCCATCTCGGCAATGACCGCTGGCGCGGCACGCTCGTCTTCGAAGAGCCGGGGCCTTACGAGTTCGCCATTCTCTCCTGGCGCGACCTGTTCGCCACATGGCGCCTGGACACGGCGAAAAAGCACGAGGCGGGCCAGAGCATTGCCCTCGAGCTGGAGGAGGGCAGGGGCCTTGCCCAACAGGCGCTTGAGCTCCAGGACGGCGCTTCCCGCGAGGAGCGCCGGGCGCTGGAAGTGCTGCTTGAGGAGATGGCCGTTTCCGCCTCGGAGGGCGACCGGCTTGCCGTGCTCATGAGCGAGGATATGGCCGTGTTCATGCGCCGCCTCGGTCCCCGCGCGAATCTCACGCGGTCCGACACCAGCTTTCCTGTTTTCGTAGACCGGGAGAAGGCGGCCTTTTCCGCCTGGTACGAGCTTTTTCCCCGCTCCCAGTCGGACGATCCCCAGCGCCACGGCACGTTTGACGACGTGATCCGGCGCCTTCCCTATGTGCGCGGCCTCGGCTTCGACGTGCTTTATTTTCCGCCCATCCATCCGATTGGCCGAACGAACAGGAAGGGCCGCAACAACGCGCTTCACGCAGGGCCGGACGATCCCGGCAGCCCCTATGCCATCGGATCGGAAGAGGGCGGGCACGATGCCATCCATCCCGAGTTCGGCACCTTCGACGACTTTGCCCGCCTTGTGGAGGCCGCGCGCAATCATGGGCTCGAAATCGCGCTCGACTTTGCCATCCAGTGCTCACCCGACCATCCCTGGATCAGGGAGCATCCGGAATGGTTCGACTGGCGGCCCGACGGCACCATCAAGTTCGCCGAGAACCCACCCAAGAAATATGAGGATATCGTCAACGTCCATTTCTACCGGCAGGCGCTTCCCGGCCTCTGGCATGCCCTGCGCGATGTGGTGCTGTTCTGGCTGGCAAGGGGCGTGCGCATCTTCCGCGTGGACAATCCGCATACCAAGCCCTTGCCCTTCTGGGAATGGCTGATCGAGGAGGTGCGCGCGGTCGACCCCGGCGTGATCTTCCTTTCGGAGGCCTTCACCCGGCCGAAGATGATGAAGCGGCTCGCCAAGGTGGGCTTCAACCAGTCCTATTCCTACTTCACCTGGCGCAACACGAAGCAGGAGCTGACAGAATACCTCTCGGAGCTTACGCGCGAGGAATGCCGCCACTATATGCGGCCCAATTTTTTCGTAAACACGCCGGACATCAACCCCTTCTACCTGCAGACGAGTGGGCGAGCCGGCTTTCAGGTCCGGCTGTTTCTGGCGGCGACGCTGGGCGGAAACTACGGCGTCTATAGCGGTTTCGAGCTCTGCGAGGCGGAGGCGCTTCCGGGCCGCGAGGAATATCTCAACTCAGAAAAATACGAGATCCGCGCCTGGGACTGGGACCGCGCGGGCAATATCAAAACCGATATCGCTTTCGTAAACAGGCTGCGGCGCGAAAACCCGGCGCTGAGGCAGTTTACCAACCTGAAATTCTACAACGCCTGGAACGACAGCATCCTCTACTACGGCAAGTTCACGGACGACCTGTCCAACTTTCTGCTGTTTGCCGTCAACCTCGACCCGCACAATCCGCAGGGGGCGCATTTCGAGGTGCCCCTGTGGGAGTTCGGCCTGCCCGACGATGCGACCATCGAGGCCGAGGATCTGGTGACGGGAGAGCCCTTCGCCTGGACCGGCAAGATGCAGCACATGTTCTTCGATCCGCGCCAACGCACCTATATGGCCTGGCGCCTGATCGCGCCGGGAGGACGCCGATGAATGCGTTCGGCAAGACGGGCGTGGCAATCCCGGGCGATGAGGCGGCGCCGGCAGAGGCCTCCAGCGCCGCGCAGCAGTCCGATTGGTACAAGGATGCGATCATCTACCAGCTTCACATCAAGGCCTTTCACGATTCCAATGGTGATGGCATCGGGGACTTCAACGGCCTTTTGCAGCGGCTCGACTATATCGAGCGGCTGGGGGTAAACGCCATCTGGCTTCTGCCCTTCTATCCCTCGCCTCTGCGGGACGATGGCTACGACATAGCCGACTACCGTTCGATCAATCCCGCCTACGGCACGATGCGCGATTTCCGCCGCTTCGTGGCGGAGGCGCACCGGCGCGGCATCCGGGTCATCACCGAACTCGTCATCAATCACACCTCCGACCAGCACCCGTGGTTCCAGCGCGCCCGCCATGCGAAAAAGGGGTCCGCCGCGCGCGGCTTCTACGTCTGGAACGATGACGACGAACGTTATCCCGAAACGCGCATCATCTTTCTGGACACGGAAAAATCCAACTGGACCTGGGATCCGGTGGCCGGCCAGTTCTTCTGGCACCGGTTCTATTCCCACCAGCCTGACCTCAATTTCGACAACCCCCGCGTTCTCGACGAGGTCATCAAGGTCATGCGCTATTGGCTCGACATGGGCGTGGATGGCCTGAGGCTGGATGCGATCCCCTATCTGGTGGAGCGCGACGGCACGAACAACGAGAACCTGTCCGAAACCCACGAAATCCTGAAAACGATCAGGAAGGCGCTGGACGAGCGCTACCCCGACCGCATGCTTTTGGCCGAAGCCAATCAGTGGCCGGAGGACACGCGCCCCTATTTCGGCGAGGGGGACGAATGCCACATGGCGTTCCACTTCCCGCTAATGCCACGCATCTACATGGCGCTGGCGCAGGAGGACAGGCACCCGATCTCCGACATCATGCGCCAGACGCCGGAAATCCCCGAAAGCTGCCAGTGGGCCATTTTCCTGCGCAATCACGACGAGCTGACGCTGGAAATGGTCACGGATCAGGAGCGGGATTATCTCTGGCGCACCTACGCGGAGGATGTGCGCGCGCGTATCAATCTCGGCATCCGCCGCCGCCTTGCGCCGCTCATGCAGAACGACCGGCGCAAGATCGAGCTGATGAACGCGCTTCTGCTTTCCATGCCCGGCACGCCCGTCGTTTATTATGGCGACGAGCTCGGTATGGGCGACAACATCTATCTGGGGGACCGCGACGGCGTGCGCACGCCCATGCAGTGGTCGCCGGACCGCAATGGCGGCTTCTCCCGCGCCAATCCGCAGATGCTCTACCTGCCGCCGATCATGGACCCCGTCTACGGCTATCAGACCATCAATGTGGAGGCGCAGGAGGCGGACCCATCCTCGCTGCTCAACTGGATCCGCCGCATGATCGCCGTGCGCAAGCAGCACCCTGCCTTCGGGCGCGGCGACTTCACGATGCTCTACCCGCGCAACCGCCGCATCCTAGCATATACGCGCAGCGACGGAGCCGAAACGCTTCTCTGTGTCGTCAATCTCTCCCGCTCGGCGCAGGCGGTGGAGCTCGATCTTTCCAGGCATCGCGGCTGCGTCCCGGTGGAGCTTGTGAGCCAGTCGCCTTTCCCGCCCATCGGCGAGCTGCCCTACATGCTCACGCTCTCCGGATACGGCACGTTCTGGTTCGTGCTGGCCAGTCAGGCGCAGGCGCCGGACTGGCATTCAAACGTGCCCGAGCCTCTACCCGAATTCGTCACGCTGACGCTGATCGGCGGCAATATCGAAAGGGCTTTGGAAGGACGCGAGCGCAGGCAACTTGAACGGGACGTGCTCCCACAGTTCCTGGAGCGGCAGCGCTGGTTCGGCGCCAAGGGCGAGGCAATCGCAGGCACCGCCATCCGTGAGATCGCGAAGCTGGATGAGGAGGCGGGGTTGCTTTCGATTGTCGAGGTGGAGCTCGCCTCCGGCCGGCAGCACTATCTGCTGCCCTTGAGCATTCTCTGGGGCGAGGAAAATGTTCAGTTCGGCGCGCCCAAGCTTTCAGCGACGGTTGCGCGCGTGCGCAAGGGCGCACAGCTTGGGGCGCTGATCGACGGCTCCTATGACGATCGCCTGGCTTCGGAGCTGATGCGGCGCATGCAGCAGGGGGGAGAACTTTCCTTGCCTGGAGGTGTTTTGCGCTTTCATGGCAGTGAAAGGCTTGCCTCCATGCGCTTTGAAGACCCTTCCCTGCCGCTTCAGGGCGAGCAGAGCAACGTGTCGATCGCCTTCGGGCGCCAGGCGCTCATGAAGATCTTCCGCCGGCTGCGCCCGGGCGAACAGCCGGAGGTGGAGGTTGCCCGCTTTCTGACGGAGGATGCGGGATATCCGTACACACCAGCCTTTCTGGGCATGGTGACCTTCGAGGACGAGGCGGGTGAAAACACGGTGCTCGCCAGCGTTTCGGCCTTTGTCGAAAATCAGGGCGATGCCTGGACCGTCTTCCTCCACGCGCTGCAGCGCCAAATCGAGGATGAGATTCTCGCACCGCCTGCCGACGGTGCGGCCACGCCGGATGGCGGCCCGATGAGCTTTCTCTATCCGCTCGATCTCGTCCGCAAGCTTGGCGAGCGCACGGGCGGAATGCATGCCGCCTTCGCCGTGAAGACGGACATGGAGGCCTTCCGCTCCGAGCCTGTCCGCCGCGCCGACATTGAGCAGTGGGTGAGAGAGACCAGGGCCGAGCTTGCCGCTGCGCGCGCGGCCTTGCTGCGGGCAGGCGGGAACCTGCCGGCGAGCGCTGCCGAAAGCGCCGACTCCCTGCTTTCGCTCCTGCCTGAAGTCGAAAAGCGTTTGACGGCGTTGCGGCGCATGAAGCCATGGGGCCGCAAGACGCGCATTCACGGCGACTATCATCTCGGTCAGGTGCTGATCGCGCAGCAGGAGGTGTACATCATTGACTTTGAAGGAGAACCGCGCCGCACCCTTGCCGAGCGGCGCGCCAAGAGCTCGCCCCTGCGCGATGTGGCGGGCATGCTGCGCTCCTTCGACTATGTGGCCTGGGCCGCAGCCCGGCAGGTGGGCGCGCGCCTTCCCGATCAGGCCCGGGACTACGGCGCGCTGGCCCGGCGCTGGCGCGAGCGCATGACAGCCGAGTTCCTGGGAGGGTATTTCTCCGCGACCGAAAGCCCCGATGCAGAGCGCGAGGAGCGGGAAGGGCTGCTCCTGAATCTCTTCCTGCTCCAGAAGGGCTTCTACGAAATCAATTACGAGCTTTCCAACCGCCCGGATTGGGTCGGCATTCCGATCCAGGGTCTGCTCGACCTCATCGAGGGGAGGGCCGATTGAGCGAGACGGCGGACATCGCCGCCTGGCGGCTCGATGATGCCCATGCGATCGGCGCGCTGGTGGCCGGGCGCTACAGTGATCCCTTTGCGGTTCTGGGACCACACAAAAGCCCGGCGGGCATTGTGCTGCGCGTGTTGCGGCCGGAGGCCGAGACGGCGGAGGCAGTCGATCCACAAACGGGCAAGGTGCTAGGCCGGCTTTTGAAGCGTCATGCGCGCGGCTTCTTCGAGGGATTGATCTCAAACACGGACGAGGTGCCGCGGTACCGGCTTCGCTTTACGCGTGAAGGCGAGAGCTGGGAGGAGGAGGACCCCTACCGCTTTCCAAGCATGCTTGGCGAGCTCGACCGGCATCTGATCGGTGAAGGGCGGCACATGCGCCTTTATGAGGTGCTGGGCGCTCATCCCATGAGCTTCGATGGTGTCGCCGGCACGCGCTTTGCCGTGTGGGCGCCGAACGCCTCCCGCGTCAGCGTGGTCGGCCATTTCAACCACTGGGATGGCCGACGCCATCCCATGCGCCTGCATCCGGGCATCGGCGTATGGGAAATCTTCATCCCTGATGTGGGAGTGGGAGAAATCTACAAATACGAGATCATCGGCGCGCATGGTGAGGTGCTGCCGCTGAAGGCCGACCCGCTCGGCTTCGCATCCGAACTGCCGCCCGCCACGGCTTCCGTCATCCACGGGCTGCAGGAATATGGCTGGCAGGACGTGGCATGGATGCGGGCGCGGCCCGTGCGGAACGACCGGACCGCGCCGATCTCGATATACGAGGTGCATCTGGGTTCCTGGCGAAGACGCGAAGATGGGAGCTATCTTTCCTATACGGAGTTGGCTGACGCGCTCATTCCCTATGTGAAGGGATTGGGTTTCACCCATATCGAATGCCTGCCCGTAAGCGAACATCCCTTCTCGGGCTCCTGGGGCTACCAGCCGATCGGGCTCTATGCTCCCTCAAGCCGCTTCGGCGCGCCGGAGGATTTTGCCCGTTTCGTCGACCGCTGCCATAGCGATGGCCTCGGCGTCATCATCGACTGGGTGCCTGCCCATTTTCCCTCGGACGCGCATGGGCTTGCCAATTTCGACGGCACGGCCCTCTACGAGCATGCCGATCCCCGACTCGGTTTCCACCGCGATTGGAACACGCTCATCTACAATTTCGGCCGGCGGGAGGTCGCGAATTTTCTCACCGCGAACGCGCTCTTCTGGCTCGACCGCTATCACGTGGATGGCCTGAGGGTCGATGCCGTCGCCTCCATGCTCTATCTGGATTACAGCCGCGAACCCGGCGACTGGGTGCCCAATATTCACGGCGGCAATGAAAATCTGGAAGCGATAGCCTTCCTGCGCGACACCAATATCGCCCTGTTCTCCCGCCACGAAGGCGCGACCTCCATCGCAGAGGAATCGACCGCGTTTCCAGGCGTCTCCCGCCCGGTTTACGCCGGCGGGCTGGGCTTCGGCTACAAATGGAACATGGGCTGGATGCACGATACGCTCGACTATATCGGGCGTGAACCGGTCTACCGCAGACATCATCACAACCAGATGACCTTCGGCCTGCATTATGCGTTTTCGGAAAACTTCATCCTGCCGCTCAGCCATGATGAGGTGGTGCACGGCAAAGGCTCCCTGATCGGGCGCATGCCCGGTGACCGCTGGCAGAAGTTCGCGAACCTGCGGGCCTACCTCACCTTCATGTGGACCCATCCGGGCAAGAAGCTTCTCTTCATGGGAGGCGAGTTCGCGCAGGAGCGCGAATGGAACCACGATCGGGGCCTCGATTGGCATCATCTGGATGACCCCATGCATCGCGGCGTGAGCGAACTCATCCGCGATCTCAACGCGCTCTACCGGAACCATCCGGCCCTGCACGAGTTGGACTGCGATCCTATGGGTTTCGAATGGATCGACGCCTCCAGTCCCGAGCTTAGTGTCTTCATTTATATAAGAAAGGCATCGGAAGCGCCGCCCATGGTTGTGGCCTGCAATTTCACTCCGGTGGTCCGCGAAGATTTCCGCATCGGCCTGCCGCACGGCGGGCGGTGGCGTGAAGTCCTGAACAGCGACCATCCCCGGTATGGCGGCTCCGGCATCTTAAACGAAACCGTTCAGGCGGAAGAAGAACCCTGGCACGGCCGGCCGGCCTCGGTGCGGCTCAGGCTGCCGCCGCTAGCCGCCATCGTGCTGGCGGGCGAGAACTGACGAAAGGACTTCATATTGCGCGTCGAAGCCGGCCTTCCTTACCCTCTCGGCGCCACCTGGGACGGCTCCGGCGTGAATGTCGCCGTCTTTTCGGCGCATGCCTCGAAGATCGAGCTTTGCCTTTTCGATGCCAAGGGTAAGCGGGAAATCCGCCGTGTTCCGCTGCCCGAATACACCCATGAAGTCTGGCACGGCTATTTCCCCGATTTGAGGCCCGGCCAGGTTTACGGGCTGCGCGCCCATGGACCGTACGATCCCGCCAATGGCCACCGCTTCAATCCGGCCAAGCTTCTGATCGATCCCTATGCCAAGCTGCTTCTGGGCGACCTGCGCTGGCACGACGCCTGTTTCGGCTACCGCGTCGGCTCGCCCCGGCTCGATCTCTCGATGGACCGGCGCGACTCCGCCTTCGTCATGCCCAAATGTGTGGTGACGGACACCGCCGCCACCTGGGGCAACGACGTGCGGCCGCAGACCGCCTGGCCCGACACCATCATCTACGAAGCCCATGTGAAGGGCATGACGGCCCTTCATCCAAAGGTGCCGGAGCAGCTGCGCGGCACCTTCGGCGGTCTCGCCGACTCCCGCGTCATCGACTATCTCGTGAAGCTCGGCATTACGGCCATCGAACTCTTGCCCGTGCAGGCCTTTTTCGACGACCGCTATCTCGTCGAGAAAAGGCTGACAAATTACTGGGGCTACAACACGATCGGCTTCTTTGCGCCTGCGCCGCGCTACATCTCGCCCGGCGGCGGACTCCATGAGTTCAAGCGCATGGTGCGCAAGCTGCACGAGGCGGGCATCGAGGTCATCCTCGACGTGGTCTACAATCACACGGCCGAGGGCAATGAAATGGGGCCGACGCTCTCCTTCCGCGGCCTCGACAATGCCAGCTATTACATCCTCGGAGACGACCCGCGCTACTATTACGACACCACCGGCTGCGGCAATACGCTCAATCTCAAGCATCCGCGCGTGCTGCAGATGGTCATGGATTCGCTCCGCTACTGGGTCGAGGAATGTCATGTCGACGGCTTCCGCTTCGACCTTGCCACCGCGCTCGGCCGGGAACGGGACAATTTCGAGCCGTCATCCGTCTTCTTCGACACCTTGCGGCAGGACCCGGTCTTATCGCGCGTCAAATTGATCGCGGAGCCTTGGGATCTGGGCCCCGACGGCTATCAGCTCGGCAACTTCCCTCCTGGCTGGGCCGAGTGGAACGGCGCCTATCGCGATTGGGTGCGGTCCTTCTGGCGCGGTGACGAGCATGTGGCGCCCAGCCTGGCGAGCGGCCTTTTGGGGTCGGCCTCCCTGTTCGACAAGCGTGGGCGAAAACCCTGGTCGAGCATCAATTTCGTCACCGCTCACGACGGGTTCACGCTGAAGGACCTTTATTCCTACAACGAGCGGCACAACGAGGCCAATCAGGAGGAAAACCGTGACGGGCACAGCGACAACCGAAGCTGGAATTGCGGCGCAGAGGGACCGACGGACGATCCCGAGATCCGCGCCTTGAGGGACAGGATGCGCCGCAATGCGATAGCCACCATGTTCCTGTCGCAAGGCACGCCCATGCTTCTGATGGGCGACGAGGTGGGCCGCACCCAGCACGGCAACAACAACGCCTACTGCCAGGACAATGAGATGAACTGGCTACCCTGGGAAGGGTACGAGCCGGAGGACGAGGAATTCCTGAAGTTCGTGCGCCGGCTGATCCTTTATCGGAAAGCGCGCGCGCGGTTGCGTACCAAACGCTTCCTGCACGGCGACATGATCGCGGACAAGTTCAAGGATGTCTCCTGGCTGCGCCCCTCGGGCGAGCCGATGACGGACGAGGACTGGACCAATCCCGACCTGCGAAGCCTCGGCCTCCTGCACTGCGACGAGCGGGGGCAGTGCATCCTCCTCCTCATCAACGGGTTTCACGAGCCGGTGGAATTTTCGCTTGCGTCCGAACTGGGTGCGGCCGGATGGAAGCTGGTCATGCGCACGGACAACGGCCGCTGGCCCGTTTGGGAAGCGATGCGCGTTCCGCACACGTTCGAGCTCGCGGATCGCTCCATGGCCGTACTGGAAGGGCGCCTGCGATGAACCGGGAACCTTTCAGAACCACCTGGGGCGCAAGCCTTGGTCCGGACGGTTCCGCTCTCTTCCGGCTCTGGGCCCCGGCGCTTGAGGAGCTACGGTTGGACCTTGGCGGCTGGCAGCGCCCGATGGAGCGGCGGGACGATGGCTGGTTCTCGCTCGAGGTGTCGGGGGCTGCGGCAGGAACACCTTACGGTTTCATCCTGCCTGATGGCATGATGTTTCCCGATCCAGCTTCCCGCGCGCAGCTTTCGGATGTCCATGGCCCCAGCGTACTGACTTCGTCTGCCTTCGCCTGGCAGTCACAGAGCTGGACAGGCCGCCCGTGGGAAGAGGCCATCATCTATGAGCTGCATGTCGGCGCCTTCACGCCCGAGGGCAATTTCGGTGGCGTGCTGAAGAGGCTCGACCACATTGCCTCGGCAGGCTTTACGGCGATCGAACTCATGCCGGTCGCGCAGTTTTCCGGCACGCGCGGCTGGGGGTATGATGGCGTTCTGCCTTATTGTCCCCATTCGGCCTATGGCGGCGCGGAAGGCCTGAAGCGCCTTGTGGACGCTTCGCATCAGCGTGGCCTGATGATCTTTCTCGATGTGGTCTACAACCACTTCGGTCCGGACGGGAACTATCTGAACGCTTACGCACCGGATTTCTTCGACCCTGGGCGGAAGACGCCCTGGGGACCTGCGATCCGCTTCGAGGAGCCTGCCGTCCGGGCCTTCTTTCTCGAAAATCCGCTCTACTGGCTCCACGAATTCCGCTTCGATGGGCTGCGTTTCGATGCCATCGACCAGATCAAGGATGAAAGCGAAACGCCCATCCTGGAAGAGATGGCAGCCGCCATCCGGGCGCAATTTTCCGGCCGGGAAATTCACCTGATGACGGAGGATGAGCGCAACATCGTTGCGCTTCATCCGCGCGATGAGCAGAACAGCCCGCTGCTTTTCACCGCCGAATGGAACGACGATTTTCATCATGCCGCCCACTGCATCGCCACAGGCGAAAGCTCCGGCTACTATGCCGCCTTCGCGGATGATCCCGTTAGCCATTTGGCAAGGGCGCTGGCGGAAGGCTTCTGCTATCAGGGCGAGTCCTATAGCCCGAGGGAAGGCAAGCCGCGCGGCGAGCCAAGCGCCGGGCAGCCGCCATCGACCTTTGTCGCTTTCTTGCAGAACCACGATCAGATCGGCAACCGCGCCTTGGGAGAACGGCTCGCGGCGCTCGCGGAACCGGATATAGTGGAACTGCTGACGGCAATTCTTCTGCTCAATCCGCAGATGCCGCTTGTCTTCATGGGCGAGGAGTTCGGTGAAACCAATCCGTTTCTCTTTTTCACCGATTTCCATGGCGAGCTTGCCCGTGCAGTGCGGGAAGGCAGGCGGCGGGAATTTGCCGACTTTGACCATTTCTCGGAGCAAAAGGCGGAGCACATCCCCGATCCCAATGCGCTTCCCACCTTTGAAGCTTCCATGCTCGATTGGGATCGGGCGGCAACTGAGGCCGGCAGGCAGCGCCTTGGCCTTTTCCGCCGCCTGATTGAGGCCCGCCGCGCCCACATCGTCCCCCATCTGGCCGGCATGAAATCCATGCAGGGCGAGGCCGTGCAGTATAGCAAGCAGGCCCTTTCGGTCCGATGGGGAACGGGGGAGGGCATCCTCCTCCTGTGCGTGAATTTCGGACCCGACGATCTTGCATCGGATGAAGACCTGGCCGGCTTCGACGCGATCTTCGAGAGCCGGGACGGCGTGTTTGCCTCCCTGGCGGATGGCTGGCTGCCCGCCTCCTGCGTGGCCGTCGCGGCGAAGCGGGATGGTGCATGATGGCGGGTGATCTCGACCAGCTTGCCGCCACTCACGGGATCGTCCGCACCTATCGGGCGCTCGATGGAAGCATTTCCCGCGCGCCGGACGAGGCGTTGCAGGCCATCCTCCGCATCCTGGGGGCGCATGGCAATGCCGGGGCGGAATCTACTGCAGGGGAGTGGCCCACGCTACCGCGCGCCGCTGAAGGGGCTGTCTGCTATCTTCCTGATTTTCTGGACCGCGGCCGAGCCTGGGGCATCACCTGCCAGCTTTATTCGCTCCGCTCCGGCAGGAACTGCGGAATCGGTGATTTCGAGGATTTGGCGAGGCTGGGAGAAATGGCCGCGCGCATGGGCGTCGATCTTCTTGGCGTGAACCCGCTGCACGCTTTGTTCCTGGCCGCTCCTGAAAGGAGAAGCCCGTTTTCGCCAAGCATCCGGGAATGCCTGAACCCGCTTTATATCGCGGTCGATCAGGTGGATGGCTTCGATCCTCCTGAGGACCGCGATGAAGCGGCGCTTGCCGATCTTGAGGGCGAGCTCGTCAACTATGAGGCGGTGACCCGCTACAAGCTCGCTATCCTGCGGCGGATTTTTTCCCGCATGCAGGAGGCGCATCGCGACAGGCTCGATGCGTTCATCGAAAGGGCCGGCGAACCTCTCCGCCTCTATGCGCTCTTCGAGGCGATCAGCCTCGAGATGACCCGCCTCGGTCGAGGTGCGGGCTGGCACAGCTGGCCTGAAGAATTTCAGGATCCGCACAGCGATCGCGTTGCGGCCTTTGCCCGCCAGAATGGGCACGAGGTGCGCTTTCTGCTCTGGCTGCAGTGGATAGCGGACGAGCAGCTTGGAAAAGCCGCTCGTCGGCTGCGGGATGCGGGCATGCGCATCGGCCTTTATCTCGACCTTGCGGTCGGCACCGCCCCGGATGGGGCGGCCACCTGGGGCGACCGTCCTCTTACCGTCGTCGGCGCGGAGATCGGCGCCCCGCCGGACATGTTCAATCCCACCGGCCAGAAATGGGGGCTTGCACCCGTTTCTCCTTCGGAGATCGCCGCGCGCGGTTTCCAGCCCATCAGGCGTTCCTACGAAGCCATTTTGCGCCATGCGGGCGCCTTGCGCATCGATCACGCCATGAGCCTTTACCGCCTGTTCTGGATCCCGGCCGGGATGAAGGCGGGGGAGGGCGCCTACGTGCTTTATCCGATGCCGCAGATGCTGCGCGTGCTTGCGGAGGTTTCCCAGAAGGCGAAAGCCATCATCATCGGCGAGGATCTGGGCGTCGTGCCCGAAGGATTCCGCGAACAGATGAAGAAGGCCAATCTTCTTGGCTACCGCATCTTCTATTTCGAGCAGGACGAGAACGGCTTCATTGGCCCGGAGCATTGGCCGCGCTGCGCACTCGCCTGCATCGGCAGCCACGACACAAGCACTCTGGCCGGCTGGTGGACGGGCAGCGATATCGACTGCCGGGAACGGATTGGATTGTTCGATACAGAAACTGCTGATCAGGAGCGCGCGCGGCGGAGAGACGAGAAACGCCAGGTCATCGAAACGCTCCATCTCCTGGGCGCTCATCAGGCGGGAGAAGCTTTCGACGAGGCCGTCGCAGCCGGAGTTCATCGCCTCGTAGCGCGAGCCCCCTCGCTTCTGTTCGCCACCCAGATGGAAGACCTGCTTGGGCTGATCGATCAGCCCAACATGCCGGGCACCGTCGATGAGCATCCGAATTGGTGCCGCAGACTTCCCGTCGCGATAGACGAGCTTGAAAGCTGCCCCATTCTGCGCGCGGTAATCGGGGCGATATCGGAGGAAAGGTCGCGCGCGCCATGACCATTCCCCGAGCTACCTACCGCCTTCAGTTCCGCGACGGCATGACCTTTGAGCGGGCCGCGGAAATCGTGCCCTATCTTGCCGATCTGGGCGCGAGCCATCTTTATGCCTCGCCCATGTTTACGGCCGCGCCGGGCTCCACCCACGGCTATGACGTGGCCGACCATCAGGCGCTTGATCCCGCGCTGGGCGGGGAAGCGGGTTTTGCCAGGCTGGCGGAGGCCTTGAGGCGGCACGAGCTTGGCCTGTTGCTTGACATCGTGCCGAACCACATGGCCGTTTCGACCGCCAACCCATGGTGGCGCGATGTGCTGAAGCATGGCCGCGCAAGCGCATTCTCGAACCACTTCGATATCGATTGGCAAGCGGCAAAACTGCTCTTGCCCGTTCTTGGCGAGCCCTATGGCGAGGCTCTGGAGGAGGGCAAGTTCGCACTGAAGCTTGACGAACAGTCAGGCGAGCCGGTCTTCAGCTACTACGACCTCAGCCTGCCGCTTGCCCCCGCGTCTGTCGAAGCTTTTCTTGTCGGCGAAAGCGGTTCCGCATCCGACAGAACGTCGCTCGAACAAGCCATTCAGCCTGCCAACGCCGACAAGAACCTGCTGCATCAGGTCCACGAGGCTCAGATCTGGCGGCTCGCCTATTGGCGTCTTGCCCGGGAGGCGCTCACCTATCGGCGTTTCTTCGAGATTGCAGACCTCATCGGCGTGCGGGTGGAAGACGCCGCCGTTTTTGCCGATGTGCACTCCCTTGCGCTGAAACTCGTTCGGGAAGGCATCGTGGACGGCCTGCGCATCGACCACATCGACGGTTTGGCCGACCCCAAGGCCTATCTTGCTGCTGTGCGCGAAGCGTCCGGCCTCGACTAAGTGGTGGTGGAGAAAATTCTCGGCCCCGGGGAGGAACTGCGCGGCGGCTGGGCCTGTGCCGGAACCACCGGCTACGAAATGGCACGGCTGATCACTGCCCTTCAGGTGGAGCCGGCGGGCCGTGCGGCGATGACGAGGGAGTGGTGCAACTTCACCGGCGACGATCCGGATTTTCATCATCAGGTGCTAGCGGCGAAGAGGCGTATCCTGACGGTGAACCTGGCCGGAGAGCTGGATGCGCTCGTGCGCCTTGCCCATTCCCTTGCCGTGGAAGACATAGCCACACGCGATTTCGGCAAGGACGCTCTGCGGCTCGCCATTGTCGAACTTGCCGCGAACCTCCTGGTCTATCGCACCTATATCGATGCAAGCGGCCCGTCCGAAGAGGATCGGGCGCTGATCGAGCGCGCAGCCGGCCGCGTTGAGCATGGACGTGAGGTAGAGGACGACCGCGTCATCGCCTTCATTGCATCCCTGCTGCTTGATCCCGCCGCAGGCTCACGCAGCCGTTCCGAGTTCGTCACGCGCTTCCAGCAAACCACCGGCCCGCTGATGGCCAAGGCGGTCGAGGACACGGTCTTCTACCGCTACAACCGGCTGATCGCCCTGAACGAAGTGGGTGCCGAGCCCGATGAGTTCGGCATCAGCGCTGACGCTTTCCACGTAGCCATGAAAAGGCGGGCGGAGACGTGGCCTTACGCCCTCTCGGCCACCAGCACGCACGACACCAAGCGCGGCGAGGATGCGCGCGCCCGGCTTGCCGTCCTGAGCGAGATGCCCGAGGAATGGGTGGCGGCCGTATCGCGCTGGCACGAAGGCGCGAGGGACCTGCGCAAGGATCTGCCAAGGGGGCCTGCACCAAGCAGGAGCACCGAATGGCTGTTCTATCAGGCTCTGGCGGGTGCCTGGCCGGCCGATCTTTCATTGCAGGACGAAGCGGGGCTACAGGAGCTTGCCGAACGGCTCGTTGCCTTCATGACCAAGGCGCTGCGCGAGGCCAAACGTCAGACAAGCTGGACGGACCAGAACGAGCCCTATGAGGCAGCGGTTGAAGCCTATGTGCGCGGCGTCTTTTCGCCCGAACGGCGCAGTTTCCTGCGCGAAATCCGGGCGCTTATCGCGGCGATTGAACCAGCCGGCATCGTCAACAGCCTGGCGCAACTGGCACTCAAGCTAACGCTTCCCGGCGTGCCGGACATCTACCAGGGTTGCGAGATTCTGGATTACAGCATGGTCGATCCGGACAATCGCAGGCCGGTGGACTTCAACCTGCGCCAAGACCTTCTTGAGGACGTGCGCGAGCTCTCTCCCGCCCAGGCGATGGAGCGCTGGCGCGAAGGGCTGCCGAAGCTCTGGCTGACCGAGCGGCTGCTTCAGCTGCGGCGCGCCGAGCCCGATCTCTTCAACCGCGGGGGGTATGAGGCGGTTGACGTTACGGGGGATGAGGCGGCCCATGTGCTCGCATTCTGCCGCGCGGCAGGCGACAAAAAACTGATCGTCGCCGTGCCCCGTCTGGTGCTCAGACATTGCGAGCCGGAAAGGCATTCCTGGATCGCGAATGCTTTTTCGCGAACGATGCTTGTGCTCTCTGACGGGCCCGCTTCCTATCGCACGCTGAACGGGGAAGCGTTTGCAGAAGGGAAAATTCCTCTCTCCGCGTTGTGGCGCGATCTTCCGGTCGCCGTTCTGACGTCGGCGTAGCTCCGGCGGGCGCCTATTCCTCGTCTGTGTCAGAGCCGGCCGGGCTCTTGGCGCGCTTTGCGTTTCCGGCGCCGCGCCGGCCGGCGCTCCCGCCGTTCCCGAAGCTGCCTTCGCTAGTGTCAGGGCTTGAACCGGGCATCGTGCCGCCAGCCTGAAGGTCGCCCGGCAGGCCGGAGCTGTCCGAGTCGGACCCTTTGCTGGCCGACTCACCTGCCTCTTCGGCCTCAATCTCGCGCGCGGCGCGCTCCCAGTGCTCCTGCTGCTTGCCGTCCGGGCGGCCTTCAGCCTCCCAGAGTTCGTATGCCCTTTGCCTGATCTTCTCTTCCCGGTCGGGTGTCATGGTCGTCCCTCCAATGGCAGGGACAAACCAGCATCACGGCGACTTGTTCCGGCCTTCAGCAAAGATGATCGGGAGGCCGGAACGTCAGGAATTTTTGGTGCAGCTTCCTTCGGCCTGTCAGACCCGCGCGGCCGCCGCCGCTTCTTCCGCCGACGCGGAATCGAGGATGCGCTGAAGGCCTGCGGCGTGGCGGAAGCTGGGCTCGGTCGCGATGTTCAGCCGCACGGCGTTGACGAAACGCTCGTAATTGGTTGCGACGGGCTCCGCCTTCATCTCCCGCCAGGTGGCCGTTTCCGCATCCTCGTCGAGGCAGACCTTCAGATGCGAGCCCCGGTGGTCGTGCTGCACCTCGACGCCGCCTTTTTCGCCATAGATGCGCAGGCGCAGCTCGTTCAGATGGCCGGTCGCCCAGCGGGTGGCATGGATGACGCCGAGCGCGCCATTGGCGAAGTTTGCCGTCATGGCGAAGCTGTCATTCGCATCAAGCACATATTCGCCGATACGATCACCCTCGGCTTTGTGGAAGGTTCTGAGCCGGCACGACACATCGCTGATCTCCGTCGCCGCGCCATAGGCGGCGAAGTCGAGAATGTGAATGCCGATGTCGCCCAGCGTGCCGTTCGAGCCGTGCGCCTTGGAAAGCCGCCACAGCCACTGCGGCCCCGTGCGCCAGTCGCCCCAGGCCTTGGAGACGAGCCAGCTTTGCAGATACGAGGCTTCGATGTGACGTACGGCGCCGATCCGGCCGGAAAGAACGAGGTCACGCGCGGCGTGGATTTCCGCCACGTTGCGATAGCTCAGATTGACCATGGCCACGACACCCGCTTTTTCCGCGGCATCGGCCATCTCCGCAGCCTCCGCATAGCTGGTGGCAAGCGGCTTTTCGCATAGCACATGCTTTCCTTTGGCAAGGCAGGCCATGGTCGTCGCGTAGTGGACGGCGTCCGGCGTCACGTTCGTAACGGCGTCGAAGTCGTCCCAGGCGAGCGCTTCTTCGGTTGAGGAAAACTGGCGCTCGATCTTGTGCAGCGCGCAGAACTGGCTGAGCCGGTCGGGATCCGTGTCGACGGCTCCTACCAGATGGACACCGGGAATGGCTGCGAAGCGATTGGCATGCTGATTGGCCATCTTGCCGGTGCCGATGATAAGAAGGCGCATGTGGGTCGTTCCTATCTGTAGCCCTGCTCGCCGGGAGCGTGCAGTTTCGGGCCGCGCTCGACGATCTTTTCCGGAGCCTTTTCCACCGGCACGTTGGGTGCTTCGTGAACCGCCGTATAGGCAGGGGCGGGATTATGCGCCCAGCGCACGGCGTTGCGCAGCACCTGGCCGACCGTCGCGTCGTGGTAGGTCGGATAGGTCTCGTGGCCGGGACGGAAATAGAAGATGTTGCCCGCTCCGCGCCGGTAGGTGAGACCGGAGCGGAAGACCTCGCCGCCCTGGAACCAGGAGATGAACACCGTCTCCATCGGCTCCGGTACGGAGAAGGGCTCTCCATACATCTCTTCATATTCCAGCTCGAAGAAGGCGGGCAGCCCCCTCGCGATAGGATGGCCCGGATTGACCACCCAAAGCCGCTCGCGCTCGCCTGCCTCGCGCCACTTCAGCGCGCAGGGCGTGCCCATCAGCCGCTTGAAGATCTTCGAGAAATGTCCGGAATGGAGCACGATGAGGCCCATTCCTTCCCACACGCGCTTTGCCACGCGCTCGACAATCGCGTCATCCACCTGGCGGTGGGCCTTGTGCCCCCACCACACGAGCACGTCGGTTCCGGCGAGCCGCTCTTCGCTGAGCCCATGTTCCGGCTCCTGCAGAACGGCGGTCGAGACCTTCAGATCGCCATCTGCGGCTATCTGGCGGGCAATGGCGGTATGCATTCCTTCGGGATAGATTTCGCGCACGATCTCGTTTTCACGCTCGTGCACATTTTCGCCCCACACCAATACGTTGATGCTCATGGCATCCCTTATTGTCTTGATGGTTGTCGTTTCAGGATTCCCCGCCACTATTTCTCGAGCGCCCCTGCTCGAGCACAGACGCACCAACCGACCGACACTGTATGGAGGGTTTGGGACTGGAACCTCTGACGGCTCTGAAAATATACGCCCATAAGCCTCTTAGCAACGGCGGGCGGCCGTCAATCAACCCTTCTTGAAGAGCGAGCGGCAAAAAATACGCATTCTGCCGCCGGCACCGCAAACAGCGTCGCCGCCGCTCTGATCTTCAGCAAACGCGACGACCTACTGCCAGGGCAGCCGGTCGAGATCGACATTGCCACCGGAGAGGATCACGCCGACGCGCACGCCGGAGAAAGCGGCACGGTTTTTCAGAACGGCCGCGACCGTCACCGCGCTCGAAGGCTCGATGACGAGCTTCATGCGTTCCCACACGAGCAGCATCGCCTCCACGATCTCCTCCTCGGTCGCGGTGAAGATGTCCGTCACGTGCCGCGAGATGAAATGCCAGGTCAGGTCCTTGAGCGATGCCTTCAGCCCGTCGGCGATCGTCTCGGGTGCGTTCTCGGTGATGATATGGCCTGCCTTCAGCGAACGCAGCGCGTCGTCGGCCCTGGCAGGCTCGGCCCCGTAAACGGAGACCCCTGGCGCAATCGCGGCGATGGTGAGACAGGTGCCGGAAATCAGTCCGCCGCCGCCGATCGGGGCGATGAGAGCGTCGAGCGGGCCGCAGTCCTCGATCAGTTCCTTCGCGCACGTTCCCTGGCCAGCGATGACACGCGCGTCGGCATAAGGATGCACGAGGTCGGCGCCTGTTCTGGCCAGTTCCCGGTTCAGCGTCTCCTCACGCGCGTCCATCGATGGGGCACATTCGACAATGGTGCCGCCATAGGCGCGCACGGCCGCCTTCTTGGCGGCGGGCGCGGTGTGCGGCATGACCACCGTGGCCGGAATGCCGCGGCGCCGGGCGGCATAGCAGAGCGCCTGCCCGTGATTGCCCGAGGAATGGGTTGCCACACCTTTCGCGGCTTGCGCCTCCGGCAGGGAGAACACGGCATTGACGGCGCCGCGTGCCTTGAAGGCGCCAGTTTTCTGCAGGTTCTCGCATTTGAAGAAGAGCCGCGCACCGCTCAGCGTGTCGAAATACTCCGACGTGAGCACCGGCGTGCGATGGACATACGGGCGGATGCGTCGTTCCGCGGCTAGCACGTCGTCGTAGGTGGGGACGGGTCCTGAGGTCATGCCGCTTTCGTAGCCGGTGACGGACGAGGAGTCAGCAGGAATCAATCATAAGACAACGCGCCTCCCGCCAAATCGGTCACCCTGCGGGAAGTCCCTTAACAGGCGCCGAACGCTCCACCTTGACAGTTCCATCCTCTCGGTTACTTTCGTAACTATCTGGTTATTTATCGCTCAGCCAGACCGGCCCGCCGCGAAAGCCGGACCGGCGATTAAGGGAGGAAATCGATGGTTTCGAGAGTGAGCAGGCGCACGATTCTCGCCGGAGGGGCGGCAGCGCTGTCGGCTACGGCGATCGGGGCTCCACGCCTGGCCTTCGGTCAGGAGACGCGGTTGCGGCTCATGTGGTGGGGCTCCCAGCCTCGTGCTGAACGCACGTTTGAGGTCACCAAGCTTTATATGGAGCAGAATCCGGGCGTGCAGATCGACGGGGAGACGGTCGGCTGGGACGATTACTGGCCCAGGCTCGCCACGCAGGTGGCCGGGCGCAACGCGCCCGACATCATCCAGATGGATTACCGCTACATCTTCGAATATGCCCGCCGGGATGCGCTGGCCCCGCTCGACGAGTTTGTGCCGGATGTGCTGAATTTGTCTGGCTTCGACCAGGCCGCGCTTGACGGCGGTTCCGTCGACGGGGCGCTCTACGGCATCAGCCTCGGGGCCAACTCCTCCGCCATGATGATCAACAAGGCGGCCTTCGATGAGGTGGGAATCGACATTCCCGACAACTCCCTCACCTTCGATGAGCTGCAGCGCATCGGCATGGAAATCACCAATGCCGGCAAGCGCAGGAATTTCTACGGCATAGCGGACGGCTCGGGTCTCGAGCCCTTCTTCGAGAACTATGTACGCCAGCGCGGCAAGGCGCTCTACACGGAGGACGGGCAGCTCGCTTTCGACGCGGAGGATGTGCGCGAGTGGTTCGAGCTTTGGGCGGCCATGCGCGAGGCGAAGGCCTGCGTGCCGCCCGACGTGCAGGCGCTGGACAAGAACCAGATCGAAACCGGCATGGTTTCGCTTGGTCATGCCGCCGTCTCCTATGGCCACTCCAATCAGCTCGTGGGCTATCAGGCGCTGAACAAGGACCCGATCGTCATGCACGCCTATCCGCGCATCGCGGCCGGGGTGGGCGGCGGCCATTACCGCAAGCCTTCCATGTTCTTCTCGATTTCCTCGCAGAGCCAGAATCCGGAAGCGGCGGCGGCCTACATCTCCTTCTTCGTCAACGATCCGAAGGCGGCGGAAATCCTGGACGTCGAACGTGGCGTGCCTGAGTCGTCCGCGGTACGGGAATCGCTGGCCCCCAAGCTCGACGATACGGGCCGCGCGGCGGTCGAATATATCGGCGGGCTTGGCGACCTCGCCGGCCCCCTGCCGCCTCCGCCGCCGCTGGGCGCGGGCGAGATCGACAGGATGCTGTTGCGGGTCAGCCAGGAAGTGGCCTTCGGGCAGCACACGCCGCAGTCGGGCGCCGAGGCCTTCATCGCCGAGGCGGAATCCATTCTCGCACGGGGCTAAGGCTTTCGCCTTGCTCCATCGGCGCGTTCGGGACGGGGGTCCTGCAAGGGCATGTCGCGTACCGTGCTTAGACGGGAGGGCGGGGACAGGTTCCTGCCATGTCCTGCTCCGCCCCGAGCGGCTGCCCGGCATGCCCCGCGCTGAGGCAGAGTAGGGAGGGCAGGGCGCTTCCGTGCATCACCCAATGCGAAACCGCAGCTCATGACAACCATCGCCACTTCCGGGCCGATCAGTGCTCAATCCCGCGGCTGGCTCGCGCGCGCCTGGACGCGCAATGGTGCGGGGTACATGTTCCTTTTGCCGTGGTTCATCGGCTTCTTCGGGCTCACCGCGGGGCCGGCGCTGGTGTCACTCTATCTTTCCTTCACGAGTTTCGACCTGCTCACTGCGCCGCGATGGATCGGCCTCGACAACTACATCCGCATCGCGACGGCCGATCCGAAATTCATGGCTTCCATGCGGGTGACCTTCTTCTTCGTGCTGGTGTCGGTGCCCCTGAAGCTCATCTTCGCGCTCGCCGTCGCGATGGCACTCAATCGGGGCATTCGCGGGCTTCCCTGGTATCGCGCCATCTTCTACCTGCCCTCGCTGCTCGGCGCCTCCGTGGCGATCTCGGTGCTGTGGCGGCAGCTGTTTGCGGGCGACGGGCTCGTCAATTCCTTCCTCGCCAACTTCGGCATCGAGGGGCCGAGCTGGATCTCGAATCCCAACTATTCGATCTACACGCTCATCGTGCTGGCGGTCTGGCAGTTCGGCTCACCCATGATCATCTTCCTGGCCGGCCTCAGGCAGATTCCGCAGGACATGTACGAGGCGGCCGAGCTGGACGGCGCGTCCAAGTGGCGTCAGTTCTGGAAGATCACGCTGCCGCTCCTCACGCCCGTGGTCTTCTTCAACGCGGTGGTGCAGACCATCGAGGCCTTCAAGGCCTTCACCCCGGCCTTCATCATTTCAGGCGGCACGGGCGGGCCGATCAATTCGACGCTGTTCTACACGCTCTATCTCTATCAGGAGGCGTTCGGCTTTTTCCGCATGGGATATGCCTCCGCGCTCGCCTGGGTCCTCCTGGTGATCATCGCGCTGTTCACCGCCTTCTCCTTCCTCACCGCTCGCTACTGGGTGCACTACGATGACTGACATCGCGGCATTCGACGAGACGCAGCAGCGCGGCCTCACAAAGCGCAAGCTCTGGATGTCCGTCCTCCTGCACGGGCTGCTCATCGGCGGGTCGTTCATCATGCTCTACCCGCTCCTGTGGATGCTTTCCGCCTCGTTCCGGCCCGAGGAGGAGATCTTTTCCTCTACCTCGCTCATTCCGTCTTCGATTTCCTTCGATGCCTATCCGCGAGGCTGGTTCGGCCTGCAGGAAAGCTTCGGCACTTTCTTCTGGAACTCCTTCGTCATCTCGATCCTGTGCGTCATCGGCAATCTGATGGCCTGCTCGCTGGCGGCGTATGCCTTCGCGCGGCTCAATTTCTGGGGGCGCAATTTCTGGTTCGCCATCATGCTGGGCACGCTCATGCTGCCCTATCATGTCACGCTGGTTCCCCAATACGTGCTCTTCCTCAATCTGGGCTGGGTCGGCACGTTCCTGCCCCTCGTGGTGCCGAAATATCTCGCCGTCGATGCGTTCTTCATCTTCCTGATGGTGCAGTTCTTCCGCGGCATCCCGCGAGAGCTCACCGAGGCGGCGATGATGGACGGCTGCAGCGCCTGGCGCATCTACTGGAAGGTGATGCTGCCCCTGTCGCTCCCGGTGCTCGCCACCGCAGCGATTTTCACCTTCATCTGGACCTGGGACGATTTCTTCGGCCCGCTGATCTACCTGACCGACATGCGCGACTATACGGTGCAGCTCGGCCTGCGCTCATTCGTGGATTCCACGGGCCTGTCGGACTGGTCCGGGCTTTTCGCCATGTCCATCCTGTCCCTCGTTCCGGTGTTCTTCTTCTTCCTGTTTTTCCAGCGTCTGCTGATCGAGGGGATCGCCACGACGGGATTGAAGCGCTGAGGCCGAAAGGAAGGTGCCCATGATCCTAAAACTCTGCCATGTCGCGACATGGCGTCGCGAAAACAGGGAAAGCCCATGCCGGAGCGTCTGACGGTCGCCGTCGTGGGATGCGGGATCGGCCGCACCCACATCCTCGAGGGCTACTTGCCCAACAGCGACCGGTACCGCGTGGTCGCGCTCTGCGATGTGAATGCCGAGCGGCTTTCGGCGCTCGCCGGCGAGTTCGATATCGAGCGCCGGTGCACGGCCTTCGATGAAGTCCTCGCCATGGACGACATTGACGTCGTGGATATCTGCACACCGGCCTCGATCCACTACGGGCAGATCATGGCCGCGCTTGCGGCCGGCAAGCACGTGATCTGCGAAAAGCCGCTCGTAGGCTCGCTCAAGGAAATCGACGAGGTGATCGCCGCCGAAAAGCGGTCGAAGGGCAAGCTCATGCCCATCTTCCAGTACCGCTACGGCGACGGCGTGATGAAGGCCAGGAAGATCATCGACGCTGGAATCGCGGGCAAGCCCTATGTGGGTACGGCCGAGACGTTCTGGCAGCGCCTGCCGGAATACTATCAGGTGGCCTGGCGCGGCAAATGGGCGACGGAACTCGGCGGGGTTCTCATGTCTCACTCCATACATATCCACGACATGCTGATGTGGCTCATGGGGCGCCCGGCGGCGCTCTTCGGCCGGGTGGCGACCCGCATCCACGACATCGAGGTGGAGGACTGCGCCTCGGCCACCCTGGAGATGGAAAGCGGCGCGCTCGCCTCGCTCACCGCCACGCTGGGGGCGCGCGAGGAAATCTCGCGCCTGCATCTGGCCTTCGAGAACGTCACCTTCGAGTCGAGCCACTTTCCCTATTCGCTGGGTGACGACCCGTGGCGGATCGTCCCGCGCGACGAGAAGGTGAAAGCCGAGATTGACGCGCTGCTTTCCGGTTGGAAGCCTGTGCCGCGCCGCTTCGCCGGGCAGATGCGCGACTTTCATACGGCAATCGTGGAGGGCAGGGAGCCGCCTGTCACCACTAGCGATGCGCGCGCGGCCCTCGAGCTGGTGGCTGCGTTCTACCACTCGGCACGCACGCGGGAGGAGGCAAGATTCCCCATCGGCTCCGATCATCCCTATTACGAGAGCTGGATTCCGCAGCGCTCGCCATCCGGCTCTGCCTGATCTCGGAGACTTTGCTGATGTCCACCTCCGTCAAGCTCTCGAAGGTTTACAAGCGCTTCGGCAATGTCGAGGTGATCCACGGGATCGACCTCACGGTCGATCCCGGCGAGTTTACCGTCTTTGTCGGCCCCTCCGGCTGCGGGAAATCGACGCTTCTGCGCATGATCGCCGGGCTGGAGCCGATCTCCGGCGGTGAGCTGCTCATCGATGACGAGCTGATGAACGAGGTGCCGCCGGCAAAGCGCGGCATCGCCATGGTGTTCCAGTCCTACGCGCTCTACCCGCACATGACCGTTTACAAGAATCTCGCTTTCGGGCTGGAGACGGCCGGCATGCGCAAGAGCGAGATAGAGGATCGCGTGCGGCGCGCTGCCGAAATCCTGCAGATCGGGCAGCTTCTCGACCGCAAGCCGAAGCAGCTTTCGGGAGGCCAGCGCCAGCGCGTGGCGATCGGCCGCGCCATCGTGCGCGAGCCGCGCATTTTCCTGTTCGACGAGCCGCTTTCCAATCTGGATGCCGAGCTCAGGGTGCAGATGCGCGTCGAGATCGCCAAGCTGCATCGTGATCTCGGCAATACCATGATCTACGTCACCCACGATCAGGTGGAAGCCATGACCATGGCCGACAAGATCGTGGTTCTGCGGATGGGCCACGTGGAGCAGGTGGGTGCGCCGCTCGAGCTCTACAACAGGCCGGCCAATCGTTTCGTGGCGGGCTTCATCGGCAGCCCGAAAATGAACTTCCTGAATGCCGGGATCGAAGGCGCGGACGCCCGTTCAGCCGCCATCCGGGTGGGCGGCGGCAAGATCGCTCTGCCGCGCCCGGCCCGGTCCGCTTCCGCAGGCCAGAAGATAGAGTTCGGCGTGCGCCCGGAGCACATAACCATAGAACAGCGGGACGGGCGCATTCCCTTCGCCGCTGCGAAGGTGGACCTTGTGGAGAATCTGGGCGGGCAGACGCTTCTCTACACCACCCTCGCGGATGGTCAGAGCCTGACGATTTCACTCGACGGGCAGCGCGCCATAGAGGTCGGCGCCACCGTCGAGACCTTCATCGATCCTGCGACATGCCATCTGTTCGACGCGGAGGGCCGGATCATCTAAAGGCTGTCACCGACTTCAAAGGCGAGGCGTCGCCCGCGCGCCGAAGGACAGGAGTGAAATGGTGGATAGCAAGGCGCAACCGATGGTGGGCCGGCAGCGGACGGGCCGCGATCCGGTTCGCACGCAGGCAGTGATCCTGGAGGCGGCGACGGCGGAATTCGCCGAAAAGGGCATCGGCGGCGCGCGCGTGGACACCATCGCCCAGCGCGCGGGCACCAACAAGCGCATGCTCTACCACTATTTCGGTGACAAGATCGGCCTCTATGTCGCCGTTCTGGAGGCGGCCTACGCCGCGATCCGCTCGGCCGAACGGAAGCTGGACATCACCCAGAAGGAGCCGGAGGAAGCCCTGTCGGAGCTCGCGCGGTTCACCTGGCACTATTTCCTCGACCATCCTGAATTCATCAGCCTGCTGAACACGGAGAACCTCCACCGGGCCGTGCATCTGAAGGGATCGCCCCGGCTGAGGGAGATGCACTCCCATCTGGTGACGGAGCTGGAGCAGGTTCTGAAACGGGGGGTGGAGCTTGGCGTGTTCCGCGCGGGCATCGACCCGCTCAACGTCTATCTCACCATCGCCTCGCTCGGCTTCTTCTACCTGTCCAACCGGCACACCCTCTCGGTCATCTTCGGCCGCAACCTCACCGAGCCGGAGCGGCTGGCCGAATGGGAGGAGCATCTGGTCAGGACCGTTCTTGCCTCGGTCAAGGCAGAGTAGTTCCGTCGCCGCCGCAGGCGGCTACCAAATCCGCATATTGAACAGAGTACCGGCACGCTCGATCTGTGTCCGAGCCCGAATAAGCCATGGAAGTACGGCCGTCCCGCTTGACGCGAGCGCTCCGGTCCAGTAGGCAAGTAACTGGATAGTTACAATTCTGATCGGGTGCAGATATGGCAGAGCGCCGCGTCGGTATCATCATGCACGGCATCACCGGACGGATGGGCTACAACCAGCATCTGGTGCGCTCCATCCTCGCTATCCGCGACCAGGGCGGGCTCACGCTCTCCAATGGCGACAGGTTGCAGGTCGATCCGATCCTGGTGGGGCGCAATCGTGACCGGGTGGCCGCGATCGCCGACAGGCACGGCATCATACGCTTCACCGACGATCTCGATGCGGCACTTGCCAACAGGGACGACGAGATCTTCTTCGACGCCGGCACGACGCAGATGCGCGCCGGCCTCCTGGAAAAGGCGCTAGCGGCCGGCAAGAACGTCTATTGCGAAAAGCCCACCGCCGACAGCCTCGAGGCGGCCGTTGCCATCGCGCGCAAGGCCCGCGCCTCCGGCCTCAAGCACGGGGTCGTGCAGGACAAGCTCTTCCTTCCCGGTCTCATGAAGCTCAGAATGCTGCGCGACGTGGGCTTCTTCGGCCGCATCCTCTCGGTGCGCGGCGAATTCGGCTACTGGGTGTTCGAGGGCGATTGGCAGAAGGCGCAGCGTCCCTCCTGGAACTACCGCAAGGCGGATGGTGGAGGCATCATCCTCGACATGCTGTGCCACTGGCGCTACGTGCTCGACAACACCTTTGCGCCGGTGAAGGCGCTTTCCTGCCTCGGCGCCAACCATATTCCCGAGCGTGTGGACGAGGCCGGAAAGCCCTACAGGGCCGACGCAGACGATGCGGCCTATGCCACGTTCGAGCTGGAAGGCGGCATCGTCGCCCAGATCAATTCGAGCTGGGCCGTGCGCGTGCGCCGTGACGATCTCGTCACCTTCCAGGTGGACGGCACGCACGGCTCTGCCGTCGCGGGTCTGCATAAGTGCTGGACCCAGCACCGCGTGAACACGCCGAAGCCCGTCTGGAATCCCGACCAGCCGCAGACGATGAACTTCTTCGAACATTGGGAGGAGGTGCCGGACAACCAGCCACTCGAAAACGGCTTCAAGGTGCAGTGGGAAGGCTTCCTGCGTCATGTGGCGGAGGATGCGCCCTGGTCTTTCGGCTTGGAGGAGGGGGCCAAGGGCGTGCAGCTTGCCGAACTTGGGCTCAAATCCTGGGCCGAGCGCCGCTGGCTCGATGTGCCGCCGTTGGAGCTCTAGGGGCTGCCGATGCTCTATCTCCCCAACGCGGACCGCACCGTCTCCGCCTATGAGATCAGGAACACGCCGGCCGAGATCGTCAGGCGCGACGCCTCCGCCTTCAATCGCATCGCATACGCGGCGGCCCATGTGGTGGCCGACCCGATGGCCGACAACGATCCATGGCTCAGCCCCGCCATCGACTGGGACCGGACAATGGCCTACCGCCATCATCTCTGGGACCTGGGCCTCGGGGTCGCGGAAGCCATGGATACGGCCCAGCGCGGCATGGGCCTTGGCTGGCCGGAAGCGCGGGAACTGATTGCGCGTGCGCTGAAGGAGGCGCAAAGCCGCCCCGACGTGCGCATCGCCTGCGGGGCGGGCACGGATCATCTTGCTCCCGGCCCGGATGTCAACCTCGACAGCATCATCGCCGCCTATGAGGAACAGATCGAGGCGATCGAGGCTCATGGCGGCCGCATCATCCTGATGGCAAGCCGCGCGCTTGCGGCCGCGGCAGAGGGGCCGGGCGATTACATCCGGGTCTATGACCGCATTCTTTCGCAGGTGAGGGAGCCGGTCATCATTCACTGGCTGGGTGAGATGTTCGACCCGGCGCTCGAAGGCTATTGGGGTGCCGCGGACCACATGGAAGCGATGGAGGTGGCGCTCGAGATCATCGCCACCCATGCGGACAAGGTGGACGGCATCAAGATTTCCCTCCTGTCGAAGGAGAAGGAGATCGTCATGCGCCGCCGCCTGCCTGCTGGCGTGCGCATGTATACGGGCGACGATTTCAACTATGCGGAACTGATCGCCGGCGACGATCAGGGCCATTCCGATGCGCTTCTCGGCATCTTCGATGCCATCGCGCCCGCCGCTTCGGCGGCGCTCGCCGCCCTCGGCACGGGTGAGGAGAACAAGTTCTTCGACCTGCTCGACCCCACCGTCCCGCTCTCGCGTCACATCTTTCGGGCGCCAACGCGCTTTTACAAGACCGGCGTCGTCTTCCTCGCTTATCTCAACGGCCTGCAGGACCATTTCACCATGATCGGCGGGCAGGAGTCGGCCCGCTCGACGCTGCATCTGGCGGAGCTTTTCCGGCTCGCCGATGCTGCGCGCGTTCTGATCGACCCCGATCTTGCGGTCTTTCGCATGCGTCAGGTGATGGCCGTGCGCGGCGTGGAGCAGCCGCGTTGAAAGGCTGGTTTGGAGGCTTTTTGAACGGGGTAGCGCGGGAATGTATTTCTAAGCTACAATTCGAGTAAGCGGCGGGACAGCCGCGAATGGGAGGAGCACCGCAATGGCGGTTCTCGAATTGAGGCAGATTTCCAAAAGCTTCGGCGCGATCCGGGCGCTGGAGAATGTTGACCTCACCATCGAGGCGGGCGAGGTCGTGGGTCTGATGGGCGACAATGGCGCCGGAAAATCGACCCTGGTCAAGATCATCGCCGGCAACTTTCCGCCGACCAGCGGGAAAATTCTCATCGATGGCGAGGAGGTTCACTTCACGAAGCCGGTGGAGGCGCGCCGCAAGGGGATCGAGATCGTCTATCAGGATCTCGCGCTCTGCGACAATCTCACGGCCGCCGCCAACGTGTTCCTCGGGCGCGAGATCAAGCGCAGGGTCGGGCCGATCCGCTATCTGGATCACAAGGCCATGTACGAGCGCGCCGCGGCGATATTTGCCGAGCTCAAGTCGGAAACCCGCCCGCGTGATCTGGTCATGCGCATGTCGGGCGGCCAGCGCCAGGCCGTCGCCATCGCTCGCACGCGCCTCAGCGACCCCAAGCTGGTGCTGATGGACGAGCCGACCGCCGCCATCAGCGTGCGTCAGGTGGCCGAGGTGCTCGATCTCATCCGCCGGCTCAAGGAGACGGGCCACGCGGTCGTGCTGATCTCGCACCGCATGCCCGATGTCTTCGCCGTTTGCGAAAGGGTGGCGGTGCTGCGGCGCGGCCGCAAGGTCGCCGACAAGAAGATCGCCGATTCATCGCCTGAAGAGGTGACCGCGCTGATTACCGGGGCGCTGCAAGAGGCGTGAGAGGGGGAGCGGAATGAGCGAAAGCGCGGAACGCCGGTCAGTGGCCGACATCGCCGATGTGACGGGCCTGCAGACGGAGAAAGGCTTCCGGCGCATCATCAACACCCAGCCCTTCTGGGTGCTGGTGGCGCTGGTCCTGATCTGCATCCTCATGGGATCGATCAGCGACACGTTCCTCAGCGAGCGGAACCTCTTCACCACCACGCGCAACTTCGCCTTCATGGCCATCGTGGCGCTCGGCATGACCACCGTCATCGTCACCGGCGGCATAGACCTTTCGGTCGGCTCAATCATGGGGCTCTCCGGCATCATGGCGGGCATCACGCTTGCTGCGGGCTATCCTGTGTGGGCCGGGCTTGCCGCCTGCCTGCTTTCGGCGATGGCGGCCGGTGCGGTGAACGGCTTCCTGATTGCCTATCTGCGCATGTCGCCCTTCGTCGTCACACTGGGAATGCTGGCGATCGCCCGGTCGCTGGCGCTCGTGATCTCCAACAACCGCATGTTCTACGAGTTCGGCCCCGATCAGGCTCTGTTCATCGCCATCGGCGGCGGCAGCACGTTCGGCGTGGCCAATCCCTTCTGGGTGCTGATCATCCTTACGCTCGTTTTCGCCTGGCTCTACCGCTATTCCACCTGGGGCCGCTACGTATTCGCCATTGGCGGCAACTCCGAAGCGGCCAAGCTGAGCGGCGTGCCGGTGGAGCGTGTGCTCATGTCGGTCTATGTGGTTTCCGGGCTCACCGCGGGCATCGCCGCATTCCTGATGGTGGGATGGCTTGGCTCGGTGACGAACGCGCTCGGCCAGACCTATGAGCTTCAGGTCATCGCCGCATCGGTGATCGGAGGGGCCAATCTGATGGGCGGCGTGGGCTATGCCGTGGGCGCGCCGATCGGTGCCGCCCTCGTCGAGGTCATCCGCAACAGCCTTCTCCTGGCAGGCGTTGATCCTTACTGGCAGGGCACCTTCCTTGGCGCCTTCATCATTCTGGCCGTGTTGCTGGAGAAAGTCCGCGGAAGACGGGGGGAATAATCAGGTCAGTCATGACGTAAACCAAAGGGAGGAACATCATGAAACCGAAACACATTCTGCTTGCAGGTGCTGCCGTGCTCATGGCCACGGCAACGGCGGCGATGGCCCAGGATGGCTATCGCTTCGCGCTCGTGCCGAAGGCCATGAATAATCCCTTCTTCGATCTCGCCCGCGACGGCTGCAAGGCTGCCGAGGCGGAAATGGAAGGGATCGAGTGCTACTATATCGGCCCCAGTGAGCACACCGAGCAGGAGCAGATCCAGATCATCCAGGATCTGATCACGCAGGGCGTCGACGGCATCGCCGTCTCGCCGTCGAACGCGCCGGCGGCCGCCCGCGCGCTTGCCGCCGCCAAGGAAGCCGGCATTCCGGTCATGACCTGGGATTCCGATCTTCTGGAGGAGGACAAGGACATCCGCGCCACTTATGTCGGCACGCTCAACTATGACATCGGCGTCAACCTCGCGAAGCTCGCTCAGGAAATGAAGCCCGAGGGGGGCAACATCTGCCTGCAGTCGGGTGGGGCCGCGGCGGCCAACCACAATGAGCGCCTGCAGGGCATCCGCGATACGCTTGCAGGCACCAATGGCACCGAGCCTCCCGGCGAGCGGCTCACTGGCCAGAACGGGTGGACGGAGGTGGACGGCTGCCCGCTGTTCACGGACGACGACAGCGCCAAGGCGGTGCAGCAGCTCTCGGACATCCTCAACCGCTATGACGATCTCGACGTTTTCATCTCCACCGGCGCGTTCACGCAATGGTCGGACAACGCCTACCGTCAGGCGGTCGAGCCTTACAAGTCCAAGCTCGACGCGGGCGAGCTCATCGTCCTGGTGGCCGACACGCTGCCCATGCAGATGCAGCAGCTCAAGGACGGGCTGAGCCATGGTCAGGTCGGCCAGCGGCCCTACGAGATGGGCTACAAGGCTATGGAAATCCTGCAGGCTCTGGCCGAGGGCAAGGAGGTGGAGGACCCGATCTATACGGGTCTCGACGTGTGCACGCAGGAAAACGCCGACTCCTGCCTGCAGCAATAGGCGCTTTTTCCTGATCCTCGAAGGCTCCGGCGAAGCGCGCGCCGGAGCCTTTCTTTCGCGGAAGCGAAGGCGGCGTGTAGTGCTTTAAGCCGGGATTGAAGCTGCTCGCCTGAATCGGCTGGACTTGTACGGCAAAATCGGTTTGCTCGGGAAGGACAAGCGGCAGAAGGGAAGGACTTAAACTTATGGTGAAATTCGCGGCCGTCGGAATCGACCATACCCACATATTCGATCACATCAAGGGCCTCACCGCCGCTGGTGCCGAGTTCGCCGGCTATTGCCCGCAAACCACGGTGCCTGCCATTCTGGAGAGGATGCGGGACACCTATCCGCAGGCAAAGGCGCTCGACCGCGAAGCGATCTTCGCCGACCCCTCGATCGACATCGTGTGCATCGCCGCCGTGCCGCGCGACCGGGCCGACCTGGCCATCCGCGCGATGGAAGCGGGCAAGGATGTGATGGTCGACAAGCCGGGCGTCACCACCTTCGAGCAGCTTGAGCGGGTGAAGGAGGCGGTCAGCCGAACCGGGCGTATCTTCTCCGTCTTCTTTTCCGAGCGGCTGGGCGTACGCTCAGCCGTGGTCGCCGGCAAGCTGGTTGCCGACGGCGCGATCGGAACCGTAGTGCAAACGCTCGGAATGGGGCCGCACAAGAAGCAGCTTGTCTCGCGGCCCGACTGGTTCCTGAAGCCCGAGGCCTATGGCGGCGTCATCAACGACATCGCCTCGCACCAGATCGACCAGTTCCTCTATTACACGGGGTCGGAAACCGCCGAGGTGGTGGCAAGCTCCATCGGGAATTTCGGCACGCCGCAATCGGCCGAGTTCCAGGATTTCGGGGAAGTGCTTCTGCGCAGCGACCGTGCTTCGGGCTATCACCGCGTCGACTGGTTCACGCCGGACGGCTTGCCCACCTGGGGCGACGGCCGGCTCACTATCCTCGGCACCGAAGGCTATATCGAGCTCAGGAAATACATCGATATCGCCGGCCGCCCGGGAAAGGATCATCTCTTTATCGTGGACGGCAAAGGTGTGCGCCACATGGATTGCTCCGGCGAGCCGCTGGATTACTTCCCGGCTTTCCTTAATGACGTGCGCGAGCGCACCGAGACGGCTTTGAGCCAGCGCCACGTCTTCGAGGTCTGCCGCCTGGCGCTGGAGGCGCAGGCGAAAGCAGCCGTCATCACTCGCGCAGGCGCCTCCCGCTGAGGCGCCTTCGCGGCATCCGCCGGCATGACCTTCTTTGCCTATATCTTCCGGGTGACTGGCATAGCCGAAGGGACGCGCCGGAGACGGGATCGTCACGAGAATTGATCCGCAGGAAAGGCGCGAGCCCAACGCCCGGCTCGAAATCGGGATGAAGCCATCCTATTTCGCCGGGCAAAGAAACAGCATGGCGATCCCACATGAAGAAAACGGCCAGGAAGCGCGCGCTTCTCCTTCTCAACTCCAAGGCAAGGCGCGGGCAGGAATCGGTCACACCCGTTCTTGAAAAGCTCGCAGAGGGCAACCTCGCGGTCACTGTAGAGCCGTTCGAGGCACTGCCCGAGATCGCGCGCGACATCGTTCGCCTTCGCAACACCGCTGACCTCGTGGTCGTGTGCGGCGGCGACGGGACGGTTTCGTCAGCCGCGCTCGCGGCCATGGAGAGCGGGCTGCCCATGGGCATCATCCCGATGGGTACGGCCAACGATCTGGCGCGCACCCTCCACATACCGCTCGATCTGGTCGAGGCGGCGGAAGTGATCGTCAGTGGCAAGACGCGCCTCATCGATGTCGGCACCGTCAACGGTCATGCCTTCTTCAACGTCGCCAGCATCGGATTGAGCGTAGAGCTTGCGAACGGGCTCGTTCCCGCCCTGAAGAAGCGTTTCGGCAGAATGGGCTACGCGCTGGCGGCCTTGAAGGTGCTCGCGCGGGTTGCCCCCTTCAAGGCCCGCATCACGGAGAAGGGGCGGACCACATCCGTTGAAACCTATCAGATCGCCGTTGGCAACGGCCGCCATTACGGCGGCGGCAATGTCGTCGAGGAGACGGCGTCGATCGACGATGGCCGCCTCGATCTCTACAGCCTCGAGATGAGGAATGTCTGGAAGCTGGCGCTGATGCTGCGTTCGTTCCGCTCAGGTACGCACGGCGCCTGGAGCGAGGTGCGCACGGCCCGCAGCGTGGAATTCGATATCGAGACCAAGAGGCCGATGCCGGTGAACGCCGATGGCGAGATCGTCACCTCGACTCCGGCGCACTTCAAGGTTCACCCGAAAGCCATCTCCGTTCTCGCACCATAGGGGCGGGCACACCGCTTTTATCGGAGCCGGCAGGAGGATGCCGAAAGCCAAACACTGCCCTTCCATCCCCATGCTTGGTCCAGCCGGGGATAATGACTGTTCCTGGTCTTCCCCTGCCGCAAAACTGGCCTATAAGACGGCGGTACACTTGAATCGTTTAGTGGCGTGCGCTCGAACCGCGATTCCCTGACGGCGGGTCGCTCAGGGTTGCCGGGCGGGGCAAAACTTCAGTCTGGATGTTCCATTGAGCAGCGATGCCATCGGCAGCGCGATGAAGCCGCGAAATTCGCTCGCACATGTGGAGGCGGCCGGATGGGGCCGGGGCCTCGGCACCCTGATGCGCATCACTCGCATGACATTGCGCCATCCCTGGCAGGTCGCCATAGCCATCGTGTCGACCGTGATCGCCGCAACGCTGCAGCTTCTCATTCCACAGCTTCTGGGCCAGGCCGTGGACCAGACCCAGATCGCCTTCGCGGGAGGCGAGGCGGGGGCTGCCGCCGAACGCGCGCTGATGATCTCGGCTCTCCTTCTTCTGGGCGTCAGCACGCTGCGCGGCCTTTTCACCATGGCGCAGAACTACTTTGCCGAAGCGGTGGGGCACCACATCGCCTATGAGCTGAGGCTCGCCTGCTACGAGAAGATCCAGCGCCTTTCCTTCTCCTTCCACGATCAGGTGCATTCGGGCGACCTGATCACGATCGGCATGCTGGACCTCGAAGGGGTGCGCATGTTCTTCTCCACCGGCCTGGTGCGTGCCGTCCTGCTTTCCATGCTGATCGGCATTGGGGCCTATCTGCTCATCTCGACGGATGTCGTGCTGGGTCTGCTCGCGCTGAGTTTCGCCCCCTTCGTCGCCTGGCGGTCCTCGGTCACGCGGCTGCGCCTTCGCGCCACCTGGCTTGAGCTTCAGGAGCGGCTGTCGGTGCTCTCCCGCGTGATGGAGGAAAATCTCGGCGGGATCCGGGTCGTCCGTGCCTTCGCCGCGCAAGCCTATGAAATGCTGAAGTTCGACCGCGCCTCGAAGAGCGCTCTCGAGCTTGCCCATGAGCGCGTGGGACTGCGCGTGCGCAACACCTCGGCCATGACCTTCTCGTTCTTCCTGGCGATGGGGCTCGTGCTGCTGGTGGGCGGCAACAAGGTGATTGCAGGCGAGATCAGCGTCGGCCGGCTGACCACGTTCCTCACTTTCATGACGATCTTGCAGATGCCGGTGCGTCAGATCGGCCTGATGGTCAATTCCTTTGCCCGCGCCTCTACCTGTGGTTCGCGGTTGTTCGGCCTGCTCGACCTCGATGTCGCCATCAAGGACGCGCCGGACGCCAAGCCGCTTGAAATCACCGATGGCACCTTGCGGTTCGAAAACGTCTCCTTTGCCTATCCCGGAGCAGAGGAGCGGCCGATCCTCAGGAACATCAGCTTCGAGGCGAGAAAGGGCGAGACTATCGGTATCGTCGGCCCGCCCGGGTCGGGCAAATCGACGCTGGCTCATCTGATACCGCGCTTCTACGACGTCACCGGCGGGCGGATCACGCTTGACGGGCAGGATTTGCGCAAGGTTACGCTGGCTTCCCTGCGCAAGGCAGTGGCCGTGGTGCAGCAGGACGCCTTCCTCTTCACCACCACCATCGAGAACAACATCGCCTATGGCGACCCCTGGGCGCATGAGCGGCGCATCGAGCGGGCAAGCGAATCCGCACAGCTTCATAACTACGTGCTTGGCCTGCCTGCCGGCTACAAGACCGTGGTGGGCGAGCGCGGCGTGTCGCTCTCGGGCGGTCAGCGCCAGCGGCTCGCCATCGCGCGCACCATGATGCTGCGTCCCTCAGTGATTGTGTTCGACGATTCCACCGCAGCGATAGACGCGGCGACGGAGCAGCGCATCCGTGCGGCCACGCGCCAGTTTGCGAAGGACCGGGTGACGATCATCATCGCCCATCGCTTGAGTTCGCTCATGCACGCCGACCAGATCCTCTTCATCGAAGGCGGCGAGGTGGTCGAGCGCGGCACGCACGAGGAGCTTCTGGCCAAGGGCGGACGCTACAAGGCGCTCTATGATCTGCAGGTCCGCCCGGGCGAGGAGCCGCTCGAGCAGGTTGGAGAGGCCGGCTGATGGCGCAGGATCACATAGCGGAGCTCGAGGCGGAACGCGTGGATGTGCGCGCGGACTTGCGCCGCCCGCCGCGCGCCACGGTGGGCTCCCACCGCATCGAAGAGGAGATGTTCGGCCGCGCCTTCGACAAGAACATCGTAAGGCGCATCTGGGGCTTCGTGCGGCCCTATCGTACCAAGGTCTACATCTCGGTCGCGGCGGTGCTGATCTTCACCGGGACGCAGCTTCTGATCCCTCTCATCATCCGCTATGCCATCGACCATGGCATCGCGCCGGGTCAGGCCGACCGGTCGGCCCTCATGTGGTCCGCCGCCTTGTTCCTGTTGACGATCATCGTCAATTACGCTGCCAGCTACGTCCAGGAAACGGTGGTCGGCAAGATGGCGGAGAACGTGCTCTTCGACATCCGCCGCGCCATGTTCGGCCATCTGCAGAAGGTCTCGCTCTCCTTCATGGACAAGACCGAGGTGGGCCGGCTGATGTCCCGGCTTCAGGGCGACGTCAACTCCATGCAGGAGTTCCTGGAGACATCGGTGCTCTCGGTGGGCGACATCGCGCTCCTGTTCGGCATCGTCTTCGTCATGCTGTGGCTCGATTTCCGCCTCGGGCTGCTCACGCTTTCTGTCATGCCCGTGCTCTTCATCGTGCGCATCTTCTGGCTACCGCGCGCCAGGAACGCCTTCATGGCCGCGCACGAGACGAATTCGGTCGCCAACGGCGCATTGGCCGAGGCGATCCACGGCGTGCGCGCCATCCAGTCGATGGACCGCCAGCAGGTCAACTTCACGCTCTACGACGACAAGGCCTTTGCCAACCTTCAGACCCATCTGAGGGCCGCGCGGTTTGCGCAGGTCATGGTGCCGATCGTCGATGCGCTTACCGGCCTCGCCATGGCGGTGGTGATTGTCGTCGGCGGCTCCATGGTCCTGAATGAGCGGCTCGACATCGGCGTGATGGTCGCCTTCCTGTTCTACGTCCAGCGCTTCTTCGATCCGATTCGCTCGCTCACGCTGCAATACTCGGTCATGCAGCGCGCCATGGCCTCGGGCAAGCGGCTGACGGACGTGCTGGACGTGAAGATCGACGTGCAGGACAAGCCGGACGCCAAGGTGTTGTCACCAGACATGGACGGCTCCGTCGAGTTCCGGAATGTCGTTTTCGGCTACGACCCCAGGCATCCGGTGCTGAAGGACGTCTCCTTCCGCGTCAATCCGGGTGAGACGGTTGCGCTCGTCGGCCCCACCGGTTCGGGCAAGTCGTCCGCGATGGCGCTCGTCCACCGCTTCTATGACGTCCAGCAGGGCCAGGTTCTGGTGGGCGGCCACGACGTGCGGGACCTGACGCAGGAGTCGCTTGGCAGGCAGGTCGCGATGGTCCTGCAGGAGCCGTTCCTCTTTACCGGAACGGTCTTCGAAAACATCCGCTACAACAAGACCGACGCGACGCGCGAGGAGGTGATCGAGGCGTCGAAGGCGGTAGGCGCGCACGACTTCATCATGAGCCTGCCCGACGGCTACGATACGGAGCTCGGCGAGCGCGGCGGCAATCTCTCCCTCGGCCAGCGACAGCTCATCAGCTTCGCCCGGGCGCTGGTGGCCGATGCCAAGATCCTCGTGCTCGATGAGGCAACCGCCAACATCGACAGCTACACCGAAAGGCAGATCCAGAAGGCTCTGGTCAGGCTGCTCCAGGGGCGCACCGGCCTCGTCATTGCCCATCGCCTCGCCACCATCCGCGGCGCCGACCGCATCATCGTGCTCCAGGCAGGGCAGGTGGTGGAGATGGGCACGCACGCCGAACTGATGGCGCAGGGCGGCCTTTATTCGAGGCTCTACAACCTCAACTACGCTTCCTTTGATGATATCCCCGAGGCGGAACTGGAAGCCTCGCTCCAGGGCGCCTCACAGACCTGAGGCGCGGGTCGCGCGCGAAATGCGGTCTCAGTCGGGATCGAAGGCGCCGCGAAGCCAGCGTTCGATCAGTTCGACTTTTTCTGCGTCCGTCAACTTTCTCTTCTCGTCGAGGTCAGACCAAGTGGAGAATGCGATCGCATGACCGATCGTCGCCTCCACTCTTTCGCGGGCCTTGCCGGTTGCGCCGAAACGCGCCGAAAGATCGTTTGCGACGGAAGCGAGAAAATTCGCGAACGCCTCCAAACGGTCTGCGATAACATCGTGTGCCGCGGCTTTCCGGGTTTCACGATTAAAGACCGTGAAAGCTACAAAGACTTCTTCCGCACTTTTCGCCGGTCATTCTCCGGCATGGAGTGGAAAATCCATGCTCTCGTTGCGGATGAGCGCTATGTGGCGGCCCGCTGGGAAATCCAGGCAACTCACAGCGGGGACTTCGCCGGCATGAAGGCCGATGGCCGGCGCATCACTTTCAACGGTATGGTGCTTTACCGAATGGAGAACGGCCTGATCGCGGAGACGTGGCTGCACATCAACGAGATGATGCTGCTGTCTCAGATCGGCGCTCTTCCGGCGATGGCGGCATGATCTCACGGGGAAGGCTGTGGGCATGAGTGTCAGGCCCGCTCCCGGCGAGAAGCCGGGGAGCGGGCAACTGGCGTCTGCTGGATGCACGAGGGCTATCGGGAAACTCAGCGCCCGAGCGGGTGGGGCATGTAGCCCACGAAGCCTGTGATCTTCCAGCGGCCGTCAAGCCGCGCGCAGAAATAGAGCGTCTGCCAGTTGAGACGGTCCACGGTTCCGTCGGCCCTCAAAACCGTGCCGTTGAACTTTTTGTGCAGCACCGCGCGGTCGCCGTCCACGTCGATGTCGCGCATGTTGGTGATGCGGAAGAGGGCGTCACGCAGAGGCTCGGCATATTCGGTCTTCGCCGTCTCGGCCGCCTGACGAAGCCACTCGTCGCGGTAAATCTCCAGCCTTGGAAACTGCAGCCGCCAGGAATCGGCATCATTCAGGAAGTGGGCGTGCATACCGAAGAACCGGTCCGCGGCGAAATCGTCCTCCACCATGGACCAGTCCTGCGCCAGGAAGGCATCGATGTCGCGCCGCACCAGCATCTCCCACAGGAAGTGCCGGTCGGGATCGCCTTCGGGAAACGGGTTCTTGTCGTAGATCATTCCTCAACTCTCCGGTTGGTGCGGGATGCGGCCTCAGTCTCCGATGGGCAGGCTAGGGTCGCGGATGTTCTGGCTTGCCAGGCTGTGGCGCACGCGCCTGAGCGGCTCGAGCACGGCCGGTCCGATCGCTTCGGCCGTGGCGAGCGCAAGGATGTCGACGGCAGCGAGCAGCGCGTAGCGTATCGAGGAGGGCTTGTAGAGGTTCGTGTCCTCCTTGAAGGTGAGAGGTAGGACCGCGTCTCCAAGGGCAGCAAGCGGAGAGCCCGCACGCGTGACGACGAGCGCGCCAGCGCCGTATTGGCGCGCGATTGTCACCGCGTCGAGCACGGAAGAGGCCTGGCCCGAAATGGAAAAGCCGATGACGAGCGAGCCCGGGCCGAGGACGGACGCGCTCATGCGCTGCAGTTGCGGGTCCGTATGGGCAGTCACATGTAAACCTAAGCGGAAGAGCCGGTTCTGAAGCTCGACCGCCGCCATGGAGGATGACCCGCCCGTGCCATAGACCAGGATCTGGCTGGCGCGGCTGATGTCCCGCGCCATGGATTCCACATCCACCTCGCCAAGCGCTGTCGTCATCAGGTCGAGGGCGGCATGCGCCCCGCTGGCGATCTTGGCGATGATCTGCCCGGAGGGCGGCAGGTCCGCCGTCACGGCTGCCGGCGCCCTGAGATAGGCGCCGCCGATTGCCAGAGCCTGCGCCAGGTGAAAGCGCATGTCGCGCGTGCCCGGAAAGCCGAGAGCGCGGGCAAGCCGCGTAATGGTCGGCTCGCTCACGCCGGCGCGCTCAGCAATTTGCGCAATGGGTGCATGAGCAGCGAAATGCAGGTCGGCAAGGATGCACTCCACAAGGCGCCGCTCCGCCTCCCGCCCGTGCTTCAGGCGATGCTGCAGGCGGGCGATGATGTCCATCGTGCGCTCGTAAGCGCGGGGAGCCTTCCTGCTGCGGCGGGCGGTGCTCATGGCCCCAGTCTCTCGCCGGTGTCCGGCGCAAACAGGTGCACGTCCTCGACCGGCACCGAAAGCCGTATTTCCTCGCCGGGTGCGGGCAGCACGCGATCGCGGAAGATCACGCGCACCTCCGCATCGGCGATACGGCCGAAGACGTGGATTTCCGGCCCGGTCGGCTCGACCACCTCGACAGAGAGGGCAAGCGGACCCTCGGGATCGCGGCGGTAGCATTCCGGGCGAATGCCGAGGGTGACGGGGCCGTCCGCCCTGGTGCCCGGCGCCACTGGAAGCCGCGCGCCGTCGGAAAGCACAGCCGCGCCGCCGTCAAGCCGGGCGTCGAGAAAGCTCATGGCCGGGGAACCGATGAAGCTTGCCACGAAGCGGTTGCCCGGCCGGTCGTAAAGCTCGAGCGGCGTGCCCACCTGCTCGATGCGCCCGCCATTCATGACGACGATGCGGTCGGCCATGGTCATGGCTTCGATCTGGTCGTGCGTGACATAGACGATGGTGGTGCCCAGCTTCTGGTGCAGGGCCTTGATCTCGGTGCGCATTTCGCCGCGCAGCTTGGCATCGAGGTTCGACAGCGGTTCGTCGAACAGAAACACTTTGGGATCGCGCACGATCGCCCTGCCCATCGCCACGCGCTGGCGCTGTCCGCCGGAAAGCTGCGCCGGACGGCGGTCGAGATATTCGCTCAGGTTCAGGATTTCCGAGGCCCTGCGGATCCGACGCTCGGTCTCCGCCTTGTCCTCTCCGCGCACCTCCGGGCCGAAGCTGATGTTCTCGCGCACGGTCATGTGCGGAAAGAGGGCATAGGACTGGAACACCATGGAGATGTCGCGCTTCTGCGGAGGGATGTCGTTGGCCCGCGTGCCGCCGATGATCAGGTCGCCCTCGGTGATCTCCTCGAGCCCGGCGATCATGCGCAGCAGGGTGGATTTGCCGCAGCCGGAAGGCCCAACGAGCACGACGAATTCTCCATTGGCGATCGACAGCGACAGGTCCTTGACCACCGTTACGGCGCCGAACCGCTTCGTGATGCCGACCAGCTCCAACTCCGCCATCGAAACCTCCTGGACTAGCGCGCGATCTGTTCGAGGAAGGGCAGGTTGCCGGAAAGAATGCCGCCGTCGACCGGGAGCGTGACGCCCGTGATGCCGCTCGCGGCGGGGGAGGCGAGAAACGCCGCCGCGCGGGCGACCTCCTGCGGCTCCACAAGCCGCCCGAGCGGATAGAGCCGGGCGACATTCTCGGCAATCTGAGGCTCGCGCTCCAGGCGATGATCCCAGGCGGGTGTGCGAACCGAGCCCGGCGCGATCGCATTAGCGCGGATGCCATTCCGCGCTTCCTCGACGGCAAGCGCGCGCATCCAGGCGTTCAGCCCGGCCTTCGCCGCCGCATAGGCCGGATTGCCGAAATGGGCGAGCGCATTGACGGATGATATGAAGACGAAGGCGGCGCCCTTGTCCTGCCCGCGCATGGCCGGCAGCAGCGCCTTAGAGAGGACGGCGGCGCTGCGCAGGTTCAGGTCAAGTTCGCGCGACAGCGCTTCCGGCGTCACGTGATCCAGCGTTTCAGCCCGCGTCCAGCCCGCATTGGAAATGACAGCCGCAAGCGGCCCGGCAGCCGCAATCGCCCGGGCGGCCTGAAGCACGGCATCATCGTCGAGCAGATCGAAGCGGTGCGCTTCGGCGATATCCGGAGAGGAAAGGTCGGTTCCCTCCAGATCGCATGCCACCACAGCGGCTCCGCAGCGGGCGAAGGTCTCCACCATCGCCTGCCCGATGCCGCCCGCGGCACCCGTGATGACCACCCTGCGCCTTTCGAAGTCGATCATGAATTCCTCATCCCGCTGCTCCTGCACCCTCAGAGAAGCGAATAACTCGTAATTTAGCAACATGAAAATCCGAAAAAGCTTGCTTTTCGCCAGTTTCTGTAAAAAAGTTACGCTCAGCAGCCCTCGCCCATCGGTGCGGTGCCGCCAGAACATATTAGGAGGAGAGCATCATGAGGAAGCATTGGTTCAAGGCCGCAGCCACTCTGGCCGCGTTGCTGTCTGCGACCGCCCTTTCGCAGGCGCAGACGCTGCGCGTGACGGTCGCGGAATACAGCTCGAAGACCGGTCCATATTTCGAGAAGGCGGCTACTGAATTCGAGGCAGCCAATCCGGGTGTGGACGTGCAGATCGAGGTAGTGCCGTGGGACGTGCTTCTGCAGAAGCTGACCACGGACATTTCCGGCGGCGCGAACGCGGATTTGTCGATCATCGGCACGCGTTGGCTGATCGATTTCGTGGACCAGGGCATCGCCGCGCCGCTTGACGAGTACATGACCGACGAGTTCAAGGCGCGCTTCTTCCCCGTCTTCCTCGAACCCTCGGTTCTGGAAGGAAAGACCTATGGCCTGCCCATCGCGGCCTCCGCGCGCGCCATGTACTACAACAAGGATCTGTTCGAGCAGGCTGGCGTGGAGACGGTGCCCGACACCTGGGAGGAACTGGCAGAAGCCGCAAAGAAGATCAGCGCGCTGGGCGACGACATTGCCGGCTTCGGCATGCAGGGCAAGGAAATCGAGACCGACGTCTATTTCTACTATGCCTTCTGGGCCTATGGCGGCGACCTTGTGGAGGAGGACGGTACCTCCGGCCTCGATACGGAGGCGGGCTACCAGGCGGCCGCTCTCTACAAGTCGCTTATCGATGAGGGCGCCACGCAGCCGGGCGTCACCTCCTACAACCGCGAGGACGTGCAGAACCTGTTCAAGCAGGGCAAGGTGGGCATGATGATCACCGCGCCCTTCCTTTCGAGTCAGATCAAGGAGGAGGCGCCCGACCTGAACTACGGCGTGGCCGCCATTCCCGCCGGGCCGGGCGGCGAGCGCGGCACCTATGGCGTGACCGACTCCATCATCATGTTCGAGAACTCCGAAAACAAGGAGCTTGCCTGGTCCTTCCTCGACATGATCTTCACCACGGAATGGCGTAAGGAGTTCACCTCCGGGGAAGGCTTCCTGCCGGTCAACAAGGAAGTGGCGGCGATGCCCGAATTCGCGGAGAATGAAGACCTCAAGGAGTTCACCGCGCTGCTGCCGGAAGCGCGGTTCGCGCCGGTCATTCCCGGCTGGGAGGAGATCGCCGAGATCACGTCCAACGCCGTGCAGACCATCTATCTGGGCGATGCAGAGCCGAAGGAGGCGCTTGACGCCGCCGCCGAGGAAATCAACGGCATTCTCGGCCAATAGTCCGGTCACGGCGGGCGCGGTGATATCGCGCCCGCCGGTAACGAGCCAAGAGTAAAAGACCCCTCACCAAACCAGGCTCGGAAAGGGGGAGGGAGGGGTGCGACCACGCAGAGGCTTCAAGGGGCCGCGCTTCTCATCATGACGCGATCGCCGGTTACCAATCCCTATCTCCTGGTCCTGCCGGGCTTTCTGCTCGCCGCCTTCATCATCCTGTGGCCGCTTTACCAGCTCGGCGTCATCTCGCTCAGCGAGGTCAACCGTTTCGGCCAGCTCCGGGGTTTTGCGGGCTTCGACAACTATGTCGCGGTGTTCACCGACCGCGAGTTTCTGGGCGCGTTGTGGCGCACCTTCATCTGGACCTTCGGCATCGTCTTCGGTGCGCTGATCGTGTCGGTGCCGGTGGCGCTCGTGCTCAACGAGGATTTTTACGGCCGCTCGATCGCCCGCGTCATCGTCATGCTGCCCTGGGCCGTGTCGCTCACCATGACGGCGATCGTCTGGCGCTGGGCTCTCAACGGCGAAAGCGGCATGCTGAACTCCGGCCTGCGGGCCCTCGGCCTGATCGATACCAACATCCAGTGGCTTGCGCGCGCCTCCACCGCCTTTCCAATGCAGATCCTGATCGGCATTCTGGTGACCATTCCCTTCACCACGACGATCTTTCTCGGCGGGCTTTCCTCCATTCCCGACGATCTTTACGAGGCCGCGCGGCTCGAGGGCGCCAATCGCTGGCAGACCTTCCGCCGCATCACCCTGCCGCTCATGCGGCCCTTTCTCAACATCGCCCTCGTGCTCAACATGATCTATGTCTTCAACTCGTTTCCCATCATCTGGGCGACGACGCAGGGCGGCCCCGCGAATTCGACTGACATTCTCGTAACTTACCTCTACAAGCTCGGATTCAGATTCGGGAAGCTCGGAGAGGCTTCAGCCTTGTCCATCATGATGTTCGCGCTGTTGCTGGCCTTCACCATCGCCTATGTGGCGCTGGCGATGCGGAGCGAGCGGCGATGAGCGCGAAGCTGAAGCGGACGATCGTGGCCTGGGCGGTGCTTTCGCCGCTCATCGTGCTCATCCTCTTTCCCTTCGCGGTCATGTTCATCACCGCGATCAAGCCGCAGCAGGAGGTGCTGCGGCCGACCTGGTGGCCGAGCCGGATCGCCTGGCAGAATTTCATCGACATGTGGTCGGTCACCAATTTCGGACCGGCGCTCTGGAACTCGGTCTATGTGGCCGTGCTGTCCACCCTGCTGGCGCTGGTCGTCTCCATACCGGCCGCCTATGCCTTGAACAGGTACCGGTTCGCGGGGCAGGGTTTCTTCCGGCAGTTTCTGCTTGTTTCGCAGATGCTCTCGCCCATGGTGCTTGTCATCGGGCTGTTCCGCCTCGTCGTGTGGCTCGGCCTGCTCGACAACGTCAATTCGGTCGTCTTCGTCTACGGCGCCTTTGCCGTGGCCTTCACCGTTCTGATGCTTCAGAGCTATTTCGCCACCATACCGCGCGATCTGGAGGAGGCTGCCTGGGTGGAAGGCGCAAGCGCATGGAAGGCGCTCATCCGCGTGTTCCTGCCATTGGCCCTGCCTGCGATCACGGTCACGGCCATTTTTGCCTTCATCAATTCCTGGAACGAGTTCGTGATTGCGCTCACCATGCTGCGCCGGCAGGAGAGCTACACGCTGCCGATCCAGATTTTCTCTCTGGTGGCGGGGCGCTATACGGTCGAGTGGCATCACGTGATGGCAGCCACATTCGTGGCCACGATTCCCGTCGCCATCGTCTTCGCCTGGCTCCAGCGCTATCTGGTGCGTGGCCTGGCGATCGGCGCGGTAAAATGAACGGTCCCAATCAAGGAGTAGACAATGCCCAAGCAGGTTTTCGGCAAGTCCCATGTGCCGCTTTCGCCCGCCGTGCGCGCCGGCGATTTCGTCTTCGTTTCCGGCCAGGTGCCGGTCGGGCCGGATGGCGTTGTCGTCAAGGGCGGGATTGCCGAGCAGACCGAACAGGTTCTTGAAAATCTCAAGGCGGCGCTGGAGCTTGCCGGCTGCACGCTGGACGACGTGGTCAAGACCACCGTCTGGCTTGAGGACGCGCGCGATTTCGGCACGTTCAACGCCGTCTACGCGAAGTATTTTCCGAAGGACCCACCGGCGCGGACGACGGTCGAGTCGCGCCTCATGATCGACATCAAGATCGAGGTCGAAGCGGTTGCGTACAAACCCGTTTGACGCAGCCATCCATGGACCATTGGTGAGGCGGCTCCGCGCGGGAACGCCTCACCCGCGTTGAGAGATACGGCCGCGGAAGGCGCTCCGGCGGCAAGGAATGGAGAAGGCGAATGCCATATGATCTTCTATTGCGGGGCGGACGCGTCATCGATCCCGCAGCCGGCATCGACGGCAAGCGCGACATCGCCTTTTCCAACGGCCGTGTGATGGCGGTGGAGCCTGAGATTCCGGCCGAGAACGCCAGGCAGGTCGTCGATGCCACGGACTGCCTCGTCACGCCGGGCCTGATCGACCTGCACAGCCACGTCTATTGGGGCGGCACGCCGCTTGGCGTCTGTGCCGACCAGCTGGCACCGCGCAGCGGTACCACCACCTTCGTTGACGCGGGCAGCGCCGGTGCGGGCAACTTTCTCGGTTTCCGCCGGCATGTCATTGAGCGTTCCCGTGCGCGCATCCTTGCCTTCGTCAACATCTCCTTCCCTGGGATTTTCGGTTTCTCAAGCCGCATCATGGTGGGCGAATGCGGGGATTTGCGCCTGCTCGATCCGCGCGAGGCGGTTGCCGCGATCCGCGACAACAGAGATCTCGTGGTGGGCGTCAAGGTGCGTTCCGGGCGTATTGCCGGGGGCAACAGCGGTATCGCGCCGGTCGAGATGGCGGTGGAGGCGGCCGACAGGGCGCAACTTCCCCTGATGGCGCATATCGACGAGCCGCCGCCCGGCCGGCTGGAGGTGCTGCGGTGCATGCGCCCGGGTGACGTGCTGACCCACTGCTACCGGCCATTCCCCAATGCGGCGATCGACGGAGCAGGGCGCATCCGTGCCGACATGCTGGCGGCGCGCGAGCGGGGGATCATTTTCGACATCGGCCACGGCATGGGCTCGTTCGATTTCTCCGTGGCGCGGACCATGATCGCGGAAGGTTTCGCGCCGGATGTCATCAGCAGCGACCTGCATCTGTTCTGTGCCGACGGTCCGGCCTTCGATCTTCTGACCTGCATGTCGAAGCTGCTTGTGCTCGGCATGCCGCTTGTGGATGTGGTGCGCGCGGTCACAGAACGCCCCGCCGCCGCCATCGGCCGATCGGAACTCGGCACCCTCACCGTCGGCTCGCCGGGCGATGCTGCCGTGCTGAAGCTCAAGCCGGGCCGCTTCACCTATATGGACGTAAACGGAGAAATCGTGGAGGGCAAGGAACGGCTCGTCTCCCAGGGCATCGTCGTCGGCGGCTCATGGTGGCCGAACGAACCCGCCGGAAGCGCTCCTGATCTCGGCAGCTTCACGCACCATCACCCCGAAATGCACGCCGATGTGGTCGCCCGGCATTTCGGGCCGATGCACCGCGGCGACTGTTGATCTGCCATAACCCCATCGGTGTGCCCCTAGACGAAGCCTGCCGAATGTCTTGACTGTGCTCTGATCCGGCATGAAAATTCTACCGGCAGGGGAAGGAGGAGCCCCTGGGGAGGAAACGATGTCGAGCGCCATCAAGCTCTTTCGGGGCGAGTTCGGCCACGTCTCGATTCTGACCGTGGCGAACGATCTCGTCAGCCACGCCCATGAGGAAGTGCATATTATCATCTGGCTGGCGGGTTCCGCCGGCGAGATGACCGTCGGCGGCGAGCGCGTGCGTCCCGGCCCTCGCGTGGCGGTCGGCGTGAACGCGCTTCAGCCGCACCGGCACGATTTCCCGTCCGGCGGGGAAGGGCAGTTTCTCGCTTTCTACATCGATCCGGACTGGATCGTCCGGCGGCGTGGAAACCTTCATGCGCAAAGGGTGTTTGCGACGAGCGCCATTCCCATGGATGCGGGCCTGAACACGTCCGCCGTCCAGCTCTTGAACAGCCTCAAGGATGGCGACGCGCCTCCGCATCTTGCGGCATACGAGACGAAGCGCCTCATCGACCGCATCCTCGACGCTTCGGACGCGCAGAGGCGCCATGCGGAGGCGCCGCCCGCTGGCGTGCGCGACCACCGGGTGCGCAAGGCCGCGGCACTGATGAAAAGCCGCATCGCGGACCGGGCCTGTCTCGACAAGGTCGCGCGCAGCGTGGGGCTCTCGCGCCCCCACTTCTTCGCCCTGTTCAAGGAGCAGATGGGGCTCACGCCCAATGTCTACTGGAACTCCATGCGCATGGCAGAGGCGGCGCGGCGGCTGCGGATGTCGGAGCAGCCGCTGATCGACATCGCCTGCGGGCTCGGCTTTTCCACGCAGGGCAATTTTTCGCGCTTCTTCCGCGATCATTTTGGCGTGCCGCCCAACGTCTACCGGTCCGCGGCGCGGGAGCTGCGGCAGTAGCATCAGCGCTGCGATTTTCAGACGGATTGATACGGCCGCCAGACGCAATGATAAGCATCGCCTGCCATGGCGGTTATCCTTCCCTGGGGCGCAATTCCAGGAACAGGTGATCCGGTTTCCGTCTGGAACTGCGCAACAATAACTTGGCGATCCCTTCTGCATTTCCGCGAAAAGCAGAGGGGTTCTCGAGGAGCATCCGCAGGGAGGGAGCCTGGTATGGCGAGCGTCACTGTCTCCAGCGTTATAGACGCGCCGGTGGAAAAGGTCTGGGCGGTGATCCGCGATTTCAACGCACTGCCCGACTGGCATCCGCGCATGGTGAAAAGCGAGATCGAGGATGGCCGCCCGTCCTGCGAGATCGGCTGCGTGCGCCGGTTCCAGATCGTGAGCGGCGCCACGCTGAGGGAGAAGCTGCTCGCCCTTTCCGATCACGACCATTCGGTGACCTATACGATCCTGGAGACGCCGCAACCGATCACGAACCACGTGGCGACGCTCAGGCTCATTCCGGTCACCGACGGCGACCGCACCTTCGCCATCTGGAGCGCCACCTTCGATGCCCCGCCCGAGGAAGCTGACAAGATCGCCGAAGGCATGGGCGCGAACGTGTTCCAGGGCGGTTTCGATGCTCTGAAGAAGCTCTTCGCGGGAGAAAAATAGGAGGGTGCGATGGGCCTGACCCTTCAGACCTGTGCGACGGTGGCGGAAGCCCGGTCCGCGCTCAAGACTGCCGGGTCCCGCTATATGGGCGGCGGCACGCTGGTGGTGCGGGCTGCCAATGAAGGGGATTTGACCTTCTCCACCGTCGTGCGCGCGGTGGACCCCGCCCTTTCAGGGGTCGAGGTCAGGGATGGCCGGGCTCGGATCGGGGCTTCCGTTACCATGAGCGCGATCCTTGCCCATCCTGAGCTCCAGGTTCTTGCCCCGGCGGCCCGTGCTGTGGGCGGCCCGGCCGTGCGCAATATGGCCACGGTCGGCGGCAATCTGTTCGCGCACGCGCCCTATGGCGATTTTGCGGCCGCGCTTCTGGCGCTCGACGCGGTGGTTTCGACGGAGGAGGGGGAACTCCCGCTCGATGCGTTCTTCGAAAGGCGCGACCGCCTGGAGGGCACGGCCATCGTGACGTCTGTGGCGTTCACGTTGCCGTCGCCCGAAAGCTTCCGCTTCCTGAAGGTCAGCCGCGTTCATCCAAAGGGGGCTGCCGTGCTGACCATTGCCGCCGATCTGCGCGAGGAGGCGGGCGTGATCGCCTCGGCCCGGATAGCGCTTGGCGCGATGGCCGCGCATCCGGTTCGTGCCCGCGCGGCCGAGGCTGCGCTTGCTGGACGGCCGCGGACTCGGGAAGGCGTCGCCGATGCGCTTGCGGTCGCGCTGGAGGGAACGGACCCGCCCACGGACGCGATCGCCAGCGCGTGGTACCGGCGCGAGGTTCTGCCGGTGCATCTCGGCAGGCTGCTTCTGAGCTGAGGAGGCGAGGCCGCATAACCATCGGTTTTGGGAGGAGGCGATGGCGAAGATTGCAGTACAGTTCACGCTCAACGGCAGCGAAAGGGCGGAGTTTGTGGAAAGCGGCTCCACCCTGCTTTCCGTGTTGCGCGACAAGATGGGGGATACTTCACCCAAGGCCGGCTGCCGCCAGGGCAGTTGCGGCGCCTGTTCAGTGATTGTGGACGGGGAGCTGACCCTTGCCTGCCTGACGCTGGCGGAGACCAGCAATGGAAAGGACGTCCGTACCGCTGCGGGCCTGTCCTCCGGCGACGTGCTTCATCCTCTGCAGCGTGCCTTCGAGGAGGAGTTCGCCGCGCAATGCGGCTTCTGCACACCGGGCATGATCATGGCAGCTACGGTCCTGCTTGAGCGCAATCCCAATCCCAGCCGCGAGGACGTGATCGAGGCCATCTCCGGCAATATCTGCCGCTGCACGGGCTATGAGCCGATCATCCGGGCGGTGCTTGCGGCGGCGCGCTCCAATTCGGTGGCGGCGTGAGGAGGCAGGAATGAAGCTCGCCAAGACCTATTTCGCGGACGAACGCAACGACGATTTCTCCGAGATCGGCCAGCCGCTCCCGCGTACCGATCTGCGCGGCCATGTCACCGGCCGTACAGTCTATTTCGCAGACCGCACCTTTCCCGGAATGCTGTATCTCAAGATGGTGCGCAGCCCGCACCACCACGCCCGCATTCTGAGCATCGATACCAGCGAAGCGGAGAAGCATCCGGGCGTCGTGCGCATTCTAACGGCCAAGGACGTGCCGCAGAATCTCTACACGATTCTCATCCTCATCCAGGTCGGGCCGGAAGATGAGCATGTGCTCGCGGAAGACAAGGTGCGCTGGAAGGGCGAGGCTGTGGTGGCGGTGCTTGCCGAGACCGAGCGCGCCGCACAGGAGGCCGCGGCCAAGGTCAAGGTCGAATATGAGGTGCTTGAACCCGTTCTCAGCATCGAGGATGCGCTGAAGCCCGACGCCCCGATCGTCAACGAGCATCACGGCCGCAACTACTACCTCTACGACAGCGGCGAATGCCGCAAGATCCGCTTCGGCGACGTCGAGGAGGGCTTTGCCGCCGCCGATCACATCCTCGAAGAGACGTATCAATCGAGCCCCATCGAGCATGCGCCCGTCGAGACCACCGGCTGCATCGTGGTGCCGGAGGCGAACGGCCGCTTTACCTGCTACACCAACACACAGGCGATGTTCTTTACGCTCGACAACGCATCCATCATCCTGCAGATGCCCGGTCACCGGCTGCACATGGTGGGCGGCACCGTCGGCGGCGGCTTCGGCGGCAAGGTGGACGTCATCGTCGAGCCGATTGCCATTCTTGCGGCCAAACTCACCGGCCGCCCGGTCTCCTTCATCTACACGCGGGAGGAGGAGATGCAGATTTCCTCGCCGCGCGCGGCCGAGAAGATCGTCATCAAGGATGGCGTGATGCGCGACGGGCGCATCGTTGCGCGCAAGGTCACAGCCTATGTCGATGCCGGCGCCTATTCCCGCCATTCGCCCTACGGCGCGCAGAAGGCGGCGGCGCATTTCCCGGGGCCTTACACGATCCCGAATGTGTGGATCGACAGCTACTGCGTCTACACCAACCGCACGCCTTCCAGCGCGATGCGCGGTTTCGGTGTGACCATCGCGGATTTCGCACTCGAAGTGCAGATGGACAAGCTCGCCCGGCTCATCGGGATGGACCCGCTCGAATTCCGCTTCATCAACGCTTATCGGGACGGCGACATGAAAGCCCACCGGCAGCCGACCGAAGGGGCTGCTCTCATCGAATGCATGCAGGAAGCCTCGATCGTGGCGGATTGGCCGGTGGACGAGCGTTTCATGGCGATGTCGTCGCGGGTGAGGGAGGGCTGAGACATGGCTTGGAAACGCGGTCGCGGCGTGGCGGCGATCAACTATCCCACCGGCATGAATTTGGGCGGAGACCCCACCCAGGCTCTGGTCCACTCCACCCCCACCGGCAACTTCATGGTCACGCTTTCGAGCGTCGATCTCGGGCAGGGGCTGAGGCAGGTGATCGCGCAGATATGCGCCGAAACCATCGGCGTGCCCACCGAATGGGTCACGGTCGACACGGCGGACACCGACACCGGGCCGCACTGCATGGGCACCTTCGCCTCGCGCGGCACGCACCGCGTGGGGAACGCCGTTATCCGCGCCGCTCAGGAGGCGCGCCAGGTCATGCTGGAGGTGGCCGCAGAAGAACTGGAGGCCGATGCCGCCGATCTCGAGACGGATGGCAAGGGCAACATCCATGTAAAGGGCGCCCCGTCGCTCTCGATCTCCATCTTTGAGACCGCGCTTGCAGCGCATTTCAAGCACGGTCGTTCCATTTCCGGCCGCGGCATGTTCCTTGTCCCCCGCTCCTATCCTGAGACGGAGACCGGGGCGATGAAACCCTCGACCTGCTATGCACATGCCTGCACGGTGGCCGAGGTGGAGGTGGACGACGAGACCGGCGAAGTCCGCGTGCTTTCCATAAAGAACGTCTTCGAGATCGGTCGCGCGCTAAACCCGAAGATGGTCGAGCAGCAGCTCATCGGCGGATCGTGGATGGGAATGAGCCACGCGCTCTACGAGACGACTGAGCCCTATTATCCCGTACGCGATCATGGCGCGCGCGACTTCAACGAATATCTCATGCCCGGCCCGGGCGACATTGCCGAAACCGAGATCGTCGTGCTCGAACGGCCGTCCGGCGACGGACCGTTCGGCGCCAAGGGGCCGGGCGAGATGTGCGCCAATCCGCAAATCCCGGCCATTGCGAACGCCATCTACGACGCCGTCGGTGTGCGCGTGGACACGCTGCCGATCACGCCGGAGCGCGTGTTGAGAGCGTTGCGCGCGCAGCAGGCTGCGGCCTGAGCGGGGCATTTCTGATGCAGGATGTGATCGACGCCCATTTCCACATTTGGCGGCAGGCCGACCTTCCCTGGCTCAACGGCCCGATGGTGCCGCGCATCTTCGGCCCCTACGAGCCGATCCGGCGGGATTACCCGATCGAGGAATTTCTGGACGACCAGAAGGCGTCCGGCGTCGCGAAGGCAGTCTATGTGCAGACCAATTGGGCCAAGGAGCGTTTCGAGGACGAGGTTGCCTGGGTCCAGAGAACGGCGGAGGAGACGGGCTGGCCCCATGCCATCGTCGGCTATGCGGACGTGACCGCCGAGGATGTGCGCCCGCAACTGGACCGGCTCAAGCGCTATCCGCTGGTGCGCGGCGTGCGCATGCAGCTCCATTGGCATGAGGTTCCCGAGTACCGCTTCGCGCCGTCACCCCGGCAGGTGATCGAGCCAAGGGTGCGCGCCAACGTCGCCCGGCTCAAGGATTACGGCTTCTCCTTCGATCTCCAGCTTTTCCCTGCGCAGATGCGCGACGGGGCGGAACTGGTGCGCGAAAACCCGGAAACCGCCTTTATCCTCACGCATTGCGGCATGTTGACGGACATGGCGGCCGAAACCGTTGCCGCCTGGGAGGAGGGGTTGCGCATCCTCTCCGAGCTGCCCAACCTCTTCGCAAAGCTGTCCGGGCTCGGCACCTTCGTGCACCGGAACGACCCGGAGCTGATCGCATTCGTCATCGGCCGGGCGGTGGAAATTTTCGGCAGCGACAGGCTGATGTTCGGATCCAATTTTCCCATCGAGAAGCTGTGGACCGACCACCTGACGATGATGACCGCCTATCGCGACGCCACGGCCTCCCTTTCCGAGGCGGATCGGCAGAACATTTTCCGGAACACGGCCCAGCGGGTCTATCGGCCGGTCTAGACGGCGACGGTCCGATCGTCGCTTCGGTTTGAAAACCATCGTCCAGTCGGGAATGTCTCTCTCCATTCGTCCTTAGAAAGACCCCTCGTGGGGTCTTCGGCCGGATGGCCGGCCAAATGGAGGCGTCGATGAAGGTCATACAGCACTTATGGTTCGAAAAGGACATGGAAGCGGCGGTCCGCTTCTACACTTCTCTCATTCCCGGTTCATCGGTGGACTGGGCGTCAGCGGTCCCGGCTGAAACCCCGAGCGGTCCTCCCGGCAGCGTCAAGATCATGGGCTTCACCCTCGGCGACCAGAACTACATGGCGATCGAGGCAGGGCCGTTAGATCCCTTCAACCACAGCTTCTCGATCATGGTCGAATGCGAAACGCAGGAGGAGATCGACCGGCTCTGGGATGCGCTGAAGGAAGGCGGTTCGGTCGAGCAATGCGGCTGGCTCCGCGACCGCTGGGGCCTCTGCTGGCAGATCGTTCCGAAGCGGCTTGGCGAACTGATGAACGACCCGGATGCCGAGAAGGCCAAGCGCGTGACGGAGGCCATGCTGAAGATGATAAAGCTCGACATTGCAGGTCTTGAGGCCGCGGCAAGAGGCGAGGCTTCCTGAAGGACGGCCTTACTCCCCCTACCGCCGCGATAGGCCCTATTGCCGGGAGAGCGTGCGCCGGACTGCGTCTGCCCAGCCCGCGAGCCTGGCTTTTCGCAGCCTGGCGTCCATCTGTGGCTCGAAGCGGCGCTCAAGCGCCCAGGCCTTGGCAAATTCGGCCTGGCCAGGCCACACGCCCGCTCTTGATCCGGCAAGCCATGCCGCGCCGAGCGCGGTTGTCTCCAGAATGGTCGGGCGGTCAATAGGCGCGTTGAGAATGTCCGCAAGGCACTGCATCGTCCAGTCGGACGCGACCATGCCGCCGTCAACACGCAGCACGGTGCTTTCAAAGGCACCCCGGCAGTCCTTCTCCATCGCCACGAGAAGGTCGTAGGTCTGATAGGCCACGGATTCGAGCGCGGCGCGGGCGAATTCCGCCGGGCCTGAATTCCGGGTCAGCCCGTAAATGGCGCCGCGTGCCTCTGCGTCCCAATGCGGGGCGCCGAGGCCCACAAAGGCCGGCACCAGATAGACCTGCTGGCTGTCGTCCGCGCTTGCTGCAAGCGTGCCGCTTTCGGCGGCCTTGCTGATGATGCGCAGGCCGTCGCGCAGCCATTGCACCGCCGCTCCGGCGACGAAGATCGACCCTTCCAGCGCGTAGGTCGTCTTGCCATCCAGCCGGTAGGCGATGGTGGAAAGGAGCCTGTTCCTGGAGCGGACCAGCTTCCCGCCGGTGTTCAGCACGGCGAAGCATCCAGTGCCGTAGGTGGATTTAACCATGCCCGGCTCGAAACAGGCCTGGCCTATGGTGGCTGCCTGCTGGTCTCCCGCCACGCCCAGGATGGGGATTTCGGTTCCGAAAAGCCGCTTTTCGGTCACGCCGAAATCGGCGGCGCAGTCCTTCACCTCCGGCAGGAGGGCTTCGGGAACGTCGAGGATCTTCAGAAGCTCCGCATCCCACGCGTTCTTCTCGATATTGTAGAGCAGGGTGCGCGAAGCGTTCGTGGCGTCGGTGACATGAGCCTTGCCGCCCGTCAGCCGCCAGATGAGGAAGGTGTCGATGGTTCCGGCCAGGAGCTCGCCCTTCTCGGCGCGGCGCCGCGCGCCCTTCACATGATCGAGCAGCCACGCGAATTTCGTGCCGGAGAAATAGGGGTCGAGCAGCAGCCCGGTCTTGCGGGTGAATTTCGGCTCCAGCCCCTCTTTCTTGAGCCGCGCGCAGAGGGGCGCCGTGCGCCGGTCCTGCCAGACGATGGCGTTGTGGATCGGCTTTCCCGTGTCCTTTTCCCAGATGACCACGGTTTCGCGCTGGTTGGTGATGCCTATGGCCGCTATATCCGAAGCAGAAAGCTTGGCCTTCCTGAGCGCCGCGCGGATGGTGGAGACGACGCTTTTCCAGATTTCTTCAGGATCGTGCTCGACCCAGCCCGAAGCTGGATAGTGCTGGGTGAACTCCTTCTGCCCGATGGCGACGATCTTCATCTGGCGATCAAAGATAATGGCACGGCTCGACGTGGTGCCCTGATCGATCGCAAGTATGTAGCCGGTCATACTGCCCTCCCGAATCGGTGCAATTCTATTCAGCTGCCGTGAGCGGGTCACGGCCGGCAGCCTCCATTCGCCCGAAATCCCCGGGTGAAGGCATGCTCGCCACCCTCAGGTACGAGCGTGCTCTACGGTCGCCTCGGCGTCGTAGCCGTAGAGCCAGTCGAGGTCCGAGGCGAGGCTTTCGCTGCTTTTCAGCCGCAGAACGAGGTTGCGGGCGAATGCGAGTGGGCCTGCGGCGTGCCAGACCATGCGGTTGAAATCGCCTCGCGCGGCAACCCGCTCAACACGCGGCTTGCGGATGCGCTCGAAGCTGCGCAGCATCGCCGCCATATCGTTCTCGCGCGCGGCAAGGGCGGCAAGGGCGGCGGCGTCCTCAATCGCCATGGCTGCCCCCTGCGCGGCATAGGGTGTCACGGCGTGGGCGGCGTCGCCCACCAGAGCCAGCCCGCCCGGATGAATCCATGGGCTGTTGCGGCTCACCGCGTGCACGGACCATGCCGTCCACGGGGTGGCCTCGCGCAAAAGGGCGGCAAGGGCAGGGGCTCCGCTCTCCGCCTGTTTCAGGAGCAGGGCCGTATCGGCTTTGCCCGCCCAGCCGCGCGGGATGTCCGGCCCCTTCGTCACCGCGACGAGATTGATCTCCGCGCCCGCCCGCAGCGGATAGGCCACAAGATGGAAGCCCGGAGCCAGAAAGGCGGTGACAGTTTTCCGGGACAGAATGTCTCCGCCGATCCTTCCGGCGGCGTCTCCGCGCAGAACCGTCCGAAAGGCCACATGGCCGGTAAAGCGGCTGAGGCCGCCGCCTGCCAAAGGCCTCAGGCCCGACCAGACGCCGTCCGCGCCGATGAGAAGGCGGCACGGCACCTCGTGTTCGTGCCCGCCCTCCTTGATGCGGACGGCCACACCGGACCCGAAAGTGACGCCGTGCACCTCAACGCCCGTCTTGAGGGTGATAGAAGGCTCATCGGTTATGCTGGAAAGCAGCGCCTTCTGAAGATCGGCGCGGTGTGCGACGATATAGGAGTCACCCCAGCGGCTTGCGGCGGTTTGTGAAAGTGGAACGCGAGCAAGGATTGAGAGGCTTGCCGCGTCCTTCAGAACCACAGCTTCGGGCTTTACGGCATCCTTCTCCAGCCGGTCCAGTACGCCCAGCGAGCGCAGGATGCGGGTGGCGTTGGGTGAGAGCTGCAGGCCGGCACCGATCTCCTCCAGCCGTTCGGCCCGCTCGAATATCGTGACGGAGAAGCCCTTTCGGGCGAGCGCCAGTGCGGCCGTCAGGCCGGCGATCCCCGCACCGGCGACGGCGATCCTATCGCCGGCCATCGCGCAGGCGCCGCCCTACGCGATGTCCTCCTGCGCGAGACAGCCTTCAGGTACCGTCTGGTCGGGCTTCAGCTTCGGATTGTAGCGATACAGCGTCGAGCAGTAGGGACAGATGCGCTCCTCGTCATCGCCCATGTCGAGGAAAACATGCGGATGGTCGAAAGGCGGCAGCGCACCCATACACATGAATTCCCGCACGCCGATTTCGATCGAGCGATGGCCGTCCGTGTTGTGGAAATGGGGTGTTTCGTGGCCCGCCATTTCTGCTCTCCCGCGATGCACTGTTTGCGCAGCGTTTGGAGCATAAATACCTTCTTTGCAAGCCTGTGATATGAAACTGTCGTAAAACCGTGTCACGACATATTAGCGTGGATTGTCGCGAGCATTCGGTCATGAATGAGCTGAAGCCGGTCAAGAGCGAATTTACACCGCAGTCGGGTATGGCGGGCGAAGTGGCGCTCACCAGCCCCGACCGCTTTGTGAATAGGGAGTTTTCCTGGCTTCAGTTCAACCGACGTGTGCTGGAGGAGTCGCAGAACCCCTGCCACCCGCTTCTTGAGCGCGTGCGCTTCCTGTCGATCTCGGCGGACAATCTGGACGAGTTCTTCATGGTTCGCGTGGCCGGCCTTGCCGGTCAGGTGCGCGAAGGCATCAAGACCCGCAGCGCCGATGGCCGCACGCCGGAAGAGCAGCTTGAGCAGGTGCTGCGCGAGGTGAGCCGCCTCCAAGTCGAACAGCATGAGAGCCTTGCCCGCCTGCTCGAGCTGCTGAAGAAGGAAGGCATCGAGATCGTGCGCCCGGATGCGCTGTCGAAGGACGACAGGGAATGGGTCGAGCAGCATTTCCTCGAATCCATCTACCCGGTGCTCACGCCGTTATCGATCGATCCGGCCCATCCTTTCCCCTTCATCCCGAATCTCGGCTTTTCGATCGCGCTGACGCTCGAGCACCTGTCGAACAAGGAGGTCATGACGGCGCTCCTGCGCCTGCCGGTGACGCTGCAGCGGTTCGTCGCGCTGCCGGAAAGGCTGAAGGTGGTGCGCTTCATCGCGCTGGAAGACGTGGTGGAGATGTTCATCGGTAAGCTGTTCCCCGGCTACAAGGTCGTGGGCTCGGGCACCTTCCGCATCATCCGGGACAGCGACATCGAGGTGGAGGAGGAGGCGGAGGATCTCGTCCGCTTCTTCGAATCCGCGCTCAAGCGGCGGCGCCGCGGGTCGGTCATCCGCATCGAGTTCGAGAGCTCCATGCCCGAAAGCTTGCGCGAGTTTGTCGCCTTCGAGCTGGGCGTGTCGGGCTCGCGCATCAGCGTGCTCGACGGGCCGCTTGCCATCAGCCAGATTTCCGAGATCGTGGACCTGCCGCGCGACGATCTGAAATTCCCGCCCTATAATCCCCGCTTCCCTGAGCGCATCCGCGATCACGGGGGTGATTGCTTCGCGGCCATCCGTGAGAAGGACATCATCGTCCACCATCCCTATGAGAGCTTCGACGTGGTGGTGCAGTTCCTGCGTCAGGCCGCGAACGATCCGGATGTGATCGCCATAAAGCAGACGCTTTACCGCACCTCCAACGACAGCCCCATCGTGCGCGCGCTCATCGACGCCTCGGAGGCCGGAAAGTCGGTGACGGCGCTGGTCGAGCTGAAGGCGCGCTTCGACGAGGAGGCCAACATCCGCTGGGCGCGGGACCTCGAACGCGCGGGCGTGCAGGTGGTGTTCGGCTTCGTGGAGCTGAAGACGCATGCCAAGATGTCGCTGGTTGTGCGCCGCGAGGACGGAAAACTGCGCAACTACGTGCACTTGGGCACGGGCAACTACCACCCGATCACCGCCCGCATATACACCGATCTGTCCTATTTCACGGTGGATCCGGCGATCGCGCACGACGTGGCGAAGGTCTTCAACTTCATCACCGGCTATGCCGAGCCGGACGTGAACATGAAGCTCGCGGTTTCGCCCTTCACGCTGCGCAACCGCATCCTGGGTCACATCCGCGATGAAATGGAACATGCGAAGGCGGGCCGTCCGGCGCAAATCTGGATGAAGATGAACGCGCTTGTCGATCCCGAAGTCATCGACGCGCTTTACGAGGCGGGGCGCGCGGGCGTGGAGATCGACCTCGTGGTGCGGGGCATCTGCTGCCTGAGGCCGCGGGTGCCGGGCCTTTCGGAAAACATCCGCGTGAAGTCCATCGTCGGCCGCTTCCTGGAACATGGCCGCATCTACTGCTTCGGCAACGGCCACGGCCTGCCCTCCGACGAGGCGATCGTCTACATCTCTTCCGCCGACATGATGCCGCGCAATCTCGACCGGCGCGTGGAATGCATGGTGCCCATTACCAATCCAACCGTGCACGAGCAGGTGCTGGGCCAGATCATGCTGGGAAATCTCATGGACAATCAGCAGAGTTTCGAAGTATTGCCCGACGGCACGTCGCGGCGCATTGTGCCCGAGGACGGAGAGGAAGCGTTCAACGCCCAGGAATATTTCATGACCAATCCCAGCCTTTCCGGCCGCGGCGATGCACTGAAATCTCACGCGCCCAAGAGAATTGCCGCCTTCCGCCGGCGCAAGAAGGCGGCTGCCGGCTGATCCTGTGAGTATCGAGGCTTCCCAGGGACGGCTCCGCGACCGGCGGCCGGTTTCCGTCATCGACATCGGCTCGAACTCGATCCGGCTGGTCATCTACGAAGGCGTTGCACGCGCGCCGACCTTCCTGTTCAACGAGAAGATGCTGGCCGGTCTCGGCCGGGGCATCGTGACCACGGGCGAGCTCGATCCGGAGGGCGTCGAGCGGGCCGTCGCGGAATTCCGCCGCTTCCGCGCGCTCTCCGAGCAGGCGGGGGCCGAGTCCATGCACGTGCTCGCCACCGCCGCCGCCCGCGAGGCAAAGAACGGCCCCGAGTTCATCAGGCGTGCCGAGGAAATCCTCGGCACGCCCATCCGCGTGCTGTCGGGCCGGCAGGAAGCCTATTACTCCGCGCTCGGCGTGATCTCCTCCATCCACAAGGCCAACGGGGTCGTGGGCGATCTCGGCGGCGGCAGCCTTGAGCTGGTGGACGTCAAAGACGAGGAAATGGGCGAGGGGATCACACTGCCCCTCGGCGGACTGAAGCTGCAGGATCTCGCGAGCGGCTCCCTTGAAGCGGCGTCTCGGATCGTCAGCGCCGAGCTTGCCCGCGCCACATGGCTCAGGCAGTGCGGGGGCCGCAGCTTCTACTGCGTGGGCGGCACCTGGCGAAATCTCGCCCGCCTGCACATGGCCTCCCGGCGCTACCCGCTGGAGGTCATGCACCAGTACGAGATGGACCCGGCGCAATGCGTTCCGTTCCTGAAGCGGGTGGCAAGCGGCGACATCGGCAAGATGAAGGGGATCGAGCGCATATCGAAGAACCGCCGGGCGCTTCTGCCCTATGGCGCCATAGTCCTCCTCGAAATCATCCGCACGGCCCGCCCGGCCAAGCTTGTCATCTCGGCCAATGGCGTGCGTGAAGGCTATCTTTACTCGTTGCTGCCGGAAGCCGAGCGTAAGACCGACCCGTTAATATCGGCCGCGGAGGAACTAGCGATATTGCGGTCCCGGTCCGTCACCCATGTGCGAGAGCTTGCAGAATGGACGGGCGAGGCATTCGCCGTCCTCGGCATAGAGGAGACGGAGGACCAGGCGCGCTATCGCCGCGCGGCCTGCCTGCTGGCCGACATCGGCTGGCGGGCGCATCCCGAATACCGTGGCACGCAATCGCTCAACGTCATCGCGCACGGTTCCTTCATCGGCATCGACCATCCGGGGCGCGCCTTCATCGCGCTCACTAGCCTCTTCCGGCACGAGGGCCTGTTTGACGATGCCCTGTCGCCAAAGATGCGCGAACTCGCCACACCGCTCTATGCGGAGCGTGCGCGCATTCTGGGCGGGCTGATGCGGGTCGTCTATCTGCTGACGGCCTCCATGCCGGGCGTGATCCCGAAACTGAAATGGGACAAGAGGCCGGACGGTTCGCTGGTCTTGCTTGTACCACGCTCCCATGCTGCCTTGATGGGCGAGCGCCCGCAGGGCCGCATGAAGCAGCTGGCAAAGCTTCTGGGACGGAAGCTGACGCTCGAGGTTGCGCCGGAGTAGCGATTTCAGGAAAGCGGCTGCCCGTTTTCCTTCCGGGATTGCGGAATGTTATTCCGCAGCGCTTATGATGCGCTCTTCCAGCGTGAACGTTTCGACGCGCCGGCCGGTGAAGCGCAGCGCGATCTCGCCGCGCAGGAGCTTCAGCGCCTCTTCGCCGAAGACCTCGCGCCGCCAGCCCGAAAGCGCGGGCACCGCGGCATTCTCGCCCTGGGCGGTGATGCGGTCGATATCGTCGGATGAGGCGAGCATCTTCGGTGCCACGCCTTCCCGTTCCGCGACAAGCTTCAGGAGCACCTTGATCAGTTCGGCGGCCGCGGCGGCGCCCTCCGGCGCGTGCTGCGGTTTGGGCAGTTTGGGCAACTCGTCCTTCGGAAGGGCGAGCGCTTCGTTCACCGCCTTGAGCAGCCCGCTTGCGGCGGCCGAGCGTTCCCAGCCCTTGGGCATGCTTCTTAGCCGCCCCAGAGCCTCCGCGTCGCGCGGCTGCTGCTGCGCGATCTCATAGATCGCGTCGTCCTTGAGCACCCGGCCGCGCGGCACGTTGCGCTCCCGCGCTTCGCGCTCGCGCCAGGCTGCCACCCGCTGAAGCACCGCCAGTTCCACCGGCTTGCGGACGCGCAGCTTGAGCCGCTTCCAAGCATCTTCCGGATGCACGTCATAGGTCTCGCGCGCCGTGAGCACGTCCATTTCCTCTTTCAGCCAGTGCGCGCGGCCTTCTCTTTCGAGTTGGGCGCGGAGGTTCTGGAAGACGGGAATGAGGTGCGTGACATCGGCGATCGCATAGCGAAGCTGCTTTTCCGAAAGCGGGCGGTGTCGCCAATCCGTGAAGCGGGACGCCTTGTCGATATGCTCTCCGGTGATGCGGAAGACGAGCTGCTCGTAGGAGACGCTGTCGCCGAACCCGCACACCATCGCTGCCACCTGCGTATCGAAGATGGGGTGAGGGATCAGCCCGCCGCGATGATAGATGATCTCGATATCCTGCCTGGCCGCATGAAAGACCTTGATCACCCGTTCGTTCGCCATGAGGCGGAAGAAGGGCTCAAGGTCCATGCCCTCGGCCAGCGGGTCCACCAGCGCAGTCACACCGGGCGCGGCCATCTGGATCAGGCAGAGCTCGGGCCAGAAGGTGGTCTCACGGATGAATTCGGTGTCGATCGTGATGAAATCGGATTGCTCGAGGGCGGCGACTGCCTTTTCCAGCTGTGAGGGCGTTTTGATCAGTTCCATGTGCCATTCTTAGGCGCTGGCAGCCGAAATGTGAAGAATATGAATCTGCCGCGCGCCCTTCGCAGCCTGCCCTGCCTTGACAAAACCGGGTGGTCATGCGCTTTTCGCGCCGGTTTTCGGGCCTTCACCTTTCTGGATACGGAAGACAGTCGATGCACCGCTATCGCAGCCACACCTGCGCAGAACTGAGAAAATCCGATGTCGGCCAGACGGTCCGTCTTTCCGGCTGGGTCCACCGCGTGCGCGACCATGGGGGCCTGCTTTTCATCGACCTGCGCGACCATTACGGCATCACCCAAATCGTCGCCGATCCGGATTCGCCCGCTTTCGCGACGGCGGAAAGCGTGCGCGGCGAATGGGTGATCCGCGTGGACGGCGAGGTGAAGGCGCGTACGGAAGATACGGTGAACCCGAATCTTCCCACCGGCGAGGTCGAGGTTTTCGCGCGCGAGATCGAAGTGCTTTCCCGGGCCAAGGAACTGCCGCTGCCTGTCTTCGGCGAGCCTGACTATCCGGAGGACATCCGCCTCAGATACCGTTTCCTCGACCTGCGCCGCGAGACGCTGCACAAGAACATTGTCGCGCGCACGAGGATCATCGCTGAAATGCGCAGGCGCATGACGGAAGCAGGCTTCACGGAGTTTTCGACGCCCATCCTGACGGCTTCCTCGCCCGAGGGCGCGCGCGACTTCCTCGTGCCCTCGCGCCTGCATCCGGGCAAGTTCTATGCCCTGCCGCAGGCGCCGCAGATGTACAAGCAGCTCATCATGGTCGCGGGCTTCGACCGCTATTTCCAAATCGCGCCCTGCTTCCGCGACGAGGACCCGCGCGCCGACCGGCTGCCCGGCGAGTTCTACCAGCTCGACCTGGAGATGAGCTTCGTGGAGCAGGAGGACGTGTTCTCCACCATGGAGCCCGTCATGCGCTCCATCTTCGAGACTTTCGCCGGCGGCAAGCCGGTCACGCAGATCTTCCCGCGCATCCCCTATGACGAGGCAATGCGCAAATACGGCTCCGACAAGCCGGACCTGCGCAACCCCATCGTCATGGAGGACGTGTCGGAGCACTTCCGCGGCTCGGGCTTCAAGGTCTTCGCCAACATTCTGGCCAATGACCCGAACGCCGAGGTCTGGGCAATACCGGCCAAGACGGGCGGCTCCAGAGCCTTCTGCGACCGCATGAACTCCTGGGCGCAGGGGGAGGGCCAGCCGGGCCTCGGCTACATCTTCTGGCGCAGCGAGGGAGGCGCGCTGGAAGGCGCGGGCCCCATCGCCAAGAACATCGGCCCGGAGCGCACCGAGGCGATCCGCACCCAACTCGGCCTCGATGATGGCGATGCCTGCTTCTTCGTTGCCGGCGACCCGAAGAAATTCGCGGCCTTTGCCGGTGCTGCCCGCACGCGGGTCGGCGAGGAGCTGAACCTCGTTGATCGCGACCGCTTCGAACTCGCCTGGATCGTCGATTTTCCGTTCTATGAGTGGAACGAGGACGAGAAGAAGATCGAGTTCGGCCACAACCCCTTCACCATGCCGCAGGGCGGCCTCAAGGCGCTGGAGAGCGAGGAGCCGCTGTCAATCAAGGCCTTCCAGTACGATCTCGTCTGCAATGGCTACGAGATCGCCTCCGGCGGCATCCGCAACCACCTGCCGGACGTGATGGTGAAGGCGTTCGAGATTGTCGGCTTCAGCCAGAAGGATGTGGAGGAGCGCTTTGGCGGCCTCTACCGCGCCTTCCAGTATGGCGCGCCGCCCCATGGCGGCATGGCTGCGGGCATCGACCGCATCGTGATGCTCTTGGTGGGCGCGAAGAACCTGCGCGAAGTGACCATGTTCCCCATGAACCAGCAGGCCGTGGACCTCTTGATGGGCGCGCCCTCCGAAGCCACGCCGCAGCAGCTTCGCGAGCTGCATCTGCGGCTGGCGCCCATCAAGGAGTGATGCCGTGGCGGCCGGCCCGGATGCGTTCCGGCCGCGCCGCCCGCGCCTGCTCGTGACGGGCTTCGGCCCCTTTCCCGGTGTGCCGGTCAATCCCACCGAAGCCCTGGTGGAGGAGCTTGCGGCGCAGAAAGAGCGTTTTGCTCACCTGTGCGATCTCCGCACGGAGGTCTTCCCGGTCGATTACCGCGCGCTGCCGGGCCGCCTTGAAGATATCGGAACCGGGTTCGGGCCGGACATCGCTATTCATTTCGGGCTGAGCCTCAGGGCCACCGGCATCCAGCTTGAGCGAAAGGCACGGAACGTCATCGCCGAGGGCAAGCCGGACGATACCGGCCACATACCTCAAAGCAGGCATATCCGCGCGGATGCGGGTGACGTTGACTCCTCGCTGCCACTCGAGGAAATTTCCGATGCCCTTCAGGCCGAAGGGCTGCCCGTTGGCTTCTCCGACGATGCCGGAGCCTATCTCTGCAACTACCTGTTCTATCTGTCAGGAGCGCATTTCTGCACGGGTTTCGCGCCGTCCATGTCGGGCTTCATCCACATGCCGCCGTCTGCCGTGCTCGGCATCGAGAAAATGGCCTCCGCCGCAAGCACCATAGTGGATGTCTGCTGTCGCGCCTGGTCTCGGCAGGCGGTTCTCAGCGATTGACGTCTATGTCCACCTCTTCGACGCAGGATTGCCTCGCCTTGTGGCTTCCGCCGGTATGCCACGGGCCATCATAACGGCGGGCATTGTGCACCTCCGCCAGAAAGAAGCAGCGCCACTCGCCCTTGCCGATAGGCCGCGACGTGCTTTCTCCGCCGAACTGAAAGGCGAGCACTTTCTCCTTTCCTTCCGTGTGGCCGAGAATGTGCGGGCAGACCTTGCGGTCCCGCCCGCGATAGACGAACGCCACCTGCTGGCGCCGGAGAATGGCTTCGCGAAAGACCCGGTAGATGGCGCTCGTCATGGCGAAGCCATCGGCCGCTTCCGCCTATTCGTTGGCCACCACGCTAAGCCCGATCTGCTTCGCCAGCATCTCGGGCGAAACCATCGCTGCTCCCATCAGTATGGCGAAGGGCAGGGGGCTCGCAGGCTTCGCGCTGATCTCGATGCTGCCGGGGCTTTCCAGAAATGTCCCTACCGCTTCCGCGATCTGGCCTGCAAGCTCGTCACCCAGGAAGGACGACAGCTGCTGCGGGATGGCCGCTTTCACCTGAGAAACGATATCCTCCGGGCTGCTGCCCTGTTCCTGTGCGGCGTGTGCCAGCCCCTTTTCCGCCAGCCCGTCATCCACGAAGCGGACCGACGCGCCGTGAAAGGTGAGTTGCTGCATGCCAAGCATGGCCATGCCCCGCATCGGATCATCACCGCTCTCTTCCAACTGTCGGAAGAATTCCGGCGTGTAACCCGCCAGATCGAGCATCAAGATCAGCGTGCCTGCGCTATCTATGGCGGCCTCGTAGCGCGACAGCGTCACGCGGCCATCGGATGCCCGCCAGTTTCCCTCCATAACGGCACTACCGGTGACTTCCTGATAGCCGAGTGCCTCCACAGTCCTGAGCGCCTTTTCGCCTTCGAGCATGACGCCCAGATCGAGCCAGAACGACCCGATGGCGCCGTTCATGTCGATGGTCTGCTTGTCTGCTGAAACAGCTGAATTGCTGTAGAGATTTTCGGCCGTGGCAATCGGTCCATCTGCGTTCGTAACGTCGAGCCGGGCCGCTTCCATCCTGTCGAAACGCAGGAATCCGCCGAAGGGATCGTCGCTAACGTCCGGTGGCAGCACAAGGCCGGAAACGGCAAGATCGGTCATGGAGACCGTGATGCCGTCTTTCTGATGTTTGAAGCTTTCCAGCTCCACTGTCTCGATGCGATAGCTGCCGTCCTCGCGCTCACGCACATCTTCCAGAACCAGCGTGCCGAGCGGAAGGCTCTCCCCGGCTTCCGCGCTTTTGAGCGTAACGCCCTCGAGCGTGACATCGCTGCCCTCCAGCGTGGCGCTGTCGTAGTCAAGCTCGATCTTCTGCCTTGACAGCACCTCCTTCAGGCGCGCGCCCACGGCGCCTGCTTCCAGGGCGAAGGCGTTGGGCATGCCCGCCATGAGACCGGCGAGCAGAATGGGAACAAGGCGCTTCGGATGGCTATTCATGTGATGAATCCCGGACAAGAGAAAGAGCAAAATCCTGGTCTCAGAGACGTGACTGGTTCTTCCTAGTTCCTTCGAAGATGGCTACCGCCGTTCCGGCTGTCAAATTCACTTGCAGCGATCGGCTTGCTTACACGCGCTCTCTCGTCATGCATTTGACGCTTGCATTGCAGTGCGAATGCACGGCGCACTTGCCGCGAATCGCCTCCTCCGCTAACCCGGAAGCATGGGAAAAGAGCTTCTTCCGCCTGGCAGTGGTGAGTCCGCTGCGCCGGTTGATCTGAAAAAGGCGCTCGAGGAGCGCTACCTCGCCTACGCGCTGTCTACCATCATGCACCGGGCCTTGCCCGATGTGCGCGATGGGCTGAAGCCAGTGCACCGGCGCATCATGCACACCATGCGGCTCCTGCGGCTCAACCCGGACCAGGGCTTTGCCAAATGCGCCCGCATCGTGGGCGACGTGATGGGTAAGTTCCATCCCCATGGCGACCAGTCCATCTACGATGCGCTGGTGCGCCTCGCACAGCCCTTCGCCATGCGCTATCCGCTGGTGGATGGACAGGGAAACTTCGGCAACATCGACGGCGACAACGCCGCCGCCATGCGCTACACCGAGGCGCGTATGACGGAGGTGGCGGTCGAGCTTCTCGCCGGCATCACCGAGGATGCTGTCGACTTTCGTCCCACCTACAACGAGGAGGACGAGGAGCCGGTCGTTCTCCCCGGCGCCTTCCCGAACCTCCTCTGCAACGGCTCCTCCGGCATCGCCGTCGGCATGGCGACCTCCATCCCGCCGCACAATGCGGCGGAGGTTTGCGACGCCGCACTGGCCCTGATCGACGATCCGGAAACGCCCGTTGAGCGGCTGCTCGATTTCGTCAAAGGGCCGGATTTCCCGACCGGCGGCATCATTGTCGAGGACAAGGCTTCGATTCGCGAGGCCTATGAGACAGGCCGCGGCGGCTTCCGGCTGCGCGCGCGCTGGCATAAGGAAGATCAGGGCCGCGGCATGTGGAATGCCGTCGTCACCGAAATTCCTTACGGTATCCAGAAGTCGAAGCTGATCGAGAAGATCGCCGAGCTCATCCTTTCGCGCAAGCTGCCGCTTCTGGAGGATGTGCGCGACGAGAGCGCGGAGGACATCCGCATCGTGCTGGTGCCCAAGAGCCGCACGGTCGAGCCCGAGCTTTTGATGGAATCGCTCTTCCGCCTTACGGATCTGGAGACGCGCTTCCCGCTCAACATGAACGTGCTGTCGCGCGGGCGCGTGCCAGGCGTCCTGTCGCTCAGGCAGGTCCTGCGCGAATGGCTCGACCATCGGCGGGAGGTGCTTCTCCGCCGCTCCCGCCACCGCCTGGCTGAGATCGAGAAACGGCTTGAAATCCTCGCCGGCTATCTCATCGCCTATCTCAACATCGATGAGGTCATCCGCATCATCCGCGAGGAGGATGAGCCGAAGCCCGTGATGATGGCTCGCTTCAACCTGACGGACACGCAGGCGGAAGCGATCCTCAACATGCGCCTGCGCGCCTTGCGCAAGCTGGAAGAATTCGAAATCCGCACCGAGTTCGAGAAACTTTCGGAGGAAAAGACCCAGATCGAGGCCCTGCTCGCTTCCGAGGAGCGCCAGTGGAAGACGGTGCGCTGGGAAGTGGCCAAGGTGCGCCAGACCTTCGATCCGGAGAAGAACCCGGTGCTCGGCCGCCGCCGCACCACCTTCGGCGAGGCCCCCGCGCACGATCTGGAGGACGTGCAGCAGGCGATGATCGAGCGCGAGCCGATCACCGTCATCCTGTCCGAGAAGGGCTGGATCCGGGCGATGAAGGGGCACATCTCGGACCTTTCGGGCGTGTCGTTCAAGGAGGGCGACTCGCTCAAGCTCTCCTTCCATGCGCAGACGACCGACAAGATCCTGCTGTTCACCACCGGCGGCAAGTTCTACACGCTGGGGGCGGACCGGCTGCCCGGCGGGCGCGGCCACGGCGAGCCGGTGCGCATCATGATCGATATGGAAAACGACCAGGCGATCGTGACCGCCTTCGCCCACGACCCCGAGCGCAAGCTGCTACTCGCCTCCTATGCCGGCAACGGCTTCGTCGTGCCGGAGAAGGACGTGGTGGCCAACACCCGCAAGGGCAAGCAGATCATGAACGTCAAGGCGCCGGACGAGGCGCGGCTCTGCATGCCCGTCACCGGGGATCACGTTGCCGTGGTTGGCGAAAACCGCAAGCTGCTAGTCTTCCCGCTGGCGCAGGTTCCGGAAATGGTGCGCGGCAAGGGGGTGCGCCTGCAGCGCTACCGCGATGGCGGCATCGCCGACATCAAAACCTTTGCGCTGGCTGATGGGCTCACCTGGCAAGATTCCGCCGAACGGACCTTTACCCGCTCGCGCGAGGATCTTCTGGAGTGGATGGGTGACCGCGCGGCCGCCGGGCGCATGGCCCCTAAGGGCTTCCCGAGGTCGGGCAAGTTCTCGGCCTGACGTCGGGGGCAAGCCTTCATCAGGCGCATCCGGACAGGCGCTCCGTCTACAACTCACGGAAGCTCCGGGATTTCCTTTACCTACGGCGGCGTCCTGGCGCAAAACCGTGGGACATGTTTTAAAAACCGGCTTAAGCTTGGGCTAAGTCTCAGGAGTATCGAATGGCCACGAATGTTGCCCTGATCGGGCTCGCACGCGATCTCGCAGAGCGCGAGGCTTCCGGCAAGCCGATACGCATCGGGCTCATCGGTTCGGGCGAGATGGGCACCGATATCGTCACGCGCGTGACGCATATGCGCGGGATCGTGGTGGGCGGCATCGCGGAGATCAAGCCCGAGGCCGCCCTGAAGGCGGTCGAGATCGCCTATGGCGAGCCGGGACATGCGCGGCAGGCAGGCAGCGCCGCGGCGGTCACGCAGGCCATGGAGTCGGGCAGGATCGCCGTGACAGAGGATGCCGGCCTTCTCATCGAAAGCGGCCTGATCGACGTGGTGATCGATGCCACGGGCGTGCCTGCAGTCGGCGCGGAGATCGGTCTTCGCGCCATGGAGCACGGGAAGCACCTCGTCATGATGAATGTCGAGGCGGACGTCACCATCGGCGCATATCTCAAGAGCGAGGCCGAGCGGCTGGGCGTCGTCTATTCGCTGGGTGCGGGCGACGAACCCTCCGCCTGCATGGAACTGATCGAATTCGTCTCGGCCATGGGGCACCCGATCGTGGCCGCCGGCAAGGGAAAGAACAACCCGCTCAATGTGGACGCCACGCCCGACCTCTACGAGGAGGAGGCACGCCGCCGCAACATGAACCCGCGCATGCTGGTCGAGTTTGTGGACGGCTCGAAGACCATGGTGGAGATGGCGGCGATCGCAAACGCCACCGGGCTCGTGCCGGACAAGCCGGGCATGCACGGCCCCGCGGCCACACTGGATCAGCTTTCCTCCACGCTGATCCCCGAAAAGGATGGCGGGGTGCTCGGCCGCATCGGCGTTGTCGATTACTCCATCGGCAAGGGGGTGGCCCCAGGCGTCTTCGTCATCGCCGACATGTCGCATCCGCGGATCACCGAGCGCATGGAAGACCTGAAAATGGGGAAGGGGCCCTATTTCACTTTCCATCGGCCGTATCACCTGACCTCGCTGGAGGTGCCGCTCACCTGTGCGCGCGCCGTGCTTTACGGAAAGGCCGATATGGTGCCGCTTTCAAGACCCGTGGCGGATGTTTGCGCGGTGGCCAAGAAAGATCTGAAACCGGGCGACACGCTCGATGCCATGGGCGAATATTGCTACCGCGCCTGGATCATGCAGGTGGAGGATGCGCGTGCGGCCCGGGCAATCCCCTGCGGGCTGCTGCAGGGCGGCACGGTGACCCGGCCGATCGCCAAGGGCATGCTGATCACATACGACAACGCCGCTCCGCCTCCCGGCTCGCGCATCGCAGAGCTGCGCGCCCGGCAGGACGCGCTCGTTTTTGGTGGCACGGCAAATCCGACGTGAGCCCGTACCGCGGGTGCGGCGGCGCGGCGCTTCGCCTTCCTTGGCGCACTGCGCTCAGCGCCTGGATTCCATCGCCATCCTGACCGCCAGACCGGCAAGCACAGTACCCATCAGCCAGCGCTGCACGAGCAGCCAGAACGGATTGCGGGCCAGGAACAGCGAGATGCCGCCCGCGGCGAGCGCGATCGCGGCATTGACGGTGACGCTGATGGCAATCTGCGTGGAGCCAAGAACGATGGATTGGGTAAGCACGCTGCCGCGTGAGGGATCGACGAACTGCGGCAGCAGGGAGAGATAGACCATCGCGATCTTGGGGTTGAGCAGGTTGGTGAGAAGGCCCATCAGGAACAGCTTCTTCGGCCTGTCCCTGGGCAGCTCCTTCACCTCGAAGGGCGAGCGCCCGCCGGGCCTGACCGCCTGCCAGGCAAGCCACAGGAGATAGGCCGCGCCCGCAAGCCTGAGGACGTCATAGGCAAAGGGCACCGCCAGAAGAAGTGCCGTGATTCCGAAGGCGGCCGCGAGCATGTAGAAGACGAAGCCCGTCGCCACTCCGGCGAGCGAGATGAACCCCGCCTTAGGCCCCTGCGTAATCGACCGGGAGATCAGATAGATCATGTTCGGGCCGGGCGTGAGCACCATTCCCAGCGCCACCAGAGCGAAGGCGATCAGACTGATGGTGTCCGGCACGGAGAGGATCTCCGGATGTGATGGATGAAACGCATGAAGAATGCGCACATTCCATCATACCGGCCGGGATGCCAGCAAGAGGAAACCGTTGAACCAGTCTGGCTGCGGCCAGAGGCTCAGTGACGATATTGCTGGATGCGTGTGGTTCTGAGACCCTGAAGTCCGTATTCGTCGATAGAGGCCTGCCAGGACAGGAACTCCTCCACGGTGAGGCGATAGCGCTGACAGGCTTCCTCCAGGCTCAGCAGCCCGCCGCGCACGGCGGCCACAACTTCCGCCTTGCGCCGGATGACCCAGCGGCGCGTGTTGGAGGGAGGCAGATCGGCAACCGTCAGCGGGCTGCCATCCGGCCCGATGACATATTTGACGCGCGGGCGCACGAGATCGGTCATCGTACTCTCTATACTTCACCAGACCCAATCGCCGCGACGATAGCGCCGCAGCTTTAAGATTTGCCTAAACGCCCGGTAAGACTAGCGTAACAGAAATGAATCCGGCGTTAGGGATTGGCCTCGAAATTGATTCAAACTGGCCTTAAAGCTCGGCTCGGTTCGCGCGGCCGCCGGGTTGACCTGAGGGCAGAGCGTTGCCATGTAGCGCGCATTGAAATGGAAGCGAAAGCGATGAACAGCCTGGACCTGCCCCGTCGCCCCGAGGATACGCGCGTGGTCGTGGCCATGTCGGGAGGCGTGGATTCCTCCGTCGTGGCCGGGCTTCTGGCCCGCGAAGGCTATCAGGTGATCGGGGTCACCCTGCAGCTCTACGATCATGGTGCGGCGGTGCACCGCGCCGGTTCCTGTTGCGCCGGCCAGGATATCGACGATGCGCGCCGCGTCGCCGAGACGCTGGGCATTGCGCATTACGTGCTCGATTACGAGGAGCGGTTCCGCAAGGCCGTCATCGATCCTTTTGCCGAAAGCTATGTGGCCGGCCAGACGCCCATCCCCTGCGTGGCATGCAATCAGACCGTGAAGTTCTCGGACCTTCTGGAGACGGCGCGCGAGCTTGAGGCCGATGCGCTCGCCACCGGCCATTACGTCCGCTCGCGGCCGAATGGCGCGCACCGGGCGCTTTACCGGCCCGTCGATACAGACCGGGACCAGAGCTATTTCCTCTTTGCCACCACGCAGGAGCAGATCGACTATCTGCGCTTTCCGCTGGGCGGCATGTCGAAGCCTGAAGTGCGCAAGATCGCCGAGGAGATGGGCCTGTCGGTCGCGGCCAAGCACGACAGCCAGGACATCTGCTTCGTCCCTCAGGGGCGGTATTCCGACGTGATCGCCAAGCTGAGGCCCGAGGCGGCCACGCCGGGCGACATCGTGCATATAGACGGCCGCGTGCTCGGCCGGCATGAGGGCATCCTGCATTATACGATCGGACAGCGCCGCGGCCTGCGCATCGCGACCGGGGAGCCGCTTTACGTGGTGCATCTCGACGCGGAGCGGGCGCGGGTTGTGGTGGGGCCGCGTTCGGCACTGGAGACGCGCCGGGTCTTCCTGCGCCAGGTAAACTGGCTGGGCGATGAGCCTCTTTTGGACCTTCCGGCCGAAGGCATGGAGGTTTTCGCTAAGGTGCGCTCCACCCGGCCGCCTGTGCCCGCCACCCTTCATAATGACGGTGGCACGGTTTTCGTCGACCTTCACGAAGGGGAAGCGGGTGTCGCGCCCGGTCAGGCCTGCGTGCTCTATGATGACGACGGCGACGAGGCGCGCGTTCTTGGCGGCGGCTTCATCGAGCGCTCGCAGCGCGGCGCGCAGGCGGAGGCCCAGCTCGCGCGTCTCGAAGGCCGGCCGGCAGCTTAGGCAGGAAAAGTAGGTACGGCTTTCCGCCCTGGAACTGCCGAAAATCAAAAGCTTGGATTCCGCAGCGGCAGCTCGGTGCGGAATTGATGCGCCGGCGCCTCAGTCGTGCGTCACCGTGCCGGCGGTGAGGATGCGCAATACCTCTATCGCCTCTTCGCCCGAGGTGCGGGGCTCGCTTCCGTTCTGCACGCATTCGAGGAAATGCTCGAGCTCCCGCGTGAGCGGCATGCCTTCCTCCACGCTCACATAGGTCGGCTCGTTGGCGGTGAAGGCCCACTGGCCGCTGTCCCGCCACACGGCGTGGCGATAGACCGCCAGCTTGCGTTCCCACGGCTCCACGTCGTCAAAGACGGCCATGGCCTTGTTGCCCACGACCGTGAGGCGACGCTCGCGATAGGGATTGAGGCGCGAGGCGAACAGATGGCTCCTCAGCCCGTTCGCAAACCGCATGTGCAGATGGGCGAAGTCGCTCAGATGGTCGAGCAGCGCCGCCCCTTCGCCGCGCACTTCCACCGGGGCGGTGCCGGTGATCGCGAGAATCATGGAAAGATCGTGCGGCGCCAGGTCCCACAGCGCATCGTTCTCGGTGTGGAACTTGCCGAGACCGAGCCGGTGGGAATGGATGTATCGCACCTCGCCCAGCTCGTTGGCGTCAATCAGCGCCTTCAGCTTCTCGAAGGCGGGATGGAAGCGCAGCACATGGCCCACCATGTAGAGCCGGCCTGCATCCTTGGCCGCTTGCACCGCCCTTTCGGCATCGGCGACGTTTAGCGCCACGGGTTTCTCCACCAGCACATGCTTGCCCGCCTGCACGGCTCTGATGGAATATTCGGCGTGAAACTGCGGCGGCAGCGCCAGGACGATCGCGTCGATCTCGTCATCCTCGAACAGATCGTCGGGGTCGACCACGCGGCAGTCATGCTCGCTGGCGAAACCCTCCGCGCGAGCGCGGTTCGCATCCGACACGGCGCTGAGCGCGCCGAGCGATTTGAGCGTGCGGATGTGGTTCGACCCCCAATACCCACATCCCAGGACAGCGATACGCGGCTTCATTCAGTCTTCACTTGATTGACCTGCGACACATATCGGCGCGAAGGCCGCAACTCAAGTCCGCTCTCTCAAACTCTCTGAACCCGTTCATAGCGATATCTCTCTGAACGCCGATAGCGATTCTGAACACGCTCATACTGAACCGCGCCGGGTTTGCCGGAGGCTGATTTGGTTTAGTTACGCGGCCATGGCTTCAGTTTCCAGAGCCGCGTAG
>NZ_JAODNV010000013.1 GCF_025398195.1 Chelativorans petroleitrophicus | reverse complement strand
CGCTTGTTTGCCATTGTGGTCCTCCTTCATGGTCAAAACCATACTTCAAGGTGGACCCGTTCAATGGGGGTGGATCATCCGGAAATGGGTAGAAGGCGAAAAACGTGAGAAATACGATTATACGAATATTGAAGCCGCTTTTGATATCCTGATTCCTTTCTTCGAGACACTGAAACACGTAGGCGTCGATCCGGCTTACAAGGTGAAGCTTGAGGATCTCGCGTGGGATTTCCTCAATCTCGGCCTCATGACCGCGTCTTTCTGGGGAGGCAAGATGCTCAGCGCTGCGAGAAAAGCAGCAAAGGGAAGCTCTGTCGTACGCATAATGCTCAAAGGCAAGAATGTCGGCAGATACCTTTTTAAGAACGGCCACGAGCTCAACAATCTCGTGATGCCGTCCCGGACCGCAAGACGGCTGGCTCTGGCGCCCGTCCGGACGGGCGGCGCGGCGGCGGGAAAGGCGCTCATTCAGTCCCTTGCCCGCTCGGACGATCTGCTTGCCGCAGCCGTCAAATCCGACGATGTGCTCGATGCCATCTACAAGCACCTTGCCAAGACCTGGTGGGGCGGCAAACAGACGCCGCAGGCCATCAAAGCCGAGATCGACGCCGGGGCCGCGGAACAGATCCCGGCCGTGCTTTACCGGGGGGCAGCGGGGCACCGAGATCGTCAGTTCATGGGGGACCGTCGGAAAGGACAGGCTCGACGATTATCTGGCCGCCATCATCAAGCATTCCGGCCGAGCCGGAGGAAGCGCGGGCGAAACCTTCTCTCTGACGGCGGACAAATCCGTGGCGCTGCGCTTTATCAGGCATAAAAATCAAGGGAAGGTGCTGGCCATCGCTACCAAGAATGACCCTGAAAACTTCCGCACGATCGAAAATATCCTGAAATATGAAGGCCCCCGTCTGGTGAAGGAGAAGAAGATCACGAGCGGAACGCTCGCTTCCGCAATCCGCTACGCGCTGGAAGAAAACGAGAAGGAAATCTTCTATCTTGGAGGAAGCATCCCATCGAACTGGATCGAGGTAGCGGTTTGAACCCGGGTGGGACGGCCAGCGGTCCTGCGGCAACGAATGATTGACGCTCCTCAGCCGTGTTGGTACATCCTCGCCATGCTTGAGGTGCCTCGCCGGTCTGTCCGCCGGGGTTAAAAGGGAATACGGAAGGGCGGCCTCCGCCCCAACCGTAGCTGCTCCCGCAACTGTGAGCGCGGAGGCTTTCCTGAACGCCACTGGGCCGTAAAGAGCCTGGGAAGGTGGGAAAGCCGAGGAAGCGCGAGCCAGGAAACCTGCCTCGAGACGTCACCGTCCGGATGCGGGAAGCTTCCGGGGCTGTGGTTTTCGCAGTGGTGACGGAATTGGTCATCGCTGGCGGAGACCGGGCCGGACACGGCCGTCCCCTCCAGCATTTTGGGGTTTCGCGGAGGGGATAACCATGGCCGCACCGTATCGATATATCATCGGCGCTTCAGCGCTTTCCATTCTTGCCTCAACCGCCGCGACGGGCGCTCAAGACCTCGATCTCGGCGAGATTGTCGTGACACCCAACCGCGTGCCGACGGAGCTTTCCAAGACAGGCTCGTCGGTCAGCATCATCGATGCGCAGGAGATCGAGCGGCAATCGCTGCCACTGGTGAGCGACTATCTCACCATGGTGCCTGGAATAAACGTTGCCAGTCAGGGCGGTGCAGGCAAACTCACCACCTTCATGATGCGCGGTGTGCCAGGAGAATATACCAAGACGCTGATTAACGGTATCGATGTCTCGGAAGTCAGCGGAACCAAGATACAAGCACCCTATGGCCAATTCCTCGCCGGCATCGTCCAGCGAATGGAGGTGCTGAAAGGCTCCCAGAGCACGCTTTACGGCTCGGACGCCATCGCCGGCGTGGTTGATTTAACGACGCTGGGTACCGTCGAGCCGGGACTACGCCACCGGATACATACGGAAGGCGGTTCTAATGGAACATTCTTCGGCAGCTATGCGCTGGAAGGAGGTTTTGACCGAGGCGAATTCGGCCTATCCCTTGCGGGTTTCAGAACGGACGGGTTTTCAGCCGCCGCCGTGGGAACAGAAGATGATGGGTTTGAGAACGTTACCGCGACATTCACCGGCGAATACGAGATCACACCAGGCGTTACTATCTTTGGCAGCGGCATTCATCTCGATAGCCAGGCCGAGTTCGATGACTTCCCACCGCCGGACTTTCTGCTTGATGATAGCAACGCCTTCTCCGATTTCCGCCTGTCAGCGGGCCGTATCGGCACAGAATTCGCCTTGTTCGACGGGCGGCTCGTCAATACGGTTTCTGCCCAGCTCGGCAGAAGCCTGCGCGAAAGTGTAAGCGGGAGCGGTGACCTTGATACCTTTGAAGGACGGCGCGCCAAGCTCGATTATCTAGGCTCATTTGAACTCTCGCCCGACCTGACGCTCAACTTCGGTGCCGACTGGGAACGCCAGAAGGCTGATACATCTTCTGGTGTAGACGCATCCATCACCATGGGCGGAGGATGGATCGAGGCGATCTATTCGCCCGTCGAGCATTTGACATTGACTGCCGGCTTACGTCATGACGAGCACAGTTCATTCGGTGGCCATACCGTCTGGAGGATTACCGGATCATACGATTTTGCCGATACCGGCACGCGCATCCATTCCTCAGTCGGAACCGGCTACCGCGCGCCGAGTCTTTACGAGCTCTACGCTCCCACTTCCGGAAACGACACGTTGCAGCCCGAGACCAGCCTGGGCTTCGATATCGGCGTCGAACAGCGTTTCCTGGGCGGGCGGCTCGTCACCGATGCCGCGTTCTTCATGCTCGACATCGACGATTTCATAGGTTTCGATTCTAGCCCGCCGTTTCAGAGCATTCAAACCGATGGAACCGTCCGTACGCGCGGTGTCGAGTTGTCCCTGGCGTACGCCGCCACAAGCTGGTTCGATCTCAAAGGTGCGTACACCTACACCAAGTCAACCCAGCCGGACGGCACGCGTCAGGTGCGTGTACCCCGGCATGACATCGGTCTTTCGGCAGTCGTACGGCCAGCTGAAAAATGGGAGCTGTCGGCCACCGCTCGGATAGCGCTCGACACGGTCGATTTTGAGGGCGCGGATAAGACGCCTCTCGACGACTACCTCCTGCTCAACGCGAAGATCGCCTATCATCCCAATGAGAACACGGAACTCTATCTGCGCGCGGAAAACCTGCTCGACCAAGATTACCAGACCGTGCGCGGCTATAGCACGCCGGGCTTCTCGGTTTTTGCGGGACTAAGGGCTACATTCGGACCATGAGACGAAAGCGCCCTCCGCGCCGGCCTCGCGGCCGGCCATTCCTCGCCCCCGCTTGCGGGGGAGAGGTGGCTCGCGCAGAGAGCGAGACAGTGAGGGGGGCTTGCATGCCATCCGGCACGGTGCCCCGTCAGGAGAGGATTCCAAAGAACCCGCCTCTGAAGCGGCTCCGAAAATCAGGAAGAATCCTTTGCCCAGTCGCTTTCTCAGCGCTGCTTTTCGCCGCTTTCGCCCATGCCGCCTCCCCAGCCCGCGTCATGTCGCTCAATCTGTGCACGGATCAGCTTGCCATGGCGCTTGCCGCCCCCGGCCAGCTTATCTCCGTCTCCTTCCTCGCGCGCGATCCCGGCCTTTCGCCCATGCACGAGGAGGCGCGCGCCTATCCGGTCAATCGCGGCCTTGCGGAGGAGGTCTTCCTTGCTCGGCCGGATCTCGTGGTCACCGGCACCTACTCGCTGCACAACACCACCGGCCTCCTGAAGCGCCTCGGCTTCCGCGTCGAGGAGTTCGGCTTCGTCCAGACGGTGGGCACAATCCCCGGTGAAATACGCCGCATGGGCGCACTGCTCGGCCGCGAACGGCAGGCCGAAGCCATTGCTGACCGCTTCGAGACGGAGCTTGCCCGCATCGAGGCGGAGCAATGCGATGTCCGCCCGATGGCGCTTGCCTATGACCAGAACGGCGTGGCGCTCGGCGCCGGCACGCTGGCCGATTCCGTGCTCGCGGCTGCGGGCTTCCGCAACATGGCCGCCGAAGAAGGCCTTCAGGGCATGGCCCCCTTCCCGGTCGAATCCGTCGTCTCAGGCAGGCCCGACGTCATCATCACCTCTTCGGGCGACGGGGAAGCCCCGTCGCTCGGCGCGTTCGTGCCGCGCCACCCGGCCATCCTCGCGCTAAAAGGCGCGCGCATCGGGGCGTTCGTGCCGCCGGGCGCCTGGTCCTGCGGCGGCCCGGCCGTGATTGATGCCGTCAAGGCGCTCGCCAGGCTGCGCCAGGAGATCGCTCCCTGCGAAGTCGCGCGATGAAGCCGCTTGTCCTCAACACCCTGCTCGCCCTTCTGGCGTTGGCCCTTTTCCTCGCCTCGCTCGGGGTCGGCCCAGCCGAGCTCGGCCTTTCGGAGAGCCTCGCCGGCCTCTTTGCCGGTGGGAGCGAGGCTGCAGAGATCATCATGCGGGAAATCCGCCTGCCGCGCGCGCTTCTCGGGCTTGCCATCGGCTTCACGCTCGGCATTTCCGGCGCCGTGCTGCAGGGCTTCCTGCGTAATCCGCTGGCCGAACCCGGCATTGTCGGCGTCTCGGCCATGGCCGCCTTCTGCGCCGTCGCCGTTTTCTATTCCGGCCTTGCCGGAAGCTCGCTCTACGCGCTTCCTGCCGGGGCGCTCGTGGGCGCGCTCGCAGCCGTGCTCATTCTGATGGCGCTTGCCGCCCGCAGCGGCTCCACGCTGACGCTAATCCTTGCGGGCGTTGCCCTTTCCAGCCTGTCAGGCGCCCTCACCTCGCTGGTGCTCAACCTTTCGCCCAACCCCTTCGCCAGCTACGAGATCATCTTCTGGCTGCTCGGCTCGCTCAAAGACCGGTCGATGGAGCATGTGGTCCTCGCCCTGCCGCTGATGGCGGCGGGCTGGCTGCTGATCGCCCTGTCGGGGCGCGCCATCGACGCCCTATCGCTCGGCGAGGAGGCGGCGCAGAGTCTCGGCATCCACATGGCGCGCACGCGCCTGCTCATCATCGCCGGAGTCGCCCTGTGCGTAGGCGCCGCCACGGCGGTCGCCGGCACGATCGGCTTCGTCGGGCTCGTCGTGCCGCATCTCATCCGGCCGCTCACGAACCGCATGCCCAGCGTTCTTCTCCTGCCCGCCGGCCTCGGCGGCGCGGGCCTGCTTCTTGCCGCCGACATTGCAGCGCGCCTCGTCCTTCCCGCGGGCGAGCTCAATGTAGGCGTGCTGACGGCGCTCATCGGCGCGCCCTTTTTCCTGTGGCTCGTCGTGCGCAGCCGGCGGGAGGCGTTCTGATGCGGCTCGACGTGCAAGATCTGCGGGTTTCGCTCTCCGGCCGTCCGATCCTGCACGGCATCTCCCTCGCGCTGAACCCGGGTGAGGTGGTCGGCCTCCTCGGCCCCAACGGCGCCGGCAAATCGACCCTGATGCGCGCGCTCGCCGGGCAGGTGGCGGCCACGGGGACCATGCGTCTCGATGACACGGACATCGCCGCGCTCTCGCCGGCCGCCCGCGCGCGGCTCATCGCCTATCTGCCGCAGACCCGCATCATCGGCTGGCGGCTTTCGGTGCGCGACCTGGTGGGCCTCGGCCGCCTGCCCTGGCGCGGCTACGGCCTGCGTCCCAGCGCCGAGGACGAGGAGATCATCGCCTCCGCCCTCGCCCTCATGGATGTCGCCTATCTCGCCGACCGCCCGGCGACAGAGCTTTCCGGCGGCGAGCAGGCGCGGGTGCTGGCCGCCCGTGCGGTGGCTCAGGCCACCCCTCTTCTGCTCGCTGACGAGCCCGCCTCCGGACTCGATCCAGCGCATCAGATCATGATGATGCGCGCCCTGCGCCGCCTCGCGGCGGAGGGACGATCGGTCCTCGTCTCCCTGCACGACCTCACCCTGGCCGCCCGCTGGTGCGACCGCGTGGTGATGCTGAAGCAGGGCCTGCTTGCGGCGGAAGGCCTGCCCGAAGCGGTCATGACCCCGCAGGGTCTGGCCGAGGTCTATGGCATAGCCGCCCATTTCACCCGGGATGAAGGCGGGCTCATCTTGGCACCCACGGGGCTTACGGACGGCGAGGCCGGATCATGATCCCCTGGCCCGAAACCGCGCATGGGCGGGCCGTCGCGGAGCCTGAGCCGGTGGAGGCGCCCTCGCCCGGAACGCCAGACGCGTCCGACCCTTCCGTCGAGATCGACACGCGCCCGCCCGAGACAGACGCGGCCCCTGCCCTCCCGCCAATGCCTCCCAAGCGTGCCGTTCCGCAGGGCAAGGCGCGCATCGCGCCCCTCAGCCTTGCCGGCGCGCTTGTCTTTTCGGCAGCGGTGCACGCGGCGGTGATCGCCCTTCTCAGCGACCATATCACCCGCCCGGGCGTGGAAGCCCTGACCGATCCCATCAGCGTCGAAATCGTTCTGGAGGAGCCGGCAGCCCCCGTCGCAGGCAGCGCCGGCACGGCGCTTGCCAGGGCGGCGAAACTGCAGCTCGAGGCCGCTACCGCCGAAAAAGCGGAGCCTGAGCCTGCGCAGAAAGCTGAGGAGGAAAAAGCGCAGAACGCCGACGAGCCACTGGAAGTCGCAAAGGAAGCAGAAGCCTCCAGAACGGCACCACGCGAGCAGCCGCTGGAGGAAACGGCGACCGCTGCCGTCGAAGAACCACTACCGGCGAACGAGGAAGCGCTACCGGCAGAAGAAGCAACGCCCCCTGTCGAACCTTCCTCCCCGGCTAACATGGAGGAGACAGAGGAAACGCCCCTGGCAGAGTCCACCGTGGAGCCGGCCAATTCGGGCCCGGCAGAAAAATCGCCAGCCAACCTTTCCCAGGAAACGGAGACGGCGACGCCCAAAACGCCGGAGGCTCCCCCTGCCGAACCCGCTGTAGCGAAGGAGGCGGCGGAACCCGCGACACCGGAAGAACGGCATGAACCGGAACAGGCCGAACCGGAAGAGCAACCTGAGGCGGTCGCTTCGGTCATCCTGCCGCAGGAAAACATCCCGATCCCCACGCCCCGGCCGCAGCCGCCGCGGGCAAAGCGCGCCGAAACCAAACAGGAACCGCAGAACCGCCCCGCACGCGTGGCTCCCGCCACGCCGCGGCAAACCGCGAGGGCGCAGGAAACGCCTCCCGCTGCGAAAGAATCTCCCGCCCGCCAAAGCGCCGCCTCTTCGGCCGCGCGCCAAGGCGGGGCGACCGCGGGCGAGAAGGCGGCCTATGCGCGCAGGCTCATCGCGCATGTGGAGCGCCACAAGCGCTATCCGCGCGATGCGGCTCGCCAGGGAATCGCGGGCACCGCGGGCCTCGCCATCACCATCGACCGGCAGGGCCGGCTCGCGGGCGCCAGCCTTGCCAAGCGTTCAGGCCACGCGATCCTCGATGAGGAGGCGCTGGCCGTGGCGCGGCGTGCAGCCCCCTACCCGCGCCCGCCCGAAGGGGTGGGCGGAGCAACCGTCACCTTCTCCGTCACGCTGCGCTTCAGCCCCTGAAACGCCGTTGCCCAAAGGACGCTTCGCCGCCTCAAAGGACCGCTCCCCATCCTCCCGGCCTTGAATGACGGCCCGCCGCGATCAATATGCCGTGGATGTCAGTTTCCTCACAGGCCGTGAGCCGAACCCTTTCGTCGCCGCGAGTGCCCTCCCGGCGCATCGGCCATGCCCTTCTTGCATGCGCGGCCTGCCTTGCCCTCCTTCTTGAAGCTTCGCCCGCCTTCGCCCAGCCGCGGGAGCGTCACAGGACCATACCGCCACGCTGTCCGGTCGGCTCGGTCCTTATCGATGGGCGTTGCGTGACGCCTCGCATCAGCCCCATGTGCCCTCCGGGCACCGTCGGCCGTTATCCCGTCTGCCGGCCCGCTGTGCGCTCCGCCTGTCCGCCGGGCACTGCCGGGGTTTACCCGAACTGCCGGCCGAGCCTGGAGCCGCCGCCCGGCACCCCGCGCTATTATGAACGGCTGGAAATCGCGCCGAGGATCTACCGCCCCGGCACCTGAACAATATGAAGGCCCGGCCGGCGGAGGGACTCCGGCCGGGCCTTTCCGCGCGCCATGAGTGAGGCGCGCGGGCCGTCCCGTTATCGGCTTGCCACCGGGGCCACCAGCGGCGTGATGCGGCGCACCGCCACGCGCCGGTTTTCGCGCTCCGGCTCCTGCGTATCCACCTTCAGATACTGCTCGCCATAGCCCTGCGTGGCGAGGTTTTCCGGCGGAATGTCGAAAACCTCCGTCAGCGCGCGGGCCACCGCGTCCGCCCTGCGGTCCGACAGAGCCAGATTGGCCATTTCGGAGCCCACCGCGTCGGTGTGCCCCTCGATGAGGAAGGTTTCGGCTGGATTCTCCTCGAGCATCTCCGCCATCGCCTGGGCTAGTGCCTCGAGGTCCGCGATCTCACTCTCGTCTATGCGTGCGGAGCCGAACTCGAACTCGATCGTATCAAGATCGACGCGCGGCATGATATCGCGCAGGCGGACCGAGTATCGCACCTCCTCCAGCGAGTAGAGGCGACGCACCGGCTCCACCGGCGGCTGGGAGAGGAACTCGTAATAGCGGTCCGGCTCCTCCACCACCTCGGCCTCCAGTATGTACTCGCTTTCCGGCACGGTGAGCCGCAGGGGCGGCAGTTCGCGCGCCGGGTCCTCGAACCGCAGAACGGAATCGAACCGCTGCTCGGGCACATAGACCAGCACATATTCGCTGCCGTCCGGCGTCACGCGCACGCGGCGGATCACGTCGCCGTAGCGGTTGCGCACGGTGATGACGCGCGTCCCGTCCCCCCGCTCGATCACCTCGCGCACGCGGCCGTTCCCAAGCTCCTCATACCAGACGGTATCGCTCCGCCCGACGATACGCTCGTAGTCGGGGCTCTCGACATAGATGTTGTTGTTGTACTCGATAATCGTCCGGTTATCCTGGAACTCGCGGATGACGCGGGCATCCTCACGCGGGCGGAAGATCTCGCGCCGCCGTACCTGCCTGTCTTCCGGAGTCTGGCCAAGCTCGATGCGCTGGCCCTCCTCCTGCAGGAGCTCGCGGATTTCCTCCCGCACCTGTTCGGGATTGACAGCATCCTGCTGCGCTTCCGCGTCCGTTTCGGGCACCACGCCTTCCCCGGCCGGCTGCTCCGTCTCGGGCACCTGCGCTTCGGCAGGCGCGCCCTCGTCCAGCGGCTCTTCCGCCGCGCCGTCGGGCGTTGCAGGCAGCGGCTGCGCGCCGTCATCCGCCGGCTGGCCGGCATCCGGAACGGGTTCGGCAGGCTGCGCCTCGGCAGGCTCATCGCCGGGGGCTTCCTCGGCAGGTTCTTCCGTCAGGGGCGGCGCTTCTTCCGCCGGTGCGGCTTCGGCAGGCGCTTCTTCGGCGGGCGCTTCTTCAGCAGGAGCCTCATCGGAAGGCATCTCTTCCGCCGGGGCCGCATCCGTGGGTGCTACCTCGGCAGGCGGTTCCTCGGTTGGAGCCTCATCCACCGGCGTCTCTTCGGCAGGCGTCTCCTCAGGCAAGGCTTCCTCTTCGCCCGCAACGCATTCACCGGCGGCTGACATTTCCGTACCTGGCGGGCAATCGGTCGCCGCCGGGGCCTCGCCTTCTGCCGGGTCCTCCGCTTGCGGAGCGGCGGGCGTCTCGGGCGTAGCCTCTGCCGGCGCCTCCTCTACGGGTGCTTCCTCTGCGGGCGCCTCGGGCGCGGCTTCCGGAGCCTCCTCGGCCGGTGCTTCCTCCATCGGAGCCTCGGGTTCGGCAGGTGCCGCTTCCGGAGCCGCCTCCGGCTCTACCGGCTCGGCCTGCGGTTCAGCCGGCTGCGGCGCAGCCTCCGGCGCGCTCTCGGCCTCAGGCTCTGCCGGAGCAGGCTGCGCTTGCGCGGGCGCATCCTCGAGAAGAACGCAACCGCCGTCCTGAGGCGCGGAGCCGGGCGGGCAGTCCGCGCCTGGCTGGCCTTCACCCGGCTGCCCTTCCGGTGCGGTCTCGCCCGGCGCCTCGGCCTGCGCCAGCATCAGAGCTATTTCGCGTTCCGGCACTGGAGCGAAGACATCGGCTCTGTCGCCCGCCCCGGCGGGCAACGGCGCTGCCATCAGGAGGCACAGGGCGCTTCCGGCAAGAAACTGATTCGATCTGCTCATCTCGTGGCTCACTTTTGGCATCCCTTCGGGCACACTAATCGGCCAGCCCCCGCTTGGTTCCCCTTCCCGCTTGACCCGGCCGCCCTGCCGCGCCACATCCGGGCAATGGAACCCTTCTGGAAAAACAAGCCGCTGGCCGCCATGAGCGAGGCGGAATGGGAATCGCTCTGCGACGGCTGCGGCAAGTGCTGCCTCGCCAAGCTCGAGGACGAGGACACGGGCGAAATCCACTGGACCAGTGTCGCCTGCCGCCTCTTTGACGCCGGCACTTGCCGCTGCAGCGATTATGGAAACCGCCTCGGCCGCGTGCCCGACTGCGTGCGGCTTACGCCCGAGAATGTGCCGCAGATTTCCTGGCTTCCGGCCACCTGCGCCTACCGCCTCCTGGCCGAAGGCAAGGACCTCTACTGGTGGCATCCGCTGGTCTCGGGGCGTCCCGAGACGGTTCACGAGGCGGGCATCTCCGTGCGCGGCCGCGTCAGCGCCCTTGAGAACGAGCTCAGCGAGCCCGAGGAGTATTTCGCCCACCTTCTGGAGGAAGAGCCATGAGCGAGGAGGAGGCCAGAAACCTGGTCACCCGGGCGCTTGCCGCCTTCAATGCGAACGATCACGAGGCGCTTCTTGCCTGCCTGTCCGAAGACGTTGCCTGCGACGTGCCTCAGATGAGACGCGAGATCGGCCGCGACAAGTTCCGCTGGCGCCTTGCCGCGCTGGCGCGCCATTTCCGGGTTCAGGCCGCCGATATCGCCGTCATGACCGCACCTGGCGGGGTGCGCGCGGCCGCCGAATTCACGCTGCGCGGCACCTATCAGGCAACCATCAAGGGCTGGCCCGCCGCAAACGGCCAGAGCGTACAGCTTCCGGCTGGAGTTTTCCTCGACATCGATGACGAGGGCCGCATCTCCCGCCTCACCCTCTGCTTCGATCCCGGCGCACTGCGGCGCGCGCTCGAAAACGGATAGGCTTCATGAACTTCCGGTGAACGATCGGTTCGCTCCCGGTTCAGATGCGCCGAGTCATAGTCCGGGCTGCATCGGATCACAAACCAACCGGGAGTATCGACATGTTCCGCAAGATCAGAATCGCAGCCCTTTCCGCTCTTCTGGGCCTGGGAGCGCTGAGCGCCGTTCCCGCGACGGCACAGGCCGACGGAATCTATTTCAGCTTCGGCAGCAACGGCACGAGCGCCGGCGTCCTCATCGGCGACCGCGACCGTTACCACCGTCCTCACCGGCCGCATCGGCCCGCCCAGGCCTGCACACCCGCCCTTGCGCTTGAGAAAGCGCTCCGCATGGGCCTGCGCCATCCCCGGGTCACGGCGACGAACCGCAACATCATCCGCGTCGCCGGACTCAAGCACCATCACCGGCGCGCGCATGTGGTGTTCTCCCGCGCGCCCCACTGCCCGGTGATCCGCTCGAGCTGAACCAGACCGGCCATAACCGTACGAAAACGCCGCCGGGATGTCCCGGCGGCGTTCTCTCCCCTGAAGCGCTCGTCCAGCTTGCGCTTCCCCACCCGGGCTGACTTGGCAGCCCGCATCCTATTTCTGGTCGATGGCGAAGGTGAAGCGCACCTCGACCTGATAGGTGTTCTCGCCCGCCTCCACAGGAACGGAGGCATCGGCCGCCGCTTCCATGCGCATCGCGCGCACGCCGAAGGGCATGGGCGGAGGCGTGCCCCGCGTATTCTCGGTGATTTCCAGCACGTCGCCCAACGCCACACCGGCCGTTTCCGTCAGGATACGGGCCTTGGCGAGCGCGTCCTCCACGGCCTTTCTGCGCGCCTCGTTCAGCGCCTCTTTCGGGTCGTCATTGGTGAAGACGATGTCGCCGCCCTGATTGACGCCCAGCGTGACCGAGCGGTCCAGGATCTCGCCCACCTTGCCCAGATCGCGCACGCGCACGGTAAGCCCGTTGGTGACCTGATAGCCGTCGATGCGCGGCCGCGACTCGCCATTCTTCCCGTCGGGATAGATATATTGCGGCGTGATCGAAAGCCCGCTGGTCTGAATGTCCCGCTCCGCCACGCCGGCCTCCTTGAGCGCGGCAATCACCCGCTCCATGGCCTCGTTGTTGGCGTCCATTGCCTCGCGCGCCGTATCGGCCTCGCGCAGCACGGAAAGCCGGATCACCGCCATGTCGGGAGCGAGGGTCGCTTCGCCCTCGCCGGTGACCATGATCTTCGGCCGCTCCGCGATCTCTTCCGCCTGGGCGGGCACAACCGCCGCCATGACAGCCATGAAAAGCAGAGGCACAAAGGGACGGGTCATTGCAATCTCCTCGAATCTGTTGAGGAGCAAGTGCATAATGGCCGAATATGAAGCGATTGCGGCGCGGGCCGTCTTGTGCCCGGGTGGAAAACCCACTAATTGAGCCGCACCGGGCCTGTAGCTCAATTGGTTAGAGCCGGCGGCTCATAACCGCTTGGTTGGGGGTTCGAGTCCCTCCGGGCCCACCATAAATGTTTAAAATTTGACGTGCCAAAGCAGCACTGCCGCAAAGCCACAATCTGCGCTGACGCATTTGGCATTAAAGAAACAGCATAAGTTGTTAAAAAGGCGACAAAAATGGGTTGTGTCGCAAATTTGGAGAAGAGACGCGAAAGGGCCAACCGCACGGTAGAGTGTTCAGGCGGCAAGCAACTCAAACTGCTCGGCAAGCGATGGCTGCGGATTGCGGGCATACTTCCCTTGCTGTTTGCGCATCATGTGAACCATCTCAATCCCGCCCAAAATCACGTGAGCACTCTTCATTGACTTGAACCCGAGCATCGGACGAATGCGCCTCTTGATAGCACGGTGATCCTGCTCAATCCGATTGTTGAGGTAGGCGCTTTGACGGATGCGAATGGGTTTCAGATCACGCCGTGTTCTATCCTGGAGCCGATCGGCAGTATCGCAGGACAGGATCGCCTCCTTGTTAGTCTGACTACCATCGATGACGATCCGTTCAGGACGGCCATGCCGTTTGAGCGCCTTACGCAGGAACCGCTTGGCAGCCGTGAGATTGCGCCGCTCACTGAACCAGAACTCGACCGTGTCGCCGTTGCTGTCGATCGCACGGTAGAGATACCGCCACTGCCCACGGACCTTGATATAGGTTTCATCAACATGCCATTTTCCGGAAACTGCTCGTTTGCGCCGATTGAACCGCTCCAGCAATTCGGGCGAGTACCGGATGACCCACCTGTGGATCGTAGCGTGATCGACAGAGATCCCCCGCTCCGCCATCATCTCCTCCAGATTCCGGAGGCTGAGATTGTAAGCCAGATACCACCGCACGCAGAGCAGGATCACGGATTTATCGAAATGCCTGCCCTTAAACACGCCACCCTCCGTCGCTGAACCGAGGCGGCATTAGCTGAAACTCTGAAACAAATTATTGCGACAGAGCCGTTTGAGTTGCTTGCCGCCTGAACACTCTACCGTGCGGTTGGCCCTTTCGCGTCTCTTCTCCAAATTTGCGACACAACCGCCATTATTGCTGGCCCGATTCCCCCGGTTCAGATTTTCGCTGGAGAGAGACAGGTAGAGGCGCATATTTACCGATGAACTGGCCTAGAACGCTTCTGATCATCGCAACCGCCACGCTTCTGACCGGCTGTCAGGTCTTCGGCATGGCGGGCGCCGTCCGCATCACCGGCGAAACCTTCGACGAGGCGGAATGCCTGGCGCGAGAATTCAAGGGCGAAGCGCCCTGCCTGCCGGAAGAGCCGCGGAAATGAAGCCAGCGTGTCGTGATGGCGGGCAAAGCCTCCTGCACCTCTCCAAAAGGCGTAGCGCCTGCGCCTGAAGTCGACTTCGGAACAAGCCCCTCCACTTATGGGTTAGTCTGCCGAAACGCCTGACGGCTTGGAGACCCATTATGAGAAAGAAATCCTCCCCCCTTCTGTGCTTCCCGCTGGCGCTAGCGTTGGCGGCTGGCAGCGTAGCCCCAGCGGCAGCCGGCCCTGTGGTGCCCCCGAAAGTGCCCGAAGCCTCCTCCACCGTGACACTCGTGCAGGACTATCGGCCGAGATGGCAGCGGGTGCGGCCCGGGTTCGAGGACCGGGACCGCTACTTTGACCGGAACAACCGCAATGAAGCCCGAAGAGACCGCTTTGATGCCCGGCGGGATCGCTTCGAGCGCCGCGGCGACGTCGTCTACTGGCGCGGGCACCGCGGGTTCCGCGCACCGCGCCCCGGCTATCGCGAATACAATGGCTGGTGGTTCCCGTCGGCGGCCTTTGCGCTCGGCGCCATCATCGGCGGCGCGATCGCCCAGCCGCCCGCCGCCGCGCCCCGCAACGCGCATGTGGAATGGTGCTATGCGCGCTACCGCTCCTACCGGGCTTCGGACAACACGTTCCAGCCCTATAACGGCCCGCGGCGCCCCTGCATATCGCCTTATGGCTAAGTCGGGACCCTCCGGGGCGGAGCCTTCGAACAAGGGGCCCCGGCCTTCTCAGCTCGGGTGCGGCGGCAACGACCGCACCCGCAGCGAACCGCTAGATCCAGACCCCAAGACGCCGCTTTCAGGAATATTTCCAACACCGTGAAACCCTAACGGACGGGCGACATTTACCCCGCATGCAGATCGGACCTTGGAAGAAGCCCGTCAGGATCTGGCTTGGCGGCACGCTCGGCGGAGCGGAATCGGTTGAGAACACGCTGAGGGCAACGGGGATACTGGTTCACCGATGGCCCTTCGTTCGCGGCCCCGAACATGCGCGCGCCTGCGACATGTGCTTCGACGTGCTGAGCGGAGAGGCAGACCCGGAAGACGCCCGCGCAGCCTTTGTCGAGGCGGCCGCCGAGGCCAGCATTCTGGTAGACTGACCATTCATCGAGGTCACCCTCCCTCGGGAGAGTCGCTTGCAATTCTCAATCAAATCATTGCCGGCAAGTTTCCTGGAAGAATCGGGGTACTTCTCGGACAGAAGCCGGATACGATCCGCAACATTCTGAATAGGATGGTCGTACGGGCCATCTCGTGGCGGACCTGTACCAAAACCTTTGCCGGATCGGAGATTTCGCCGACAGCCTTGATCCTGGAGGCCAAACATTGAAGAGGCTGGTGGATGGCCTGATGGCACAAATAAGAGATCACTTCCCGAACATCGGGGAGGAAGAAGAAACGGGATGACGATCAGGCGGCTCACCAGCTTTATGACAATCGGGACTCCATTCGTGAGCCAACCCTGCGCATCTCTCCCGCGTTGATCCTGCATGAAAGAAAAACGCTGGAGTGAAAAGGTTTCCGTCCAAGGCGAAGGAGATATTATCTTTGACATTGTCTCCGTTCGCCAGGCGGCGGAATTTCTCATTCTCCACTGGCCTGAAGCGCACAGCGGAAGCTGGAAACACGTGCATGCGCAGACGGCATGTCTCGACGTTCTAGAAGGCAAGCGCGATGCCGAAGACGCCCGGCGCGCTTTCCTCGAGGCGGCGGAGGAGGCCGGCATCCTCTCGAGCTAACGCGCCAGCGCCACTCAGCGCATGTCGGCCCGTGTCCGATGCTGGCGGAGCGTTCCGAAGTCAGGCCGGTTCCGCGGGAGTCCGCCGCAGCACGCCCTTCGCGCGCCAGGCAAGGAAGGCGGCTGCACCGATCGCGCTCCTCGGCACCATCCATTCGTAAAGCGGCAGGCAATCACCGCCGAAGCGCTTCTTGTAGGGCTCGTCCCCGATGGTGAAGTCGAAATAGCCCTCGCCCGCGGTCTCTTCGGCATGGCGTTCGAGCATGGCATCGAAAAGCAGCATCCCGGGCCTAAAGGTCTCCCATTCGCCCATGGCGAAGCTGGGCAGGATGGCCAGATACGCTCCGCGCCGCTTCAGCCCGAAGCAGGTGGCGACCGGCTCGCCGGCAACCTCTAGCGTCGTCACGCTGACGCCGAGCGTGCGCTTCGGACAGGTCGCGAGCCTGTAGTAAAATTCGTGCCACGCGGCCGGCATGTCGGCGCGCCCTATGGCCTCGAAGCGCGTCCGACGCATCGACATCAGCGTGTCGAGCGCGGGCCGCAGCGCCTCCGGCCGGTCTACCTCGCTAATCGAAACGGTCCCCTTCCCGGCGATCCTCCGCTTCTGCTTCCGGATGGTGGAGCGCAGCCGGCGCTGCATGATCTTTTCCGCCTGTTCCTGCCAGGGGCCGGACAGCCGGATGCCGTAGCAATTCGCCGGAAACCGCCAGTGCCGACGCACCAGAAGAGGGTTCGACACGCCTTCGATCTCGGCCGGCAGCTTCTGAAAATGCACCAGGTCGCAAGAGGGCAGCGCGCCGAGCAGCGCGCGGATCATGCCTTCGATTTCCCGCCGGCCTCGCGGCGCATCCCGCGCGATCACCGGCGCGGCATAGTCCGTCACGCCGAGATCGGCGAAGGAAATGACGCGCAAGCCTTTCTTTCGGTAAAGGCACAGCGGAAGGATCCACGCCGGGTCGCCTCCCTCCCTTGAGAAGACGGCGATCACCGGTTCTGCAAGGCCATGTGCAACGGCCGTTTCGTACCAGCACGAAGCCCAGTCATAGGTCTGAAACGGCGTGCAGTAGCCCTCCGCCTCAAGTCGGCGCCAGACCGCCTCCAGGGGGCGGTGGTCCCTGTAGACCGACGCCACCCAGGACTTGCCCGCCGCCTTTAGGCCCTCCCTGCCTTTGATCGCGGCAGTCTCAGAACCAGCCAGCGCATTCATGCCGCCACCCTTTCCGCGTCCGCGATTCCGCAGCCCAGCGCCTCGGTCACGGGCAGGACGGCAAGGCCGGCCTCACGCGCCAGCCGCAGCACACGGTCGAGCGTCTTCGGATGGCAGCTGAAGGGATGGAACCGCTCTTCCACCCCATGCGCGAGGGCGACGATCCAAGCCTTTTCCCGCGCGGCCTTGGCGATCGTCGCTTCCCAGTCCACTTCCTGCGCGAAGCCCTGGTCGAGTGGCACGATCCTGATCTGCGTGAGATCGACCATCCCTCCATTCAGCCCCCAGAGCACGCTGCGGCAAGCGCGAAAACGGCGCGAGCAGATCCATTTCGCGCTGACCGACATGTCACCATAGGGATAGGCAAAGCTCTCGGCGCGGAAGTCGGCCCCGAGAATATCGGCAAGAAAACGGTCGTTGCGCGCGATCTGCCTCCGCAGTTCCCGTGAGGAAATCTGCAGAACGCTCACATGATCATAGAGATGCGAGCCGATCTCATGCCCGGCCGCGGCGATGGCTTCGACGTCCTCGCGGCGGTACTGCTCGCGCTCTTCAAAACAGCCGCCGCAAAGGCCTCCGTTGAGATAGTAGGTCGCGCGGGCGCCGTGCGCGCGAAGGATATCGCCGCCCACCGTCCAGGCCGTACGTGGTATGTCGTCGAAGCAGATGCTGATGCATCCCCTATCCATGCGCAGAGGGCGCCTGCGGATGGGAACGCGCTTGGCGATCCTCAGCCGCATCATTTCGGCTTTCGACAGTGATCTCACCTGTGCCCCCGGCAGGCTTCCCGCCGCCCCCATTCTCCGCGCAGCGGCGGCCGCAGTGCCCCTGACATAGGGGCATAGGTCTACCTGCTCTTAAAGAGCGAAACAACGCCGAGCGCCGGCGCGGCTTGTTTTAAGGTAAAGAAAAAGCGCCCACGCGGCGCTTTCCGGCGGACGGGACCGTCCGCCGGCGTCAGGTCGGTGTTCACTGGGTCAGTGGCGCTGGGCCAGCGCCTCGTCCTCGCTGAACGACTTGAACAGCGGCATCAGCTGCCAGAGGGCGGAGAGTCCGACCAGGATGTAGATGATGCGGGAGACCACCGACGTCTCGCCGCCGAAGATCGCCGCGACGAGATCGAACTGGAACAGCCCCACCAGCAGCCAGTTCAGGCCGCCGATCACGAGGAGAATGAGGGTGATGATGTTCATTGCACGCATTGGAGGCCCTCCTTGTCCACCAAAACGTGGGTTAACCCCGATGCGGCAAAAAGGTTCCATGCATGCGCGCGGCGCGTAAAGCCGGCGGCGGTATGAACCGGACTGCCCTGCGCCGTCTATCCGCGCGGCAGCTCGGCGATCCCGCCATGGGCGGCGGACCACTGAAGCGGCGCCTTGAGGAAGCTTTCCGCCTGGTCGAGCGCCTCCTTGCCGAAGCGGTTCTCCTTGCGGCAGGTCTCCAGAATGACCCACCAGGTGGTAAGATAATGAAGCCGCATGCCCGCCGCCTTCAGCCGGTCGGGCGTATCCCGGAAGATATCGTAGTAGAACACAGCGAACGTGTCCGTCACCTCCGCCCCGGCATTGCGGATCGCCTCGGCGAACTTGATCTTGCTGCCGCCGTCCGTCGTCAGGTCTTCCACCAGAAGCACCCGCGCGCCTTCTGCGAGATGGCCCTCGATCTGCGCGTTGCGGCCGAACCCCTTCGGCTTCTTGCGCACATAGACCATGGGCAGGCCGAGCCGGTCGGCGAGCCACGCGGCGAAGGGAATGCCTGCCGTTTCGCCGCCCGCCACCACGTCGAACTGCTCGAAGCCCGCCTCCCGCAGCACCACGGAAGCCGCGAAATCGATCACCGCCGAGCGGATGCGCGGATATGAAATCAGCTTGCGGCAGTCGATGTAGACCGGGCTCGCAAGACCCGAGGTGAAGGTAAAGGGCTCGTCGGCGCGGATATGCACCGCCTCGATCTCCAGCAGCATCCTGGCGACCGTCTCGGCGATCAGGCTCTTGTCGGGAAAGGTGTTGGCGAACATGGGCGGGCTCGGTCCTTCGGCATTATCTCCCTTGCGGAAGAGCAGGCGATTTCAAGATCTTGGCTGACGCGAAGCGGAAGCCAAGTGCTGGAAATCGCTGGTAAGGGGCAATCTCATTTGTTCCTGCGGGTTTCTAGCAAGCCAAAGCCCGCCCCAAAAGCCTAATCCTCCACTTTCCAGTGGATCGGGAACATCGGGTCGAACACGGTGACCGTTTCCGCCCCCACGGCGATTTTCCGCTCCATCTCCACCGGCTTGTCATGCCGCTTCAGCGTGATGCGCTCCTCATTGGGCGGCAGGCGGTAGAAGGCCGGCCCGTTGAGCGATACGAAGGCTTCCAGCCGGTCGAGCGCACCCTCTTCCTCGAAGACATGTGCCAGGCAGGCCAGCGTGTTCGGCGCATTGAAGATGCCGGCGCAGCCGCAGGCGCATTCCTTGAGCGGATCGAGATGCGGCGCGGAGTCGGTGCCAAGGAAGAAACGCCCCTCGCCCGACGTCGCTGCCCGGAGCAGCGCCAGCCGGTGGCTCTCGCGCTTGGCGACCGGCAGGCAGTAGTAATGCGGGCGGATGCCGCCCGCCAGGATCGCATTGCGGTTGATGATGAGATGGTGCGGCGTGATGGTGGCGCCGACATTCGGCCCCGCCTCCCGCACGAAATCGGTGCCCTCCTTGGTCGTCACGTGCTCCATGACGATGCGGAGCTCCGGCAGCCGCCGCCGCAGCGGCTCGAGCACCCGTTCGATGAACACCGCCTCGCGGTCGAAGATGTCGATCTCAGGGTCTGTCACCTCGCCGTGCACGCAGAGCGGCATGCCGATCGACGCCATGCGCTCGAGCACCGGATAGACGGCCTCGATGTTGCGCACGCCGCTCTGGGAATTGGTGGTCGCGCCCGCCGGGTAGAGTTTCACCGCCTTCACCACGCCGTCGCGGAATCCCGATTCCACATCAGCGGCTTGCGTCGTCTCCGTAAGGTAAAGGGTCATCAGCGGCTTGAACCCGCTCCCCTCCGGCAGGGCCGCCAGGATGCGCTCCCTATAGGCCGCCGCGTCGGCGCTCGTCACCACCGGGGGCACGAGGTTCGGCATGATGATGGCGCGGCCGAAATGCGCCGCCGTGTGGGGCAGAACGGCCTCAAGCACCGCGCCGTCGCGCAGGTGGAGATGCCAGTCGTCCGGCTTTCTGATGGTGAGCGTCTTCATGTCGGGCTGACAGATAGCCGGATTTCCCCCGCGCGCAAGGAGAAACCGCACGCTTCCCAACCCTTCCGACAAAATCCTCGCCGCCACTGTCGGATTGGGGCATTGTTGAGCGTCTTCCATTCGAAAAGGGTGAACCAGATGCTCTACGCCATTCTCTGCTACCACGACGAGGATGTGGTGGCGTCCTGGAGCAAGGCCGAGGACGACGCGGTCCTCGCCAAGCGTAAGCGTGTCCAGAAGGACTTCATCGAGCGCGGCAAGATGGGGCCGGCCGTCCGGCTGGTGCCGACGACCGGCGCCACCACCATCCGCGGAGCCGGCAGCGAGCAGGTTGTGCTCGACGGCCCCTTTGCCGAGACCAAGGAACAGCTTCTCGGCTTCTATCTCGTCGACTGCGAAAACCTCGACGAAGTGATCGATTTCGCAAAGCGCCTCAAGGAAGGCGAAAGCTGCACCTTCGAGATCCGCCCCGTGCGGCTTTTCGAGAAGGGCGTGATCCCAGAGCTTTCGGAAGCAACGGCATGACGGACCTGGCCTGGATCGAGACCGCATTGGTAGGCGCCCGCCCGCAGGTGATGGGCGCGCTCCTGCGCTATTTCCGCGATCTCGACCGGGCGGAAGAAGCCTTTCAGGAAGCCTGCCTGCGCGCCATGAAGACCTGGCCGGTCAAGGGGCCGCCGCGCGACCCCGCCGCCTGGCTCATCTTCGTCGGGCGCAATGCCGAGCTCGACTCGGTGCGCCGCGACAGCCGCAACACCGAACTGCCGGAGGATTCCGCGATTTCCGACCTCGGCGACGCGGAAGCCGACATGGCCGAGCGGCTCGACGACTCGCATTACCGCGACGACATCCTGAGGCTCATGTTCATCTGCTGCCATCCGGACCTGCCGGCCACGCAGCAGGTGGCGCTCGCGCTGCGCATCGTGTGCGGGCTTACCGTGCGCGAGATCGCGGCCGCCTTCCTGGTCAACGAGAAGGCGATGGAGCAGCGCATCACCCGCGCCAAGCGCCGCATCATGGCCGCGGACGTGCCCTTCGGGGCGCCGGGCGCGGCCGAGCGCGCCGAACGGCTCGCCGCCGTCGCCGCCATGATCTATCTGATCTTCAACGAAGGCTATTCGGCAAGCGGCGGAGAGGAGCATGTGCGCGCGCCGCTCTGTGTCGAGGCGATCCGGCTTGCCCGCCTGCTTCTACGCCTCTTTCCAGCCGAACCCGAAGTCATGGGCCTTCTTGCCCTCATGCTCCTGCAGCACGCCCGCACGCCGGCCCGCCTCGATGCAAGCGGCAACATTGTCCTGCTCGAAGATCAGGACCGCAGTCTCTGGAGCCGCGACATGATCGCGGAGGGGCTTGCCCTTGTCGACAAGGCCATGCGGCACCGCCGCCCCGGTCCGTATCAGATTCAGGCGGCCATCGCCGCCCTGCACGCGCGTGCCGCGCGGCCCGAGGATACGGACTGGCGCGAGATCGCCCTGCTCTACCAGATGCTTGAGCGCATGCAACCCTCCCCCGTCGTCACGCTGAACCGCGCCGTTGCCGTCTTCAAGGCGGAAGGGCCCGAGGCCGCGCTCGCCCTCGTCGAGCCCTTGGCCGACCGGCTTTCCGGCTATTTCTATTTCCACGGCGTGCGCGGCGCGCTGCTCAAGGAGCTCGGCCGCAAGGCGGAGGCCCGCGTCGCCTTCGACAAGGCCATCGCCCTTGCCCGCACCCCCGCCGAGGCGGCCCACATACGCCAGCACATCGACCGCCTCATGAAAGAAGGCAAGACGAAGGAAGCTGCCGGATAGTCAGCTTCGTAAGAAGGGAGGAGGAAGAAAGATGGAACATCGGATCGCAACACGGCAGGAGTGGCTTGCCGCGCGCAAGGCGCTTCTGGAAAAGGAAAAGCAGCTCACCCGCCTGCGCGACCAGATCAATGCCGAGCGACTCGCCCTGCCCTGGGTGAAGGTCGAAAAGGAATATGTCTTCGACACCGTCGGCGGCCCGAAGACGCTTGCCGACCTCTTCGAGGGCCGCAGCCAGCTCCTTGTCCAGCATTTCATGTTCGGCCCCGACTGGGAAGCGGGCTGCGTAGGCTGCTCCTTCGGCGCCGACCACGCGGACGCCGCCTACCAGCACCTGAAGCACCATGATGTCACCTATGTCGCCATCGCCCGCGCCCCCATCGAAAAGCTCGAAGCCTACCGCAGGCGCATGGGCTGGCGCTTCAGCTTCGCCTCATCCTACCGCAACGACTTCAATTACGATTTCCACGTCTCCTTCCCGAAGGAAGCGCTGGAGAACGGCAAGGTCTTCTACAATTTCCGGGAAATCGACGGGAAGGACGCCTATGACGAGCTGCCGGGCGCGAGCGCATTCTATAAGGATGCGGACGGCACCGTGTATCACACCTACTCGCAATATGCCCGCGGCGGCGAGGAGGTGCTCAGCGCCTACATGCTGCTCGACATGGCCCCTTTGGGCCGCAACGAAACGGCGCCGGGTCTGATGATGGGCTGGGTAAAGCGCCACGACGAATATCCGGAGGAAGCAGGGGCCTGACGCGAGGCCGGCAGCGGGCGATGGCTGCCCTGGCCTCACTCGAAAATCGGCGCGAGCCGGGCCAGCACTTCGTCCATGATCGCCTGCGGCACGCTTTCCACCTTGCGCGTACAAGCGCGCCTCTGTGAATTTTCCGGCCTGTCGGATTCCCGTGCTGCCGTTCGTCCTCGGCTAAGGTCCGGCAAGCGGACCTCATGCAAAACCCTGGAGGAAGACATGTCGGAAACCTCGCCGATCCAGATCGCCCCTGGAGAAACCGGAGAACCGCGCGGCGGCGTGATCTCTTACCTGATGGTGGAGGGCGCCAGGAAGGCGGCCGCCTTTTACGAGAATGCGTTCGGCGCGAAGGAGGTCGCCAGCTATCCGGAGGACGAGCAGGGCCGCACCATGTACCTCCACCTCTACATCAACGGCGGCTCCGTGATGATGAGCGACCCCTATCCCGAATACGGCCAGCCGGCCGCCAAGCCTGCCGGCGTCACGCTCACCCTCTGCGTCGATGATGTGGACTTCTGGTGGAACCGGGCCTCGAAGGCCGAGGGCATGGAGATCGTCATGCCGCTTGAAAAGATGTTCTGGGGCGACCGCTACGGCCAGCTTCGCGATCCCTTCGGCTTTGAATGGGCCATTGTCGGCAAATAGCGCCGGCCCTTCGCGAAAAATTTCACGCTCAGGGCTTTACCTCCCTGAGCGCCGCCCTAGCCTTATCGGATGCTGTAGCGAACCCCGGTTTGCAACGGCTGGTGGCCGGTGCGGATTTGGAGCAGAGATGCGACAGATCCGCACCGGAACCAAGAGCGGATTTTTCGGCTGGAGTTCCCAGTTCCGGCGGCGATCGTCAGATCGGTGCTCGAACTGGTAAAGACCCGCCCGGCGGGTCTTCGGCCGACGCGAAGGGAGAGGCATGATGAGGCAGGCCAAGACCGGCGATGTCGTTCGCGTCCACTACACGGGGCGGCTCACTGACGGGACGGAATTCGATTCTTCGCAAGGCCGCGAACCGCTCGAGTTCCAGGTGGGAAGCGGCCAGATCATCCCCGGCCTGGAAAAGCACGTCGAAGGTATGGAAGTCGGACAGAAGTCCACGGTGACGGTGCCCGCGGAGGAAGCCTACGGCGCGCGCGACGAGCGCCAGGTGCAATCCGTCCCGCGCGACTCGTTGCCGGACGATCTCGATCTCGAGCTTGGCAGCCGCCTTACCGCAACCACGCGGGAAGGCCGGCAGATCCCGCTCACCGTGATCGATCTCGACGAAAACCAGGTGACCGTCGACGCAAACCACCCGCTAGCGGGCCAGGACCTGATCTTCGATCTGGAGCTGGTGGAGATCGTCGGCTCCGAACCCGGCGAGACGTTCGGCCGCTAAGCGCGTCCCCTCTCCCTCTAGGCCCACCCGTAGCCTGGCGGGCAGCGGTTACCTGTATTGCGCGGCGAATGCGGGCGACGGCGGGATGGGCTTGATCACATCGATCAGGACGCCGTTCGGATCGGACGTGATGAAGTGGCGCTGCCCGAATTCCTCGTCGCGCAGGTCGAGAAGGATCGGCAGGCCCGCGGCCCTCGCCCGCTGGTACTCGGCATCGGCATCCTCCACCTCGAAGTTCAGTATCAGCCCGGCTACCCGCCCCCTGCCCGGTTCCGGGATGGTCTCATGAGTTCCTTCAAGAATGGCCAGATTGACGCTCTCGTCCTCGCGCGACTGAAGATGCACATACCAGTCGCTCTCAAACCTCGTCTCGAAGCGGAAATGCTCGCGCCAGAAGGCGGCGGTGCCCGCCACATCCCTCGTCAGAATCACTGGATAATAGCTGGTGGTCTTCATACCGGGCTTCCGTTCCCTTCCGAAGAAACATACATTCTGAATGTATCAGTAATTAACATGCAGGCTGCATGTATGCAACAACGAACCGTCCGGCGTTCTAACCGTGAACGCTCTGATGAAACCCGTGAGAAGCTGATCGAAGCGGCACGCCAGCTCTTTGTGGAGAAATCCTATGCGGAAACGAGTACGCCGGAAATCGTCGCCGCGGCGGGACTGACACGCGGCGCGCTCTACCATCACTTCGCTGACAAGCAGGCGCTCTTCAAGGCCGTGGTCGAGCGCGAGGCGCAACGGGTGGCCGAAGAAATCGAAAGACAAGCCGGCAGAGCGTCCTCACCGGCCGAAGCACTGACCCTCGGCGGTGATGCGTTCCTGGCGGCAATGGCTGTGCCGGGCCGCACCCGCCTGCTTCTGCTCGACGGGCCGGCGGTGCTCGGGCGCGCCGTAATGGACGAAATAGACGGACGGCACGGCAACCGCACGCTGCGGGACGGCTTGGCGGCTGCGATGCAGGCAGGCGCCGTTCGTGCTCTGCCGCTGGAGCCGCTTACAGCCCTTCTGGCCGCCGCCTATGATCGCGCGGCGCTAGCAATCGAAACGGGAGCGGATGCGGAAAGCTTTCGTACGGTTCTCGCCGCGCTCATTCGCGCGCTAGGCAGGAATTGACAGTAAGCGGCTTCATGAACTGCCGAGTTTCAAGTCCCGCCTCCAATCATCGTCCTTTACCGGAAGATCGCGTCGCCCTGCTCGTCGATGATCTGCTTGCCCTTGCGCACCGCATGCTCGGCGGCGAGGTCCGGGCTCGGGAAGCGGTCGGCGCGCACGAAGCGATGCTCCTTCGTCTCCCCGTCCACAGTCTTGGAGATGACCCCGCAGGTCTGGTACTGCCCGTCCTGGCGGAACGGCGTGGCACGAATGGTGAAGCCCTTGTGTTCGGCCGGCTGGCCGACCGTCTCCGCCTCACCGTCCTTGCCTCCGCCGCCGAAAAGCCGTTTCAGAAATGACATGGTTCTCTCCCTTGCCCATCGCAGGAACCTAGCGCAGTTCCAGAAAAAGTGGCTACCGGTTTTCCGCAATCAAAACGTTAGACAATCCCGGCATTTCCACGAAACGCCTGGTTATCTAGCGCGGATGCGCGCGGGCGGCCAGTCCGGCCTCAACTCAGATGCAGCACCACCTCGCGCCTGTGCGGACGCGCACGGTGCTCGAACAGATAGATACCCTGCCAGGTGCCGAGAAGCATGCGCCCGCCCGCGACTGGGATCCCGATTGAGGTCTGGGTCAGTGCTGCCTTGATGTGCGCGGGCATGTCGTCCGGCCCTTCCAGGCGGTGTGTGATCCAGCCCATGGATGGGTCGTCCGATGGCGGTACCAGCCGGCGGAAAAACGCTTGGAGATCGCGCTGCACATCCGGGTCCGCGTTTTCCTGGATGATCAGCGAACAGGACGTATGACGGACAAAGACCGTCAGAAGCCCCTCCTCCGCCTTGCACCGGCGCACGAAATCCGCCGCCTCCTCGGTGAATTCGTAGAGGCCGGCTCCGGAGGTGGCGATTGTCAGGCGCGTCTGGGCCATGCCCCGGTCGTGCATCGCGACGACGCGCCTGTCAAGGCGGGCACCGTCAGCCCAGTGAACGGATGATCTCGCGGTATGCGTCCTCGGGGAACGCCTTCAGCGTGCACGTCTTCACGTAGCCCTGAGCTCCAAGTGTGAGGGAAAAGCGGGCCGCAACAGCGTCATCCGGGGCTTCGCAAATGGCAACCAAGTCGTATGCGCCCATGGTCAGGTAGAAGCCTTGAAACGAGCCGCCCATTTCCTGAAGCAGAGCCTTCGCCGCATCGAGCCGCCGCGGCGACTCGCGCACGCTCTTCATGCCCTGTTCCGTCCAGGTCACAAGTACAATGTAAGTGGTCACGACACACCTCCTCCGGCGCCGTGACGCAGAATAATCCTCCCTCAGGCGCCGGTCTTCGCCCCGCGCCGGATCGAACTATGAACCTGCCGCCTTGCGACCGCAAGGCGTGATGGAAACCGCATCATCCCGGGTTGAACGGAGCCAGCATGAAGCAAAAACCCGGCCGAAGCCGGGTTTTTGTTTCTAGGTCATTTCGCAATTCCGGACGGAAAACCGGTATCCGCTTTTCCGGGAATCGCTCCTTAGCTGTCGAGGAAGGAGCGCAGCTTCCGGCTGCGGCTCGGGTGCTTGAGTTTTCTCAGCGCCTTCGCCTCGATCTGGCGGATGCGCTCGCGCGTCACCGAGAACTGCTGGCCCACCTCTTCAAGCGTATGATCGGTGTTCATGCCGATGCCGAAGCGCATTCTGAGCACACGCTCCTCGCGCGGCGTAAGCGAAGCGAGCACCCGCGTCGTCGTCTCGCGCAGGTTCGCCTGGATCGCCGCGTCGATCGGCAGGATCGCGCTCTTGTCCTCGATGAAATCGCCGAGATGTGAATCCTCCTCGTCGCCCACGGGCGTCTCGAGGCTGATCGGCTCCTTGGCGATCTTCAGGACCTTGCGCACCTTCTCGAGCGGCATGGCGAGCTTCTCGGCCAGCTCCTCCGGTGTCGGCTCGCGGCCGATCTCGTGCAGCATCTGCCGGCTCGTGCGCACGATCTTGTTGATCGTCTCGATCATGTGCACGGGAATGCGGATTGTGCGGGCCTGGTCGGCGATCGAGCGCGTGATCGCCTGCCTGATCCACCAGGTCGCGTAGGTCGAGAACTTGTAGCCCCGGCGGTACTCGAACTTGTCCACGGCCTTCATCAGGCCGATATTGCCTTCCTGAATAAGATCAAGGAATTGCAGGCCGCGGTTCGTGTACTTCTTCGCAATGGAGATGACAAGCCGCAGATTGGCCTCCACCATCTCCTTCTTGGCGATGGCCGCCTCGCGCTCGCCCTTCTGCACCTGGTTGACGATGCGGCGGAACTCGCCGATCGAAATGCCGGTCTCCTGGGCGAGGTTCTGGATTTCGGAGCGCAGGGCCTCGATCGTGTCGGCCTCGTTCTTGACGAACTCCTTCCAGCCCGGCTCGGGAAGCTGCGCCACCTTCTCCGCCCAGTTCGGATCGAGCTCGGAACCCTGATAGGCCTTCAGGAAATCGTCGCGCTTGACGCCGTAGCTCTCGGCAAGCCTCAGCAGCCGGCCCTCGTTCTGAACCAGCCGCTTGTTGATGTCATAAAGCTGCTCGACCAGAGTCTCGATGCGCTGGTTGTTGAGCGAGAGCGACTTCACCGCCTTGATGAGGTCGTCCTTCAGCTCCTTGTAGCGCCGCTCCTGACCGGCCGAAAGCTTCTCCGCATCGGCAAGACTCGACTCCACCTTCTGGTCCTGCAGCTTGCGCAGCTTGGCGTAGGTGTCGGCGATGAAGTCGAGGGTCTCCATGACGGAGGGCTTGAGCTCCGCCTCCATCGCGGCGAGCGACAGATTGGTCTCGTCCTCTTCCTCCTCGTCGTCCTCGGTCTGCGCCTGCCCGCCGACATTGGTGATGTCGTCGTCATCCTGCCGCGCACGCCGCGGGCTGTCCTCGGCGGGCTTGGCGTTCTCGTCGGGCCGGGGCACGATGGGCGCCTGCTTGGCCTCGGGGCCGGCATAGGTGGCCTCAAGGTCGATGATCTCGCGCAGCAGGATCTTGCCCTCGTTCAGCTCATCGCGCCAGATGATCAGCGCCTGGAAGGTCAGCGGGCTTTCGCAAAGGCCCGCGATCATGGTCTCGCGGCCGGCCTCGATGCGCTTGGCGATGGCGATTTCGCCCTCGCGCGAAAGAAGCTCCACCGAGCCCATCTCGCGCAGATACATGCGAACCGGGTCATCCGTCCGGTCGGTCGGTTCCTTCTTGGCGACCGTCGTGGGCAGGCCACCGCCGACCTCGGCAAGATCGGTGCTGTCCTCGCTGTCGGGCTCGGTCTCCTCGGCCGCCTCATCGTCCTCGACGACATTGATGCCCATGTCGGAAAGCATGGCCATCGTGTCCTCGATCTGCTCCGACGAGACCTGTCCCGAAGGAAGCACGGCATTCAGCTCGTCCATCGTGACGTAGCCGCGCTTCTTCGCGAGCTTGATCATTTTCTTGACTGCGTCGTCGGAAAGGTCGAGCAGCGGACCGTCGCTGCCCTCGCGCTCGATTTCGACCTCTTCCTTCTCTTTCGTCGCCATATTTCTGCCTTCTCCAACCGCACCGCAGCAGGAACGGTGACCCTGCCGCCACCGATCCACAACTTCGCTGGCTCTAGTCGCGCCGCGTTAAAGCCCGATTAACCCTGGGCATACGAACTGACTGAACATCTATGGCGTTCTTGGCGCCTTTCCATATCATCCGGCGGCATCAACTGTCATATGGGGTCCCTCCTGCCGGGACCCGAGTCGAATCGACCCTGATTCCTTCAAACCGCGCCGAGGTCAAGCCGCTCTGCCATGATTCGCATCAAAAAAGCGAATCGCGGCCTCTTTCGCCGTCAATCCGCTCCTGCATTGCTAAGACCGCCCAACGCGCCCGGAAAGCAGTCCGAACCCTTCGATGAGCGCTTCCGCCGCCTGTATGTTGCGCAGTTCCGCCTGTATCTCCACGAGGCGGCGGTAATTCTCCTCAGTGGGTTCCTCGGCGAGCGCCCGCTCGGCCGCTTTGAGCTCCCTATTTAGGGTGCCCGCGCTCAAGTGCAAGTGCAGCGCCTGCAGGAACGCCTCGCGCGCATCCTCCAGCGCTGCCTCAGGTAGGGCCGGCCACTGATTCGCACGCCGCACCAGCATCTCGGCCCGCTCGTAGACCGCCTCCAGGCCCGCATTCGCGATCGCCGCCTTCAGCGCGCCGCGCTCGTGCGAGGCATCATGGGCGAGCGCGTCGAACAGCACCTCCCGCAGCCGCCTCAGGTCGGCGCTCTCCAGCGTCAGCTTCTCCACCTGGTCGAAATACTCGTCGAGCAGGAGGGGATGGTTGACGAGGGCCACCATGATGGCCGCCTCGCGAAGCGGCATAATGCCGCCCGAGCCCTTCACCAGGGCCGAACGGGCGAGGCTCTCGGAAACCGCCAGCCTGCCGGGCACGCTGCCGTATCGGCCCCGCTGCTGGGAGAAGCCGCCACGCGACCGGGGCTGGGCCGGCCCGAAGTGGCTCTGCACGCGCTCGCGCAGCTCCTGGGCATAGTGGCGCCGCACGCTTTCGTCGCGGATGCGTGAGGTGAGAGCGCGCAGGTTCTGCTCCAGTTCGGCGCGCCGTTCCGGCGTGTCGAAGCTGCGGCCGGCGGTCTCGCGCATCCACAGGATGTCCGCCAGCGGCCGCGCCGCCGCGATCAGCCCGTCCATCGCCTCCCGGCCCGCCTCCCGCACCAGATCGTCCGGGTCCTTGCCTTCGGGCAGAAGGGCGAAGCGCAGGGAGCGGCCGGGCCGCACCATAGGCAGCGCAAGGTCCGCCGCCCGCCACGCCGCGCGCAGGCCCGCATCGTCGCCGTCGAAGCACAGTACAGGCTCGCCCGCCATGCGCCACAGGAGTTCGAGCTGGTTTTCCGTCAGCGCGGTGCCGAGGGGCGCAACGGCATTCTCCACCCCCGCCTGGGCGAGCGCGATCACGTCCATATAGCCCTCGACCGCGATCACCGTGCCGTCGCGGGCCGCCTTTCTGGCGCGCGCATGGTTGTAGAGCACATTGCCCTTGTGGAAGAGCTCCGTGTCGGGCGAGTTCATGTACTTTGCCGGCACGTCGGCAGAAAGCGCCCTGCCCCCGAAAGCGATGACGCGCCCTCGCGTATCCTCGATGGGAAACATGATGCGCCCGCGGAACCGGTCGAAGGAGACGGGAATGTCCGGCCCGCTCACCACCAGACCGCACGCCTCTATCTGCGCTTTCGTGATCCCCTTTCCGGCCAGGAATTCCTTCAGCGCGTTGCGGCTGTCCGGCGCGTAGCCCAGCCGGAACGCCTCCTGCGTGGCGGCACTGATGCCGCGTCCGCGCAGATAGGCCCGCGCCTCTGCGCCCTGTGGCCCGTGCAGGCAATCCTGGAAGAACCGGGCGGCGAGTTCCATGACATCCGTGAGGCTCGCGCGCTGCTGCTCCCTGCGTTCGGCCTCCGGGTCGGGCGCGGGCATGGGAATGCCCGCCATCGTGGCCACCCGCTCCACGGCTTCCGGAAAGCTCAGGCCATCAAGCTCGGTCAAAAAGCGGAAGTGATCGCCCGAAGCCCCGCATCCGAAGCAGTGATAGCGCCCCTTGCGGTCCTCGCAATGAAAACTCGGCGTCTTCTCCCCATGGAAGGGACAGCAGGCCCAGTAGTCGCCCCGCGCCGCATTCGTCTTGCGCTTGTCGAAGGTGACGCGGCTGCCCACCACCTGGCTTATGGGCACGCGATCTCTGATCTCGTCGAGAAAACTGTTGGAAAAGCGCATGGGCCCGGAGTTCTCCGCTGTCCGTCCATATCCGACTCGCCGCTTCTTCGCGAGTCGCGATTGCCGCCATGCCCGCTTTTCACAGCCGGGTACGCCCCGCCCTGCGCCGGCCGTTCTCAGGCCACGCTCGCCACCGCGGAGAGTTTCCTTCTTGTGACCCCGAGAAGGGAATCGATCTCGTCGAGCGGAAGCGCCGGCGAGAAGAGGAAACCCTGCAGCTCGTCGCAACCGGCCTGCGTAAGCTGATCGCGCTGCTCCTGGGTTTCCACGCCCTCGGCTGTCGTGCGAAGCCCCCTCGCATGGGCTAGATGGATCATCGCCTGCACGATCGCCTCGTCGCCGCCCAGGCGCCCGAACCCGTGGACGAAACTGCGGTCGATCTTGATCCGGTCGACCTGAAGCTGCTTCAGGCGGCCGAGCGAGGAAAACCCGGTGCCGAAGTCGTCGAGCGCGATCTTCACACCCAGCTGCCGCAGCGCCTTGATATTGAGCTCGCTCTGACCGTCGGCGTCGGAGAGCACGCTTTCGGTGATCTCAAGTTCAAGTCGTCCCGGGTCCATGCCGCATTCGCCGAGGATGGCAGCCACCCTGGCCGCATAGCCGGGTTTGCACAGCTCGATCACCGACGTATTGACCGAGAGGATCACGTCCCTCCAGATTGCGCCGGCCTTGCAGGCCTCCCGCAGCACCCGCTCGCCGAGTGCCTCGATCAGCCCCGTCTCCTCGGCCACGGACACGAACACCGATGGCGAGAGCCAGCCCTTGGACGGATGCCTCCAGCGCAGCAGCGCTTCCACGCCGGTGATCCGCAGGTCGGTTGCGGCATAACGGGGCTGGTAATAGATCGTGATCTCGCCGGACCGCTCCAACGCCTTCCGCAGGTCGTGCTCAATCTCACGCCGCGTCCTGAGCATGGCATCCATGGCCGAGCCGAAGATCGCGTAGCGGCTTCGGCCTGTGCTTTTGGCATGGTAGAGAGCAATGTCGGCCTTGCGGGTGAGTTCCGTCCGTTCCTCCCCATGCGTGGGTGCGAAAGCCACGCCAATGCTCACGCCGGAGAAGACCTGCTGGCCTTCGACCTCAAAGGGCCGGCGCATCGATTCGATGATCCGCTCGCACAGTATTTCCACCTCCTCCGCCTGCCGCAGCTCCGGCACGATCACGATGAACTCGTCGCCGCCTATGCGAGCAATCGTGTCGCGCTCGCCCGTGAGCCGCTTGAGCCGTTCCGCCAGTTCCTTGATCACCAGGTCGCCCGCGGGATGGCCGAGCGTGTCGTTGACCTGCTTGAAACGGTCGAGGTCGAGGAAGAGCAGGGCCGCCATTTTTCCCGTCCCCTGGAGCTGACGGAGCGTGGCGTCGAACCGTTCGTTGAAAAGCGCACGGTTGGGCAGGCCGGTAAGCGGGTCGTGCAGCGCGAGATACTGCATCCTCGCCTCGCTCTGCGCCAGCTTCCTGGACCGCTGATTGAGCACTAGGAGCAGCACGGCGACTGTAAGCAGCACCAGAACGAGAATCACCATAAGCACCGGCGCAACGCTGAAAAGCATCTCTATGCCCGGCCGATACGGCTGCCAGATGAAAAAGCCGACCACCTCGCCGGAGGCAGTCGCGAAGGACAGGCTTGTCTCTCCCTCCTCGGCCCGGCCGGTCCATGTGAAGCGCATCCCCTCGAACAGGTAGTCCTTCTCGAGCTCCGTCAGGAAGTCGCCGTCTAGAAACCGCACGGCCACATGCAGATATTCCTCGCCGGGCGTTTGCCTGATCTTGCCGGTATCGGAAATGATCGGCTTGACGCTGACGATGGCCGGATGACGGTCGACCACCATCAGGTCCGTTACCCCGGGGCTTAGGAAACGGCCGCTCACACCCTCCCTGTCTCCGGCGCGCATCTTCTTGCGCATCGCCTCCAGCAGCGGCGTGATGGAGCGGGCGAGCGCGGCGAAGCCGTCGCTTGCCGTGCGCGCGTTTGCGGAAAAGCCGGCAACGAGCTCGTTCTTCGAATCGAGGATGTAGGCTGCGTCATGGCCGAAATAGGTGTGCATCCAGCTCCCGAGATTATCGTCGATCCATTCCAGATCCTTGCCCGCCCTCACATACTCGACGGCATCGTCCCAGACCGTGACGCTTTCCTGCTGGTAGGCGATCGACTCCTGCATACGGGAGATGACCAGTTGCATGAGCCGTTCCTGCCGCTCCATCGCGACCCGGTCGGCCTCCTGGCTGGACCATAAGAGAAGACCTATCACCGCAAAGCTCGCGGCCGCGACCGCCGCGAAAACCGGAATGACGACCTTTATGGCAAAAGAATTGAACAACGCGGAAAGCCGCATACCCTGCACCCCCTTGTGGCGGCGCACCGTGGGGCGAAATGTTTAAGCTTGGATTGATTGATTGTTACGGTTTCAAATCAGTTCGACGGTCCATCCGCGAAATTTTGCCGCGATTCCGTTCGCGCGATCCTGTCCTAAGGAGGAAGGAGGCATGGAGGACATCACAGAGGGTTTTCGGGTGGGGGAACGGCTGATCCCCTGGGGCACGACGCGCGAACAGGCGGTGCGGATGCTCGGACTTGGCGAGGGAGCCCTTCGGCGTTACGAGATCAGCCTGCCCTGCCCCTTCGCCTATGGGCTACCCGCCCTGTCCGTCCGGTTCTCCGGCCCCGCTGCCGATCGCCCGGTCCTGAATGCGACCTATGACCTCGCCGATATCGGTGGTCTTCGCCCTGTCGATTGGGCCGACGCGGTGGAAAGCCTGCTCGGTTCCCCGGGAAAGATCAGCCGTCACGAGCCGTCCGGTTCCGCCCCCGCGGAGAATACGGTTGTCCTCAATGCGGATTGGTCGCGGGGTGACGTTCGCCTGGGAATGTGGATTTACGGCGCCCCTCACTCCACAGACCGCGGCCGGTCCGTCGGATCAGTGCAGCTCTCCTGGCGGGAGGAAGTGGCGGCCGAGCCCTATCTTGCCGAATGGATGGCACAGTGCGAGCGGCTTGCCGAGGCCGCGGCGACGCTCTCCGGCATTCAGGTGTACGCGCTCGACTGGCCCGCGAGCCCCCGCTATGGCTATGGCCTGAGCGGCAAGGATGCCGACACGCAGCAAAGGGTGCGCTTCCTCAGGCACTCGCTCCACGCACCGGAAGTGCTTACCACACCGTCACAGGTCGCCCGCCGCCTCAGCCCCTCGCAATTTGCGGTCTGGACCAGCCGCTCCGGAGAACTCTGGGCCGCCTCCACCCGGTGGGACACACGGGCTTTCCCCATCGGCAAGCCCGTCACGATCGATAGGGTTGAGATTCTTCCCGCCAAGGGTGCGGGTTACTCCGCGCTTGAGATCGGCCCTTGGTATGTGAGGTCCCATCAGGGATCGCGCGAAATCGCCCGGGCGGCAGAGCAGATCGGCTCGTTTCCCGGCGTAAGGATAGAGCGCCACGAAGCCTACGATTGCTGAGGCGGCCGCCGCCCTCCTCGACCCCGCGAAGTGGAGTGAAGGAAGGTGGCTCGGGCGAAGCCCGCGACGGTGAGGGGGTAAAAAGGCTGCGACAGCCCTATGCAACCGCCAGCCGGTTGCTACTGCAGCATGTCCTTGACGATGCCGCTGGCCTTGCCGAGGTCCATCTGGTCGGGGAACTTTTCCTTGAGCGCGTTCATGCAGCGGCGCATGTCGCGCAGGCTCCCGGCCCCCACCTCGTGCACCACCTGCTCGCAGGCCTTCCGCATGGCATCGTCACCGAGCGGCTTGGGCAGGAGGCCGGAGATGATTTCGATCTCCCGGCGCTCGGCCGCGGCCTCCTGCGGGCGATTGCTTTCCTCGAATTGGCGTGCCGATTCCTTGCGCTGCTTCACCATCCGAACGAGGATTTCCCTGATCTCCTCGTCGCTTACGGGGTCGCGCCCCGCATTGCGGGCGGCCGAATCGCGGTCCCTGATCGCCGCCTGTATCAGGCGCAGGGTGGGAATGCGCTCCTTGTCCTGAGCTTCGATCGCGGCTTTCAGCGCCTGGGCGATTTTTTCGCGCATGGCGTTTGAGTCTCCCGTCACAAATGCGACCATAATGCTGGCAGCCTACCGATGCAAACCGCTTTTCTCACGCTAACTGCCTGAAAATGTTTGCTATCTCGCTCCGCACGCAACAGGGGAAGAATCAGCTGCGTCGATTGCGCCCTATTGCCCGCGCTCATGATGACCGTTAAATGTCCCTTGCGAGCGGCAGGCCGCATCTGCCGGTGGTTCGCATGTGCCGCGCCATATGGCGCGGTTATGGGTGTCTTTCAAGCCCGGCCGGAGCAACCGAGATATGGAGTTTTTGCATGGCTGAGACTGAGCCATGGAGCGTGCGCGGGCCGACAGCGCTGCTGGTTCTGGCTGACGGCACGGTGTTCGAGGCGAACGGCCTCGGTGCAACCGGCCATGCCGTCGGGGAGCTGTGTTTTAACACCGCGCTCACCGGCTATCAGGAAATCCTCACCGATCCCTCCTATGCCGGGCAGATCGTCACCTTCACCTTCCCGCACATCGGCAATGTCGGCGCCAACAGCGAGGACATAGAGGACCTCAATCCTGCCGCCCGGGCCGGCGCCGTGGGCGCGGTCTTCCGCGCCGATGTCACCGCACCCTCCAACTACCGCGCGGCCGAACATCTCGACGCGTGGCTGAAACGGCGCGGCATCGTCGCGCTTTCCGGCATCGACACGCGCGCGCTCACGGCGCTCCTGCGTGAAAAGGGTGCGGCGAACGCGGTGATCGCCCACTCGCCCGACGGCCGCTTCGACGTGGAGGCGCTGAAAAAGGAGGCGCGCAGCTGGAGCGGCCTCGTTGGCCTCGATCTTGCCAGGGAAGTCACCTCCGGCCAGTCATCCACATGGACCGAGACGCCCTGGGTATGGAGCGAGGGCTACGGCACGGCCGGCGAGACGCCGCTGCACATCGTGGCCATCGACTACGGCGTCAAGCGCAACATCCTGCGCATGCTGTCGAGCCTCGGTGCGAAGGTGACCGTGGTGCCCGCCACCGCGACCGCGGAGGACATCCTGGCCATGAAGCCGGATGGCATCTTCCTCTCCAACGGCCCCGGCGATCCTGCGGCCACCGGCGAATACGCCGTGCCCACGATCCGCGCGCTGCTCGAGACCGGCATCCCCATTTTCGGCATCTGCCTCGGCCATCAGATGCTGGCCCTCGCGCTCGGTGCCAAGACCGTCAAGATGCATCAGGGCCATCACGGCGCCAATCACCCGGTGAAGGACTTCACCACCGGCAAGGTCGAGATCGTTTCGATGAACCACGGCTTCGCAGTGGACTCCAAGTCTCTGCCCGAAGGCGTTGAAGAGACTCACGTTTCCCTCTTCGACGGCTCGAACTGCGGCATCGCCCTTACCGGCAAGCCGGTCTTCTCCGTGCAGCATCACCCCGAGGCCTCTCCCGGCCCGCAGGATTCGCACTACCTCTTCCGCCGCTTCGTCAATCTGATCCGCGAGCGGAAGGGCGAGCCCGCACTCGCCGAGCGCTGACACAAAGCCGAGCGCTGACACAAAAAAGAAGGGGCGGCTTGTCCGGCCGCCCCCAAGTTTCACCATGCGTCAGGACGAAAGGCGCAGTTTGGTGATTCCGTCACGGATATCTTTGAAGACCGCATCGAGCTGGCTGCGCGAGGGCGTGTCGAAATAGTGCGCCGGTGAGCTCGCGCAGTCGCGCAGCATCTGGCCCGTCGCCACATCCGGCTCCTCGAGGCGGATCGTGTAGATCTGATAGCCCCACTTTTCCTTGGCGTTGGTGCAGGCCTGAAGGGTCTTTTCGTTCATGAGCTGGTTCGTCAGCTTGTCGTTGCCGCTCTTCACGCCAAGCCGCCCGTCCACCAGATAGCCGAAGCTGGAGTAGGTCGAGCCCAACGCATTGGAGGTGTTGCCGAACACGTTCGCGCCGTCGCTCAGCACGATCATGATCTTCTCGAGCCCCCGCACATCCGCCGGGTTCTTGCCCTCGGTGAAGGGCGGATGCGGCGACAGCACGCGCATGCCCCAGGCCACGCCTTCCATGATGTTCGTGTTGCCCTGCGCCGTGAAGCTGCGGACCTTGCGCTTCAGATCCTCATAGTCGTTCGACAGCGGCGTGATCGGCTGGGCATAGCAGCCCCGATTGGGCCCTCTCCCGCCGCGTATGTCCTTGCCGAAGGGCGGCGCTGCAAAGCCGTTCTCGCCAACCACCGCGTTGCCGCCCGGCAGATCCTTGATCCGCTTGCTGCCCACGATCGCCTTGGCCTGGTTGACGAGCCCGTATTTAAGAAGCCGGAGGGCCCGCGCGTCGGGCGAATTGTCCAGCGGATTGTCGTCATACGACTTCGCATAACCCAGATAGTCGTTGCTGTAGTAGTTCCACCAGCTCGATTCGGGTTCGTCTATGGCGAAGGCCGGCACGAACAGACTCGCCGGGTCGTTCTTCACTGGCGGCGTGTCTTCCACCGCATGATCCTTGCCGCCGGAAGAAATGCGCGTCTCCACGCATCCGCCCCACTCCTGCCCCAGATTCGCGATGACGTCGAAGCGGCTCACACCGTTCACGAGATCGATCTGCGGAATCGGGCTCATGCCATCCAGATCCAGCCAGTCGGCACCGGTTCCGATAATGCGCCGCTTCTTCGAATCGTAGCGCGGCCCGAACTGAGGCCCCACATTGACGAAGGAGGAAAACGGAACGAGCGCGAACTTCAGCCTGTCGCGGTCGTCCACGCGTGCGGAAAGATCGTCGATCAGCCCGATCACCGCATCCTTCATGGCCTGGAGCTTTCCGCCCTGCATGGAGCCGGTCGTATCCAGCACCAGCGCGATCTCGTAGGAAGCGAAGGCCATGTCGGCCGTGGAAGCCGCCCGCACCGGCCATTTGTCGTAGCCGAACAGCCCGCCGAAGGCGAGCGGCACGGACGTTCTGGCCGAAAGCGTCACCGCCGTGCCGTTGCGCACCACCTGCATGTCGGTGAAGGCATTGGCGAGGTTTCCAGTGAGATATGCGTTTGCAATCTCCCGCGCCTCGGCGTCGGAAATCTTGTCGCCCCTCTGCGCCACCGCCAGCACCGCAGCATCAAGCGCCTGCTGGAGCTCGACCCGTATGCGGCTCGTGTTGGCATAATCGACCGCCAGCCCCGCCGCCCCCATGATGGGAACGGCCGCCAGCGCCGTCAGCATTGCGAAATTGCCCGCCCGATCGCCCGTAAAGGCGCCGAGCGCCTTCTGCATAATGCCCCTGAGTTTCATCGCCCCCGCGTCTCCATTGGACACGGGCGACCCTATCATCGGCGGTTTAAAGCGCGTTTAAGCGGATATTTTCAATTCTAACGATTGCCGGGCCGCGTGAAACGCTCACCGTACCGCCCCGGTCGCCGCGACGCGCGCCGCCTGAAGGGAAAAGCCGCCAGCCGGAACACGCCGAAGCCGGAAAGAAGCCCGACCGCCGTCCATGCCAGCCCGTGCGCCGTCAGGGGCACGGCTGGCTCGAAGTTCCTCACCGTTCCCTCCAGCACCGCCTGGTCGGGCGCGGCGATCACCGCCAGCGGGCGAAGCACGGGCGGCAGTTCGCCGAGCCGTTCCGACTGATAACGAAGACGCTCGAAACGCGCGATGGTGCGGCGTATGGACTGTCCACGGTCGCGAAGGAAGGGCTCCTCGGCCTGATCGTGCAGCGCCAGCGCCTCCTCCCGCCTGAGATTGTTGCGCGCCGCATCCGCATCGAAATCCGCCACCACATGGGCAACCTCCTCGAGCGCGCCTCCCAGTCTCTGCCGGTACTGCTGCGCCAGCTCGGGCGCCTGCGAAGCCACTGCTCCGCCCGCGAGCGAGACGATGAGCGCGCCGACGGTTGCCGCCTTCATGCGCTTCTCACGGCCTCAACGCCCGGCCGGTGCATGCCTCACACGTCCCCGCTGAACGTGTCGCAATCGGCCAGCCGCCCGCTCTCCAGCCCGCGCGCGAACCACCGCTGCCGCTGCTCGGACGTGCCGTGGTTGAAGCTGTCGGGCACCACATAGCCCTGAGCGCGCTTCTGCAGCGTGTCGTCGCCGATCTGGAAAGCCGCATTCAGCGCCTCCTCGACATCGCCTTCCTCGAGCAGTCCTTTCTGCGCCGTGTGGTGCGCCCAGATTCCGGCAAGGCAGTCCGCCTGCAGTTCCACTCGCACGGACATGGCATTCGCCTCCCCCTGGCTCATTTGTGACCGCATCCGGTTGAAGCGCGGCAGCACGCCCATCAGGTTCTGCACATGGTGGCCCACCTCATGGGCAATCACATAGGCCTGCGCGAAGTCGCCGGCGGCCTCGAAGCGGCGCGCGAGTGCATTGAAGAAATCAAGGTCTAGATAGACCTGCCGGTCGCCGGGACAGTAGAAGGGGCCGGTTGCCGCCGATGCGGAGCCGCAGGCCGACTCGACAAACTCCGAAAACAGCACCAGACGGGGCTCGACATAGCGCACCCCCTGTCCGGCAAAAATGCCTTGCCAGACATCCTCCGTCTCCGCCAGCACCACGCCCACGAACTCGGTGGTCTCATCATTGGCCGTCTGCTGCCCTGTGGTCACGCCCGGTCCTCCGGCCAGCATTTCAAGCGGATCGATGCCCAGCGCCCTCATGCCGAAAAACAGCACCACGAGGATGATGAGGGTCGACAGCGACATCCTGCCGCCGCCCCGCCCCACGGGAATGCGGATCGGCATGCCGCGTCCCATTCCCGGAAAACCTGCCCGGCGGCGGTCCTCGACATTGCTGCTTTGACGGCGGCCTCTCCAGCGCATGAAATCGCCTATCCTCTGTCCGCGATGCGGCCGCTGATCCTCAGCGCGCGCAAATCAGTCTCAACAGAATAGTGGAAACCGCGGGCGAAATCATGTCCCGCGCGTTTCGCCGCCCGCGCCCGGCCGGGCCTTCATCGTTCCGAGAGAGCCAGCCTCGCTCCGAGCGCCACAAAGGCGGCCGCGAAAGTGCGCCGCATCCAGGCAAGTACCCGCGGCCTCGAGATGATCTGGTTGCGAATGGCCGCCGCGAAGAAGCCGTAACCGGTGAAGATGACAAAGGTCAGCGCCATGAAAACGGCGCTCATCTCCAGCATGCGGCTGAGGGCATCGGGCTCGGTGCTTGCCACGAATTGCGGCAGGAAGGCGAAGAAGAAGATGGAAAGCTTCGGGTTCAGGACATTGACCAGAACGCCCGTGACGATCACCTGCCTTGCGGACTGCGGCGCAGCATTCTCCTCGACCCGCAGCGCCCCCTGCTCCCTGAGGGTCTTCCAGGCCATGTAGAGCAGATAGGCGACACCGAGATATTTCAGCACCTGGAAGGCGACGGCGCTCGTATGCAGCAGGGCGGCTAGACCGGTGATGGCCGCCGCCATATGCGGCACGATTCCCAATGTGCAGGCAAAGGCCGCCACCACGCTCGCCCGCGCACCGCGCGAAAGCCCCGCCGCCAACGTATAGAGCACGCCGGCTCCCGGCGAGACGACCACGATCAGCGAAGTGAGCAGGAATTCCGGGCTCATTGAGGGTCCCCGAGCTTGCGTGCCAGCCCCAATACGTGGAGGACCAATCTTTATCGATAAGTCGTCCAAACCGCTAGACTTGATCCGGGAGGCGTACTCGATAAAGTCAGCTTAAGGCGCATTAGACTCTGTTGAGCGATCCGCCAGATGTGTCGTTGGCGCAAACGCCAGTTCCTCGGGATCAATGATGTGAACAGAAGCGTCGGTCCTCGCGAACTCGGCGACTTCTGGCTTGCAGCGGTTACGGCTCGATAACACAGCCATAGGTGATGACGAACGATGGCGAAGGCTAGTCCAGTTCGCGTCGCAACCGTCCGCAGCTCCCTTTCCTTAGCGATAAAGCGACCAATGGCGCACGCCTTTTACAATCACGACTAATACAGAGCTGTCCGGTGGCACCGGCAGCGGTCTTATCGACGTGCCTTTCGCATCCGGCTTTCGTGAGTTGGGTTGGGAAAACGCAGCTTTCCGGCTGTTTCAGATTTCTCCAGCCAGAACCCCGCAAGCCCTTGCGACTTACGGGGGTGGCAGAAAATTCAAGTACAAGCCAACATTTCAGTTAAGAGCTGGGCTTGCGCGGTCCTACTTCCGTATGCGCCGCGCGGCATACATCAGCACCGATTACCGGTTGCCAGGGGGACGGGCAGGCGGCCCCTCCCCTCGGCAATCTACCGCTCTACCAGCTCTACGCGGCGGTTTTCCGCCCGTCCGGCTTCCGTGCGGTTACTGGCGACCGGCGAAAGGAACCCCGCGCCCGCCGGCGTCAGCCGCTCGGCGGCGATGCCGTAGGTGCTGGTGAGTTCCGCCACGATCGCCTGCGCGCGCCGCATGGAGAGATCGAGATTGTATTCCATGCTGCCTTGATTGTCGGTGTGGCCGACGACTAGGATCTTCAGTTCCGGATTGCTCTTCATCAGTTCGGCGATCTGATCGAGCGCCGGGCGGCTCTCCGGCTTGATGTCCGTCTTGTCGGTGTCGAAATGGATGCCGTAGATGGCGATCTTGCCGGTGTCGGAGATGGCTTTCGCCATTTCCTTGGCGTCCACCATGCGGTCCTCCATCTCGCCGGTCTCCACGACGATCACCTGATTGAGCACCTGGCCGTTGTTGATGCTGACCAGAACCGACGCATAGACCGTCGGATCGCCCTTCTTGACGGCGGCGATGTAGCGGAAGTCGTCAAGATTGACGCTCATGAACGGCATCGGCATCACTTCCGTCCCGGAGTAGCGGAAATTGTATCCCCCGCAGTCCTTGTCCCGGCACTTGTAGAGGATTTCGTAGCCGCTCCCCGTCAGTCGGTTCTCGTAGTTGCGCGCGACCTCCAGCACTGAAGGCCCGGGATCCAGCTTGTAGGCGATGCGCACCACGCGGCCTTCGAGCATCATCCCCTCGCCGCGCTCCGCACGCTCGACTGGCCCCGTTGCGATCCAGTACTCGTCGAAATCCTTGGCGTCGTAGTGCGTGATCCAGGAGCCCTCGAAGCGCCCGATATCGGGATAGTCGGCGCTGCCGTCGACATCCGCACCGGCGGCGAAGACCCCGCCTGTCCACAAGAATGCGGCCAGAAACCCTGCGGCTGCGGTTGCCAGTCGGTGCATCGTACCCCCCAGACCAAAGCCTTCCTTTGCTGCCTTCCTTTTAACACAAGCCGGAGAACTGTCGAACACGGCGTGGAAAAAAGCAGGCGGGCGTGTTTTGCCGGCTTCTGCATTTCCGGGCTGCCCGAAACTTGACGCATGTTCTTCTGCAGGCAACTCTGTTTCAAGGTTCTGCCGACCCGTCCAGAAGTGGGTGACGCCCGATGCGCCTCTTTCTCACCTCGCTCGCTTTCGGCCTTGCCGGATTTGTCCTCGTTCCCCTTGCCGTCTTCGTCGTTGGCCTCTTGCTCGCCTATCTGCTCGACCCGCGCTGCGGAACGCCCGGAGATTCGGGCGGCTGCGAGATGGGCATGGCGAGTCTTGCCTTTACCTTGGCGATACCGGGCGCGCTCGGAGGAATCGCCCTTGCCGTCACGCGCCATCTCCGGCGCAGGCGAGGATGAACGGCGCACAGCTTCCGGCCGTTGCCTTTGCTTCCGCCACCTTCGGCGCAGGTGCGGACGGAGCGGCGTTGCCGCAGCCGGCGATCGCGCCGGAAGGTCCGCCGTTGGGTAAACCTGCTTTTTTGGGGTTCCGTCGCCCGGCGTCCTTGCCTATAAGGCCCGCCTAGCCTCAAGGTTTGATTTTTCTCAACGCGCCTCGCGCTCCTGCGCCGGGGCGCGACGCGCACGAACGGACCCTTCATGCCCAAACGCACCGACATCAAGTCGATCCTGATCATCGGGGCCGGCCCCATCGTCATCGGCCAGGCCTGCGAGTTCGACTATTCCGGCACCCAGGCAGTCAAGGCGCTGAAAGCGGAAGGCTACCGCGTCATCCTGGTCAACTCCAATCCGGCCACCATCATGACCGACCCGGAGCTGGCCGACGCCACCTATATCGAGCCGATCACGCCGGAGGTCGTGGCCAAGATCATCGCCAAGGAGCGGCCGGATGCCCTCCTGCCCACCATGGGCGGGCAGACTGCGCTCAACACAGCGCTCTCGCTGCGCCGCATGGGCGTGCTCGAACGCTACGGCGTGGAGATGATCGGCGCCAATGCGGAGGCCATCGACAAGGCGGAGGACCGCGCGCTCTTCCGCGAGGCCATGGCCCGCATCGGGCTTGAGACGCCCCGCTCCATGCTCGCCAACGCCACCGAGGTGAAGGAAGCCGACCGGCAGAAGCACGAGGCCGAGCGTGCGGCCCTGCGCGCCAAATATTCCGGCCCCGAGCTCGACGCAGCGCTCGATGCACTGGAAGCCGAGTGGCAGCGCGGCGAAGGCGACCGCAAGCAGCGCTACATGGCCCACGCCATGGCCGTGGCCGCCCAGGCGCTCGAGCATGTGGGCCTGCCCGCCATCATCCGCCCCTCCTTCACGCTCGGCGGCACGGGCGGCGGCATCGCCTACAACCGCTCCGAATTCTTCGAGATCGTCGAGCGCGGCCTCGACGCCTCCCCCACCACGGAAGTGCTGATCGAGGAGTCCGTCCTCGGCTGGAAGGAATACGAGATGGAGGTCGTCCGCGACAAGGCGGACAACTGCATCATCGTCTGCTCCATCGAGAACGTGGACCCGATGGGCGTACATACGGGCGATTCCATCACCGTCGCCCCCGCGCTGACGCTGACCGACAAGGAATACCAGCGCATGCGCAACGCCTCGATCGCGGTGCTGCGCGAGATCGGCGTCGAGACCGGCGGCTCCAACGTCCAGTTCGCCGTCAATCCGGCCGACGGGCGCATGGTCGTCATCGAGATGAACCCGCGCGTCTCGCGCTCCTCGGCGCTCGCCTCCAAGGCCACGGGCTTCCCCATCGCCAAGGTCGCCGCCAAGCTCGCCGTCGGCTACACTCTGGACGAGCTCGAAAACGACATTACGGGCGGCGCCACGCCCGCCTCCTTCGAGCCCTCCATCGACTACGTCGTCACCAAGATCCCGCGCTTCGCCTTCGAGAAGTTCCCGGGCTCCGAGCCGGTGCTAACCACCGCCATGAAGTCCGTGGGCGAGGTCATGGCCATCGGCCGCACCTTCGCCGAATCGCTGCAGAAGGCCCTGCGCGGCCTTGAGACGGGCCTCACCGGCCTCGACGAAATCGACATCCCCGGCTACGAGCCGGGGGGCGACCCGTCCGAGAACAAGAACGCCATCCGCGCCGCGCTCGGCACCCCCACGCCCGACCGGCTGCGCATGGTCGCCCAGGCGCTGCGCCTCGGCATCTCCGTCGAGGAGGTGCACGCCATGTGCCAGATCGACCCCTGGTTCCTGGAGCAGATCGCCGCCATCATCGCGCTCGAAGAGCGCGTGCGCGAGCACGGCCTGCCGAAGGACGCGGCCAATCTGCGCATGCTGAAGGCGCACGGCTTCTCCGATTCCCGCCTCGCCTCGCTCGCCAGGACCGACGCCGAAGAGGTCCGCAAGCTTCGCGAATCCCTCGGCGTCCACCCGGTCTTCAAGCGCATCGACACCTGCGCCGCCGAGTTCGCCGCCCCCACCGCCTACATGTACTCCACCTACGAGGCGCCCTTCGCCGGCGCCCCCGCCGACGAGTCGCAGGTCTCCGACCGCAAGAAGGTCGTCATCCTCGGCGGCGGGCCCAACCGCATCGGCCAGGGCATCGAGTTCGACTACTGCTGCTGTCACGCCGCCTTCGCGCTTGCCGACGCCGGCTACGAGTCGATCATGATCAACTGCAACCCGGAGACGGTCTCCACCGACTACGACACCTCCGACCGCCTCTATTTCGAGCCGCTCACCCCGGAAGACGTGCTCGAGATCCTCCGCGTCGAGGCCTCGCGCGGCGAGCTCGTCGGGGTCATCGTCCAGTTCGGCGGCCAGACGCCCCTGAAACTCGCCGACAGCCTGGAGCGCGCCGGCATCCCCATCCTCGGCACCTCGCCCGACGCCATCGACCTTGCCGAGGACCGCGACCGCTTCCAGAAGCTCCTGCAGAAGCTCGGCCTCAAGCAGCCGAGGAACGGCATCGCCTACTCCGTCGAGCAGGCCCGCGTCGTGGCCTCCGAGCTCGGCTTCCCGCTCGTCGTGCGCCCGTCCTACGTGCTCGGCGGCCGCGCCATGCAGATCGTCTGGGACGAGGCGCGCCTGCAATCCTACCTGCTCGACACCGTCCCCGGCCTGGTGCCGGAGGAAATCCGCCAGAAATACCCGGCCGACAAGACCGGCCAGATCAACACGCTGCTGTCGAAGAACCCGCTCCTCTTCGACACCTATTTGACCGAAGCCATCGAGGTGGACGTCGACTGCCTCTCCGACGGCGACGAAGTCTTCGTCTGCGGCATCATGGAGCACATCGAGGAGGCGGGCATCCATTCCGGCGACTCGGCCTGCTCGCTTCCCGTCCACTCGCTCTCGCCCGAAATCGTCGACGAGCTCGAACGCCAGACCAAGGCGCTTGCCAAGGCCCTCCATGTCGGCGGCCTCATGAACGTGCAGTACGCCGTCAAGGACGGCGAGGTCTTCGTGCTGGAGGTCAACCCGCGCGCCTCGCGCACCGTGCCTTTCGTCGCCAAAACCATCGGCCGGCCGATCGCCAAGATCGCCGCCCGCGTCATGGCGGGCGAGAGCCTGGCCGACACCTTCGCCGCCTACGGCCGGCTCCCCGATACGCGCGCTCTCGGCCACATCGCGGTCAAGGAAGCCGTCTTCCCCTTCGCCCGCTTCCCCGGCGTGGACATCCTGCTCGGGCCCGAGATGAAGTCCACCGGCGAGGTCATGGGGCTCGACCGCGACTATGCGCTCGCCTTCGCCAAGGCGCAGCTCGGCGCGGGCGTCGATCTGCCCCGCTCCGGCACGCTCTTCGTCTCCGTGCGCGACGAGGACAAGCCGCGCGTGCTGCCGGCCGTCCGCCGCCTGGCCGATCTCGGCTTCAAGGTGCTCGCCACCGGCGGCACGGCCCGTTACTTGCGCGAAAACGGCGTTGCCGCCGAAAAGATCAACAAGGTGCTCGAAGGCCGCCCGCACATCGAGGACGCGATCCGCAACCGCCAGGTGCAGCTCGTCTTCAACACCACCGACGGCCAGAAGGCGGTCTCCGATTCAAAATCGCTGCGCCGCGCCACGCTGATGCAGAAGGTGCCCTACTACACCACCATGGCCGGCTGCCACGCCGTGGTCGAGGCCATCGCCGCGCTCAAGGCGGGGAGCCTGGAGGTGAGGCCGTTGCAGGGGTATTTTGGAGGATAGCGGTTGCGGCCACCCTATCTCCCCCCGTGCGGGGGGTGAGCGGCCGGTTCGCCGAAGGCGAATTCGTCGTGCCAGTGGCACGACGAAAGGCCAGCGAACGCCGGGGAGCTGCCGAAGGCAGCGGGCCCCCGACCGGAAAGGAAAATCAACATCTTAGCCGGAGCGGAGCGGAGGCTAAGTGTTAGATTTTGCAAGAGGGGGGATCGGCGTCCTGCCAGATGGCAAACCGTTTCTGGCGTACCGCCTTGTCCTTCTTTGCGCTCCTTCGCCCCCGTGCGGGTCAGCCAACGCAAATCGGTTGACGCGAGTTCGTGCGGCCTTCACCCTCGCCCTTTGACAAGTTCAGGATGGGGGTGAAGGCCGTATGCACAATCCACAGTGTTGAAGGTCGGCCTACCGTAGGCGTTGACGCTGCTCTCCCCCTCTCTCGTTCACAAGAGGAAAGATAGGCCGGCAGGAGATGGGTAGCGAAGCACGGCTTGCAGATTCCGAATTATTGCATTAAATTTGTTTCTGTTTTGTTCTTCGGAGACACTCGTGAAGACGCTTAAGCTTTTTGGAGCCGCAGTCCTCGGATGGGCGTTGGGGAGTTTTGTTTTTCTTATGGTCGTGGTTTTCATCTTCGGTCGCCCAATGACAGATTGGTTGGGGTCCACCTTCGGTATTTTTGTGCACCGGACCCCTCCTAATCTAGATCCTCCTTCGTGGGACGCGGCCGTTCAACTATTGCAACGCGGTATAATCGTTACCCCTGAAGCTCTGATATCTAACATAACTACAACATATGGTATTATGATACAAGTATTACTTGGAGTATTAGTGGTTGTTGGATTTCTTTCTTTCTTTGCAATAAGATGGCAATCTATTCAGCAAGCGGAAAATTTTATAGATCAAAAGTTAGAAAAAATAATAACTTCAGATGATTTCAGTAGACGCCTAAGCAATGCAGCATCTGAGGTATTTGATCTCCAAAGCGAACCATTACAAGAACAGCTTGCTCACATTGCTTTACTGGATGACCGCCTCTCAAAAATTGAGAGTATGATTGCAGAAAAAGGCGACGATCAAGAACCCCAAGAAGAGGACCGATAATGGCTGTACTTCGCCGATCCATCTCGAAGCCACGTCCGCCTCTAGAATATGATCCGGCTCGTGCTGCGCGAGACGCACATCGGATTGCTCAAAATTTTACACTTCGGACGATCCCCTTGGACGTAGAGGGCTTAGCAGCGGCCTTGGGATTGCGCGTCCTAAGATTGCCGCTTGAGGAAAGAGTTTCGGGATTTCTGCGTGAATCAGCGGGCATTTGGGAGATTGGGGTTAACTCGTTGCACCATCCTAACCGTCAGCGATTTACACTCGCGCATGAACTTGGACACTATCTACTTCATCGCGATCATGCGCCTTTTGAAGACGGGCTACTATTTAGAAGCGACGCAAAAAATGCTAGAGAGCGAGAAGCCAATCAGTTTGCGGCACTCGTACTGATGCCTGACACCGAGTTTCGTACAGCATTGTCTAGTGGAGATATCGATTCCGTTGCGCGAACGTTTGGAGTCTCAAAACAAGCTGCGGAATACCGGCGCGACAGCGTGATTAATTCGATTGGGATTGATTAATGTATTACCCTAATCTCAAGACATCGGATGCCGAGCTGCGCGCCGTAAGGTTTTTAGATGACGATGTTAAGAGAAAAATTATACCAATTTTTGAGCTAACGCGATCAAGGAAAACTAGAAATATCCCAAATGGATCCATTGAGCGCCGGGTAGAACAATTGTATGGCGCATATGGTAAATATTGTTTTATTCTTGATCTTGCAACACAAGACGATTTGATTAATGATCAAGTTATAAGCATGTTTGATGAGAGTGGAGGTTACAGAAATTGGACAGATTTTTTGGAAAAAAACTCAGAAGGAAATATTATACCGTGTGTTCTTTATACGGAAGACGGAAGCAAGGAGAATTTTCAGAAGCAGATAGATCGCATTGCATCCAGATATGGAAAGATCTGCCTACGAACTTCTGTGGCCGATGAGGATGCATCAAAGCTGTATAGATGGGCTTGTGAGGTTGTAGACGCTAACGACATTATAACATGCGGAATTCTCTATTATATAGAGCCATTAAGAATTGGAAACTATAAGGAACTATGTAGATTGTATGTTGAAAGAGTAATTGGAAATAAAATACCTGGTTCCGTACTGTTCCCAGGTTCTTCATTTCCTAGATATGTGACAGACCGTGAAGGCTGTGGTGATCTTAAGGGTAAATTTGAGGCACTGGAGCTTTTGGTCGAACGAGACGTTCAGACGATGTTTTCTAACATTCCGATAGAGCCGAGTGATTTTGCGTCGGTCCATCCCATTCGCTATCAAACGGGAGGAGGTAATTGGATTCCACGCATAGATATTTTTGATGGTAGTAGCTTTATATATGTAAGATCACGTAGAACTAACGGTGGTTACGACAAAGCTGCACAGGATGTTGACCGCACATTAGTCTCTCGCCTGCCCGAAAGTTGGGGTAAGACCCAGATTATCAATGCCATAGATGGCAAAGTAACAGGCGGTAGCCCTTCGTTTTGGATTTCTGTTCGTATAAATTGTTGGATAACTCAAAGAGCAAAATAATAATAAATATTAGGGGTGCCTCATCTTACGCTGGCGCTGCGCACATGGAACGACAAGGTGGTGAGAAACCTCGACGGCGTACGCCTGACGATCCTGCACGAGGCGAGGGAAAGGATAGAGGCTTGAAACCAAAACCCACCCTCACCTCTCCCACTCCGCAAACTCCCCCATCAGCCCCTCATAATCCTCCACCGGCGGCAGCTTTTCATAAGCATGTACCGCCCCGGTCTCGGCGAAGGGCAGCTTCTCGGCAACCCAGGTCTCGATGAAGGGCGCGAAGTCCTCCGCCCCTTCGAGCATGGTCGGGCGCACATTGACGAACCAGTCGATGCCCTCCGGCCGCGTGAAGATCCAGGTCAGGCAGCGCGGGCAGAAATAGTGCCGCGAAGTGCCGTGCAGGCCGCCGATCACCGGCTCCCCCTCGACCACCGCGAAGCCTTCCGCCGGGATGGCGGCCGTGAGCGAGAAGGCCGAGGCGCTCATCTTCTGGCAGCCGGTGCAGTGACAGGCCATGGTGACGAGCGGCGCGGCACTCACCCTTATCCGCACCTGCCCGCAGCGGCAGGCGCCTTCCCGCGGGAGTTTCCAGTCGCGCATGTCGGTTCTCCTTCCCTGGCGTCAGGGCGACCATCCCACGGCAGGGCGGTCGCGTCACCCCCGCAAGGAAGATAGGGCGCCGCCGCGGCAAGCCAGCGGAGACTTGCGACATGGCCGCGCGCCCGATCCCGGCCGCCCCCACAATCCCCCCTGGCGGTGTCAGGGCCAAGAATTTGCGTCCGGTGGGAGCGTTTGGGACGGCAGAGTTATCCTATCCCCCCTCTTGTGAATTCTAAGGGCTTGGCTTCGCCAAACCCAAGAATTCGCTTTCTCCCCCGCAGCGGGGGGAGATAACGCCGGCATCGGCCTCGCTGCCAGTCGCAGACGCTGGCGATTTGCGGAGGCGACAGCGCAGCGCACCCCATCTCCCCCCTTTGCGGGGGGTGAGCGGCCGGTTCGCCGAAGGCGAATTCGTCGTGCCGGTGGCACGATGAAAGGCCAGCGAACGCCGGGGAGCTGCCGAGTAGCAGGAGGCGTCGATGGCGCCAGCCCTATCTCCCCCCTTTGCGGGGGAGAAAGCAAAATCAACATCTTAGCTGGAGCGAAGCGGAGGCTAAGTGTTAGATTTTGCAAGAGGGGGGATAAAAGAGCGGTTCACACAACAGCCGACCCCCGTCCATTTATCCCCGCCCTTGCCGCCCATGCGACAATCCCGCCGCCTCGACGGAAGGAGGGCAACATGGACGGGCGTGCGGCGATCGAGTGGAACCGGCTGGCGCTGAAGCGCATCGTCGCCGCGCTCGTTGCCGTGGCGGGGCTCGACATTGATCACGAAACACCGGCCGAGGGAACAACCCGCCCCACGCTGCCGCGCCATCTCTGGCTTGCGATTCTGCGGCTCCTGCGCCCGGCAGAGGCCGCCGCGCGGCGGCTGATCATCGCCGCCGCCCGCGGCATCACCGTCACCCTGCCGCCCCCGCGCAAGCGGAAGACGAAGCCCGTGCCGGCAGAGCAGTTCCTGCGCCGCCTCGGCATCGCCGTCACCATGCCGGCGGCGGAAATCGCGCGCGCCGCAACAGCAGGAAAAGCCGCCACAGCCGCCCGTCCGCGATCCTATTGCCTGCCGCTTCTCGATCCGCTGCGAACCCCGGAGCCTTACGAAGAGCGGTGCCGCACCGTGCCTGCCCATGCCGCGCCGCGCATCATGCTGCCGGGGATCATCGAGCCCTATCGCCTTCCCTCTCCGCCTTCGCCCGGCGATCCCGTCAGCGCGGTGCGCCTCAACCAGCGCCTCGCCGCCCTTGCCGCGGCCCTCGACGATCTACCGGGGCAGGCCCGCCGCTTCGCCCGCTGGAAAGCGCGCCGCGATGCGCGGCTCACCCGCCGCGTCTCGCCGCTCAGGCCCGGGCGCCCGTCCGGCGGCCGGCTTTCCCGCTTCGACCCGGTGGCCTGCGGCAGGAGCGGCGGCGAAGGACGAAAGGCTCCCCGCACCATCCGCGAGGTGGACGGGATCCTCGCGCATTCCCATGCGCTGGCGCTCGAGGCGCTCAAGCGCCCTGACACGTCGTGACGTCCGGACGCGAGCCGCGTTCAAGAACCGGCCGTTCTAGGAGGCCGCGCGGGCTGAGCCCCGGCGCGGCGGGGATGGCGCGCGCCTTCAGCTGCGCCGGTAGAGCCACAGGACGACGGGCGAGAGCACGACCGTCAGAATGACGGGAGCGGCAAGGGCAAGCAGCACGTCGCCGCCCGTCGCCGTGCCGTCGAGCAGCCCGCGCATCGCGGTCGTCATGTGCGAGACGGGATTGCGCACCACGATCGCCTCGAGCCAGCCCGGCATGGTCTCCGGCCGCACCATGATGTTGGAGGCGAAGGCGACCGGCATGATGAGGGTGAAGCCGATGGTCATCACCGTCATGGGCGTGCGGATCAGGAGCCCCAGCACGAGGAAGATCCACCCCGTGCCGAAGCCGATCGCCACGATGAGCAGGAAGGCGGCTACAACGCCCGCGAGCCCCGCCTCCGGCCGGTAGCCCAGGATCAGGCCGATGCAGAGGATGATGAGGCCGGCGATGATGTGGCGCAGCACGTCGCCCACCATCAGCCCGGCGAAGGGCGAAAGCTGCCAGATGGGCAGCGAGCGGAAGCGGTCGAACAGGCCTTTCGAGAGGTCCGTCGAAAGCCCCATGCCGGAATAGACGGAGTTGAACACCACCGTCTGCACGAGAATCCCCGGCAGCAGGAACTGGATGTAGTCCGCCGGCGAGCCCGCCAGCGCCCCGCCGAAGACGAAGGTGAAGAGCAGCGTGAACATGATCGGCGTCATCACCAGATCGAAGAGCTGCTCCGGCACGTGGCGGAACTTCAGCACCGCGCGCCAGCCGAAGGCGAGCGCGTTGGAGAAGGGCGAAGGCGGGCGCGGCGCCTTGACGGTCGGGAGCGTAGCTGGACTGACGGCGCTCATTGGGCGGCCTCCTTACGGTCCTGATCTTCAGCGGGCTGACCCGTCAGGGCGAAGAACACCTCGTCGAGACTGGGCGAGCCCATCGAGAAATCCGAAATCTCGATGCCGGCGGCCATCAGCGCCGACAGCGCCTCGTTGGCGTCCCGGGGCGTGCCCGCCATCACAGAGAGCTGCGCGCCCTCGGCGCTTCGCTGCACCGCGGCCCCCAGCCGCGCTTCGAGGATTTCCGCCGCCCGGTCGATGTCGGCGGGATCGGCCGGGGCGACATGCAGGAAGCCCGATCCGATCAGAGCCTTCAGCTCCCGGCTCGTGCCCTCGGCGATCTTGCGACCGTGATCGATCACGGCGATGCGTGCGGCAAGCTGGTCGGCCTCCTCCAGATACTGCGTGGTAAGCAGGATGGTCACCCCCGTCCTGGCAAGCTCGCGGATCATGCTCCACACGCCCTGCCGCGCCTTGGGATCGAGGCCGGTCGTCGGCTCGTCGAGGAACAGCACGCCCGGCGTGACGATCAGCGAGGCGGCGATGTCCAGCCTGCGGCGCATGCCGCCGGAGAAATCCTTCACCTGGCGCTTGGCCGCATCGGCAAGCTCGAAGGCGGCCAGCAGCTCGTCCGCCCGTGCCTTGGCTTCGCGGCCGCGAAAGCCCCAGAGGCGGGCGAGCAGGATCAGGTTCTCGCGCGCCGTCAGGTCCTCGTCCAGCGAGGCGAACTGGCCGGTGAGCGCGATCGACGCGCGCACCGCATGCGGCTCGGCCACAAGGTCGTGCCCCATCACGGTGGCCGTACCCGCATCCGGCTTGAGCAGCGTGGCGAGCATGCGGATCAGCGTCGTCTTGCCGGCACCGTTGGGGCCGAGTATGGCGAAGATCATGCCGCGCGGCACGTCGAGGTCGATGCCGTCGACGGCCTTGACCTCGCCGAAATGGCGCACGAGCCCGCGCGCGGAAATGGCCAGCGGCGTGGTCCTTTTCTGCGCCAGCGGCTCTTTCAGGGGTGTCGTGTCGTTCATGGTCGTTCCCGGGATTGCAGATCTGTCGAAGGACGATGCTGTTCCACGCAATCCGACAGCGGGCGGCCCCCTTACACCAGTTCACATGCTTTTTGAAGGCACCGCTCCCCGCTCATGCCATCTGCTGACGCTGCGCAAAGGAGCCGCGCTGCCTCAGTTCCTCAAGCCCGTTTCCTGAAGCAGGCCTTTGCGCTTGGCGACGTAGTAGTAGCCGCTGGCGTAGTAGCGGATCGCCTGGTCCTCGTTACCACCCGCCGTAATGTAGGCGCCGCGCAGATACTTGACCGCGTATTTGAGGTTGGTCTCGGCATCAAGCAGCCCGTGCGCCGGCCCGCGATAGCCCATGGTCCGGGCGGTATCGTGCCGGATCTGCATCAGGCCCCAATAGATCCTGTTGCGCGCGGCCGGATTGAAGTTGCTCTCGCGTTTGACGACGCGCCGCACGAGGTTTTCCGGCACCTGATAGGCCGCGGCGTAGCGGGCAATGAGCGCATCGAGCTCCGCGCTTCCCGCTTCTACCGGCTGAATTTCCCCGGTCTGCTCAAAAGCGGTCGGCGCTGCCGGATCCGTGCGAACCGGCGTGTCTTCGCTCGGAGCAGGAGCGGGCATGGAGCTGCACGCGGACAGAGCTGGTAGGCAAAGAAGGATGCAGGTGAGGACGGTTCGGCAGAGCAAAGGTAAAGCTTTCGTCTCCCTTTCGCCCCCTGCCGAAGCGCTCCTTTAACGCATCGCGCCTGTCGATTCAACACGGGTTGAATTCCAGAACTTCTTGAGATGCTGCCCTGTGGGGCCTTATGTTTGTGCTCGGGCTGGAGGATGGCGTTGTGATGCACCATCACGTCTTTGAAACTGCTTTTGGCTTCTGCGGCATCGCGTGGACCTTGCGCGGGATCAGCCGCTTCATGCTTCCCGTCGAGACCACCGATCCGCTAGAGGAAAGTTTCGCAAGATACCTTCCGCATTCCCGGGCCTCGCAGCCTTCCGGTGCGGTAGCGGAGGCGATCGCGGCCGCCCAGCGCTATTTTGCGGGAGAACGGGAGGACTTTACCGCCCTCCCCCTGGACCTCGGGGGCGTCGATGCGTTCAGTCTTGCGATCTATCAAGCCGCGCAAAGGCTCGCCTACGGCCAGACCGCCACCTATGGTGCACTTGCGGCGCAAGCCGGCTTCCCCGATGCCGCCCGCCAGACCGGAGTGGCACTCGGGCGCAACCCAATCCCGCTCATCATTCCCTGTCACCGCATCGTGGCGGCAGGGGGCAAGCTCGGCGGTTTTTCCGCTCCCGGAGGGACGCTCACCAAGCGAAAGATGCTCGCGCTCGAACGCGCTGCACCGCCGGAGACCATACCCGCACAAGCGTCCTTCTCATTCCGGTTCAACGCAATCAGGGATTGATAAATTTTCACAGGATAACGCATTTCTTGTGGATGAACAGGGAAGTGTACGCTCACGCGAAAGTTTCCCGTTGCGCGCGTATTGTTCCTTAAGCATATTGTTTACGCTGATTGGCCTATATCTACGCGTAGCCTCGGCGCGTTCCTGGTTCGTGTCATGCGTTTGTCATCTCCGATCAGGAAGAAGACCATGCGTTATCCCTTTGAAGATAGCATCAAAGTGCGCCTGACCGACCGGGTGCATTTAATGCATGCGGTTGAAAAACTGTTGCAACACGGCGTACCGGAAGAACTTATTCCGGTTCGGCTTGCCCGCGTCTTTTACGTAGACATTGATGAATTGAACATCGTGCTGAAGACGGTTGCGTCGCACCGCCCCAAGGAGACGCAAGACGGAGAAACCGATCTCCAGGCGGTCGCTTAAGAGCTAAAAGCGGGCGATCGTTCTCCACCCACTACGGGTGGAGACGGGCGCGGGCTACATAAGTGGCGGGGTTACGGGCGTTCCCGCTGCGGGCAGGCTTCGGCGTATCTACGAGCCGACCATCGGAATGTGGCCGGGGTCGTTTCGTACACGCTCCAGCCAGGCGGAAACAGCGGGAAAGGCGGCAAGATCGAAGCCGCCATTGTGCGCGTCATGCGTGTAGGCATAAAGCGCGATATCGGCCACCGTGTACGCTTCACCGGCCAGGAAAGGCGTGCGGGAAAGTTGCCGCTCCATGACGCCGAGCGCGTGATTGCCTCCCTCAAGCGTGGCGGCAAGCCTCTCCGGAGTGGCTTGGGCGGCCCTTTCCGGATACATCAACAGCGCACGCCTGACGGCCACAAAGGGCTCGTGACTGTACTGCTCGAAAAAGAGCCACTGATAGACGAGCGCGCGTTGGTAAGGATCGGACGGCAGGAAGCGGGTGCCTTCAGCAAGATGGAGCAATATGGCGTTGGACTCGGAGAGAAAACGCCCGTCGTCCAGCTCCAGAACGGGCACCCTGCCGTTGGGATTCCTGGCAAGGAAATCCGGCCTGCGCGTGGACCCGTCACGCGAACTGACCTCAATATGCTCATAGGGAATGCCAAGCTTCGCCAGCAGAAGTCTGGGCTTGTAACAATTCCCGCTGTCGGTCATTCCGTAAAGCTTCATGAGGCGGCTCCCTTCTTCCCCTCCTTTCTAGCGCGCCACGGTACAGCCGCGAATGAAAAGTTTTTCGCGGACCATCAACAGGATTGAGCCATCGCGCGTCAGGCGGGGCGCCCCTGCCCAGGCAAAGGTGACGTTCCCGTGCTCCGGGTTAGAAGCAGTGCTTCCCCATCGAGCGGTTCGGTATCAAAGATCACGCCAACCGGCTGCGCCGGACGCAACAGGTCGCCTCTCAACAGATCGGCACCTGTATCGAATGCGGCGCGCAGTTGGTCCGGCGTTTCAATACCCTCGATCAGCACTTGTCGCCCCTCCCGCCGCAACGCTTCGACAAAAGAGCCGAGGAGGTCGACGGCCGCCGGCACATCCGCGATACGTCGAAACCAGCGCCCCTCGAATGTCACGATCTGCGGGTTGATCTGGCGAATGCGTGAGGCGGATTCCGCAGGCGTGCCGAAATCCTCAACGGCAGTGGCTATTCCGTTTAATTGCAGTACCGCCGCCAGCTCCGCAACTCGGCCCTCCTCCCCGTTCCCCGGCAACCTGCACAGAAAAAGATGCTGGTCGATTTCCGCGGACGGCAGCAGAGATACGAGGCGGGCAACCTGTGCCTCGGGTGTATCCGTACTGGCGAACAGGCGCTGATCATAATCCCAAAGCAGCACCAGATCGCCGGCGTGGATACTGCGATGGTTGCGTAACTGCAGCATACGTCCCAAAGACTCGACGAAGGGTTGGTCGTCGGGGGCGATGTCCGCCCAAAACGAATCGAGCGAGATTGGCCGTTCGTGAAGATGCGGCTGCACTGTGCCTGTAACGCCCCATGGCGTCAGCCCTTCGGGCGTTCTACGAAAAATCGCCTGATAACGAGTCTTGAGGATGTGTGAACCGTAGCGCCCGGTCTCGATGCCGATTTCATCGACGACAATCGCTGCTTCGATCCGCTCCTGGATTTTTTCAGCCAGTGACACCGATCGCCTCCTGTTTATTTTTATCCCGCTCGGCGCCCAACGGCACTTTCAGGTGCCTTTGCAGCTACCGTACGTGCCGAGGGTGGCGGTAAGGGAAGCGGCCGAGCAGCCTTGAGCCGGCCCCGGAAGCGGACATAGATGCCCTCACGCCCGCGGCACTCACTCACCTGCGCCAATCAGAGGCTGCGCGGCATGCTGCCTTTCCGACGCCCCGGTTGGCTGCAGCCTCGCACAGAACCATTGAGCGCCGGTTAAATTGCGATCATGTGTGTCTCGCAGGCGCTTGAGAAAACTCCAGTTATTGTTTTGCACATTTCGGGACGGAAAACCGGCATCCACTTTTCCTGCAACTGCGCTTAAGTCGCCTGCCCGCACAGGAGAAGCCCGCCGCCCTTGCGATCCGCCGCGCGATGAGACATTAAGGCGTGTCTCCCCGCCCTCCGGACGGAGACGACTGAAATCCCGTAGGAGCAACCGATCATGGCCTTTCTTGCCGATGCCCTTTCGCGCGTGAAACCTTCCGCGACCATTGCTGTCACCCAGAAGGCACGCGAGCTCAAAGCGCAGGGGCGCGACGTCATCGGTCTTGGTGCCGGGGAGCCGGATTTCGATACGCCCGACAATATCAAACAGGCGGCCATCGAAGCGATAAAGCGCGGCGAGACGAAGTATCCGCCCGTATCGGGCATCCAGCCGCTGCGCGAGGCGATCGCTGCCAAGTTCAAGCGCGAGAATAATCTCGATTACGACTGGAAGCAGACGATCGTCGGCACCGGCGGCAAGCAGATCCTGTTCAATGCATTCATGGCGACGCTGAACCCCGGCGACGAGGTCGTGATCCCCACACCCTACTGGGTGAGCTACCCGGAGATGGTGGCGATCTGCGGCGGCACGTCCGTATTTGCGGAGACGAAGCTGGAAGACGGCTTCAAGCTGCAGCCGGAGGCGCTGGAGAAAGCGATCACGCCGAAGACCAAGTGGCTCATCATGAACTCGCCCTCCAACCCGTCGGGCGCGGCCTATACGGGCGAGGAACTGAAGGCGCTGGCCGAGGTGCTGCTCAAGCATCCCCATGTCTGGGTGCTGACCGACGACATGTACGAGCACCTGACATACGGGGACTTCACCTTCCGCACCATCGCCGAGGTGGAGCCGAGGCTCTATGAGCGCACGCTGACCATGAACGGCGTGTCCAAGGCCTATGCCATGACCGGCTGGCGAATCGGCTATGCCGCCGGGCCTTTGGCGCTGATCAAGGCCATGGATATGATCCAAGGGCAGCAGACTTCCGGCGCCGCCACCATCTGTCAGTGGGCGGCGGTGGAGGCGCTGACCGGCCCGCAGGACTTCATCGCAAGGAACAAGGCCATCTTTCAGGCCCGGCGCGATCTGGTGGTGTCCATGCTCAACCAGGCAAACGGCATCAGCTGCCCGACGCCCGAAGGCGCCTTCTATGTCTATCCGTCCTGCGCCGGCGTGATCGGCCGGAAAGCGCCGTCTGGTAAGGTGATCGAGAGCGACGAGGACTTCGTATCCGAGCTTCTGGAAGCGGAAGGCGTTGCCGTTGTGCATGGCTCGGCCTTCGGGCTCGGCCCCAACTTCCGCATCTCCTACGCCACGTCGGAGGAGCTGCTGGAAGAAGCCTGCCGCCGCATCCAGCGCTTCACGGCGGAGTTGCGATAGGCGTGTAAGAGACCGATCCATCCTCCATGGAACCAGCCGCTCCGGCGTCGCCGGGGCGGCTTGGTTTTTGCTCTATTAATTGACTTAAGCAAGTATATAGTTGATATTGGCAACAGGAGAATTGCCATGAACCTCATTCAATCACCATCGGAACAGCAGATCGACGCTGTAAGGCGTTTCAACCGCTTTTACACTCGTCAGATCGGCGTGCTGGAAGACGGATTGTACAGGAGCGAATTTTCCCTGACGGAAGCGCGCGTACTCTTCGAGCTGGCGCACAGGGATGGGCTGACGGCCAGCGCACTCGCCGGCGACCTCGGCCTGGATGAGGGCTATCTGAGCCGCATGCTGAAGAAGTTCGAGCGGCGCGGCCTCATCGAACGCCGGCCAGCGGCCGACGACGGACGGCGCTTCCATCTTGGACTGACCGAGGCCGGACGCCGGGCGTTCGAGCCCCTCAACCGGGCCGCCCGCGACCTCGTGGCCGATCTGCTTGCCCGCCTTTCGCCCGACGAGCGGGAGAAGCTGACGGCGGCGATGGGCACCATTCAGCGGCTGCTCGGCCCGGCACCGGATACGGGGCCGGCCTATATCCTCCGTCCGCTGCGGGCCGGCGATCTGGGCTGGATCGTGCACCGGCAGGGGCTCATCTACCATCATGAATATGGCTGGGACGAAACCTACGAGGCGCTGGCAGCACAAATCCTGAGCGATTTCGTGCGGCAATTCGATCCCCGCCGCGAAGCCTCCTGGATCGCGGAGCGCGATGGCGAGGTGGTGGGGTCTGTCTTTCTCGTCCGGGAATCCGACACCGTAGCGAAGCTCCGGCTGCTCTATGTGGAGCCTGCCGCACGGGGACTCGGCATCGGACGGCGGCTTGTCGACGAGTGCATCGGCTTCGCGCGGGCGAAGGGCTACAAGGCGATCACGCTCTGGACCAATGACATTCTCGTCTCCGCACGCCGCATCTACCAGGCCGCCGGATTCAAGCTCGTGAAGGAGGAACCGCACCACTCCTTCGGGAAGGACCTCGTAGGTCAGACCTGGATGCTGGATCTCTAGCCAGCCACCCTCATCACAATCTCGCCCTTCCCCCCTTGCCCGCAAGCGCAAGGCGTGTGACCATGCTCCCTGATGGCGGAATGCTCGGAGGAGAGGCATACGCCTGCGCGACGGCCGTGGGGGCCGGCCGCCGCTCATGGGGTGGAGACATGAGAGGAGGTCGGCATCATGGGCAATCGAGCCGGGGAGAGACACAAAGGACCGAAATGCATAGCCATTCTCGGTCCCCTGGCAAGCGGCAAGACCACGCTCTTTGAAGCGATACTGGCGCGCACGGGCGCCATTGCACGACAGACAAGCCATGGCAACAGCGCAGGCGAGCATGCCATGAGCGTGGAGGCGAGCTTCGCCACGACGCGCTTCATGGATGAAAGCATCACCTTCGTGGACTGCCCCGGGTCGATTGAATTCGCGCATGAGGCCGAACCGATCCTCGCCGCGGCCGATGCGGCGGTGGTGGTGGTCGATGCGGAGGACAGCAAGCTGCCGATGCTGCAGCTCGTCCTGCGTCGGCTGGAGCAGCTGAAGCTGCCGAGGATGGTCTTCCTCAACAAGATCGACAAGAGCACGGCGGGCGTGCGCGACATGCTGAAAACGCTGCAGCCCGCGAGCGCGACACCGCTGCTGTTACGTCAGATCCCCCTGCGGAAGGACGGCATCGTGATCGGCTCCATCGATCTTGCGCTGGAGCGCGCCTACATCTACCGCGAACATGCCGAAAGCGAGATTGCGCCCATTCCCGACGACGAGAAGGCGCGGGAACTCGAGGCGCGCTTTTCCATGCTCGAAACGTTGGCCGACCATGACGATGCGCTCATGGAGCAGGTTCTGGAGGAGATCGAGCCTCCGCGCGACGCCGTCTTTGACGATCTTGCCGCGGACGTGCGCGACGGGGCCGTGATTCCGGTTCTGATCGGCTCGGCAGAGAAGGGCAATGGCGTTCTGCGCCTGTTGAAGGCGGTGCGCCACGATGTGCCGGGCGTTGCCCGGACGCGAGATCGCCTGGGCCTGAAGGAGGCCGACGGTACCGCGCTTCAGGTCATGAAGACGGTGCATACGGGCCATGGCGGAAAGATTTCCATCGCGCGCGTCCTGTCAGGCTCGATCGCCGACGGCGCGGAACTACCGGAGGCGGGACGCGTCTCGGGCCTCTATAGAATGGTGGGCCGCGAGCAGAGCAAGATCGCGTCGGCGGAAGAAGGCGAGACGGTGGCGCTCGGCAAGCTCGACAAGGCGGAGACCGGCGGCACGCTCACCACGGGCAAGACGGCGGCGCCCCGGCTTGTCACGCTTTCCGCGCCGCCGCCGGTTTTCTCCATTGTCATCAGCCCGCGTGACCGCAAGGACGAGGTGAAACTCTCGGCGGCACTGCAGAAGCTTCTGCAGGAGGATCCATCGCTCGTTCTGGAACAGAACCGTGATTCGAACGAGACCGTTCTCGGTGGCCAGGGCGAGATGCATCTACGGATTGCGCGGGAGCGGCTGGAAGGGAAGTACCAGATTGCAGTCGAGACACGCCCGCCGTCGGTCCCCTACCGCGAGACGATCCGCAAGGCCGTCACCCAGCGCGGGCGCCACAAGAAGCAGTCGGGCGGCCACGGCCAGTTCGGCGATGTCCTGCTAGAAATTAAGCCGCTTCCGCGCGGCAGCGGCTTCGAGTTCACCGAGTCGATCACCGGCGGGGTGGTGCCGAAGCAATACATCCCCTCGGTCGAAACCGGTGTCCGGGATGCGCTTCAGCAGGGGCCTCTGGGTTTCCCCGTCGTGGATATCGCGGTGAACCTCGCGGACGGCTCCTATCACACGGTGGATTCGTCCGACATGGCCTTCCAGCTCGCCGCGCGGCTCGCCATGAAGGAAGGGCTTGCAGCTGCAAGCCCCGTGCTGCTCGAGCCGATCCTCAAGGTGGAGGTGGATACGCCGTCCGACGCCACCGCGAAGATCACGGCGATCCTGTCGCAAAGGCGCGGGCAGATTCTGGGCTTCGAAACACGTACCGACCAACCGGGGTGGGATATTGTGGAAGCCCTGCTTCCCGAAGCGGAGATGGACAATCTCATCATCGAGTTGCGCTCGGCAACGGCCGGCGTGGCCACCTACCGTGCACGCTTCGACCATATGGCCGAACTCACCGGCCGACTCGCCGACGATGCATTGAGCAGCAGGGGCAAAGCGGCCTGAACTAACGATCTTCCGGATACGCCTCGCCCGGGCGGCAAGGCCGACTCTCCGCCCTCAGACAGATGGTCTGCGCTCATGCATACCGAAGATGCACAATTTAAGAACGGCCCGCAAAGCATTGTGAACGACAAGCCAAACACGGAAAGGCGCTTCGACAGAAACGCCGGGATCTGATTTGGAAGCCACAAAAAAAAGAGCCGGATCGGGAAGATCCGGCCCAGTTATGGAAGTGCCATTAAGGCGAAACCTCCAGAGGGGAACACTCGCCGGGGGCTAATGGGAGGAGAACGCGCCCCGGGAGTGACCTCGATATGGGCATGGACTGCCTAAATAACAACCATGGTAATTTGCAACACAGCCATGCATATTTGCATGGCTCGCGCATTTGCAGTTCAGTAGGACCAGCTTCGCGACTTCGAGATGAGAAAATCGCGGAAAACCTGCAACTTGGCCTGGTTCTTCATCGCGTCAGGATAGCAGAAATAGGTGTCGAATGAGGGCACCGCCGTCTCCGGCATGAGCTGCACGAGGCCGCTGTCGTCCCCGACAAAATAGTCGGGCAGCATGGCGATGCCCGCCCCGCGCTGCACAGCGATCTTGATGGCCAGGATATTGTTGATCTGCAGCGCGGCAGCGCGCTTTGTGCCGTCGGCGCAGCCCGCCGTTTCCAGCCAGTTCATATCGCTCAGATGCGCCGGCACCGCCTCGCCGAAGGTGACAATCCGGTGCCGGTCGAGATCGGCGATGGACGTGGGCTTGCCGTGCCGGTTGATATAGGCGGGCGAGGCATAAAGGTGGAAATGGACGGTGAACAGCTTGCGCTGGATGAGGTCGGGCTGCTGTGGCTGGCGCATGCGGATGGCACAGTCGGCCTGACGCATGGTCAGATCCAGCTCCTCATTGTCGAGGATGAGCTGAAGCTGGATGTCCGGGTAGAGATCGCCGAATTCGGGCAGGCGCTCCGTCAGCCACCCGGTCCCTAGCCCGACGGTGGTGGACACCCGTAGCAGGCCCGACGGGCGATCCTTGGTCTCGGCCAGCCGCACCTTCACGCTTTCGAGTTTCATCAGCACCTCGTGCGCGGTGCGGTAAAGCATCTCGCCCTGTTCGGTGAGCACCAGGCCGCGTGCATGCCGGTGGAACAGCGGTACGCCAATCTCCTGTTCCAGCGCGCTCACCTGGCGCGAGATCGCCGATTGCGAAAGGTGCAGGGTGTCGGCCGCATGCGTGAATGATCCCGCCGCCGCAGCAGCGTGAAATACACGTAGCTTGTCCCAATCCAACGCCTGTTCCCCCTTATGTTATGGGCGCCGCGATCGATCTCCTATTCCGCCGCCTCCCGGTGCGTCTCCAGTTCGGCCAGATATTTTTCCGCTTCAAGTGCCGCCATACAGCCGAGGCCGGCCGCAGTCACCGCTTGACGGTAGACGTCGTCGGTGACGTCACCTGCCGCAAACACGCCCGGCACATCCGTACGCGTGGAGTGAGGCTCGGTCCACAGATATCCGTTCGGCTTCTGCTTCAGTTTGCCCTCAAACAGCTCCACCGCCGGCGCGTGACCGATGGCAATGAACACGCCGTCCACCGGAAGCTCGCTGACCTCGCCGGTGAGGACATTCTGCACGCGGACCCCCGTGACGGACGGCGGTGCGGGCGGGCGGGCAGGCTCACCCAGCACCTCGTCCACCACCGTGTTCCACATCATCTCCACATTAGCCTTGGCAAAAAGCCGCTCCTGCAGGATGCGTTCAGCACGCAGTTCGCCGCGCCGGTGAATGAGCGTCACCTTTCGCGCGAGATTGGACAGATAAAGCGCCTCCTCCACCGCCGTGTTGCCGCCGCCGACCACCGCGACATCCTTGCCGCGATAGAAGAAGCCGTCGCAGGTGGCGCACGCCGATACGCCAAAGCCCATGAAGGCCTGCTCCGACGGCAGGCCGAGCCACTTGGCCTTGGCGCCTGTCGCTATGATGAGTGCATCGCAGGTGTAAACAGTGCCGGAATCGCCCGTAAGCCTGAACGGCCGCGACTTGATGTCCGCCTCCACGATTAGGTCGGAGACGATCTCTGCGCCCACATTCTCCGCCTGCAGCCGCATCTGCTCCATCAGCCACGGCCCCTGCACCGGTTCGGCGAAGCCCGGATAGTTCTCCACCTCCGTGGTGATCATGAGCTGCCCGCCCTGCTCCAGACCCGCCACCAGCAGCGGCCTGAGCATGGCGCGCGCCGCATAGATGGCGGCGGTGTATCCGGCCGGTCCCGATCCGATGATGAGCACGGGCGCGTGGCGGCTGGTCATGGCTCGACGATCCTTTCAAACAGATGACAGGCCGCCGTGCGGACCGGCAGCCGGGCCTTGATCTAAGTATTGCATCCCGTGATTTGCAAGGCGAGGAAAGGTTTTCCAACAGTTTGCCGGCGCGCGGCGCCGCTGGCCCGGCGGCGGACTTGGCGCAGCCTGATACTTGCCTTAACTTCACCGCGCATGCATGACCGGATTCGTGCGACTCACGCGCGAGGGGGCAAAAGGATACCGCATGCCGCTTAAGGCCGATCTCGACGCCATTGACTGGAAAATCCTCCGCGAACTCCAGGCCAACGGGCGGATCACCAATGTGGAGCTTTCGCGGCGCGTCGGCATCTCGGCGCCGCCCTGCCTGCGCCGGGTCAAGCGCCTGGAGGAAACCGGCGTCATCAAGGGCTACCGCGCCTTGCTCAACAGCCCGATGCTGGGTTTCGACGTGGTGGCGTTCTGCCTGGTGGGGCTGCACCACCAGTCGGAAGCCGAGCTCAAGAGCTTCGCCGAGCGGGCGCGCAACTGGCCGATCGTGCGCCGGGCCTGGATGGTCTCGGGCGATTCGGATTTCCTCCTGCACTGCGTGGCCACCGATCTCGCCACATTCCAGACTTTCGTCATCGAGGAACTGACCTCGACGCCGAATGTGGACACGGTGCGCACGGCGCTCACGATCAGGCAGGTAAAGGACGAGGGGCTGGTGGCGATCGGGTGAGATCCGCCCCGTCAGCGACCTAACTCGGTTCTACAGAGATCGCCTCCAGGAGATTGCGGATTCGAGGCCCAAAGCCTCTGGAATTTTCCAGAAATTTTCTCCGCGCGGCCTCTCCCATCCGCCGACAATACGTTTGATCCCATGTGAGGACGTCGGTGATTGCCTTTTCCAGAGCAGCCTTGTTTACGAAGAAATTCACTCCCAAATGCCGCTGTTCATTTCGCACGGCAGGAACGAGCAGCCCGGTCTCCCGATCGATGTGCTCGTTCATAGGCGGTCCGTCCGTAGTTATCGTCACGGCTGCGCAGGACATCGCTTCCAGAATGTAGTGTCCCCAACCTTCCGAGCGCGATGGACACAGGTGGATGCCGCATTCGTTCTGCAGACACTTGAGTTCCTCATCCGGAATATAGCCCGAAAAAAGGCGGACATTGCGGGGAACGGATTTCGGAGCATTCTTGGTCTTCTGCACGAGGACAAGCTCCGGCCATTCGGGATGACGGATCCACAAATCGAGGATGTCTTCCGTACCCTTGAGCGTGCTGCCGCCAGCCAGATGAAAAAACCGCCGCCAGCTTTTCTCCACTTCTGGCATATGGCGGTCCGGGGAGGCAAAGCCGCAATATTCCGTTGGGACTCCCAGCGCCGAGAAGATTTCCTCCGCATGGCGGGTCTTGGTCCATACGCGATCCGCCTTGCGGAGAAGCTTCAGGTGTCTGCGAGGAAAACGCTCCTGATTGGGTACCAATATGTTTTCAGGCGCGGCCGACAGCCAGGCAGGAAATATGCGTTCAAGATGGAAGACGATATCCGCCTGTCTGCGCTTAAGAAGCCTGTCCAGAATCCCGCGGTCCCGCACGCGGGCCGTCGTTACCTTCAGCCCTGCTGCCTCGAGCGCAGCCTTCAGGATCAGGGAATCTCGGGTCAGGCCGTAAGCGTTATCTCGCGCTACAATGAGCGCCTGACCCATCGTCATGTCTCCATAGACTCTCGTAAACCTCCTCAAGCGCCGCCGCCTCCCGCTCAAGCGGAAAATTCGCCTCGGCATGCTTGCGCCCTGCTCTGCCCTGGCGCTCCGCCATGGCGGGATCCGCCATATAGGCCTCGATCGCGGCCGTGAGAGCTGCGCCGTCGCCTGCGGGGACGACCGCTCCTACTGCGGACGTGATCATCTCCGCATAGGCGCCAGCGTCGCTTGCCACCACCGGTGTTCCCGAGGCCATCGCCTCCAGAGGGGTGAGGCCAAAGCCCTCGTTGCGCGAAGGCGCCACATAAAGCGAGATGCGCCGATACCACGGCCGCACGTCCCTTACCTCGCCGAGGAAGCGGATGCGGTCGGCCAGCCCCGCCTCGCGGACGCGGCGCTCAAGCCCGTCGGCAAAGGCGCTGTGCTCGGCCGTCACGCGGCCCAGCACCACCGCCGTCCAGTCCGGATGACGCGGCAAGAGCTCGATCATGGCATCGACGAAGAGGTCCGTCCCCTTCTGATGGCGTATACGGCCGAAACAGCCGATGCCATAGCGGCCCGGCAGGCCGGTGGCCGCCCAATCGTCCTCACCGTCGTGCGGCGGATGAAAACGCTCCGTGTCCACGCCGTGCATCACCACGCGGTGCGGCACCTCGAGGAAGGAGCCGGAACGCGCGCTGGTGGCCACCACCGCATCCATGCGGCGGATGAGCCAGCGCGTGAATGGCTTGTGGCGGCGCTGTGCCGCAGAAGTGAAAACAAGCTTCAGGGGGGCGCGCAGGACGTGCTTCAGAACCACGCCCGCCAGCATCTCCACATTGCGGCGCGCATGCCAGATGCGCACCGGGCTGCCCTCCGGCCGGCGCAGCAGCGCCGGCACCTGCCACCAGCACATTCGCGGCAAATCTGGCGGCAGGCCCGGCCCGAGCGTTACGATGGGAATCTGCCGTGCCTGGACAGGCACGAGCTGAATGATCGTGCTCGTGACACCGGAAAGCCGGCGCTTGAAGTTCGGCGCGATCACCTTCACCCGGCGCATGTCGGGCGGCGGGTGCAAGCCGGCCGGCATCAGCGGGCTGCTCAGCCGTACTGGACCTTCAGCACCTCATAGCCGCGGGCACCGCCCGGCGCGTTCACCTCCACCGTGTCGCCCACGGCCTTGCCGATCAGCGCCCGTGCGATCGGTGAGGAGATGGAAATGCGGCCGGACTTCACGTCCGCTTCCTGATCGCCCACGATCTGGTAGGTCTTCTCCTCTTCCGTGTCCTCATCGATCAGAACGACGGTGGCTCCGAACTTCACCGTGTCGCCCGAGAGCTTGCTCACGTCGATCACTTCGGCGCGCGCGATGAGGTCTTCCAACTCGCTTATACGGCCCTCATTAAGGCTCTGCGCCTCCTTGGCCGCATGGTATTCGGCATTTTCCGACAAGTCCCCGTGCGCGCGTGCCTCGGCGATCGCATCTATGATGCGCGGACGCTCCTCCTGCTGACGCCAGCGCAGCTCTTCCTTCAGCGCATTGTAACCGGCCAGGGTCATCGGGACCTTGTTCATCTGAGACACCTTCCTGACTCGACGTGCCGCCGCGGCCTTGCCGGCGCACGTGCGGCACAAAAAGAAAACGGTCCGGCAGCCGGGGCCACGGAACCGCTTCGTTCGATTTCCAGCCAAATATAGCAAGCATTACGGCATTTTCACGCGAAATCTTCGCGGGCGGGATTCACCCACGAGAAAATTCGCTCTCGCGAACGTGACCGGGTGCCGCACGGACTGCGGCTTGGCTCCGGGCGGCGCTGGCATATGCTTAAAGGGAGACGGGTATCCCGCTAAAGGGGGAAGAGACCATGAATCGAGCCGTTCTGGCCGGGCTTCTTGCAGCAGCTGCCGCTACGCCGGCGGGCGCCCAGCTTTTCCCAGCCGAAGGCATGACCCTCCGCGCCGAAATCCTTGCCGACGGACTGGAGCATCCCTGGGGAATCGACTTCCTGCCCGACGGCGCGGCCCTCATCACCGAGCGGCCGGGACGCCTGCGCATTTTCGAGAAAGGCGCGCTGTCGGAGCCGGTCGCGGGCGTGCCCGAAGTGGCGGTTATGGGCCAAGGCGGACTGCTCGACGTTCTCGCCTCCAGCGACTTCGCAACCTCCGGCACGATCTTCCTCACCTTCTCCGAAGCGGGACCGGGCGGCGCTGGAACGGCGGTCGCGAGCGCGCAGCTCGTGCGCGAGGACGGCTCAGCACGGCTTGAGGATTTCACGACGCTCTTTTCGCTGGAGCCCAAGACGGAGGTCGGGCACCATTTCGGCTCGCGCATCGTCGAGGCGCCGGACGGCACGCTCTTCTTCTCCATCGGCGACCGCGGCGAGATGGACCGCGCCCAGGACATCGCGGACCCCGCGGGCTCCGTACTGAGGATCAACCGCGACGGCAGCATCCCGCAGGACAATCCCTTCGTGGGACGGGAGGATGCAGCGCCCGAAATCTGGTCGATCGGCCACCGTAACATCCAGGGTGCGGTGTTCGACCCGCTGACCAAGGCGCTCTGGACGGTGGAGCATGGCGCGCGTGGCGGCGACGAGGTGAACAGGCCCGAGGCGGGAAAGAACTACGGCTGGCCGGTTATCGCCTATGGCCGGCACTATTCCGGCATGCAGATCGGGCGCGGCACGCAGGCGCCCGGCTACGAGCAGCCGCTCTATTACTGGGACCCCTCGATCGCCCCCTCCGGCATGACTGTCTATGAAGGCAGCATGTTCCCCGAATGGCAGGGCGACCTGCTCGTCGCCGCTCTCAAATTCGAGCTTCTTGCGCGGCTTGAACGCGACAGCTCGGGCGAGATACTCCGGGAGGACCGGCTGTTCGAGGGAGTGTTCGGGCGGCTGCGCGACGTGGAGGTGGCGCCCGATGGCGCCGTCTGGCTGCTCACCGACGCGCCCGACGGCAAGATCATCCGCGTCTCGCGGGCCAAGTAGCCGTGGCGGACGCTCTCATTCCCGCCACAAGTCTGAACGCGGCTGCTGAGCATTCATTTACCCTCACACGCTAACTCTGCTGCGGATCGGGAATCCGAAGTGGGGTTGCAAGCGTGTTCGAGTACGAGTGGCTGCGCCGGCGAACTTTTCGCCTGCCCAGATTCGCGGGCGGTGTTCTGGCGCTCGGCGCGCTCGCGGCCCTTTATGCCTGTTCGGCCGAATCGGTGCTTCGCCCGGATGTGGATGTCGGCGTGCAGACCGGAGCGGTGCAGGGCGCCGGATTGCAGAACATCGTGCCCGCCGCCCCGATAGCGATGAGCTATCCCCGGCTCCTGCCGGAGACGAGCCCGTCAACCTTCATGCCCGCCGAAGAGATCGCCTGCCGGCGCGAGCTTCAGCGGCTCGGCGTCTCCTACCGCGACCTGGCTCCGATCGATGACGGCGGCGAGTGCCGCATCGACCATCCCGTGGAGGTGAGCGGGTTTTCGGGCGGCATCAAGCTTTCTCCGCCCGCCACGCTGACCTGCGCCATGGCCGTCGCCGTCGCCCGCTGGACGAAGAACGAACTCGCGCCCGCCGCACGCATGCGCTACCTCTCCGGCGTGAACACGATCCGGCAGGGGTCCAGCTATTCCTGCCGCCGCATCCGCGGCACAAGCGTGGCTTCGGAGCACTCCAAAGGTAACGCGCTCGACATCATGAGCATCAAACTGGACAACGGCCGGGAGATCGACGTGCGCCGTCCGGGCTTTTTCGCCTTTCGCCAGAGGGGCCTGCTCAACACGGTGCGCGCGGAAGGCTGCGACTATTTCACGACAGTCCTGGGTCCCGGCTACGACGCCGACCACAAGGACCATTTCCACTTCGACATCAAGAACCGCAGAAACGGCTACCGCGCCTGCCGGTAGCCGCGCACGCGCCTGCGCTTTATGGTGAAGTGCCGGCGGCGCTTGCCGCCCGCGCACACCGACAGGATACCCAATGCTCGTTCTCGAGATCATCATCCTATTGCTGCTCATCCTCTTCAACGGCTTCATGGCCATGTCGGAGCTTGCGGTCGTCTCCGCCCGCCCGGCCCGGCTGAAGGCGCTGCGCGACAAGGGATCCCGGAAGGCAGGGCGCGCCCTGGAGCTCTGGGCCGATCCCGGCCGCTTCCTTTCCACGGTGCAGATCGGAATCACGCTGGTGGGCGTCCTTTCAGGTGCCTTCTCGGGCGCAACGCTCGGCGTGCGCCTTTCCGCCTGGCTCGCAGGGCTTGGCGTGCCCTCCGGGGTGGCGGACCCGCTGGGCGTCGGGATCGTGGTCGCCCTGATCACCTATGTCTCGCTGGTGGTAGGCGAGCTCGTTCCCAAGCAGCTTGCGCTCAGGAATGCCGAGGCGATCGCTGTCGGTGTCGCCCCGTTCATGATCGCGCTTTCGCGTATAGCCCTGCCTCTCGTGTGGCTGCTGGACATCTCCGGACGCGGCCTGCTCCTCCTGTTCGGTCAAAGCTCGGAGCGCGCTCCGCGCGTGACGGACGAGGAAATCCGCACGCTGATCGCGGAAGCCGAACGGACGGGCACGATCGAGACAGCCGAACGCCGCATGATCGCTGGCGTGATGCGTCTCGCCGACCGCAAGGCTCGCGCGCTCATGACCCCGCGCCGTGAAGTGGACTGGCTCGACCTGACGGCGGATACGGCGGAGATCAAGAAGGCCCTGCAGGAGAGCGTCCACACGAGACTGCCTGCGGGTGAAGGCTCGCTGGACCAGCTTATCGGCGTCATCAACACGCGCGAACTGCTCAATGCGCAGATCGCGGGCAAGCCGATCAACCTGCAGGATTACGTGCAGCAGGCGCCGATCGTGCACGATTTCACCGACGCGCTCGATGTCGTCAAGGTGCTGCGCGAGGCGCAGGTTCCGGTAGCTCTCGTGCATGACGAATACGGGGCCTTCGAGGGCATCATCACGCCGGCCGACATCCTCGAGGCAATCGCGGGCGTGTTCCGCTCCGACCTGGAGGAAGGGGAAATCGACGTGGTTCGGCGCGAGGACGGCTCGTGGCTGCTGCCCGGGCTGATGCCGGCTGACGAAATGGCGGAACTTCTGGGGCTGCGCCTGCCGGAAAAGCGCAACTACACGACGCTTGCGGGTTTTCTCCTGTCCTATACGCAGGAGCTGCCGAGAACGGGCGCCATTGTGGAAGCCATGGGCTGGCGCTTCGAGATTGTCGATCTGGACGGCCGCAGGATCGACCGCGTCCTGGCCCGTAGGGTCGGAGCGCCGGACGCGCAAGAGGCGTGACCCCCCGCGTGTCCGGCCGGTTCATGTGGCACCAGGTTTTTTGCTGGTAGAGAGCGGGCGGCCTTATGTTCAGGAGCTCGGGCAACACCACGGTTCGTAAGGCCGTCTGGCTGCGCTTCTGGAAAGCGGCCTCAGACGCTGCGGGAAAATCCCCCTCAGGCCGCCTTCTGTTGGGCGTCCGCAGTGTTGTCGCGCGCGGCCTTCAGCGCCTTTACCCACCAGGTGAACTGATCGAGCATGGCGTTTGCGCCCTGGTTCAGATGCTCGATTTCATCGAGCTTTTTCTCACCGCCTTTAACGGCCAGAAAGTCGGGCAGCAGAATATGAACCGCGGTCCGGATGGGCGCCATCTGCAACTCCACCGCATGGAGACGCAACTGCTCGACGGCGCGCGAGGCCCCTACCCCGCCATAGCCGACAAAGGCGATGGGTTTGTTGTTCCACTCGTTGTATGCATAGTCGAGTGCGTTCTTCAGCACCGCTGTCGGGCCGCGATTGTACTCGGCCACCGTCACGATATAGCCGTCGAGCGAGCTGACCTTCTCCTGCCAGGCCAGAACATGCCGGTTGGGCTGCTCCGGGCGATAGGCGGGTGACGTCGCATCCTCGAAAAACGGCATCGGGTAATCCCTGAGATCGACCAACTCTACCTCGAACTCCGGGCGCTTGCCGGCGAGGTCGTAAATCCACTTGGCTGGCGTATCCGCAAAACGGCCCGGCCGGGTGGAACCGATGATGATGCCGATCTTCAATTTCGCCATTTGTCGCGTCCTTCCGTACGTCGTATAGTCTGGTAGTGCAGATTGGTAACCGGCGCTATATTGGATACCGTACGGAACTGCACAAGGAGGCACTTTTTTGAAACCGAGTCACCTGAACAGCACCGCCGGGGCCTCCCACGATCACGAGGCCTGCCGGCCGATTCACGAGATCCTCAATCTCGTCGGCGACAAGTGGTCGGTGCAGGTGGTGCGTCTTCTGGGCCAGGGGACGATGCGCTTCAACGAGCTGCGGCATGCGATCGAGGGCATCTCGCAGAAGATGCTGACGACGACATTGCGCAATCTCGAGCGCAACGGCTTTGTCACGCGCACCGTCTACCCGACCATACCGCCCAAGGTGGAATACACGCTCACCGATCTCGGCAGCGAGCTTCTGGTGCCGGTGACGGCGCTTGCCAAATGGGTCGACGCGAACCGCGACCGCATCGATGAGGCGCGTGCCCGCTTCGACGCGCAAAATGCCGGATGAGGGCGGCGAGAGCCGCCAATCTCCTAGTTAGCTCTCAGGCGGCACCGGTGTCGGCCTGCCGGTTGCATCCAGAGCGACCATCACGAAATCGGCGCTGGTGACCATCTCCATCTCATGGGAGAGATAGCGTTGCGCCCATGCTTCCACCTTCAGCGTGATGGATGTGCGCCCGACCTTTTCGATCCGCGTGTAGACGCAGAGCGTGTCGCCGATCTTCACCGGCTTCTCGAAAGACATCTCCTTGACGGCGGCGGTCACGACACGGCCGCGTGCCCTCTCGGCTGCGCGCAGGCCGCTCGCCAGGTCCATCTGCGCCATGACCCAGCCGCCGAAAATATCGCCCGCGGCATTGGCATCGCACGGCATCGCCTGGGTGCGAAGGGTCAGATCACCCTGCGGAACAGTCTGGCTTTCGGACATGGCAACCTCATGAGACGCTTTAATTTACAACAGCTTGGAGCCGCATGCGGAATCAATCTGGGAACGCGTTGATTCAAATTCTCAAGATGACCGGTCACTTTCTCAAGAGCATGGATATGGTCTCTTGAAGCAGTTTCTCGCTGCCCGGCCTCCAGCCAAGCGCCCTCAGCCGCTCCGTGCGCATGGGATTGACCGAGAGGCGGTCGGCTGCCGGCGGCAGCGGGTTTGCGGCGCCGTACGCCCTTCGAACCATGTCGAGCAGATCGCGCCGGTCAACGATAAGATCGGAGACATTGAGAATCGGCCCTATGGGCCCGGCGGTCTCCAGCACCAGCCGTACTGCCGAAGCCACGTCGCATCCGTGCACCTCGGTGCCCACGCGCGGCTCGATGCTGCGGCCGGCGAGATAGTCCGCGAAAAGGCCCGCCCATTTGTGCTTGCGGCCCAGACCTGCCGGTCCGTACACGCCGGTCACGCGCAGACTGATGCCCTCGAAGCCCTGGCCGGTGAGGCCGCTAAGCGCGCGTTCGGCAGCGAGCTTGACCTCGCCATAAAGCGTGTCCGGCCGCGGTTCGTCGGCCTCGTCCAGCCATTCGCCGCGTGAACGCGGACCATAGACGGCGCGGCTCGAAAGGAAGACGGCGCGGCGAACACCGGCGGCCTTCGCAGCCTCGAAGAGGGCGACGCTGCCGTCCAGATTGCGGCGACGGAAATTTTCCGGATCGTCCCCCTCCCCACCGCGATATTTTCCCGGAACGTGATCGAAAGCGGCGTGGACGAGATAATCGGCCTCCACCGGCGGGACGGAGCGCGAAGCAAGCGAGAACGGCACGAAGCGCACGGGGCGCGAAAAGAAACCGTCCGTCGGCGGGCTGCGGCCGATGACGGCCACCTCGTGGCCCGCCGCAAGCAACTCCTCCACAATGAAGCGGCCGACATAGCCCGTGCCTCCGGTGACGAGGCTGCGCGGCGCACTCATGGTACAGACGGGTTCTCAAGCATGTCGGGATCGGGAATACCCTCTCCCGAATGGTACGCGCGCCAGAGGGCGATCAGCGGCGCAAGCTGGCCCGCCTTTGGATGTCCGGTCTCCCACGGTTTTTCATACTGGTAGTGGATCACCGACACCGACTTCCAGTCCCAGAGTGCCGGCAGGTTGAACCAGACATATTGCAGGAGGTTGAAGAAGACCGGCAGGCCGTGCCAGTTGGGGAAGAAGCTTTGCAGGAAGGTCTGGTCCGTTCGCGGCCAGAAGGCATCCGGCCTGTCGAGCGCGGCCAGCATCGCCTCAAAGGTCTTTTCGGAAGGGCGGGCGACGAATACGCCCGAATTCAGCCGGTGAAAATCGGTGAGGCTTTCATAGACGTTCGGAGCGGCCGAAAACTCCGGATAGGAGAACAGCCGGTCGATGTTGCGGATGACGATCGCATCGGCATCGATGAAGACCACACGCTCATATTGCGTGAGCTGCCAGAGGCGCAGCTTGACGAAATTGTCGAGCGGCGTGTGAAAGGCAGGCTTGTTGCCCTTGGTGAAAGGGGCCTGCGCGTGAAGCCGCGCGCGCTGGTGCCGCTCGTTGAAGGCTGGCGACGTGGGCAGAAGCTCGGCCGGAACGAGCTGCGCGCCAAGGGCGGCAAGCGGCACGAGCTGCGAGGCTGCGACGCCGCCGGTGTGCATCACCACGATGTCAGCGGCCGTACCCGTCATCTTCAGAGAGCGCACCAGCGCCAGCGCTCCCTTGGCATAGTCGGCATTCGTGACCAGCGTCACATAGGCGTGGCGCAAGGCTCACCCCACGCTTTTCAACCGCTTGCCCTCCGGGTCGCGCTCGATCATAGGCGCGATGTCCTTGGTCCAGGCGGAGACGGACGGGATGCGGCTGCGATCCACGCGGTAGGCGAATTTGCGCGCCACATCGACCACTTCGGCCAGAAGCCCCTCCTCCAGCGTGGTGGGGTTGAGGCCGAGGGCGAGGAACTGCTCGTTCCGCACCACCAGATCGTTCTCGGGCGCCTCCTTGCGCGGGTTCGGCAGATAGGCGATCCGCGCCCCGGTCATGCGCGCCACCAGCTCGGCCAGATCGCGCACCCGGTGCGTCTCCGTCATCTGGTTGTAGATCTTCACACGTTCGCCGCGCTTGGGCGGGTTTTCCAGCGCCAGTTCGATGCAGCGCACCGAATCCCGGATGTGGATGAAGGCGCGCGTCTGGCCGCCCGTGCCGTGAACGGTGAGCGGGTAGCCGATCGCCGCCTGTATGAGGAAGCGGTTCAGAACCGTGCCGTAGTCGCCGTCATAGTCGAAGCGGTTGATGAGCTGCGGATGCAGCATCGTCTCGGGCGTGTGCGTGCCCCAGACGATGCCCTGGTGCAGATCGGTGATCCTCAAGCCGTCGTTCTTGGCATAGAACTGGAACAGGAGCTGATCGAGGCACTTGGTCATATGATAGATCGAGCCCGGATTGGCCGGGTAGAGGATCTCCTGCCTGACGGTGCCGCCTTCCAGCGTCTCCACCTCCACGGGCAGATAGCCCTCCGGGATGGCAGCGCCGACGGTGGAATAGCCGTAGACGCCCATGGTGCCCAGATGCACCAGATGCGCGTCGAGATCGATCTCCACCATCGCATTGAGCAGATTGTGCGTGGCGTTGACGTTGTTGTTGACCGTGTAGTTCTTGTGACGGTCGCTCTTCATGGAATAGGGCGCTGCCCGCTGCTCGGCGAAATGGATGATGGCGTCCGGCCGGTGCTCGGCAAGCCAGGCTTTCAGGATCTCGTAGTCGCGGGCGAGGTCGATCAGGTGAAAGCGGATGCGCCGCCCCGTCTCCTGATGCCAGATGCGGGTCCGCTCCTGAATTGAATCCATCGGAGTCAAAGATTGAACGCCGAGCTCCGTGTCGATCCACCGGCGCGACAGGTTGTCGATAATGTGGACCTCGTGGCCCCGGGCGGAAAGATGCAGGGATGTCGGCCAGCCGACAAAACCGTCACCGCCTAGAACAGCAATCTTCATCGAATCGACCCCTCATCGCGAACGGAAGGTACCGTTTATCCGGCAATTGTGACCATCATTCTATGCTTGCGGAAGACATAAAGAAAAGCGTGCCGGAAAGAGCGGCGATCACAAAAGAAAAGGCGCGCCGCCGTGCCCCACCCAGCATATTCCCGGGGATGTCAGGACTTTAGGCTTGACAGAAGCTGAAACACGTCTCTCGCGAATCAAAAAAGGACTTCATAAGTCGGCGACAATCGTGCATTATTCCAGCTTCACGGAAGGGAGGCGGCGCGGACCGAGGAGCGCCGGCTTGTGCCGGACGATGGGCCGGGGCGCGCCAGAAATGCTAAGGAGGCGGAGATGCTTCCGTCCGGACTTGCCGATGCGGGCGTCTATGACGCGAAGGATATGGCAGCCATTCGCAGCGCAGTGGAGGCTGTCTGCGCAGAGCTCGGGATCGATCGCGAGGACAGCGAGGGCCGCGAGCGCATCGCCATGCATGTGATGCGCTCCTGGGCGCTGGGGCGGCGCACGCCGCTGGGGCTCGTTCAGGCCGGGCTCGACGGCGCAGCCTAGATATTCTGTCTTTCGCGGAAACGCAGAGGGATAGAGGTTGTTGTCCCGCACAATTGCGGACGGGAAACCGGTATCCGCCTATCCCGGAATTGCGCCGGGACGCTGCGGCCCCTCGCCTGAAGCCCTGAAGATCTGGTATGTCCGCTCGCTGAGCGGGGAAGGCGCCTGCCTGCCCGCAGCATGAGGCGGCGATGAGCGACACCAGTACCAGACCGCGCACCAGAACGAAACCCAAGACCGAGCGGCCGAAGCTGCACAAGGTCATCCTCGTCAATGACGACTACACGCCGCGCGAATTCGTGGTGCGCGTGCTGAAGGCGGAATTCCGCATGAGCGAGGACCAGGCCTACCGCGTGATGATCACGGCGCACCGGCGCGGGACCTGCGTGGTGGCGGTCTATCCGCGCGACGTGGCCGAGACCAAGGCCACCCGCGCCACGGACGCCGGGCGCAGGGCTGGCTTCCCGCTGCTTTTTACCACCGAGCCGGAAGAATAGGGCGCCCGCTGAATCCGAGCGATTTACAGCCGCGCGGCATCCCCGCCACCGCCCGGTTTTTTCCAAACCGGCTGGCTTCTGATCAGGTGGAAAGCGGGGCCGTGGTCCGGCCTCTCTATTCATTTAATGTGGCGCGTTCCACGCGCCCCGCCGGAGCTTTGTCCGCCGTCGGCCGATCACTCGGGCCATGCTTCCTCTCGGCTGCACCCGATGAGGGGATGGTCTTTGCCGGGCCGAAGAAAAGCCCTAGCGGCTTTTCCGCGGTTTCCGCAGCGCAGCCTCTGACCCTGCGCCCGGCACCGCGGGCCTGTCGCGGACGCTTCGAACCCCCAAGTACCGGATCCCCGGAGGAGCGAGTCTCCGCCGCCCTCCCGAATATCCGATGCGCATCCGGTTCCCGCGAGGGCGATGGCAGGCATAATTGGCGCTCGGAAAGGCGGGGATTAACGGAGCTGAAGGTGGGAATCTGTCTACGAAATCGGGGTGCTTGTGACCCCATGAGTTCTAGAACCCATTCAGTGACCATTCGGTACACTTCGGGAGGTGTCCGAATTGTACTCCTCGCGGTTTGGAATGATAAGGAAGCGGTCTTGCAAGGGATATTCATCTACGCGCATGTTTTCTTTCTGCTGTCGTCGTCGGCTAGTTGTGTTAAATTTGTGCCAACAGCGTCGCTCAAGCCGAAAGAATGCCTTCTCGCTCGCGGCCGGAGGCTAACGAAGGAGCTTGCATCCTAAGCGCTTAAAGCAAGAAATTAAAAGCACAGTTGAGATTCCCCTCCGCAATTTCTAACACTTAGCTTTCTAACTTAGCTTCGGTAAGGTGTTGAGCCTATTTCCTCCCCGCTCCTTCAGCAAGCCTTAGGGAGAGATAGGCCCCTACTGCCCCGGCCGTCCCGTTTTCTTCGGCCGGCGTGTGCGGCGGCGTTCGTCCACCGGGTCCTCGTAGGAGCCGGCACCGGGTTTGTAGCGCTTCAGGATCGCGTCGTCGGGCGGTGCCGCGGGCGGTGTCTTGCCCAGAGGCTTTTCCGTGCGGCGGACGGTCATCTCGTCCAGCGAGTTCTTGCGGAAGAGGCTGCCGCGCGCCGGAACCGCGTGGGCGCCGGAGGTGCCCATCTCGTCCAGGTCCGGCTTGCGGAATAGAGATTGCCCGGAGGCGGCTTGCCCCTTCGCACCCCCCTCTGCCCTGCCGGGCATCTCCTTCTCGAGGGGAGAGACCGGACGGCCGACCGAACCGCGCCCACGACGCCCCTCCCCCTGAGCCTGTCGAAGGGTGCCCTTGCGCGCGGCCTCGCGGCGCTTCTCCTGCGTGTTCTCCACGCCCGCATCGCGGGAGAGCGGGTCGTCCATGATGGCAAGCTCGGTCTCGCGCAGGCGCTTGATCTCGTCGCGCAGCCGTGCGGCCTCCTCGAAGTCGAGATCGGCGGCGGCGTCGCGCATGGCCTTTTCGAGATATTCGAGATGGGCCTGGAGATTGTTGCCGACGAGGTTGTTGAGGTCGTCGCCCTTGGCGCCAACGATGTCGGCGCGCACATGGTCACGCTCGTAGACCGAGCCCAGGATGTCGCCGATGTTCTTCTTGACCGACTCCGGCGTGATGCCGTTGGCCTTGTTGTATTCGAGCTGCTTCTCGCGGCGGCGGTTGGTCTCGGCGATCGCCCGCTCCATGGAGCCGGTGATCGTGTCGGCATAGAGGATGACGCGGCCGTCCACATTGCGCGCGGCGCGGCCGATGGTCTGGATGAGCGAGGTCTCGGAGCGCAGGAACCCTTCCTTGTCCGCGTCGAGGATGGCGACCAGGCCGCATTCGGGAATGTCGAGGCCCTCGCGCAGGAGGTTGATGCCTACCAGGCAGTCGAAGGCACCGAGGCGGAGGTCGCGGATGATCTCGATGCGCTCCAGCGTGTCGATGTCGGAGTGCATGTAGCGCACGCGCACGCCCTGCTCGTGCAGATATTCGGTGAGATCCTCCGCCATACGCTTGGTGAGCACGGTGACGAGCGTGCGGTAGCCGGCACGCGTGGTCTCGCGGATCTCGCCCAGCACGTCGTCCACCTGGGTCTTGGCCGGGCGGACATCGACGGGGGGGTCGATGAGGCCGGTGGGGCGGATGACCTGCTCCGCGAAGACGCCGCCCGCCTGCTCCATCTCCCAGGCGCCGGGGGTGGCGGAGACGCAGATCGTCTGCGGGCGCATCGCGTCCCACTCCTCGAAGCGCAGCGGCCGGTTATCCATGCAGCTTGGCAGGCGGAAACCGTATTCGGCGAGCGTCGCCTTGCGGCGGAAGTCGCCCCGGTACATGGCGCCGATCTGCGGGATCGTCTGGTGGCTCTCGTCCACGAAGACGATGGCGTTGTCGGGCACGTATTCGAACAGCGTGGGCGGCGGCTCGCCGGGAGCGCGGCCGGTGAGGTAGCGCGAATAGTTCTCGATGCCAGCGCAGGAGCCGGTCGCCTCCAGCATTTCTAGGTCAAAGCGGGTGCGCTGCTCCAGACGCTGCGCCTCGAGCAGGCGGCCGGCGCGGGTCAACTCGTCCAGCCGGTACTTCAGTTCCTCCTTGATGGCCTTGATGGCCTGGTTGAGCGTGGGGCGCGGCGTGACATAGTGCGAATTGGCGTAGATCTTGACCGACTTCAGGTCGTCCGTCTTCTTGCCGGTGAGCGGGTCGAACTCGGTGATGGCCTCGATCTCGTCGCCGAAGAGCGAGATGCGCCAGGCCCGGTCCTCAAGGTGCGCCGGGAAGATCTCGATCGTGTCGCCACGCACCCGGAAGGAGCCGCGGGCAAAGTCCGCGTCGCGGCGCTTGTACTGCTGCTCCACGAGGTCGGCGAGCAACTGGCGCTGGTCGAGCCGGTCGCCAACCTGCATCTGGAAGGTCATGGCGGTGTAGGTCTCGACCGAGCCGATACCGTAGATGCAGGAGACGGAGGCGACGATGATCACGTCGTCACGTTCAAGCAGCGCCCGCGTGGCGGCGTGGCGCATGCGGTCGATCTGCTCGTTGATCGAGGATTCCTTCTCGATATAGGTGTCCGAGCGCGGGACGTAGGCCTCCGGCTGGTAGTAGTCGTAATAGGAGACGAAATACTCGACCGCGTTATTTGGGAAGAAGGACTTGAACTCGCCGTAAAGCTGCGCGGCGAGCGTCTTGTTGTGTGCGAGGATGAGCGCGGGGCGCTGCGTCTCCTCGATCACCTTGGCCATGGTGAAGGTCTTGCCCGAGCCCGTAACGCCCAGCAGAACCTGCGTCCGGTCCCCCCGCTCGATGCCTTCGACCAGATCGCGGATGGCCGTGGGCTGGTCGCCCGAAGGCTGATAATCCGTGACCATCTTGAAGGGGATGCCGCCCTCGGTCTTCTCCGGGCGCGGCGGGCGGTGCGGCACCCAGTTGGATTTCAAGTTCGGATCGCCCCCCTCGATGAGCTTCGTAAGGGCCGCGACCGTGGCCGTCACACCGCCGGGGGCAATCTCCTCCGCCTCCTCCAGCGTGACGTCGAGCCCGGCGACGGGCATGAGACCTGCGGCCGCGCGCTCGCGCGCGGAGGCCGCGCCGCCCATGGAGGTGCCGCGCGCGGTCCTGCCCGGGGCGGCGGTGCGCTCGGGGATCTTCTTCTTCGGCTTCACGGCCTTCTCCACTTCCCGCGTGATCTGCTCCGCCCATTCGGACACGGAGCCGGTCAGGGGCGTGCCCGACAACGGGGGCTGCGGCTGCTCGGCAAAACCGCGGTTCGTCTTTCTGGAGGAATTGGCCATGAGCCGAATATGGAGAATTGCGCGCGCTATTGGAAGGGGCGCGACGGTTGAGCGCGCGGCCGGATGCAGGCTCCTGACAGCGCGCTGTCAGGAATGGACGGCAGTTCCGAGCCGGATGCCCCCGGCCTACTCCACACTCAGCCGGTAGCCGATGCCTCGCACGGTCTGCAGCCAGACGGGGTTCGACGGATCGCGCTCAATCTTGCGCCGCAGACGGTTGATCTGGACGTCGATGGTGCGCTCGCCCACTTCCGATTCGTTGCTGACCAGCTCGTGGCGCGGGATGGTTTCGCCGGCACGTTCGGCGAAGATGGCCATGATCTCGCGCTCTCGGTCCGTGAGCTTCATTACCTGGCCGGCTTTTTTCAGCTCGCGCCGCGTGATTTGGAACGTGTAGGGGCCGAAGACCACCTGCTCCAGCTTCGGCGTGGCGGGCTGGCCGCCCCGGCGCAGGATGTTGTTGACGCGCAGCACCAGCTCGCGTGGATCGAAGGGTTTCGGCAGATAGTCGTCGGCGCCGGCCTCGAGCCCAGTGACCCGGCTTTCCGTTTCCGACAGCGCAGTGAGCATCAAGATAGGCACCTCACGCTGCTCGCGCAGGCTCTTGGTCAGCGCCACGCCGTCCTCGCCCGGCATCATGATGTCGAGCACGATCAGGTCGAAATCAAGCCCCGCCAGCTTGCGCCGCGCCTCGGCGGCATTGCCCGCGACGCTGACACGAAAGCCTTCCTCGGTGAGGAAACGCCTGAGCAATGTGCGAATGCGCGTGTCATCGTCAACGACGAGCAGATGCGGCGCGTCGTCATCCGGCGCGCGGCGGCCGTTGATTGCGTCCTGGCGAATCATTCCCTCGCCTCTCCCTCGATCCGAGCCCCTTCCCTTGCGGGCGCGCGATCAACCTGCGCCCGCAGCTCGGGGTTCACCATCGCTCTCAAGAAGCGCTCGATAACGGCGCGATCCTTCACGCCGGCCTCCTCAAGTGCCGCACGGATGCGGCGGGACTGTGGCAGCGCCAGAGCGAGCGCAAGCGCGTGCCCCTTCTTCGTCACATACAGCTCGCGCTGGCGACGGTCGCGCGGCCCCTGCACCTGCACGATATATCCCGTATCGATGAGCTGCTTCAACACCCTGGCGAGACTCTGCTTCGTTATCCGCAGCACGTCCAGAAGCTCGGCCACCCGCAATCCCGGCCGGCGGTTGACGAAGTGGATCACCCGGTGATGCGCACGCCCGAACCCATATTGCGAAAGGATGGCGTCGGGATCGGAGGTGAAATCCCGATAGGCGAAGAACAGCAGCTCGATGAGCGTGAACTCGATCTCATCGGCTTTCACAGCCGTTCCGGGCTCCTCGCTCTGTGTGGTGGACGTGTTCATGAACTCTCGCTTCCGTTCCGATAATTATGTCAGCCATGTTGACATAATTGGGTTCGCCTGATAATTTTCGACAAGCTTTTTCGCGTTATAGCGAATAAAAGACGTGTTGAGGCCGTTTTTCCGGAATTTCCCTTTAAAGCGGGTTTGCGTCGACCCGTCCGGTTCCGGCATAATCGGTGTTTGCCCAGGATTGCCGGCTTCCGGCCGGCCCCCAGATCCCTCAGGAGAGGCTTAAAATGGCATCTGTTCCCTTCGATCAGCTTGACGGCTTTATCTGGTTCAACGGCGAATTCGTCAAATGGGCCGATGCCAAGATTCACGTACTCACCCACGGTCTGCATTACGCGAGCGCCGTGTTCGAAGGGGAACGCGCCTATGGGGGCGAGATCTTCAAGCTGACGGAGCATACCGAACGGCTGCATGAATCGGCACGCATTCTGGGTTTCCGCATCCCCTACAGCGTGGCGGAGATCGACGACGCCTGCCGGCAGCTTCTTGCCAAGCAGGGGCTCAAGGACGCCTATGTGCGCCCGATCGCCTGGCGCGGCAGCGAGATGATGGGCGTTTCGGCCCAGAAGAACCGGATTAACGTCGCCATCGCCATCTGGGAGTGGCCGAGCTATTTCGATCCGGAGCAGCGGCTGAAGGGCATTCGGCTCGACATCGCCGAGTATCGCAGGCCCGACCCGCGCACCGCCCCGTCGAAGTCCAAAGCCGCCGGCCTTTACATGATCTGCACGATTTCCAAGCATGCCGCCGAGGCCAAGGGCTATTCCGACGCGCTGATGCTCGACTGGCGCGGACAGGTGGCCGAGGCGACAGGCGCCAACATCTTCTTCGTGAAGGACGGTGTGCTGCACACGCCCAAGCCCGACTGCTTCCTGGATGGAATCACCCGACGCACAGTGATTGATCTTGCTCGCCGTCGCGGCATCGAAGTGGTCGAGCGGGCCATCATGCCCGAGGAGCTCGAAGGCTTCGAACAGTGCTTCCTGACGGGTACGGCGGCGGAGGTCACGCCGGTGTCCGAGATCGGCCCCTACAACTTCCAAGTGGGTGAAATCGCTCGACTTTTGATGGAAGACTACGCCGAGGAAGTGCAGCCGCGCCAGCGGATGGCGGCCGAGTAGCAGGCGCCCAAGCCGCCCCTGCTTCCACCTCACAGGACCCGCCTCGTTTGACTTTAGTCGAATTCGGGGTTTCATGGTTATGCCGGCTGAGGGAGCCGGTGTTCGAGGAGGGAAGCACATGGAAGCGCTTGTTCCCATTATCGTGCAGGCTATAGCGGGGATCGTCGGCGGCGAGGCGGTCGGCGCAGCCTTCAAGAAAGCAGCCATGGGGCACCTGCCCATGATCATCAGCGGCATCGTTGGTGGCGTGGGCGGCGGCGCGCTGCTTTCGAGCATGGGCGACGGCGGCGCGCTTGGCGGCATTCTCGGTGACATCGTCGGCGGTGGCGTCGGCGGCGCCGTGCTGACGGCCGTGGTTGGCGCAGTAATGAGTTCCATGAAGAAAGCCTGAGGGCGTTTCGACACAGGCTTTGGAACGGGCGGCACATGCCGCCCGTTCGCTTTCAGAACCCTGTGGCGCCAAGCGGAAACGGATCAAATATCCGCCGCCTTTATGTCCCCGCCACTTGACGAGATGCGTCAACGAAACACATGCAATGACCATGCTCAAAGCCGCGATCATTCCCGTCACCCCCTTCCAGCAGAACTGCACGATCCTGTTTGACGATGGGGAAAAGCGTGGCGTGGTGATAGATCCGGGCGGGGAAGTCGAGCGTATCCGGGCCGCGATCGAGAAGGCGGGAATAAAGGCCGAAGCGATCTGGTTGACACACGGCCATATCGACCATGCCGGCGGAGCCATGGACCTCAAGGACGCGCTCGGCGTCGAAATCCTGGGGCCGCATGAGGGCGACCGCGAAATGCTGCTTCACCTGACGGATCAGGCCCAGATGTTCGGCCTGGCGGACACGGTGCGCAATGTCGTGCCGGACCGCTTCTTAAACGAAGGCGATGTGGTCTCCTTCGCCGGCCATGAATTCGAGGTTCTGCACTGCCCGGGGCACGCGCCGGGGCATGTCGTCTTCTATAATGCGAACGCGAAATTCGCCTATGTGGGCGACGTGCTTTTCAACGGTTCGATCGGCCGGACGGATCTGCCGGGCGGCGACCATGGCGCGCTCATCCGTTCCATAAAGGACAAGCTTCTTCCGCTAGGCGACGATGTCGGCTTTCTGTGCGGCCACGGGCCGGGAGGCAGATTCGGCGACGAACGCCGCAACAATCCATTTCTGATCTGACGTCTCGAAATCGTTCGAAAGGTCCGCGGCGTGCCGGAGCGCGCAGTCACGCGGGTTTATCTCGGGTTCTGCCCGGCCCTATAGAGGATAGCTGCTCTGTACCCGCAATGGGCACGGCCGCGGTCTGCGGGATCGCAGGTGCGCTCTCCCGCAGCCGCTCAGCCGTTGCTTTCTACCTGATCTCGCAGAAATGGCGATGGCCGTCATAGCCGAGATACGTGCCGGACCGCGGATCAAAGCTGCGATAGCGGATGCTGCAGGCCCGGTACCACTCGGGGGACCATGGCTCGGCCCGGTAATAGGTCACGGGGCCGCTATAGGCCGGGGCCGGCCCGTAATACCGGTAACGCGGAGCCGGCGGATCGATATAGACTCGGCCGCTCGGCTGCGAGAGGATTCCGCCGACGATGGCGCCGAACGCAAGGCCCGCAAGACCCGCGGCGAGCTCACCGCCCCTGTCGTGATGGCGGTGATGATGGCGGTGCCAGCGGTGGTCCGCCTGCGCTGGAATTGCCGAAAGCGTGGTTGCCGCCACCGCCAGGCCAAGCACGGCTGTTTTGAATATGCGTCTCATCTCGGTTCTCCAATACGTCGCGCGGCTCACCCGTCCTAGATTGCGCCGGATGTTACCGCGGCGTAGCTGAACGGTAACTGAACGGTAAACGCGGCAATATGGGGGCGTGGTTCCGAGAGATCGTGACGCATCTGTCTAAGGCCCTTTCCGTGTTTCCGGGAAAGAGTATAACTTATTGTTTATTTTACGTAATTCCGGACGAAAACCGGTATCCACTTTCCTGGCATTGCCCAAATGCAAAACGCCGGCCTGGCGGCCGGCGTTGGAAATCGCGCCAAACGAGGCGGCCGGCTGCGGAATCAACCGAGCGTGAGGTTGACCGCCTTCGGTCCCTTGCCGCGCTTGTCCGGCTCGGTGTCGAAGGTCACCTTCTGCCCGTCCTCGAGCCCCGGCAGGCCGGAGGCCTGCACCGCCGAGATGTGGACGAAGACGTCCTTATCGCCGACGTCCGGCGTAATGAAGCCGAATCCCTTGGCGTGGTTGAAGAACTTGACGGTACCAGTCTGGGGCATGGAGCGAATCCTTTTCTCCCGTTACTTCCAATCAAGCGGGCCGACTTCAGCAAACCCGCGGGGTGTCCTGGTCATTACTGGGGGAGAAGAAACAGTCAGCTCACGCGCGACCCTGTCGGATTTCTGCGGCGTGGTATCCCGGGAGCCTTTCTCAGTGTCGTATGCCGGGGCATGCTATTCCAGTCTCCGGGCCGGCAAATGCCCGAACGGGTCAAGTGTCCCTCATTTTGCCGAATCCGGCAAGCGAAACTTTTGTGTCAGCTTTTTAGACGGCGCACATACGCGCACAGAGGCATGTGAAAAAGGCGCAAGATTTCTCTCGCGCCTTCCATAAAAATCGTACGTCGAACGCGCCCGGATTCAGGCGGACGCGAGATTGACAGCCTTGGGACCCTTGCCCATGCGGTCGGGCTCGACGTCGAAGGAAACCTTCTGCCCGTCAACGAGCGAGCGCATGCCGGAAGCCTCTACCGCGGAGATGTGCACGAAGACGTCCTTCGCGCCATCGTCCGGCGTGATGAAGCCGAAGCCTTTGGTTGCGTTGAAAAATTTTACGGTGCCTGTCTGGGCCATGGGGAAGCTCCTTTCCCGTTGGAGTAACGGCGTCCACGCGACATGCGTGGCTTCGCCACCGCCAAGAAGTTACGAAGTCGGGGAAAGGGTCGTCCAAAAACGCTTCCAGTCTCCGGGTCTGCAACCACCCGAGCGTCTTGGCACCTTCTCACGGGATCGTGGTGAAAGCAAGGCGGAACTTCCAAGCGGCGGAACATGCTCCTGCCTTGCCGATCTCTACCGCCGGCACCCGCCCGAAAATCGACGGCGGACCGTGCCGGCAACAAATGCAATGAAAATAAGGTATTGTTCCGACGTGGCGTCATCCGCCGCGCTGGGCGGATGCGGACATGCTCGGCGCCAGAGCCGCCCTCGCATTTGCTGCGATCACGGCATCGGGGGCGGGCGTGAGAATGCCGCTGCGCTTGGCGAAACGGACGAAGGCGTCCCGCGCGGCAGCGGCATCCACCTCGCCTCGAAGGGCGGCACGGCAGGCCCGCATAGCTGCCTGGCACGCCGGATCACGCGAGCCCTGCGGCCACTCTGCAAGTACCGCATAGGCGTCCTCCACACTCTCCACATCCGCGGGATAGCCAAGCCCTATCGTGATCGAAACCGGTTCCTCGAAGAGGTTGCGCTCCATACTTTCCTCCAGACGCAAACGATCACACCCGGCCGCGCGGCGGCCGGGCTGACTGACTCTGACGGCCGATCAGGCTGTGGAGGGCCGCTTGCTCACATACCAAAGATCCAGCCCCGCCAGGACGGCCACGATCAGGCCGGCGATCATGTGGACCCACATCGCCGCGCTGACGGCGGCAAAGCCCAGAATCCAGGGGGACAGGACCGCCCAGATGCCAAGCACGAGGTTGGCCCACTCTTCCCAGGCAGCGAAGGCGAACAGCGCGCCAGCGGCAATCAGCGCGATGAGCGCGCCGACCACCCAAGCATTCCAGGCGGCGGCCTGCTCGGCCGAAAAGCCAAGCACCCAGGGCGAGAGCACCAGCGCTAGGCCGATCACAACGTTCACGATGTCGAGGGCTTTCTCCTCTATCTTGCGCTCAATCGTGTTAGCCATCGATGATCACTCCTTCCCTTGCTCACCGAAAATGGAAACAGACGGCCCGCACGGGGTGCGGGCCAGCATTCTGCCTCGCGGCACTCAGGCAGCCTTTTTCTGCTGCTCGATCGCGCGCGGAGCCGGCGCCTCGGTCTGGATGTCGATCCGGCGCGGCTTCAGCGCCTCCGGCACCTCGCGGCGCAGATCGATCACCAGCATGCCGTTCTCGAGCCGAGCACCCAGGACCTTCACATGGTCAGCAAGCTCGAAGCGGCTGGAGAAAGAACGGGTTGCGATGCCGCGGTGCAGATATTCGACACCCTCATCGTCCTGCCTCTTGTCGCCTTTGACGACAAGCAGGTGTTCTTCCTGCGTCACCTCAAGCTCCTCCGGCGTGAAGCCGGGAACAGCCATGGTGATGCGGTAATCATCCTCGCCTGTCTTGGCGATATCGTAGGAAGGCCCGTCGTCGACGGCCTGCAACCCTGTAGCGTTCTCAAGAAGATTGAAGATCCGGTCAAAGCCGATGCTCGACCGGTAGAAGGGGGAAAGGTCGATACTCGTTCTCATAGCCACATCCTCCATTCGAGCAACATGGATACGAGAGACGCCTGGAGCCGAACTCCTTCGGCGTTCGGCCGGTCCCTTCAGGCAACCGGCCGCCAAAGATATGGGAACGGGCGCAATTCGTTTCAAGAAGATCACCGTCCGCAGCCTGAAGGACCAAAGCAGGGCCAACGGGCCTCGATGCGTGCCTTTGCATCAACACCTTATAGGGCGGCATCGGGCCGCTGTGGCGGAATGGTTCAATCTGGCCATGATTGGCTCTACACTGGCGCCGGAAAATGGAAGGAACCATGGCGGGATACGAGCAATACCGGGCCGAAGGGAGCGTGATGCTGGCGCGCATCGTGCGTGCGGGCCGGCTGGCACGCGCGGCCTGGCGCCGGTTCTGGCGCTCGATCTCGTACTACATGCCCAAGGGACTCTACGCGCGCTCGCTGATCATCGTGATCGCGCCCATGATCCTGCTTCAGTCCGTCATCGCCTTCGTTTTCATGGAGCGCCACTGGCAGACGGTGACGCAACGCCTGTCCCAGGCCGTCACCCGCGACATCGCGGCGATCATCGATGTGATCGAAACCTATCCGCAGGATTCGGATTACGCGCAGATCATCCGTATCGCGCAGGAGCGCCTGGCGCTTCAGATCAGCATCGACCCGCCGGAGCCGCTGCCCCCGCCGGGGCCGAAACCTTTCTTCTCGCTTCTCGACCGGACGCTCTCGGAAGAAATCACGCGCCAGATCAACCGCCCCTTCTGGCTGGATACGGTGGGCAACTCGAACATTATCGAAATCCGCGTCCAGCTCGACGGCAAAGTGCTGCGCGTCTTCGCGCGCCGCAGCCAGGCCTACGCCTCCAACACGCATATCTTCCTTCTGTGGATGGTGGGCACCTCGCTGGTGCTGCTTACGATCGCGATCGCCTTCCTACGCAACCAGATACGGCCGATCCTGCAGCTTGCCGAGGCTGCCGAGAGCTTCGGCAAGGGGCGCCCGACCGACGACTTCCAGCCGCGCGGCGCCGAGGAGGTGCGCCGGGCGGGCACGGCATTCCTGCAGATGCGCGAGCGCATCGAGCGGCAGATCGAGCAGCGCACAGCCATGCTGACGGGGGTGAGCCACGACCTGCGGACGATCCTCACCCGCTTCAAGCTTCAGCTTGCCGTGGCGCGCAGCCGTGCCGACATAGCGGCGCTCGACCAGGATATCGAGGAAATGCGCACGATGCTGGAGGGCTATCTCGACTTTGCCCGGGGGGAAGCGTCCGAGGAGGCCGGCAAATTCGATCTCTCCGCATTTCTGAGCAAGACGGAGGAGGAAGCGCGTCTACGCGGGCGCGCCTTTTCCTCAACGCTTTCGGGCGCGAACGAGGTGCTGGTGCGCCCCAATGCTTTCGCACGCCTTCTCGATAACGTGATCGGCAACGCCTTCCGCTACGCCTCGACCGTTTCCCTCAACGCCAGACATGGCGGGGGCATGCTCACCATCACCATAGACGACGACGGCCCCGGCATTCCGGAGGAAAAGCGCGAGGAAGTGTTCAAGCCGTTCGTGCGGCTCGACACGGCGCGGAACCAGGACGAGAGCGGCACGGGGCTGGGCCTTTCCATCGCCCGCGACATCGCACGAAGCCATGGCGGCGACATCGCGCTGCAGGACAGCCCCATGGGCGGATTGCGTGTGCTGATCCGCGTGCCCGCATGATGGAGGCGCGGCTGTAGCGGATGCGGGAAGCCGCCGCCATACTGCGGCGGTTCATCCCTGACGGTGAGCGCCGCGTCAGTGCAGCCTGCTGCCGTTCGGTACGGGCTTGTCCACCGTGGCGAGCACCACCGCGCCCTGCTCGTCCGCAAAACCGAGCGTGAGCACTTCCGACATGAACTTGCCAATCTGGCGCGGCGGAAAGTTGGTGACGGCCATCACCTGACGGCCGACAAGCGCCTCGGGCGTGTAGTGGACTGTGATCTGGGCCGAGGACTTCTTGATGCCGATCTCCGGTCCGAAATCGATCTTCAGCTTGATCGCGGGCTTGCGCGCCTCCGGATAGGGCTCGGCCTCCACGACGGTGCCGATCCGAATTTCGACCTTCTCGAAATCGGCATAGGTGATCTGAGGCGGCCGGTCGCTCATTCGCAGCCTCAAGCCCTGCCGAATGTCTCGAACAGAACGCTGTTGAGCGCGTCCTGGGCGGTGGCCCCGGACCAGATCACGTATTGGAAGGCCTGATAGTAGCACTCGCAGGCCTCCAGTGCGCTGTTGAGCATGACCTCGACCTGCTGCCCCGTGGGCTCCAGCCCGCCGGCAAGCACCAGCGACTGGCGGAACATGATCACGCCCTCCCGCTCCCAAAGGTCGAAATGGCCGAACAGCATCTGCTCGTTGATGAGCGAGACAAGGCGCATCACCTCCGTCGCGCGCTGCTCGGGCACCTTCAGATCGAAGGCGCAAGCGACGTGCAGCGCCTCGAACTCCTCCATCCAGGAGAATGAGACGTGATAGTCCGTCCAGGTACCGGCGACCGAGATGGCGATTTCGTCATCGCCATTGCGCTCGAAACTCCAGTCGTTGGAGTGAGCGACATGCTCGATCACATCCACCGGATGAGCGCCACGCGTCACGTCGAATTGAAGGAGGCTCATAAATCCCTTTCCCGTTCCCTTAGCGGCAGACAAAGCACCGCCGTTGGCACATGCGGTTCCAAGCACGCGACCCGAATACGTTTGACACTCAAGTGGAGCGAGGAAGTACAGGTGAATGACGGGCCCGCCCCTACCCGGCCGATGATCCGCTACGAATCATTAAGCAATTTCAGTCTATTGATAGCAGGACGGCTGACCAGCCCTTTTTTAGGGGATGAGGCTGGACCATGTGGATAGCCGCTTGCGCGCTCACCCAGCCAAGCGGCGTAACTGACTCACATGCCAGCGTTTTTTCTGCCCGGGTACCGGCAGAAACACACGGAAAAATTTTATTGAATTATTTCCTTGAGCGCCCGCCAGCGGGCTTCTCGGCCGTCCCTGCGGCCTCACGGGCGGCAAGCCTGGCCTCAAGGGCCTCGATTCGCCTCGCCAGTTCGACGTTCTCCTCGCGCGCCTTGATGGCCATTTCGCGCACGGCTTCGAAGTCCTCCCGCTGGACGAGGTCCATGGAATGAAGCAGGCGTTCCGTCTGCGAGCGGAAGAGATTCTCGAACTCGCGCCGCACACCCTGCGCAGCGCCGGCTGCATCCGTTACCATCCTGGCGAATTCGTCGAGGATCCGGTTCGTCCCGTCGGTCATGGCGATGCCTCCTGATGAGCTTATGGAGGTAAGGCGCTGGGGCGGTGAATGCAAGCGGCTCCTTGCGCTTCGCGGGCTTGACCTTGCCGCAATCGTCTCGCATAGCTCCGCGCGGACGCAAAAGGAGGCGCGCTTGACGGATTATCTTCTCCTCCTGCCCATGTCCGCCCTGCCGTTCCCGAACATCGATCCGGTCATCTTTGAGATCGGCCCTGTTGCCGTTCACTGGTACGGGCTCGGCTATGTGGTGGGCATCCTGTTTGCATGGTGGTACGCCAAGCGGCTCGTCACCACCCCTCACCTGTGGGCGAACGATACCCCGCCCATGAAGCCGCAGGATCTGGACGACTTCGTGGTCTGGGCGGCGGCGGGCGTGGTTCTGGGCGGCAGGGCCGGCTATGTGCTGTTCTACGACCTGCCGCGCTATATTGAGAACCCACTAGACATCATCGCCGTCTGGCAGGGCGGCATGTCCTTCCACGGCGGCATGCTGGGCACCATCCTCGCGATGGTTCTGTTCGCGCGTTCGCGCGGCATCAATCCCTGGAGCCTGCTCGATACGGTTGCCGCCGGCACGCCGGTAGGGCTCGGCCTCGTGAGGCTTGCCAATTTCATAAATTCCGAGCTGTGGGGGCGGCCGACCGACATGCCGTGGGGCGTGATCTTCCCCGATGGCGGGCCACTGCCGCGCCATCCGAGCCAGATCTATGAAGCGGCACTCGAAGGCCTTGTGCTTTTTTGCGTGCTTCGCCTGCTGACGCATCGGCGGCTGAGCCTGAAAACGCCGCGATTCGTCGGCGGCGCCTTCGTCTGCGGCTACGGGCTCTCGCGCATTTTCGTCGAGTTCTTCCGCATGCCCGATGCGCATATCGGCTATCTCATGGGCGGATGGCTGACCATGGGCATGGTGCTCTCCCTGCCGATGGTGGCGGCCGGATTGTGGGCGATGCTGACGGCGCGCAAACCTGCGCCGGCAGGCCAGGAGACATGAGCAAGCTTGCGCAAAAGATAAGCTGCCTCATCGAAGCCACAGGTCCGATGAGCGTGGCCGATTACATGGCGCTCTGCCTCTTCGATCCGGAGCATGGCTACTACACGACGCGCGATCCCTTCGGCGCCGAGGGCGACTTCACGACCGCGCCGGAGATAAGCCAGATGTTCGGCGAGCTGGTTGCGGTATGGCTCTACGCGGCCTGGCAGGCCTGCGGCGCCCCAAGGCCAGCCATCGTTGCCGAGATCGGCCCGGGCCGCGGCACGATGATGAAGGACATGCTGCGCACCTTCGCCAAGCTCGACCCGGACTTTGCCGCCGGCAACCGCTTCGCACTCATCGAGGCAAGCCCGCGGCTTGCCGCCGTTCAGAAACAGACGCTTGCGGCATCGCCCGCTCCGCTGGAATGGCACAGCCACGTGGACGCGCTGCCCGAAGGCCCGCTCTTCATCGCCGGCAACGAGCTTTTCGATGCGGTGCCGGTGAGGCAGTACGTCAAGACGCAGGCGGGCTGGCGCGAGCGGGTCGTGGGACTCGCCGAAGACGGAACCCTCACCCTGATGGCCGGTCCCGGCGCGCCGGATCCTGTGCTCCTGCCGCCTGAGGCCAGAGCGGCGCCGCAGGGCGCGATCCTGGAGATTGCGCCCGCCCGCGAAGCGCTAATGGAGACGATCAGCGAGAGGCTGGCGAAACAGGGTGGAGCCGGGCTTTTCATCGACTACGGCTACGAGGGGCCGGCACTTGGCGACACGCTGCAGGCCGTGCGCGGTCATGCCTATGCGGAGGTGCTGGCCGACCCCGGCGAGGCGGACCTTACCGCCCATGTGGATTTTGCGGCTCTGGCAAGGATCGCGCGCGGCCACGGGCTTTCCGTGCATCTGATGCCGCAGGGGGAATTCCTCCTTGGACTCGGGCTTCTTGAACGCGCCGGACGGCTGGGCGCGGGCAGGAGTGCCGAAGAGCAGGAGCGCATTCGCGATGAGGTGGAGCGGCTTGCCGGACCGGAGCAGATGGGCACGCTGTTCAAGGTTCTGGCGGTGCTGCCGGACAACGTGACGGTGCCGCCGTTCGACGCGCCGCATTGACACACACCTTCCCCTGCCTCACGATCCGCGGCCGACCAACAGACCGGAAGATGCGTATGCTGGACATGACGAGACCGGAACCTGTCCGGTCGCCGCTGCTCGAAACCGCGCGGGCCAACGGCATCAGGCACGGTTTCTTCACCCGGGCCGGTGGCGTGTCCGAAGGTATTTTCCGCGGCCTGAATGTGGGGCTGGGCTCTAGCGATTCGGCGGAGGCCGTCGCCGAAAACCGCCGCCGCGCTGCAGCCTGGATGAATGTGGCGACCGATCGGCTGATAACCCTACACCAATGCCATTCGGCCGACGTGGTGATCGTGGAAGCGCCGTTCCCCGGCACGCGCCCGCGTGCCGACGCCATGGTGACGCGCCTGCCTGGCCTGGCGCTTGGCGTGCTGACGGCGGACTGCGGCCCCGTGCTCTTTGCCGATGCCGAGGCGCGCGTGATCGGGGCAGCGCATGCAGGCTGGAGGGGTGCGTTTTCAGGCGTGCTTGAAAACACGATCGCCGCCATGGAGCGTCTGGGCGCCGCGCGCGAACGGATCGTCGCGGTGCTCGGCCCATCCATCAGCGGGGAGAACTACGAAGTGGGTCCGGAATTCGTCGAGCGGTTCACCGCGACCGATAGGGAGAACGCCCGCTACTTCAGACCGTCGGCAAGGCCGGATCATGCGATGTTCGACCTTCCCGCCTATACGCTCGACAGGCTCGCCCGGGCAGGGGTGCGGGCTGCGTCCACAGGCCACTGCACCTATGCGGATACGGAAAACTTCTATTCCTATCGCCGCGCAACGCACCGTGGAGAGCCCGATTACGGGCGGCAGATTTCGGCGATCTCACTGGAGGAATTCTGATGGCCCTTCACTTCGACCGAGCCGAGTTCGACGCCCGCAGGGACCGTCTCGTCATCGAAATGTCGGAGCGCAAGCTGGACGCGCTGCTCCTGTTCGCGCAGGAAAGCATGTACTGGCTGACCGGCTACGATACCTTCGGCTTCTGCTTCTTCCAGTGCCTGGTGGTGAAGGCGGACGGCTCGATGGTGCTTCTAACGCGATCGGCCGACCTGCGCCAGGCGCGCCACACCTCGATCATTGAAGACATCGTGGTGTGGAACGACCGCCATGGCGCCAATCCGGCGGCCGATCTGCGCAATCTCCTGAACGATCTCGACCTGCTCGGCTGCCGCATCGGCGTGGAATATGACACGCACGGCCTAACTGCCAAAAACGGCATGCTGCTGGACGAACAGCTCAAGACCTTCGGGAAAACCGAAGATGCCTCCGATCTCGTGGCGCGGTTGAGGCTGCTCAAGAGCCCGGCCGAGATCGAGAAGGTGAGACGCGCGGCAAGCCTCGCCGACGACGCACTGGATGCCGCCCTGCCACTCATCAAACAGGGTGGAGACGAGGCGGCCATACTGGCGGCCATGCAGGGCGCGGTGCTTGCGGGCGGAGGCGATTATCCGGCCAACGAATTCATTATCGGCTCGGGCCCGGATGCGCTCTTGTGCCGGTACAAGGCCGGAAGGCGGAAGCTCTCCAAGAATGACCAGCTCACGCTCGAATGGGCGGGCGTCTATCATCACTACCACGCGGCGATGATGCGCACGGTGCTGACGGGAAAGGTCTCCCGGCGGCATCAGGAGCTGTACGAAGCCGCGCGGGATGCGCTGATGGCCGTGGAAAAGGCCATGGTGCCGGGCAACACCTTCGGCGACGTCTTCGACGCACATGCCCGCGTCATGGAAGCGCGCGGGCTGACGAGGCACCGGCTGAACGCCTGCGGCTATTCGCTCGGCGCGCGTTTCTCTCCTTCGTGGATGGACCAGCCCATGTTCTATTCCGGAAACCCGGAAGCGATCGCACCGCATATGACGCTGTTCGCCCACATGATCATCATGGATTCGGACTCCGGTTCGGCCATGACGCTCGGCCGCACCTATCTGACCACCGAGTCGGCGCCCGAGCCGCTTTCTCGCCACGAACTCGATTTGATCATAAGATAGGCGAACCTTAAGGTTTGCGGGGTTTCCTTCGGGTCAACGCGGGGAATAGGGCATGAAGCGCTTGAAAACGGCGGCATTGCTTCTCATGGCAGCGGCAGTTTCCGGGTGCGCTGGCGTGGATTCGGCCGGCCTTTCGCCCCGGGATGGCGCGAACGCGCAGAGCACCGCGACCGCGCAAAACAGGACGCGCGGTACGGCAACCGCTGCCCTGCCCTCCGTCACCTCCGCGCGCGTGCAGTTCGCGCCGGTGATCGGCGCGCCGACGGAAGCGGTGCAGCCGCTGTCCGCCCGGCTTTCCTCAAGCGCCGGCGAGCGGGGCCTGACGATCACGCGCGAGGCCGAAGGCGCAACCCTTCTGGTGAAGGGTTATTTCTCGACCATCTCCGAAAACGGCTACACCAGCGTCATCTATGTCTGGGACGTGCTCGACCCGGCGGGCAACCGTCTGCACCGGATTCAGGGGCAGATGGAGGAGAGCAGCCGAGCCGGAGAAGGCTGGTCCGCAGTCACACCCGCCACGATGGAGGCCATCGCCGAACGGACGATCGACGCACTGGTGACATGGCTTTCCGCCAGCCCGGCCTGAAGGTCATTTAACAGCCCGAAAGGTGACTTCAGGTTGAGGATGAAGGGCAATTTTCTTTCGGGCAACGCTTGCAATAGCGGTCAGGACCGCTAAAAGCCCGGGTGTCAAGTCGGGCCTTCCGCCGAGGACAGTTCATGAAGCTCTTTGCGGGCAACTCAAACCGGGTATTGGCCGATGCCGTTGCCCGATACCTAAACCTCTCCCTTGGAAAGGCACTGGTGCGCCGCTTCGCGGACCAGGAAATCTTCGTCGAGATCCAGGAGAACGTGCGCGGCGAGGACGTGTTCGTTCTGCAGTCGACTTCATATCCGGCGAACGATCACCTGATGGAACTACTCATCATGATCGACGCCTTCCGCCGTTCATCTGCCCGGCGGATCACGGCGGTGCTGCCCTATTTCGGCTATGCGCGGCAGGACAGGCGAACCGCAGGGCGCACCCCCATCTCGGCCAAGCTGGTGGCGAATCTGATTACGCGGGCGGGGGCTGACCGGGTGCTGACGCTCGACCTGCATGCCGCGCAGATCCAAGGCTTTTTCGACATCCCCACGGACAACCTCTTCGCCGCGCCCGTGATGGCGCGCGACGTGAAGGCGCATTACAAGCTCGAAAACGTGATGGTCGTCTCGCCCGATGTGGGCGGCGTGGCGCGCGCACGCTCGCTTGCCAAGCGCATCGATGCGCCGCTCGCCATTATCGACAAGCGGCGCGACCGGCCGGGGGAATCGGAGGTGATGAACATCATCGGCGATGTGCGCGGCCGCGACTGCCTCATTGTCGATGACATAGTGGACTCGGGCGGAACGCTGTGCAACGCGGCCGAGGCTCTGCTTGAAGGCGGCGCAACGAGCGTGACCGCCTATATCACCCATGGAGTGCTTTCCGGCGGGGCGGCGGCCCGCATAGCGGGTTCGAAGCTCAAGGAGCTGGTGATCACCGATTCGATCCAGCCCACCTCGGCCGTGGAAGCGGCCCGAAACATCCGCGTGATCACGATTGCCGACCTGATCGGCGAAGCGATCTCGCGCACCGCATCCGAGGAATCGGTCTCCAGCCTGTTCAATTAGCCGGCGGCGTGCCGAACATGTCCCTCCCGCGAAGCGGATCGCATGGGCGCGATTCGCCGCGGGATCGCGCCTTGCGCCCTACCCTCCCATCCGCTATAGACCGCGCGTCCGCGCAGACACCCTTGGAGGCAACGCGGACGGAAGCCGGCCGCAGGCGTAAAACGCCGCTGGCGGCTTTCTCGTTTCGGGCGGCCCGCGCCTTCCGAAACAGCTCCGAAAACGTGAAAGGATAAGCCCATGAGCCATGAGGCCTATGAACTGAAGGCCGAGGCGCGCGAACGGGTCGGCAAGGGGGCCGCCCGGGCTCTTCGGCGCAACGGCAAGGTTCCCGCCGTCATCTACGGCGAAAAGCAGCCCCCTCTTTCGATCGCGCTTCCCTACAAGGACGTCTTTCAACGCATTCACGCCGGTGGCTTCATGACCACACTGGCGAACATCGATGTGGATGGCAAGAAGCTGCAGGTGCTGCCGCGCGAGTATCAGCTTGATCCGGTGCGCGGTTTCCTGATGCATGTGGACTTCCTGCGCGTCGGCAGGGATACCGTCGTGACGGTGATGGTGCCCGCGCACTTCATCAACGAGGACAAGGCGCCCGGCATTCGGCGCGGAGGCGTCCTGAACGTGGTGCGCCACGAGATCGAGTTCACCTGCCCGGCCAACGCCATTCCGGACGCCATCGAAGTGGATCTCGAGGGCCTAGACATCGGCGATTCGGTGCATATCTCGGCCGTGAAGCTGCCGGAAGGCGTGACGCCCACGATCACCGATCGCGACTTCACCATTGCCACTATCGCCGCCCCTGCTGGCCTGAAGCTCGAGCAAGAGGAGGCCGAGTCTGGCGAGGGCGCCGAAGGCGGGGCTGCAGGCGAGAGCCAGGAATAAACTCATACCGTGGGGCCCTGTCCCATGCTTATCATCGCAGGGCTTGGCAATCCCGGCCGGCAATATGCCGGCCACCGCCACAATGTCGGCTTCATGGCGGCGGATGCGATCGCCCGCCGCCATTCCTTTTCGCCCTGGACGAAGAAATTCAACGCCCTCGTCTGCGAGGGCCGGCTCGGGGCCGAGAAGGTGCTTCTCATGAAGCCCCAGACCTATATGAACCTTTCCGGCCAGGCGGTCGGCGAGGCGATGCGTTTCTATAAGCTCGAGCCCGAAAACCTGATCGTGCTCTATGACGAGCTCGACCTTGCGCCCGGCAAGCTGCGCGTCAAGAAAGGGGGTGGCGCTGGCGGGCACAACGGGATCAAGTCGATCGACGCGCATTGCGGCAAGGACTACCGCCGAGTGCGCATCGGCATCGGGCATCCGGGCGACAAGGGGCGGGTCAATGCCCACGTTCTATCGGACTTCGCCAAGGCCGACCATGAATGGCTCGAACCGATGCTCGACGCGGTGGCAGAACATATCGCCCTTCTGGCGGAAGGCGACGATTCCGGCTTCATGAACAAGGTGAGCCTTGCTATAAAAGCCCGCGAGAACAAATCGGAATCGCCGGAGGGAAAGGCGGGACCCAAGGGGCAGAGCCATATCCCTCAGGCAAGGCCGAAGGTACCGGCGAAAATGCCGGAAGGCGGCCCCATGGCCGCCATGCTGAAGAAGCTTCTCGGCCGGCAGTGAGCTTCCCGCGCGCGCCTTACGCTTCATACCCGGACGAGGGCTTGACGATCCTCGGCACCTTCGCCCATAGCCCTGCAAGCATTTTCTGACCGCCTACAGGACGAGAATTCATGGGTTTCAAATGCGGCATCGTCGGACTGCCTAATGTCGGCAAATCGACGCTCTTCAATGCCCTGACGCGGACGGCCGCCGCACAGGCGGCAAACTATCCCTTCTGTACCATCGAGCCGAACACGGGCGAGGTGGCGGTGCCGGACGCGCGGCTCACGAAAATCGCGGAAATCGCAGGATCGAAGGAAATCGTGCCGACGCGCATTTCCTTCGTGGACATCGCCGGGCTGGTGCGCGGTGCGTCCAAGGGCGAAGGGCTCGGCAACCAGTTCCTCGCCAACATCCGCGAGGTGGACGCAATCGTCCATGTGCTGCGCTGCTTCGAGGACGACGACATCACCCATGTGGAGGGCCGGGTGGACCCGGTGGCGGACGCCGCCACGGTGGACACCGAGCTGATGCTGGCCGACCTTGAAAGCCTCGAGCGGCGCATCGTGCAGATGCGCAAGCGCGCCACGGGCAAGGACAAGGAAGCGATGGCCGTGCTTCCCGTGATGGAGCGGGCGCTGGCACTGCTTCAGGAAGGAAAGCCGGTGCGGCTCATGGTTCCGGAACTTGACGAGGAAGGCAGGCGCATCCTGCGCTCACTCAACCTGCTGACCTCGAAGCCGGTGCTCTATGTCTGCAATGTCGCTGAAGAGGATGCGGCCAGCGGCAATGAGCATACGGCCGCCGTGGAAAAGATGGCCGCCGAACAGGGTGCGAAAACCGTCGTGATCTCCGCAGCGATCGAGGCGGAGGTAGCCCAGCTTCCCGACGAGGAGGCGCGGGAATATCTGGAAGCCATGGGGCTGGAAGAACCCGGGCTCAACCGGCTGATCCATGCCGGATATGCCCTGCTCGACCTCATCACCTTCTTCACCGCCGGGCCGAAAGAGGCGCGCGCCTGGACCGTGAAGAGAGGCGCGAAGGCGCCGCAGGCGGCGGGTGAAATCCATACGGATTTCGAGCGCGGCTTCATCCGCGCCCAGACTATCGCCTATGATGACTATGTGCGCCTGGGCGGCGAGACGGCCGCGCGCGAGGCGGGCAAGGCGCGCGACGAGGGCAAGGACTATGTCGTGCAGGACGGCGATGTGATGCTGTTCAAGTTCAATGTCTGACGGCAGGAGGCGATGACCGCGCGCAAACTGGCCTTCGAGGAACTGCAGGAGGGACGGGTCTTCCACCTGCCCGAAACGCGCGTGACCGCGGAGGAGATCGCCGCCTTCTCCAGCCAATTCGACCCTGAACCCTCGCACCCTGACGAGGAAGCGGAACCTGGAAACGCGCTGAGCGCCGCCGGCTCCGGCTGGCATGCAGGCGCCCTTTTCATGCGCATGTTCTGCGAAGCGATCCTGCTCGACTCGACTTCGCAAGGCTCGCCGGGGATTACCGAGATGCGGTGGAATGCGCCGGTGCGGGCGGGAGACACGCTTTCGGGGCACATAACCGTGCTTTCGCGCCGTATCCTGAAATCGCGGCCGGGGCTTGGCCTCGTGATCTTCCGCCACGTGGTGAAGAACCAGCGCGGCGAGACCGTCATGGAATGCGACAATCCCGTCTTCTTCGGCCTGCGCCACCCGAGAGATGACGCATGAGCCTCGATGCCTTTCTCAAGCTGAGCGAGACGGTGACCCTCGGCCGTCACACCTTCACGGCGGAGGAAATCAAGCGCTTTGCGGCGAAATACGACCCGCAGCCCTTCCATCTCGACGAGGAAGCCGCGAGGCAAAGCATATTCGGCGGGCTGTGCGCGTCCGGCTGGCAGAGCTGCGCCATGTGGATGCGCTACAATCTTCAGAGCATTAGGCAGTCTCTGGAAGACTGGGACGGCCCGGGCTCGCGGCCGGAATTCGGCCCACCCACCGGCTTCTCCAATCTCAAATGGCTGAAGCCCGTCTATGCAGGCGACACCATCACCTTCACGCGCACCAATCTTTCCCTTGAGCCCATCGCCTCCCGCCCGGGCTGGCGGCTCCTTTCCTCAAAGGCGGAAGCCTTCAACGACAAAGGCGAACGGGTGCTGGAGTTCGAGGGCCGCGTGCCGGTGAAGGCCGAGTAGCCCTTTACTCGCCTTCGAAGGCGATCAGCGTGCGCACCTCCACGCCCAGCGCCTCCAGCCGCGCCCGGCCGCCGAGGTCCGGCAGATCGATGACGAAGCAGGCGGCCACGATTTCGGCGCCCATCTGGCGCAGGAGCCGCACCGCTGCTTCCGCCGTCCCGCCGGTGGCGATCAAATCATCCACCAAGATGACCTTCTCGCCAGCGGAGACCGCATCGACGTGCATCTCCATCTCGTCGAGGCCGTATTCGAGGCTGTAGGCGACACGCACCGTCTCGTGCGGTAGCTTGCCTTTCTTGCGAATGGGGATGAAGCCGGCGGAGAGCTGGTGCGCCACGGCCCCGCCGAGAATGAAGCCCCGCGCCTCGATGCCGGCGATCTTGTCGATCTTGGAGCCGGCATATGGATGGACAAGCTCGTCCACCGCGCGTCGGAAGGCGCGCGCATTGCCAAGCAACGTCGTGATATCGCGAAAGAGTATCCCCGGCCTCGGATAGTCCGGGATCGTGCGTATGGCAGCGAGAAGCGCTTCTTCGAGTGCGGATGTCATCAAAAATGCCCCCGCCCTTTTTGCCCGTTATCAACGCCAATGAAAAGGGCGCCTGCGAGGCGCCCTTACAGAAATCCCGGCTGAATTGCGCCTAGTGCACCTCGGCCCAGACCTTGCGCTTGGTGAGGTAGACGAGCGCACCGAACAGGACCAGGAAGATCATCACGGTGAACCCGGTCTGCTTGCGGGCTTCAAGATGAGGTTCCGCAGCCCACATCAGGAACGCCGCCACGTCGCGCGCATACTGATCGACCGTCTCGGGCGTCCCGTCCTCATAGCTGACCAGGCCGTCGGACAGCGGCGGGGCCATCGCGAGCGAGGGGGCGTTCAAGAAATAGGGGTTGTAATAGGTGCCCTCGGGGATCTCCACGCCTTCCGGCGGATCCTCATAGCCGGTCAGCAGGGAGTAGATGTAATCCACCCCGCCTTCCGCATATTGCGTGAAGATATCGACGATAAAGGTCGGGAAGCCCCGATGTGCGCCGCGCGCCTTGGCGATGAGCGAGAAGTCCGGCGGAACCGCACCGTTGTTGGAAGCGGCCGCCTGCTCGGGATTGGCGAAGGGCGAGGGGAAGTGATCGGACGGCGTGGCGGGCCGGGTGAACATGTCGCCATTGTCGTCCGGACCGTCCTCAACCTCGTATTCGGCCGCGATCGCCCTCACCTGCTCCTCGGTGTAGCCGAGGCCTTCGAGCGTGCGGAATGCCACCATGTTCATCGAATGGCAGGACGAGCAAACCTCGCGGTAGATCTTGAAGCCGCGCTGAAGCTGCGCCTTGTCGTAGGTGCCGAAGGGTCCGCTGAAAGACCACTCCTGCTCCACAGGCTTCCTGATCGGATAGTGGGCGGTCTCCCCTTCCTCCTGGGCCGCCGCGGAAGCGGCGAAGGCGAGCCCAAGGCCGAGCGCGGCGAGGCCACGGAAAAACATTTTCATCGGCATAGTCCCTTTGCGCATCGCTCAGCTTTCGACGGTCCGGACCTCGGCCGCCGTCCCCTTCTTCTCGAGTACCGCCTCGGTGATCGAGTTCGGCAGCCGCCGAGGCGTCTCGAAGAAGCCGAGCAGCGGCATGATGATCAGGAAGAAGGCGAAGTAGTAGGCCGTCGCCGCCTGCGCCATGGCGACATAGATTCCCTCGGCAGGATTGGAACCCAGCCAGCCCAGGAAGATGGCATCGGCCACGAAGAGCCAGAAGAACACCTTGTACCAGGGCCGGTAGACTGCCGAGCGCACTTTCGAGGTGTCCAGCCACGGCACGACGAACAGCACCGCGATCGAACCGAACATGGCCAGCACGCCGCCCAGCTTCGAGTCGATCGGGCCGATGTTGAAGGTGATGGCGCGCAGGATCGCGTAGAAGGGCAGGAAGTACCATTCAGGCACGATGTGTGGCGGCGTCTGAAGCGGGTTGGCCTCGGTGTAGTTGTCCGGATGGCCCAGATAGTTCGGGATGTAGAAGATGAAGTAGGCGAAGACCAAGAGGAAGACGACCATCGCGAACGCGTCCTTGACAGTCGCGTAGGGCGTGAAGGCCACGGTGTCGGTCTTGTGCTTCACCTCGATGCCCGTGGGGTTTGTCTGGCCCGTCACGTGCAGAGCCCAGATGTGCAGCACGACGACGCCCGCAATCATGAAGGGCAGCAGATAGTGCAGCGAGAAGAAGCGATTGAGCGTGGGGTTGTCCACCGCGAAGCCGCCCAGAAGAAGCTGCTGGATCCAGTCTCCCACCAGCGGGATCGCGGTGAAGAAGCCCGTGATCACCGTGGCACCCCAGAAGCTCATCTGTCCCCAGGGAAGCACGTAGCCCATGAAGGCTGTGGCCATCATGAGGAGGTAGATGATGCAGCCGAGGATCCACAGAAGCTCGCGCGGGGCCTTGTAGGAGCCGTAGTAAAGGCCGCGGAAGATGTGGACATAGACCGCGATGAAGAAGAACGAGGCGCCGTTGGCGTGCATGTAGCGCAACAGCCAGCCGGAGTTGACGTCGCGCATGATCTTTTCCACCGAGGCGAAGGCGATCTCGGTGTTGGCCGCATAGTGCATGGCCAGCACCACGCCGGTCAGGATCTGCACCGCCAGCATCAGGGTGAGGATGCCGCCGAAGGTGTAGGCGTAATTCAGGTTGCGCGGCACCGGGTAGGCGACAAAGGAGTCATAGATGAGCCGCGGCAGCGGCAGGCGCGCATCCATCCAGCGCCCGAGGCCGGTTTTTGGCGTATAGGTCGAGTGTCCACCGCTCATGGAAAGTCTGCTCCTGCCTAGCCGATCTGGATGACCGTGTCGGAGATGAATTCAAATGTCGGAATGGCCATGTTCTCCGGCGCGGGTCCTTTGCGAATGCGGCCGGCCGTGTCGTAGTGCGAGCCATGGCAGGGGCAGAACCATCCGCCGAAATCACCCTGCTGGCCGAGCGGCACGCAGCCCAGATGGGTGCAGATGCCGATCATGACGAGCCAGTTCTCCCTGCCCTCGCCCGCGGAGCGCGAGAGGTCGGTGGCGGGCGCGTCCGCATTCAGATTCGCGTTGCGGGCCACAGGGTCCTTAAGCTCGGACAGCGGCACTTGACGGGCGGCCTCGATCTCCGCCTCCGTGCGGTTGCGGATGAAGACAGGCTGGCCGCGCCACTTCACCGTGAGCGACATGCCCGGTTCAACGCCCGATACATCAACCTGAATGGAAGCCAGTGCGCGGGTGGACGCATCCGGACGCATCTGGTCGATGAAGGGCCAGAGGGCAGCAGCAGCGCCGACGGCTCCGGCAGCGCCGGTAGCCACATAGAGGAAGTCACGGCGGGTGTGTTCCGGCATCTGGGTCGAATCGATATCGCTCACGGGGCTCTCGGTCCTTTCACCTCATGCCTTCCGGAAGAAGCTGTGCATCGATTCCGCCCGCCCGACTCGCCGTGCGGGCCGGTACTTCCCCCGGCAATCGGCGATGGTTTCTATGCGCCACGGTCGCACTTGTCCAGACGCCCCGGTGGCACAGGGCAGATTGTCGCGGGGAATGAGCCTCAGCGCGCGCCGAGGCGGGCAAGCACCGCGCGCGGAATGGCGAGGCTGCGCACGACGTCGTCGTGACGCTTGAAGCCGCACAGCTCGCGCTGGATGAAATAGGCGTAGACGGCATCCGCCGCCTCACGAACAAGCCGCGCGCGTTCTTCTTCCGCACCCTGATGGGCCGAAAGCCGCCCGAGGCATTCCTCAGCGCGACGGCCCGCGTTGCCCAGGGCGACCGCCATTTCCTCCGCCAGCTCGTGGTCGAGCACAGCTATGCCGGTGCGCGGAAGGTGCGAGCCCGAGGAGCCCGGAGGACGCAGCATAAGGTTCTCCATCGCGAGTCACAGGCCTCGCTGGCGAGGCCGCTCTTCATATGGTGCATGCTGCCGCGTCCCCCATCAAGAGCGGCGATGGTGCACCGCTCTCGGGCCGTGGGGCAGAAGACCGTTAAGCCTTCTGCCCGTGCTGCATATCCACAAATTCCTCGGCAATTTTGCGGACCTCGCCGGAGAACTCATCCATCTCCATGATCTTTCGGATCTCGATGGTCTCGTTCGGCCCGCCCGGGCACTTCTTGGCCCATTCGATCGCCTCTTCGCGCGAGGCGACGTCGATGATCCAGAAGCCGCCAACCACTTCCTTGACCTCGGCAAACGGGCCGTCGGTGACCACCGGCTCACCGGAGGCGAAGGAGACACGGGCGCCCATGGAGGGCGGATGCAGACCCTCGGCAGCGACCAGCACGCCGGCCTTCTGCAGGGCTTCGTTGTATTTCATCATGGCGGAAACCGCCTCGATATCCTCCGGCATGGTCCCCGGGGGAGCCTTTTCATAGCCGGCGGGGATCATCAGCATCATGTAGCGCATGGGAATCTCCTATCTGACGAGACTTGGCCTGAAGGCGCCGGAATTTTTCTTACCCCGTTCCGGCACCTTCCGGGCTACCCCAAGGACGAAGGAGGAGGGCGCCATCCGACAGTGGCAGAATCAAGCCGGACAGGAGCGTCGCGTCCGGTCACGCTTCCGTGGCATCACGGCAAAAGGCTATCCATTCATGCGGTAGGTGAGAACCACGCCGCCCGTCTTGAGCGGGCGAGTGCTTTCGAGGCGCATCCTCAGCTCACTCTCCCGCGGCTTGAACAGCGGGCTGCCACCGCCCAGCACCACCGGCGCGAGACAGATGCGGTATTCATCGACGAGCCCGGCGGTAAGCAGCGAATCGAGCAGATTGGCGCTGCCGAATACGAAAATGTCCTTGCCGTCCTCGGCCTTCAGCGCCCTGACCGCTTCGACGGCCTCACCCTTGAGAAGCCGGGTGTTGTTCCACGTCGCCTCATCGAGCGTGCGGGTCGCCACCGCCTTGTCGATCGAATTCATCATGTCGGCGATGTCACCGGTCGCCTTGGTCCAGTAATCGGCCATGCCCTCATAGGTGCGCCGGCCGAAAAGCAACGTGCCGGCCTCCCTGCCCTGTTCCAGGGAGAAGTCGTGCAACTCGTCTCCCCAGACAGTCTCGTGAAAGTCGAGGGCCCACAGGGTCTTGCCCTCGAAATAGCCGTCGAGGGTCATCAGGTTCCAGGCAACCAAACGTCTCATCTTTGTCTTTCCTTCTGACAAGTCTGCGTTGTTCCTTCTCCGGTCAGCCGGAGCTGCCGGTGAATTCGGACGATCCGGAGGGGCCGGTCAGGCAGGCACGTAGGTCAGCCTGACAATGTCCTCGCCGATCAGGTCGCGCGCTTCGAGGCGCAGCTTCGGGCGCGCTCCGTCGAAGAAGGGCTGGCCGCCGCCGAGCACGACGGGGTGGAAGTAGAGGCGGTATTCGTCGATCAGGCCGAGGTTCGCGAGGCTTCCTGCGAGCCTGGCCCCGGCGATGGCGATTTCGCCTGAATGCTGGTCCTTGAGGTCCCGTATCGCCGCCTCGACATCTTCGCCGATGAGGGTGGCGTTCGGGCCGACCGACTGCAGCGTGCGCGAAGCGACCCATTTCGGCTGGCGCCGCCATGCTTCGGCGAACTCGCGCTCATCCTCCGTCCATTCGGGACGCTCCTCGTCCCAATAACTCATGATCTCGTACATGCGGCGGCCATACACGGAGCCGGCAATGCTGCGCTCATAGTCGATCCAGTGACGGAAAAGCTGCGGCCCCGGTGCGAAGTGCTCGTGATCGATATAGCCGTCCAGCGACAGGTTCATTGCGAAGACAAGCTTGGCCATTGCGCTCTCCTCATGCGGTTCCCGGCGCGATCGTTCGATTCTCTCGGGGGTGTCAGCCGCCTCAATGTGATTGCATTTTGCAACTGGTTGCACGGTAGATGAACTGATCTTATTTTGCAACCGGTTTCTGGAGAATGGGATTGGCGGGAAAATTGGAGAACGCGGAGGCTCACCGCTCGGGCTGCCCGATCAACCTCACCCTTGAGGTGCTGGGAGACAAATGGTCCCTCATCGTGGTGCGCGACATGATGTTCGGGAACCGGCGGCATTTTCGCGAACTGCTTTCGCTGAACGAGGAAGGCATCGCGTCCAATATCCTCGCAGACCGCCTGCGCCGCCTGGTGGCCGAAGGCGTCATCTCGAAAAGGGACGATCCGAGCCACAAGCAGAAGGCGATCTACAGCCTGACGGAAAAGGGCATCGAGCTTCTGCCCGTCTTTGCGATGATCGGCGCCTGGGGCCGCAAATGGCTGCCGGTGACCGAGGCGCTGTCCATCCGCGCGCAGCTCTTGGAGGAAGGCGGGCCGCCGCTCTGGGAGGAGTTCATGGAAGAGCTGCGCGAGGAGCATCTCGGCATCCCGCCCGCAAAACCGAAAACCGGCCCCGGTGTGCGCGAAAGGTTGCAGGCGGCTTTTGAAGAGGTGATGGCGCGGAGCACCGCCGCCACTTCATAGGCAGCGGCGCATAAGCCGGGATGATTCAGGCGGCCTTGGCGAGCCCTTCTTCCTCAAGGACCGCCTTGACCGCGGGCCGCGCTTCCATCCGCTCGTAATAGGCCTCCAGCGGCGCCGGAAATTCGACACCGAGGCGCTTCGCCCAGCGAAGCATGACGTAAAGATAGGCGTCGGCGGTGCTGAATTCGGAGCCGAGCAGATAATCGCTCTTCAGCCCATCGGCGAGGAATTTCAGACGTCTTGTGATCTGTGCCTTAAGCGCGGCCTTGTCCTCCTCGTTCTGTGCAAACATCAGCCGGCCAAAGGGCTTGTGCACTTCGGTACTGATGAAGGCGAGCATTTCAATGAGGCGCGTGCGCGCCATCGTGTCCTGCGGCTTCAGATGCGGCGCCTGCTCGGCAATCCAGGAGAGGATGGCCACGTTTTCCGTAAGAAGCGTGCCGTCTTTGAAAACCAGTGCCGGCACGTAGCCCTTGGGATTCACCCGGTTGAAATCCTCGCCGGCTTCCGTCGTCTTCGCGCGCAAGTCCACCCGGACGGTCTCGAAGTCGAGGCCGGCTTCACGCAGCGCGATGTGGTCGGCAAGACTGCAGGCACCAGGCGAAAAATACAGCTTCATTCACTTCGCTCCTTTCGGCTGCATTTCACTGGAATAGATCGGGCGGCAGGCTGTCCGGCTTCCCGGTCAGCCGTCCCCTTCCTCGCGGGGAGCATCTGGGAAGGAGAAAATTTGGATGCAAGATCAAGCTGGTCCTGTCGAGTATCCGGATGCCGGACACAGTATGCATCGATAACGGCTTGCAACACGCCCACCTCTTCGCTATCAAGCCGCCATGATCACGAGAGCACGCTGCGTCGGCTATGCTTCCACCGCCCGCCCCTGCGCGGCGGCGCACGCGCTTGCTTCCGGCCTCCTTCTTCTCGGCCTTATCGGCGATCGCCGGGTCCGTTGAAGGAGCACCCGGCGATCGATGTCGCCGCGAGCACCGGCCCGCTCCTTCCCGCACCGATCTAAGAGAATTCTTGACAGGCAGACGGTTGCTTCGCCGCAGCCGGAAGCCGCCCGGGAGTGACATATGGACAACGAAAGTCAAGCCGCACAGCAGCGCACGGGTGCCAAGGGCATGCCGGCAGCCTCGCGCAAATACCAGCCCTATCCGCAGGTCGATCTACCGGACCGCACCTGGCCGTCAAAACGCATCGAAAAAGCCCCGATCTGGTGTTCGGTGGACCTGCGCGACGGCAACCAGGCCCTCATCGACCCGATGGGGCAGGAGCGGAAGGCGCGCATGCTCGCCCTTCTGCTCGACATGGGCTTCAAGGAAATCGAAATCGGCTTTCCCTCCGCATCCCAGACGGATTTCGACTTCACCCGTTGGGCGATCGAACAGGGCAATGTGCCCGACGACGTTTCGCTTCAGGTGCTGGTACAGTGCCGGCCGGAGCTGATCGAGCGCACTTTCGAGGCGCTGGAGGGTGCGAAGCGGCCCATCGTGCACTTCTACAACTCCACCAGCGAGCTGCAGCGCCGCGTCGTCTTCGGCAAGGACGTGGCAGGCATCAAGCAGATCGCGACCGACGCCGCCAAGATGATCACCGACATGGCGGCCAAGGCCGGCGGTGGCTACCGCTTTCAGTATTCGCCGGAAAGCTTCACCGGCACGGAACTGGAAGTGGCGCTCGAAATCTGCAACGCGGTGATCGAGATCGTTGACCCGACGCCCGAGAACAAGCTCATCATCAACCTGCCCTCCACGGTGGAAATGTCCACGCCCAACATCTATGCCGACCAGATCGAATGGATGTGCCGGAACCTCGACCGCCGGGAGAGCCTCATAGTCTCGCTCCATCCTCACAACGATCGCGGCACGGCCATCGCCGCCACCGAGCTCGGCCTCATGGCGGGCGCGGACCGCGTGGAAGGCACGCTGTTCGGCAATGGCGAGCGGACGGGCAATGTGGACGTCGTCACGCTGGCGCTCAACATGTACACCCAGGGCGTCGACCCGATGCTGGACTGCTCCGACATCAACCGCATCAAGGATGTCTACGAGTATTCCAACGAGCTGCGCATTCCGGAGCGCCACCCTTATGTGGGCGAACTCGTCTACACGGCCTTTTCCGGCTCCCACCAGGACGCCATCAACAAGGGCATGAAGGCCTATCGCCAGTCAAACAAGGAGCTGTGGGAGGTGCCCTATCTGCCTATCGACCCGCAGGACGTGGGGCGCACCTATGAGGCGATCATCCGCATCAACTCGCAGTCCGGCAAGGGCGGAATCGCCTACATCATGCAGGCCGACTATGGCCTGAACCTGCCGCGCAACCTGCAGATCGAGTTCCGCGAGGATATCCAGGCAATTGCCGATGCGGAAGGCCGGGAACTGCCCTCAAAAAAAATCCATGAGCGCTTCCAGGAACTCTATGTGGAGCAGCCGGAAGCGCGCCTGAAATTCGTCGATCATCAGACCGTCCCCGATCCGGAAGTCAAAGGCCGGCGCATCGTGGAGGCCACCATCCTAGATAACGGCCGGGAGATCGTGATCCGCGGCAAGGGTACGGGCCCCATCGACGGATTTGTCGATGCCCTGTCCAAGCATATCGGCGTCGAGATGTCGGTGTTCGACTATTCCGAACACTCGCTGCGCCGCGGCACCGATGCGGCGGCCGTCGCCTATGTGGAGATGGAGCATCCGGGCGGCAGGCTGTTCGGCGTGGGCATCAACACCAACATCGTCACCGCCTCGCTCGAAGCGGTGGTCTCGGCCACCAATCGGATCCTGAGGCAGTAAACGCGCCGGAAAGACCAGGCTGAAGGCAGGCAGGCAATTCTGCCTGCTTCGCTTTTCCCGGGTTTCCCGCCTTTCCCCTTCACTCACAGGATGATTTTCCTTCCGCGACGTGTTAACGATACGTTAGCTACAGTCTCTGGAGGACCGCCCATGAGCGAAGCCGGTCAGAGCGCGGCGAGCGTGGGCAATGTACGCCGGCTCGCCGACGTCGTACGGGAAGTGAAGACGGCCGCCGCCGACCGCGAGGACGTGGTTGTGGAAATGCGCGAGGCCAGCCGCACGCGTCTGGAACTTCTCGCACAGGAGCTTCAGCCCGTCTTTGCCGAGGTGCCGGAAGACGATCCCATCTTCGATTTTGCGGTCTCCTCGGGCCAGCAGCCGCGCCTCTGGATCGATGCCGTGGCGCATGTGACGCTGGGGCACGACCGGCGCACCTACCGTTTTCTGCGGGACACCCGGCTTGGCCGGGTGGTGCTTGCCGAATCCACCGAAATCAAGCCCATCGCCGATCAGGTCACCCGCTACATCGCGGAGCGGCTAGTGGAGCGCCAGCGCATGGTGGAGGGCGAGGTGGTGGCGCTGCCCCGCGGGCCGAAGGCGCATTCGGAGGACGGGCAGGAAAAGGCCGCGCCAGCGGAGGGGCGCCCCAGCGTGTGGAAGGCCTTCCTCGGAGCGATCGTCTTGGTGCTGGCGGGCGGTGTCGTCGGCGTGGCGAGCGTTCTTTTCTTCCTGTCCGACCGCTTTCCGGAACTGCAGCGGCTGCTGGAGCTTCAGTAGACCTTGCCCGGTTCCGTCCGCATGAGTCCCCTCATGCGGGGGTGCGATCGGTCGAGACCAGCCATTGTGTGGAGAGTTCGACCACCGGCCCGCCCGGTTCGGCGGGCCCTCGCCTCTTGAGCTGCACCTGCCAAGCGCCGGGCGAACCCACGATCTCCAGCAGATTGTAGTGCGCGGGCGTCTTTCCGCCGTCATGGGACTGACCGGCCGCAGCCACGCCGACCACAGGCACAGTCGCGCCGCCATAACCCTCGATGCGATGCACGGTCGCCAGATGCGTATGCCCGTGCAGCACCAGCTCGGCACCGTGCCGCCGCACCATATCCTGGAAACGCCCGATGCCGAGGAGGCGCTTGTGGGTTCCCGTGGCGCCGCGGACAGGCGGATGGTGGATGAGAATGATGCGGAAAAGGCCGCGCTTGCCCGTCTCTTCCAGAAGTTCGGCCGTCTTCCTTTCCTGCATTCTGGTGAAATAGCCGCTGGCGAGGAAGGGGGCGGTGGCACGCGCCGAGGACACACCGATGAGCGCCACCGGTCCGCGCAGTCTCAGATAGGGGAAATGATGGCGCGTGGCGGGGCTGGCTGTGTCGTCGCCCGTCATATAGGCGCCCCAGGCGGCGCATATCTTTTCGATCGCGCCAGGCACGTAGGCATCGTGATTGCCCGGCACCACGGAAATATCGGAGGGCTTTCCGAGGCCTTCCAGCCACAGGCGCGCCATCTCGATCTCCTTATCTAGGGCGAGATTCACCAGGTCGCCGGTGAGCGCGATATGATCGGGCGCGGCCCTGAGCAGGTCATCGCTCAGCTGGTCGATGATGCCGTTGTCGAGGCTCACCCGCCGGTGGCGGTGCCAGTTGATGAAACCGGTGATCCGCTTCGACAGAAGGTCACGATAGGTTATGTCGGGGAGCGGCCCCAAATGGATGTCGGAGAAATGCGCCAGCCGAAACATGATCCGTCTGTAGTGCAGGTGCGCCTGCCTTTCCAGCCCTCGGACTACCGCTCATGAGCGGGGACGAGCATATCATGCCTGCCGCAGCGAACCGGCCTACACGCCTCAGGGTGCGGCTTTTCCACCTTTACCACCTGCTGCGGCGCCCCATGACGCTGGGCGTGCGCGGGGTTGTCTTCGATGCCGAACGCCGCGCGGTGCTGCTCGTTCGCCACACCTATGTGGACGGGTGGCACCTCCCCGGCGGGGGCGTGGAGCCGGGCGAGACGATGGAAACTTCACTTTCCCGCGAGCTGGCCGAGGAAGGCAACATCCAGCTCACCGGCGCGCCGGAGCTGCGGTCCATTCACCTCAATCGCCAAGCAAGCCGGCGCGATCACGTCGCCGTCTATCTGGTGACGCGCTTCCGCCAGGATGGACAGCGCCAGCCGGACAGGGAGATCGCCGAATCGCACTTCTTCATGCTTGCCGACCTGCCGAAAGGAATAACGGCGGGCACGCGGCGGCGGCTCGCCGAAATATTCGAGGGCGCGCCCGTCAGCACGGAGTGGTAGCGTGGCTACATCTCCGCTTTCGCCAGCAGGTCGCGATTGTGCGGCGCCATATAGTCGATCTCGGGGCCGAGCGGAACGATCCGGGTCGGGTTGATGGTGGCGTGGCTGCCATAATAATGGGCCTTGATGTGATGCAGGTTCACTGTCTCGGCCACGCCCTTCACCTGGTAAAGCTCGCGCAGATAGTTTGACAGGTTCGGATAGTCGGCAATGCGGCGCAGATTGCACTTGAAATGGCCCACATAGACCGGATCGAACCGCACCAACGTGGTGAAAAGGCGCCAGTCGGCTTCCGTCAGGCGGCCGCCGGCGAGATATCGCTGACGACCCAGCCGCTTCTCCAGCTCGTCCAGCGTGTCGAACAGAGCCCGGAAGGCCTCCTCGTAGGCTTCCTGCGTGGTTGCGAAGCCCGCGCGATAGACGCCGTTGTTGACATTCTCATAGACGAGCTCGTTGATCGCATCGATTTCGGCGCGCAGTTCGGCAGGATAGAAATCGACTGACGCGTCGCCCCACTCGTCGAACGCCTCGTTGAACATGCGAATGATCTCGGAGGATTCGTTGTTGACGATCGTCTCCGTCTTCTTGTCCCAGAGAACAGGAACCGTCACCCGCCCCGAATAATGGGGATCGGCCTTGGTGTAGATCTGGTGGAGATAGTCGAAGCCGTAGAGGCCGTCTCCCGTAGCGCCGTCCTCCTTCAGGAAGGTCCAGCCGCTCTCGCCCATAAAATGGTGCACCACCGAGACCGAGATGACGTCCTCCAGCCTTTTGAGCTTGCGGAAGATAAGCGTGCGGTGGGCCCAGGGACAGGCGTAGGAGACGTAAAGGTGATAGCGCCCGGGTTCGGCCTTGAAGCCGCGCTCGCGCCCTTCGGCGGGGCGGCCGTCCTTCGTCACGAAATCCCTGAACTGCGACCTGGACCGCTCAAAGCGCCCGCCTGTCCGGGAGGTGTCATACCATTCGTCATGCCATTTGCCGTCAACAAGCAGGCCCATCGTGATACTCCTTCTGTTGCAGACACATCTAGGACGGGGCGGATCCATTCCCAAGGGCGCGAACCTGAACGCATCGTCAACAATTCCGGTTCGGGCTCAATTCGCATCAAACTGGTGGACGGCGGGCGCATTTGGTGCTAGCGGGGCGCGACTGCGGAGCAACGACGCGATGATGCTTTTCCGGGTGGAGCGACGACGAAAGGGCTGACGCGCCAGTGGCGCGGCTATCGCGGCGACATGCCGCCTTCCTGTCCTTTTCAGACCACCGGACCGTTTGCCATGCTTCTTTCCGACGTCGTATTCCAGCCGGAGGACCCGGCGCACGACCCTGAAATCGAGGAGATCAACGCCGAGGCGTTCGGGCCAGCCCGCTTCACCCGCGCAGCACATTGCATTCGCGAGGGCGGCCCGCACGAGCGCGCGCTTTCCTTCGTGGCGCTGCACAGGAGCAAGGTGGTGGCGTCCGTGCGACTGACGCGGATCATAGCAGGTGAAGGCCGCGGCCTCCTGCTCGGTCCCCTCGCCGTCCGCCCGGACTACAAGAACCGGGGCATCGGGAAAAACCTGGTTCGAATTTCGGTGGAGGCCGCGCGCGAAGCGGGATGGGGCGTGGTGCTTCTGGTGGGCGACGAGCCTTATTACGGACCGCTTGGCTTCAAGCAGGTGCCGCCGGGGCAACTGCTGATGCCGCGCCCAGTCAACCCCAAAAGGCTGCTCGCCTGCGAGCTGACCGAGGGGGCGCTTTCGGCTCTGCAAGGCATGGTGATGCACGCAGCCGCCGCGGAACGCATCGACGAAGCCCCTGCCCTGACAGCTGCGCCGGAGAAGATTTCCTGAGCCGGTTAGGTTAAGAGGCGCGCGGCGTTTAATTCAAACGGCCCGAACGGAAGACCGCATGGATGTCTACCGTCCTTCGCGGTACCACATCGAGCCGAGGGCGAGCAGAAGCAGGCCCAGCCCCAGGAAACCAGCGAAGAGGGGCACGCGGCGCACGGACTTCAGCACGCTGTCATTGGTGGTGCGGAGCCCGATCCAATCGCGGCCGGCCGCGGACGAGGCGTTCGGTCGCACCGACACGATGTTGGGCAGGTTCGGCCCGCCCAGGCGTGACGCCAGCCGGCGCACGCTGCCGCCGCTTTCCTCCGCAACGGGCCGCAGCTTCTCTTCGGTCGAAACCGTGTCCGCGAATTCGGGCGCGTTGACCGGCCCCACATGGGCAAGCGCCGAAAGGTCGCCATTTTCGACCTGGTAGAGCCCGATCTCATCGACCTGAAGCGTTCCGTGGAAAAGACCGGGATCCTCAGCCTCCAGCTGCACTTCGCGGGTCTGGCCGGACGGCGAGGTGACGAGGGCGGGAGCGGCCTCATCCGCCATGGTCTGGCGGACGATCTCAAGCGTCATGCCGCGACCCTGAGCCGTCAGCCGCTCTTCCTCCAGTTCCGGCTCCTTCATGAGCCAATGAGCGATGCGGCGGTAGAGCGGCACATAAGGGCCGCCGCCCTCGAAGCCGCGCGCCCAGAGCCAGCCCTGGTCGGACAAGAACATGCCGACACGACCTTCGCCCTCGCGTGCCAGAAGCAGCAGCGGCATGCCGTTGGGCCCCTCCATGACCACTTGGCCCTCCGGACGGTCGATGCCAATGGCGCGGAACCAGCGGCTCCAGTCCGGCGGGTCGGATGCCGAGCCGTCCAGAGCCCGCGTAACGGGGTGGCGCTTGCCCGTCTCGCTCAGGCGGGGATAGAAGCCCGCCTCCACCACCTGCCCGTTAGGAAGAGCAGGCAGGGCCGCGATCAGCGGCGTGCGCGCGATCGACTGCTCGCCCGCGAATTCCGGACCGGCGGCGATCAGCAGCGCGCCGCCGTTCTCCACATATTCGGCGATGTAGTCGTAGTAGAGGATCGGCAGCACATCCCGGTGCTGATAGCGGTCGAAGATGATCAGGTCGAAATCATTGATCTTCTCCACGAACAGCTCGCGCGTCGGGAAGGCGATCAGCGACAGTTCGTTGATGGGCGTGCCGTCCTGCTTTTCCGGCGGGCGCAGGATGGTGAAGTGGACGAGGTCAACCGCCGCGTCGGATTTCAGCAGGTTGCGCCAGGTGCGCTCCCCCGAATGCGGTTCGCCCGAGACCAGCAGCACGCGAAGGTTTTCGCGTATTCCGTCAATCAGGGCGACGGCGCGGTTGTTCGTCTGCGTCAGTTCCCCCTCCTCCGTCGGGATTCTGAGCTCGACAATATTCCTGCCGGCATTGGGAACGGTTATTTCGACCGGCATTTCGCGGCCGATCGTGGCACGCTCCATGGCGGCCAGCTCGCCGTTGACGAAAACCTCCACATCGATCGGACCGCTTTCCTCCTCCGTGGAAAGAACGCGATAGGTAAGCTCCACGGGTGAGTCCACAATGGCGAAGCGCGGCGCGCGCTCGAAACGGATGCGCCGGTCGCGCTCGCCTTCCTCGCCGGTGATAAGGGCGTGCAACGGACCGGCAAACCCGCTGGCATCGGCCGGCGTATCGTGCACCTGCCCGTCGGTGATCATGATGGCGCCGCCCACGCGCGAGGGCGGCACGTCGCGCAACGCAGCCTCGAGCGCGCCAAAGAGGCGCGTCTCGGTGCGTTCGTCGGCGGCGCCGTCTCGGCCCGCCTCGACCACCCGTACCTCGAATTCATCCAGGCGGGAAAGCTGCTGCACTAGCGCCTCCGCCGCCTCCCGCGTCTCCGCCGCGCGCTCGCCGATATCCTGGCTCTGGCTTTCATCGACGACGACGGCGACGACGCTCTTGAGCGGCTCGCGCTGCTCATCGAGGAGGACCGGATTGAAAAGCGCCAGCGCAAGGACGGCAAGGGCGGCGAGCCGGAGCAGAGCCCCGCGCCGCCCCAGAAACAGGCTGACAGCCATCAGCAGGGCGAGCGGAACAAGGAGCGCCGCCAGGACAGGCCAGGAAAAGAGCGGCTCGAAGCTCAGCGACCAGGTCATCCTACTGCCCAAGTCTTTCGAGAATGGCCGGCACGTGCACCTGGTCCGACTTGTAGTTGCCGGTCAGCATGTACATCATGATGTTGACGCCCGCGCGGTAGGCATAGACCCGCTGCATCGGATCGGACGGAACGGTGGGAAGCAGCGGCTCCCCGCTGTTGTCGATCGCCCAGGCTCCGGCCAGATCGTTGCCTGTGATCATGATCGGTGTGACGCCGTCACCGGTCCGCACCGGCCTGTCGGCCCGGCTTTCGGCCGTGATCGAGGCCTCGACCCACAGAGGCGCGCCCCGGTAGCGGCCGGGAAACTCATCGAGGATGTAAAAGGCCTTGGTGAGCACATGGTCCTCCGGCACCGGTTCCAGCGGGGGCACGTTGAGCCCGGAGAGGATGTCGCGCAGGCGCTGCGTCTCGGGGCTTACCGCCCCCTGGGCGCCGAAGCCGGCGGAGTACTGGTCCCGCGTGTCGAAGAGCACCGTGCCGCCCTGCTGCATATAGGCGTCGATGCGGGCAATCGCCTGCTCGGAGGGCATCGGCGCGCCGGCGTCGATGGGCCAGTAGATCAGGGGATAGAAGGAAAGCTCGTCGGTGGCGATGTCGACACCGGCCGGCTCGCCGGGCTCCAGCGCCGTCTTTTCCGCCAGAAACTGCGACAGGCCGCGGATACCGGCGCGGCTGACGGCATCGAGGGAGGAGACGCCGGTAATCACATAGGCTATCCGCGTAACCGAGGTCGCTGCGATCGCCTCGGCATCGCCGGGCTGCGGCTCATCCGACTGCGCAAGCGCCCGGTCCGGCACCATAAGGGGCAGCAGCAAAACGGCGGCGAGAACAGAAGCCGCAGTTGCCGCCCGCCGGAGCCGGCGCCGCCGCAGCTGCCCGCCGAGCCACAGGACGGCCAGAGTGTCGAGGGCAAGAAGAGCGAGCGCGGCAAGTATCAGCGGACCCTTGAGCGGGCGCGATTCATCAAAGGCGTAGGCCGCCTCGGCCACCGGCACCGGAATTTCTGGGCGCGCAAGCGGCGCCAATTCCACGTCAGGCTCCAGAAGATTGTGCGCCACCACGCCCTCCTCCGAGCCGTAATACCCGGGCGGGTTTGCAAGCGTCACCGGCGCGTCGTCCGAGGGGGTGAGCGGCTCCGCCTCCGGCCCCGGCGGCACCAGCGTTCCGGTGGCGGAAATCATACGATAAGGCGCAAGCCGCTGGGCCGAATCCTGCGCTTCCGCGGCGAGATTGCCCTGGTTTCGCGAAAGCTGCACGATGCGCCGCAGCATTTCCACGAAAGTGCCGGAGATCGGCAGGGTGGACCATGTCGCCTCCGGAGTGACGTGGAACAGGATCACCCTGCCCTCGCCGCGCGGCGCGCCTGTGACGAGGGGGGTTCCGTCCGCGAGACTGGCCCAGGTCCGCTCCACGATGTCTGCGGAAGGCTCCGCCAGCACCTGTCGGCTGACGGTCACCTCGCGCGGAGGCGAAAGATCAGAGAAGGGGCCGTTCGGGGGAAAATCCGTCACCGGCTGCGGTTCGGACCAGGAGAGCGCACCGCCCAGCGAGCGCTCGCCGCCGCGCAGGCGGACGGGCATCAGCTCCTCGTCATGCTCCGCAGCCGCCATGCGCGGCCCGGCAAAGCGAATAAGCGTTCCGCCCGCGTGCATCCATTCCACAAGGGAATCGCGAACGGAGTCGGGCAGCGTGCCGACATCCGCCATGACGATCGCCGCGGGCTTCTGCTCCAGAAGTTCCGGAATGGCTTCCGTCAGCTCCGGATGCGAGGGTTCGACAAGGTCGGCATAGGGACCCAGCGCGCGCCGGATATAGTAGAGCGGCGAGAGAAGCGGCTGCGCCCCGTCCGCCTCGGACTGGGCTATCAATCCAACACGCCGCCGGCGCGCATTCTCATCGAGCAGCCTCAGGGCGCCGGCATGGCTTTCACCGTCGATGCCGATGGAGGCGAAGTCGTTGCGCAGCTCGAAGGGCACCTGCATCCGTCCGGTGGCGCGCGCTTCGCCCGGCCCGAAGCTGATCACCGTTTCGGCAATGCGCCGCCCCTGCTCGTCGGATGCGTAGGCGACTACCTGGCGCGGTGCGTTCTGCCCCTCAGGGCGGACGGCGGTAACGGTGAAACGCTCGGGCTCGTTCGCGCTGTCGGCCAGCGCCACGAAGGAGAGAGAGTCCGGCTCGATCCACAAGACTTCGGAGAGGTTCTGGCCGAGAAGTTCGGCAAAGGCGGCCTCGTCGCCGGGCGCGGCAAGCCCGTCCGTCAAAATCGCCAGCGAGGCACCGGGCAACTCGACGAGCGCATCTGCGACGCGAGCATAGATCGCGGGCCGGTCGGTCGGCACAGGGCGCGGCTCGGCCGCGTTCAGCCGCTGAAGCGCACTATCGGCATCGAACGGTCCGATCTCCTGCGCCGGCCGCTCGGCGGTCAGGGCCAGGATGACCGGCTGGCCGTTTTCACGGGCGTCTTCGATGAGCCGTTCCGCGGTCGCCACGCGGCGGTCCCAGTCGGGCGCGCTCGACCATCCGTTGTCGAGAACGATGGCGAGCCCTTCGCCGGAGACCGCTACCCTCTCGCGCGGATTGACGACGGGATCGGCCAGCGCAAGGATGACGAGTGCGGCAAGCACCAGCCTCAAGAGGGTCAGCCACCAGGGGCTCTTGTGCGGTGTTTCCTCGCGCCGGACGATGCGCGCCAGGATCGCAAGCGGCGGGAAGGTTTCCTGCTGCGGCCGGGGCGGCGTGAGCCTCAGAAGCCACCAGATTACCGGCAGGGCGATCAGACCCCAAAGCACCATCGGTGCGCCGAAGGAGAGCGGAAGAAAGTTCATCGGCCCGTATCCAGCTCCGCCGTCATCGCGGTGTGCACGCGGATCAGCGCTTCGGAAGCAAGCCGGTCGGTATGATTGACCGTGTAGCTCCAGCCGAGTTTCTTGCACCAGCGGGCAAGCGTCTCCCGCCGGGCGAGATAGAGCCGGCGATAGTCCTCGCCGAAGGTCTCCGCGCGGCCGGCCGTCAGCCGTTCCCCGGTTTCGGGGTCGTGGAATTCGGTGCGGCCCGAATAGGGGAAGGTCTCCTCGGCCGGGTCCGCCACCTCGATCAGATGAGCGCGCGCCCCGATGCGCACCAATCGGTCGAGCCAGGCCATGGTTTCCTCCGGCTCGTCCAGGAAGTCGCTTGCAATCACGACGTCCGAAAAGCGGCGCACTGGCGCAAGGTCCGGACGCGCGGGCACCTTTTCGGCATGGGCGACATACTGGGCCAACCGCTCGGCCCCGTTGCGGGCGGCAAAGGGATCGGAAAGGCCGGGCCAGGCGATGCGCTCGCCGCTGCGCGAAAGCAGTTCGGCCAGAGCGAGAACGAGCACCAGCGCACGCGATTCCTTCGACACCTCCGCCAAGGAGGAGCGGAAGAGCATGGAGGGCGACCGGTCGGCCCATAGCCAAACCGTGTGCGCGGCCTCCCATTCCCGATCACGTACGTAGATATGATCGTCGCGCGCGGAGCGCCGCCAGTCGATGCGGGCGACGGCCTCGCCTTCCACATAGGGCCGAAACTGCCAGAAATTCTCGCCGATGCCGCGCCTGCGGCGGCCATGCCACCCGGCGATAACATTGTTGACGACGCGGCGCGCCTCCACCAAGAGGTCGGGCACAAAGGAGGCGCGCGTGCGCGCGCGGACCAATGCGTCCTGCACTTCTACGGGAGCGGTGGCCTCACCTATGCGCGCCATAGGCCTCGCTTTCGCACGATCATTCCAGCGCCTCGACCAGCCGGGCAATCACGCCGCGCACACTCATCCCCTCCGCGCGTGCGGCGAAGGTGAGCGCCATGCGGTGCTGCAGAACCGGCTCCGCAAGCGCGCGTACATCATCCACCGACGGGGCCAGCCTGCCGTCGTAAAGCGCCCGCGCCCTGGCGCACAGGGTGAGCGCCTGGCTAGCCCGTGGCCCCGGCCCCCAGCCCACGTGCCGGTCGGTATCGGCATGGCCGAAACCAGGACGGGCCGAGCGGACAAGCTTCAGGATCGCCTCGACCACGCTTTCGGGAACGGGCATGCGCCGGATCAGCATCTGGATCTCCTTCAGCCGCTCCGCCGCAAGCACGTTTGCCGGGCGCGCTTCCTCCACGCCCGTGGTTTCCAGAAGAATGCGCCGCTCCGCGTCCAGTTCGGGGTAGGAGACGTCGATCTGCATCAGGAAGCGGTCGAGCTGCGCTTCTGGCAGCGGATAGGTGCCTTCCTGCTCGAGCGGGTTTTGCGTGGCGAGCACATGGAAAGGCGACGGTAGGTCGTAGCGCTTGCCCGCGACGGTGACATGATATTCCTGCATGGACTGCAGAAGCGCCGACTGCGTGCGCGGGCTTGCCCGGTTGATCTCGTCGGCCATCAGAAGCTGGGCGAAAATCGGACCCGGGATAAAGCGGAAGGAGCGGCGTCCCTTCTCGTCCTGCTCCATGACCTCCGAGCCCAGGATGTCGGATGGCATGAGGTCCGGCGTGAACTGGATACGCCCGGTGTCGAGGCCGAGGACGATGCCGAGCGTTTCCACGAGCTTGGTCTTGGCAAGCCCTGGCACGCCGACCAGCAGCGCATGCCCGCCGGCGAGAAGGGCGACCAGGGCGCGCTCGACCACGGCCTCCTGACCGAAGATCACGCGCCCCACACCTTCGCGCACGCGCGCGATGTCGGCCAGGGCAGCTTCGGCCGCGGCCACCATCTCCTTCTCGTCGAGGCGCCGGGCGCCGGTGTCATGTTCCCTGGCGATAATGCTCATGCGGCTTGTCCCTTGCGCTTTGCCGAAGCGGCTGCCGTTGCGATACAGGAATCGCTAAGTTCTACCTGATTATCGCTATGTCTCACCTGATTGGAAAATTAGATGAGATCATAAGGCTGACAAGCCGAACAACAGTGACTATTTCGTGACCATGGGCCGACAGGAGGCAGGGATTCAGGAAGGAACGGACACGCTTTTGCGAGCTGGCGATGCCGCCGGGCTTTCCGCCCTGATCGCCAGGGCTGCGCGCGCCGGCAAGGGAGCGCCGCCCGTGGAGCGCTGGAATCCGCCCTTCTGCGGCGACATCGACATGGAGATCAAGGCCGACGGCACCTGGTTCTACCAGGGCACACCGATCATCCGCCAGGCTCTCGTCGAGCTGTTTTCCTCGGTGCTGCGCAAGGACGAGGACGGCCGGACCTATCTCGTCACACCGGTGGAAAAAGCGGGCATTCGCGTCGAGGACGCGCCCTTCATCGCGGTCGAGATGGCCGTGACGGGTCAGGGCGAGGAGCAGGTCATCACCTTCCGCACCAATGTCGGCGACGTGGTGGAGGCAGGCCCCGATCACCCGATCCGCTTTACGGAGGAGGAAAAGACGGCCGGAACGAAGCCTTACGTGCTCGTGCGCGGGCGGCTGGAGGCGCTCCTGGCGCGGCCGGTCACCTATGAGCTGATGAATCTCGGCGAGGAGGTGGAACTGGAGGGCCGGCGCATGTTTGCCGTGCGTTCACGCGGGGCGGTTTTCCCAATTATGCCGGTGGACGTGCTGGAGGCCGCCACGCGATGACCACCGAGGCCGCAACCGGATCGCTCTTTTCCGCCGCGGAGTTCCGCCGTCGCGCCGCCGCGCAGAACCCGCACTTCGCGCCGGACGATTACGGCGACCACAGGCTGAACCCGGACCTGAAGGACCTCATCCTGCAGGCGCGCCTGCGCGATGCCGCCGTGCTTGTGCCTGTGGTGGACCGCGGCGACAAGGCCACTGTCATACTGACCCAGCGCACGACGAGCCTGCGCAGCCATTCCGGCCAGATCGCGTTTCCGGGCGGGCGCATCGACCCGACGGACCTCTCGCCCGAGCATGCGGCCCTGCGCGAGGCGGAAGAGGAGATTGGTCTTGACCGCTCGCTGGTCGAGGTGGTGGGGCGTATGCCCGACTATGTGACCGGGAGTGGCTATCGCATCCGGCCGGTGCTTTCCGTCGTCCGGCCCGACTTCTTGCCGGTGCTCAATGCCGACGAAGTGGAGGACATCTTCGAAGTGCCGCTTTCCTTCCTTATGGATCCGGCCAACCACATACGGGAAAGCCGCATCTGGAAGGAGCGGGAACGATTCTACTATACAATGCCTTATGGCGAGCGCTTCATTTGGGGCATTACCGCCGGAATTCTCCACATGCTCTATGAAAGGCTGTATGCCCGATGACCGATGCTTCGCCCGAGGAAGCCAGCATCGCCGCCGCACCCTGGCTTCGTGAAGGCGGGTTGCAGAAGCTTCTCGCGGCCCTCAACGAAGACGGCGAGGAGGCGCGCATCGCCGGAGGCGCGGTGCGCAACGCGCTTCTGGGCCAGGCGGTGTCGGATATCGACATCGCCACGACGACATTACCGGACGAAACCATAAGGCGGGCGCAGGGGGCGGGGTTCAAGGCCGTTCCCACCGGCTACGAGCATGGAACCATCACGGTGGTAGCGAAAGGCAAGGCCTATGAGGTGACGACGCTAAGGGCCGATGTGGAAACCTTCGGCCGCCGCGCCCGGGTTGTCTTCGGCCGCGACTGGAAGGCGGACGCCGAGCGGCGCGACTTCACCATCAACGCGCTTTACGCGGAAGCGGACGGGCGCGTCATCGATCTCGTGGGCGGACTGCCCGATCTGCAGTCGCGCACGCTGCGCTTCATCGGCGTTGCGGAAGAGCGGATTCGGGAGGACTATCTGCGCATCCTGCGCTTCTTCCGCTTCTTCGCCTGGTACGGTTGCGGGCGGCCGGACGCGGAAGGGCTGAAGGCCTGCGCCCGGCTCAAGGACGGACTCGCCAACCTTTCGGCCGAGCGCGTGTGGAACGAACTGAAAAAGCTCTTCAGCGCGCCCGATCCCTCCCGCGCGCTGCTGTGGATGCGGCAGACGGGCGTTCTGGCGGCGGTGCTGCCGGAAGGGGACAAATGGGGCATCGACGCCATTCACGGGCTGGTCCGGGCCGAACGGGATCTCGGCTGGGAGGTGGACCCGCTGCTCAGGCTCGCGGCCATTCTGCCGCCGGACGCGGAGCGCGCGGCGGCGCTTGCACGGCGGCTTCGCTTCTCACGAGCCGAAGCCGAGGCGTTGACGGGCTGGGCGGAGGCGCCTGCGCCCTCCCCCGCGCTCGAGGAGGCCGAGTTTGAAAGGCTGCTTTACCGGGCGGGAGGCGACGGAATCGAGCGGCGCCTCAAGCTCGCTCTGGCCGCCGCGCGCGCTCAGGCCGCCCAGAACGATGACGCGCTCATGGCGGCGGCCGGCTATCAGCGGCTGCTCGACATCCTGGGCCGATGGCAACGGCCCGTCTTCCCCTTGCGCGGCAAAGACCTGCTTGCCCATGGCTTGGCGCCCGGCGAAGCCATGGGTGCCACGCTCAACCGGCTGGAAGAGGCCTGGATCGCATCCGGCTTCAAGCTTGGACGCGAGGAACTTTTGAACATACTTGACGAAGAGCGGCGTTAATCTGGCACCGCTGCACGACGCCCCGGCGCTCCTCCTCGCCATCTTGGGCGGGCGCCGGTCAGGCGGCGTCCCTTGCCTCCACAATGCGCGAACGGATCGCCTCTATCATGCTTTCGCGGATGATGGTCTCGCCATGGGCCTGGCGCATATGCTCAACCGCCCTGCGGATCACCTCCGCCTCCTCCTCGGCGCGCGTATGCCAGTCGCACCCGGGAACGAGCGAACCGCAATGAAATTCTTTCATCATCCGTTCCTCCTCTCTTTCGCAGCAGGTTTACCATAGCACGGATATGTGGAGCCATGTCGTGCCAAGACAAGGCGGGCGCTCACGATTTGTACTTCGCGGCAGTGGCGGCGATCTCCTGCCTCAACCAGTCCTTGAAGTCCCTCACCCGCTTGGGTTCCGGGCGGTTTTGCGACGTCACCAGCCAATAACTGTCTCCGGTGCGCGCGATCTCCTCGAACGGTCGCACGAGGAGACCGGTGGAAAGGGCATAGTCCGCAAGAAACGGCCAGGCGAGCAGCACGCCCTGCCCGGCGATCGCCGCATCGAGCGCCAGCGCGGCATCGGTGAAACTGTCACCGGCAGGCAGGTCCTTCTCGCTGAGCCCGAAAGGAGAAAGCCATACGTCCCAGCTTATTGTGGAGTTGGCGTCTCGGACGATGGGTGCCGACAGAAGATCGCGCGGCGTCCTGAGCCGTCCGGCGAGCGCCGGCGTGCAGACGGGAAAGACCTCTAGAGGCAGTACGAACTCCGCCTTGACCCCCGACCACCCACCCTCGCCGACGCGGATCGCAAGATCGATGTCGGACGTGTCCGGGTTGACGAGGCCGACCGAGGCGTCGAGCCTCAGGCGCAACTCGGGATGCCGCGCGGAGAATTGGGCGAGCCGCGGCACCAGCCACTTGGCCGCGAAGACCGGTGCGACGGAAATGGTAAGCAGCGTGTCGGCGTGCCGGCGCGACAGGGCGACGGCCTGTTCCAATCTGGAAAAGCCTTCGTACAGCAAGCCGGCAATCTCCCGCCCAAAGGCGGTGGGCGCCAGCCCACGGGACGTGCGCTCGAAAAGGCTGCGACCAAGCTGCTGCTCACAGCGGATGATGTGCTGGCTCACCGCTCCGGGAGTGACGCCGAGCTCATCAGCCGCCGCCGAAAGCGACCCGAGTCGCAGTACCGCTTCGACCGCGCGAAGAGCATTGAGATGGACACGGTTGAGACTCTGCATATAGTTTTTCTAAAACAATCGCCATTCATTCTCCATTGTAAAAACCAGGGATTGGCTGAGAATTCTTCGGGTCGAACGCTCGGAGGATGCTCACCATGATACACATTTTCTTGCGTACCTTGAGATATATGCGCGGACTCGCGGGCACGCGGCGGGCCTCTGAGGATCATGCCGAGGAAGAGAAAAGATGGCGTTGCGATCCGCTCTCCCATCCTGCCTTGCGGCACATGAACGAGCGGCAGCTGGCGGATTTGCCTATCGGTCCGGCACGGGGGGGATGCCGGTGACAGTGGGGTTGACTTGCAGGCGAAAGGACGGCAGCAGCCATAATTGTCCGCTGCAAGCAGCGTGAAGGGTAGGCCGACAGCCGCCTATTCCGCCGCGAGCCTTTTCTCCAGAAAGCCGCCGGACTGGCGTTTCCACAGATCGGCGTAAAGGCCGCCGCGGCGCGTCAGCTCCTCATGCGTACCTTCCTCGACGATGCGGCCGCGGTCGAGCACGATCACGCGATCAAGCGCAGCGATGGTGGAGAGGCGATGGGCGATGGCTATCACCGTCTTGCCTTCCATCATCTTGGCAAGGTTCTCCTGAATCGCCGCCTCGATCTCCGAATCCAGCGAAGAGGTCGCTTCGTCCAGGATGAGGATGGGCGCGTCCTTCAGCATCATGCGGGCGATCGCGATGCGCTGGCGCTGGCCGCCCGAGAGCTTGACCCCGCGCTCGCCCACATGCGCATCGTAGCCCGTGCGGCCTTTCGGGTCCCTCACCTCAAGGATGAAATCATGCGCGGAGGCACGCTTGGCCGCGGCGATGATCTCCTCCTCGCTCGCACCGGGCTTTCCGTAGGCGATGTTGTCGCGGATGGAGCGGTGCATCAGCATCGGCTCCTGGCTGACGACGCCGAACTGGGCGCGCAGCGACGCCTGGGTCACCTCGCGAATGTCGTGCCCGTCGAAGAGGATGCGGCCCTCCTCCACATCGAACAGCCGGAGCATGAGATTGACGATCGTGGTCTTGCCCGCACCGGAGGGGCCGACAAGCGCCACCCGTTCGCCCGGCCTGATGTGCAGGCTGAGATTTTCGATGATGCCGCCTTCACGGCCGTAGTGGAACGAGACGTTCTCGAATCGGATGTCGCCCCTGCCCTTCTCCAGCACGCGCGCGTCCGGCGCGTCCCGAATGGCCGGCCTGCGCGAGATCACGCCCGTGGCGTCCTGTACGGTGGCATAGGCCCGTATCAGACCGTTGACGGAGAACATGATGTATCCGGACGACTGGTTGAGGCGGAAGACGAGCCCCAACGCGGCGGCGATCTCGCCGGTTGTGGCGGTTCCGTTCATCCAGCTCATCACAGCGAGGGTGCCGACGGCCGTCATCATGATGCCGTTCAGAATGAAGACCGTGGCGCGCACGCGGGTGATGGCGCGCGCGAGATTGCGCACCGCTGCGAGCAGCCGGGCCATGCCCTCGCGCACATAGGCGTGCTCGCGCTTGCCGCTGTCGTAAAGCTTCACGGCCATGATGTTGGTGAAGGCGTCCACCATGCGGCCGTTGAGGATCGAGCGTTCGTCCGCGCGGCGCCGACCCGCCTCGCGTAGCGGCGGCAGAAGATAGCGCGCAGCCACCACAAACGCGGCGAACCAGAGGGCGAGCACCAGCCCGAGCAGCGGATCGAGCGCGGTGAGGATCGTGCCCGTAAGCAGCAGGAAGGTGAGAAAGCTCCACATCGTCTGGAGCGCCGAGACGATGAAATCGCCCGTCGCCTCGCCTCCCTGCATGATCTTGGTGGCTATGCGGCCGGCAAAATCGTTCTGATAGAACTCGTAGGGCTGGTCCATCACGCGGCGGAAGGACTGCCACCGCACGCGCTGATAAAAGGATGGAGCGATGACCTGCTCCTCAAGCACCGTATTGGCGAGCATAACCGCCGCCCGCGCGAAGAGCACGAGGAAGGCAAGGCCCGCGAGCATCGGCCAGTGATCCTCAAGGAGGGTGGCGGGGGTGGATGCATCGAGAATGTCGATCAGTTTGCCCAGCCCCCAATAGAGCCCGGCATCCACCAGGCCGGCCAGACCGCCGATGACGAGCAGAAGGATGAAGGGTCCTTTCGCCTGCCGCGCGAAGAAGAGGATGAACCTGAAGGCCTCCGTCGGCAGCACCTCCCGCTCGGTGTCGCCGAAGGGGTCGATGACGCCTTCGGCACGCCGCCACAGGCGCTCGCCGATGCTCAGCCTGATGTCATCCCCCTCTTTGACCGCATTCTTCACTCGGCAGCCTCCGCTGTATGCTCCACGTCCAGGAAGCCGCCCGACTGGCGCTGCCAGAGCTGCGCATAAAGCCCGCCTCTGGCGATGAGCTCGTCGTGAGTGCCTTCCTCGACGATGCGGCCCTGATCCATCACCACCAGCCGGTCCATGGCGGCGATGGTCGACAGGCGGTGGGCGATGGCGATCACTGTCTTGCCCTCCATGAGGCGGTACAGGTTCTCCTGAATGGCCGCTTCCACTTCCGAATCGAGCGCCGAAGTCGCCTCGTCGAGGATCAGGATCGGCGCGTCCTTCAGCATGACACGGGCGATCGCGATACGCTGCCTCTGGCCACCGGACAGCTTCACGCCGCGTTCGCCCACATGCGCGTCGAGGCCTCTGCGTCCCTTTATGTCGTGCAGGTCCTTGATGAAGTCCAGAGCCTCGGCGCGCCGAGCCGCCTCGATCACCATATCGTCGGTCGCATCCGGCCGCCCGTAAAGGATGTTGTCACGGACGGAGCGGTGAAGGAGCGAGGTGTCCTGCGTGACCATGCCGATCTGGGCGCGCAGGCTGTCCTGCTGCACGTCGGCGATGTCAGTGCCGTCGATGAGGATGCGCCCGCCCTCGAGGTCGTAGAAGCGCAGAAGCAGGTTGACGAGCGTGGACTTGCCCGCACCCGAGCGGCCGACGAGTCCCACCTTCTCGCCGGGCTTGATCACGAGCGAAAGATCCTCGATCACACCGCCCTTCTTACCGTAGTGGAAGCGGATGCGGTCGAAGACGATCTCGCCCTTCGTAACGGTGAGTTCCCTGGCATTGGGCTTGTCCTCGACAAGCCGCGGCAGGGAGATGGAGCCGATGCCGTCCTGAACGGTGCCGATGTTCTCGAACAGCATCGTCATCTCCCACATGATCCACTGCGACATGCCCCACAGCCTTAGCACCAGGCCGAGCACCACGGCGACGGCGCCGACACTGACGGCCTCGCCGAGCCACAGCCATATGGAGACGGCGCCCACCGTGAACAGGCAGAGCGAATTGAGCAGGTAGAGCATGCCGTTCAGGCCCGTGATCAGCCGCATCTGCCGGTAGACGGTGCCAAGGAAGCCGACCATGCTCTCCCGCGCGAATGCGCTCTCGCGGCGGGCATGGGAGAAAAGCTTCACCGTCTGGATGTTGGTATAGCTGTCGACCACGCGGCCGGTCATGACGGAGCGCGCATCCGCCTGCTCCTGCGAAACGCGCCCGAGACGCGGAATGAAGTAGCGCAGAAGGCAGATGTAGCCCACCAGCCATGCGATGAGGGGCGCGGCCAGGCGCATATCCGCCGAGCTTGCGATCACCAGCACGCCGATGAAATAGACGATGACATAGTTCAGGACGTCTACGAGCTTCAGCACGACCTCCCGCACGGCAAGCGCGGTCTGCATCAGCTTGGTGGCGATGCGGCCGGCGAACTCGTCCTGATAGAAGCTCATCGACTGCTTGAGCAGGTAGCGGTGGACCTGCCAGCGGATGCGCATGGGATAGTTGCCCATGAGCACCTGGTCCATCACCAGCGAATGGAAGAGCACCGCGCCCGGCAGAAGCACCAGGATGACGAAGGCCATGCCGGCAAGCCGCCAGCCCTCCTCCTGAAGGAAGGTCGCGCGGTCCTTGTCGGCCAGCCAATCGACGATGTTGCCGAGGAAGGAGAACAGCCACACCTCGAGCACGGCCACCACCGCCGCGGAGCATGCGGCGACAGCGATATACGGCCATGCGCCGCGCGTGAAATGGAGGCAGAACGCCACCAGCGTTTTCGGCGGCTCCACGGGCTCCTCCGCCGGAAACGGCGGCAGTCTTCTTTCAAACCAGCTAAACATCATCAGTCCTCAAGAATCCGATTCAGCGATGTCCCTTGTGCGGCGCCGCTGGGCGCCCGGGCGCGGTTCTTCATGCGGAGAGCCAGCGGCTCCGCGCCCGGCGGCCTCGTGCCGGCCGCATCTTTCCGAAGTAAATCTCCCGGATGACCCGGTTGCGGTCTTGCGCCAAGCGCGGCGGCGAAAGCTTGCCGCATGGCCGTGGCAGCCTTGTCAGCCGGCAGCCGAAGCGCGGTTTTGGCAGAAACGCCTGTAACGGAGGCGACGCGCCCCTTTGGGAACCTGGCAGACATCGAGCGAATCCTCGCAGAATTCCGGAAAATGGTTCCGGCGGATTCGCTCGGCTCGTCGTTTACTGGGAAAAGAGAGGCTTCGGAACGAAAACCGCCGTCATGCCATGAGCCCGGCCGCAAGCCAGGGCCGCACAATGGAAACGAACACTGGATTATCCATGTCGCTCTCCGGCGGTTACAGTTGAAGACGCGCGCGTTATATCCATATTGGCCTCGTCTGACCAGAGGCTTTGTCCGCGTTTCCGATGGCGCCGTTTCCGTAACGTCACAGTAAGAGGCAGGATGAGAAAGCACCGGCTCCGCATCGCGCTTTACCAACCCGACATCCCGGGCAATACGGGCGCGATCCTGCGGCTGGCCGCCTGTCTCGGCGTAGACGTCGATCTCATCGAGCCGGCCGGCTTCGACCTGTCCGACAGGGCGCTGAAACGGGCGGGCATGGACTATATCGAACGGGCCGCGCTGCACCGCCACGCGTCTTGGGAGGATTTCGAGCGCTGGCGACGCGAGGAGGAGCGCCGGGTCATCCTGTTCACGACGGCCGCTTCCGTGCCCTACACGGCCTTCAACTTCCGCGAGGGCGACATCCTGCTTTTCGGCCGCGAGTCGGCCGGCGTGCCGGAACACGTGCACAATGCCGCCGACTACCGGCTTGTGATCCCCATGCGGGAGGAGGCACGCAGCCTCAACGTCTCGCTGACGGCCGCCATGGCCTGCGGCGAAGCGCTGCGGCAGCTGGGCTGAGACGGTGGAGGAAAAACCATCCGTGCCGAGGATCATGGCGCACCCTTCTGTTGGAAGGCAAGCGGCTACATCCTCAAGCTAAGTTGAGGTCAAGAGGGAAACGGCGCTGTTGGCTCAATAGGCGGCAGCGGTCAGTCCGCGCTGGGCAGGCGGCGCATGGTGAACTCGATGACATCGCCGGGGCGTTCGGCCCAGCTTTCGATCTCGGTCCAGTAGGCCTGCTTGGGCCAGCGCTCCAGCCATTCGCGCGCCTTGGCGCGGGCCTGTTCGCGCGGCAGCGAGAAGGTTTCGCGCACAAAACCGTCGCGCGGCAGGCGCTCGCCGTCTCTGGCGCGCCTTTTCTCCAGGCTGCGCTTCAGCGCTTCCAGTGGTGGTTTGGCGGGCACACGCACAAAAGAACTCCTTGACCCGACAGACAAGGAGATTAGGGATCGCGGGGGAAAATTGCGAGTCCTATGTCCTTAAGCAAAGTTTGGCGCACTCGCCACAACCGGAGTTCAAACTGCAGGAAGTCATGGAGCGACCCGACATACCGGCCGGCCTGCCGGAGGATATCGAGGCGAAGAAGGAAAAGGCGCGAATCTGGTTCGAAACGCTGCGCGACCGCATCTGCGCCGCCTTCGAACAGCTCGAGGATGAACTTTCCGGGCCGCTTTCAGACCGCCAGCCCGGCCGTTTCGAGCGAACGCCCTGGCAGCGCGAGGGGGGCGCGGGCGGCGGGGGCGTGATGTCGATTATGCACGGCCGCGTTTTCGAGAAGGTGGGCGTGCATACGTCCACCGTGTTCGGTGAGTTCTCGCCGGATTTCCGCAAACAGATTCCGGGCGGGGAGGAAGACCCGCGTTTCTGGGCTTCCGGCATCTCATTGATCGCCCATCCGCAGAACCCGAACGTCCCCGCCGTCCACATGAACACGCGCATGGTGGTGACGACGCGGCAGTGGTTTGGTGGCGGCGCGGACCTGACGCCGGTGCTTGACCGGCGTCGCACCCAGGATGATGCGGACACTATCGCCTTCCACAAGGCGATGCGCTTCGTGTGCGAAAAGCATGCTGCGGTGGCCGATTACGAGAAATTCAAACGCTGGTGCGACGAATATTTCTTCCTGCCGCACCGCGGAGAGCCGCGCGGCATCGGCGGCATCTTCTATGACTGGCTAAAGAGCCCCGAGGAGAAGGGCGGCTGGGACGCGGATTTCGCGTTCACGCAGGACGTCGGACGCGGCTTCCTGGTGGTCTACCAGCATCTCGTACGGAAGAACTTCAACACGAACTGGACGGAGGCGGACCGCGAGGAGCAGCTCGTGCGGCGCGGCCGCTACGTGGAGTTCAACCTGCTCTACGATCGGGGCACGGTGTTCGGGCTGAAGACCGGAGGCAACGTCGCCTCCATCCTTTCCAGCCTGCCTCCGGTGGTGAAGTGGCCGTGAGCGGCTTGGCGGGCAGCGGGATAATGGTCCTCTCAAAGCGCGTGACCGCCAGCGACCTGTATGACTTGCACCGTAATCCACGATGAGGCGTCGCTCAACAGAAACAACACGGCATCGGCTATGTCCTCCGGGCCCTCCAAGCCGGCGTATATGTTCGGCAACCTCAGCGGCCGCCTCCTCACCAAGAACAGTATGTGCCGCTCCGGACGGTTTGGCGGAAGCATGAAGATAATGGACGGCAACGTTGGCACCCTGCTCGGCGAGTGCCATCGCAATCGCCCGGCCGATACCTGAATTTGCGCCAGTGACGAGATAGCTTCTGCCGGTCAGGCCGAAATGAAGTTTCATGACATGCTTTCAGGTAAATACACCGCAAAGAACCGCCGGGCTTTTGCGCCGGGTGGCCCGGTTCCAAAACGCTCTCAGCGTCGATCAAATGCCGGACTGGTCAGCCATGTTCACTCCAGAACAGCCGAAACCTTGTAGCCTCGTGCTCTTAGGGTTTCAACCGGTGGCACCTTCGCAACCGGATCTCTAAACAGGACGTCCAACCCCGTTTCCGTTCTTCGCGGCTCCGTTTTTGGCCTTGTGCGCGGGTTCCACGTGAATGGTCACGCGCGCGCCGGGAATCTCCTTCGCCAGCGCATGCTCGATACGGTCGCAGATCCTGTGCGAGTGCTCGACCGTCATCTGCGACGGCAGCACCAGATGGAACTCTATGAAGCGGACGCGGCCCGCCTCCCGGGTCTTCAGGTCGTGAAACTCCAGCGCTTCTTCGCTGTTGGTGGCGATGACGCGCTCGATTTCCGCCAGGTCCACGGGATCGACGGCGGCATCCATCAGCCCCTGCACGGAAGAACGCACCAGATGCCAGCCGTGCCAGAGGACGCTGAGGGCGACCAGCATCGCCAGAAGCGGATCGAGCCATAGCCAGCCGGTGGCCAGCGCAAGCAAAAGCCCCGCGATCACGCCGGCGGAGGTAACCACATCGCTCCATAGGTGCCGCCCGTCCGCAACCAGAGCAGGCGAGCGCGCCCGGCGGCCCTCGCGGATCAGCACGGCGGCCCAGGCGCCGTTGGCAACGGCGGCGAGCGCGGTGACGGCTAACCCCGGGCCGGGAGCGGATATGGCGCGCGGGACGAGAAATGCCAGCGCGGCCTCATGCAGGATCAGAAGCGCGGCCACGACGATCAGCACGCCTTCAAGGACCGCGGAGAAATATTCCGCCTTGTGGTGACCAAAGGGGTGGCCCGCATCAGCAGGCTTGGCCGAAAGCCGGATGGCGTACCAGGCGATGCCCGAGGCGACGATGTTGACGATGGATTCCATCGCATCCGAGAACAGCGCCACCGAGCCCGTTAGCCACCAGGCGATGAATTTCAGCGCGAGGATGGCCACGCCGACAATGATGGACCAGAAGGACAGGCGCCGGACGCGGGCAGTGGTAGAAGGCATGAGTTTCGAGCCTACCCGGCTTTACTATCAGTTAAGTTCAGGCCGACTGAAGACGCGCCGACCCTCCCCCGGCCCACGCGCCGGGGGCAATGTTGCCGCAAGTGGCCGTCACGCCGCCTTCACCCTGGCTTTGCGCGGCAGATGCGCCACCACGTTCTCGATCATGCGCATGCCGGCATTCTGGCCCAGCGTCATGATGGACTCGGGGTGGAACTGCACGGCGGCGATCGGCTCGCTTTCGTGCTCGATCGCCATGATCACCCCGTCATCGGTCTCGGCAGTGACGGTGAAGGATGCAGGCAGGCTCGCCGGGTCGGCGAAGATCGAATGGTAGCGCCCGACGGTCACCTCGCGCGGCAGGCCGGCAAAGACTAGGCTGTTGCCGGAGATGCGGATGCGGGAGGGTTTGCCGTGCATGGGCTCGCGCAGATGGCGCAGCTCGCCACCATAGGCGACCACCAGCGCCTGCAGCCCGAGGCACACGCCGAAGATGGGCAGATCGCGCGCTCTCGACTTACGGATGGTGGCCGTGCAGTTGAAGTCATCCGGCGTGCCGGGCCCGGGAGAAAGCACCACAAGGTCCGGGTTGACGCGGTCAAAGATCTGGTCGGCGACGGGAGCGCGCACGGTCGTCACATGCGCGCCCGTCTGGCGGAAATAGTTCGCCAGCGTGTGCACGAAAGAATCCTCGTGGTCCACCAGCAGGATGCGGGTCCCCTCGCCCACTCTCGCCGCGGCCCTTACCTCGTCCGCCATATCCGTCTTCCCTGCTTCGCGAATGGCCGCCAGCATCGCGGAGGCCTTCAGCTCCGTTTCGGCTTCCTCTTCCTCGCCATTGGAGTCAAAGAGAAGGGTAGCACCGGCGCGCACCTCCGCAATGCCATCCTTGATGCGGATGGTGCGGAGCGTGAGGCCGGTGTTCATGTCGCCGTTGAAATGCACCATGCCCACAGCGCCGCCATACCAGGCGCGGGGGCTTTTTTCATTCTCCTCGATGAAGCGCATGGCCCAGAGCTTCGGCGCGCCTGTGACCGTGACCGCCCAAGCGTGGGACAGGAAGGCGTCGAAGGCGTCCATACCTTCGCGCAAGCGGCCCTCGATGTGATCCACGGTGTGGATGAGGCGCGAATACATCTCGATCTGCCGGCGACCGATGACGCGCACGGAGCCCGGCTCGCACACGCGGCTCTTGTCGTTCCGGTCCACGTCGGAGCACATGGTGAGCTCCGATTCATCTTTCTTGGAGTTGAGCAGCTTCAGGATCTGCTCTGAATCCGAGATGGCGTCGTCGCCGCGCTTGATGGTGCCAGAGATGGGGCAGGTCTCGACCCGCCGTCCCGAGACGCGCACGAACATCTCCGGCGAGGCGCCGATCAGATATTCCTGGCTGCCGAGATTGATGAAGAAGGAATAGGGAGAGGGATTGATCCGCTTCAGCCGGCGGCAGATTTCCGACGGTCGGCTCTGGCAGCGCTCGAAGAACATCTGTCCGGGCACCACCTCGAACAGGTCGCCGCGCCGGAAGCTTTCCTTCGCTTTCTCGACCAGCCTTGCATATTCGCCAGGCTCATGGTCGCTGCGCGGCGGAACCTGCGTGCCGGGCGTGAAGGGTTCCACACGGCCTTCGCGGGGGAGATCGGCGGTGGAAAAGCCAGGGCCGGCATAGTCGTAGCGGTCGTGCCAGGCCTTTGCGGCGTAATGATCGACGACGAGTATCTCGTCCGGTAGGTAAAGCACGAGATCGCGCTGGCTCTGCGGCCTTTCCAGCCTCAGCTTCACCGGATCGAACTGGAAGGCGAGATCATAGCCGAACGCGCCGTAAAGGCCGAGATTGCTGTCCTCCTGTGTATGAAAGAGATGCGTGACGGCCCTGAGCACCGTGAAGACCGAAGGCACGCGCGAACGCTCTTCCTCGGTGGCGATCTCCGTGGGTTCCGCCACCTGAAGCTCCAGAAGGCGCGCGGCACGGCCGGTGATGGTGACCTCGGCAAGGGGCTCAATCGCCGCCGCGATCGCCGGCAGCATCACCTCCCCGCGCTTGTTGAGCGCCTCGATCCGCATGGCGCGGCCGCGCGCGGAAATGGCGACGGGAGGATCGACGATGGCCGTGTCCCAGCGCGTGTAGCGGCCGGGATATTCGTAGTTGGAGGAGAAAACGGCGCCACGGCGCCCGTCCAAGGCATCGATATAGGCGTCGATGGCACCCTGATACGCCGTCTCGCTGCGGGTGCGGGTTATTGCGATTCCACCCGCCGTGACGAAGCGTTCGGCTCCGCTTTCCAGGACTTCCACGCTCATGCTGTGCTCCCTCTCAAGGCGCCGCCGGGAAGCCCGCACAAAAATGGCCGCCCGGCTGTCACCTGCGGCCATTCATCAAGTTTCAAGCGCAAACGCTCCGACTGGCCGCTGTCAGCGGGCCCACCACCAAAGCTTTGCGACAAGAACCGTTCTCATGCCGCCTCCATACCGCCGATCGGGCGGAAGCGCAACCGCATTCGTCACGGTCCGCTCGCCCTTGAGCGCCAGAACTGAAGTGCGGCCACGGCAAGCCAGGTAACGCAGGCCCAGGCGATGCCGAGCGCCCAGCCGGCTGCGACGTCGCTCGGCCAGTGGACCCCGAGATAGACTCGGCTAAGGCCGACGAGAACGGCGATGAAAAGGGCCACGCAGACCACATAGATGCGCACCCTGAGGTCATCAAAGAAGCGGACGACAAGCGCCGCAAGCGTGAGATAGGCGACCGTGGTGATCATGGCGTGGCCGCTCGGGAAACTGGCCGTGTGAACGGTATCCAGATGGTCGACCAGATCGGGCCGCGGGCGCGCGTAATACTGCTTGAACCCATGCGACACCAGCGCCCCGAGCGCGACCGAAAGGACCGCATAGAGCGCAGGCCCGTAGCGGCGCGTGACGACAAGCAGACCCGTCAGCACGCCAAGCGCCAGAATGATAAGCGCGTAGCCGCCGAGCGCCGTGATCTCCAGCGCCGTCTCCTGCAGCCAGGGCGGCCCCAGCGGACGGGAGGGATCGGCCGGATCGCGCAGAAGGAGAAAAAGCTGACTGTCGAGCGCCCGGATCTCTCCCTCGGCAACCTCATCGGCAATGGCCAGGAAAGCGCTGACGCCCAGCGCCAGGATGGCCAGGATGGCGGCCGGCCCCACGGCGCGGCGGCGCGTTTTCATGCCTTCCACCAGCCCCGTCAAGCCTTTCACTACCGGTCGGTCCTTCAATGGCATTTCGACGTCACTTACCTGCAGAAGCTTGAAAATGGAACCGGCGCGACAAATGTCTCTCATAGAATACGCCGCCCTTCATTGCACGGGCCCGCGCCGCAGCAATGAACCGGCAAAGCGTTCGCGTCTTTTTTGATCCGATGGGGAGCAGGTTTTGCCATGACGTGGTCATTCAGTATCGGGAAATTCGCCGGGACCGTGGTGCGCATCCATGTGACCTTTTTCCTGCTGCTTATCTGGATCTGGTTCATGCACTACCGCATCGGCGGCGCGGCGGCGGCGTGGGAAGGCGTCGCCTTCATCCTGGCCATCTTCGCCTGCGTGGTGCTGCACGAGTTCGGCCATGCGCTGGCCGCGCGCCGCTACGGCATCAAGACGCCGGACATCACGCTGCTGCCGATCGGCGGCCTTGCGCGGTTGGAGCGGATGCCGGAAGAGCCCGGTCAGGAATTCGTCATCGCCGTGGCGGGGCCGATGGTCAATGTGGTAATCGCGGCGATCATCTTCATCGGGCTGGGCGGCTGGGCCGGCATCGAGGAGATGATGCAGGTGGAGAATCCGCGCGCCGACTTTCTGGTGCGCCTTGCCGGCGTGAACGTGTTTCTGGTTCTGTTCAACATGATCCCCGCTTTCCCGATGGACGGCGGGCGCGTGCTGCGGGCGCTGCTGGCCACCCGGCTGAGCTGGGCAAGGGCGACCCAGATCGCGGCCAATATCGGCCAGGGCCTCGCCTTCCTGTTCGGGTTTCTCGGCCTGTTCTACAATCCGCTGCTGATCTTCATCGCCATTTTCGTCTATCTGGCGGCGGCAGCGGAGGCGCAGACCGCGCAAATCCGCGACATATCCAACAGCCTGCTGACCGGCGACGTGATGGTGACAGAGTTCGCCGCGCTCGACCGGTCCTCCACGATCGCGGAAGCCATAGACCGGCTGCTGGCCACGACGCAGAGCGAGTTTCCGGTGCTTGATCCCTACGGGCGTCTCGAAGGGCTTCTGACACGCAACGACATGATCGTGGCGCTGAAGGAGACCGGACCGAACGCGCCGGTGGTGGGCGCGATGCGCACGGACATTCCCGTGATTCACCGGCGCCAGAGCCTGATAGAGGGTTTCCGGCTGATGCAGGAAAAGGCCGTACCGGCGGTGGCGGTAGTGGACAGCGACGGGCGGCTCGTCGGCCTGCTCACCCATGAGACGATCGGGGAGATGATGATGGTGCGCGCGGCCATGCCGGACGCCTTCCGCATCCGCCGCCCGGGAGGGCGGATGCCTTTCGTGCACCGTTCTTGACATCGGCGGCAACCTGCACCACTTTTCTACCATGGTACGGCAGGAGAACCCCACCACGCGTCCGCTGCGGATGTGTCCAGCCACGGGACACTGACCCCGGGGTTCGGTGCCGTGCGCCTCCGGACCACGGGGCGCTCATCAGGCCGCTACAGTTCAGTTCGCGGCTTTCCCAGGCGCAAATCCCAAATTCTCAGAAACAACGAAAACCGGCGTTGGCCGGATACAACGGGACTGAAGCCATGCAGAAGAAGACAGGACGCAAGCCTGCGATCACACTATCCCAAACCGATCACGACCGGCTGCTTGGACTGGCGGAAGCGATGGAGGAGCGTGACCCGGTCTTTGCGGAAACGATGATTGCCGAGCTCGAACGGGCGCGCGTCGTGGAAGACGCCGCGCTGCCGAAGACAGTGGCACGCATGGGATCGACCGTCACCTATACGACCGAAGACGGAACGTCCCACACCGTCACCCTCGTCTTCCCGGCCGAGGCCGACATCACCCAAGGAAAGGTTTCGGTGACGACGCCGGTGGGCACGGCGCTGATCGGCCTTTCGGCTGGCCAGTCGATCGACTGGACCGCGCGCGACGGACGTACGCACCGGCTGACCGTGACGGAAATCCGCGATCCCGCGAACGGCGCGGAATAGGCGCGTTCAGGAACGTTCTCAGATCTGCAGTCGTGCTGAAACGGGGCCGAAGATTTGACGGCCCCTTTTTTGAATCCATTTGTGAAGAGGCTGAATCTCCTCTTAAGAAAGCCCCTCTATGTATCCCTGTTCATTGAGGAAGATTGATTGGGCCGCCGGCACCCGCGGCAGGCCCGGCATGGTCATGATCTCGCCGCAGATGGCCACCACGAAGCCCGCCCCGGCGGAAAGGCGAACCTCCCTTACCGGCACGGCGTGATCGACCGGCGCGCCACGCAGGTTCGGGTCGGTTGAGAACGAATACTGCGTCTTGGCCATGCAGACGGGCAGATGGCCGTAACCCTGCTCCTCCCACTGCTTGAGCTGAGCGCGGACCGACTTGTCCGCAATGGCGCCTGAGCCCCGGTAGATGCGCTTGACGATGGTGTCGATCTTCTCGAACAGCGGCATGTCATCGCGATAAAGAGGCGCGAATTGCGAGGCGCGGCTTTCGGCGAGCTCCACCACCTTGTGCGCCAGTTCTTCGGTACCGGCCGAACCCAGCGCCCAGTGACGGCAGACCACGGCTTCCTCGCCCTGGGCGGCCACATAGCGCTTCACCGCCTCGATCTCGGCGGGCGTGTCGGTGTGGAAGTGGTTGATGGCGACGATGGCCGGCACGCCGAACTGCTTCACGTTCTCAATGTGGCGGCCGAGATTGGCGCAGCCCGCTTCCAGCGCGGCGACATTCTCGATGCCGAGGTCCTCCTTCTTCACGCCACCATTCATCTTCAGTGCGCGCACGGTTGCCACGATGACCGCGGCGGCGGGCTTGAGCCCCGCCTTGCGGCACTTGATGTCGAAGAACTTTTCCGCGCCGAGATCGGCGCCGAAACCGGCTTCCGTGACCACATAGTCCGCGAGCTTGAGCGCGGTGGTCGTCGCCATGACCGAGTTGCAGCCGTGGGCGATGTTGGCGAAGGGCCCGCCATGCACGAAGGCGGGGTTGTTCTCCAGCGTCTGCACGAGGTTGGGCTGAAGCGCATCCTTGAGAAGAACCGCCATGGCCCCGTCGGCCTTGAGATCGCGGGCGAAGACCGGGCTCTTGTCGCGGCGGTAGCCGATGATGATGTCGCCCAGGCGTTTTTGCAGGTCGCGCAGATCGGTGGCCAGGCACAGGATCGCCATCACCTCCGAGGCAACCGTGATGTCGAATCCGGCCTCGCGCGGGAAGCCGTTGGCCACGCCGCCGAGCGAAGTGACGATCTGGCGCAGCGCCCGGTCGTTCATGTCCATGACGCGCCGCCAGGTGATACGGCGGGTATCGATGCCCAGCTCGTTGCCCCAATAGATGTGATTGTCGATGAGGGCCGAAAGCAGGTTGTGGGCCGACGTGATGGCGTGGAAATCGCCGGTGAAATGCAGGTTGATGTCTTCCATGGGAACGACCTGCGCGTAGCCGCCGCCGGCGGCACCGCCCTTCATCCCGAAGCAGGGACCGAGCGAGGCTTCGCGGATGCAAACGATGGCCTTCTTGCCGATGCGATTGAGCCCGTCGCCCAAGCCCACCGTGGTGGTGGTCTTGCCCTCACCGGCCGGCGTCGGATTGATGGCGGTGACGAGGATCAGCTTGCCGTCCGGCCTCTTCCGCGCCTCGGCGATGAATTCCGCCGAGACCTTCGCCTTGTCATGACCGTAAGGAAGCAGATGCTCCGGTGGAATACCGATCTTTGCGCCGATCTCCTGGATCGGCTTCTTTTTTGCCGCACGCGCAATTTCGATATCGGACTTCACTTCGGCCATAATCTCCTCCGGCTCCGGAAAAGGGGTGCCCTTAACGAACCCCCGCCGCACAAGAAGCATCCGCCCGTGCGGCTCCGCTGTTTCGAATCTGCCGCCTAATGCACCAATTGCGACAGCGCCACGCCAATATGTCCGCCTGCGCCGTGCGCAGCAATGGGCTTGGCTCTGAGATCAGGGTCGCACGCGGCTGGCCGATCATTATCATCCGAGCGACAGTTTCAGCGGGACGGCCACGCCCATCGCGGCCGCGGATGGTCATCGAGGACGACCGTTTCCCCGAGCTCCTTGGCGAGGGTGAAGGATATCGCATCCCGATCTGCCGCCAACGCCTCGGCCAGCGCCTGCGAATGGGTGATCACGATCAGCTGCGATTGTTCCGCCGCGCGTCCGATCAGCCGCCCGAGCGGCGCGATCAGAGACGGATGCAGGCTCGTCTCGGGCTCGTTCAGCACCAGAAGCGACGGCGGTCGCGGCGAAAGAAGCGCCGCCACCAGCAGCAGGTAGCGCAGCGTGCCGTCGGAAAACTCCGCCGCCGTCAGCGGCCTGAGCAGCCCCGGCTTGCCGCATCTGCACCTCGAAAAACCCGCTGTCGCTGATGCCGATGACGACGCTGCTGCCCGGAAAGGCATCCTCGATCGTCGCGAGAAGGCGGATGACCTTGTATAGGCTCGACTTGCCGCTGCCATTCGCGCCGGACACGACGTTCAGCCGGTCGAGCGGCAGCACGAGATCGCGCAGCGAGCGATGGCCGGAAACGGCGAGCGTCAAAAGCATTCGCGCCTCTCTGATACCCGCCGGCGCCCGACGGTCTACCGGTCGAGCACCTGCCTGAGCTCCACCAGATTCGACCGCGCACGCAGGATGTAGAAACCCATGGTGGCCAGATGCGTCGGCATGATCCAGCCATCCTCGCGGCCGTTGGAGACGATCGCCGGTGTGATGTCAAGGGCAGCGCGGAACTGTTCCTCCGTCGCATCCCACAGCGAGCCCAGCGACCGCTGTGTGACGACCTCGGAAAAGTCCGCGCGCGCGGCATGCAGCAGGCCATAATAGCCATAGAGCTGGCCATAGGCGAACCAGAAGCGGTCATCGGCGCGAGTATCGAACCAGCCGCCGTTGAAGTTCTCGGACCGCTCACGCAGGATTGCTGAAGTGGATCCCAGATCGCTGGCGATGCGGCCGAGGAACTGGATCAGGTTGTCGGCCCGCGCGTCGAACACGGCTTCGCAGCGCTCCAGCCGGTCGTTGAAGGCACGCAGCGAGGTGATCGCCGTTCGGTAGAAGCTGGGTGTAGGCGTCTTGGGGCCGAAAGGCGAAAGGCCGAAATACCAGGCATCCTCGGAGAACTGGATGCTTTCGCGCGCCTTCTGAAGGTCGCGGTCGATCTGGGACGTGCCGCGGACGCGACCGAGCGCATCGACCAGTTCCACCGCCGTGCGGCGCACGGCCTGATTAACGCCGCGCTGGAAGGAGGCCTTGTTGTCGAAGAAGGGCGTATCGTCCCAGGACAGGCCGAAAAAGCCGAGCTTGTAGAGCAGCATGGACGAGATCCATGCGTTCTGGTTGACGTTGAAGTCCGTCAGGTCGGCGGCCACGTCGGCAATGGCCGAGCGGTTGCACACAGGCGCGCCCGCGCCCTGCCCGGTTGCGGCCATCTGGCTGCCTGCCGAGACGTCGCGGCCCTCTACGCGGTAGGCCTGCACGTAGTCCGGATTGAAACCTGTCCAGAGCTGGGTCTGCCAAAAGAAATAGGCATAGAGCCCGAGAACGAGAAGAATGATCCCCCCGACGACGCAGCGCGCGATCCAGCCGCGGCGCATCAGCCAACGGCCGAGCGCTGCGAACGGCCAGGCCAGCCAAACGGCGAGCCAGCCGATACCCCGTCCGATCGTCCCGAATATGCGGGTGAAGACATCGACAATGGAATTGAGCACCTTGCGCTTCCCTCAGCGGAACGACCGGCGCGCAGCCCTGCGCCTGCAATGACATAGGTTACCGGCGGGATGGGCACAACTGTTGCTGTGAGCGGGGCAAGTTTCGAGGCGCGGGAAGCATCGCCTGTGGAAGAGCCGACGCAATCAGCCGCACCCGCCTTCGCTTTCCGCTTGCGGAGACCCTCGATTGGTGCTTGCCTTTGAAAAAGGCTTTGAACCGGATAAGAAAGACCTGACAGCAGGCACGAGAACAACAGGGGAGAATGCATGAACAAGGGAGCACGCACGCCGCTCATCAGAAGCATCGGCGCTGGTGCCAGCCTGGCCGCGATGCTTGCCGCAAGTGCGGCGGTGGCTGCCGAGCCCGAATCCTGCCGCTCGGTAACCTTTTCGGATGTCGGCTGGACCGACATCACCGCCACGACCGCGACCGCGACGGTCCTGCTGGAAGGGCTCGGCTACAGCCCCGAGGTGCAGGTGCTTTCGGTGCCGGTCACCTACGCCTCGCTCAAGAACAAGGATATCGACATCTTTCTCGGCAACTGGATGCCGACCATGGAGGCCGATATCGCACCGTACCGCGAGAACGGCTCGGTGGAGACCATCGTCACCAATCTGGAGGGCGCGAAATACACGCTCGCCGTGCCGCAATACACCTATGACGCCGGGCTGCAGAGCTTTCAGGACATTGCGAAGTTCCGCGACGAGCTGGGCGGCAAGATCTATGGTATCGAGCCCGGAAACGACGGCAACCGGCTGATTCTCGACATGATCGAGAACGACATGTTCGGCCTGGGGGATTTCGAGCTCGTGGAAAGCTCCGAAGCGGGTATGCTCTCCCAGGTGCGCCGCGCGGTGCAGGGCGAGCAGCATATCGTTTTCCTCGGCTGGGAGCCGCACCCCATGAACGCCAATATCGACATGGCGTACCTTTCGGGCGGCGATGAGGTTTTCGGCCCGAATTACGGCGGCGCGACCGTTCACACAAATGTGTGGGCGGGCTTCACCGAGGAATGCGGCAATCTCGGCCAGTTCCTGAAGAATCTCGTCTTCTCCCTCGAAATGGAGAACGAGATCATGGGCGCCATTCTGGATGAGGGGCAGGACCCGCAGGCCGCGGCAACCGCCTGGATCAAGGAGAACCCCGAAGTGCTTGAAGGCTGGCTCGCGAACGTCACCACCTTCGACGGTGAGGACGGGCTGGCGGCCGTGAAAGCGCATCTGGGGCTTTAGACCGAGTCCACAAAGTGCGGCGCGGTATTCCGGCATGTCTGCTGCGGCGTTCCCTCTCCGCCCGGTTCCGGCCAGGCAAAGAGTTTCCCTAGCCGGGTTCCCGGAAAGCAGCTTTCCCAAGCTTTGAACCTCCACTTTCAAGCATCGACCTCATGGACTTTCTCACCGAATGGATCGCCGCCCGGAAAATCCCCATAGGTCAGTGGGGCCGCGCATTCTTTGATTTTCTGACCACGGATTTCGCGCTTTTCTTCAACACTTTGGCGGACAGCCTTGCCGCGGCTCTCGACGGCATGGTGGATCTCCTGCTCTGGCTGCCGCCGACCATCGTCATCCTCGCGCTGGCGGCGCTCGCCTACGCGCTCCAGCGATCCTGGAAGCTGGCGGTGCTTGTCGTTGTGGGATTGGCCTTCATCGTCAATCAGGGCCTGTGGCGGGAGACGATCGAGACTCTGGTGCTGGTGGTGGCATCAACGGCGGTATCCATGGCCATCGGCGTGCCGGTCGGCATATGGGCGGCGCATAACGCGCGGGTCTATCAGGTGCTGCGGCCGGTTCTCGACCTGATGCAGACTCTGCCGACCTTCGTCTATCTGATTCCGGTGCTTATCCTTTTCGGGCTCGGGGCGGCGCCCGGAATGATCGTCACCGTTATCTTCGCCTCGCCCGCGCCCATAAGGCTGACCTATCTGGGCGTCACCTCCGTGCCGAAGCCCATGCTGGAGGCGGGCCTGGCCTTCGGGGCCACTAAGTTTCAGCTCCTGCGGAAGGTGGAACTGCCAGCCGCCCTGCCCTCCATCATGGCGGGGCTCACCCAGTGCATCATGCTTTCGCTATCCATGGTGGTGATCGCGGCTTTGATCGGTGCCGATGGCCTCGGCAAGCCCGTGGTTCGCGCGCTCAATACGGTGAACATCCCGCTTGGGCTCGAAGCGGGGCTTGCAATCGTCGTGCTTGCCATCATTCTCGACCGCATGGCCCGTATCGGCCGGGAGCAGGATCGATGAAGCCGGCGATCGAGTTCAGGAACGTCGATATCATCTTCGGCTCCGCCAAGGAGACGGCCGAGGCGCTCAAGATGGTGGATGCGGGCGCGAGCCGGGCCGAAATCCTTGAGCGCACGGGTGCGGTGATCGGCTGTGCGGGCGCAAACCTCACCGTGGAGAAGGGCGAAATCTCCGTCCTGATGGGACTTTCAGGCTCGGGCAAATCGACGCTGCTGCGCGCGGTCAACCGGCTCAATCGCGTGGCGCGCGGAGACGTCATCGTGCGCGACGGCGATTGGGAGGCGAGCGTCGTCAACTGCTCCGACAGCGAATTGCGGAAGATCCGCCGCGAGTGCGTGGCCATGGTCTTTCAGCAATTCGCGCTCCTGCCCTGGCGCACGGTGGCGGAGAATGTCGGATTCGGGCTCGAGCTTGCAGGCGTGCCGCCGAAGGAGCGGCATGAGCGCGTGATGACGCAGCTCCAGCTCGTGCATCTGCAGGACTGGGTGGACAAATACGCCCATGAGCTTTCCGGCGGCATGCAGCAGCGGGTGGGTCTTGCCCGCGCCTTCGCCACCGAAGCGCCCATCCTGCTCATGGACGAGCCGTTCTCGGCCCTCGATCCGCTCATCCGCACCAAGCTGCAGGACGAGCTTCTGGAGCTTCAGGCACGCCTCAAGAAGACCATCCTTTTTGTCAGCCACGACCTCGAGGAGGCGCTGAAGATCGGCAACCGCATCTCCATCATGGAGGGCGGGCGGATCGTGCAGACCGGGGCGCCGGAAGACATCGTTCTGAAGCCTGAAAACGACTATGTGCGGGACTTCATCGCCAATGTGAATCCCATGTCGGTTCTGACGGCGTGGAACGTGATGCGGGATGCGCGCGACCTGGAGCCGGCAGGCGAAGGCTGGCTGTGGCTCGACCGCAGGCGCACCACCCGGTTCAAGTTCGACGAGAACATGCTGGTGATCAGCGCGGAGCGCAACGGCAAGCCGGCGGTCTGGGTCTCCTGCGACGACCTCGGCGCACCCGACGATCCGTCGATCGTCTACTGGGCGCGGGCCGGCACGCCGCTGAGAACCGTCATGCACGCGATGCACCAGTCGCAGACGGCGCCCGTGGCGCTGTTCGACGAGGCGTCCCGCTTCGTCGGCTCCATCGGCGTGCGCGACGTGCTCAAGGCGGTGGTGCGGCGCTGAGGCTGGACGCCCACCTCGTTCTGCCGCCGGCGGCCGGAAGATAGGGCAGGATCACGCCCTTGACGATGAAGCGCCAGAAATCGTCGGCGTGAAGATGGACCGCTGGGCATTCCGAAAAGGTCGCAAGGGATTTCGCAACCGTCGTCTTTCCCGCGCCGGGCGACCCGGTCAGGATGAGAATATGCCTTGGCAGGTTGAGCGTCATGGCGCCATCTTCTATGCGAAGGGCGAAGCAGGTGAAAAGAGGCCTTTACGCTGCCCATGGCGAAAACCGACCCCTTTCTCGAGCCTGACGCCGAGGCAATCCGGCTGGCAAGAACCCTCTTGCGCACGGCCCGGTTCGGCGCGCTGGCGACGCTCGATCCCGCCGATGGCGCGCCTCTTGCCACCCGCGTGGCGGTGGCGACTGACATGGATGGCACGCCCGTCATTCTCGTCTCGGCCCTCTCGCTCCACCGGCAGGCGCTCGAAGCCGACCCGCGCTGCGCGCTGCTGGTCGGAGAGCCCGGAAGGGGCGATCCACTCGCCCATCCGCGTCTGACGGTAAAGGCTCGGGCGGAGAAGATCGAGCGTGGCACCGAAACCCATGCCCACGCCGAGCGGCGCTATCTCAACCGCCATCCCAAGGCGAAGCTTTATGCCGGCTTCGCGGACTTCGCCTTTTTCCGGCTGGAAGCTCAGGGGGGGCTGCTCAACGGCGGCTTCGCGCGTGCCTATCGGCTGAAGAGCAGCGATCTCATCATCGAGGAGCCGCTCGATTCCTTCCTCGAAACGGAGCAGCACGCGATCGACCACATGAACGCGGACCACGCGGACGCGGTGGAAAACTACGCCGTCCATCTGGTCCGCGCCGCGCCCGGCAAATGGCGGCTCACCGGCATCGATCCGGAAGGCATCGACCTTGCCAATGGCGACGAGGTGCGCAGGGTGCTTTTCGACTCCCCTCTGAAAGAGGCCTCCGAACTTCGCCCTACCCTGATCGCCATGGCGAAAAAGGCGCGCGGCGGCTGAAGACATGCCACACACGCTGATCCGCATCGACGACCTCGAAGACCCACGGATCGCCGCCTATCGTGACATTCGCGAACGCGATCTGGTCGGGCGGAAAGGCCGCTTCGTGGCCGAGGGCAAGGTGGTTCTGAACGTGCTGTTTTCCACGGCACGCTTTGCCGCCGAATCGGTGCTGCTGCGGGAAAACCGGGTGCCGGGAATGACACACATCATCGACCGCATCCCGCCCGAGGTGCCGGTCTATGTGGCAAGCGGCGATCTGATGGATGCCATCGCGGGCTTTCCCATGCACCGCGGCGTGCTGGCGATCGGCCTGCGCAGCGAGGAAGAGCCGGCCGAGGCGCTGCTTGCCCGCCTGCCCTCGGAGGCGCTGGTGGTCGCGCTGGCGGGCATCAGCGATCACGACAATATGGGCGCGATCTTCCGCAATGCCGCCGCCTTCGGAGCCGACGCCGTCATCATGGACCGAACCTGCTGCGATCCGCTCTATCGCAAGGCGATCCGCGTTTCGGTCGGCGCGGCGCTGAAGGTGCCTTTCGCCCGCGGCGGCAGCGCCGATGCGGTTGCGGACACGCTGGAAGCGCAGGGCTTTCAGGTGCTGGCGCTGAGCCCGTCGGGCAAACAGGCAATCGAAGATGTGGAGCGGGCGCCCCGGTGCGCACTTCTATTGGGCGCGGAGGGCCCGGGCCTTCCGGAAGCTCTTCTGTCCCGGCTGCCGTCCGTGCGCATTCCGATGCGTGCAGATTTCGACAGTCTCAACGTGGCGACCGCCGCCGCCATCGCCTTGCACCGCCTGTGGCGGCCGCCGACACTTTGAACCGATTACCGCGTCTGACGGCAATCAACGTTCCGCTTCGACGGACGCCTTTCTGAGAGCACGCACGCGCTCGGCAAGGCTCATGCGGCGGTCCTTGCCTTTGCCGCCGGTTTCTGCCGGCGGGCCGGCGAGCGCCTTCTCGATGGGAGAGTCCGGCCCCTGCAGCGCCGCAGCCATGCTGACCACCTCCGCGGCTAGATTGGAGATCCGCTCGCGCAGCATCTCGTCGCCCGCCTCCTGCTGGGCCGCGGCACTTGCCGCAAGCTCGGCGCGTAGCTTCTTGTTCTCCCGCAGGAGCGCGGCGAGCCGCGCCTGCAGCCGCTCCATCTCCGGCTTGCGCAGGGCGGACGCCTCGTCCTTCGGGGCTGTCGCATCGCCGCCGGCAAGAAGCGTGGAAAGCTTCTGGGAAAGCTCGGCGACCTGCGCCTCCAGCCGCACGCGCTCCTCATCCGCGTCGGGCTCCCGGCCCTTTCGCCTGCCGGCCGACTCCCTGAGCTTCTGCTTGAGCCGTGTGATCTCCGATTCCTGCCGCTCCAGCCGGTCCTCGCGCGTGGACAAATCCGTCATCAGACGCTCCACCTTGTGCGCCAGTTCCTCCACCCGCTCGCGCTCCAGCTGAAGCGCCTTGTCGGCCTGAACCTTCTCGGAGACCGCCTCGCGCATCATCCGGTCGGCTTCCTTGCGCTGGCTGCGCAATATGCCAAGCATCTCGTTGAGATTGTCAATTTCGGATTCGCGCGCCACAAGCTCGATCTGCCGGCTGCTCGCGGTGAGACTGGCTTCCTCATAGCGCCGCGACAGCTCCTCCACCTCGCGCTCGCGCTCGGCAAGCTTTTCCTCGACTTCCCTGAGCCGAGCGGTCTGCTCCCTGAGCTCCAACTCCGCGTCCTTTAGACGGGCCAAAAGATCGGCCCGCTCGGCGTTGAGCCCGGCGAGCGCTTCGTCGCTTTCAGCGCAGCGCATTTCAAGGGAATGGACCTGCTCCCGCAGGAGATTGATCTCGACCAGATCCTGCGCCGCCTTTTTCTTTACGGCCTCGGCCTTCATCTCCAGCCGCCGCATCGCCATGGCGTATTCGGCGCGCACAGCATCGATTTCGGCCTGCAGTTCCTCCCGCGAAAGCGGCATGGAGGCCTCGATGCGCTTTCGCTCATGCCTGCCGGCTCGCCGCCACAGCGCGGGCGCCGCCATCAGCGCCAGCGCGGCGGCAACCAGAAAACCCAGAGCGAAAACCAGCACACTTTGAATCACAGGGGGCACATCCGTTGACGGTTTCACTGTGCCACGGCAGGCGGCAACAAATCCAGAGGCCTGCTACCCTGCTCTTTGCCGGCTGATGGACCGCGCGGTCAGAAGGGGTTCCAGGTGGGCCGCGGCGTCACCTTCAGATAGCCGACATTGACGCCGAGACGCGCGCCCACGCCGGTGCGGATCGGCACGATGAGCACGGGTCCGTTTTTCAGGACATTGAAGCCAAGCCCCGCAACGACATAGGCCGAGCCCGCCACGCCCGCATAGCGGCGATAAAGGCTGTTTACGCTGTCGAGATTGTAGACCAAGATCATGACCCGCGAGCCCTGCGCGCCGAAATCCCAGCCGAGCGAAGGACCCTGCCAGTAGGCGGCGTGGTCGCCAGCGTTCTTGGTGTACAGGGTGCCCTCGCCATAGGTGAGCCCGCCGACGATCGCGCCGGAGCCCTCCTGGCCCAGCACGTAGCCATTCGGCAGGCCGTAGGAGGAAAAGATCTTCTCCACCACCTGGGCCAGCCCACCGGTGGTGGCACCGAAGAAATTGCTCCCGGCCTCGATGATCTCGTCCATGGTGTAGCCGTCCTGCGCGCGGGCGGAAGGCGTCGGCAAGACTGCTGCGGCACACAGCACCGCCAGGCTGAGGACGAAAAGACACGCACGCGCGCGACTGAAGAAGCTCGATAGCATCGGTCCCGTCTCCTTGGTAAGCGGCCCCGCCTTGCGCCCGGCGGCCCCGCTCCCCGACATCATGATGATTTGAGATTAAAGCGTAATCGTTTTTCAACCATTAACCTTATGGACCCGTTAAGCCTATCGAACGCTGCATTCCCCGTCCGCGGACTTCCGCCGTCTCGCATGGCCGCGTTTTGTTGCCCCATCGGTCTTCATGTGCAACCAAGAAAGCCGTGGCAGGGGACTGCGATTCGCGAGCCTTCCGCGGGCGAAGCGATACGCGTTCATTTCGCTCTGCTTGTCTGGATTGACCTATGTGGGGACGGTTCAAAACATGACGGACATTTTCTCGCTCAGCGCGCCCGACCTGGCAGCACTTCTTTGCAGCCGCGTGTGCCACGATATCATCTCTCCGGTAGGCGCGATCAATAACGGGCTTGAGCTGTTGGACGAGGGAGGCGCCGACGAAGACGCGATGCGGCTGATCCGTGCCAGCGCGGCCAATGCCTCGGCAAGGCTGCAGTTCGCCCGTATCGCTTTCGGCGCGGCGGGTTCCGCCGGGATGCAGATCGACACGGGGGACGCCGAAGCGGTGGCGTGCGCCTTCATGCGCAACGAGAAGCCGGAATTCGAATGGCAGGGCGGACGCGCGCTCCTGCCTAAGAACCAGGTGAAGCTGCTGCTGAACCTGATACTGGTGGCCAACGCCGCCATTCCGCGCGGAGGACGGCTCACGGTGGCGCTCAGCGATCTGGAGACGGCCGCCAAATTCACGATCACCGCGCATGGCCCCATGGTCCGGGTGCCGCCCGCATTCCTTCAGCTGCATGCCGGACAGCCCCTGGACGGGCCGGTCGACGCCCATTCGGTGCAGTTCTACTACACGCTTCTGCTCGCCCGCGAAGCGGGCATGACGATCTCGATCCGCGGCACGGCGGAAGAAATCGTGCTCACCGCCACCGGCACCGCTTAGGAGAAGGTTTACCACGGCTGTTTGCCAACCGTTTACCAGCCTTCATTACCATTTGGGCGATATCTCGGCAGAAAGGAAGCGGGGGCGATGAAGCGCTGCCTGATCGTTGACGACTCGAGCGTGATACGAAAGATCGCGAGGCGGATACTCGCCGGACCGACGATGCTGGTGGCGGAGGCTGAAAGCGCTGCCGAGGCGATCGATATCTGCACGCACGAAATGCCGGAAATCGTCGTCGTCGATTACCGCCTGCCGGACATGGATTCAATCGAGCTGATCGGCCGGCTGGCGAAGCTCGACCCGCAGAGGAAGCCCGACATCATCTTCTGCGTGTGCGAGTTCGAGGTGAGCCTTCTGACGCGCGCAAAGCGTGCGGGCGCGAGCGGCTATCTGATGAAGCCGTTCACGCGCCTGCAGCTTCTGGAAAGCTTCCGGGAACTGGACGCCAGGGCGGCAGCATAACGCCGGCCGCATACGGGCCGGCGTGCATAACGTGGACCTGCCTGCCAGCGTTTACGCGCTTTCGCGGATTTCCTCCGGCTCGCGCAGTACATAGCCGCGGCCCCACACCGTCTCGATGTAGTTCTGGCCGCCGGACGCAAGATCGAGCTTCTTGCGCAGCTTGCAGATAAACACGTCGATAATCTTCAGCTCCGGCTCGTCCATGCCGCCGTAGAGATGGTTGAGGAACATCTCCTTGGTGAGCGTGGTCCCCTTCCGCAGCGAAAGGAGCTCCAGCATCTGGTACTCCTTGCCGGTCAGGTGCACCCTCTGGCCCGCCACCTCGACCGTCTTGGTGTCGAGATTCACCACCAGGTCGCCAGTCGTGATGATCGACTGAGCGTGGCCCTTGGAGCGGCGGACGATGGCATGAATGCGCGCGATCAGCTCGTCCTTGTGGAAGGGCTTGGTCATGTAGTCGTCGGCACCGAAGCCGAGCCCCCTCACCTTGTCCTCGATCCCGGCCATGCCGGAGAGGATGAGGATCGGCGTCTTGACCTTGGAGAGGCGCAGGGTCCTCAGAACCTCGTAGCCGGACATGTCCGGCAGGTTCAGGTCGAGGAGAATGATATCGTAGTCGTACAGCTTCCCGAGATCGACGCCCTCTTCGCCGAGATCGGTCGTATAGACGTTGAAGCTTTCGGACTTCAGCATCAACTCGATGCTCTGTGCGGTCGCACTGTCGTCTTCTATCAGCAGAACGCGCATCTTATTCCCCTTTCCGCCGACGAGCCGCATCTGACGGGCATTCCGGCCGTGGCAGTGTCCACCTGAATCGGAAGCTGCCAGCTAATGGTTAACAAATCCTGATTCGCCCTTGCAAGCGCTAAGATCGCTTTTCAGCTTCTCTTGATACATCGTTGAATCCAAAAATTGATTCATTTCCCGTGACTCCCAGCCTGCGGCCCGATTTCCGCTTCCGGAACCGGGCCTTAAGGCCCGTGACCGTCAGGAAATCTTTACCGTGCCTTAAGTCATCGGTCTTATGATTAACAATGCCCGTAAACGAATGGTTACCGCCCGGATGGGGACTTAGGATTTTGTTTTCCAAATCCGGGCATATGGCGTGCATGGCGCGAAGGGGGACATTGATACAGGGCTGGAGTTTCGCGTCCGCGTCTTGTGGGAGTTGGAGCATGAAAGCACGAGAGAATATGGTCCGGCTGAAACAGTTTCAGGTGAACGAGAAGCGCCGCCGGATCGTTCAACTCGATGCCATGATCAACGAGTTCGACCGCATGGCCGCCGAACTGGAGGCCCAAATCGCCGCCGAAGAGGCAAAGTCAGGCATCACCGACCAGAACCATTTCGCCTATCCGACCTTCGCCAAGGCCGCCAGGCTGCGCCGCGACAATCTCAGAACCTCCAAGGCCGAGCTCCTTCAGCAGAAGGAACAGGTGAAGACCGAGCTTGCCGAGGCGGAGGCCGAACTGCGCAAGGCCGAAGCCCTCGAATCCCGGGACGCGAAGCGCGAGAGCGTCTCCGCCCGGGCGATGACCGGCTGACCTCTCGCCTCGAAACCCGAGCGACCGTCGGACGCGGCGGAAACCGAGTTCACAGCATAATCGAATCCCCCTTTCGCCCACGGCGAAAGGGTTTTTTCTGCGGGGGAACACGGCGAGGCGGCGTGTCCGCTACGCCTCTCCGCGTGAAACAGCAAGCACCGTGCCCGTTTCCGAAAGATGCACGTAGTCGGCGCAGGCACCGGGAACGAAGCGGCCGCGCAGGTGCCCTACTCCCAGGAAATCAGCCGGATCGGCCGTCGCGCGGCGCAGGGCGTCTTCCAACGGTACGCCCGCCCATTCAGTCAGGAACCGCACCGACAAGGCCATGTTCGTGTCGGAGCCGGCAAGCGTTCCGTCCTCCAGCGTGAGTTTCGGACAATAGCCGGTGCGATCGCGCCGCACCACGCGCCCGTTGAGAAGGAACGTATTTGAATCGCTGCCCACCAGAGCCATCGCGTCGGACACGAGGAAAAGCCGGCCCGGCCCCTGCTTGGCATTGAGCGCGATCTTCAGTGCGCGCACATCGACATGGTGGCCATCCGCGATGAAGCCGCCCCACACATCGCCGCGCGACAATGCCGCGCCGACCAGCCCCGGCTCGCGATGCGTAAGCCCGCTCATCGCATTGAAGAGATGCGTGACGCCGTGCGCGCCTGCATCGAACAGCGCGTCAGCCTCCTCAGCGGTGCAGTTCGCGTGTCCGATCGACACGATCACGCCAGCCTCGGTCAGCCTGCGCACAGCTTCCGGCCGTGCGTTCGCCGGCGCGACGGTCAAAAGCAGAATGCCCAGCCGCTCCTTCGCCTCGATGTAAAGCGCGACGTCGTCATCCCCGAGCGGCCGCATGAGATCGGCCCGATGGGCGCCCTTGCGGGCGGGATCGAGATGCGGCCCCTCCAGATGGAGACCGATCACGCCGGCAACGGAAGAGCCCGCCACTGCCTCGATTGCTGCTAGGAGACGTTCCTTCGTATCCGTGATGAGCGTGGGCAGCAGTGCCGTCGTCCCATGCGGCCGGTGAGCGCTGGCTATGCGGGCGAGGCCACCAGGAGATGGGTCGTCGTTGAGCAGGATGCCCCCGCCGCCATTGACCTGCACGTCGATGAAGCCCGGAGCCAGAATGCCGCCCTCGAGGTGGCGGACCGGCATTCCCGCCTCGGGCTCCCCCGGCTTTACGGCAACGACCCGGCCGTCCTCGATGACGAGATGGTGACCGTCCCGAAACGCAGTGCCGTCGAAAAGGCGCGCGCCGCAGATCGCCAGCCGGCTCATCATATCGTCTCCGTCACTTTCCTCAGGTTGGCCGGGCGGTCGGGATCGAGCCCCTTGAGACGCGCCGCCAGTTCCACCGCGCGATACCATGCCAGAACGGCCACCAGCCCATCCGTGAAGGCGTGGCCGGTCGAGGGTATGCGCAAGCCGCCTGCGAGATCGAGCGTCGAGATCGGCGTTACCCTGCCGCCGAGATCCCGCAGCCGGTCGATGGCAGCAAGCGTGCTCTGGCGCGAGGCATCATCGGAAACAAAGGCCACGACGGGAAAGCCGCCTTTCACAAGTTGCAGCGGCCCGTGCATCAGCTCCGCAACCGAAAAGGCTTCGGCGTGGACGCCGGCCGTTTCCTTCGTCTTGAGCGCGGCCTCGAGCGCAATACCGAAGGCCGGTCCCCTTCCCGTGACGTAGAGCGATCCGGCGCGGGAAATCGCGTCCGCCAGTTCGTCCTCGATGCCCGGCGGCAGCGCTTCGAGGGCAGACGGAAGCTGCGACAGCCCCGCAAGCAGCCCTTCATCCTGAGCCGCCCGGGCCACGATGGCGAACAAGGCGGCGCAGGATGCGATATAGCTCTTGGTGGCCGCCACGCTCTTTTCCTCGCCCACATGCAGCGGCACAACAATATCGGCGCCGCGGGCGAGCGGGCTGTCAGCCACGTTGACGACGGCGATGGTCGTCGCGCCGCCACGCGCCGCCGCAGCCTGAAGGGCGACGATGTCCGGGCTTGCGCCCGATTGCGACACCGTCAGATGCACGCCGCCATCAAGCCTGAGCCTGGCCTGATAGACGGAGGCGACGGACGGGCCGACCGAGGCGACCGGGCGGCCTAGCAGGATCTCGCAGGCATATTTGAAAGCGGTGACGGCATGGTCCGAAGAGCCGCGCGCCGCGCTTGTGATCGGGCCAGCCGCCTGGGCGATCAACTCCGCAACGCGACCGATGGTACCCTGCTCGCGCTCCAGCAGCCGGGCGACGGCAGACGCCGCTTCCCCGGCTTCGCGGCGCATATGCGTTTCCTTCACTGTCATTTCCTCGCCTGTGGCACAACCGGCCCGAAAATTCCATTCCCACAGACCGGCGATTTACATCGAATAGATTATGTTGTTATAACCTATTTGGGAACACTCGAGCACCACCGCCAGGTACGATTTTCCAGGGAGAACTATCATGAACGCAATTTCCAGAGTCTGGATCGCCGCTGCGGCCACGATGATGCCGCTGACCGCCTACGCGCAGGATGTGCAGCTTACTTATTTGACGCATTGGGCGCCCGATACGGTGGCACTGCTCGAAGAGGCCGCGAGCGCCTACAGCGCGGAGCATCCCGGCGTGACGATCTCGGTGCGTGCGGTGCCCTTCGGCGACCTGCTCACCACGATCCGCTCGGGCGGCACGGACGGGACGACGATCGCCAGCATCTACGATCTGTGGCTGCCGGCGCTGGTGAAGGATGGCCTCGTGGCGCCGGCTCCGGAGAATGTTGCGAAGGAAGTTTCCGACAACTGGCCGGCCGGCATCGCCGCTGCCGCCAGCGTGGATGGAGCGATCTACGGCATTCCGAACGAGGTCAATGTCTATGCTCTGAACTACAACAAGGCGCTCTTCGAGGAAGCGGGCATCGCCGCGCCACCCAAGACCTGGGATGAGCTGAAAGACGCCGCCGCGAAGCTGACCGACTTATCGGCCGGCCAGCAAGGTTTTGGCATGATCAATTCCTGGGCCGCGGGTGTCGTCCACCCATTTGCCTCGCTGCTCGTCTCCAACGGCGGTCAGCTCATTGCCGATGGCAAACCTCTACTGGACAGCAAAGAGGCGCTCGAAACATTCCAGCTCTACGAGACGATGATCAAGGAAGGCTATTCCGTCGCGGCGATGGGTACCGCCGACGCCAATACCACCGGCCCTTACCTGGACAATTTCGTTTCCGGCAAGACGGGCATGATCATCATGGCCAACTGGTGGGAAAGCGCGCTCAAGGGCGGCATGGGGGATGACTTCGACAATATCGGCACCGCACCGATACCGGTGGGTCCGAGCGGGGATGCGCCGCGCTCCATCTCCTATTCCTGGCAGACCGTGGTGAATGCGGGGGCTACCCCGGCCGAGCAGGAAGCGGCCTGGGATTTTCTGGTTTGGCTCAATGGGCCGGAATCCGGCAAGAACGGCGCGTCCGCGATGGCCGACATCCTACAGTCGATGGGTATCCTGCCGTCGCGCAACTCGGATATCGAGGCCTATAGCGACGCTCTCAACCGGCCGTTCCTCGAAGGCTACGTGTCGACGCTCGCCGACGCGCAGGCTTTCCCCATCGTGCTTGGCGGCCAGGAATTTTCCGAGGCACTGCAGCAGGTGATCGAACAGCTCCAGTACGGCCAGATCACCGCCGAGGAAGCCCAGGCGAACGCGCAGGCAGACGCCGTCTCCATCCTCGAGCGCGCGGCGCAGTAGCGATGCAGTGCGGGGCGCGCCTCGCCTCTTGCAGGCGCGCCTTAAGTCCCCCGGCCCTGAACCAATGAGACGCTCTCATTTCGGCTCGCCCTGGCTGATGCTCACACCCGCGATCTCCTTGATCTCGGTGTTCATCCTCGTGCCCATCGTTCTGACTGTCTGGCTGTCGTTCCACGACTGGTCCACCCAGACCGGTTTCGGGGCCGCGCGTTTCGTCGGACTTCGCAACTACGAGGATCTGTTCGGACCAATCTCCGTCGGCCGCGACTTCAGGCGTGCCTTCCTCAACACGGCCGTCTACACCGTGCTGTCCGTCGTGATCATCCTGCCGCTGTCGGTCCTGTTCGGACTGCTTGTCCACCAGACGCGGGTTGCCGGTGGCCAGGTGCTGCGGACAATTCTTTTCTCGACCTACATGGTCCCGATGATCGCGGTGGCGTTGGTCTGGTCGAAGCTCTACTCGCCGACCGAGGGTCCGATAAACCAGATCCTGTCCTGGATCGGCATCGGTCCACAGCCATGGCTTTCATCGCCGGATACGGCCCTGTTCTCGCTCGTCATCCTCAACGTCTGGCAGCAGATAGGCTATTTCACGGTGCTGGTGATTGCCGGCCTGACCCAAATTCCCCTCTCCCTGTACGAGGCGGCGCGCATCGACGGGGCCAACCGCATGCAGGAATTCTTTGGCATCACGCTTCCCCTGCTGCGCCGCACGCTGCTGTTCAGCTCCGTCATAGCCGTCATCAACGCCGTTCAGGTGTTCGAGCCGGTGGTGCTTATTACGCAAGGCGGGCCGGCCAACTCCACAAATGTGCTGACGTTTCACATTCGCCGTGTCGGCATCGAGCGCGCGCAGGGCGGCCTGGGCTCTGCGATGGCGGTCATGCTGATGCTCTCGCTGATCGTGATCATCGTGCTGATATTCGCGATGGCACGGCAGAAGGAGGAGCGCTGACATGCGGGACGGCTCCACCCTTTTCCGCGGACCGAACCCGCGCGCGGCAGATGGGCTGATCCTGCTGCTGATCATCGCGATTGCAGTGATTGCGGCGTTTCCGCTGGTGTGGATGGTGCTTTCGAGCCTGAAAACCCCGGCCGAAAGCATGCAGACACCGCCGGTCTGGTTCCCCGCCACGCCAAATCTTTCCGCCTATCGCGAGGTGGCCGAAGTAATCGATGCGCAGCGGTCGTTCTGGAATTCGTTCCTCATAGCAACGACGACGACGGCCGGTATCCTCGTGACCTCGCTCATGGCCGGCTATGCTTTCGCCAAATACCAGTTCCGCGGACGGGACACGCTGTTTGCGGTGATGATCGCCACCATGTTCCTGCCGCCAATCGTCACGCTGATCCCGCTCTACCGGCTCGTCACCTATATGGGCTTCAATGCCAGCCTGATCGGCGTGATCGTGCCGAATCTGGCCAATGCCTTCGGCATCTTCCTGATGCGCCAGTTCATTGCCGGTGTTCCGGACGAGCTGATCGATGCGGCGCGGGTCGATGGCGCATCCGAGCTTCGCATCGTGTTTTCCGTGGTGGCCCCGGCCGTGGTGCCGGCGATTGCCGCGCTGGCGCTGTTCGCCTTCGTCTATCACTGGAACACCTATCTGTGGCCGCTCACGGTGCTTCAGGGCAATAGCGCGGACTATCCCATCGTGCTCAGCCTGGGGCGGCTGCTTTCCTACAATCGCGGGGCGATGAACACGGGACTGGTGATGGCCGGCGCCACGCTCGCGGTGCTGCCGCCGCTGGTGCTCTTCGTCTTCCTGCAGCGTTTCTTCGTGGACAGCATCGTCAGTTCCGGAGTGAAGGGATGAGGGTGCTTGCGATCGATCTCGGCGGAACCAATATGCGCGCCGGCCTCGTAGACGGCGATGCGCTGGAACCCTCCCCTGTCGGCCATTGGAAGGCGCCGGCGACACTCGAGGAATTTCGCGACAGGGTCGAAACGTTGCTCCGCGAGCATGAGGCGACGAAGCTGGGAGTGGCGATTCCAGGCCTGGCACGCGGAACCGTCAGCACGTGGGTACCGAACCTGCCTTACCTCGACGGCGTCGATTTCGCCGCGCTGTTTCCCGATGTCCACCTGACATTGGGCAATGATGCCCATTTCTCCCTGCTTGCCGAGGCCGCCGGCGGAGCCGCGAGCCAGGCGGAGAACGCCATTCTGCTTGCGATCGGAACCGGCATCGGCTCGGCGGTGCTGGCGGATGGCCGCGTTGTGCGGGGCCAGGGAGGCGCAGCCACATCGTTTGGCTGGGCCTGCGCCGACCCGTCCGATGGCGGACATCCGGCGCACGGCTGGCTGGAGCGAATGGCTTCAGGAACCGCACTCGACCGGCTAGCGGCACGCCATGGCTTGCCGGACGGAGCAGCCCTTGTCTCCCGTGCGCGCAGCGGTGACGGCAATGCGCGCACGGCACTGGAAGCTCCGATGACGGCACTGGGCACCACACTTGCGGGAGCGGTGGCGCTTACAGGAGCTTCTTTGGTCATTTTCACGGGCGGCGTCGCTGACAGTTTCGAGGTGCTTGAACCGCTCTTGCGACCTGCCTTGACCAGACATCTCCCGCCGCATCTGCGCGACGTCAGGCTTGCGCCAGGGCATTTCGGGCCGCGCGCCGCTCTCACGGGTGCGGGACTTGCCGCGCGCGGTCATCCAATCTGGCGGGGTAACCCATGACGATCAACATAAGGCCCGTAGACCGCTCGCGACCCGAACCGCTCTGGCACCAGGCGGAACAGACCCTGCGCTCGCTCATAGCCAATGGCACCTGGCCTGACGGGACTCAGCTTCCCAACGAAGGCAGGCTTTGCGGGCTGCTGGGAGTCAGCCGCATCACCATACGCCACGCACTGCGCAATCTCGAGGAAGCCGGCCTGCTCAGGCGGGAGCACGGCCGCGGCACGTTCGTTCGGACTTCGACCGTGACAGCCGGCATCCGCGGGCTGACCAGCTTCACGCAGGAGATGGCTGAGCGGGGCCTCGTCGTCGGCTCCAGGGTTCTCGAACTCGCGGAGTTTCCCGCTTCCCCGGATGTGGCCAGCGCCCTCGAGATTGCCGAGGGCGAACCGGTTATAAAGATACGAAGGTTACGTGCAGGCAACAATCAGCCGATGGGCATACAGACAGCCTTCCTGCCAACGGCACGCGTTCCGGGCTTTCTCGATATTGGGGAACCCATTCTTTCGCTCTACGAGACACTGAAGACGCGCTTTGGAATTTCGCCGCGGGTGGCGCGGGAAATCTATCGCGTTGGAACCGTGTCCGCCGAAGATGCGCCGCTGCTGGAAGTGGAGCCGGGCAGCCCAGCCTTCATCGTGCAGCGCATAACATCGGATGCGCGCGGACCGTTCGAGTACACGGTCTCAACCATGCGCGGCGATCGCTATGAAATCCGCTCGCGGCTTCAACTCTAGCCTCCCCAACACCAACGAAAAAGGTAATCGGAAATGTCCTCTCTCTATATCAGCCGTCTTTTGAAACTCGCCGAGCGGGCCGCCGCCGAAAACGAGGAGGCCTTCGACAAGGCCGCTACCACCCTTGCGGAAACCCTCCGCAACGAAGGCCTCATCCATCTCTACGGGTCGGGCCACTCGGTGCTGCCCGCACAGGAGACTTTTCCCCGTTACGGCAGCTATGTGGGCTTCAATCCGCTGACCGATCCCCGCGTCATGTGGCACAATGTGCTGGGCGCAGGCGGCGTGCGCGAGCTTCTTTGGCTGGAGCGCACCGAGCGCTATGCGGAAAAGTTTCTCGACCACCAGCCGCTCAACCCGGGCGACAGCATCGTGATCTTCGGCCACAGCGGCCGCAATGCTTCGGGTATCGATACGGCGCTCTATGCCAGGAAGCGCGGCATCACGGTGGTGGCGATCACGGCCAAAGCCAATCTCGACAAGCCCGCGACGCATTCTTCCGGTCTTAGGTTGGCGGACGCAGCCGATATCGTGATCGATACCTGTGCGCCGATCGAGGACGCCATCGTGCCAGTCCAGGGCTGGTCGCGCCCGGTGGCGGGTTCCTCAACGGTGCTTGCCATGATGATGATGCACGAGCTTGTTGCCCGGACCGCACACAAGCTTAGCGAGATGGGGATCGAACTGCCCACTTTCGCCTCGCCCACGATCGCCGGCGTGACGCTGCACGATACCGACCAGATCTACGGTGTCTATCGCGAGCGCATGATCAAGGCTCAGGAGAAACACCTCAACTTCTTCAAGCAGCGCATGAGCGGCGAGTGACCGCATAGGCTACGGCGCCTGAGTCAGTTCCCGCAGTTCGCGGCGGTGTTCGAGCATTTTCAGGAAGATGCGATACTCGCGATCGTAGCCTTCCTTGAGTGCAGGATTGGGCAGGCGCTCCCGCGTGGCGGGGCGCATGGCGCGGCAGGCGGATGCGAGGTCCGGGAAGAGCCCCGCCGCGCTTGCCGCCGCCATGGCGGTGCCCAAAAGCATGGCATCGCCAGTCGCCTCATTGACCTGGCAGCCGAGCGCATCGGCGTAAAGCTCCATGAGAAGCGGGTTGTTGAGGTGCCCGCCGGTCACCTGCAGCGTGTCGATGCGGTAGCCGTTTGCGTTGAGATGGTCGAGGATGTGGCGCAGGCCGAGCGCGATGCCCACCGCCGTGCGGAAGTACAGGCGGCACAGGCCGTCGAAGGAGGCGTCGAGCGACAGGCCGCTGACGACGCCGCGTGCGTGCGGATCGGCAAGCGGCGAGCGATTGCCATGAAAATCGGGCAGGACGTGAAGACCGGCGGCGAAGGCGGCGCCCTCGGCTTCCCGCAGGGCGAAGATGCGCCGGGTGATCTTCCGGTGCATCGCGGCGTCCGGCTCGCCGCCCGCAGCATGGACGCGCACGATGTGATCCAGCAGGGCGCCGGTGGCGGACTGTCCGCCCTCATACATCCAGAGGCCGGTGAGACCGGCCCCGAAATAGGGGCCCCAGATACCACTCACATAGCGCGGCTTGCCGGACAGCCCCATGAGGCAGCTCGACGTGCCGGCAATCAGCGCCACCCGGCGCTCAATGTCGTCCTGCGCATAGCCGCCGATGAGGCCGATCGCGCCGGCGAACGCATCGATGAGGCCGACGCCCACGCGGCAGCCGCTGTCCAGGCCCAGGGCGTGCGCCGCCTCGGGCGTCAGCGGTCCGAGATCGGCGCCGACGGGGCTCGCGACCTGCGGAAGACCGCCGCGAACCAGCATGTCATCCAGCCCGACCCGGGCGAAGAAATCCGGCTGCCAGCCACCCTCATGGGCGAGATAGGTCCACTTGGCCGTCACCGTGCATTGCGAACGGGCGGTCGAGCCGCTCGCCTTCCAGGTGAGATAGTCGGCGAGGTCGAAAAAAAGGTGCGCCGCCGCCCAGCTTTCCGGCCGGTTGCGCTTGAGCCACATGAGCTTGGGCGTCTGCATCTCAGGCGACATGACGCCGCCCACATGGTCGAGCACGCGATGGCCGGTGGCGGTGCACTCGTCCGCCTCCGCAAGGGCGCGGTGATCGAGCCAGACGATGGTGTCCCAGCGCGGCTCACCGGTGACCGAGACGCTGACCTGCTCGCCCGCTCTGCCGCGGACGACGAGCGAGCACGTGGCATCGAAGCTGATGCCGGCGACAGCGTCGGGGGCCACGCCGGCCGTCTCCCGCGCCTCGCGCACCGCCTCGCACACGGCCTGCCAGATCTGCTCGGAATCGTGCTCCGCGTGGTCGGCCAGCGGGCGGTGCATCGCGATGGGCCGGTCGGCGCGTGCGACGAGCTGGCCGGTCCGGTCGAAGATGCCGGCGCGCGCACTGCCGGTTCCAACATCCACAGCACAGACGAGCTCGCGCATCAGTGCCCCGTTGCATTGTCCAGGGACGCAATGAGGGCAGGCAGCTGCGCCATGTCGTCAAAAATGCAGTCGGGGCCGAGTGCCGCGACCGTCTCGCGCAGATTGCAGAGCGGCGCGTGCGAAGCGCCCGTATAGGCGAAGACGCGCATGCCCGCCCGCCGCGCCGCCTCGATGCCGGCCGCGCTGTCTTCGATCACCACGCAATCGGCCGGCCGGAAGCCCATGGAGCGCGCAGCATGCAGGAACAGATCGGGAGCCGGCTTACCCTTATCCACCATGCTCGCACTGTATATGTGCGGCTCGAACCTTTCCAGTAGGCCGGACAGCGAAAGCGCAAGCCGGATGCGCTCAGGCTGGCTGGAGGACGCGACACAATAGGGCAATGCAAGGGCGTCCAGCGCCGCGAAAATGCCTGCCGTCGGCTTCAGGTCGCGGCGGAAGCTCTCATAGAGCCGCGCACGTGCCTTGGCCAGGTGCCGGTCCTTCACGGCCAAGCCGAACTCCTCCTCCAGCATCGCCGCCACAGAGGCCATGGAGCGGCCGAGAAAGCGGCGGTAGCCCACCTCCTCGTCAATGTTCACACCCGCCTCGGCAACCACCTCTAGCAGCACGCGGATGGAGATCGGCTCGCTGTCGACCAGAACGCCGTCGCAATCGAAGATGACGAGCCTAGCTCTGGCCATTGCCCGGGGTGCCGGGAGCTTCGACATAACGGCGCAGCACGGCCTCCGTACCGTCCCGCCACAGCGCCTTCAGCGCTTCGGCAAAGGCGGCCCGGAAAACGTTCGAACGCCCGACTTCGCCGAAAATGTCCTCCATGGCGAGCCATGCCATGGGATCAGCGCGCGCCGCCCGCGCCGCCGCCTGCAAGCGCCCCCAGTTCGGATCGTTGGGCGCGATCGCCGCACCGCTTTCCGTGACGCCAAAGCAATAGCGGCACCAGAGAGCGACCTCCAGGGCCAGGCCCGCGATGGGACGGCCTTCCCGCAGCCTGTCCGCCACCGTCGGCAGGATGAACTTGGGTTGCCTGTTGGAGCCGTCGAGGCAAAGGCGGCGAACCGTGTCGCCGATCTTGGGATTTGCGAAGCGCTCGACAACCCGGCGGTAGTAGGCGTGAAGATCGACCCCGGGCACCGGCGGCACGACGGGGATGATCTCCTCGCGCTCGATCCTATCGAGGAAGGCGGCGATCAGCGGATTGGCCATCGCCTCGTGGACGAAGTGGATGTCGAGGAGACCGGACGGATAGGCGATGACGGCATGGCCGCCGTTAAGTATGCGGATCTTCATCGCCTCATAGGGGGAAACATCCGCCACGAACTCGACGCCAACCCGCTCCAGCGCCGGGCGGCCTGCGGGGAAGTTGTCCTCCAGCACCCATTGGCGGAAATCCTCGCAGAAGACGGGCCAAGCATCCTCGATGCCGAAGCTTTCGGCGAGAACCCTTCGCTCGCGCTCGCCGGTGGCCGGGGTGATGCGGTCGACCATGCCGTTGGGAAAGGCCACCGCCTCAATGATCCAATCGGCAAAGGCGGGGTCCGAGAGCCGGGCAAGCCCCGCCACCGCCTCGCGCGTGACATGGCCGTTATGGGGAAGGTTGTCGCAAGACATGACGGTAAAGGGGGCGATGCCGCGCGCGCGGCGCTGCTTCAAGCCCGCCAGGATGAGGCCGAACACGGTTTTCGGCGCCTGCGGCTGCCGCGCATCCGCGACGATCTCGGGATGGGTGGGATCGAAGCGGCCGGAGCCCGGATCGATGAAATAGCCGCCCTCTGTGATGGTCAGCGAGACGATGCGGATTGCCGGATCGGCCAGCGCATCGACGATGGCAGCCGCGTCGCCGGGGCGCAGAAAGCCCGCCATCGGGCCCGTTATGCGCGCCGTGCTCTCGCCGGCAGACTGTTTGACAACGGTGGTGAGAAAATCCTGCCCGGCGAGCGCCCGCCGCATGTCCTCGTCGGCAGGCCGCACGCCCGCGCCGAGAATGGCCCAATCGTGGTCGCGCCCACTGTTGAAGAGGTCATCCAGATAGAGCGCCTGGTGGGCGCGATGGAAATTGCCGACGCCAAAATGGAGAATGCCGGCCTTGAGCCCGGCGCGGTCGTAAGCGGGCACGGCGGCGCGGTCCGCCAGATTCTCCAGATTGGCGGCGGAAAGCCGCAGCGGCGCCATATCGGGTTTCTGTCGCATCAGTTCATCCCATTGCCGCTGTCGAGATTGGGGTTTTGAGCGAGGCTGCCACCGGCTCGAATGAAGGCCGGAATTCCTGGCGGACCGTCAAAGCGCCAGCCCCTTCTCGTCGAAGCGGTGAATCTTGCCGTCCTCTGGCGTGACATGGACCGTATCGCCCACGCGAACCGGGAACTCGCCCCCGATACGCGCGGTGAGCGGCCCGATCCCGTCCATCTCGATATGCAGGAAAGTGTCGGAGCCCAGATGCTCGGCCACATCCACCCTGCCCTTCCACAGCCCTTCGGTGGCGGAAAGCCTCAGATGCTCCGGCCGAATCCCGATCGTCGCCGCCCCCAGCTTCTTCGCCTCCGCGCCGTCGATGAAGTTCATGCGCGGCGAACCGATGAAACCGGCGACGAAGAGGTTGCGCGGGTTTCTGTAGAGTTCCAGCGGCGAGCCCACCTGTTCTATGCGGCCGCCGTTCAGAACCACGATCTTGTCGGCCATGGTCATGGCCTCGACCTGATCGTGAGTGACGTAGATCATGGTGCGCTTGAGCTTCTGGTGAAGCTGGGTGATCTCCAACCGCATGGCGACACGCAGCGCGGCATCCAGATTGGACAGCGGCTCGTCGAAAAGGAAGGCCGTGGGCTCGCGCACGATGGCCCGCCCGATGGCGACGCGCTGGCGCTGGCCGCCGGAAAGCTGGCGCGGCTTGCGGTCGAGATATTCCTCCAGATTGAGGATGCGCGCTGCATCCTTCACCTTGCGCTCGATCTCTTCGCGCCCGGCACCCGCCATCTTCAGCGGGAAGGCGATGTTGCCGCGCACGCTCATATGGGGATAGAGCGCATAGGACTGAAACACCATCGCCAGCCGGCGTCGCGCCGGCGGGGTTGTGGTCACGTCCTTGCCGTCGATCAGGATACGCCCGCCCGAAACGTCCTCAAGACCGGCGATCAGCCGCAGCAGGGTGGATTTGCCGCAGCCCGAGGGGCCGACGAAGACCACGAAGGCGCCGTCCTCAATGTCGAGATCAAGCGCGGAAATCACCTGCGCTTCGCCGAAGGATTTGGAGACGTTTTCGAGCCGTATGCTGCCCATTGCACTTTGTTCCTATTTCACGGCGCCGAAGGTAAGCCCTCGCACGAGCTGGCGCTGCGCGAACCAGCCGAGGACGAGGATCGGGGCGATGGCTAGCGTCGAGGCGGCCGAAAGCTTGGCCCAGAACAGCCCTTCCGGGCTCGAATAGGCGGCGATGAAGGCGGTCAGGGGAGCCGCGCGCGAGGCGGTGAGGTTAAGCGACCAGAAGGCCTCGTTCCACGCCAGGATGATGTTGAGCAGCATGGTGGAGGCGATGCCGGGGACTGCCATGGGCGTGAGCACATAGACGATCTCCTTGGCGAGCGAGGCGCCGTCCATGCGCGCTGCCTCGAGGATCTCGCCCGGAATCTCGCGGAAATAGGTGTACAGCATCCACACGATGATCGGCAGGTTGATCAGCGTAAGCACGGCCGTGAGCCCCGCAAGCCCGTCGAGCAGGCTCCAGTCGCGGAAGATGAGATAGATCGGAACCAGAACCCCGACGGCCGGCAGCATCTTGGTGGAGAGCATCCACAGGAGCACGTCCTTGGTGCGCTTGGTGGGCGAGAAAGCCATGGCCCAGGCCGCTGGAATGGCAACGAGAAGGCCGATCAGGGTGGACCCCACCGAAATGACGATGGAGTTCGACATGTGGCGCATGTAGTTGGACCGGTTCTGAACGGCCACGTAGTTTTCCATCGTCCAGTCGAAGAACAGGAACTGTGGCGGCGTGGCGATCGCCGTACCCTCCGTCTTGAAGGAGGTGAGAACCGTCCACAGAACGGGAAAGAAGATGAGGAAGCCGATCGTCCAGCCGAGGATGGTGAAGGTGACCTTGCGCCTCGTGGAAATAGCCCGCGCCATCGCCTCCTCCCCTAGCGGTCCAGGTTCCGGCCGATCAGCCGGATGAGAAAGATGGCGACGATGTTGGCGAGGATGACGGCGATGATGCCGCCCGCCGAGGCGCCGCCCACATCGAACTGCAGGAGCGCCTGCATGTAGACGAGATAGGTGATCGTCGTCGTCTGAACGCCCGGGCCGCCGTTGGTGGTGACCAGGATTTCGGCGAAAACCGAGAGGAGAAAGATGGTCTCGATCAGGATGACGACGGTGATGGCGCGCGCGAGGTGCGGCAGAACGATGTAGATGAAGCGCGAGGCGGCGCCCGCCCCGTCCATCTCCGCCGCCTCCTTCTGCTCTTCGTCCAGCGATTGCAGAGCCGTCAGCAGGATAAGCGTGGCGAAGGGCAGCCACTGCCAGGCGACAATGAGAATGATGGAAAAAAGCGGCAGATCGGCGAACCAGTCCACCGGCCGCAACCCGAAGAGACGCGCAAGCCAGGCGAAAAGCCCGTTTACGGGATGCATCAGCATGTTCTTCCACACCAGCGCAGAAACCGTTGGCATGACGAAGAACGGGGCGATGACGAGCAGCCGGACGAGGCCGCTGCCCCAGAAGGGCTGGTCGAGCATAAGGGCAAGAAGAAGCCCGCCGACGACGGTGATCAGAAGCACGCCGCCCACCAGAAGCAGTGTGTTGACGAGCGCGGCGGTAAAAGCGGGATCGGTGAGGAAATAGGTGTAGTTGTCGAGGCCGGTCCACTCCTCCATGCCCGGCATGAGCAGGTTGTAGCGCAGGAGCGAGAAGTAGAGCGTCATGCCGAGCGGCACGATCATCCATGCAAGCAGAAGGACGACCGCCGGAGTCATCATCAGCCTGGCGCTCGCGCGCGTATGAAGCGTAGCCATCGCCTGACCGCCCTGAAAGAAACGCCCGGCCGGGAGGCGCGGGTTCTGTCCGCGTCTCCCATCCTGTCCGGGCCGATTGCTATTTGATGTAGCCGGCGCGGGTCATTTCGCGTGTTGTGACCTGCTGGGCGTTCTGAAGCGCCTGGTCAACGCTCACCTGCCCGGCAAGGGCTGCCGAGAACTGCTGGCCGACCGAGGTGCCGATGCCCTGGAATTCGGGAATGGCCACGAACTGCACGCCGACATAGGGCACGGGATCGACCGTCGGATTGTTGGGGTCGGCCGCGTTGATGGAGTCCAGCGTGATCTGCGCGAAGGGCGCAGCCGCCTGGTATTCCGGGTTCTCGTAGAGCGAGGTGCGCGTGCCGGGCGGCACGTTGGCCCAGCCCTCCTTCTCGGCGACCAGCTCCAGATATTCCTTGCTGGTCGCCCAGCCGATGAAGCGCTCCGCGGCTTCCGCCTTCTGCGTGCCCGCGGGGATGGCGAGCGACCAGGCCCAAAGCCAGTTGCCGCGCTTGCCGAGCCCCTTGTCCGGCGCAAGCGCAAAGCCAACTTTCTCAGCCACCTGACTTTCCTTGGGATTGGTCACGAAGGAAGCGGCGACGGTGGCGTCAATCCACATGGCGCACTTGCCGGTCTGGAACAGGGCCAGATTCTCGTTGAAGCCGTTGGAGGAGGCCCCGGGCGGTCCGGCCTCGTTCATCAGGTTGATGTAGAAGTCGAGCGTCTCCTTCCATGCAGGCTGGTCGAACTGCGGACGCCACTCCTCATCGAACCAGCGTGCACCGAAGGAGTTGGCCATGGCGCTGAGAAACGCCATGTTCTCGCCCCAGCCGGCCTTGCCGCGCAGGCAGATGCCGTAGATTTCCTTGTCCTTGTCGGTGATCTTGCGGGCGGCTTCCGCGATGAAATCCCAGGTGGGTGCCTCGGGCATTTCCAGTCCGGCCTCCTCGAAAAGGTCGGTCCGGTACATGGTCATGGAACTTTCGCCATAGAACGGCGCGGCGTAAAGCTTGCCGTCCACGGTGAGACCGTTGCGGATGGGCGGAAGCAGGTCATCCACGTCGTAAGCGGCATCGGACGTCAGGCCGTCCAGCGGCAGAAGCCAGTTCTGCTTGCCCCAGATCGGCACTTCATAGGTGCCGATGGTCATGACGTCGTACTGGCCGCCCTGCGTGGCGATGTCGGTGGTGACGCGCTGGCGCAGCACGTTTTCCTCGAGGATCACCCATTCGAGCTCGATGTCCGGGTTCTCCTTCGTGAACTCCTCCGAAAGCGCCTGCATGCGGATCATGTCGCCATTGTTGACCGTGGCGATCGTGATGGTCTCGGCGCCGGCAATCCCGCCGAAAGCGAGGACGGACGCAGCGCCTAGAAGCCAGGTTCTCAATCTCATGATTTCCTCCCAATCGTGAGCAAATGCTAATTAAGTGAGCAATTACTCATTTGGCCTCACGAGTCAACATCAATCGTCGCTGCACCGCAGCACGAGCCCTGCGGTATTCAGGAGAGGCGGGAAGACGCGGGGAAAAGGAGAGCAGAGGCCCCTGCCCTGCCCCATTGCAATATTTCGAGGAGCGGTGAAATGAACCAGATTCTTGATTCGTCGCAAGGCCGGATCGGAAAACCGGCAGCCGCTTTTCCTGAAAGCGGTCAGCTTTTGCCGAGCAGCTCCGTTGCGGTAGCCTCGTCGGTGATGAGGCCGTTGATCAGCCCACCGCGGATCGCCGCCGCGATGCCGGGCAGCTTCAGCCTGCCCTTGGCGATGGCGATCACCAGCGATGTCCCGCGATCGGGAATGGGAGAGCTGGTCACACGGCCATTGGTGATGCCCTCGATCAGCCGCCCCTCGGCATCGAAAGCCCATCCCACCATCTCGCCTACCGCCCCGGCGCGCTGCAGCGCCTCCAACTCCTCGCGCGAGATGAAGCCGTCGAGATAGAGCGGCGCCTCGTCGCCAAGGTCGCCCACGCCGACGAAGGTGACATTCGCCTGGCCCGCCAGCGCCAGCGTGGAGCGGATCATCGGCTGCTGGTGCAGCGTGTCGCGCTCGGCCTGCGAGGAGGCGATCACCGGCAGCGGCATGGGGAAGGAGCGCGCGGTGACCTTGTCCGCCATGGTGAAGATCACGTTGTAGTAGGCGGCCGAGCCGTCGGGCGCGATATTGCCGGTGAGCGAGACCACCTTGTGCTGGCGGCATTCCAGGCGCGGCAGAAGCTCGATGGCGGCCTTCAGCGTGCGCCCGGTGCCGATCGCCATGACGATCGGCTGCTGCCTGCGCAGCCACCGCTCGATTTCGGCCGCCGCCGCCTGCGCCACACCGAGCGTGGTGGAAGTGGAGGCGGGGTCGGTGGGCACCACCTCGCAGTGCTTCAGGCCGAAGCGCTCCACCAGCCGCCGCGCGAGATCGAGGCATTGGGCGATCGGATGGTCGATGTGAACCTTTACCAGACCTTCCGACACCGCGAGCGAAACCAGCCGCTGCGCCGACTGCCGGGAAACGCCGAGCTTCGCAGCGATCTGATCCTGCGTGTTTCCGGCGACATAGTAGAGCCATCCGGCCCGGGCGGCGTCATCAAGCCGACTGTCGTTTGCCATTGTCCAACCATTGCCTTCGCGCGGCCCCGCGAGCGCATTGGGACGTAACCGCGCCGTCGCCGGCAACATAGTTTGGATGGCAACCCATGTCACCGGTGTGGGCGCGGCCTATGCAACCGGTGTGGACGAGGGGCGGGTGTGACCGATGCGCTGCCTCCAACGATCGGGCGAGACTGCGCCAGCTGGAGGACTTTCGACCAAAGGCGAAATGGCGCGACGTCGTCGACCGCGAACCGA
>NZ_JAODNV010000012.1 GCF_025398195.1 Chelativorans petroleitrophicus | reverse complement strand
GCTTGAACAACCCGACCCTACCGGAAAAACACTGGTGACCGCCGCTATCCTGCTACACCACGCCCCGGGACATCATCGTCAACAGCGTCGCCGCGCAATTGTGCGGAGGCTGAGGGCACCATTTCCGTGAGGGGCTTTCACATAGGGTAGCGGATACTGGCGCCGCGTCCTGGACGCCACCAGAGCCCAGCCGTGCCTCTCGGCGGGTTCCGCTGCGCTCGATCGCCTCGTACAGGGGCTCGGTGGTAATCGGGAATCGAGAGTATTTCTACGAAAGCCAGCTCGAGCGTGACTTCATCTACGTCTGTTTGGCCAGCCGGCTGGTGAAGGATTACTTCGATCAGCCACCCAGGGTCACCATCATGTGGGAGGATGGCCGGATGGGCGCGCACACATTCGACGGCCTCGTGACTCTCACGAATGGCTCCCGGGCGGCGGTGGACGTGAAGCCGAAATGCCGGATCAGGCATTCTCGGGTTCGGGAAATTCATCGGTTGGTTGAGGAGCAGGTCGGGACGGCCTTTGCCGACGTTTATTTGCTTAGGTCGGAGGATCACATTCATCCCGATGATGTCCACGACGCCAAGGTCTTGCTGCGTGCCCGGCAGTTTGCCTGCGCCACGTCGGACGCCGCGATCGCGCGTCTGGTGGGACGCCTTTATGGCTGGTGCCGGCTGCGCGACTTGGTGGCAGCGTCCGGTCTTGGCGCCGATGGGTTCAACGCAGCGGTGCGCCTGATCGGGGATGGCGTCCTCGAGGTCCGGGACTGTGATCCGATTTCCTACGAATGTTTTGTCAGGCGCACCCGCGCCTGACTTCCAGTCAAGAGGAGGAACACCATGAACGTCTTCAATGGAAACCCATTCCGCACTTCGGCTCCAACCACCTATGGGTTCGACCCGGGCCACGTCTTTGCAATCAGGGAAGGCGTCGATGAGGTCCTGTTCAAGTACATCCATCATGACAGGCATGTGCTTACAGCTAGCCCTCTGGCCAACCCTGAGCTTCGCCAGGTCTTCACTCAGGAACAGATCCATCAGCTGGTCCAGGGAGGCAGGCTCGATCCTCGGATTGAGCAGAACCAAATCTCGCGCCAGAAGTTGCTCGCGCGATCACCTGACATCAAGTCGTTGCGAGACCTGCCGGATGCAGAGCGGGATCAACTCGAGTTCAACTGGAAGCTCTGTCGGCATGTCGTGCAGATGTATCACGACGGCAAGACGAGCCTTACGGACAAGGCACTCCGGAAGACTATTGCAAAGGCATTCATGAAGCTCGAGCATGGAATCGACCTTGACGCGGACGACGCCTGCCCCGCCCCGGGTGAGCGGAAGATCAAGGCTCGAAAGCATCGTCAGCGAGCTGAATTGGTCTCACCTGCAACGCTCCGCCACTGGATTCGTAAGCTCGAAGAGCACGAATGGGATATCCTGGCACTCCGCGATCACCGCAAGGGCCGCGTGGGCTGCCGCGCACCTAAGATCACGGATCCACATGCCGTGGCTCTAATGAGCAGATGGGTACAGGCCTATCTCGACCTTAGCCGACCCTCGGTGTCGACGCTCTACAAGCTGATGGTTGGCTCGATCGCTCTCGAAGAGGAGAACCTTCGCAGAGAAAGGCAGGGCAATCTTCCCCTCAAGGGGACCGATGCACCATCCTTTGCCGCAGTCAACGCCGAACGCGCATTGAAAGGCATCCCGCCGCTCCCAGTACCTTCGAAGAGTACCTTCGAACGTGCGATCCGCAGACTCGATAGCTTTGCAGTCGCCGCAGCGCGGCGAGGTGAAGCCTATGCGCGCAGGAAACATAAAATCAGTGGTAAGCGCAGGTCAGTCCTGTTCCCAGGCGAGCGCGTCTTAGTAGACTGCTGGCGTGTCCAGCTTAAGACACTGAAGCTTCCGCACGAGTCGTGGGAGGGCATGCCAGACGATCTCACCAACAAGCTCGCCAAAATCAGGCTCATCCTGTGCGTGGCCATCGATGAAGCGACGAAGATCGTACTTGGGGCTCGGGTCAACTGGACGGCTGACGCCGATACAGCCATCCGCACGCTGGAGCTGGTGTGCCGTGACAAGACCCAGATCGCTTCGGCGGCAGGTTGCCGATCCACCTGGCACCACGCCTGCACACCAACCATGGTGGCGACGGACTCAGGCTCCGAGTTCATCGACAGCGGCTTCCGCTTTGCCGTCCGAGACATCGGCTCTTCCAATGAGATTGGTCCGGCGTCTCATCCGGACGCACGTGGTGTCGTAGAGCGGTTCTTCCAGACCGTGGACATGCAACTATTGCAGTTCTTCCAAGGCCGCACGTTCTCAGGCGTCTATGACAAGGGTGACTACGATGCGGATGCGGCCGCGCACATGACTGCGGAAGAGTTCTCGAAGGCGCTGGTCCGCTATATCGTCGACGTCTATCACAACTCGCCGCACGCCGGCTTGGGTGGACAGACCCCGAACGATGCGTGGGAAGAGCGAGCCGCACTATACAAGGTGGTGCCGCCCCCAGCGCCACACGTGATCAGGACCGTGTTTGGCTTCTCGGACAACAGGCGAATTCAGAACAGAGGTGTGCGCTTCCTTGGTCTCTTTTACCGATCGGAGGCCCTTGGACATCTTCGCAAGTCGGTTGGACAAGCCGACATCAAGATGCGGGCCGATCTGGAGAACCTCGGGACGATCTGGGTTTCCAAGAACGTACCTGGCGCGGAGTGGATTGCTGTCCCGTGTGAATTGGACATGGAAGGTGTCTCCGCCGCGCTCTGGTTGGAGACGGCCGCCGCCTTACGCCGTAAGCATGTCGACGTTGCCAAGCTGCGGAAACACATCGTCCACGCCGCCCTTCGTGACCTACGTGAAACCGGAAGGCATTCAGCCGAGGCCGGGGGGATTGATCCGTCTGTGATGTCCAGCAACCAGCTTAAGCTGCTGGAGGAAAGACTGCTCGAGCACTTCGACTACACGGTGTCGAGTGAGCGCGGACACGCGTTCGACGGCTTGGAGGGCGACAGCGCCGATGTCGATGATGATGCCGGACCTTCTGGGGACACTCCACTGAGGATCGGCGACGAGAGCGAGGGTCACGAGCAACAGCGCCCTGTTTCACGGCGCCGCCGCCGTCTCGGCCCCGATTTCCTTACGAAGGACTGACCCATGAACATGATGAACACCAGATCGGCGGGCGGGCGGTCGGCCGAATTCCTCAAGCGGATCGTGTCGAACCAGACCGACAAGCGTCGTGAAGTTAACGAGGCTCTCGGTCGAGTTTTCGCGGCTTACCTTCCTACGGCTTACGATCGAAGGCTCATGGAGGAGATTGACTGGCTGCTCGACTCCATGGTGCGCGAACTGGGTGGGCAGCCTCGCGTTGTGACACCTGAGGGGATGATCCGTGGCGGACGGGCGCTTCTCGTAACAGGGAAGGCGGGCGCCGGGAAGAGCCGCGCGCTGGCGCATGCATTTGCCACCCGCCCAGAATTCGAAGGTTTCGGAAAGCCGGGCGAATGGTGCCCGCTGCTTTCAGTCGTCGCCCCCTCGCCGTTCACGCTCGGTGCGCTCGGCAACGAGATCGCCAGAAAGCTCGGTTACCGCGGACAACGGGAAATCCCCCACAGCAAGGTTTGGCCCTTCGTGCGCGAGCTCATGGCCGAATGTGGCGTGCGAATCCTCCACATCGACGAGGCCCAGCATGGCGACGAGATCCAAAGTGAAAAGATGGCCAAAGAAGTTGAAAACACGCTCAAGAGGATGATGCAGGAAGCCGACTGGCCCATTTGGCTGATCCTCTCCGGACTACCCGAGCTGTCACGCTTCTGCCAGAACGATGATTCCATGCGCCGTCGCGTCCATGTCCTCCATTTCGATGACCTCGCCTTTCCTGACCACGCTGGGTCTGTCCTGCAGACGGTACGGAATCTTGTGGCGCTCTGCCCGTCCGTTGGCTGCGGCGAGGTTCTTACACCCAGTTTTGCGCACCGCCTCCTACACGCTTCGACATACCAATTCGGAATCGTCGTCGAATACGTCCAGGACGCGATCGAAGAGTGTCTGATGGTGGAAGGTGGCGGCGAACTCAAATTAGGTCATTTTGCCGATGTGTATGCAATCCGCACGGGCGCAGTGGACGACGACGTTAACCCATTCGTCGCCGATGACTGGACTGCGATCCCAGTGGAAGCAGCGCTCTACGAGGATGTTCTCGACAGGAGAGGCGCTCCCACCGGCGTACGCAAACCAAAGGCGCGCAGAACCAAGGGCGCACCAGAATGAGACTGGCATTGACCTTGGAACTCGGAGACCGGGAAATTCCGTCCGATTTCGCCTCACGGCTTTCCACGCGCGCCTGCAGGGATGACATGCGCGAGTTCTGTCACGACTTCGGAATCGACCCGCAAGCGATCATCAACGGTGATCCGGATGCGATCCAGGCATTAGCGGACCTCGCGCGCGTGGATGGTGCCACCTTGTTACACGAGGCGTTCAGCCGCATCGGCTGCCCAAAGCGACAGTTTCGGCATCGAGAGCAAGTCCTTCTTCAATCCAGCCTCGTCCGCAACAGGGTACGGATGTGCCCTGCCTGCATGGCCGAGGACATCGAGCGCCTCGACTGCCGCCTTGCAGCACGGCCCCACCGCCGCAGCATGTGGCTTATCCGCGGCGTACGAACCTGCGCGAAGCATGGGATGGTGCTCCGGGAAGTGGGAAAGCTTGACGGACCACGCGTGCTCCACGACACGAGCCGCGTCATCGCTGAAGCCATTCCCCGGCTGCGCTGGATGATGGATCACGCCGTGCTTCGCGACCCGTCGCGATTCGAGCGCTACCTTCTCCAGCGGCTGGATGGCGAGACTAACGGTTCATGGCTCGATGGGCTGCCCATGTACGCAGCGATGCACCTCACCCTCGTCGCCGGCGCGGTCGCCGTTCATGGTCCGAGCGTGACGCTAGATGAGATGAACGCCGATGAAGCATGGCGGTGTGAAGCAGCCGGATTCAACATCGTGGACAAGGGCGCTGAGGGCATCCGTGAGTTCCTAGACGAACTCCAGGCGCCGCACCGCGACAGCCGCTCGTCTCGGGGTCCGAAAGTCATGTACGGACGCCTCTACGACTGGCTGGCACACGAATGTCGCGACCGGGCCTACGACCCAGTTCGCGAAATCATCATTGATCATTCGCTCGACACGTTGGCACTCGGGCCAAACGACGTGCTTTTCGGCCGCAAGGTCGGCGTGAGACGGAAACACTCAGTCCGGTCGGCTTCAGAGGAGTTCGGGTTGCATCCGAAGCGGCTGCGCAAGTTGGTTCAACGCGCGAAGCTAACCGGCGACGTACAGAACGCACCCAACAACAAGATCATCTTCAACGCGGCCGAAGCCGACGCTTTCTTGAAAGCTTTGGCGGAATCCATGAGCCTGGAGAAGCTCCGGGACTACCTGAACGTCCCTCGCCCGCACGACCGGGGACTCGTAGAGCGGGGCTTCATCAAGCCCATGGTGGCCGGCGGCCGGTCCAAGGGCGGACATGCGTTCCGCAAGAGCGACCTGGATGACTTCTTGGCGCGGCTTCTGCGCGATGCCGATCCGGCGCTACACGAAGTTCCATCCATGGTTCCACTGATCGCCGCCGCAAAGCATTCATGTTGCGCCGTGATGGATGTGGTAGCGCTGGTCCTCGACAGGAAGCTTTCCCGCATTGGCCGCGATCCTGGCCAGATTGGGTTTCTTTCCGTCCTTGTCGACGCTGAAGAGGTCCGGCCCCTCGTGACCGGGCCCGCCTATGACGGCTATTCCTTGCGCGACGTCGAGAGGCTACTGCCAGCGAAGTCCGCCGCCGTGAAGGCTCTGATCGAGAAGCGTTTCCTCATGACTGAGACGGTGAAGAATCCGGTGACGGGGTGGATGCAGCCGATCGTGCGGAGGGAGGAACTGGCGCGCTTCAGGCGGGAGTATGTTTCTTTGAACAACCTGGCGCGGGAGCGCGGGGAGCATTTCGCGCGGGTGAAGAAGTCGCTCGTCGCCGCCGGGGTTTACCCGGTTGCCGATCCGACAGAGCTGAAACTGACCCTCTACCGTCGGTCCGACATCCCATAAATCCGGAGCACTTCCGGCATCGCCGTTGCCCTCGGCTCATGCGGGCCGGGGGTTTTCTTATGTCGGACGAACTGGCAGTTCGGAAAGGTGGAGGATCTGAGCAATCTTCATGCAAGCAAACCATGAGTTTGTATGACACGCCCATGAAAAATATTGTTTGTTTTCAAGTTGTTACAAGAAGATGTGAGTGAGAATTAATGACGCGTCAGGCCTGCTCATCTCCGCGCCCTCCCCTGGTCGCAACGGACTGAGCAGTCAGGGGCGGCGCGCCTCTCGATAGCGCTGAAACCGCCCCCGACTGCGACTGCGTGGCACTTCGGTGATCAGGGCGCGATCACGCTGATGGCAGGCGCTCGGACCCGCCTAAGGCGGGCTTTGCGAGCTGCACCGCTGCGGCGCCCTCCTCTGCCATTTTCGACATGTTGCTTGGATTGATGCGTGTGGTGGTTCGGCCCTGAATCTATGTCCCCGATTGCAGTTCGAGGGGGATTCCGCACCTTAACGTCTGTCCCCATAGACGGAACTGCAAGCAGAAGCTCCACGGCCGTATACTTGGGCCATTGGCACACCAGTCCTCACCGGGACGCCACTTCCCAGCAGGGTCGCCTGATCTTCTGACTCTGGAGAGCCTTTTATGGGCTCCCGGGCACAGACCCATGGCGTCGCGGCCATGCCAGGGGGCTGGCATTCCAGCCCGACCTGCTCGGCTATGTCCATCTGTTCAAGGATACGGTCCTGAATGCCAAAGCAGCTGCGGAGGACGCGGAACCGCGCCTGAACGAAGACAGCTGCGACATCGGCATCGACGAGGCATCCGAATCCGGCGCCTCTGTGCCCGAGAACCACGTCGTCGTCCTGAAGGAAGTCGGCAACGCGACCGTCTCCCAGGGGAAGGATGTTGCGAGGGAGTTCCGCCGGATCACCGGGCGGCCGCTGCCGTTGCCCGTCGTTTCGGCCCTTGATGCTGTCCGGGAGCGGCTCGTGGCGGAATTCCCCTACGCCACCGCTGCTGTCGACCAGATCCTCGAAGGGCTGGTGGAAGGACAGCAGATGCGCCTGCGGCCGACCGTCCTGCTGGGTCCGCCCGGCTGTGGGAAATCCCGTTTCGCGAGACGGCTCGCGGAAGAACTCGGTGCTCCGTACGAACTCATCCCCTGCGGCGGCATGAGCGACAGTGCCCTGGGCGGCACGCCGCGGCGATGGTCGTCCGGCGAGCCGAGCCTGCCGATCCTTGCCGTGAGCGACACGCGTCTGCCGGTCCCGTCATCATTCTGGACGAGGTCGAGAAGATCGGGACAGGCCGCCACAACGGAAACCCGCACGATGTTCTTCTTGGGCTGTTCGAGCCGGAAACGTCCGCCCGTTGGCATGATCCTTACATCCAGGCGAGTTGCGACCTCTCCAACCTGACCTGGCTGATGACCGCCAACGCAGTGGAGCCGATCCCTGCGGTGCTGCGGGACCGCTGCCGGGTCCTGCGTTTTCCGGAGCCCGGCCGCGAGCATCTTTCCGTGCTCGCGTCGCGCATCATGGAGCGGCTTTACGTCGAACGGGGGTATGACCCTCGCTGGGCAACGCCGCTGAAAGGATTCGAACTGTGCGAATTGACCTCGGTCTGGAGCGGAGGCTCCATCCGGAAGCTCGAGTTGACTATGTCATCTATGCATTAAACTTTATGGCAAAATTTGCCTTCTCTAGTCCTCGCTGGGCATTGTACCACATGCCTTTCGTCGTAGGTCGATTCAAGATAGGCTCCTCGGGGGGGAGTATGAAACCATTTTATACGCAGCCGATTCTCAATTCACCATATCACGAACCAACACGCCATCACGCGCTCGGGGATGACGGTCAGCCTCTGGATCAGCCGCCCATCATTGGTCGCAGGCGGTCGCACTATATGGTGCCTGTGCCAGCGGCCCGGAAGAAGACACGGGCGGCACAGGCAGCGCAGGCTGAGCTGCTGCTCGACGCGGAGGGTAGCGGAGAAACCCGCTACAATCCCAGCGTCATCGTCAACGAAATCCGCTCGCATGTAAGCGCTTGGCGCAAACTGCCTCACTCTGCAGATTGGGGCGGCAACGTCCAGACTGGTCTATGAGTGGATTGCTGGCTTCGAGCGCGAAGTGGATGGCGAAAGACGCTGTGTCCACGCGGGTCATCTCGAGCTGTTCCGCAACTATGATGAACATACCGGCGAGCCGCTGCCACGCATGAACACGATCCTGGTAGACAGCCACCAGATCGAGTGGACGCTTGACGATGCCTTCAAGCAGGCGGCTGCCGTCGAAATCGAACGGTTCCGTCGCGAGAAGGCGGAACGCGAAGGTGCAGCCGCCGCCGGCGCGGTCAGCGACAGCGAAATCCGGCGAGAGGTCATGAACACCGTGGGGCGCAAGGGACGCCTGGGTGAACACGTCCGCTGCGTTGTGTCGGTGTCGATGCTGACGGAAGGCTGGGACACCAACAACGTCACACACATTCTCGGCGTCAGGGCCTTCGGCACGCAGCTGCTGTGCGAGCAGGTCGTGGGCCGTGGTCTGCGTCGCCAGTCCTACGAACTCGGGCAAGACAGGGACCTGGAAGGCAACCCGCTGTTCGAGCCGGAATATGCCGACATCCTCGGCATCCCCTTTGACTTCGCGTCCGAGCCGGTCAAGGTCAGGAACTCAGCAAGATTGGGGTGGGGAAGGAGTAGATGGCGTATTCGTCGACCAAAATAAAAGACATCGTTAGAGCATCTGTCGATCATGACTGGAGCATTCCGGAATTCCAGCGCGGATTTGTCTGGAAGCCAACTCAGGTTCGCGACCTCATCGAGTCCCTGTGGCTTCGCTATCCGGTCGGAACCCTGCTGATCTGGGACAGCCGGGGGCCGGCGGAGACACGCAGCGCCACTGACGCCAAGGGACCCACCCAGTGGGTGGTGGATGGTCAGCAGCGTACGACGGCTCTGTGTGTCCTCAGTGGGAGAAAGCCTTACTGGTGGAGCTCGTCACAGGATTGGGACCAGCTGATCCGCAAATACGACATACGTTTTGACGTCCACACCCGGACGCCGCCGTACTTCGTCGTGGCGAATGCGGCAACCAGGAAGGTGACTACCAGCCGCTACGTACCGGTGCGCAACGTCCTAAATCTGGACCTGGATAGGGAAGAGGACCAGAAGAAACTCGAGGCGTTGGCCAAGCAGATCAAGCTCGATGGTCTGTGCGACGGCATGGACGCCATGGAAGTGTATTCGCGTCTGAATCGTCTGAGGTCAATTCGGGATCAGGATGTCGTTCTGATTACGGTAGACAACGATCTGGAGGATGTCGTCGAGATTTTCGCCCGGCTCAACAGCCGGGGGACCAGGGTTACCGAGGCGGACATCTATCTGGGCGTTGTCGCCGCTCGCGCGCCTGGCTGGGTCCGCGATCAGTACCTACCCTATGTCAAAAGCTTGGGTGACATGGGCTTCGACGTGAGCCCGAACCTCGTCTTCCGCACGATGACGGGCGTTGGAAGGGGCAAGATCCGCTACAAGGAAATTGAGCAGTCCTTCTGGGATGCGGCCACCATCAAGCCCACGTGGGAACGCACGAAAAAGGCGTGGGGGCTGGCCGTCAGGCATCTGCGCGACTTTGGCATCGCGGGCAACAGCCTGCTTCCCTCCGACAATGCGCTCGTGCCTCTGACCGCGTTGCTTGACCGCTACCCGGATGCGCCGTTCGAGCAGACGTTCTACTGGTTCCTCCAGGCATCCCGTTTCGGTCGCTACTCGACCTCTTCGACCAGTTCAATGGAAGAGGACCTGAAGGAGATCGGAGAGTCGAGCAGCCTGTCTGATGCCCTCGAGCGGCTTCTCGCTAAGATCAAATACATCCCGCTCCTGTCGGCGGATGACTTCATGCGCGACTACGGTGACTCCCGCTTCGGCCGCCTGATGCTCTACCTGCTGATATACGACGCCCAGGCTGAAGACTGGGACGAGCGGTCAATGCGGATTGGTTTCGATGCGGGCGAACTCCTGGCCGGCTTTACCCCACAGTTCCATCACATCTTCCCCAGGGGATATGTTGGAGATGAACAACCGGCATCAGTCGTCAATGCGCTCGGCAACATCGCGCTGATCGGCCCAGCGATCAACATCCGAATCTCCAAGAAGGAACCGCTGGACTACGTCGCGCGCTACGGCATCACTGAGAAAAAACTCCGCCAGCAGTATATCGACCCGAGTTTCGTCGAGACCAGGCTGGCTGACCTGGAAACATGGGTGCGTAACCGCGCTCAAGCATTGGCCGACGCAGGCAATGCGTATCTCGCCAGGCTGCGGGGCAACCTGAAGCTTCCGCAACTCCTTCCCACCGATCAGGCGTCCGAGAACGCCTACGAAAACGATTGAACCGATGGCCCGTCCACCCAAGTCCAAGGACATTGAGGCCCTGCGCCACAAGGACAAGCGGATCAACAATCCGACGGCCGAGATGGCGCCGATCTTCGAGCAGAACGAAGAGCTGCTGGGCGCGACAGCGCAGGAGATGCGGCTGGCGCGCGCCTTTCCGCTCGCCGAGGGCGAGACGCGGCCGCGCGATCCGGATCTCGACCCGCAGATCATCTGGAACGGCATCCGCATCACGCTCACCGAAGCGCAGCGCCAGCAGCTCTGGGAGACCGGCGAGGTCGAGATCGGCGACGCGCAGCTCGTCTGGCGCGGCAAGGACACGCAGGACTGGTCCGACCTCGTCGTCAACGCGCCGCCCCTCTACATCCAGGAGAAGATCCACCCCAAGGCGATCATCGACGATCTCAAGCGCCGCACCAAGGAGGCCCGCGCGGCCGAGGCCGACATGCCGGACCTCTTCGCCGATTTCAACGGGCTCACCGACCCGGAGGACCGCTACGAGTTCTACCGGCATTCCATGCACTGGCAGAACCGCATGATCCTGGGCGACAGCCTGCAGGTCATGGCCTCTCTCGCCCAACGCGAGGGGCTGAAGGGCAAGGTGCAGTGCATCCATTTCGATCCGCCCTATGGCATAGGGCGTCGTCAGGAAGTGCACTAGCAGCGCTGTTAGGCGGCACCGGCGAGCACCTCGCGGATGGCCACCCGCAAGCCGGCATGGTCGTCGGCGACGACATTCGACGCCATTGAGGCCGCGCGCAGGAGGTCCTCCCAGGACGAGCGGCTCTCGCGGCCGGCCATCTTGATGGCCAGGATCTGGCGCGGCCGTCCCAGTCGATGCCGATGGCGACCAAGCCGTGTGAGTTGCACCTGTTCTTCAGCGCATGGCAGCCCGATAAATATCCAGAATATTCTCCGGGTTCATGGCACGGGGATTGTTGTCGATCAGCCGCTTGATGGCAAAGGCCTCCTCGGCCCAGGCACCCAGCTCTTCCTCTTTCGCGCCGTGCCTGGCAAGGCTCATCTCAAGCCCGAGGCTTGCGCAATAGGCGTGGGCGCGCTTGCGGACTTCCGTCTCATCCGCAGTTTCGCCAAGTCCCAGCAGGGTCATGATCTCCTGCGTCTTCTCAGGCCGTTCCGGCGCGTTGAAAGCAAGGACGTGGGGAAAGATGATCGCGTTGGCGAGGCCATGCGGCAGCTTGAGGCGCGTGCCTAGTGGATAAGCGAGGGCATGGCCCCCAGCGGTGTTCACCGGCCCAAGACAAACGCCGCCGTAGTAGGAGGCAAGCATCATCCCTGCCCGCGCCTCGGTATCCGAACCATCGGCAACGGCGCGCGCGAGATAGCTGCCAGCAAGCTGGATACCCTGACGCGCGTAGAAATCGATCAGCGGATGAGCCTTGATGTTGGTGAAGGCCTCGACGCAATGGGCCAGCGCATCGATGCCGGTTGCGGCAGTGATGGCGGGCGGCACCGAATAGGTCAGCTCAGGGTCCAGCACTACGAAATCGGCGCGCATGTGGACGCTCTCGACCGCCAGCTTGGCGAGCGTTGCCGGGTCGGTGACCAGCGCGCGGATGCCCGCTTCCGAACCAGTGCCTGAAGTCGTAGGCACTTGGGCGAGCGCCGTGGTCCGGCCCGGTACCTTTCCCGCACCGACCACGTCGGTAATGGAAAGATCCTTGTCCCAAAGGGCAGCGACGAGCTTGGCGACATCCATGACGGAGCCGCCGCCAAGCCCGATCACGAGATCTGGGCGGAAGGCACGAGCGGCGGAGAAGACAGCGTCGACCGCCGGAAGGTCGGGTTCAGGGATGAGGTCCGTATACACCGTGACCTTGCCCGAAAAGCCCAGCCGTTCGACATAGGCCTCGGTCGGCCCCATGGCGATGACGAAGACGCGGCGATACGCGGATGCCCATTCGCCGAGGCGCGCCCCGGTGCCCGCGCCGATCACGATCCTTGCTGGCTGAACAAGCGTGATTGCGCGCGAGAGGAACAGATCAGACATTTTCTTCTGCCTCCAGGCGCTCCATCTGCTGCCAGACATGGGCCTTTTCGGCCTCAGTAAGCTCCACCAGCGGCGGACGCACGCGTGTCCAGCCCTCATGTCCACGGCGGCGGGCGAGCATTGCCTTGACCGTGGGGAGCTGGACATAGGTGTTGGAAAGGTCGCGCCACGCGTTGATACGGGCTTGGGTGGCTTCGACCAACTCTGCCTTACTGGCGTCGAACCAGTTGTCGAAGACAACGCGGAGGTGCTTGCCGATGAGGTTCGAGGATGAGGTGATGCACCCTGCCCCGCCCGCCTTGAGGAGTGGCAGCATGAGCGGATCGGCACCAGCAAGCACCGAGAAGTTGTCGAAGGCCTTCGCGAAGGCTTCCATGCTCTCGAGCTTGCCGGAGCTGTCCTTGATTCCCACGATGACGCCGGGGAATGTCTCGCGCAGGCGCGCGATTAGGTCGATCGAGATGCCGACCTGGGCAATCGGCGGGATGTGGTAGAGCACAATGCGCAGATTGTCTCTGCCTACCCCCTCGATGAGTTCGACATAGAACCGGAACAGACCGTCGTCGCTCACGCTCTTGTAGTAAAAAGGTGGCAAGACCACGCAGGCCTTCACGCCCGCCTCAACGGCGTGGCGGACCAGCGTGATGCTGTCCGGAACATTGGTTTGCGATGTGCCCGGCAGCAGGCACGAAGCGTCGACGCCCGAGGCAATAAGGTTTTCGAGGATCGCCTGACGCTGGGCGATAGAAAAGGAGTTCGCCTCGCCCGTCGTGCCAAGTAGGGCGATGCCGTCGCATCCTTCTTCCAGCAGCGCCTTGCAGTGGGCGGCAAAGGCAGCGTGATCCGGGGCGCCGTCTTCGAGAATGGGGGTAGCCGAGGCGCAGAAAACGCCGTGAACAGGGAGACTGGTTGCGGGGTTCATACAGATTTTCCCGCAACGAGGCGCCGCGCATAGGCAATGGCAGCCTTCATGTTGACATGTTTGGCCTTACCCGTGCCAGCGATGTCGAAGGCGGTGCCGTGGTCGACCGAGGTCCGGTCAATGGGCAGGCCAAGCGATACGTTCACAGCAGTATCGAACGCCACGAGTTTGATGGGGATATGCCCCTGATCGTGATACTGGGCCACCACGAGGTCGAAGGCGCCAGAATAGGCCCGGTAGTAGACGGTGTCGGCCGAGATCGGCCCCACGACATTGATGCCCTCCGCCCGGGCCACTTCGACGGCGGGCGCGACCTGGAGGTCGTCCTCCTTGCCGAAGAGGCCGGACTCCCCACAATGCGGGTTGATCCCTGCCACCGCGATGCGTGGGTTCTCGTAGCCGATGCGCTTCAGATGCTCGTTCCCGGCCCGGATGGTCGCGAGGATCCGCTCGGGCGTTGCGCGGTCGATGGCAGTCTTGAGCGAGACGTGGGTAGAGACGTGAATAACCTTCAGCCTATCCGAGGCAAGCAACATGAAGGCCGACTTCTGGCCGGTGAGCGCCGCGAGCATGCCGGTGTGGCCATCATAGTGATGACCCGCCATGTTGAGCGCTTCCTTGTTGATCGGGGCGGTCACGATGCAGCCGATGGCGCCGGCCTTGGCATCGCGCACCGCCTTCTCGATAAAGCGGAAGGCGGCATCGCCGGCGCGCGGATTGAGCTTGCCCCAGGCAAGCTCGGGCCCTTCGATGGGGAGGTCGACCGTCACGGCGTCAAGGTCGAGTGAAACGCCCGTCGCCTCGCAGGCCCGTTCGAGCACGCCGCGATTGCCATAAACGCGCGTCAGCGCGCGTTCGGCATCGGACATCTCGGCCATGGCCTTAACCGTGATTTCTGGCCCTACCCCCGCGGGGTCGCCCATTGTGATGCCTATAACCTGACTCACGCTTCTTCTCCATCGATCCATCCCGCAGGGAGACGCACGTATTTGATTGCACGCCGGAAATAGGTATAGGCGACGTGCAGCTCGCCGTCTTCGCCTTCGAGGATATAGGGGTATGACAGCTCCTGGTTCCGGCCGTCCTCGGAATTGTTCGAAAGACAAGCGCCCGAGCTGTTATCGATGATGCGGCGCTTCGGCCAGGTGCGACCGCCATCCTCTGAAATGCAAAGCGCCAGCGGCGCGCGTGGTACGCCCCAGATGGGATTGCAGCCTCCGGTTGCATCCGGACGATCATCGCCCTCCTCGATCTCGTCGTAGAGCGAGGTGCGGCGCGCATCAGAAGTTGCCGCCGAGGATGGGTTACAGGCCATGGCAAGACGGCTGTCCCTCAACCGGATAACGTTGATGGACGAGTTGTTGTTTGGCACGTCGGTTGGCTCAGGCGCGGACCAGGTCATGCCGCCATCAAGGCTCTCGGAGCGATGGACGAAGTCGGACTGACGGCGCCGGTAGAAGGCAACCATGTGGTCGCCATCCAGCGGTACAATGGTCATGTGCACGGAGCCGATGGAGCCCGGTACTTCCTCAAGCGTCCAGGTCTCACCTTCGTCATGGCTGACGCCGACAGCGGCGTTGTCGTGGCTACCGTTCCAGCGCTGGCCCGGCCGGGACACACAACGGAAGATCGGCATCATCCATGCGCCGTCCTTGCGGCGCACGAAGCGCCCGCGGATGAAGCAGCCAAGTGGAAGGCCAATTGTGCGCGGTACACCGCCGGTGAGCCTTTCGCCGTCAAAGAAGACCTCGCGGGCGCGCAAGAGGCACTCGTCCTGGTTCCCAGCCGGCTGGGCCGTGTGAAGGAGCTGCCATTTGCCCTCGCCATTCCTCCAGAGGACGGGGTTTTGTTCGGAACGTTCGGGATCGTCGCTCAGTTGAGACCATGCTCCCCAGACGTCCACGCCAGGACGCATCACCGACGCGTAGATCGAGATGTCCGCCTTGCCCTCCAGCGTGCCACCGAACCACGCGCAGGCGAGCGTACCATCGTCCAGCGTGGCCAGGAACGCGGCGTGGTTCTGCACCTTGGGCGAAGGCAGAAAGGCTTCGAGCTGCCCGTTCTCTCCGGGGCGCAATACGCCATCCATCCGTGCAGCTATTTCAGTGGGCAGCATGACTCCTCCGGGTGTCAACTTCGCTCGCCAAACTCCACTTGGAACGACATGTTGTCAAGTTCCAAATCGGGCCATATTGAGAATTTCAATCGCGATCATTTTCTATCTATTTGATATTCCAAATCTATTTTTACCGTAAGCCAGCCAACAGATGCGACAGAAGATTACAATTGACAACTCGCACGGGTTTCCCCGATAGTTCGCGAGGGTCGAATAACCGGCCCGCGGGCATTGGCATCCCTGCCGATCCGTACTCACGACGGGAGGTAAACGTGCAATTCAAAGCTATCTTACTAGGTGCCTTGCTGGCATCGACTTTCAGCGCCCCGGTTTATGCCCAGGCGAACACCGACATCACCGTAGTCCTGAGCGAGGAACTCGACCTGGTTGAGCCGTGCATGGCGACCCGTTCGAACATCGGCCGCGTGATCATGCAGAACATCAGCGAGACACTCACAGAGCTTGACGTGCGCGGCGACAAGGGGTTGATGGGCCGCCTCGCCGAAAGCTGGGAAGATCTGGGCGATGGTACCTGGCAGTTCAAGCTGCGCCAGAACGTAAAGTTCTCAGATGGCACTGACTTTGACGCCAACGACGTCAAGCACTCCTTCGAACGCGTGTTCAGCGATCAGATCACCTGCGAGAGCAAGCGCTACTTCGCTGATACCGAGCTGAGCTTCGACATCGTCGATCCGCACACGATCAACATCAAGGCCGAGCCCGCGCAACCGATCCTACCGCTGCTCATGACGCTCGTCACAATCGTGCCGGAAGAAACGCCGTTCGAGTTCGTGCGCAACCCAGTCGGCACTGGCCCCTATGTCCTCGCCGACTGGACAGCCGGCCAACAGATCGTTCTGGAGCGCCGCGACGACTACTGGGGCGAGCTGCCCGCCGTCACCAAGGCGACCTATGTGTTCCGTTCCGATCCGGCCGTTCGTGCGGCGATGGTTGAGACTGGCGAAGCTGACATCGCTCCGCAGATCACCGAAGTGGAAGCCACGAACCCGGCGACCGACTTCACTTACCCGAACGCTGAAACCGTCTACCTCCGCATCGACCAGTCGATCGAGCCGATGGGTGATATCCGCGTCCGCAAAGCCCTAAACGCCGCGATCGACCGCGAGGCCTTTATCGGAACCCTGCTCTCGGAAGGCACCCAGTTCGCCACCGCGATTGTTCCGCCGACCACGCTGGGCTGGAACCCGGACCTCGTGCCGCCCGCCTACGATCCGGAGCAGGCCAAAGCCTGGCTGGCCGAGGCTGAAGCCGATGGCGTCAACATCAAGGCCCCGATCGAAGTAATTGCCCGTACGGAGAACTTCCCGCACGTTGCCGAGGTCGGCGAAGCCATCGTCCAGATGCTCAGCGAGGTCGGGTTCAACGCTTCGCTGCGCATGGTGGAAGTGGCCGAGCACGAGCAGTACTACTCCAAGCCCTACCCCGAGGGACGTCCAGCCCAGCTTATTGTCGCCCAGCATGACAACGCTCGCGGCGATCCGGTGTTCTCCATGTACTTCAAGTATCACAGCCAGGGCACGCAGTCGGGCCTGAGCGACCCGAAGGTCGACGACCTGATCGAGCGCGCCAGCGCTGCGACGGGCGAGGAACGTGCAGCCCTCTGGTCGGAGCTCTTCGCGTACCTCCACGACGAAGTGGTCGCCGACGTACTGCTCTTCCACATGGTTGGCCACAGTCGCGTGAGCGAACGTCTCGATTTTACGCCCACTATTGCTACCAATCAGGAACTGCAGCTGAGCCAAATCGGCTTCAAGTGACCCTGTGCCAGTCAGACGGCGCCGCCATCCGGCGCCGCACAGTTTCCGAGGGACTGTCGGAATGATCAAACTGATCGGGCAACGCGCCATCGCGAGCATCTTTTCGCTGCTCGTCCTGATGGTGCTCGTCTTTTTCCTATCTCGCCTCACTGGGGACCCGGCAGTCCTGTTCCTGCCGATCGACGCCACCGAGCAGATGAAGGAAGAGTTCCGGCGCCTGCATGGCCTCGACCGTCCTGTCCTCGAGCAGTTCTGGTTCTATCTCCAGGACCTCGCGTATCTCGACTTCGGCGAGAGCCTCCGTAAGGCCCGCCCTGCCCTTGAGGTGGTCCTCGAGGCCTATGCCTGGACGCTGCCGCTCGCGCTCATCACCATGGCACTGGTTATGGTCGCGGCAATCGTCCTCGGCTCGCTGGCGGCCTTCAAGACCGGCGGCTTCTTCGACCGCCTCGTTTCCATCATTTCGCTCATTGGCGCGTCGGCGCCCGACTTCTGGATCGCCATCGTCGCGATCGTCATTTTTTCAATCGGCCTCGGGTGGTTGCCCACTTCCGGTGTCGGCACGCCAGTACACTGGATCCTGCCCGTGGCCGTCCTTTTCATCCGCCCCTTTGGACTGGTCGTTCAGGTCGTGCGCGGCTCTATGCTTGCTGCACTCCAAGCGCCCTATGTGAAGACAGCGCGCGCCAAGGGCGTGAAGAACCTGCCGCTGATCTTCGTTCATACGCTACGCAACGGCATGCTCCCCGTAATCACGGTGATGGGCGACCAGGCCGCCGCCCTGCTCAACGGTGCAGTGATCGTCGAGACGATCTTCGGCTTTCCGGGCATCGGCAAGCTCATGATCGACTCCATCCTTCAGCGCGACTTCAACGTCGTACTGGCGGCCATCATGGTCACGGCACTTGCCATCTTCATCATGAACGTCCTGATCGACATCGCCTACGGCCTGCTCGATCCGCGGATCCGGTACTAAGAGAGCAAGATGCCCGCCACCATTACCCAGGCTCCGACCACCGCGAGCGAGACCAAGGGACCAAACCTCATCTCGATGCTCTGGCGGGACAAGTTCGCCTTCGTCTCCGTCATCATCCTGCTGCTCATCCTCGTTTCTGCACTGATCGGCCCGGCCCTGCTTGGCGACGCGGCCACTCAGCAGAACCTGCGCGGACGCAACTTCCCGCCGTTCAGCTTCGAGCGCGGATGGTTGTTCTACCTCGGTGGCGACGCACTGGGGCGGTCGATGCTGGCGCGCCTGATAGTCGCCGCGCAGAGCACGATCGCGATCGCCGCCGGAACGGTGGCTGCGGCCATGGTCGTCGGGACGATCCTGGGCCTCATCGCCGGCTACATGGGCAAGGTCGTCTCGCAGGTTATCATGCGGCTGGCCGACGTCATCATGTCGTTCCCGTCGCTGCTGATCGCCGTGGTCGTGCTTTACGTTCTCGGACCTTCGATCCCGAACATGATCCTGGTGCTGGCCATCACACGCGTCCCGATCTACCTGCGCACGGCGCGCGCGGAAGTTCTGGAAGTACGCGAGCGGATGTTCGTGCAGGCCGCGATCGTCATGGGCGCCACGCATTCGCGCATCATTGTCAAGCACATCCTGCCGGTGATCGCGCCGACCATACTTACCATCGCGACGCTCGATTTCGCCTTCGTAATGCTGGCAGAATCCTCGCTCTCCTTCCTCGGCATCGGCGTGCAGCCACCCGACATCACCTGGGGGCTGATGGTCAGCCAGGGCAGGCCCTATCTCAGCTCCGCCTGGTGGCTCGCCTTCTGGCCGGGGTTGATGATCGTGATCGCCGCTCTTTCGCTGAACCTTCTTTCGAACTGGTTGCGCGTGGCGCTCGACCCCACACAGCGCTGGAGACTGGAAGCCAGGAGGACGAAAAGTGTCTGAAGCGCTGCTCACGGTCAAAAACCTCTCGGTGGACTTCCACACGGCTCGAGGCACCGTTCATGCTGTCAGGAATGTGAGCTGGTCCGTCTCCCGCGGAGAGACGCTGGCCATTCTCGGCGAAAGCGGTTCGGGCAAGTCGGTTTCGGCCAATGCCATAATGAACCTGCTGGACAGCCCACCGGCGGAGATCGTCTCCGGTGAAATCCTTTATGACGGCAAGGATCTGCTGAAGATCAGCCAGGAAGAGCATCGCGCCCTCAACGGCAAGAAGATCGCCATGATCTTTCAGGATCCGCTAGGGCATCTCAATCCGGTCTATTCGGTGGGCTGGCAGATAGTTGAGATGATGACAGCGCATGGTCGCCCGCACGACCTTGCGCACAAGCGCGCCCTAGAGCTGATCGCGCGGGTCGGCATTCCCGAGCCCGAAAAGGCGATGCGCAAATACCCGCATCAGTTCTCGGGCGGCCAGCGCCAGCGCTTGATGATCGCCATGGCGCTGATGCTCAAGCCGGATATCCTGATCGCGGACGAGCCGACCACGGCGCTCGATGTCACAATCCAGGCCGAAGTACTGGCGCTCCTCAAGGAGCTTCAGGCCGAAACTGACATGGCCCTCGTACTCATCTCGCACGATCTCGGCGTTGTGGCCGAGATTGCCGATCGCATCGTCGTCATGAATGAAGGCGAAATCGTCGAATCGGGGACGGTGCGCGAGGTCTATCATGAGGCCAAACACCCCTATACCCGGAAGCTTATCGCGGCCGCGCCGGGCAAGGGCGAGATCAAGATTCCCAACCGGTCATCACCGATCCTGCTCAGTGTCGAGAAGCTTAGCAAATCCTACCATTCCTTCCATGCCCTGAGGGATGCGTCCTTTACGGTGGCGAGGGCGCAGAGCCTCGCGATTGTCGGGGAAAGCGGCTCCGGCAAGTCCACTCTCGCACGCACCCTTCTTCGCCTTGAGACCGCCGATAGCGGCCATGTCTACTGGAAGGGCAAGGATCTCCTCACCATGAGCGCGCGTGAGCTTCTTGGGGTTCGCCGCGAGATTCAGATGGTCTTCCAGGACCCCACCCAGTCCCTCAATCCACGGATGTCCGTTTACGAATTGATCGCCGAAGGCTGGGACATCCACAAACTCATGCCTGCGAGGCAGGAGCGGCGCGCGCGCGTCATCGAGCTGCTGGAACAGGTAGGTCTCATAGCGGAGCATATCGACCGCTATCCGCACCAGTTTTCAGGCGGTCAGCGGCAGCGCATTGCGATCGCCCGCGCACTCGCGCTGGAACCGGAGCTTATTATCTGCGACGAGGCCGTATCCGCGCTCGACGTCTCCATCCAGGCGCAGGTCATCGCCCTGCTCGACAGCCTGCGCCAGAGACTCGGCATTTCCTTCATCTTCATCGCGCACGACCTTGGGGTGGTCCGCGACTTTGCCGACACCGTGATCGTGATGAAGGCAGGTGAAATCGTGGAAATGGGGCCGACGGCACAGATCTTCGAAGCTCCGCGCGAGCCATATACGAAGAAGCTGCTTGCCTCCAATCTTGATCCTGATCCGGATGTGCAGGCGAAGCGTCGGGCAATGGGTATCTATGCCTGAACTTGCCATCATCGCAGATGACCTCACGGGAGCGCTTGATACCGCCGCCCCGTTTGCCATGCGCGGCCTGTCAACCCATGCAGCGCTTGGCGTGGACAGCATCAGCGAAGCGTTGTCGGCGGGTCCACGGGTTCTCACCGTCTCCACCGACAGCCGTGAAGTTGCGCCTGACATAGCCCGGAAGCGGGTCGCGGAGATCGTCGCAGTGCTACCAAAAGGCACGAAGATCTTTAAGAAGATCGACTCGCGCCTGAAAGGCAATATCGCCGCTGAACTGGGTGCATTGCCCCACGCCAGAAGTATCGCAATACCTGCCATTCCTGCATTCAGGCGGCTGGTCGTGAACGGACATCTCACGGGGTTTGGGGTCGATAGCCCGACATCGGTCGCAGGGGCGCTGGGCGAATATGCGGCCCGCGCTCACATTCCGGATATCGTGACGGACGCTGACATCGACGCCGCGCTGGACGGTGACTACGACTTGCTCATCGGTGCGCGCGGCCTGGCGGACGCCTTTTCCCGCCGCTTGAGCAACCGCCTCCTCCCGCAGCCTGATCATTCCATGCGGCCGGCTTACGTGGTGATCGGCTCGACAGACCTGATTACGCTCCGCCAGGTCGAAGCCTTGTGCAAGGCACACCCTGAGATCGATTATATACCCGCTCCGAATGGGCAAGCGGACATTGCTGGACCTCTTAAAGAAGACATCATTCTGCTTCACGCCACACCCGGAGATCGCTCCGCTCCCCCGTCACAGGTAGCGAGCGCTCTTGCCTCCAGCCTTCAGGCCCTGGTCGCCTGCCGGCCCGCGCTCCTCGTACTCTCGGGCGGAGCAACGGCGCAAGCGGTTCTGCGCCGGTTTGATGTAAACACTCTCGAGGTTCTTGGAGAGGCGCTTCCAGGGCTGCCGGTTTCGCGCTCGGGTCACTTGACTGTTGTTACGAAATCGGGCGGTTTTGGCTCATCGGATACGCTTGTTCATCTTCTTTCTTCCGCAGCAACAGAAGCCAGGTGAACCTATGCTGGAAACCTCGGGTCGGCGAAGCCTATCGGATATGGTTTTTGAGCGGATCCAGAAGTCGATCAAGTCCGGGGCCTATGCCGTGGACGAACGCCTTCCGCCAGAGCACGCCCTGGCGGCGGAATTTCAGGTTTCCCGCCCGGTGGTGCGGGAAGCCTTGCGTCGCCTCCGGGATCAGGGATTGATCTATTCTCGTCGCGGCGCAGGCAGTTTTGTGCGCGAACAGGGCATTCGCGAGCCACTTGGCTTCGGACAGATTGAAAACCTGTCGGATCTTCAGCACTGCTACGAGTTCCGGTTGACGATCGAACCGGAGGCGGCGGCAATGGCTGCACAACGACGCAGCCCGGAAGCGCTGCAGAAGATCAAGCGCGCTCTGGCCCTTTTGCGCGATGCAACCAACCGCCAGGCGCATCGCGAAGACGCCGATTTCATGTTCCATCTATCGATCGCCCAGTCTTCGACCAACCCCTATTTCGTCACTGCGATGAAAGCCCTGGAGGAACATATTGCCGTTGGCATGCGTCTTCACGGCCTTTCGCTCAAGCGCATGGTTGACGGTCTCACCCATGTTCTTGTGGAGCACATGGCCATCACCGACGCCATTGAAGCCGGCGATGTCGAGGGAGCCAGAAACTTGATGCGTGCCCATCTCGCTGGTTCCCGCGACCGCCTATTTGGCACCACGACCAATGGAATGGGGCGCACTCCCGAGGAGCAGGTCGATCAATAGACGCGGCGACGGGTTGGCCGCTTGACGGTGTTGGAGGCGGTCTCGATGCAGGAACCGCCGAGGAAGCGGGAGAGTCCCTCTCAGGTTGAGGGCGTGTAGCCGATGGCGGCGAGCTCGGTTATTTGGCTGATCGGGTCGAGCTTCTCGCGCGGCCTGTTTAGATGTTTGGTCCCGGCATTTGAAACCCGAATCAACCCCTTGTGGCCAACAGGCTACTCATTGCACCCTGACGGGCTGAAACAGAACTTTGGGTCTGACATGAACACAAACTTGGTCCCTCACCACGTCCGTCGTCGTACGGGGGAGCCACCGACCAGATGGTGAATCCTGGATCCATCCTAGCATTCACTTACACGGGCGACGAAGCTAACGGCAACTCGGAGTGAGGCATACCTTACGTGGGGCCGCGTCGGCCCATCGGCGACTGCGGCCCGCGCATGTTGATGGGCGCGGCGGGAAGCTCGTCTGTATTTGCAGGTTCAAGGAAGCAAATCCTCCATTCATGTTGCGCAGTTACGCGCGCCAAAGTCGCGCGCGTTGGTCTTTCGGTGATCGCGGGAATGCAGACAAGGGGTCTTTCTTACCGGTAAGTCTGCACCGACACTCGGAATTGCTCTGAACGCTTCCGCATTCCAGATCGTGGCTGCCTTTCATAGGTCATACCGTACTCCCGTCTTGAAAATCCATTAGCGCTAATGTAATTGCATACCCATGAACGAGAAGACAAGACCCGGCCTCGGAGAACTGCTGCGCTATGTCGGGGAACTCGTCGAGCAGGGCAGCGAGGATTGCTATCGCACGCTCGGCCTCGATTATCGCCCCCGCTACACCCCTGTCATGCGCGCCCTCTCCGCTGGCGCGGAAACAGTCACCGAGATCGTGGCGCGCAGCTATCTGACGCAAGGGGCGATAAGCCAGACGGTTGCCCTCATGGCAAGGGATGGACTGATCGAGCATCATGCCTTGGGCGATGGCAGGAAGAACGGCATTCATCTCACGCCGAAGGGCCGCAACCTCCTCGCCAAACTCGTACGCCAGTGGGACACGATCTATCGGGCGATCGAAGCCCTGGAAAACGAGACCGGCTTTCCACTCCTCCGGGCGTTGGAGGAAACGGCCAGGGCGCTTGAAAGGAAGGGCTTTGCCGAGCGCCTGCGGGAGGCGGACGGTGAGCGATAGGACGCCGCCCCCCAACTGGTTCGAAAGCGGAGGCAAGGCCTACGCTGCCTTCCGGCCTGACTATCCGGACGCGCTTGTCGCCTATCTTGGGGAGATTGCGCCCGACCAGGATCTGGCCGTCGATGTCGGCTGCGGCACGGGCCAGCTGACGGCACTGCTCGCCCAGCATTTCCGGAAGGTGGTCGGCATAGACCCGAGCGCGGAGCAACTGGCAAATGCCAGCCAACACCCTCTGGTCGAATATGCGCAGGCCCATGCGGAAAGCCTCCCGCTGCCGGACGGTTGCGCCAGCCTCGTAGTGGCGGCGCAGGCGGCGCACTGGTTCGACCTGCCGAGATTCTATCGGGAGGTTCGGCGAATTGCGCGCAAACCCGCAGCACTTGCGCTTGTCGGCTACGGTGCCCCACGGTTTGAGGAGGGCAGCCTCCAGAGCCGCTTCGCACGGTTCTACGAGCAGGAGATCGGACCGTTCTGGCCGCCGGAAAGGCGTCTGGTCGATCAGGGCTACGCCACCATCGACTTCCCATTCCCGGAATTCGCGCCACCCCTCCTCTCCATCCAGCGACGGTGGGACCTCAATCAGGTGCTCGGATACTTCTCCACCTGGTCGGCTGTGAAGCGTGCAGTTCTGGCGGGGAAGGCCGAGATCATTCAGAGCTTCCAGGACGACCTGCGGTCGCTGTGGCAACGGGAAGACGAAGCGAAATCCATATGCTGGCCCATCATGATCCGTGCAGGAGCAATCGAATGACACGCGAACGTCCGGTCACGGTCCCTCAAGGCATTCGACACAGCGCCAGCATGATCGTCCAGCCGCAACATACCGTGCCGAAGGTGGAAGACTCCTGGCCCGGTTTCGTAAGGCATCGACACCGGCTTCAACAGCCGCTCGGCCCGGACAAACGCTTCAATCGGTAAGGCGGCTAACGGCAGGCTGTTCAAACCAGCTTTTGCGACTAGCTCTCTCGGATTCCCCCGGTATAGTAGCCCAACAAAGTTTCTCCGCGCCCGTTCCCGGCCTGAAGTCGGGAAACGACGGGACGCGAAAGCCGCCGCAAGGAGAAATCATGAATTTTGGTCTCGGCCCTATCCTCCTTGTACTTCTCCTGGTCATCGCCAGCTATGCAATCGTCATCTATAACGGCCTCGTAAGGGCGCGGCAGATCATGCGCGAAGCCTGGTCGGGGATCGACGTGCAGCTGAAACGCCGCGCGGACCTCATCCCCAACCTGATCGAGACGGTGAAGGGATATGTGCAGCACGAACGCGCGGTGCTCGAGGAGGTGACCGCGCTCCGCTCGCGCGCACAGAGCCTGCCGAGCGACGACGTTGCCGGCCGTGGCCAGGTGGAAGGCCTGCTCGGTCGGGCGCTCGGCCGGCTCTTTGCCGTGGCGGAGGCCTATCCGGATCTCAAGGCGAACGAGAATTTCAGGCAGCTGCAAAGCTCGCTGGAAACGCTCGAAAGCGAAATCCAGATGGCCCGCCGCTACTACAACGGCGCGGCGCGTGAGCTGAACATCAAGGTCGAAAGCTTCCCCTCCAATCTGGTCGCCAGCATGTTCGGCTTCAGCCAGGCGGAGTATTTCGAGATCGACAATGCGGAAGACCGCGCGGTACCGAAGGTCTCGTTCAGCTGACACATGGTGAAGCCGGCCGCGCAATTGCTCATTGCCTTTCTCCTTGTTCTCGGTTTCGCCCAAGGCGCAACCGCTGCAGAGGAAATCCGCAGCTTCCATGCGTTGATCGACGTGGGAAAGGACGGCACGCTCACCGTGACGGAGACCATCGAGGTCACCGTCGAGGGCCGGCAGATCTTGCGCGGCATCTACCGGGACATTCCGCTGCGCTATGAGGATGCCAATGGCCGCATGCGCGAGGTGGGGCTTGATGTGCTCGCGGTGACGCGAGACGGCAATACGGAGCCCTACGCCATTGAGCGGGATTCAGGCGTTCTGCGCATCCGCATCGGCGATGCGAACGTGCTGCTGCGGCATGGCGTGCATGTCTACGAGATTACCTACGAGACGACGCGCCAGATCCGCCATTTCGAGGATCACGACGAACTCTACTGGAATGTCACCGGCAATGGCTGGGATTTCCCGATCCTGGAGGCGACTGCGGAGGTCCGTTTGCCTCTCGGCGCCGGCGCGACCGGCATTACCTACTTCACTGGCCCCTATGGTTCGACTGAGCAGGCGGGCCGGGCCACACGACTTGACGGCGGAAACCGTATTCGTTTCGAGGCGACACGGGAGCTTGGCAGGCGCGAGGGGCTGACGGTAGTGGTCGCCTTTCCGAAAGGCATCGTGGCGCCGCCCTCGGCGGCGGAGCTGCGCGCCGACTGGTGGCGGGACAATCGGGAATGGATCGTCGGCATCGGCGGACTGGCCCTCATATTGACCTACTATCTCTGGGCCTGGCGGCGCGTGGGCCGCGATCCGCCGCGCGAGATCGTCATCCCGCGCTGGACACCGCCAAAGGGGATCTCCCCTGCCCTGGCCAATTACATTGAACAGCGCGGCTTCAGAGGTGGCGGATGGGACGCCTTTGCCGCATCTGTCATCGATCTTGCCGTCAAGGGGCATCTGGAACTTGAACAGCCGAGCAAGACCTTGACGATCCGCCGCAAGGGAAGCGGCATTCCGGACGGTATCGGCGTCGGCCAGCGCGCCATTCTCAAGGAGCTGCCCGAAGACGGCGATTCGCTCACGGTCGACAAGGCGAACGGCGAGACGATCCAGTCGATCGGCCACGCGTTTCGCAGCGCCATCGAAACGGAACATCGCAACGAGTTCTATCGCGGCAACACGCTCTATATCGCTGCCGGTGCTCTCGCATCGGTGGTGCTGCTCGTCTCCATCATCGCCTTGGGTGATTTCTCACCTCACGCGATCTCCGCGGCTTTCGGTATCATCGTGCCCTCCTTCCTGATCGCCATTGTCGCCATCAATGTCGGGCGCCGGTTTCGCCGGGCACACAGCCTGGCGAAACGGATATGGGCGGTGATCGTGACCGCATTTCTCGGCTATCTCGGCTTAAATCTGATCGGCGGACTTCTTCTGCTGTTGGTTCAGGCCGAGATGGATCCCCGCACACTTGCGGCCATCGCTGGACTGATACTGGCCAACCTCGTCTTCTTTTTCCTGATGGGCGCTCCGACGCCGGTCGGCCAGAAGCGCTCCGCCGAGATAGCAGGCCTGAGGCAATATCTGATGCTTGCTGAAAAGGAGCGTATGAGCATGCAGGGCGCGCCGGAGATGTCGCCGCAGCATTTCGAAACGCTGCTGCCCTATGCCGTGGCTCTCGGCGTCGAGAAGCCGTGGTCGCGGGCGTTCGACAACTGGCTGGCGACGGCGCTCGCCACGGGCGCCGCGACCTATACGGGCCCAGTCTGGTATCACGGCAGCAGTGTCAGCCCTGGCAGGCTCGGCTCCAGCCTTGGAAATATGGCAAGTTCACTCCCGAAAAGCTTCACCGCGTCCTTGCCCGCCCCGAAAAGCTCGTCCTCGGGCTTTTCGGGTGGCGGCTTCTCCGGAGGCGGTGGCGGCGGAGGTGGCGGAGGCGGTTGGTAGCTCCAGCAGCGCCGGCAGGATGGGCAGCATCACGGAAGCAGGCGAACCAGTCAGCGCGCCGTGTGCAGAAGCCGTGCAACCTGACCGGGCGCCCCGCCATCAGAGCGGCCCTTCCGAGTCGTGGCCGCGGGATTGACCCTAGGACGGGAGTAGGCCGCCCGCAGTGTCACGCTCCGGCCCCGCCGGTCCTGATAAAGTCCAGGAACGCGCGTAACGGCGGAGGAACCAGCCGGCGGCCGGGATAGTACAGGAACGGTCCGGAAAAAGGCTGCCACCAGTCCTGCAGCACAGGTTCCAGCGCACCGCTTTCGAAATACGGGCGCAGCCAGTCTTCAAATAAGCTGATGACCCCGCAACCTGCAACCGCCATGTCGATCATGAGATCGACCCCCGCACCAAGCGATACCACCAGCGGGCCCTGCACCTGGATGCGGATGACCTCACCGTCGCGCTCGAACTCCCAGCAGTCGGTAGTCACACCGCTCGCAAAGCGGCCGGTCAGGCAGGCGTGATTGAGCAGATCGCGCGGGTGCGTGGGACGGCCGCAGCGGTCAAGATATGCGGGCGCAGCGGCCGCGGCGGCGCGCTGCGTCCGCGGACCGATGGGAACGGCGATCATGTCCTGCTCGAGCCGTTCCTCGTACCGGATGCCGGCATCGCATCCCGACGCCAGGATGTCGACGAAGCCGTCCTCGACGACCACCTCCACCTTGATGTCCGGATAGGCGGCCATGAATCCGGGCAGGATCGAGGGTAGCACCACCCGCGCCGCGACCGTGGGCACGTTGAGGCGCAGGGTGCCAGACGGGTGATCGCGAAAGGTGTTCATCAGGTCGAGCGCCGCCTCCACCTCGCCGAGCGCCGGCCCCAGCCGCTCGATCAGCCGCGCGCCCGCTTCGGTCGGCGCCACACTGCGCGTGGTGCGATGCAGCAGGCGAACGCCTAGCCGTGCTTCCAGCCGCCGCACCGCTTCGCTGAGAGCCGAAGCGCTCATTCCGCTGGTGCGCGCAGCCCCGCGGAACCCACCCGCCCGCGCCACGGCAAGGAATGCGTTAAGGTCTCCGAGATCCGCTCGCATTGTTCGCCAATCCGCACAGCCCGTGCAGATAATGGCCGATTATCGCCCGCTTGTGCAATGACTAGATGTGTTGCCTCACCCACATGGAGGCCCACATGCAGATCATCGACAAGGCAGGAACCTACACGCTCGGCAGCCGCACCGTGAAGCGCCTCGGCTACGGCGCGATGCGGCTTGCCGGTCCCGGCGTCTTCGGGCCGCCCAGGGACACGGCAGAGGCCGCTGCGGTGCTGCGCGAAGCCGTAGCGCTCGGCATCAACCATATCGACACCAGCGACTATTACGGCCCATATGTCGTCAACCAGCTGATCCGCGAGACGCTGGCGCCCTACCCCGACGATCTCGTCATCGTCACCAAGATCGGCGCCCGTCGTGGCGAGGACGGATCCTGGCTTCCCGCAGCTTCTCCGGAAGAATTGCGACAGGCGGTTTACGACAATCTGCGCAATCTCCAACTCGACGTGCTGGACGTCGTTAACATGCGTTTCTGGGGCGACAACGGCCATGATCCGGCCGAGGGCAGCGTCGAGCCCGCCCTGGCGGTGCTCGCTGAGTTGCAGCGGGCAGGACTGATCCGCCACATCGGTCTCAGCAACGTCACCCCGCGGCAGGTCGAAGAGGCGCTCGGCATCTGTGAGATCGTCTGTGTCCAGAACCAGTACAACCTCGCGCACCGCGCCGACGACGCTTTGATAGACACACTGGCGGCCCGGGCGATCGCCTATGTTCCCTTCTTCCCGCTCGGCGGCTTCAGCCCCCTGCAGTCCGAGACGCTCTCCCGTGTCGCTAGGCAACTGGAAGCAACCCCGATGCAGGTGGCGCTCGCCTGGCTTCTTCAGCGCTCGCCCAACATTCTCCTGATCCCCGGCACTTCGTCGCTCGCGCATCTGCGCGAGAACGTAGCCGCCGCGGCGATCGAACTGCCGGACGAAGCCATCGCAGCGCTGGACGGGATCGGGGCAATGCCTCACCCGGCATAAGTGACAGGCACCTGAGGCAGATTTTGCCTCAGGGACTGTCCGCAATCGTGCTGCGCAGTGTGCCCCGCCCGAAGAGAAGCGGCGGGGCACGTTGCGGAAGTGAATTGCTTCTATGCGGCCCGGAACTCCGCAGTGGGCCTGATGTTCTGGTTCATTCTGAAGAAGTTCGTCGGATCGTACTTTCTCTTCACCTCCACCAGGCGCTGGAAATTCGATCCGTAGGCCGCTTCCACCCGCTCTGTCTCATCCTCGGGCATGAAATTTATGTAGGCAGTTCCGGCAGCATAGGGCTTCGTGTCCTCGAACAGGCCGCGCGCCCAGTCGATACAGGGCCGATCCATACGGATTTCGCGCCAGCGGGCATGGACGTTCATCACGTAGTGCGAGCTTCGCTGCGGGAAGGCGGTCGCATCCGGCGCTATACGGCCGGAAGCACCTCCGACATGCCCGACGAACACCTCGCATTCGGGTCCTGGCAGACGGCGAATGGCGTCGATCAGGACATCGATGAGTCCGTCAGACAGTTCGATGAAGTCGTGGCTCTTCCAGTAGTTCCGGGCGCCAGGTGCAAGCAGAGGATCAAATGCCTGCTGCCATCCGACCAGCGTATTCTCTCCGACCACGTCGGCAATCGGCGTTCCTATGGATCGCAACTGCGCGGTTGCCCGCTCCCCCTCATCAAGATCGCCGCAATAGCACATTGCGAGGACGAGAATCTCCTTCCCGTGCCATTCGGCGGGCAGGAACGGCAGCGGCGGCGCCTGCCTCATGACGACCCAGCAGGTGAGTTCGTCAGGCGCCGATTCCAGGGCCTTCCGATACTCTTTCAGAACGGATGCAGCCTCGGCGAACGGATGAACGACGAGGCCGGACAGCACCTGCCGGCCAACCTGGTGAAGCTGGAACTCGAAACCAGTCACCACCCCGAAGTTGCCGCCGCCGCCCCGGATCGCCCAAAAAAGATCCGAAGCCTCGGTGAGGCTCGTCCGCAGCAGCTCCCCGTCCGCAGTCACCACGTCGGCGGCCATCAGGTTATCGAGTGTGAGGCCGTACTTGCGTGTAAGCCACCCGAAGCCTCCGCCGAGCGTCAGACCGGCAATTCCCGTGGTGGAATTGATCCCGGTCGGAAGCGCCATTGCGAATGACTGCGTTTCCTTGTCCACATCGGCAAGCAGAGCCCCCGGCTCGACCCATGCCCGCTGGATCGACGGGTCCACCCGCACCGATCTCATTTGGGAGAGATCGATGAGCACGCCGCCGTCGCAAACAGCGTTGCCGGCGATGTTATGGCCGCCGCCTCGAACGGACACGAGCAGGCCGTGTTCCCGCGCGAAACGCACCGTTTGGATCACATCCGACACGCCAGCGCATCGGACGATCAGGCCGGGCCGCCGGTCGATCATGGCATTCCAGACGGAGCGCGCCTCATCATAGGCGGCGTTGTCGGGTTCGAGAATGGTGCCGCGCAGTCTCGCCTCGAGCGCTTCGATCTCCGCGGCGTTCACTGTGGTTGTTCCTGAATCGAATTTGACGATGGTAGCGTCAAGCATGACGGGCTCCTCCCAGCGCTTGGATTACCCCACCGCTGAACGCATGGTGCGCCTGTGCAGTCACGTTGGCAACTGAATGTTCATGCTCGACGGCCGCGGATATGGCAGAAGTGACCCGCGGCGAGAGGGAGGGGCGTTAAATCCGCAGTTAGACCTACAGCGACAGGCTCAATCATCACCGGCCGGCACGCGGTCGCGCACAGCACTACAGCGGCGTAGCGAACATTGCGTTGAAAAAGGTGCCGACCTTACCCGCAAGGAAGCTGCCGATCGCCGGGACAGCTCGCGCGTACCCTACCGTGTTTAGCCAAAAGGCGCCGTCACGCCGCCTGCACCAGGGGCCGGATCGCCCGGCCGGCCTTGTCGAAAACATGCAGGTGCTCCCGCGCGATCTCCAGCCCCACCTCTTGGCCGTTCGCGGGCACTGCTGGCCCATTTGCGATCACCAGCGCTGTTTCGCCTTCTTCAAGTTCCACATGAAGAAGGGTCGCGGCGCCCGTATATTCGCTGAGCGCCACGCGACCGCGCAGGAGACCCGATTCCGGAGCTGTGAGCGAGATGTGCTCGGGCCGCATGCCGACGCCCTCGGCGGCGCCGATGTTGAGCCCCCGCGCCGCCAGGCGGCCCGCCACGGCGCGTGCGGGCAGCACGTTCATACGCGGGCTGCCGATGAACTGCGCGACGAAGAGATTGGCCGGGCTCTCATAGAGTTCGCGCGGCGTTCCCACCTGCTCGATCACGCCTTCGCGCAGGACGACGATCCTGTCCGCCAGGGTCATGGCCTCGATCTGGTCATGCGTGACATAGATCATCGTGTTTTCGAGCCGCTGGTGCAGCGCCGCGATTTCGGAGCGCATGTGCACGCGTAGCTCGGCGTCGAGATTGGAAAGAGGCTCGTCGAACAGGAACACCTGCGGATTGCCGACGATGGCGCGGCCGATCGCCACCCGCTGGCGCTGGCCGCCGGAAAGCTCGCGCGGATAGCGGTCCAGAAGCGCCTCGAGCTTGAGCGAGGCCGCCGCTTCCCGTACCCGCCGCTCGCGCTCGCTGGCGGGCACCTTGCGCACCTTCAGGCCGAAGGCCATGTTGTCCCTCACCGTCAGGTGCGGATAGAGTGCGTAGGACTGGAAGACCATGGCGACCCCGCGCTGCGCGGCCTGCACGTCGTTGACCTTCCGCTCGCCGATGTAGATTTCGCCCTCGGTGATGTCCTCGAGGCCCGCGATCATCCGCAGAAGCGTGGATTTTCCGCAGCCCGACGGCCCGACGAAGACGACGAATTCCCCGTCCGCAATCTCGAGGTCTACGCCCTTGATCACCTGGGTCGCGCCGAAGCTCTTCTTGATGTTGCGGAGTGTGAGGCTGGTCATGGTCTATCCCTTTACCCCCGAGAGGGCGAAGCTCTCGATGATCTGCCGCTGCGCGATCAGATAGACGATCAGGATCGGCACGACGGCCAGGCTGGTTGCCGCAAGCTGCAGGTGCCAGAGCGGCAGGCCGTACGAGTCTGTGAAGTTGCTGAGCGCAAGCGGCAGAGTGAATTTCTCGAGCGAGCTGATGAAGACCAGCGGCTCGAGGAACAGATTCCAGGAAAAGAGGAAGGTGATGATGGAGACGGCGGCGAGCGCCGGCCGCGACATGGGCAGCGCGATGCGCCACCAGATGCCGAAGGGCGACAGCCCGTCCATCTTGCCGGCCTCCTCCAGTTCCTTGGGGATGGCGAGGAAATACTGACGCATCAGGAACGTTGCCATCACGCCGTGCGAGCCAAAGACCGGCAACAGGATGAGCGGCGCATGCGTGTCCATGAGGCCCATCCAGCGGATGAGGAAGAAGTTCGGGATGATGGTCACCTCCTCCGGCACCATGAGGGCCGAAAGCAGGAAGAGCATCAGGAGCCCCGCCCCGGCAAAGCGCATGCGGGCGAGCGCGTAGCCCGCAAGCGAGGAGATCACCAGCGTCAGCCCGGTGACGGCGACGGCGATATAGAGCGAGTTGAAATACTGCCGGGCAAAGGGCTGGTATTCGAAGACCTCGAGATAGTTCTGCCAGCGCCATACGCGGGGAATGAGCGAGGGCTGCCCGAAGATCTCCGTCGCGCTCTTGAAGCCCGAGGAAACCATCCACAGGAACGGGAAGACGAAGGGCACCGCGACGACGAGCAGCGCGACGGTCCAGCAGATGCGGGCAATGATCCTGGCCTGGCGAACGGTCAGCGTCATTGCATGTCCCTCCGCCTCAGCGTCATCTGCACGACGGTCAGAACGAGCACGATGACGAACATGATCATGGCGAGCGCCGAAGCGTAGCCGACATTGAAGAACTTGAAGCCCTGCTCGTAGATGTAGAAGGCAAGCACCAGCGTTCCGTTCTCCGGGCCTCCGCCGGTCATCAGATAGATGTGGTCGAAGACCTTGAATGAACCGATCATGGTGATGACGAAGATCACCAGCGTCGTGGGCGCAAGCAGCGGCCAGATGACCATGCGGAAGATCTGCCAGTTAGACGCGCCTTCGAGCCGCGCCGCCGCCTCATAGTCGCGCGGAATGGCCTGAAGCGCGGCGATGTAGAGGATCATGTTGAGCCCGACCATCTTGATCACGCGGGTGACGATTACGGCGACCATCGCCCAGTCGGGCTCGCGCAGCCAGTTGGGACCATCGATGCCCACCAGCGCCAGCATCTGATTGACGGCACCGCCCTCCCCCTGCAGTAGGAAGCGCCAGACGATCGCCCAGGCGACGGCGGAGGTCACCACCGGCGCGAAGAAGACCGTGCGGAAGAAGATCACGCCGCGAAAAGGCCGTGAAAGCGCAAGCGCCAGGGAAAGCGCCAACGCCATGTTGAGCGGCACGAGCCCCATCGCGAAGACGAAGGAATTGCGCAGCACATGCCAGAAGTCGGGATTGTGCGACAGCGCATCCACATAGTTCTTGACGCCGACGAAAGTGGCCTGCTGCGTGAGCAGGTTCCACTCCGTCAGGCTGAAATAGACGACGGCGGCGAGCGGCCCTAGGAAAAAGAGGAGGAAGCCTGCGACGGTCGGGCTAACGAACAGCCACGCCTCGATGGCCTCCCGCTGCCGGAGCGTAAGCCTCGGCGCGCGCCATGAGCGCGCCGAGCCTTTTTCTGTAAGGGCGTCCGCCATCGCCGTAGCGCTTACAGAAGCGGCTCGATGGCGGCGCAGACGTCGGCGAGCGCCTGCTCGACGTTCGCATCCGCCTTCCAGAGAGCGTCCACCTTGGGCGCCATGGCGGCAAGGATCTGCGGGCTCTTCTCATGGCTCGGCAGCACCTTGCCTTTGGCGATCGCGTCGCTCACATAGGCCATCTGCTCCGCTGGAATGAGAGAATTGGCGGACGTGAAGGCCTCGCTGTCCAGCACCGACTTGCGCGCGGGCGGGAAGAACTGCGCCATCTTGGCCACGTTCTCCTTGTTGGTCATGTGGGCAACGAACTCGGCGGCGAGTTCCTTCTGCACGCCGCGCTCGAAAACCACGATCGCCGCCTGCCCAATCACCGGTGACTCGCCCGCCGGCCCCGAAGGCAGCGGCGCGATACCCCAGTCGAAGCCCGCTTCCGGCATCTTCGAGGCACGCGAGATCTGGTTGATGGTCATTGCGGAGGAACCGGAGAAATAGTCGCCCTGCTCGCCCGGCGGCACGATGGACTTATCCTTGAAGACCATGTCGTGGAGCTGCTGGACGGCGGCAATCGCCTCCGGCTTATCGAAGCCGCATTCGCCGTTGGCCCAGACGTCGCCGCCATAAGCCCTGATCGGCGGCATGAGAGCGTGCATGATGCGCGAGTCGTAACCCTGCCCATCCTTGAACTCGAAGCCCCACTTGCCGGTCTTTTCCTTAATCGTCTTGGCGACGTCCTGGAACGTGTCCATGTTCCATTTGCCGGCGGCCGCAAGCTGCAGCGGATCTTCCAGCCCTGCCTCGTCGAACAGGGTCTTGTTGAAGTAGATCATGAAGGGCGACGTGGAGAAAGGCACGCCATAGACGGCCTCGCCATCGACCCATAGGCCGAGTGCCGGCTCCGAATAATCGGCAAAGTCGTAGCCTTCGGCCGAGCGAAGGGTCGACCCCAGATCCATCAGAACGCCGGCAGCGGCAAAGGTGGGGGCCGCATCTTCCATCATCCAGCCGAGATCCGGCGGGTTGCCGCCGGCGAGCTGGAAGGTGAGCTTCTGCGTGTAGTCGGCTGCGGGAATGGTCTCGAAACGGACGGTGACGTCCGGATGCGTGGCCTTGAAGCTCTCGGCGATCTCGTTGAGCATCTTCAGATGCGCTTCGCTGCCCGTCCAGACCGTGAAGCGTAGTTCTTCGGCAAGGGCCTGGCCGGAGACCAGGCCGAGCGCAAGGACCGTCGATGCCGTGAGAGTTCTCATTCGATGTTTCATGGAAATTCCTCCCTGAACGTGTCAACGGCGGTGCAAAATCCGGCCACGCGGCGGCGCAAAACCAGGCCAGGTGGCAGTGGCCTGCGCCATGGCGCGCGCGCTTACCAATAGCTGGCGCGTGCCATGGCGCATTGGCCTCTTTGGGCCAAAACGAGCGATCTGATCTCAGGACTTTTGTTGCCGCTTTCGGGCAGTGCTGTTGGCGAGGCGATAGCTCTCGCCGTTCATCTCGAGGATGCTGACGTGGTGGGTCAGCCGGTCGAGCAGTGCGCCGGTGAGGCGCTCGGAGCCGAAGGTCTCGGTCCATTCATCGAAGGGCAGATTGCTGGTGATCAGGGTCGAGCCGCGCTCGTAGCGGCTGGCCTCTTTCTGGTGACCAGCGTCATAGCTGCTGCCATACGGCTCATAGTGTCTTGGTGGGCCGTTTTCGCCGATACGCTTCGCAGGCGGCGCGCGGCTGCCGGTAGGCCGGAAACTGGCGTTGTCGAGGAAGTGCGATCGATGTCCACGGCACCGGGATAAGGCAAGACCAGATGCGGCGACACCGGCCGCGATTGCAATTCCTGGGCCGGCCACCCCGTTTTTCCTCGCCCGTGTCTTGGCAATGACGACGAAACGGCGAACGGCGGCAGCCCCTCCCTCACCGCAAGGTAGAGTAGAGCAGAACTCCGCAGGAGTAACGGATCACCCGAGCCTTCTACCGACACGCGGATGGATTGTATCGTCTTTCCTGCAGCGTGTGCGGCGATCTTTCGTCGGCAAAGAAAGCACTCGGAATTGCCTGCCTTTACCCGCAAAAACCATCATCCGGGCGCTCACAAGCCTGATAGCCGTTCTGCCGCTGCTCGGAGGCGTCTCTTATGCCGCACCCTGCGTGCGGCTTGAAGGCGCCGTGTACAACGATCTGAACCGGAACGGCGTTCTCGACGCCAACGAGCCCGGCATCTCCGGCGCGCGCGTTCATGCCGGCATGGGCCTGGATGTCACGACCAATGAAAACGGCCGCTATACGGTCGAATGCGCGGCAAAACCGGACACCCGCATCGTGGTGAGGCTCGATCTTCCTGCTCCCTACAAATCGACGACGCCGAATCCGGTCGTGGTGCGGGTTTCCGACGAAATGTCGGTTCTCCTTTTCGGTGCGGCGCTTGATCCCATGCAGCTCAGGCTCTGGGACGAGACCTTCCGGCCGGGAAGCATCAAGCTGACGAATTCCGCGCTTGCCGATCTGGAGAAGGTCGTGAGCATGCTGCGCGACGGCCGGTCGGAAGTCGAGATCATCTATGCGGGAGCCGAACGCAATCCGACGCTCGTGCTGGGCCGCATCCGCTTTGTCGAGGAGATCGTCTCCGCCCTGTGGCGCGCCCAGGGAGAGCACTGGTCGCTGCGGATCACGCGGCAGTGGAGGGTGGAAGAGCACCCGCCATCAATGCTCCTCCGCGAACCGCGCCCGTAGCACCGCCGGCAGTGCCTCGGGCAGATCCTCGGCGATAAGGCCGGGGCCGAAGGCTCTTCCCGCCTCCGCGTGCAGGTAGACGGCGGCGCAGGCTGCCGCGAAGGCGGGCATGCCCTGCCCCAAAAGCCCGGCGATCATCCCGGCAAGCACGTCACCGGAGCCTGCCGTGGCGAGATAGGGCGTACCGTTCGCGTTGATGACCGTCTCGCCGTCCGGTGCGGCGATCACCGTATCCGGACCTTTCAAGAGCACAATCGCCCCGCTCATGCGGGCAGCCTCACGCGCCATCTCCAGCTTGGACCGCCCGTCCGCGGCAAGGTCGGGGAACAGGCGCTTAAACTCGCCCAAATGCGGCGTCAGCACGACATCCCCGCCGCTCGCCTTCACCGCCTCGAACAGCCGATCCCGAGAGTCGGCGAAACTCGTGATGCCGTCCGCATCCAGCACCAGGCTTGCGGCAGGTACCTCCTCGCGCGGGCGCAAAAGAGTCTCCACAAAAGCGCATGCCTTCTCTCCCACCCCGAAGGCCGGACCGAACACATAGGCCTGCGGTACCCGCTCGTGCTGGAAGGCGGCAAGCTCCTCAGCCTCCTCCACACGCCTCAGCATGATGGCGGTCAGGTGCATGGCGTTGACCGCCATCGCGGCCGCCGGCGAAAGCACGGTCACCGCGCCCGCTCCGATGCGCAGCGCGCCGCGCGCAGCAAGCCGCGCCGCGCCGGTGGCGGAAGGCCCGCCCGAAAATACGGCCACATGGCCGCGACGGTATTTGTGCGTATCCGCCTCGGGCCGGGGCAGCAGCGTAGCCCAGATCGCCGGGTGATTTTCGCGACAGTGCGGCCGGATGGTCTCAAGGACCGCCTCGCCGATGCCGATATCGGCCACCACGGTCTCCCCGCAAAGAGCCCTGCCTGGATAAAGCAGATGCCCTGGCTTCTTGCGGAAGAAGGTGACGGTAAGCTCCGCCGCGATCGCAGTACCCAAAATCGCGCCGCTGTCGCCCGATACACCAGAGGGAAGGTCGACCCCGACCACCCGTGCCTTTGCCGCCGACGCTTTTTCGAGAACGACGGCGTAAATGCCCTCGACGGGTCTCGCAAGACCCGCGCCGAACAGGGCATCGATCATCACCCTGCCCTGCCGCGGCTCGAAAGCATCGAGCGGCCGGGCCTCCACCGGACATTCCTCCGCCGCCCGCGCGGCGTCCGACCCTGGCCGCGGCGCTTCTGTGCGCCATAGGTTCACATCGAGGCCCCGCTCGCGCAGAAGCCGCGCGATCACATAACCGTCACCGCCATTGTTGCCCGGCCCGCACAAAACATCGTAGCCGGCGGCATCAGGGAAGCGCGCCAGCACTTCCGCCGCCACCGCTGCACCGGCGTTCAGCATCAGGCGGAAGCTCTCGAAGCCTCCGGTTTCAACGGCCAGGCGGTCGGCCCGGCCCATTTCTTCCGGCGTCAGAATTTCGTGCATCGTTCGTCTCTCCCCATCGCGCATATTGGCCCGGCTGCGAGCCTTCGTAAACGGAGACACCGATTGCCTATTTCTTTTGCAGGGTGCACATTTTGTAATCATAGATTACTGTGGTTCTGCCGCGCTTGGGCTTCTTGTGGGTTCGACTGTCTGATGGCCGGTCCTGTGCGCCACCCTGCAGCCGCAGGGGCAAAAGCAGCGGCAAAACCTGCCACCGGTTCCCTTGTGGCCGGTTGGCATGGTTCCTGCATACCAGAAGGCGAAGCGGGGCGGGCCCCGCTTTTCAAGCAATCGGAGGCCGCCGAAACATGAAGAAGATCGAGGCGATCATCAAACCGTTCAAGCTCGACGAGGTGAAGGAAGCGCTCCAGGAGGTCGGGCTTCAGGGCATCACTGTCACTGAGGCGAAGGGCTTCGGGCGTCAGAAGGGGCACACCGAACTCTATCGCGGCGCGGAATATGTCGTTGATTTCCTACCCAAGGTGAAGATCGAGGTGGTGCTTGCCGACGAGATGGTCGAGCCCGCCATCGAAGCGATCCGAAAGGCTGCCCAAACGGGCCGGATTGGCGACGGGAAGATCTTTGTCACCAATATCGAAGAGGTCATCCGCATCCGTACCGGCGAGACAGGCCCGGATGCCGTGTGAGGCGCGCCCGAAACCGGTTGCTAGAAAATTGTCATACACAGGGGTTGTAGAGAAATGACGACAGCACAGGACCTTTTGAAGCGGATCAAGGACGAGGAGGTGAAGTTCGTCGATCTGCGCTTTACCGATCCGAAGGGCAAGCTCCAGCACGTGACCATGGACGCAAGCGCGGTCGATGAGGACATGTTCGCCGACGGCGTGATGTTCGACGGCTCGTCCATCGCCGGCTGGAAGGCCATCAACGAATCCGACATGGTCCTGATGCCGGACACGGAATCGGCCCATATGGACCCCTTCTTCGCGCAGTCCACGATGGCCATCATCTGCGACATCCTGGATCCGGTGTCGGGTGAATCCTACAACCGCGACCCGCGCGGTACGGCCAAGAAGGCGGAGGCCTATCTGCGCGCCGAAGGCATTGGCGACGCCGCCTATTTCGGCCCTGAAGCCGAGTTCTTTGTCTTCGACGACGTGAAATACAAGGCTGATCCCTACAACACCGGCTTCAAGCTGGATTCGACCGAACTGCCGTCCAACGACGATACCGACTACGAGACCGGCAACCTCGGCCACCGTCCGCGCGTCAAGGGCGGCTATTTCCCCGTCCCGCCCGTGGATTCCGCGCAGGACATGCGCTCCGAGATGCTCTCCGTCCTGGCAGAGATGGGCGTCACGGTCGAGAAGCATCACCACGAAGTGGGTGCTGCCCAGCACGAGCTCGGCATCAAGTTCGATACGATGGTGCGCAACGCCGACAAGATGCAGATCTACAAGTATGTCGTGCACCAGGTGGCCAACGCCTACGGCAAGACGGCAACCTTCATGCCCAAGCCCATCTATGGCGACAACGGTTCGGGCATGCACGTGCACCAGTCCATCTGGAAGGAAGGCAAGCCCACCTTCGCCGGCAACGAGTATGCTGGCCTGTCGGAAACCTGCCTCTACTACATCGGCGGTATCATCAAGCATGCCAAAGCGCTCAACGCCTTCACCAACCCGACCACGAACTCCTACAAGCGTCTGGTGCCAGGCTTCGAGGCGCCGGTGCTGCTCGCCTACTCGGCGCGCAACCGCTCGGCCTCCTGCCGCATTCCCTTCGGCTCCTCGCCGAAGGCCAAGCGCGTGGAAGTGCGCTTCCCCGACCCGGCCGCCAACCCGTATCTCGGCTTCGCGGCCATGCTGATGGCGGGCATCGACGGCATCAAGAACAAGATCCATCCCGGCCAGGCCATGGACAAGGACCTCTACGACCTGCCGCCGAAGGAGCTGAAGAAGGTGCCGACCGTCTGCGGGTCGTTGCGCGAGGCGCTGATGAGCCTCGACAAGGATCGCGCCTTCCTGAAAGCGGGCGGCGTGTTCGACGATGACCAGATCGACGCCTATATCGAGCTGAAGATGGCCGAGGTTCTGCGCTTCGAAATGACGCCGCACCCGGTCGAATTCGACATGTACTATTCGGTCTGACGTCCCGAAGATCAGTCTGGAAGACCAAGGCCCCGGAGTTCCGCTCCGGGGCCGATTCATGAGAGGAACCGGCGCTTTTGCTTGGCGGGTAGCGGTCGTCAGATAACGCCGAGCGACCAGTCCACGATTTGGTTTGTGACGAGCCCGAAAGCTTGGTCCAGAGCGGCGACAAGCGCCTGACTGCCCTCGCCCGTTATCGGTACCGAAGCGGCAAAGCCGCGCGAAGCACGAACGGTGCCGTTGCGATCGTCGAGAATGCGGACGAATAGCTCCACATGGGCGTGATCGCTGCCGCTGCCGACGCGCACCTCGAAGGCGCGGATGTCAACGATGATCTGGTAATCGATCGCCAACCCCTCGCCGGGCCGCCCCACGCCGCCGACACGGCCGGACTGCTGATAGGCCTTCACCAGCTCGTCCTGCACGAGCCGTGGCAGTCGGTCGGACCAGCGCGCGCCTCTCAGCACCTGCAGGGCCCCGTCCGCCCGCCGTATGGCAATGTTCTCGCCGTCGAATAGCGCGATGGCAGCCGGTTCCGGCACCAGAAGCTGAGCGCGCGAAATGCGGGGGCCCTGTGAGGAAGGTGGGGGCACGCGCAGATCGTAGGCATCCACCGGCCGTGGCCCGAAACCCGGAATGGCAGCGCATCCGCTGAGCAACAGCGCAAGAACCGCCACCCCATAACGAGCAGTTTTCACAGCCATCCCTCTCCCGAAAAGCGGATCGGCTCCGCCGAAAGACTTACTTCTTGCGGGCGCGGCACAGGCTTGTCAACGTCGCACCCGGCCGTCGTACTGGCGGATCGTGCCGTCCCCGCCCGTGATGATGCGCTGCGGATTCTGCTCGAACTCGCTGACCGCCCGCTCGATGCGCGAGATGGAGCGCCGGGCGTCCCTGACGAGCGCCTCCATGTTCCGCAGGCCCTGATCGGAAAAACGCGACAGGCCTTCGGTGATGGTGCCGATCCGCGCGTTCAAGGTATCGGCCACCTGCCGGTAGGCCCTGAGCGTCTCGCTCGCCTCCGCAAACAGGCTTTCCCCGTCGCCCGAGGCAAGCAGGCCGTCGACCTTCGCCAGGACACCATCCACGCGCACGGAGGCGGCATTGAGCCGGCTTGCAAGCTCCCGCGCCTCGGTGATGAACCGGTCGATATCTTCCGTGCGGGCGCCGATGGTCTCGCTCACCCGGGCGATGTCCGTGGACGCGCGATTGATGGCGGTGCTCGCTTCCTCGAAATTGCGCACCGCCGTTCCCACAGATTCAGGCTCCACCTCCTCCAGGATGCGGTCGACGCGCGCCAGCGTCTCGTTGGCGCGCTGCGAAAAGGAGCCGAGCGATTGCACCGCCTCATCCACACCGGAAGCGATCGTCTCGAACCGCTCGCTCGACTGGTTCAGGCGCTGTGTAAACCCGTCCACGTTTTCCACAATTTTCGCAATGCGATCGCGGTCCACCGCGGTGATCAGTTCCTCGGCGGCGGCAAGCGTCGAATCAAGCCGGCCGGAAACCCGGGCAACGGTATCCGAGAGATTGCCCACGCTCGCGAGGAAAGCATCGATCCCTTCCGCGTTGTGGCCCAGCGCATTGGTGAAGGTCTCGATATTGCGGATCGTCTCCACCAGCGGCCCCCGCGCTTCCGTGACAAAGCCGTCCAGTTCGTCGAGTATCGAATCGGCGCGCGTGAGCAGGCTTTGCGCTGTCTGGAGCAGATTGCTGACGGCCGAGGGACTGGCAACGATCTCCGCAACCGTGTCCTGCTCTTCCGCAACGTCAAGCAGATTAGGCTCTGAAGGATCGCCGCCCCTGAGCTCGATATTGGCCTGGCCCGTCAGGCCGGCGAGGCCCACATCGGCGCGCGTGGACCGCGTGATCGGGGTCAGCCGGTCCACCATGGCATCGGCAATGGCAATGCTCGGGTTGCTCGGATTGAGATAGACGCGCTCGATTTCGCCGACCCGCACGCCGTTGAAAAGCACGGCGCTTCCCCTGCTTAGGCCGGAAGCTGAACCTGGAATGTGAAAACGAAGGGGCGCCATCTCGCCACGTTCGCCCACGCCCGACGTCCAGTAGATGAAACCGAAGGCGGCAAGGATTGCGAGAAGGGTGAACGCCCCGACGACGACGTAATTCGCCTTTGTTTCCATCGCTAGCTATCTTCTTTCATCCGAGCCGCCGGCCGCACCACCTGCCGGGCGCGTTTGCCCCGGAAGTAGGATTTTACCCAAGGCTCCTCGCTCTTCATCATGTCTTCCACGGTGCCGTGGACCAGAACCCGCTTCTTTCCCAGAACCGCAATGCGGTCGCACACGGTAAGCAGGCTGTCGAGATCGTGTGTCACCATGTAAACGGTAAGTCCCATGGTATCGCGCATTTTGGCCACCAGCTCGTCAAATTCGGCAGCGCCGATCGGGTCGAGGCCGGAGGTCGGCTCATCGAGGAAAACGATATCGGGATCGAGCGCAAGCGCGCGTGCAAGCGCGGCGCGCTTGATCATGCCTCCCGATAGTTCCGACGGAAATTTGTTGGCCGCCTCCCGCGGCAGACCCACGAGCTCGATCTTCAGAAGCGCCAACTCATCCATTAGCTTCTTCGGCAGATCGATATATTCCCGCATGGGCACCTGCACGTTCTCGAGCACCGTCAGCGCGGAAAACAGCGCGCCGTGCTGGAACAGGACGCCCTGGCGCATGTCGATCAGCATCCGTTCCGCATCGTCGAGTTCCGCCAGATCCCGTCCGAACATGCGGATCGTGCCCGCTTGCTTGCGCACAAGCCCCAGGATCGTCCTCAGCAGAACGGATTTCCCCGATCCGGAAGCCCCGACAAAGCCGAGTATTTCGCCGCGATAGACGTCGAGCGACAGGTTCTCCAGAACCGTCGTCGTGCCGAAGCGTACGGTAACGCCCTCCGCCGACAGGACGATTTCTCTGCCGTTCTCCGTCTCCGCCGCGCGCGGAGCTTCGGTCTGGTCTTCCTCAGCCGTCGCCATCAGAAGTCAATCGCTGCGTAGAATATGGCAAACAGTCCGTCGACCACGATTACGATGAAGATCGCCTTGACCACGGACGCGGTGACACGCCGGCCGAGGGATTCCGCGCTTCCGCCGACTTTCATTCCCTCCACGGAAGCGATGATGCCGATGATCATCGCCATGAACGGCGCCTTGATGAGGCCGGCGAAGATGCTGGTCAGATCGATCGCGCCGCGCAGCCGGTCGATAAAGGCGCTCGGAGGAATGCCGGAGTACCACCAGGCTATCAGCATGGCGCCGCCCAGCGCCGCGCCGTTTGCAACGATGGTGAGGCACGGCAGCGCAACCACGAGCGCCACGAGCCGCGGGAAGACCAGCACGCCGACAGGATTGAGGCCGATGACGGTAAGTGCATCCACCTCCTCGCGCATTTTCATCGAGCCGATCTCGGCCGTGATCGCGCTGCCGGAGCGGCCCGCGATCATGATGGCCGTCATGAGCACGCCCAGCTCGCGCAGGATCAGGATGCCCACCAGATCCACAACGAAGATTTCTGCGCCGAAATAGCGGAGCTGGAAAGCACCCTGCTGAGCGATGATCGCACCCACGATCGCCGACATGAGCACGATGATGGGCACCGCCCCCACCCCCATGCGGTCGATCTGGCTCGCGATCGCGGCCGGATTGACCGAGTTCCTGCGGCCAAGCTTCATCTGCGCCCCGCTGATGGTGGCGCCCAGGATGTGAAAGCCATAGAGCAGGTCGTCGCGGATGTCGTAGACCGAGCGGCCGACCGCGGCCAGAGCGCGCGAGATCCAGCCGTCGCTGTGGGTTTTGCGCGGTATGTCGGGCTGTTCGGCCGTGGGCGCGACAGCGTCAAGCAGGATGCGCGCCGCTTCCGACTCGCCCGTCAGCTCCACTTCGGCCCCGCGCCGCCGCTGTTCGAAGACGAGCCGCGCCACGAGCCATGCCCCGGCGGTATCGAGTTGCCGGACATCACCAAGATCGATATGAACGCGCTTCGCCTCTTTCTTCAGGAGATCGCGCATGTGCCGGTCGATCACACCGGCGGTGCGCGTCGTCCAGTCGCCGGAAAGGCGGTATGTGATGAACCCGTCTTCTTCCTGAAGCTCCACGCGCGGCAGCGACGCTCCCGGAAGCGCTGCCGACCCGCCGCTCAGCCTCGATGCCTTGAACAACATGGCCAATATCCTTAGAGCGAAGCGGCTGAGAAGCAAACGGGGCCGCACGTAAAAGCGTTGTATAGCTTCAACGGCCGCACTCCCGCGGCCTTCCACGAGGGCATCATGTCGCGCGAACTGATCGTCGAGACCGAAAACTTTCCCATTGCCGGCGTCTTCCGAATCGCACGCGGTGCCAAGACCGCGGCCGAGGTCGTCACCTGCACAATCTCGCAAGGGAAGGTGCGCGGACGCGGTGAATGTGTGCCCTATACGCGCTATGGCGAGTCGGTGCAAAGCGTGCTCGAACAGATCGAGGCAATTCGCGCCGAGATTTCCCGGGGAATGGACAGGCAGGAGCTTCAAGAGAGAATGCCCGCTGGGGCCGCCCGCAACGCGCTCGACTGTGCGTTATGGGATCTCGAAGCGAAGCTTAGGGGCGAGCGCGTCGCGGACATGATCGGCAGCAGGTCCCCCCGGGCGTTGGTGACGGCCCAGACCATCTCTCTCGGCACACCGGAGGAAATGGCCGCCCAGGCGCGCGCGCATGCCGCCCGTCCGCTCCTGAAGATCAAGGTCGGCGCCGAAGACGATGCCGCCCGTATGCGCACCGTGGCCGCCGCCGCGCCTCAAAGCCGCCTCATCGTGGACGCCAATGAGGGCTGGACCGAGGCCAATCTGGAAGAAAACCTTCGCGCCGCGGCCGCCTGCCGTGTTGAGCTGATCGAGCAGCCGCTGCCTGCCGGCAAGGACGCTATCCTTTCGGAAATCCCGCATCCGGTCCCTATCTGTGCCGACGAGAGCGTGCATGTCACCGAAGATCTCGACAGGCTCGCGGGCCTGTACGATGCCGTCAACATCAAGCTGGACAAGACCGGGGGACTCACGGAAGCCCTCATCCTGCGGGACAGGGCGCGCGCCAAAGGCTTTTCCATCATGGTCGGAAGCATGGTCGGAACCTCGCTTGCGATGGCGCCTGCCGTGCTGCTTGCCCAGGATGCGGATTTCGTCGATCTGGACGGGCCGCTGCTGCTTGCGCGCGACCGCGTGCCAGGCCTTACTTATGATGGTGCTACCGTCTCGCCGCCCGAACCCGCCTTGTGGGGATGAGCAGGCCAGCGCCGCTTGCCAGGCGTGGCGCGGACGGGTAGACGATGCGCGAAGGAGAAGCTCATGGATTTGGGCATCAAGGGTAGGAGTGCTATCGTCTGTGCGTCGAGCCGGGGTCTTGGCCGCGGCTGCGCCATGGCGCTGGCGGAGGCGGGCTGCAATCTCGTCGTAAACGGCCGTGATCCGGACCCGTTGAAACGGACGGCCGAGGAAATCCGCGACCGGTTCGGCGTTCAGGTGACCGAGGTTGCCGCCGACGTTTCCACCGCCGACGGGCAGAAGGCGCTGCTTGCCGCCTGCCCGGAGCCGGACATTCTCGTCAACAACAACGCCGGTCCGCCGCTTCGGGATTTCCGCACCCTTTCGCGTGCCGATATCCTCAAGGGCATCGAGCAGAACATGGTCACGCCGCTCGAGCTCATTCAGGCCACGGTGGACGGCATGATGCGCCGCGGCTTCGGCCGCATCGTCAACATTACCTCGCTTTCCGTCTACATGCCGATGTTCGGCCTCGACCTGTCATCCGGGGCGCGGGCGGGGCTCACCTCGTTCCTCGCCGGTGTGGCGCGGCAGGTGGCCGCCAGCAATGTCACGATCAACAATCTTCTGCCGGGCAAGTTCGAGACGGACCGGCTGCGCGACAACATCCGTGTCGGCGCCGAAAAGGCCGGGGTTTCGATCGAGGAACGCACCCGGCAGCAGGCAGCCGAAATCCCCGCCCGCCGCTTCGGCACGCCGGAGGAGTTCGGCCGCACCTGCGCCTTCCTGTGCTCGGTCCATGCCGGCTACATCACGGGCCAGAGTATCCGGCTTGATGGCGGCCTTTTCCCGAGTGCCTTCTGAGAATCAGCACGACCGCATGTGGCGGCCAAGGTCCTGAGAGGAGAAAGAACTTGAAACTCTTGCGTTTTGGCAACAAGGGCGCGGAAAAGCCCGCCGTCCTCCACAGTGACGGCACCATCAGGGACGTTTCCTCCCTGGTCTCCGATTTCTCGCCGGAAACCATCTCGCCCGCGCTCCTGCGCATCCTCGCCTCTGCCGAAATCGGCTCCCTGCCCGAGGTGCCGGCCGCAACCCGCATCGGCGCGCCGATCTCCCGAACCGGGCATTTCATCGCCATCGGCCTCAACTATGCCGACCACGCGGCCGAATCCGGCATGCCCATTCCCAGCGAGCCCGTCGTCTTCTCCAAGGCGCCAAGCTGCCTTTCAGGTCCCAATGACGATGTGATGCTCCCCAAGGGCTCGGTGAAAACCGATTGGGAGGTGGAGCTTGCCGTGATTATCGGCGAGCGCTGCGACTACGTGGAGGAGAAGGACGCACTCTCCAAGGTTTTCGGCTACGCCGTCTGCAATGATGTGTCTGAGCGCGAATATCAGGCCGAACGCGGCGGCCAGTGGATCAAGGGCAAGAGCGCACCCACCTTCGGCCCCCTTGGCCCCTGGATCGTCACGGCGGACGAGGTGCCGGACCCGCAGAACCTCGACATGTTCCTCGACGTCAATGGCGAGCGCCGTCAGAACGGCAACACGAAGACGATGATCTTCTCCGTCGCGCACATCATCTCCTACCTGTCGCGCTTCATGGTGCTGGAGCCGGGTGACGTGATTACCACCGGCACGCCGCCGGGAGTGGGAATGGGCATGAAGCCGCCGGTCTACCTGAAGGCCGGAGACGAAATGCGGCTCGGCATTACAGGGCTTGGCGAGCAGCGTCAGCGCGTCGTCGAACGGTAACAGGGGTGAGTGAAATGGGCGGCGCCAGCCGGGGCAGGAAACCGTGACGGACAAACGTTCGGATCTCGACGAAGCCGCCCTTTTCTTCCATCGCTATCCCGTCCCGGGAAAGCTGGAGATCCAGCCCACCAAATCGATCGGCAACCAGCGCGATCTGGCGCTTGCCTATTCGCCCGGTGTCGCCGCGCCCTGCCTCGCGATCCACGAGGACCCGCGGCTTGCCGCTGAATACACCTCGCGCGCCAATCTCGTCGGCGTCGTGTCCAACGGCTCCGCCGTTCTCGGCCTCGGCAATATCGGGCCACTTGCCTCCAAGCCGGTGATGGAGGGCAAGGCCGTACTCTTCAAGAAATTCGCCGGCATCAACGTCTTTGACGTGGAGATCGACGCGCCGGACGTCGACCGCATGGTGGAAACCATCGCGGCGCTCGAGCCCACCTTCGGCGGAATCAACCTCGAGGATATCAAGGCGCCCGAGTGCTTCGAGGTCGAAGAACGCCTCAAGTGCCGCATGAACATACCCGTCTTCCACGACGATCAGCACGGCACGGCGATCATCGTGGCGGCCGCGGTGCTTAACGGGCTGGAGCTGGCCGGAAAGGACATCGCGACGGCCAAGATCGTCACGTCCGGCGCCGGCGCGGCAGCCCTCGCCTGCCTCAACCTGCTCGTATCCCTCGGTGCCAGAGCCGAGAACATCTGGGTGACGGACCGCCACGGCGTCGTCTATCGCGGCCGCACCGAGGAGATGGACCGCTGGAAGGAACCCTATGTCAAGGACACGGCGGCGCGCATGCTCTCCGAGGTGATTGACGGCGCAGATGTTTTCCTCGGCCTTTCGGCGGGCGGCGTGCTGAAGCCCGAAATGCTGGAGACGATGGCCGAACGCCCACTGATCCTGGCGCTCGCCAATCCCGTCCCAGAGATCATGCCCGAGATCGCGCGCCAGGCGCGCCCTGATGCCATGATCTGCACCGGGCGCTCGGACTATCCAAACCAGGTCAACAACGTCCTGTGCTTCCCCTATATCTTCCGCGGTGCCCTAGACGTCGGCGCGACCGCCATCAATGAGGAAATGAAGCTCGCGGCGGTGCGCGCCATCGCCGACCTCGCCCGGGAAGAGCCTTCGGACATCGCCGCCCGCGCCCTGTCGGACGAGGCGCCCGTGTTCGGGCCCGACTACCTCATCCCGTCGGCCTTCGATCAGCGGCTGATCCTTCGCATTGCCCCGGCGGTGGCGAAGGCCGCCATGGATTCGGGTGTGGCGACCAGGCCGATCGAGGACATGGAGGCCTATCTCGACCGGCTCAACCGCTTTGTCTTCCGCTCGGGCCTCGTGATGAAGCCGGTCTTTTCGGCTGCCAAGCAGGCGGGGCAGAAGCGGGTCATCTACGCGGACGGCGAGGACGAGCGCGTGCTTCGCGCGGCCCAGGTGGTGCTTGAGGAAGGTCTCGCGCAGCCCATCATCATCGGGCGTCCACATGTGGTGGAGACGCGGCTCAAGCGCTACGGCCTCAAGATCAGGCCGGACAAGGATTTCGAGATCATCAATCCGGAGGACGATCCGCGCTACCGCGCCTATGTGGACTTGCTCATCCGCATTGCCGGCCGGCGCGGCGTGACGACGGAGACGGCGCGCACGCTGGTGCGTACCAACACCACGGTCATTGCCGCCCTGGCGATCATGCGGGGCGAGGCCGACGCCATGATCTGCGGGCTGGAAGGCCGCTTCGAGCGGCATCTACGCTATGTGGACGCCATCATTGGGCGCCGCCAGGGCGTGAAGGACCTGTCGGCCCTGTCCATGCTGATCATGCAGCAGGGCGCCATCTTCCTGACCGACACTTACGTATCGGTCGATCCGTCGGCGGAGGAAATTGCCGAGATGACGGTGCTGGCCGCGGAGAAAATTCGCCGCTTCGGCATCGAGCCCAAGGCGGCGCTGCTTTCCCACTCCGATTTCGGGTCGCGCGATTCCAAGAGCGCGCTGAAGATGCGCCGCGCGGTCTCGATCCTCCGCGAGATTGCGCCCGACCTGATGGCCGACGGCGAAATGCACGGCGATGCAGCGCTGTCGGAGGATCTGCGCCAGCGCATCTACCCCCACTCGGTTTTGAAGGGAGAGGCCAACCTCCTGGTCTTCCCGAACCTTGACGCGGCAAACATCACCCTCACCACGGTAAAGGCGATGACAGATGCGCTTCATGTGGGCCCCATCCTGCTCGGTGCTGCGCGCCCCGCGCATATCCTTTCGCCTTCCGTTACGTCCCGGGGCGTGGTGAACATGACAGCCTTCGCCGCCGTCGAGGCCCTGCAGAGTCAGACACCCCCACTTGTTGCGGCAAACGATTAGGGTCGGATACCGACGGTCCCTATGGCCGCCGGGACAGAACGCCTTCCCGCCCTATCAGAGGCAGAAGGTCCGCAAGTTCAGGCCCCGCCTCCAGGCCCGTCAGAGCAAGCCGCAGCGGCTTGAAAAGCGCCCTGCCCTTGCGGCCTGTTTTGGCCTTCACGCGATCCGTCCACGCGGCAAAGGTGCCGCGGTCCCACGGCTCGGGTGGCAGAAGGTCGAGGGCCGCGTTCACGAAGGCGCCGTCTTCAGCCGAAAGCGCGGGGCGCTCCGGCCCTTCCCGCACCACCTTCCACCAGAACGCGGCATCCGGAACCTTGTCGATATTGCCGCGCACGACGTTCCAGAACGCTTCGGCCTGCCGCCCCTTGATCCCCAGTTCCTGCAGACGGGGTCTAGCCTCCTCAAAAGGCATGGAATGGATAAGGCTCCGGCTCAGCATCTGAAGCTCGGCGGGATCGAACTTCGCGGCGGACTTCGAGCTCGAAGCCGGATCGAAACGCGACGCCAGCTCGTCCATATCGCGGCAGGCGGTCACAGCCTCGGACGTGCCGATAAGCACCGCAAGGGACGCCACCGCCATCGGCTCCACGCCGGTTTCCCTGAGGCTGGCAATCGAAAGCGATCCGGTCCGCTTGGAAAGTCCCTCGCCCGTCGCGGTGGTGAGCAGATTGTGATGGCCGAAGGCCGGGGCCTCTGCGCCCAGAGCCTGGAAAAGCGCGATCTGCGCGCCCGTATTCGTCACATGGTCGTCGCCGCGGATGATGTGCGTGATGCCAAGCTCGATATCGTCCACCACCGAGGGCAGCGTGTAGAGGAACGTACCGTCCTCCCGCACCAGAACAGGATCGGACATGGAGGCAAGGTCCACAGTCTGCTGCCCGCGCACGATGTCGTTCCACTTGATCTCGGTGCGCTGCGGCGCGAATGGATCGTCATCGAAATTGGGCAACAGGAAGCGCCAATGGGGCTTGCGCCCTTCGGCCTCGAATCTTGCCTTTTCCTCCTCAGTAAGCTTCAGCGCCTCGCGCCCATAGACCGGCGGCAGGCGGCGCGAGAGCCTGATCTTGCGGCGCAGCTCCAGCTCTTCCGCCGTCTCGTAGCAGGGGTAGAGCAGCCCCGCTTCCTTGAGCTTTTCCACCGCGCGATCGTAGAGCGCAAAGCGTTCGGACTGTCGCACGACAAGGTCCGGCTTGATGCCAAGCCAGCTAAGGTCCGCCTCGATCTGGTCCGCATATTCCCTGCGGGAACGTTCCTGATCCGTGTCGTCAAAGCGCAGCACGAAGCGGCCGCCCGCCTTTTTCGCGAACAGCCAGTTGAACAGTGCCGTACGGGCATTGCCGATGTGAATCTGCCCCGTCGGAGACGGTGCGAAGCGGACGGTCACACTCATGGGCTTCAGCTAGCCGAGGCTTCCAGGCTTTGCAAGGCGCGGGCAGCAAGCCGCCGAGAAACCGCGAGCATCAGAGTGGCTGCGCCGATGCAGTAGACCCCCATGGCGGCGATCTGCAACGGATAGGACACGCCGATGTCGATCAGATAGCCGGTGAGGCCCGGCCCCAGCGCCGTCGCCAGCACCATCACCGCCACGATCATAGCGCGCACGGCCCCAAGGTGCCGTGTACCGTAGATTTCCGGCCACAGTGCGCCCATCAGCGTGGAGGAAAAACCGTTGGAAAGCCCCAGCAGCCCCATGAAGACAAAAACGCTCCACTGCCCCTCGAAGGAGGCAAGCACGAAGCAGGCGAGCGCCAGCGGCAGCAGAAAGGCTGGCAGCGTGCCCACGGCCGAGAAGCGGTCGATAAGCTGACCGCTGACCAGGGCGGAAATGACGGTCGCTGCGGCGGAGACGGTGAAGGCCGAAGCGAAAATCTGCAGTTCCCAGCCGCGAATCTCCACCAGGTAAACCTGATGGAACGCGATGGTCGTGCCGATGAAGCCCGGCGCCATCACGCCCATGAGCAGCGCATAGAACAGCGGATCGCGGACGACTTCCGCCCTCGTCCAGTCGCGGCTCGTCGTCACGCGCGCCTGCGGGTCGGTGGAGCGCGGCTTGCGCTCCACCGCCATCAAGGCCGCGATCACCGGCAGCGCGACCGCAAGAAGAACCATGGCGCCAAGCAGCCATCCGTTGCGCCATCCGAGCAGGCCGGCCACCGTCACGAAGGTCAGCGGAAACAGGGCTTCGCCCGCATTGTGGCCGAGCGTGGTGATGGAAACCGCGCGCCCGCGCTGGGCGGCAAACCACCGCCCCATGGCGGTGAACGCGTTTTGCGTCATCATGCCCTGGCCGAACAGCCGCAAGAGATAGATGGTAAGACAGAGAAACAGGATCGACTGCGAAAGGGCCATGAAGACGCAGGCAAGTGCCAGCATGGGCACCGTGATCAGGGTGACGGTGCGCACGGAATGGCGGTCCACGATCTGCCCCAGACGCGTGAGCGTGAAGGCGCTGGCAAGCGTTGCCAGCATGTAGATCATTCCGAAATCGCCGTGGGAAAGGCCGTATTCCGCCCGGATGTTCCCCGCCGAAATGGAGATGAAGAACGTCTGGCCGAAGGACGAGAAGAAGGTGAGCAGAAAGCCGCCCGCAACCCAGCGTGCGTTCTCGCGCAGGAATTGGAGAAACGGCATGTTCTGCTTCCTTCGGGCTCCAGGGGCGGGTGGCTAGCTGCGGTCCCGGAACCTGTTCGTAATGGGATACCGCCGGTCGCGGCCAAAATTCTTCTTCGTGATCTTCACGCCGGGTGCGGCCTGTCTGCGCTTGTATTCAGCCACATAAAGCAGATGCTCGACCCGATGCACCAGCTCGCGATCGAAACCCCGCGCCACGATCTCGTCCACGCCCATCTCGTTTTCGACCAGGCATTCGAGGATTTCGTCGAGCACCGGATAGGGCGGTAGCGAGTCCTGGTCCGTCTGGTTCTCGCGCAGTTCCGCGGACGGCGCCTTTTCGATGATGTTCGCCGGGATCACCTCGCCCGAAGGTCCGAGCGCGCCGGGCGGCACATTGGCGTTGCGCCAGCGGCAGAGCGCGTAGACCTGCATCTTGTAGAGGTCCTTGATCGGGTTGAAGCCGCCGTTCATGTCGCCGTAGAGGGTCGCGTAGCCCACCGACATTTCCGACTTGTTGCCGGTGGTGATGACCATGGCGCCGAACTTGTTGGAAATCGCCATCAGAAGCGTGCCGCGCGCCCTGCTCTGCAGGTTTTCTTCTGTAATTCCCGGCTCCGTCCCCTCGAAAAGGGGCTTGAGCGTACTCATGAAGCCTTCCACAGGCTCGAAGATCGGAACGATGTCGTAGCGGCAGCCGAGCGCGCGGGCGCAGGCCTCCGCATCCTGCAGGGACTCCTTGGATGTGTAGCTGTAAGGCATCATGACCGCCCTCACCCGCTCCTTGCCCAGCGCGTCCACGGCAAGGGCGGCGCAGAGCGCCGAATCCACGCCGCCTGAAAGGCCGAGAACGACACTGCTGAACCCGTTCTTGTTCACATAGTCGCGCAGGCCAAGCATGCAGGCGCGGTAGTCCGCCTCCTCTTTCTCTGGGATGATGGCCATCGGCCCGTCCGAGCACACCCAGCTTTCGCCTCGCCTCTGCCAGGTGGTGACGGCCTGAGCCTCCTCGAACTGGCTCATCTGAAAGGCGAGCGACTTGTCGGCATGAATGGCGAAGGACGCGCCGTCGAAAACCAGCTCGTCCTGCCCGCCCAGCATATTGGCGTAGATGATCGGCAGGCCGCTTTCGATGACCTGCCTGATCGCCACCTGATGACGCACCTCCACCTTGCCGCGATAATAGGGCGAGCCGTTGGGCACCAGCAGGATCTCCGCGCCCGATTCGGCCAGCGTCTCGCAGACATCCATCTGCCCCCAGATGTCCTCGCAGATGGGGATGCCCAGCCGGATGCCGCGGAAGTTCACTGGTCCCGGCAATCCCGGCCCGGGCTGGAAAACGCGCTTCTCATCGAACTCGCCGTAATTGGGCAGGTCGAGCTTGTGGCGCTCGGCGATTACCTTCCCGCCGTCGAGCACAACTACGGAATTATGAACGCCGCTGTCGCGCTTGAGCGGCGTTCCGATGATGACGCCGGGGCCACCATCGGACGTCTCGGCCGCGAAGGCGTTCACCGCCGCCTCGCAAGCCGTCAGGAAGGCGGGTTTCAGAATGAGGTCCTCCGGCGGATAGCCGGAGATGAACAGCTCGGTAAAGAGCACGAGGTCGGCCCCCTGCCGAGCGGCTTCGGTGCGGGTCTCGCGCGCCTTGGCGAGGTTGCCCGCGATGTCGCCGACAATCGGGTTGAGCTGGGCAACGGCGATGCGAAAGACGTCAGGTGCAGCGTTCATGGCGCTCCTGTAGCCCGCGACCCGCGGCCTGGCAAGAATGACCGGTCAGTAGCCCGAAAGACCCAGCGGTCCCTCGCCCCGGTCGAGGATGACTGGAATGATCAGGTCCTCCTCGTCGTAAAGGTGCCGGGTCAGCATGTGGATCAGCCGCTCGTTCTCGTCCGCATAGGCGTCGGCCGCAAAACGCTGTCTGTCGGCATTCTGCTGCAGGGCAAGCAGGAATTCGCGCCCCTTCTCGGCGTTGCGCTCCAGCGCCTCGTGGATCACATGATGGTCGCTGTCCAGAATGTCGAACCCGCGCTTCAGCCGCCGTTCCGCCTCCGCGAAAATGGGGAAATAGTGCAGATCCTCGATCTGGTGATGGCCGTGAAGCTGATGCAGGAAGAAGCGCAGCCGCGGCGCGAACCAGCGCGAGAAATCGGCGGGCGACAACCGCCCCTCCCGGTAGTCTCCCACGCTCGCCTGAAGCATGCCGCCCAGTTCGCGGAACATGTCGTGCCGCTGCAACCAGAACCGGGCCGTGTCGCCCAGATTGGCATGTCCGTCCCAGATCTCGCGCGGATATTTCTCCACGAGAAAACGCAGGTCGGGCGGCAGCCCTTTCCGGTTTTCAAGCAGAAAGTCGTTCGGAAGCTCGGTCATTCATCCCTTCCAGCAGATCAGCCGGCATCACCGGCAACGGGAACATCCGGCCTCGAGCGGGAGAACTGCGGCAGCCCGTCATCGATCTCATAATAGTCGCCCTTGTCGGCCACGAAGATATGCGCCTCGCCCGCAAGCCCGCTCGGCTGATCCAGGCTACCTGCGAGAAACGAAGTGACACTCGCGCCGTTGCGCTTCCAGAACAGCGCCGATCCGCACCTGCTGCAAAAGCCCCGCCTAGCGAAATCCGACGCCGCATACCAGGTGAGATTGTCCGCCCCTTCCACCGTAAGCTGCTCGTCGGCAGCGTTCGTTGCGGCATAGAAATGGCCCGTCTGCTTGCGGCACTGCGAGCAATGGCAGTAAACGATGCCGCGCAGGGCACCCTTCACACGATACCGCACCGCGCCGCATAGACAGCCGCCAGTCCTGATCTCATCCATTCGTCACCTCCGCCTCCGGCCACCTGATCCATCATGGCACGAGGAAGGCTTGCCAACACCGCAAAAGATTTGAACAAAGCGATCAGCATCGCGGATCGGACAAGCCGGAGCACCACGCCGGAGCACGAGGCAGGGCCCTCACCCGAGACACCTTTCCCTTCACTTGAGGCGAGGCAAGCACCCGCAGTCACGGCAAGGCCCGCATTGAGCGGGCCTTGGCAAAGTTCTAGTGCAGCCCAGCGCGGCCTGTACCTGCCCTACACCGCCGCCGCTGCCCTTTTCTCGCTGTGCGCAGCCGCATCCTTCTTGAGCAGCTCGGCCACCAGGAAAGCAAGCTCCAGCGCCTGATCCGCATTGAGCCGCGGATCGCAATGGGTGTGGTAGCGGTTGGACAGATCGTCGGCCGAGATCGCGCGCGCGCCGCCGGTGCATTCGGTGACGTTCTTGCCCGTCATCTCGATATGGATGCCGCCCGGATGCGTCCCCTCGGCGCGATGCACGTCGAAGAAGGTCTGAACTTCCGAAAGGATGCGGTCGAAGGGCCGCGTCTTGTAGCCGTTGAGCGAAATCGTGTTGCCATGCATGGGGTCGCACGACCACACCACCTTGCGGCCTTCCTTCTCCACCGCCCGGATGAGCTTCGGCAGGTGATCGGCCACCTTCTCCGCGCCGAAGCGGGCGATTAGCGTCAGCCGTCCCGGCTCGTTCTGCGGGTTGAGGATGTCGATCAGCCGGATAAGCGTCTCGGGCTCGAGCGACGGCCCGCACTTGAGCCCCAGCGGGTTCTTCACGCCGCGGCAGTACTCCACATGGGCGTGGTCGGGCTGGCGCGTGCGGTCGCCGATCCAGATCATGTGCCCGGACGTGGCGTACCAGTCGCCGGTGGTCGAGTCGATGCGCGTCAGCGCCTCCTCGTAGCCCAGAAGCAGCGCCTCATGGCTGGTGTAGAAATCCGTCTCACGCAGCGAAGGATGGGTATCGGCGGTAATCCCGATGGCCCGCATGAAGTCCATCGTCTCCGTGATGCGGTCGGCCAGCGCCCGGTAGCGCTCCGCCTGCGGGCTGTCGGAGATGAAGCTCACCATCCACTTGTGCACGTTTTCCAGATTGGCATAGCCGCCCTGGGCAAAGGCGCGCAGCAGGTTCAGCGTAGCGGCCGACTGCCGGTAGGCCATTTCCTGGCGCGCCGGATCAGGCGTGCGTGAGGCTTCCGTAAACTCGATGCCGTTGATGATGTCGCCGCGATAGGAGTCCAGCACCACGCCGTCCTTCTCCTCGGTCGGAGAAGACCGCGGCTTGGCGAACTGGCCGGCAATCCGGCCCACTTTCACCACCGGCTGGGCGCCAGCGAAGGTCAGGACCACGGCCATCTGAAGGAAGACGCGGAAGAAGTCACGGATGTTGTCCGCGCCATGCTCGGCGAAGCTCTCGGCGCAGTCGCCGCCCTGAAGCAGAAAGCCCTCGCCATTGGCGACGGCGGCCAGCGCCTTCTTCAGCTTGCGTGCCTCGCCCGCAAAAACGAGCGGCGGATAGGTCGCCATGCGCGCCTCGACCTCGGCGAGCGCAGCAGGGTCCGGATAAGCCGGAACCTGGCTGATCGGCTTGTTCCTCCACGAATTCGGCGACCATTTTGTCATATCAACACCCATAGGCTTGCCCCCGGACACGGGCTTTACCGGCCGGCAAGCGGCTATTTAGCGGAAGGCCGGGAAGGATACTACCCCGCAAATGCCCGGGAGACGACAGAATAATGCTTCTGCTGTCACCGCACGCGCGGCCTGTCTGAGCTACGGCCGCGCCCGATCATTCCTCGCCTTCCTCCCGGCGATATGGCGGCAGTCCGCGCGCGGCGCGCGACCACGCCCGGTAGTCATGCCACGGGCGAAAGGGCTCCTCGACCGCGAAGGTCGCTTCCGCCCGCATTGACGCCCCGTCGCGCACCAGTCGGATGGCTGCCGCACCCCTGCGCGCCAGATCGCGCTTGGTGATCACCGCCGCCTCCCCTGCCCCGCACACGTTGCCTGCCGTCACGTCGTCCATAACGATCAGGGCCGCCGCGCCGCAGACCACCCGTGCCGCGGCGGAGTCCTGCGTGTGGGCGATGAGAGCGCCGCTTGCATGGCGCGCCAGACACAACCCGTCGCCGCAGACGAAGCCCGGTTCGGCGAGCGCCGGGTCATCCGGCGAAGGCCGCACGGTTGCATTACGCGGCTTCAGCATCTCTTCGGCCATCAGCGCGCGTGTCCAGTCGTCGATGGTAAAGCCGTTAGGACGGCTGCGGTTGACGGCAATGCGGCCGGCCGGATCGCCCACGCCGACCAGCCTTGCATCCTCGGCAACAAGAACATCGGGCAATTCCCTGCCCGCTATCAACGCCAGCCCCAGCACCAGAAAGGGCAATGCCGCAAGCCGGACCCATGTAGTGGACACGACCAGAATGACCAGCGCAACGGTAAGAAAAAGTACCGCCGGAAGCGGAACGATCCCCACCGCATCCACCGGCGAATGATCCGAGAACCATCGCGCGATGGCGATCACGCCGGCAATGCCATGTACCATGATCTTGAGGAAAAAACCGTCGAGGCCAAAAGGCAGCGCCAGCATGGCCATCACCGCCGAGGGCATAACGACCAGCGAGACCAGCGGCATGGCGGTGAGATTGGCCGGAAGGCCCATGGGGGCCGCGCGCTGGAAATGCCACACGCTGTAAAGCGCGGTCGCCGTCCCGGCGATCAGCGAGGTGGCTGCGAGCCCCGCAAGGAAGGCAAATGCCGCTCGCATCGCCCGGCGCACGAGCGAACCGGACGGCGGAGGCGAGAATTCCCGCCTGCGCCGCCGCCACTCGCTCCAGACAGCATAGCCCGCCACCAGCGCGGCGGTCGCGGCGAACGACATCTGAAAGCTGGGCCCCACCACCTCATGCGGGGAAAGCGCGACGATGACGAGCGCCGCAATCGCGACGTTGCGCATGGTGATGGCCGCGCGGTCGAAGAGGAGCGCGGCAAGCATCACCGCAAGCATGATGTAGCTGCGTTCGGCCGCCACGTCGCCGCCGGAGATGAAGAGATAGAGCGTGCAGAAGGCCAGTGCAGCTGCGGCAGCATATTTCTTTACCGGCACGCGCGAGGCAAAGCCCGGGAACAGCGCCGCGCCCGTCCGAAGCATCGTCATCACCGTCATGGCGACAAGCGCCATGTGGAGCCCGGAGATGGACAGGATGTGCGCGAGGCCGGAGCGGCGGAGCCATTCGTTGGTTTCCTCCGGGATGCCCGGCCGGAAACCGACGATCATGGCCACGGCGACCTCCCCTTCGGGCCCCGAGACATGGGCGCGGATGCGCTCCGCCAACGCCAGCCGCGCGCTTTCCAGCCAGCGCGCCGGGCGCGCCCATACGGGTAGTGGCTCGTCCAACTCCACACGCTCCACATTCGACATGAAGAAGCCGATGGCGCCCAGGCCGCGAAAGAAGCTGGTGAAGCCGAAATCGTAGCTTCCCGGCCGCACGGGACCGGGCGGCGGCATCAGCCGCACAAGCCCGGCAACGCCCTCGCCGGGTTGCAGCCCGTCGGGGACGGATCTCGCCGTGACCCGCACCCGTTCCGGCGCGTAGCGCAAGTGCGGCCGCTCCGTGGCAAGCACGTCAACGGTAAGCCGGACCCTTCCACTCGCCTGATCTTCCAGCCGGACCAGCCTTCCGGTGATCCGCGTGGTGATCTCCGAACCGATCATGGGCGTTGCCGCGCGCCAGGTCTCCAGCTTCGCCGCCGCCACGCCGAGCGCGAAGACAAGGCATCCCGTCAGTGGCACGAACAGAACCGGTCTGTGCCGCGCCAGAAAGGCTGAAATGGCGAGAAACGCCAGAATGACAACAAGCGGTGCCGTGCCGGGCTCCTGCCTGAGGCCGAAATAGAAAGCGGCTCCGCCCGCCAGCAGAACCGGCAGGCACAGGAACGCAGCCCCGCGCGCTGCATCCTTGGCAAGTGCCTCAGCCGCCTGCAGGTGAAGGCGCTGCCAAAGGCTGGTCCGCAAACGGGACGCGGCGCTAGGCGGCAGGGATGGCTTCCCGCCCGCCGGCCACCGTGCCACGGTCTGGTCTGCAGGCGGCATGACATGTATCTCCATGTCCGCCAGCAGAAAATGCGCACGCTCGCCGTCCGGCGTCGCCGCCCTTTCGCCCCCCATGCCTGTCCCCTTCAGGCGCTTGCACCCCTTTCATCCTATGCTACATGACGGGCAGCCGATTTCCACCCGCGCCGGTGAACTGCACCGCGCCAGAACATCCGGACAACAGCATGCCCGATAACGTCATCACACGCTTCGCGCCGTCGCCGACCGGTTTCCTCCATATCGGCGGTGCGCGCACGGCGCTCTTCAACTGGCTCTATGCCCGGCATACCGGCGGCAAGATGCTCCTGCGCATCGAGGATACGGACCGGCAGCGCTCGACACCGGAGGCCACCGCCGCCATCCTCGACGGGCTGAAATGGCTCGGGCTCGAATGGGATGGGGAGCCGGTCTCGCAGTTCGCCCGCGCGGAGCGCCACCGCGAGGTGGCGGAAGAACTGGTGGCCAGAGGTGCCGCCTACTACTGCTATGCCTCACCGGAGGAAGTCGAGGCCGCGCGCGAGAAAGCACGCGCGGAAGGCAAGCCGCCGCGCTTCTTCAGCCCCTGGCGTGACCGCGATCCGAGTGAGGCCCCGGCCGGCGTCAAGCCCGTGATCCGCATCAAGGCCCCGCGCGAGGGCGAAACGATTGTCGATGACCGCGTGCAGGGCGTGGTACGCTTTCCCAACAAGGATCTCGACGACTTCATCATCCTGCGGTCCGACGGCTCGCCCACCTACATGCACGCAGTCGTGGTGGACGATCACGACATGGGCGTGACCCACATCATCCGCGGCGACGATCATCTGACGAACGCCGCCCGCCAGACGCTGATCTATCAGGCCATGGGCTGGGAGGTTCCCGTCATGGCCCACGTGCCCCTCATTCACGGGCCGGACGGCGCCAAGCTTTCCAAGCGGCACGGCGCGCTGGGGGTCGAAGCCTACCGCGCCATGGGCTACCTGCCGTCCGCCCTACGCAACTATCTCGCCCGCCTCGGCTGGAGCCACGGTGATGACGAGGTGATGACCACTGAAGAGATGATCCAGTGGTTCGAGATCGAGGACATCAACAAGGCCGCCGCGCGCTTCGATTTCCAGAAGCTCGAAGCGCTGAATGGCATTCACATGCGCCGCACGGACGATGACACGCTGTTGAACATCTTCCTCGAAACCCTGCCCCATCTGGAGGGCGGGAAGCGACTGCTCGACCGTATGGACGAGAAGCGCAAGGCTCAGCTCCGCGCCGCTATGCCTGGCCTCAAGGAACGCGCTAAGACATTGGTCGAACTTCTTGATGGAGCAGGATTTCTCTTTGCCGAGCGTCCGCTTCAGATTGATGAAAAGGCAGCCAACCTGCTCGATCCGGACGCGCGGGCCATGCTTGCCGAGCTGGCAGAGGAATTCGCACGCATCGAGGACTGGTCGGCGGAGTCGACGGAGGCCGTGGTGCGCGCCTATGCCGAAAGGACGGGCCTAAAGCTCGGAAAAGTGGCGCAGCCGCTGCGGGCGACCCTCACCGGGCGCACCACCTCCCCCGGCATTTTCGACGTGCTTGCCGTTCTCGGCCGCGAGGAGGCACTCGGACGCATCCGCGACCAGGCCGCCGCCAGATGACGGGCGGAACCGCATTTGCTGCAACGCAAAACTGCCCGCTGTCAAGCTTGGCAGAGAAGGGCAAATGCGCTAGCTACACCGAATGGACAGGTGCCCTACGGCCCTCCCGCACCATGAGCGGTGGCGACTTCTGCTTCCCGCCCAAGTCCCAATAACAGAGAGGTGATACGCGATGGCCAACTCGACCGTGAGACTGGAACTTGGCGGGAAAACGCATGAGCTCAACGTGCGGCGAGGAACGATCGGCCCAGATGTCATCGACATCGGCTCGCTTTACTCAAACACCGGGATGTTCACCTACGATCCCGGCTTCACCTCCACGGCCAGCTGCGAATCCAAGATCACCTACATCGACGGGGAACAGGGCATTCTTCTGCATCGCGGCTATCCCATCGAGCAGCTTGCCGAGCAGGGGGATTTCCTGGAGGTCTGTTACCTCCTGCTTTATGGCGAACTGCCGACCAAGGCCCAGAAAGAGGATTTCGACCAGCGCGTGACGCGGCACACCATGCTGCACGAGCAGATGTCGCGCTTCTTCACGGGCTTCCGGCGCGATGCGCATCCCATGGCGGTGATGTGCGGCATGGTCGGCGCGCTTTCGGCCTTCTATCACGACTCCACGGACATCTCGGACCCGCACCAGCGTATGGTCGCTTCCATACGCATGATCGCCAAGATGCCCACCATCGCCGCCATGACCTACAAGTATCATGTCGGCCAGCCCTTCATCTATCCGCGCAATGAGCTCAGCTACGCGGCGAATTTCCTGCATATGTGCTTCGCGGTGCCGTGCGAGGAATACAAGGTCAATCCGGTGCTCGCCCGCGCCATGGACCGTATTTTCATCCTGCACGCCGATCACGAGCAGAACGCTTCCACCTCCACCGTGCGGCTTGCCGGCTCCTCCGGCGCCAACCCCTTCGCCTGCATCGCCGCGGGTATTGCATGCCTCTGGGGTCCGGCCCATGGCGGCGCCAATGAGGCGGCCCTCAACATGCTGGCGGAAATCGGCACGCCGGACCGCATCCCCGAATACATCGCCCGCGCCAAGGACAAGAACGATCCGTTCCGCCTCATGGGCTTCGGCCACCGCGTCTACAAGAACTACGATCCGCGCGCCAAGATCATGCAGAAGACCTGCCATGAGGTGCTGGCGGAGCTCGGCATCAAGGACGATCCGCAACTCGAAATCGCCATGGAGCTGGAGCGAATCGCGCTCACGGACGAGTATTTCATCGAGAAGAAGCTTTACCCGAATATCGACTTCTATTCCGGCATCACGCTCCGGGCGCTCGGCTTCCCGACCACCATGTTCACCGTGCTCTTCGCGCTGGCGCGCACCGTGGGCTGGATCGCCCAGTGGAAGGAAATGATCGAGGACCCGCAACAGAAGATCGGGCGCCCCCGCCAACTCTACACCGGCGCCCCCCAGCGCGACTACGTGCCGATCGACCAAAGGTAGGCGACGGCAGCGCCAGGCCGCGCCGGTTCCCGGTTCCGGCTGTCAAATCTGAGCGCAGTGCTTCCGATGGGCTAATGATGCTGGGCGAGAGGCTGCCGCCATGGCGTGGGTCAGGCCTTCTTCTCGCCCCCGCCGTGCCAGGCGCCAGGCTCGAGGCCAGCGTCTTCCGGCCGACGTTCAGGTTCGCCCGTGCGCTTCGCACGGGCTCAGAAGCAGTCACGAGCGAAAAGCCCGACGCAGATCGCGGCTTCCGGAGCCTCCAGATCGCCTGAGAGCAGCTGCCGTATCACCAGAAGCGTCCAACGTTCGGCAAGAATCTCCGAGGCTTTGGCCAAAGGGCAAAGCTGGCCGTGTTCCATGAAGCCTCCATCAAGGCCAAGTATAATTCAAAGCTGCTCTTGATGCCGTTTCAAATTATGGACTGGAGTTATCTCCCCCGCGCGCGCATGCTGTCCGGCTGGAGCATTCGGAAAAGAAAACGCGGCGCGCAGCCTGGCCGCCGCATTCCGGAAAGGCTGGCGCGGATGAGAGCTATCGCCGGCGCGCTCGGGAGGAGGACAAGATGACACCGATCGAACAGGATGTGGTCCGCCACTGGACCCATGGTTCACTCGAAGAGGCGATCCGCAATGGTCTGATCGCCGCGGGGCTCAGCCTCGAGAGGCTTCAGCCGGACGATCTCGCTCCGGTTGACGAATTTCACATGGGCGGGCGCGACGCCACCGTTCATCTGGCGGAAGGGCTCGGCCTCAAGGAGGGCATGAGTGTCCTCGACATCGGCTCCGGCATCGGCGGGCCCGCCCGCTTTTTTGCCAGCCGCTATGGCTGCCGCGTCACCGGAATCGATGTCACGCCCGAGTATGTCCAGGTCGCCGGGAGCCTGACAGCTATGGTCGGCCTTACCGACCGGGTGACGTTCAGAATCGGCAGCGCCACGGCGCTCCCCTTCGACGCGGAAAGCTTCGATGCGGCCACCTTGATCCACGTGTCCATGAACATCGCTGACAAGGAGAAGCTCTGCGCCGAGGTCGCGCGCGTAGTCAAGCCGCAGGCGGTCTTCGGGCTCTACGAGGTGATGCGCACCGCCGACGGGGACCTGTCCTACCCGGTCCCCTGGGCCGAAACGCCAGCCCTTTCCATTCTCGCCACCCCTCTTGCGTACCGGCAGGCACTCGAACGGAACGGCTTCGAGGTGATGGCCGAGGAAAACCGGCGCGATTTCGCTCTCGATTTCTTCCACCGGGTACGGAAGCGCATCAGCGAAAGCGGCCTGCCGCCGCTCGGCATTCACCTCCATATGGGGCCGAGCGCGGCGGAGAAGATCGCCAACATGGTGGTCAACTTGGAGCGCGGGTTGATCGCCCCGGTGGAGATGATCTGCCGGCGCAGATAGCACCGACACGGCCGCCTACGAACGATCAGCGGCTGACGATACGCCTGGGATTGAGGTCGAACGGAAAGGGAGCCACGGTCAGAGTTTGGCAAACTCCCTCTGCCGGAAATCCGCAGCGATTTCAGCAGGAACGGCGCGTTTGCGAAAGTCGCGTATGATCTCCGCCCAAGCGAAGCGGATGGAGTTTTCCACAATCTCACGGTCGAGGCGCTTGAGTGAATCCTCTATCGGAGCCCAGACATAGAGCGCCTTGGGACTTTCGGTCATCGCGTCCCCTCCGGCCGCCAGCCGCTGCCAGTTCGTGCCGGCAAGCCGATGGGCGAAAGCCTCTTTCCACTGTGACACCAGCGTATCGTCAGGGATGCCTTCCGCATTGGCGGCAAGTCCCGCCTCATGGCAGTGCCGGGCCAGCGCCTCGCTCTCGCTTTCCGTCAGCCTCCCCTCCGGCATCACCCGGGCGGCCGCGTGAATCGCGATATCCGACAGGCAGGCGGCAAACACGTGCCACTTGGCGAGGTCGACCGACTGCATGAAAACCTCGTCCTTGAACATGATGGGATAGCGCGTTCCCATCCGCGCTTTCAGATAGCCGTAGAGCTTCTTCTGCGCCACGAAGGCCGCACGCGTGTGGGCAAAGCGCGCAAGCCCCTCCACCTTGTCGATGCGGCTCGTCTCCTGGCGGACATACAGCCGCTTCGCCGCCTCTAGAAGCAGCATGCGTGTGCGGGCGAGAAGTCCTGTCCCAGCCGGGGAAGGCCTGTCACCGGTTACGACCAAGGTTTAATTCCATTTGCCTATCGAATTCGACAACACTCCCAGTGCGCCATTGTGGTTCCGATTCGCTTTGTCGGCAATGGCACTCGGCAGCGACTTTGGTCGCAAGCGCATCTGAGGGAGGAGGACATCATGTCCGATAACACCGACGCGCGAGACCGCTACTGGCAGAAGACCAGGAACCTGACGATCGTCATCCTGGTGCTGTGGGCGTTCTTCTCGCTCTTCATTCCGTTGATCGTCAGTCCGCTCAACAACCTGACGTTCCTGGGCTTCCCGCTCGGCTACTACATGATCGCGCAGGGCTCGCTCATCGCCTTCGTTCTCCTGATCGTGATCCAGAACTGGCGTCAGGACGCGATCGACCGGGAATTCGGCTTCGACGAAGAGTGAGCGGGAGGAACCGTCATGGCTCTCATGCAGGGACGTTTCATAGACAATATCGGGCGCGTCTACGGCCTCTACACCGGCGGCTTTCTCGTCTTCATCATCCTGATGGCGATCCTGGAGCAGCTCGGGGTGAGCGCCAACACGATAGGCGTGCTCTTCGTGGCCTTCACGATCGGCATCTATGCAGTGATCGGATGGCTGTCGCGGACGATGGAGGTGGACGCCTATTATGTCGCCGGGCGCCAGGTCCCGGCGGTCTACAATGGCATGGCAACGGCGGCAGACTGGATGTCCGGTGCCTCCTTCGTCGCCATGGCCGGCGGCATCTTCTTCGGCGGCTATGGCTACATGGCCTATATCATCGGCTGGACGGGCGGCTACGTGCTCGTCAACTCGCTGATGGCGCCCTATCTGCGCAAGTTCGGCTGCTACACCGTGCCCGACTTCATCGGCACGCGCTACGGCGGCAATCTCACCCGGTTGTTCGCCGTGGTGGTGCTTGTCGTCGCCTCCTTCACCTATGTGACGGCGCAGATCGACGCTACAGGCACGATCGCTGCCCGCGTGCTGCAGATCCCCTACTCCGTCGGCGTGTGGTTCGGGCTCCTCAGCATTTTGCTCTGCTCGATGCTCGGCGGCATGCGCGCGGTGACCTGGACCCAGGTGGCGCAGTACATCGTGCTCATCGTCGCCTATCTGGTGCCGGTGATCTGGATGTCCAACGTGCAGGACTTCGGCATCATCCCGCACTTCACCTATGGAGAGGCCGCCTCGACCATGAGGGAACTCGAAGCGCAATTCGGGTTGAACCCGCCGGCTGAAGCCATTCCCGGCCTTTCGGTGCTCACGACGCCGCACACAAGCCCTGTGGGCGCTCTGGCCGAGTGGCGCTTCATCACGCTGGCGCTTTGCATGATGGCCGGTACGGCGTCCCTGCCGCACATCCTGATGCGCTATTTCACGACGCCATCGGTGCGTTCGGCGCGCAAGTCCGTCGGCTGGTCGCTGTTCTTCATCTTCCTGCTGTACTTCACGGCGCCGGCGCTCGCCACGCTGACGAAGCTGCAGCTTCTGGATCCGAACCTGCCCACCGCCGTCATCGGCAAGCCCTTCGAGGAGGTCGCCTCGCTCGCCTGGATCCAGAACTGGTCGTCCGTGGGCTTCCTGGCCATTGCTGACCAGAATGGAGACGGTATCCTGCAGCTCAACGAGTTCTTCATGCGGCCGGATATCGTGGTGCTCGCCACGCCTGAGATCGCCGGGCTTCCCTATGTGATCTCCGGTCTCGTGGCTGCGGGCGGCATGGCCGCTGCCATGTCAACGGCGGACGGTCTCCTGCTTGCCATCGCCAACGCGCTGTCCCACGATCTTTACTACAAGATCATCGACCCGAAGGCGGACACCGCCGTGCGGCTGATCGTGGCGCGTGTGCTGCTGGTGGGCATCGGTGCCATCGGCGCGCTCATCGCCTCGCTCCAGCTCACGAGCATCCTCGGCGCGGTGGCCTGGGCGTTCTGCTTCGCCTGCTCCGGCCTCTTCTTCCCGCTTGCCCTCGGCGTGTGGTGGAAGCGGGCGAACAGGCAAGGCGCGCTTGCAGGCATGTTTGCCGGCTTCGTGGCCGGGTCCGCCTACCTCTACTATGTCTACAACGGCGGCACGCCGTGGCTGGGCCTGGATGATGTGCGCTTCGGCATCATCGGAATGGCAGCAAGCCTCGTGGCGATGGTGGTCGTCACACTGATGACGCCCGAGCCCGACGAGGAAATCCAGCGCATGGTGGACGAGACGCGCGTTCCCGTTGGGGAGCCGATCATCGTTCACAAGCACTGAAAAAGGCTTGCCAGAAACACTAGGGGCGGGACATTCTCCCGCCCCTCTTCTCGTTTGCACTCCGGGGGATCAATCGTGCAGGGAATGCTCGCCGCCTTTCCGTTGTGGGTCATCGTCATCGACTACGTGCTGGGCATGGTGATGTGGACCCTGATCGGCCGCGCGGCCATGAACATTTTCCTGTCCGAGGACTCGAACTTCTTCTTCATGCGCTTCTTCGTTCGCGCGACGAATCCGATCCTGCGGCTGTTCGCCCCCATCACGCCCGGCTTCCTGATCGACTTCCTGGTGCCGGTCTACGTGGCTTGGTTCTTCTTCATGATCCGTTTTTATCTGATGCCCTGGCTGCTCGGCTATTCCGTCATGGGCATGCTGTCCTTCCCGCTGGAAAGCGAGATCGCAGCGGTGCTTTATCGGGCGTTTGGGAGATGAAGAGCCAATAGGGAGGAATGGTGAAATTGCTTGTAGCGTTCAGTTCGTCAACTACCAATCTTAAAAAACCGATACCGCTTTTTCCATTCGCTATTCACCGTTCACTGCTCCCCCTCCTCGCTACTTGCTATTCACTCGCCCCTATCGCCTCCAACAACGCCACAGCCCCCATCATGTCCCGCTTGCGCGCGGCGCGGCGATCGGCGGCTTCGGCGTCCTCGCCCCATTGAGCGATGTTCCAGTCTTCGTCCACATGGGCGGCCTTCCAGGCGGTGTCGGCATCGACCGCCCCGGCCTCAACCGCAAGCGCAAGGAGTGCCGAGCCGGTCAGCGTCGTCATCACATGGAGGGCGGCGAGCCGCAGCGGCTCGCGGCGGGGCCTCACATAGGCCCCGACCGCCGCGATCGTCGCGCGCGGCTGCTCCACATGCATGACGCCTTCGGCAAGCATGAAGCGCACGCCCAGCTCTCCCTCTGCCCATTCGAGCACCGGGTCCCAGGCCTCCGCCTCCAGCGCGATCAGGCGCTCGGGGGAATCGGCGCGGTAGCACAGAAGATCGCTGGAGGCGTAGCGCAGGATGTCCTCAGCCACCGCCTGCGGATCGCTCGCCACCCCGTCGATGGCCGTGTTGACGAGGCGCGTCACCGGCATGGTGATCGGATCGATGTACTCGCCCTGAGCCTCATATTCCTGCGCGACGAGCTGCGCGGCTCGCTCGGTCGGCAGCAAGAGTTCCGCCTTCGCGGGCGTGCGCACCGCCCGCCCGTCAAGCAGAACGCGGAACGTACCGCCGTCACCCTCCACCTCCACGCGGGTATAAAACCGTTTCGGCCGCGGCGTCTGCATATGCTTCTGCGCGCGGCGCATGGGATCGAGGTCCGACGGATGATGCCGGCCGTGGTCGAGATCGTTCAGGATATCACGCATGGTCCCTCATATAGGTGACGGGCGGATCGGCGCTACCCGCATGGGCGGATTGCCACCCTTCTTCAGGCCAATTCCTCCGCGGCGGTTGCGTCGAAGCCGAGCAGGTTCCAGCTCTGCTGCATATGCGGCGGCAGTTCGGCCGTCACGTCGAGAGTTCCGCCGTCGGGGTGCGGGATGACGATGCGGCGGGCGTGCAGGTGCAGGCGGTTCTGGATGCCGCCGGGCAGCTGCCAGCTCGGCTCCGCCTCGAAATATTTCGGGTCGCCGATGATCGGGCATCCGATATGGGCGGCATGCACGCGCAGCTGATGCATGCGGCCCGTATAGGGCTCCATCGCAAGCCAGGAAAGCGCCGTTCCCGCCCGCTCGATCACGCGATAGGTGGAGATGGCATGGTCGGCACCCGGCTCTCCATGCCTGGCGATCCGCATGCGGTCGCCGTCAGGCTTTGCCTCGCGCAAGAGCCATGTCGAAATCCGCCCCTCCTCCTTCTTCGGAACGCCCTTCACCAGCGCCCAGTAGATCTTCTTCGTCTCCCGCGCGCGGAACGCCTCGGCAAGCTTCACCGCGGCGAGCCGCGTGCGTGCCACTACCAGCACGCCGGAAGTATCTCGGTCCAGGCGGTGCACGAGGCGCGGCTTTTCGCCCTTCCTGCTGCGCCAGGCTTCCAGCATGCCGTCCACATGGCGGTTGATGCCGGAGCCGCCCTGCACCGCAAGGCCTGCAGGCTTATTGAAGACGAAAACCTTCTCGTCCTCATGGATCAGCATCTGCGAGAGCACCTCGGCATCGCCATGGTCGCGTATGGTGCGTATGGTGGTTGGCGCGCCCTTGCGGTCGACCGCAAGCGGCGGCACCCGGATCACCTGCCCCGGCTGAACACGCGTATCGGCCTTGGCGCGCGCGCCGTCCACGCGCACCTGCCCCGTGCGCAGCAGCTTCTGAAGCTCTCCGAAACCCAGGCCGGGATAATGGGCCTTGAACCAGCGATCGAGCCGCATGCCCGCCTCGCCGCTATCCACCTTGATCTGCTCGACGCTTGCCATCTTCTCACCGTCTTGAATGGCGGCAATAGCACCGCAAACGCCTTCTTGCGAGCCGCAAAATGGCCCGGCACCTCCCAAATGGTAGCTGCGCGGCCATACGAAATGGCGAGGCTGCCGAACAGCTTCGTGCAGGCAAGAGGCGCCACCGGGCTCGGCGCGCTCAATCGTGTGGACAAGGCCGCCCTGCTTCTCGGTCGCGGCGGGCATGTGCTGGAAATCAATAGCAAGGCCGAAACTCTTCTGCAGCAGCAGGGGTCGCCGCTCTTCATCAAGGCGGGCATGTTGGGGATCCTGGACTCCGCAAGCGACCGAAAGCTTCACGCCTTGGCCGTCACCGCGACGTCGCCTCGATTTGCGTCCTCGCCACGCTGGTCGCCCCTGCCGGTCATCGTGGAGCGTCCGGCTGGCCGACCGCTGATGGTCGAGGCGGTTTACCTCCCGGATGTCATCCAGCCGATGGTGCCGAACGCCTATGGCATGCTTCTCGTCACCGATTTCGACTGGCCGTCCTCGACCCGGCAATCCTCTTGGGCAACACTGTTCCGCCTCACCGCTGCGGAAATCCGGCTGTGCGAAGCCCTTATGGACGGCAAATCCTTGAACGAAGCTGCCGAGGCCTTGCAGATCAGGTCGGCACGGCGCGCCAGCGCCTCAAGACCGTTCTGCACGAGACGGAGACGCGTCGCCAGGGCGAGCTTATTCTCCTCCTCTCGAAGACTTAAGGCAGAGAATGGCGATCACACACGAGCCTGGGCTACAGGCTTCTCACCAGCCATAGGCCCGCAAACAGGGCGGTTATCGCGCCAGCGACGCTCGCCAGTACATAGCCCGCGGCGGCGCCTTGCGCGCCGCGCTCCCACAGCGCTGCGACATCGAGCGAAAAGGCGGAGAAGGTCGTGTAGCCGCCCAGAAGGCCGGTGGCAACAAAGAGCCGGAATGCCTCTGAGCCTCCAAACCGGCGGGCAAGAAGCTCGATAAAGACGCCCATGGCCAGGCAGCCCGCGATATTGACCGTGAGCGTGCCCCAGGGAAAAGCCGTGCCGAACAGGCGGCCGGCTGCCGCATTGCTCAAGTGCCGCAAACCCGCGCCGATGGCGCCTCCCGCACAAACCAGCAGCAAATGATACAATCACACCCCCTTTAGCGCTGCGCCGCTTGAAGATATTGGCTATCCGCCCGCCTTCTGCGCCCTTTCCCGCCGCAGCTTCGCCCAATAGTCAAGCCGCTTCCTGATCTCGCGCTCGAAGCCGCGCTCGGGCGGATCGTAGAAGGTCTTCCGCCCCATGGCCTCCGGAAAATAGTCCTGGCCGGAAAAGGCGTCCGGCATGTCGTGATCGTACTGATAGCCGGAGCCGTAGCCCGTCTCCTTCATCAGCTTCGTGGGGGCGTTCAGAATGTGCTTTGGCGGCAGGAGCGAGCCGTACTCCTTGGCGGCCCCCATTGCCGCCTTGAAGGCGGTATAGACGGCGTTGGACTTCGGCGCGGTGGCGAGATAGACGCAGGCCTGCGCCAGCGCCAGCTCGCCCTCGGGCGAGCCCAGATAGTCATAGGCATCCTTCGCCGCATTGGCGATGACAAGCGCCTGCGGGTCCGCAAGGCCGATATCTTCCACCGCCATCCGTACGAGCCTCCGCCCGAGATAGAGCGGGTCCTCGCCGGCATCCAGCATGCGCGCCAGATAGTAGAGCGCCGCGTCGGGATCGGAGCCGCGCACGGATTTGTGCAGAGCCGAGATCAGATTGTAGTGCCCGTCCTGACGCTTGTCATAGATCGGCGCGCGCCGCTGCACGATCCGTTGAAGCGCTTCCGCATCGAAAATCTCCTCTTCGCGTGCCGCGCGCCACACCTCCTCCGCAAGCGTAAGGGCCGCTCGCCCGTCTCCGTCAGCCATGCGGATGAGAACCGCCCTCGCCTCCTCGTCCAGCGGCAGCTTGCGGCCCTCCGCGGCTTCGGCGCGGCTCAGGAGGCGTTCCAGGCTGTCCGCCTCGAGCGGGTAAAAGATCAGCACACGCGCGCGCGAAAGAAGCGCGGCATTGAGCTCGAAGGAGGGGTTCTCCGTCGTGGCGCCCACAAGCACGACAGTACCGTCCTCCATCACCGGCAGGAAGGAATCCTGCTGAGCCCGGTTGAAGCGATGGATCTCGTCCACGAAGAGGAGCGTCTGGCGTCCCTGGGCGCGCCGCAGACGGGCGGCCTCGAACACCTTCTTCAGGTCCGCGACGCCGGAAAAGATGGCCGAGATCTGCTCGAAAGCCATCGAGGTTTCGCCGGCAAGCAGGCGCGCGACCGTCGTCTTGCCGGTGCCCGGCGGTCCCCAGAAGATGAGCGATCCGAGAGAACCAGAGCGGATCATGCGCGTCAGCGCCCCTTCAGGGCCCGTCAGATGCTCCTGCCCCACCACCTCGTCGAGCTGTCTGGGGCGCAACCGGTCGGCCAGCGGTTTGCCGATCTCCGGTGCGGCTGGCGGTGTGCTCTGGTCAAACAGGTCGCTCATTGCTTCAGAACCGCAATGTCTGGCGGATGACGCGCCCTCCGCGCTCAATGGTGAAGCGCCACCAGCGCCCGCCGGCTTCGGCCAGTTCCTTCATCTGATCGACATTCGCGATCTGCTGCCCGTTGAGCTCGCGCACGATGTCACCGGGCCTCAGGCCGATGCTGGCCGCGGGCGAATTGCGCTCAAGCGCCACGATGACCACGCCGGACCGGCTGAAATCGAGCCGCAGACGCTGGGCCAATGCCGGCGAGAGCTCCGCAATCCGCGCCCCGGCGAACGGGCCGCGGCCGCCGATCTCGACTTCGCGACCATCCCCTTTCGGCGCATGCTCAATGGGCATGGTCAGCGTCAGCCGTTTGCCCTCGCGCAGCACGTTAAGTTCAGCCGTCTCGCCGACGGGAAGGGTCGCCAGCCGGTAGTCGAGCGCTTCGGGCGTTTCCACGGGCTTGCCGTTGACCGTCACGACCACATCGGCCGGCTTCAGGCCGGCGCGCTCTGCCGGGCTTCCGGGCGCCACATTCGTAACGAGCGCGCCCGCCGGACGATCCATGCCCAGCGCCTCGGCAATGTTCGACGTGATCCGGTCGAAACTCGCGCCCACATAGGGGCGCTCGAAATACTCCGCCCCGTTCCTGGCCGATTCCAGCACGGCGCGCACGATGTTGGAGGGAATGGCAAAGCCGATGCCGTTAGACCCTCCCGAGCGGCTGTAAATGGCCGTGTTGATGCCCACCAGCTCCCCGCTCATATTGATGAGCGCGCCCCCGGAATTGCCCGGGTTGATCGCGGCGTCCGTCTGGATGAAGAAACCGAAATCGGAAATGCCGCCCAGCGAGCGCGCGAGCGCGGAAACGATGCCGCTCGTGGTCGTCTGGCCGACCCCGAAGGGATTGCCGATCGCCAGCACCAGGTCGCCGACTTCCAGGGCCTCCGAGTCGCCGATGGCAATCGCCGGAAAGGGCTCGCCGCCTTGGATCTTCAGCACCGCAAGATCGAGCCGCTCGTCCTGAAGCAAGACCTCGCTTTCGAACTCCCGCCCGTCGGGCATGGCCACCTTCACCTCGTCGGCCTCGCGGATGACATGATAGTTCGTCACCACCAGACCGGAGGGATCCACGAGCACGCCCGAGCCGAGCGAGGAACGCTGGCGCGGCGGCATCTGCGGAAAATTGAAGAAGCGCTCGAAGAAGGGATCGCCCATGAAGGGCGAACGCGCCTCCACCATCGCGGAAGCGTAGACATTCACCACCGCGGGCGCGGTCTGTTCCACCAGCGGCGCGAAGGAAAGCTGTATTTCCTCGCGGCTGAACGGCACGCGGCGCTGCGGCCCTTCAGGGGCTTCCACGCCCGTCTCGCCGCCGCCGCGCAAGAGGCGCGAAAGCGGATCGAGCAAAGAGCCCCCCTCATCCTGCGCATAGGCGGGAACGCTCAGGGCGAAGACCAAGACCAGGATCAGCCGGAGAAGAAGAGCCTGCATGAGAATCCCTAAAACTCCAAAGCCTGCATCTTTCCCACAGGATTGTGCACAAGAAAAGGCTTGGGAGGGCCGCCCGGACAAAGCGGCGCAGGCGCAAGGAAGCAGGTGAAGAGAGCCCGAGGATTGGATAAATCTTCGCCCACGGTCATGCCGATTCGGCCGGGCCGGAGCTTCCGCCGCGCATTCCAGCCGGCGGTTATCGGGGTCATCCATGGCCATATACCACGTGCTGCCGATCGCATTGCTCGCGATCTCGAATATCTTCATGACCTTTGCCTGGTATGGACACCTGAAGTTCGGCGACAAGCCGCTTCTTCTGGTGATCGTGGCGAGCTGGGGCATCGCCTTCATCGAATACTGCTTCGCGGTGCCTGCCAACCGCTACGGTCATGCCGTCTATAGCGCCGCCGAGCTCAAGACCATGCAGGAGGTCATCACGCTCACGGTGTTCGCTGTCTTTTCCGTGTTCTATCTGGGCGAGCAGCTCACCATCAACCACGCCATCGGCTTCGCGCTCATCTGCCTCGGCGCCTTCTTCATCTTCAAGGGGCCGTTGGGCTGAACCGCCAATGAAAAAGGGGCCCCCGGGCCCCTTTTAAATGCTTGCCTCGAGAGGGCGATCATGCCGCCTCGGCGGCCTCCTCGGCCCCTTCGGCTTCCGCGCGGGCGCGGTCTGCGGCTCCCTTCGCCGAAACGTCGCGATCGACGAACTCAATCACGGCCATGGGCGCGTTGTCGCCATAACGGAAACCCGCCTTCATGATGCGCGTGTAGCCACCATTGCGCTCCGCATAGCGCGGGGCAACCGTATCGAAAAGGCGCTTCACCAGCTTCTCATCACGGATCGCCGCGATGGCCTGGCGGCGGGCATGCAGGTCGCCGCGCTTGCCGAGCGTGACGAGCTTCTCGACAATCGGGCGAAGCTCCTTCGCCTTGGGCAGGGTGGTGACGATCTGCTCATGCTCAATGAGCGAAGCCGCCATGTTGGCGAACATCGCCTTGCGGTGGCTTGACGTCCTGTTCAGCTTGCGGCCGGCTTTTCCGTGGCGCATTGCTTGTCTCCTTCAAATCCCGGCGGGCTGCAGCCCCACGGTCAATACTGGTCCTCGTAGCGCTTGGCGAGCTCTTCGATGTTGTCCGGCGGCCAGTCCGGCACTTCCATGCCAAGATGCAGGCCCATCGACGCCAGCACTTCCTTGATCTCGTTCAGCGACTTGCGGCCGAAGTTCGGCGTGCGCAGCATCTCGGCTTCCGTCTTCTGGATCAGGTCGCCGATATAGACGATGTTGTCATTCTTCAGGCAGTTGGCCGAACGCACCGAGAGCTCAAGCTCGTCCACCTTCTTGAGCAGAGCGGGGTTGAAGGCAAGCTCAGTGACCTGCTCGGCAGGCTGCTCCTTCTGCGGCTCCTCGAAGTTGACGAACAGGCCAAGCTGGTCCTGCAGAATGCGCGCAGCGAACGCCACCGCATCCTCACCCGTCACCGAGCCGTCCGTCTCGATGGTCATGGTCAGCTTGTCATAGTCGAGCACCTGGCCTTCGCGGGTGTTCTCGACCTTGTAGGAGACCTTCTTGACCGGAGAATAGAGGCTGTCGACCGGGATAAGGCCGATCGGCGCATCCTCGGCACGGTTGCGGTCAGCGGGCACATAGCCCTTGCCGGTGTTGACCGTGAATTCCATGCGGATCTCGGCGCCCTGGTCAAGCGTGCAGATGACGTGATCCGGATTGAGGATTTCGACATCGCCCACCGTTTGGATATCGCCGGCGGTAACCACGCCCGGGCCTTGCTTGCGCACGACCATGCGCTTCGGGCCATCGCCGTCCATCTTGATGGCGATTTCCTTGATGTTCAGCACGATATCGGTGACATCCTCGCGCACGCCGGCGATCGAGGAGAACTCATGCAGCACGCCGTCGATCTGGACGGCCGTGACAGCCGCGCCCCTGAGGGAGGACAGAAGCACGCGGCGCAGCGCGTTGCCGAGCGTCAGGCCGAAGCCGCGCTCCAGCGGTTCGGCCACCAGCGTCGTATGCGTGCGGCCCTTGGAGGTGAACTCAATCTTGTTCGGCTTGATGAGTTCCTGCCAGTTTTTCTGGATGCTCATGGTTGTTCCTTCCGTTACCCCGCCACCATCCAATCGTGGCGGGCGATCTGGAAACCGCAGAGGAGCGCGGAGCCCGCGCTCTTACGGCAAAATCGTCGCTAGACGCGGCGCTTCTTGCGCGGGCGGCATCCGTTGTGCGGAATGGGGGTTACATCACGGATGGAGGTAATGGTGAAGCCCGCCGCCTGCAAGGCCCTCAGCGCGGATTCGCGTCCGGATCCCGGGCCGGAAACCTCCACCTCCAGCGTGCGCATGCCGTGCTCGGCCGCCTTCCGCGCGCAATCCTCGGCAGCCACCTGTGCGGCAAAAGGCGTCGACTTGCGCGAGCCCTTGAAGCCCTGCGAGCCGGCCGACGACCAGGCGATCGCATTGCCCTGGGCGTCCGTGATGGTGATCATCGTGTTGTTGAAGGTCGAGTTGACGTGCGCGATACCCGACGAAATGTTCTTGCGCTCACGACGGCGAACGCGTGTGGCTTCCTTGGCCATGGTCTTCCTTTCGATCGATCTCTACACCGCCGTAATTCCAGCGGCTCCACCTGAAGGCGGATGGTGAATGGTTAATACACGGGCGCTACGGCAGGCTCCCTACCATTCACTATTCACCCGACTACTTCTTCTTCCCCGCAATCGGCTTGGCCGGTCCCTTGCGGGTGCGCGCATTGGTGTGGGTGCGCTGGCCGCGTACGGGCAGCGAGCGGCGATGGCGCAGGCCGCGATAGCAGCCCAAATCCATCAGGCGCTTGATGTTCATCGACACCTCGCGGCGAAGGTCACCCTCCACCTGGTAGTCCCGGTCGATGGTCTCACGGATCGCCAGCACTTCCGCATCCGTCAACTGATGCACGCGCCGGTCATCCGGGATGTTGACCTTGTTCACGATCTCACGCGCAAGCTTCGGGCCAATGCCGTGAATGTACTGCAGCGCGATCACCACGCGCTTGTTGGTTGGAATATTGACGCCAGCGATGCGGGCCACGTCGTTCTCCTTGGTTCCTTCTCACCGCCTCAGCCGGCGGCCTGTTGCTGTCGGCCGGACAGGACAAAAGCGCCCGGACCGGCCATCTCTTCTCAGACCGGCACCGACCGCTTCGACATTCAAGCGAATTGGCGCCGTCTTTGACGGAATCCCCGGGAAATGTCAACTCCCCTGCGGGTTCTGTTGGACGAGCCGGCAAACCGGGCCATCCCGTGAGGGCACGCCGATGCGCGCCGGGTCCAAGTTCCTACGCCCGGCCGCTCCGGACCGTTTGCAGTGTCCTTTCGATCTCGGCCGTCACGGCCGCGATATCGGCCATGCCGTCGACCCGGTAAAGCTTTCCCTTGGCGTGATAGTAGCCGGTAAGCGGGGCCGTCTTCTTGTAATATTCGCGCAGCCGCTCCTCGAACACTTCCGGATTGTCGTCCTTGCGCACCGGCTGACCGGCAGCCTCAGCCTCTCTGGCGCGCTTCGCTATGCGGCCGACAAGCGCCTTGTCGTCAACAATGAGCTCGATCGCGGCGTCAAGCGCCAGGCCACGCTCGGCAAGCATCGCCTCGACGGCGTCCGCCTGGGCAAGCGTGCGCGGATACCCGTCCAGAATGAAACCGTTCGCGCAGTCCGGCTGGTCGATCCTCTCGGCGACGATCGCATTGACGATCTCGTCCGACACCAGCTCGCCGGCATCCATGACGGCCTTCGCCCGCAGGCCCACTTCGGTCCCGGCCTTCACGGCCGCCCGCAGCATGTCACCGGTGGAGAGCTGAGGGATACCGTATTTCTCCACCAGGATTTGCGCTTGTGTCCCCTTGCCTGCTCCCGGTGGTCCGAGAAGTACCAGTCTCATCTTCCTCTCCTGCCGCCGCGCAGCTTCGACTTCTTGATAAGCCCCTCATACTGATGCGCGATCAGATGTCCCTGAATCTGCGCCACGGTGTCGAGCGTGACGCTTACGACAATGAGCAGCGACGTGCCGCCGAGATAGAAAGGCACGCCGGTCGCCGAGATCAGGAACTCCGGAAGAAGGCATACCAGCACAAGATAGATGGCGCCGACCACGGTGATGCGGGTCAGCACATAGTCGATATATTCGGCGGTACGCTCGCCCGGCCGGTAGCCGGGAATGAAGCCAGAATGCTTCTTGAGCTGCTCGGCCGTGTCCTTCGGATTGAAGACGATGGCCGTGTAGAAGAAGGCGAAGAAGACGATCAGCGCCGCATAGAGAACCATGAAGAGCGGCTGGCCGTGACCCAGCGTGGCAAGAACCGTGCTCGCCCAGGCCGGAAGTTCCGTCGTGTTCGAGAAACCGGCCGCCGTCGTCGGCAGAAGAAGCAGCGATGAAGCGAAGATCGGCGGAATCACGCCGGAGGTGTTCAGCTTCAGGGGCAGGTGCGACGTGTCGCCTTGGAACATGCGGTTGCCCACCTGCCGCTTTGGATACTGGATCAGAAGCCGCCTTTGCGCGCGCTCGAAGAAGACGATGACGCCGATCACGACTATGGCAAGTGCGATGATGGCAAGGATCAGCCCGGTAGACAGCGCGCCCGTACGGCCGAGTTCCAGCGTGCCGCCGATGGCGGAGGGAAGCCCGGCCACGATGCCGGAGAAGATGATGAGCGAAATGCCGTTGCCGATGCCGCGCGCGGTGATCTGCTCACCGAGCCACATCAGGAACATGGTGCCGCCGACGAGGGTGATGACGGCCGAAAGGCGGAAGAACCAGCCGGGATCGGTGACGATGTTCGCCCCGCTTTCAAGCCCTATCGCAATGCCGTAGGCCTGCACCGTGGCAAGTAGAACCGTGCCGTAGCGCGTGTACTGGTTGATGACCTTGCGCCCCTGCTCGCCTTCCTTCTTGAGCTGCTCGAGCGACGGCACGACGGACGTCATGAGCTGCATGATGATGGAGGCCGAGATGTAGGGCATGATCCCGAGCGCGAAGATCGCCATGCGCTCGACCGCGCCGCCGGCAAACATGTTGAACATGCCGAGCACGCCGCCGGCCTGCTGCTGGAAGGCCTGAGCGAAGGCTTCCGGATTGATGCCCGGCATCGGGATATAGGTGCCGAGACGGTAGACGAGCAGCGCGCCGAGCGTGAACCAGATACGCTTCTTCAGATCCTCCGCCTTGGCGAAGGCGGCGAAATTCAGATTTGACGCAAGTTGCTCGGCTGCCGATGCCATAAGAATTCTCCGCTTCGTTGCCCCCAAGCGCGACCAGGAAAAGTGAGACCGCTTGAACTCTCCACCGCCGGAGGCGGGCCAGAAGGTCCGCTCACCTGGGGCGGATCATGCGCCGGCCCGTCGGGCCAGCGCAAGTTGCCGAAGCCCCGAGATAGGCCGGCCAGGATGCGGTTGCAAGCGGCACATCGTCCCGCGGCGGGACGGCTTAAGCCTCTTGTGCCGCCTTCTCGGGCAGCTTCACCGAGCCGCCGGCCTTCTCGATCTTTTCCACGGCGGACTTCGAAGCCCCGGCGACGTCAAGCGTCACCTTGGCCGTGATCTCGCCGTTGCCGAGCACCTTCACTCCGTCCTTGGCGCGGCGAATCACACCGGCCTTGACGAGCGCGGCGGTGTCGATCGTCTCCTTGGGGTCGAGCTTCTTGGCGTCGATCGCCGCCTGGATGCGGCCGACGGACACCTCGTTCAGGTCGCGGGCGAAGATGTTGTTGAAGCCGCGCTTGGGCAGGCGCCGGTAGAGCGGCATCTGGCCGCCTTCGAAGCCCTTGATGGCCACGCCCGAGCGGGACTTCTGTCCCTTCACGCCGCGCCCGCTTGTCTTGCCGAGGCCGGAACCGATGCCGCGGCCGACGCGCTTGCGCGCATGCACCGCGCCTTCCTTGTCCCTGAGTTCGTTGAGTTTCATCGCTCTTGTTCCTCGCTTCCTCAGGCCTCGTCGACGACGCGCACGAGATGCTGGACTTTTGCGATCATGCCGCGCACCGAAGGCGTGTCCTCCAGGGTCGCGCGGCGATGCAGCTTGTTGAGCCCCAGGCCGATCAGCGTCGCACGCTGATCCTTGGGGCGGCGGATCGGGCTGCCGATCTGTTCGACCGTGATCGTCTTGCCCTTGTTCTTCTCAGCCATCTTTGTCGTTCCTCGTCAGGGCCGGCAACCGTTATTCCTCGCCCCCGGCAGAGACAGTGCCGCGGCGCGCCTGCAGGGTGGAGTACTTGATGCCCCGTTGGGCGGCGACATCCTTGGGATGCACCTGGCGCTTCAGGGCATCGAAGGTGGCGCGAACCATGTTGTAGGGGTTCGAGGAGCCGAGAGACTTGGCCACAACGTCCTGCACACCCAGGGTCTCGAAGACGGCTCGCATCGGGCCGCCGGCGATGACACCGGTGCCGGGCTTCGCCGCGCGCAGAAGCACGCGGCCCGCGCCGTGACGGCCCTGCACGTCATGGTGCAGCGTGCGGCCCGCCCGCAGGGGCACGAAGATCATGTCGCGCTTGGCATTTTCCGTCGCTTTGCGGATCGCTTCCGGCACTTCGCGCGCCTTGCCATGGCCGAAACCGACCCGGCCCTTCTGGTCTCCAACGACCACGAGCGCTGCGAAGCCGAAACGGCGGCCGCCCTTGACCACCTTGGCAACGCGGTTGATGTGAACGAGCTTGTCGACGAACTCTGCATCGCGCTCCTCGCGATCGCGGCGGTCGTCCCTGCGGCCTTGTGCCATTGTCCTTGTCCTTATTCTTTTCCGGTAGCACGGATTGAGGATATTCCGGACGTCCATCGCGTCCGGAACGGTTCAGAAGTCCAGGCCCCCTTCCCGAGCGGCGTCCGCCAGGGCCTTGACGCGACCGTGATAGAGGTAGGCGCCGCGGTCGAAAACAACCTTGTCGACGCCCGCCTTCTTCGCGCGCTCCGCGATCAGCCTGCCGACCTCGCTCGCCGCCGCCACATCGGCGCCGGTCTTCAGCTTGCCCTTCAGCTCCTTCTCGAGCGTGGAGGCAGCCGCAAGCGTATGTCCCTTCGCATCGTCGATGATCTGTACATAGATGTTCTTCGACGAGCGATAGACCGAAAGCCGCGGACGATCGCCCGCGACCGATTTGATCTTCCGGCGAACGCGTCCGGCGCGTCGCGTAACGGATACCTTCGACACCATGGCGTGCGTTCCTACTTCTTCTTGCCTTCCTTGCGGACGATCGTCTCATCCGCGTATTTCACGCCCTTGCCCTTGTAGGGCTCCGGTCCGCGGAACTTGCGGATCTCGGCCGCGACCTGGCCAACGGCCTGCTTGTCGATACCGGAGACCACGATCTCCGTCGGCTTCGGCACAGTGATGGTGATGCCTTCCGGCGGATTGTAGTTCACGTCATGGCTGTAACCGAGCGAGAGCTGCAGCGTCTTGCCCTGCATCGCCGCGCGGTAGCCGACGCCGTTGATCTCCAGCCGCTTCTCAAAGCCCTGCTTCACGCCGTTGATAATATTGGCGATCTGGCTCCGGGACATGCCCCATTTGGAGCGCGCCCCCTTGGACTCGTCACGCGGATCGACTGTGATCGCGCCGTTCTCGAGCTTCACAAGAACCTCGTCGTTGACCACGAAGCGCAGCTCGCCCTTCGGCCCCTTCGCCGTAACCGTCTGGCCTTCAACGGTCGCCGTCACGCCATCGGGAAGCGGAATCGGCTTTTTTCCAATACGAGACATCGATCTTGTCCTCGTTCGTTCTGTCGTTTCGGCCCGATCAGAAGATCCGGCAGAGCACCTCGCCGCCGACGTTCAGCTCGCGCGCCTGGTGGTCGGCCATCACGCCCTTAGGCGTCGAAAGAATCGCCACACCCAGGCCATTGGCGACCTGCGGGATCGACTTCACCGACACATAGACGCGCCGCCCCGGCTTGGACACACGCGCGATCTCGCGGATGACCGGCGCACCGTCGAAATATTTCAACTGGATTTCCAGCTCCGACTTGCCGTTGCCATAGTCGATCTGGCTGTAATCCCGAATATAGCCCTCCGCCTTCATGACGTCGAGCACGCGAGCGCGCAGCCGCGAGGCCGGCGTGGAAACGGTCGGCTTCCGGCGGCCAATGGCGTTGCGGATACGGGTCAGCATATCGCCGAGCGGATCATTCATAGACATGAGTGCCCCTCCTTACCAGCTCGACTTGACCAGACCCGGGATGCGGCCGCTATTGCCGAGCTCGCGAAGCGCAATACGCGACATTCTGAGCTTGCGGTAATAGGCACGCGGGCGACCGGTCACTTCGCAGCGATTGCGGATGCGCGTTTTGGAAGAATTGCGCGGAAGCTCGGCCAGCTTGAGCTGCGCCTTGAAGCGCTCCTCCATGGGCCTCGTCTGGTCCTTGATGATGGCCTTCAGCGCCGCGCGTTTCGCGGCATAGCGGTCCACCATCTTGCGGCGCCTCTTGTTCTTCTCGACTGCGCTGACTTTTGCCATGTGGTTTTCCCTTGTGCTCGCCTGCCGTTACTGCTGACGGAACGGGAAGTTGAACGCCTTCAAAAGCGCCCTCGCCTCGTCGTCGGTCTTGGCAGTCGTACAGACGATGATGTCCATTCCCCAGATCTGGTCGACCTTGTCGTAGTTGATCTCGGGGAACACGATATGCTCCTTGATGCCCATGGCGAAATTGCCACGTCCATCGAAGCTCTTGGGGCTCAGGCCCCGGAAGTCGCGCACGCGCGGCAGCGCCACGTTCACGAGCCGGTCCAGGAACTCGTACATGCGGTTCTTGCGCAGCGTCACCTTGGCGCCGATGGGCATGCCCTCGCGCACCTTGAAGCCGGCGATGGACTTGCGCGCCCGCGTGATCACCGGCTTCTGGCCGGCGATCAGCGCCAGATCCTCGGCCGCGACCGAAGGCTTCTTGGAGTCGCCCGTCGCCTCGCCCACGCCCATATTGATGACGACCTTCTCGATGCGCGGAACCTGCATCTCGTTCCGGTAGCCGAACTGCTCGAGAAGCTGCTTGCGGATCACCTCCTCATACTGCTTCTTCAAGCGCGGCTGATACTCTGCGTTAGCCATCGATCAATTCTCCTGAGCGCTTCGCCACGCGCACCTTCTTGCCGTCGTCCTGGATACGGAAGCCGACGCGGGTCGGCTTGCCATCCTTGGGATCGGCGATCGCCAGATTGGAAATGTGGATCGGCGCTTCCTTGGTGATGATGCCGCCTTCGGTCTGCGCCGTCTGCTTCTGATGCCGGCGCACGAGATTGACGCCGCGCACCAGGGCGCGGTTTTCCTTCGGCATTACTTTCAGTACTTCGCCCGTGCGACCCTTGTCGCGGCCGGCGAGCACGACGACCTTGTCGCCTTTCTTGATCTTCTGCATCCGTCCGGCCTCCTTAAAGCACTTCCGGCGCCAGCGAGATGATCTTCATGTGGTTCTTGGCGCGAAGCTCGCGCGGAACCGGGCCGAAGATGCGGGTGCCGATGGGTTCCTTCTTGTTGTCCACCAGCACGGCGGCGTTGCTGTCGAAGCGTATGACGCTGCCGTCGGGACGGCGGATGTCCTTGGCGGTGCGTACGACCACCGCCTTCATCACGTCACCCTTCTTCACGCGGCCGCGCGGAATGGCCTCCTTCACCGAGACGACGATGATGTCGCCCACCGAGGCATACTTGCGCTTGGAGCCGCCGAGCACCTTGATGCACATGACACGACGGGCGCCGGAATTGTCCGCCACGTCGAGGTTTGTTTGCATCTGAATCATGACTGGCCGCCTTCTCGTCTATTCCTTTGGGATGCGGCCTTGGCCGCTCCTGGTTCTCTGAAAACGTCTATTGAGCCTGCTGCCGGGGCTGGTTCTTGATCACAACCCAGCACTTCTCCTTGGAGATCGGCCGCGACTCCTGGATCAGCACGATGTCGCCGACCTTGCACTCGTTGTTCTCGTCATGAGCCTTGTACCGCTTGGAGCGGCGCACGGTCTTCTTGAGAAGCGGGTGTGAGAAACGGCGCTCGACCCGGACGACAACCGTCTTGTCGCTCTTGTCGCTGACCACCATGCCCTGCAAAACGCGCTTTGGCATCTTTGTCCTCAGGCTTGCTTGCCGGCCGCCTTTTCGGCGGCGATTGTCTTGATGCGCGCAATGTCACGGCGAACCTGCTTGACCCGCGCGGTTTTCTCCAACTGCCCCGTCGCCTTCTGGAAACGGAGGTTGAACTGTTCCTTCTTCAGCTTCGCCAACTCGTCTTCGAGCTGGTCGAGCGTCATCGCTCTCACGTCGGCGGCCTTCATGACGTGCTCTCTCCTACTCCGCAATGCGCTGGACGAAGCGCGTCTTGACCGGCAGCTTGGCCGCGCCCAGCCTCAGGGCCTCGCGCGCCACATCCGCGCCCACACCGTCGATCTCGAACATGATGCGGCCCGGCTTCACCCGGCACGCCCAGTAATCGACCGAGCCCTTGCCCTTACCCATACGCACCTCGGTCGGCTTGGAGGTGACCGGGACGTCCGGGAAGACACGGATCCACACGCGGCCCTGGCGCTTCATGAAGCGCGTGATGGCACGGCGCGCGGCCTCGATCTGGCGGGCCGTCACCCGCTCGGGCTCCATCGCCTTCAGTCCGAAGGAGCCGAAATTCAGTTCCGTCCCGCCCTTGGCGGCGCCGTGAATGCGGCCCTTGAACTGCTTTCGGAACTTGGTCCGCTTGGGTTGCAGCATTTTTCGTTACTCCAGAGTTCCGGCTCAGGCGTTCTCGCGGCGGCGCTGACCGCCCTGATCGCCCTCGACCGCACGGCGCTCGGACGCCATGGGGTCGTGTTCCATGATCTCGCCCTTGAAGACCCAGACCTTCACGCCGCACACGCCATAGGCGGTCTTGGCCTCAGCCGTGCCGTAATCGACGTCGGCGCGCAGGGTGTGAAGCGGCACGCGGCCTTCGCGGTACCACTCGATGCGCGCGATCTCGGCACCGCCCAGACGCCCGGAGCAGTTGATGCGGATGCCTTCCGCACCCAGCCGCATGGCCGACTGCACGGCCCGCTTCATGGCGCGGCGGAACGCAACGCGGCGCTCGAGCTGCTGGGCGATCGACTGCGCGATGAGCCGGGCGTCGATCTCGGGCTTGCGCACCTCGACGATGTTGAGATGCGTTTCCGCCTCGGTCATCTGCGAGATCTTGCGGCGCAGCTTCTCGATGTCGGCGCCCTTCTTGCCGATGATGAGGCCGGGTCGCGCCGTGTGGATCGTCACACGGCACTTCTTGTGCGGCCGCTCGATCACAACCTTCGAGATCGCAGCCTGCTTCAGCTCGTTCTCGATATAGTCGCGGATCTTCAGATCCTCATGCAGCAGCTGCCCGTATTCGGCATTACCCGCGAACCACCGGGAGTCCCAGGTGCGGTTGATGCCGAGCCTGAGGCCGATTGCGTTGACTTTCTGGCCCATCAGGCGGCCTCCATCTGCTCTTCGACTTCGCGCACGACGATCGTCAGGTTGGAAAAGGGCTTCTCGATCCGGCTGGCACGGCCGCGGCCGCGCGCGTGGAAGCGCTTCATGACGATCGACTTTCCGACATAGGCCTCGGCAACGACGAGCGCGTCCACATCCAGATCGTGGTTGTTTTCGGCATTGGCGATCGCCGATTCCAGCACCTTCTTTACCGTTCCGGCGATACGCTTGCGCGAGAACTCCAGATCCGCGAGCGCATCGGCCACCTTCCTGCCGCGGATCATGGCAGCGACGAGGTTGAGCTTCTGCGGGCTGACGCGGATCGTACGCAGGACCGCGCGCGCCTCATTGTCCGCAAGCCTGCGCGGCGCTTTGGCCTTGCCCATCTCTATTTCCTCTTTGCCTTCTTGTCCGCCCCGTGGCCGTAGTAGGTCCGGGTCGGCGCGAACTCACCGAATTTGTGGCCCACCATCTCCTCGGTGACGAGCACCGGAATGTGCTTCTGGCCGTTATAGACGCCGAAGGTCAGCCCGACGAACTGGGGCAGGATGGTGGAGCGACGGCTCCACATCTTGATGACCTCCTTGCGGCCGCTCTCCCGGGCCTTCTCGGCCTTCTTCAGGAGATAGCCGTCGACGAAAGGGCCTTTCCAGACTGAACGGGACACGGGTTTTCCCTACCTTTCCTATTTCTTGCGCTCGTGGCGCGAGCGCATGATGAACTTGTCGGTGGCCTTGTTCGAGCGCGTCTTCATGCCCTTGGTCGGCTTGCCCCAGGGCGAGACGGGGTGACGGCCGCCGGAGGTGCGGCCCTCGCCGCCGCCGTGCGGATGGTCCACCGGGTTCATGGTCACGCCGCGGTTGTGCGGACGCCGCCCCAGCCAGCGGCTGCGGCCGGCCTTGCCGAGGCTGGTGTTCGAATGGTCGGGATTCGACACCGCGCCCACCGTCGCCATGCAGGCGCCCGGAACGAAGCGCTGCTCGCCGGAATTGAGGCGCAAGATCGCCATGTTCTGGTCGCGGCCGACGAGCTGCGCATAGGTTCCCGCCGAGCGCGCGATCTGCCCGCCCTTGCCCGGCTTCATCTCCACATTGTGGATGATGGTGCCGACCGGCATGGTGGACAGAGGCATCGCGTTGCCGGGCTTGACGTCCGCGCCCTTCTGCGAGGAGATCACGCGATCCCCCACCGCCAGACGCTGGGGTGCCAGGATGTAGGAAAGCTCGCCGTCGTCATAGCGCACTAGCGCGATGAAGCCGGACCGGTTCGGATCGTATTCGAGCCGCTCCACAACGCCCGAGACGTCGAACTTGCGACGCTTGAAGTCGATCAGCCTGTAGGCGCGCTTGTGACCGCCGCCCTGGAAGCGCGCGGTGATGCGGCCGGTGTTGTTGCGCCCGCCCTTGCTCGTCAGGCCCACGGTCAAACCCTTCACGGGCTTGCCCTTGTAGAGGCCCGAGCGGTCGACAATCACGAGCTGCCGCTGGCCAGGCGTGACCGGTTTATAGTGCTTGAGTGCCATATCCTAATCCTCGCGGCCTCTCAAAGACCCGTGGCTATGTCGATCGAATGGCCTTCGGCCAGCGTGACGATCGCCTTCTTGACGTCGCTCTGCCGCCCGACGGTGCCGCGGAAACGCTTCACCTTGCCCTTCCGGTTGAGCGTGTTCACACCCTTGACCTTGACATTGAAGAGCGCCTCAACGGCGGCCTTGATCTCGGGCTTGGTGGCCTTGCGCGCGACGTTGAAGATGACCTGGTTGTACTCCGAGGCCTGCGTCGACTTCTCGGTGACCACCGGGCTGATGATCACGTCGTAGTGGCGAAGATCCGTCATTTGAACCGCTCCTCGAGAGCCTCGACCGCGGCCTTGGAAAGCACCAGCTTGCCGCGGCGCAGGATGTCGTAGACATTGATGCCCTGAACGGGCAGCACGTCGATGTTGGGAATGTTCGCTGCAGCGCGCTTGAACCCCGCGTCGATCTCCGCTCCGCCGATCATCAGCGCATTGTCGAGCCCGAGCTTCGCAAAGCTCTCGGCGAGCACCTTGGTCTTGGCTTCCTTGGCCGACAATTCATCGACGATGATGAGGTTTTCCGACCGCGCCTTGGCCGAAAGCGCATGCTTCAGGCCCAGCGCCCGAACCTTCTTGGGCAGGTCGTGGGCGTGGCTGCGCATCACCGGCCCGTGGGCCTTGCCGCCGCCGCGGAACTGCGGCACGCGCGCCGAGGAGTGGCGGGCGCGGCCCGTACCCTTCTGGCGGTACATCTTCGCGCCGGTGCGCGAAATCTCCGAGCGGCCCTTCGCCTTATGGGTGCCCTGCTGCTTCTTGGCGAGCTGCCAGCGCACGACCCGGTGCAGGATGTCCTCGCGCGGCTCCAGACCGAAGATCTCCTCGGAGACCTTCAGCGTGCCGGCATCCTCGCCCGTCAGCGTGGTGATCTTCAAATCCATTATTCTGCCCCCTCGCTGGCGGCCGGTTCTTGAGCCTTGGCCGAGTCACCGCCGGCCGGACGGATCGCGGCGGGAAGCGGCGCCTCCTTGGGTAGCGGCGCCTTCACGGCATCGCGCACCATGATCCAGGAGCCCTTGGAGCCCGGAACGGCGCCGCGCACCAGGATCAGGCCGCGCTCCGTATCGGTGGAAACGACTTCCAGATTCTGCGTGGTCACGCGCCGGTGACCCATATGGCCGGCCATCTTCTTGCCCTTGAAGACCTTGCCGGGATCCTGACGCTGACCGGTTGAGCCGTGCGAGCGGTGCGAGATCGAGTTGCCGTGGGTCGCGCGGCCACCACCGAAATTGTGGCGCTTCATAACCCCTTGAAAGCCCTTGCCGATGGAGGTGCCGGTCACATCCACCTTCTGGCCGGGCACGAAGTGGTCGGCAGTGATCTCCACACCCACCTCGAGCAGATTCTCCGGCGAGACGCGGAATTCGGCCAGCTTCGCCTTCGGCTCCACCTTGGCGGCGGCGAACTGCCCGCGCAGCGGCTTGGGCGTGTTCTTCACCTTGGCCAGCCCTACGCCGAGCTGAACGGCGGTGTAGCCGTTCTTCTCCTCAGTGCGCTGGGCCACCACCTGGCAATTCTCCATGCGCAGCACCGTGACGGGAACATGCTCGCCCGCCTCGTTGTAGACGCGCGTCATCCCGATCTTCTGTGCGATAACACCTGAACGCATCGGTTCGATTTCCTTTCAGACTTCCCGCTACCGGTCCTGCGGCCCCGCGGGGTCTACACCCAAGTCTTCCGCCTCTACAGCTTGATCTCGACGTCGACACCCGCTGCCAGATCGAGCTTCATGAGCGCGTCCACCGTCTGCGGCGTCGGGTCCACAATGTCGAGAAGCCGCTTGTGGGTGCGCATTTCGAACTGCTCGCGGCTCTTCTTGTCGATATGCGGCGAGCGGTTCACCGTGAACTTCTCGATCCGAGTGGGCAGCGGGATCGGGCCGCGAACATTGGCGCCCGTGCGCTTGGCCGTGGAGACGATTTCACGCGTCGAGGCATCCAGCACCCGGTGGTCGAAAGCCTTGAGGCGGATACGGATATTTTGTCCGTTCATCTATCGGTTCCTTGTCCCCGCACAGCGGCGCGCGTGAAGCGCGCCGCGGTGCCGAGTGCGTACGGCCTTGTTACTCGGTGATGGAGGCGACGATGCCGGCACCCACGGTGCGGCCGCCCTCGCGGATGGCGAAGCGAAGACGCTCCTCCATCGCAATCGGCACGATCAGCTCCACATCCATCGTCACATTGTCGCCCGGCATCACCATCTCGGTGCCCTCGGGCAGCTTCACCACGCCCGTCACGTCCGTCGTCCGGAAATAGAACTGCGGACGGTAGTTGGTGAAGAACGGCGTGTGACGCCCGCCCTCCTCCTTCGTCAGGATGTAGGCCTCGGCCTTGAACTTCGTGTGCGGCGTCACGGAACCGGGCTTCGCAAGAACCTGCCCGCGCTCCACCCCGTCGCGGTCGATGCCGCGCAGAAGCGCGCCGATGTTGTCGCCCGCCTGGCCCTGGTCGAGCAGCTTGCGGAACATCTCGACGCCCGTCACCGTCGTCTTCTGCGTCGGACGGATGCCGATGATCTCAACCTCATCGCCAACCTTCACGATGCCGCGCTCCACACGGCCCGTCACAACCGTGCCGCGGCCCGAGATCGAGAACACGTCCTCGATCGGCATCAGGAACGGCTGGTCGATCGGACGCTCCGGCGTCGGAATGTACTCGTCAACCGCCTTCATCAGCTCGCGAACCGCGTTCTCGCCGATCTCGGGGCTGTTGCCCTCCAGCGCAGCCAGCGCCGACCCCTTCACAATCGGAATCTCGTCGCCCGGGAACTCATAGGACGACAGAAGCTCGCGCACCTCAAGCTCCACCAGCTCCAGAAGCTCCGGATCGTCAACCTGGTCAACCTTGTTCATGAACACAACGATCGCCGGAACACCCACCTGGCGCGCCAGAAGAATGTGCTCGCGCGTCTGCGGCATCGGGCCGTCGGCCGCCGAAACCACCAATATCGCCCCGTCCATCTGCGCCGCACCCGTGATCATGTTCTTCACGTAGTCCGCGTGCCCAGGGCAGTCCACATGCGCGTAGTGCCGGTTCTCCGTCTCGTACTCCACATGCGACGTCGAGATCGTGATGCCGCGCGCCTTCTCTTCCGGCGCAGCGTCAATCTGATCGTACTCCTTGAACTCACCGAAAAACTTCGTGATCGCCGCCGTCAAGGTCGTCTTCCCATGGTCAACGTGACCAATCGTCCCGACATTCACATGCGGCTTCGTGCGCTCGAATTTTCCTTTGGCCATCTGAGGTCTCCGTTATCTCTAGCCTTGTCGGCCTACTCGCTTGTGAGCCCTGCGGGCGGTCACGCGAACTTCTTCTGGATCTCCTGCGCCACGGCGCTGGGGACCGGCTCGTAATGGTCGAACTGCATCGTGTACTGGGCGCGGCCCTGAGACATCGAGCGCAGGGTGTCGACATACTTGAACATGTTGGCAAGCGGCACCATGGCGTTGACGACGACGGCGTTGCCGCGCGTCTCCTGGCCCTGGATCTGGCCGCGCCGCGAGTTCAAGTCGCCGATGACGCTGCCGACATACTCCTCGGGCGTCACCACCTCGACCTTCATGATCGGCTCGAGGAGCTGCGCTCCGGCCTTCTGCGCGCCCTCGCGGAACGCCGCACGCGCGGCAATCTCGAAGGCGAGCACCGACGAGTCCACATCGTGGTAGGCGCCGTCGACCAGCGTGGCCTTCACGCCCAGCATCGGGAAGCCGGCGATCGGACCGGAGGAAAGCACGCTCTCCAGACCCTTCTGCACGCCGGGGATGTACTCCTTCGGCACGGCGCCGCCGACGATCTTGGATTCGAACACGAAATCCTCGCCATCGGGATTCGGCTCGAAAACGATCTTCACACGGGCGAACTGCCCCGAACCGCCGGTCTGCTTCTTGTGGGTGTAGTCCACCTCGGCGACCTTGGTGATGGTCTCGCGGTAGGCCACCTGCGGAGCGCCGACATTGGCCTCCACCTTGAACTCGCGGCGCATGCGGTCGACGATGATGTCGAGATGCAGCTCACCCATGCCGGCGATGATGGTCTGACCGCTCTCCTCGTCCGTCTTGACGCGGAAGGAGGGATCCTCAGCCGCCAGACGATTGAGCGCGAGGCCCATCTTCTCCTGGTCACCCTTGGTCTTGGGCTCGATCGCGATCTGGATGACGGGCTCCGGAAACTCCATGCGCTCCAGAACCACGGGCTTCAGCGGGTCGCACAGCGTGTCGCCCGTCGTCGTCTCCTTGAGGCCCGCCAACGCCACGATGTCGCCGGCGTAGGCCTCCTCGATGTCCTCGCGGGAGTTCGCGTGCATCTGCAGCATGCGGCCGATGCGCTCGCGTTTGCCCTTGACCGTGTTCTCCAGCGACACGCCCTTCTTCAGCACGCCCGAATAGATGCGGCAGAAGGTGAGCGAGCCCACGAACGGGTCGTTCATGACCTTGAAGGCGAGCATCGAGAGCGGCTCGTTGTCGTCCGCGTGACGCTCGATCGGCTCCTCGGTCTTCGCGTCCACACCCTTGATCGAGGGAATGTCGACCGGGGACGGCAGATAATCCACCACCGCATCAAGCAACGGCTGTACGCCCTTGTTCTTGAAGGCGGAGCCGCAGAACATCGGGAAGAACTTGCCCTCGATTGTGCCTTTGCGGATCAAGGAGCGGATCTCCTCCACCGAGGGCATCTCGCCTTCGAGGTAGCGCTCCATCGCGGCCTCGTCCATCTCGACGGCCGTCTCGATCAGCTTCTCGCGGTACTCCTCGGCCTTCTCGACATATTCGGCGGGGATGTCCAGCACGTCCCAGGCTGCGCCGAGGGTCTCGTCGCGCCAGATCAGAGCCTTCATCTCCACCAAGTCGATGACGCCCTTGAAATCGCTCTCCGCGCCGATGGGAAGCTGCATGACGACAGGAGTCGCCCCGAGACGGCTCTTCACCATCTCGACGGAGCGGTAGAAGTCCGCGCCGAGCTTGTCCATCTTGTTGCAGAAGATCATGCGCGGCACATGATACTTGTCGGCCTGCCGCCACACGGTCTCCGTCTGCGGCTCCACGCCCGCATTCGCGTCGAGCAGCGCGATGGCGCCGTCGAGCACGCGCAGCGAGCGCTCCACCTCGATGGTGAAGTCCACGTGGCCCGGCGTGTCGATGATGTTGAAGCGGCGCACCCTGCCGTCGCGGCCCTTCCAAAAAGTCGTGGTCGCCGCCGACGTGATGGTGATGCCGCGCTCCTGCTCCTGCTCCATCCAGTCCATGGTGGCAGCGCCGTCATGGACCTCGCCGATCTTGTGCGACCTGCCGGTGTAATAGAGGATGCGCTCGGTCGTCGTCGTCTTACCGGCGTCGATATGCGCCATGATACCGAAATTTCGGTAGTCTTCGATTTTAAATTCGCGGGCCATCGTAAGGTCCTCTTCTTCCGTCCCGCCTTACCAGCGGTAATGCGAGAACGCACGGTTGGCCTCGGCCATCTTGTGCGTGTCCTCGCGCTTCTTGACGGCGGTGCCGCGATTGTTGGACGCGTCGAGAAGCTCGCCCGAAAGGCGCTCGATCATCGTCGTCTCGTTGCGGTTGCGTGCAGCCGCGATCAGCCAGCGGATGGCAAGCGCCTGACGGCGCTCGGGGCGGACATCCACCGGCACCTGATAGGTGGCGCCGCCGACGCGCCTGGAGCGCACCTCCACATGGGGCGCCACGTTCTCGATCGCCTGGTGGAAAACCGCGACCGGCTCCTGCTTCGTCTTTTCCTGCACCTGTTCCAGCGCACCATAGACGATCCGCTCGGCGACGGACTTCTTGCCGTCGAGCATGATGGCGTTCATGAACTTGGTCACAACCACGTCGCCGAACTTCGGATCCGGGTTGATCTCGCGCTTTTCTGCACGGTGGCGTCGGGACATTGTCTTCGTCTCTCACCTTCAGGGCCCGGCGCCACAAACAAAAAGCGCCGAAGCCGGAAAACCCTACTTCGGACGCTTTGCGCCGTATTTGGAGCGGCGCTGCTTGCGGCTCTTCACACCCTGCGTGTCAAGCACGCCGCGGATGATGTGATAGCGCACGCCGGGAAGGTCCTTCACGCGACCGCCGCGGATCATCACCACGGAGTGCTCCTGAAGGTTATGGCCTTCACCCGGAATGTAGCCGATCACCTCAAAGCCATTGGCAAGCCTGATCTTGGCCACCTTGCGCATGGCCGAGTTCGGCTTCTTCGGCGACGTCGTATAGACGCGCGTGCACACGCCCCGCTTTTGCGGGTTCGCCTGCATGGCCGGCACCTTGTTGCGCTTCACTGGGGCCTTGCGCGGCTTGTTGATCAGCTGATTTACGGTCGGCATCAAACCTTCCCTTGGTTCTCAATCCTGTGTCTTCGCGTCTCAGGGTCCGCTCCTGCGAGACGCCACCTTCCTAACGCAAATTCGGGCATCAAACCGCTTTTGTGCGGTCCTGCCCGAACACATGCAGAGGAAGCGGAAGCCGCTTCTTGCCCCGGAAGTCTGTCGCTCGTTAAAAAACGAACCCTGTTTGAGGCCTTGGCTCCACAGCGCGCCGCCACGGAAAAAGAAGCCTCACATCGGCTCAGACGTGGGGCGCCTAATACGCGCAACCTCAAGACGCGTCAAGCCCGTACGGGCAATAATCTTGCCCGCGGGCGCGTCAGACGGCCCCATGCGAACGTCCGCGGCCCAATATGGGAAGATGAAGCGGGATTTTCCAGCCCTTGCCCTGTCCTTCGCCGGCCATAAATGCCAGCATACACCCATGCGCCTGCAACGGCGCCCCACAGGAGCGGTTCACATGAACGACAATGAAGAGCGGCCTGTCACCATCATTACCGGCCGCGTATGGCGGGAGCCGGGCGAGTCGAGCGAGGGCGTTCATGTGATGCTCGTCGCTCCCGACGACGATACCGCCGTGCGACTCGCCCTCGAGGCGCTGGCGCAGGAGGGGTATGCGGAGGCCGAACTCGACCAGATCGGGGAAATGATCGGCGCGCCCGACGAGGAGCCTCACCTTTCCGCCTGGCAGGGCGCCACCGAGGGCGAAATCGCGATCGTCACCTTCGAAGAACCCGCGTGATTCTCCACCGGCAGCGGCACAAACAAAACGCCCGGCAAAAGCCGGGCGCTTGAAAACGATTCGCCTACGGACAGATCAGCGCGAATAGTACTCGATGACCAGATTCGGCTCCATCTGGACCGGATAAGGCACGTCGGCAAGCGACGGCACACGAACGTATTTGGCGACCATCTTGCTGTGGTCGACATCGATATAGTCCGGCACGTCGCGCTCGGGGAGCTGGACAGCCTCCAGAACGATGGCGAGCTGCTTCGACTTCTCGCGCACTTCAATCACGTCGCCCGCCTTGCAGCGGTAGGACGGAATGTTGACCCGGCGGCCGTTCACCTTGACGTGGCCGTGATTGACGAACTGGCGCGCGGCGAAGATCGTCGGTACGAACTTCGCGCGGTAGACGATGGCGTCGAGACGCGATTCCAGAAGGCCGATCAGGTTCTCCGTCGCCTCACCCCGGCGGCGGATCGCCTCATCGTAAATGCGGCGGAACTGCTTTTCAGAAATATCGCCGTAATGGCCCTTCAGCTTCTGCTTGGCGCGCAGCTGCTGGCCGTAGTCCGACAGCTTGCCCTTGCGGCGCTGGCCGTGCTGGCCGGGACCGTACTCACGGCGATTGACCGGCGACTTGGGCCGGCCCCAGACATTTTCGCCCAACCGGCGGTCGAGCTTGTATTTTGCGGATTGGCGTTTGCTCATCGCATTCCCTTTCAAATCATGAACGCCCGGCACGTCGCGTTCCGGGCGAAGGAAACGCGCCCTCCTCTGACCCCCATTTCCGAGGCCTGACAGGAGATCACCGCACGCTCGAGGCGATCCCCACGGGACACGTCAAGGACACGAACGCTGCAGGCAGCCGTCGCGCCAGCGGCGGCACATAAGGGAGGCGAGGCGGAAAGTCAACGTTGTGCTGCGCCTCGGTGAACCCATTGACATCCTAATTCCGATGTGTAAGATTTTTCTTACACATGAAACAGACTAGCGACGCACCACCCTCGGGCGAGGAATTGCTGCGTATCCTCGCGGCACTCGCCAATCCGCACCGTATGCGGATTCTGGCCACGTTGTGGGCGAACGGCCGCAACTACATCAGCCAGCTTGCGCGGGAGATCGGGATCAGCCGGCCCCTTCTCCACCTGCATCTCAACAAGCTGGAAGAAGCCGGCCTGGTGCGCAGCGAAATGGAGCTTTCGGAAGACGGCAAGGCCCTCAACTATTTCGAGGTGACGCCGTTCGAGGTGCTGCTCCACCCTCACGTGATCGAGCAGGCGGCACAAAGCCTGCCGCCCGAGAACAGGAAGGAGGACGTTTGAGAGTATGGAACAGGACTATCTGATGGGCGTAATGGTGCTGACCCTCGGCACCATCGTCGCCGTCACCATCATCATTCAGCTCGCAGCCACCTGGAGAGCGCGCATGAGCGCCGCCCGCGAGGAAAACTACCGCCAGCTTGCTGAACGCGCGACGGCGGCGCTCGCCGAGAACACAAAGAGCCGCAAACGGGTCGAGCGCGAACTGGCGGATATCCGCGCCAAGCTCGCTTCCATCGACCATGTGCTGCGTCAGGTCGAATAAGGGCTGCTTCAGGTCAATTCAATAATGAGAAGCGCAAGCGGGCCATGCGGCACCCGCTATCGGCACTTGCCATTGATGACATCGTCGCCCGAACCAGGCGAAAGGCAGCGTCACCCTTCCGTCAGCACGCCGCCCGCCGCGCGTAAGGCGTCCGGCGTATCCACGTCGAGGCTTGCCGCCTCGCCCAGTTCGACGTCGATCACGTCCAGAGGTGCGCTTTCAACGATCTGGCGCGCACCGGTATCGCCTTCGAGGCGCTCGACCTCGGCAAACAGGGCGCGCGGGAGGATCACCGGATTGCCCCGCTTGCCGTTATGGGTGGCGCGCACGATCGCCTTGCCGCCCGCCGCGATGAAGGCGTCGATCAGCCGGTCGAGGTCGGCCGTTTTCACGCCCGGCATATCGGAAAGCGCCACCAGCGCACCCGCCGCATCCGGCGGCAGGGCACGGATTCCAGCCTTCAGCGAGCTTGCAAGGCCGGTGGCGTAATCCAGGTTTTCCGCCGTCTTGATTTCCAGGCCTGACAGTGCATCGCGCACGGCTTCCGCCTCATGGCCGAGCACGGCCACACTTCCCGCCGCCTTGCTCTTAAGGATGCGCTCGGCCATGCAGCGCACGAGCGGCTTTCCCCCGAAATCGGCAAGCAGCTTGTTTGCGCTTCCCATGCGGCGCGACTGACCTGCCGCCAGAAGCACCGTCCAGACCTTCGCCTGAGCGGGCGCCGGCCTGGCCTCGCGCGGTTGCGGCCGCGTGGGGATTTCCATCAGTAAGCCGCCGACGCCCATGCCCGCGATATCCTCCGGCCGTACCTCCATTCCCGCAAGCAGTCGGTCGAGCACCCAGTCGAAGCCGTTCAGCTTGGGACTGCGTGCGCAGCCTGGTACGCCCAGCACCGGCTTGCCATTGAGGGACCCGAGCACCAGCAGATTGCCCGGATCGACCGGCATGCCCACGCGCGCCACATCGCCGCCCGCAAGCCGGATGCCCGCGGGCACGACATCATCCTCGTCGCAGACCGCCGAGGCGCCGAAAACAAGCAGAATGTCGCTGTCTTCAAACTGAGCGCGGATCGCGCGCGCCACCGCCTCCGCCTCATGCGGCGGGCGCAACTCCCCGGCGATCCGGCTTGCCGAGCGCGCAAGCCGCGCCTCGGTGATGCGCGCGGTCTTGTCGAGCACGCTCGCCTTGACGCCCGGCAAGGTGGTCTGGATGAGCCCCACCCGGCGCGGCGCAAAGGGACGCACGAAAAAAATGTCCCCTGCCCTGCAGGCATTCTCCGCCTGCGCCACCAGATTTTCGGCCACTGCGAAGGGAATGATCTTGACCGTCGCCACCATCTGCCCGGCTTCCACCGGCGCGTAAGGATTCAGGGTGGCGAGCGTGATGGCGGGGTCGATGCCATTCACCGCATCGACGATCTTGCGATCGACCAGGAACACGCCCGCTTCCGTGGCATGGATATTGACGCGGCCCGTGGAGGGCGGCCGCGCCTCCACATTGGCGGCCCGGCAGGCCGCGGCGATGCGCCGCGCGGCTTCATCCTCATCAAGATCGTCGGGTTCGAGGCTCGCCGCGATCACCTCGCGCACGCCCGCTTCCGCCAGGTCCTTCAGGTCCTCAGCCGTCAGGCGGTGCGCCTTGCGGAATCGCTTCTCGCCCGCATGCGTGGCGTGGGCGAGGATTGCGCCTTCGGCGTTTTCTATGGCGATCGGTCCGAATTTCATGCCGCCACGCTCCTGCTGGCCGAAAGCCCCCGCGAACGCAGCGCTTCGATGATTTCGGCAAGCACGGCAACGGCGATCTCGGCCGGGCTCGCGGCACCGATCTTCAGTCCGATGGGCGCCCGGATACGCTCGATCGCTGCAGGCGAAACACCCGCCTCCGTCAGCCGCTCCACGCGCCTGGCGTGGGTCTTCCGGCTGCCCAGAGCGCCCACATAGAAGCAGCCCGCCTCCAGCGCGGCCTTCAGCGCCGGATCGTCGATCTTTGGGTCATGTGTAAGCGCAGCGAGCGCGCAATAGGCGTCAAGCGGGCTTCGCGCCAGCGCTTCCTGCGGCCACTCGGCGTCGAGCCGCACATTGGGGAAGCGTTCCGGCGAGGCGAAGGCCGTGCGCGGATCGATGATGTGCAGGTCGAAGCCCGCTATGGCCGCCATCGGCGCCAATGCCTGGCTGATGTGGACCGCCCCGATCATGACGAGCCGTGGCGGCGGCAAATGCACGTTGAGGAAGAAGCTTCGGCCGTCAACCTCCACCACCCCCGACTTGCCGGAGCGGAAGGCGGAGGCCACCGCCTCGCCCAGATTGCCCGCGACCAGATCGCCTTCCACAACCACGCGGTCGCGCCCGTCGCCAAGGTCGGTGAGCAGAATCGCCGCGCGGCGCTCGCGGCGGCACTGGTTGAGCTTCTTCAGCGAATAGGGATCCATGGCCCCTCAGCCCAGCCGCTCGACATAGACTTTGATGCGCCCGCCGCAGGATAGGCCCACCCGCCAGGCCGTCTCGTCGGCGACGCCGAATTCCAGCATGCGCGGCTTGCCGTCGGCGATCACCTCCGCGGCCTCGGCAATGACCGCGCCTTCCACGCAGCCGCCGGAGACAGAGCCCTCGAACTGGCCGTCGGCGTCGATGACGAGGTGGCTGCCGACCGGGCGCGGGGCCGAGCCCCAGGTTTCCACCACTGTGGCGATGGCCACGTCGCGCCCCTCCTTCATCCATTCCTCGGCGATCGTCAGCGGATCGCGTAAGGTTCCGCCTTCAACGATGTCGGACATTCCGCCTCCTCCTCGTCGAATCGCATATGAGGATTCCGCCGCCTGGCGCGCAGCGAACCCTAACAATATGGTCACGCACGCACGCGCTTGCCAAGTCCTGCGGCCGGGGAAAGCCGCGTCCCCCGCCCAGGAGCGGCGGAGAGCGCGGCGCACAGGTCCGACAGCGCCTCCAGATTGTGCACGGGTCGCAGCTCGTCCACATAGGGCAGCATGGCGCGCACGCCGCGGGCGCGCGGCTCGAAGCCCTCGAAACGCAGAAGGGGATTGAGCCAGACGAGCCTGCGGCAGGATTTCTGCAGCCGCTCCATCTCCCGCCCTAGCGTTTCGACATCGTCACGCTCCAGGCCGTCTGTGATCAGAAGGACGATAGCGCCCTGCCCCAGCACACGGCGCGACCAGAGCCGGTTGAAGGAGCCGATCGCCTCGCCGATGCGCGTGCCGCCCGACCAGTCCTTGACCGCACCGGCGCATTGCGCCAGCGCCTCGTCCGGATCGCGGTGTCGCAACTGCCGCGTCAGATTGGTGAGCCGGGTGCCGAAGACGAAACTGTGAACACGCCTGCGCCGCTCCGTCAGGGCGTGGAGGAAATGCAGGAAGATGCGTGTGTACTGGCTCATGGAGCCGGAAATATCGGCGAGCACCACCACTGGCGGATGCACGCGGCGCGGGCTGCGGTAACGCGGCAGAAGAAGGTCGCCGCCCGTGCGCAGGCCGAACCGCATCATCGCCCGCGGGTCGATGCGCGCGCCGCGTGGATCAGGCCTGAAACGGCGGGTAACCACGAGATCGTGCGGCATCAGGAGCGCTGCAATCGCCTTGCGCGCCTCCGCCAGCTCCTCGGCCGTCATCTGCGCGAAATCCTTCTGCCGCAGCACCTCCCGCGCGGAGACGGAAAGGCGGGCATCGACCTCCACCTCCTGCTCCTGCCATTCCTGCCGGTCCAGATTCGCGAACGCCTCGCTTGCGCGGGTCTGGCCTGCGCGGGGTTTTTCCTTCTGTGCAGCCGCGCGCGCCACCGGCGACAGCATGGCGAGCATCTTCTCGATCAGCCCGCGCGAACGCCAGAACAGCCGGAATGCCTCATCGAAGACCGCATGGTCCTCGCGGCGGTTGACCAGAACCGAATGGAGCGTCCAGTAGAAATCCTCCCGCGAGCCGATTCCGGCGGCCAGCACCGCCTGTATCGAATCGGTCACGGCCGCTGGCCCCACACGCAGCCCCGCCTTGCGCAGCGCGCGGGCAAAAAAGACGATGTTGTCGGCAATCCGACCCTCCGTAGAGGCCGTGTTGTGGCCGCTTGCGTTGGGTTCCCGCATCGCCTTACTGGGCCGCGGCCAGCTCGGCCCTCACCTCGTTTAGGATTCGCGCGCTCTCGCCTTCCTGTAGGCGGGCGATATCGTCCTGATATTTAAGCAGCACGCCGAGAGTATCGGAAACCGTCTCGGGATCGAGCGCCACCTTGTCGAGCTCGGCAAGCGCATTGGCCCAGTCGATCGATTCGGCCACGCCGGGAACCTTGAAGAGATCGATTTCCCGCAGCCGCTGAATATAGGCCACCACTTCCCGCGAAAGCCTCTCATTTGCCCGCGGCACCTTGCGGCGCACGATCTCCAGCTCTCGCGCGGCATCGGGATAATCCACCCAGTGATAGAGGCAGCGCCGCTTGAGCGCGTCGTGGATTTCGCGCGTGCGGTTCGTGGTGATGATGACGATGGGCGGCTCTTCCGCCTTGATCGTGCCGAGCTCCGGCACGCTCACCTGATAGTCCGATAAGATCTCCAGCAGGAAGGCTTCGAATGCCTCGTCGGTGCGGTCGAGCTCGTCTATGAGAAAGACCGGAGCTGCACCGGCCTTGCCCGTCAGCGCCTCCAGAACAGGCCTGCGGATCAGATATTTTTCCGAGAAGACGTTGCGCTCCATCGCCGCGCGGTCGGACACGCCCGCCGCCTCCTCCATGCGGATCTCGATCATCTGCGCCGCATAGTTCCATTCATATACGGCGGAGGAGACGTCGAGCCCTTCATAGCATTGCAGGCGGATGAGCCGGCGCCCGAGAGACGCGGCCAGAACCTTGGCGATCTCCGTCTTGCCCACGCCCGCCTCACCTTCGAGAAAGAGCGGGCGGTGCATTTTGAGGCTCAGGAACAGCACGGTCGCAAGCGCCCGGTCGGCCACGTAGTCGGCCGCGTTCAGCATTTCGACCGTCTCGTCGATCGATTGCGGAAGGGGGCGCGGTTGTGGCTCGGGCATGACGCCTCCGGGAGATTTGCGCTACAGCACGCGGTAGCCGCGGTCGTGGTAAAGAAGAGGCCTGAGCTTATCGCCGATGCGCAGGCCTGTCACCTTGCCGAAATAGATGCGGTGAGTGCCGAGTTCCTTCGTGTCGATCACCTGACAGTCGAACACCGCCAGAGCGCCGACCAGCGTGGGCGCGCCCGTGGTCAGCACATCCCATTCGGCAAGGGCGAAGCGCTCTTCCGGCGGCAGGCCGGTGAGGCCCGAAAAGGCGTTCGACACCGCCTCGTGCTCAGCGGCGAGCGTGTTGAGCGCGAAGACGCCATTGTCCCGGAAAACGTCGTTGTTGACGTTTTCGCGGTTGAGACAAACCAGAACGATGGGTGGATTGTCCGAAACGGAACAGGCGGCGATCACCGTAACGCCGCGCCGGCCTGCCTGCCCGTCGGTCGTGACCACGTGCACCGCGCCGGCAAAGCGAGCCATCGCGTTGCGATAATCCTGCGGTGCAATGTTGTTGATCTTGAGCACTAAAACCTCGCCGCCTCGATATAGGTTCGACCCCTGCGCTTGCAAGCGCGGCGTCTCAATAGCGTGTTGCGCGCATCCGTGCCACCATTTACCAGTGTCGGGACCGACAACCGCACAAGGATGTTCCGCCCTGCCGATGCGCTTTGCCTTTTTTGCCTTTCTGCTCCTGGCCGCGCTCGCAGCACCCCGCTCCGATGCTCAGGAGGCGTTGGTGGTCGGCCTGGCCGCGCCTCTCAGCAACGATCTTGCCGTACTGGGACGGCAATGGGCGGACGGCGCCCGGGTTGCCGCAAACCGGGACGGTTCGGTGCGCCTGGTCGAGGCCGACAGCGGCTGCACGGAGGATGGCGGTGCGGCAGCCGCAAGGCAGCTCATGGAAAAAGGCGCCTCCATCGTCATCGGCTTTCTGTGCACACCGGCGATCGAGGCCGCCCTGCCGCTTTTTACGGAAGCAGGCATACCCGTCATAACGCCCGTGCGAACCACTGGCCTCACGGACCACAAGACGCGCACCGGATGGCTCGTCTATCGCCTCGGCCCGCGCGCCGACGCCGAACGCAAGGCGGTGTCGGACATTCTTGTGCGCCGCTGGCGCGGCGAATTCTTCGCCATCGTTGACGACGGCACGATCTATGGCAGGGAGCTCGCGGAGGATCTGCGGGCGCAGGCGGAACTGGCGGAGCTCAAGCCCGTCTTCGTGGACACGTACCGGCCGCAGCTCGACAATCAGATCGGCCTTGTCGGCAGACTGAGGCGCGCAGGCGCAACCCACGTCTTCGTCGGAGGCGACCGCGCCGATATAGCCATCATGGCTCGCGACGCCGCAAACCTCGGCTATGACGTGGTTTTTGCAGGCGGAGAGGCGCTCAAGGCCGAGGACGGCTCGGTCCCGCTGCCGGAAGGCGTGCTGATGGTCGGCATGCCGGACTGGCGCGAGCTTGCAGCACCGGAGGCGCTCGCTGCGCTTCAGGAGGCGGAGGTGATCGTGGAAGGCTATGTCGTTCCGGGCTTCACAGCCCTCGAGGTGGCGGCCGCCGCCCTTCGCGAGGCCGCCTCGCAAGGCGTTCCCGTCCAGGACGTCCTCGCTGGACGGGATTTTCCGACAAGCATCGGCACCGTCCGTTTTGACGAAAAAGGTGACATGACGGGAGACCTCTACCACCTCTTCCGTTATGACGGCCACGCTTTCGTGGAGGTGGAATAGTGTTCCAGGCCGGCCCCAGAAACCTGATTACGGATGTCGCGGGCCTGAAGGTCGGCAACAGCCGGGACGATCGCCTGAAATCGGGCGTCACGGTCGTTCTGGCGGACGAGCCGGCGGTCGCGGGCGTGAAGGTGCTGGGCGGCGCGCCGGGAACGCGCGAGACCGATCTGCTCGCGCCCCATGCGCTCGTCGAGCGCGTCGATGCGGTGGTGCTTTCCGGAGGCTCTGCTTTCGGCCTTGATGCCGCCGCCGGCGCTCAGGCCGCTCTGCGCGAAATGGGCCGGGGCTTCCAGGCGGCCGGCCATCGCGTGCCCATCGTGCCTGCCGCCATCCTGTTCGATCTTGCCAATGGCGGAGAGAAGAACTGGGGCCGCTTTCCGCCCTATCGCGAGCTTGGCTTCGAGGCCGTTCACGATGCGCACGCGGAATTTCCCATCGGCTCCGAGGGCGCGGGTACGGGTGCCCTCACGGCCGGGCTCAAGGGCGGGCTCGGCTCCGCCTCCACGGTGCTTTCGGACGGCATTACCGTCGGCGCGCTGGTGGCGGTGAACGCCGCCGGGTCGGTGACCATCGGCGGCACCGCACATTTCTGGGCTGCCCCCTTCGAAATCGGTGACGAGTTCGGCGGGCTTGGAATGCCCTCCCCGTTCCCGGCGGATGCCAGCAGGGTCGTACGGAAGAAATTCGGCAACCTGGAGAACACCACCATCGGTGTCATCGCCACGGATGCCAAGCTGGACAAGGCTGGAGCCACCCGGCTTGCGATCGCCGCTCACGGGGGCCTGGCACGGGCCATCTGGCCCGCGCACACGCCCGTAGATGGCGATCTCGTCTTTGCCCTTTCGACCGAGCGCAAGGAGGTGGCGTTCGACCGCGACTTCGCGATGGAGCTTCACGCAGCGGCGGCCGCCACCATGGCGCGCGCGATCGCCCGCGCGGTTTACGCCGCCGAAAGCGCCGAAGGCGATATCGCGCCCGCCTGGCGCAAACGGTTCGGAAGCTGATCTCGGCCCAGCATGGGGGACAGACTATGACGATCATCCGCCTCGCAGCTCTCGCCGCCGCGCTCCTTCTTCTCTCGGTGGCCGCACGCGCTGGGGACATGGCCACCGTCCAGATCCTCGGCTTCAGCGACGACGGAGGAATCTTCGCCTTCGAGGAATACGGCGTGCAGGACGGCTCCGGCTTCCCCTACGCCAATCGCTATTACATCGACACCGCGAACGACACTTTCCTTCCCGGTACGCCCGTCCGCGTGCGGCTGGACGACGAGCAGGCGAGCGTGGAGCAAGCACGTCAGAGCGCAAAAGAACGTGGCGACGCAATCATTTCCGATGAAGAGCTAACGAAGAACATCGGTTTCACCGCCGGCTGGAACGCCGTCACCGAACTCTCGGCCGACCCGCACCGCATGCTGGTCAATCCCCGGCCCATCATGCCCGCACTCGATGACGCGCTTGAGTTCCGGCTCGAGGAACTGCACCTGCAGCATCCGGAAAACTGCGACGATCTGGGCGAAAGGATCGTGGGCTTCCGCCTCCTGCGAATCGGCACCGTGCCGGGCGAGGAAACGCAGACAGTACACGAGGACGAATCCATACCGGAAAGCCGCGGCTGCCCGCTCGGCTATCGCATCACGGGCGTTCAGACATTCCATCCCGAGGGAGCAAACCCCGTCTTCGCGGTGATGATCGCGGTCCGCCGCTTCGGCTTCGAAGGGCCCGACCACCGCTTTATAGCAGTGACCGGACGGCTGTGACCGGCAACACGGACATTCTGGATCATTCCGCCGTCGGTGCGCCGCTCAAGGTGCGGCTGCGCCGGGCGGTGCCATCCCCGCGCACGGCACTCGCGGGAGCCCTGCTCTGGGGCTTGACCATAAGCCTCAGCGCCTATCTTGGCATCGCGCACTGGGCCAATCCGCACCACGCGGCCCTCGTCGTCCTCCTGTTCGGGATCGGCGCGGCCCTCGCGTTCCCCGCAGCGCTCTTCCTCTCGCGCCTTGTTGCGGAAAACAAGGCACCCAGCGGGCGGTTCGCTGCCGCCTTCGTGATGCTGGCGCTCGGTACCATCGCGGTGACGGCAATCCTTTTCGCGCTCGACTATCGCATCTATTACGCTGCCTGGCACGAGGAGCCGTTCACGCGCGGCTGGTTTGTGCAATTCGCTTTCACGGTGGCCGGCGCCCTCTATCAGTTCGCCGTCATCGGCCTCAGGCTCTATTTTCCCATCGGCTTCGCGGCGCTTTTCGCGGCCTCGCTGTGGTTTGCGCTGCGCGTGCGTTGACTTCGTTCCTCCGTCTGATAGGACCCGAACCGGCATTCCCGAAGCATAGGCAGGCCCCATGATCCCGCGCTACTCGCGGCCGCAAATGGCCGCAATCTGGTCGCCCGAGTCGAAATTCCGCATCTGGTTCGAGATCGAGGCGCATGCCGCCGATGCCATGGCCGAGCTCGGCATCATCCCGAAAGAGGCTGCCAAAACCATCTGGGAAAAGGGCGGCAATGCCACCTTCGACATCGGCCGCATCGACGAGATCGAGCGCGAGACCAAGCACGACGTCATCGCCTTTCTCACGCATCTTGCAGAGATCGTCGGGCCCGACGCGCGCTTCGTGCATCAGGGGATGACGTCGTCCGACGTTCTAGACACCTGTTTCAACGTCCAGCTCGTGCGGGCGAGCGATATTCTTCTCGCTGATCTCGACCAGCTGCTTGCCGCGCTGAAACAACGCGCTTTCGAGCACAAGGACACCGTCACCATCGGCCGCAGCCACGGCATCCACGCCGAGCCCACCACCTTCGGCCTCAAGCTGGCGCAGGCCTATGCCGAGTTCGTCCGCTGCCGCGAAAGGCTGGAGCGGGCGCGCGAGGAGGTCGCCACCTGCGCCATCTCCGGTGCGGTCGGGACCTTCGCCAATATCGATCCGCGCGTGGAAGCCCATGTGGCGGCAAAGATGGGGCTGAAGCCCGAGCCGATCTCCACCCAGGTGATCCCGCGCGACCGCCACGCGATGTATTTTGCCACGCTCGCCGTCATCGCCTCCTCCATCGAAAGGTTGGCGGTGGAAATCCGCCACCTGCAGCGCACGGAGGTTCTGGAAGCGGAGGAATTCTTCTCACCCGGCCAGAAAGGCTCGTCGGCAATGCCGCACAAGCGCAACCCGGTGCTTTCGGAAAACCTCACTGGCCTTTCGCGCATGGTGCGCGCCTATGCCCTGCCCGCCATGGAGAATGTGGCCCTGTGGCACGAGCGCGACATCTCCCACTCCTCGGTGGAGCGCATGATCGGACCGGACGCCACGGTGACCCTCGATTTCGCGCTGGCGCGGCTTACCGGGCTCGTGGAAAGGCTGGTCGTTTATCCGCAGAACATGCAGAAGAATCTCGACCGCTTCCGCGGCCTCGTCCATTCGCAGCGCGTGCTTTTGGCGCTTACACAGGCCGGCGTCAGCCGCGAGGACGCCTACCGGCTGGTGCAGCGCAATGCCATGAAGGTGTGGGAGCAAGGCGCCGATTTCCTGGAAGAGCTGCTGGCCGACAAGGAGGTGCGCGCCGCGCTGTCGGAGGAGGAAATCCGGGAGAAATTCGACCTCGCCTACCACACCAAACACGTGGACACGATTTTCAAGAGGGTGTTCGGAGAGGCTTGAAAGCGCCTCCGAACACCGCGCTTCCGCACAGGCGCGCGGAACGGAAGCGGAGCCATGGCGCCAGTCCTGCCAGGGCCGCGTTTCGTATAGGCTATGCCTGCTCTTGCGGCACCAGCTTCACCACCGTGCCCCAGGGGTCTTCGAGGACACGTTCCTCCGCGACATCGGCGGATTTCAGGCTGATCCACGCCAGCCCCGCGCGGCGGGGATCGCGCCGGCCCGCACCGGCGCTGCGCCAGCTGTTGACGCCGATGTGGTGATGATAGCCACCTGAGGCGAGAAACACGGCCTGCGGCCCGTAGCGCGCCATGGTGTCGAGCCCGACCGCCTCCCGCCACCACTTTTCCGCCTCGGCGGGGTCGCCCACGCGCAGATGCACATGGCCGATCACAGTCCCCTCCGGCGCGCCGTTCCAGGCCCCCTCGCCCGCTTCGGCGAAAAGATCGTTGAAGTTGAGCCGCAGCGTCTTCATGGCCACTTCGTCATCCTGCCTGGGCCAGAGCTCCTGCGGCCTGTCGGCGTAAATCTCGATACCGTTTCCCTCGGGGTCGCTCAGATAGATGGCCTCGCTAACCAGATGGTCCGATGCGCCTTCGACCCCAATCTGCCGGTCGATCGCGTAGCGCGCCCAGTGGGCGAGGTCAGACCGGGTGGGCAGCAGGAAAGCCGTGTGGAAAAGGCCCGCCTCGCGCGGATCGTCCGGCTTTGCGGCATCGTCCTGCTCGATTTCGAGAAGCCAGCGCTCGCCGGCCCCCATCACGATCACGCTGCCCCGGCGTTCAAGCTCCTGAAGCCCCACAACATCGCGGTAGAAATGGCCGAGTGCCTCGGCGTCACGCGCTTTGAGAGCAACCCGGTCGAGGTGGACGGGCGTGGTGGCGGAAAAGGGAAGCGCGGTCATCTTTTATCTCCGGGGCTCTGCGTTCCGGCGCGGCTGCCGGAAGCTTTGACGGTGTCCCGTATGTGATCCCCGCAAGGTACCATCACAAGGCCGGAAATGAAAACGCGCTGTTCACCAATCGGCATCCGACCGGATCGCCAATCGGGGTCCAACCGGAAGGAAAAAATATGAGACGCCGGGCGCTTGCACTGCGGGAACACGCTGGCTACATGCGCGGCCATGAAAGCAAGGGACGCCGACATCCTCATCATCCCCGGCTACACCAATTCCGGCCCCGATCACTGGCAGAGCCGGTGGCAGGCGCGCCTGTCCACCGCCCGCCGCGTAGAACAGGCCGAATGGTCAAAGCCCGTCCGCGAAGATTGGGTGGACAATGTCGTCAAGGCGGTGAACGAAGCCGAAAAGCCGGTCGTTCTGGTCGCCCACTCATTGGGCATTGCCTGCGCCGTACATGGCATACCGCGCTTCCGCAAGCCGGTGGCGGGCGCTTTCTTCGTCGCGCCGCCGGAGGTCACCAATCCGAACATCAGGCCAAGGCACCTGATGACGTTCGGCCCTTACCCGCGCGATCCGCTGCCCTTCCCATCGATCGTGGTGGCAAGCCGCAACGACCATTTCGGCAGTTTCGAAGCGGCCGAGGATATCGCGGCCGCCTGGGGTTCGCTTTTTCTCGATGCAGGAAACGCCGGCCACATCAATGCCGAGGCAGGCTATGGGCCGTGGCCGGAAGGCTCCCTCACCTTCGCGCGCTTCCTGTCAAAGCTTTGACTCGGGTTCGGTACTCGAATTGATGCTCGCCTGCGCCCTCTCGATCATGTCGGCCGCGCCCTGCGCGATATAGCTGTAGTCGTTGCCGAAGGCGAAAAAGCGGAATCCCATGGCATGATACCGCCCCACCATCCTGGGATCGGCGCAGTAGATGGCCGCGTGCTTGCCCGCCGCCCGCGCCCGCTCCGCGATCTCGCCGATGGCCTGCATCATGTCCGGCAATGTCGGGTCAACCGTTCGACCGTTGCTCCAGGCGATGGAGAAATCCGCCGGACCGACGAAAATCCCGTCGATCCCTTCCGTACCGACGATCTCGTCCACTAATGCGAACGCGGCGCGGGTCTCGATCATGGCAAAGGCCAGCGTGCGCCCCTTGGCCGTGTCGAGCCAGTGCTGACCGCCCGGCTCTTTCGAGCGGGGCAAGGCGAAGGTCGGCCCCCAAGACCGCTCACCCACCGGCGGATAGTTCGTGGCGGCGGCGAAACGGCGCGCATCCTCCAGCGAATTCACCATAGGCGCAATCACCGCTTCGGCGCCGAAATCGAGCGCGCGGCTCGCCATGTCGAACCGGCCGACCGGAATGCGCACGATCACATGCCGGCCGCGCTCCTTGAGCGGCAGAACGCCGCGCAGCACGCTGTTCTCATGATGGCCGCCATGCTGCATATCGAGCGTCACGGCCTCGAAGGCGGTGCTGGCGATGGCTTCTATCGTGAGGGAATCTGGAATGGTGGACCAGGCCGAAAATACGGTCTCGCCCGCCTTGAGCCGCTCGGAAAGCGTGGCCATCGCCGCCGTACCTTAAGAGCTCTTCACCTGCTCTATGGCCTCCGCGAGCAGATCGATCATCTTCTTGCGGATGACCTCATCCGGTTCGCTGATGCCGGCCGCGTCGAAATCGCCCCTGATCTTGCGGAAGACGTCTTCGTCGCCCGCCTCCTGGAAATCCGCGACCACCACCTGCTTGGCATAGGCTTCGGCCTCGTCGCCGCTCTTGCCGAGCTTTTCCGCCGCCCAGAGGCCGAGCAGCTTGTTGCGGCGCGCCGTTGCCTTGAACTTCAGCTCCTCATCACGGACGAACATTCGCTCGAAGGTTTCTTCACGTTCTTTCATGCTGCTCATGGGCTACCCTCGGATCAAGCACTGCCGCGCGCCGCGCGGCCACGCGATAGATGGATATTCAGGATAGGAGTGTTAGAGACCAGAAGCCATCTCCGGTCAATCGCGTAATCATCCGTTCGCCGGGGGTCAATCCCGCATTGGTTACAACCAGGAAATGGCGATTGAGATAATAACGCATTTGCGTTACAGACCGCGAGTGCTATCAGGCGCCTCCCTCTTGCCGAGTCGGGCTCATGATCACCATTTGGAAGACCGGCACCCAACATCAGAGAATGCCATGAACCGTCGCCGCCGCATTTACGAAGGCAAGGCCAAGATTCTTTACGAAGGGCCTGAGCCCGGCACGCTCATCCAGTTCTTCAAGGACGATGCCACGGCCTTCAACAAGAAGAAGCACGAGGTCGTGGACGGCAAGGGCGTGCTCAACAACAGGATTTCCGAGTACCTGTTCGAGCATCTCAACCGGATGGGCATTCCCACCCACTTCATCCGGCGCCTCAACATGCGCGAGCAGCTGATCCGGGAAGTCGAGATCATTCCGCTCGAAATCGTGGTGCGCAACATCGCCGCCGGCTCGCTTTCCAAGCGGCTCGGCATCGAGGAAGGCACGGTGCTGCCGCGCTCCATCATCGAGTTCTACTACAAGGCGGACGCGCTGGATGACCCGATGGTCTCCGAGGAGCACATCACGGCCTTCGGTTGGGCGAGCCCCCAGGAGATCGACGACATCATGGCGCTCGCCATCCGCGTCAACGACTTCCTTTCCGGCCTCTTCCTGGGCGTCGGCATCCAGCTCGTCGATTTCAAGATCGAATGCGGACGCCTGTGGGAAGGCGACATGATGCGCATCGTCGTGGCCGACGAGATTTCCCCCGACTCCTGCCGTCTGTGGGACATCTCCACCCGCGACAAGCTGGACAAGGACCGTTTCCGCCGCGACATGGGTGGGCTTGTGGAAGCCTATCAGGAAGTGGCCCGCAGGCTCGGCATCATGAACGAGAACGAGCCGCCAAAGCCCTCCGGCCCCGTGCTCGTCTCCTCCAAGCCGAACGGCCAGACCCGGCACTGAAGACAGGGAACCGGTTTTCGTGATCAAGGCACGTGTCACAGTCACGTTGAAAGACGGTGTACTCGACCCGCAGGGGAAGGCCATCGAAGGCGCGCTCCGGGCCCTCAGCTTCTCAGGCGTCGGCGAAGTGCGCCAGGGCAAGGTGTTCGATATCGAGCTCGACACGGCCGATCGCGCCCGGGCCCAAGCCGATCTCAAGGATATGTGCGAGCGCCTGCTGGCTAATACGGTGATCGAAGACTATAGTATCGCCATTACCTGAGGTTGTGGCGGGGCAGGATATGACAGAAGTCAGCCAGGAACAGCTCTACGGAATGGTCTTGGACATGGAGCAGCATTTCCGCAACCTGTCGGACGCCCTGGGTGACATCAAGCGGGAAGTTAAAGTAATCAACGGGCAGCTTGCAGCCGCCGAGCGCGACCTTTCGAACGTTTGTGTAATTTTGTCGCGCCACGACAAGCGCCTCGATCGAATTGAACGTTACCTCGATCTAAACTCCACCGCCGACAGGCCACAGCCTCATCACGACGCATGAAATCCGCTGTCATCCAGCTTCCCGGCCTCAACCGTGACCGCGACATGATCGCGGCGCTGACGAAGATTTCGGGCAAACCGCCCCTCACCGTCTGGCAGACGGAAACGGAGCTGCCCGACGTCGATCTCATCGTCATCCCGGGCGGCTTCTCCTATGGCGACTATCTGCGCTGCGGCGCGATTGCCGCGCGCATGCCGGTGATGCGCGCCGTAGCTGAAAAGGCGGCGCAGGGCGTGCTCGTCATGGGCGTGTGCAACGGCTTCCAGATCCTGCTCGAGGCCGGCCTGCTGCCGGGCGCGCTGATGCGCAATGCGTCGCTCAAATTCGTCTGCCGCCATGTGAAGCTCCAGGTCGCCAACGCCAACACCGCCTTCACCCGTGCCTATTCCCCGGGCCAGATCATCCGCTGCCCGGTCGCTCACCACGACGGCAACTATTTCGCCGATCCTGAAACACTGGCCCGCATCGAAGGCGAAGGTCAGGTGGTCTTCCGCTATGCAGAGGGCACCAACCCCAACGGTTCGGTCAACGACATCGCCGGCATCGTGAACGAAGCGGGCAATGTGCTCGGCCTCATGCCGCATCCGGAAAACCTGATCGAGGACGCCCATGGCGGCACGGACGGGCGGCCGCTCTTCGAAAGCGTCATGAGCCTGGCGGCTTAAGGCGATACTGCCCGATCCCGTCTTACCGGGCGACAATCGAAGGTGCAGAGATGAACGGAAGCCGGGCGCTGGTAGCAGCACCCCTCGCAGCCCTGATGATGCTGGCCCTCGGCGCTTGCAAGGCAACGGTGCCTGCCTCCCGGCCCTCTTCCGGCAAGAGCGCCTCGCTACAAGCCATGGAGCAGGTAGCGATGGCGGCGCACAGATGCTGGTTCGCCAGCGCGGACAAGGCTTTCAGCGCCTATCGCATGGCCAATGAACTCAATTCCTTCAGCGGCCGGCCGCGATTCCTAGTCGTTCCTTCCGGCGACTATGAGGGCCTGCCCCTTTTGGTGGTCCAGGCCGAAGGCGAATCGAGACGCATCGAATTTTTCGGGCCACTGCTGGAGGGTTCTCTCGGGCCGAGGATTACGGCCGACCTCCAGCGCTGGCAGAGGGGCGACACCAGTTGCACGCAGGGCGTTTAAAGACCCGCGGCGCAGAGGAATCGTTGGAACTCGACGTCTATTTCTATACCGCCGTGCACGCGTTATGGCTTAAGCAGAACGTGACCTTCCCGGCACGCTTCGAATCAGGTTTGACATGCCCCAAGCGAACCGTGACAACGGCGCCAAGCACGCAACCAGCCGACCAATCCCGCCGAAGCAGCAGCAGATGACCATTCCCAACACGGTTCCCATCACGGACGAACTCATCGCAGCCCACGGGCTCAAGCCAGACGAGTACCAGCGCATTCTCGATCTGATCGGCCGCGAGCCGACCTTCACCGAGCTGGGCATCTTCTCGGCGATGTGGAACGAGCATTGCTCCTACAAGAGCTCGAAGAAGTGGCTGCGCACGCTGCCCACCTCCGGCCCGCAGGTGATCCAGGGGCCGGGCGAGAACGCAGGCGTGGTCGATATCGGCGACGGCCAGTGCGTCGTCTTCAAGATGGAGAGCCACAACCACCCCTCCTATATCGAGCCCTATCAGGGTGCGGCCACCGGCGTGGGCGGAATCCTGCGTGACGTCTTCACCATGGGCGCACGGCCCATCGCGGCCATGAACGCGCTGCGCTTCGGCGCGCCGGACCATCCGAAGACGCGGCATCTCGTGGCGGGTGTTGTGGCCGGCATCGGCGGCTACGGCAATTCCTTCGGCGTGCCGACGGTGGGCGGCGAGGTCAATTTCGATCCGCGCTACAACGGCAATTGCCTTGTCAACGCCTTCGCCGCCGGGCTCGCCCGCACCGACGCGATCTTCTATTCGAAAGCCGAGGGCGTCGGCCTGCCGGTCGTCTATCTGGGGGCCAAGACGGGGCGCGACGGCGTGGGCGGCGCCACCATGGCCTCGGCCGAGTTCGACGAGGGCATCGACGAGAAGCGCCCCACCGTGCAGGTGGGCGACCCCTTCACGGAAAAATGCCTGCTCGAAGCCTGCCTCGAACTGATGGACACCGGCGCCGTCATCGCCATCCAGGACATGGGTGCCGCGGGGCTGACCTGCTCCGCCGTGGAAATGGGCGCCAAGGGCAATCTCGGCATTGAGCTCGACCTCGACAAGGTGCCCGTGCGCGAGGAAGGCATGTCGGCGTACGAAATGATGCTGTCGGAAAGCCAGGAGCGCATGCTCATGGTGCTCCGGCCAGAGAAGCGGGAGGAAGCGGAAGCGATCTTCCGCAAATGGGGCCTCGACTTCGCGGTGGTCGGCCGCACGACCGACGATCTTCGCTTCCGCGTGCTTCACCAGGGCGAAGAAGTCGCAAACCTGCCGATCAAGGAGCTGGGCGACCAGGCGCCGGAGTATGACCGGCCCTGGGTGGCTCCCAAGGCGCCCCCTGCCCTTGATCCGGCAAGCGTGCCGCAAACCGATATCGCCGAAGCGCTCGTCAGGCTCATCGGCTCGCCCGACCTTTCCTCCCGCCGCTGGGTCTGGGAGCAGTACGATACGCTGATCCAGGGCAATTCGCTGCAGATACCGGGAGGCGACGCCGGCGTCGTGCGCGTGGAGGGGCATCCCACAAAGGCCCTCGCCTTCTCCTCCGACGTCACCCCGCGCTACTGCGAGGCCGATCCTTACGAGGGCGGCAAGCAGGCCGTGGCCGAATGCTGGCGCAACCTCACCGCCACCGGCGCCGATCCCCTCGCCGTCACGGACAACCTCAATTTCGGCAATCCCGAGCGGCCGGAGATCATGGGCCAGTTCGTGCGCGCCATAGAGGGCATCGGAGAGGCCTGCCGGGCGCTCTCCTTCCCGATCGTCTCCGGCAATGTCTCGCTCTACAACGAGACGCTCGGCCAGGCGATTCCGCCCACGCCCACCATCGCCGGCGTCGGCCTCATCCCCGACTGGTCGAGGATGGCGCGCACTGCCTTTGCGGCTGAAGGCCAGGCGATCCTGCTTGCCGGCGCGCCGGAAGGCTGGGGCACGCATCTCGGCCAGTCCGTCTATCTGCGCGACATCCACGGCCGCGCCGCAGGCACGCCGCCTCCGGTTGACCTGGAACACGAGAAGCGCACTGGCGATTTCGTGCGCGGCCTGATCCGCTCAGGCAAGGCCACCGCCGTGCATGATTGCTCCGATGGCGGGCTTGCCGTGGCGCTCGCCGAAATGGCGATGGCCTCCGGCATCGGCGCGATCATCGACGAGCCGCCCGCGGATCCCGCAGCCGCCTTCTTCGGCGAGGACCAGGGACGCTACGTACTCACCGCCCAATCCGATGATGAAGCCCTTCAGGCGCTCTTCGAGGAAGCTGAAAAAGCGGGGGTGTCGCTTGTCTGCATCGGGATGACCGGCGGTCGCGAATTGAAACTTGGCGGGGCGCGTGCCATATCGGTGGCAGAACTAGAAGAAGCCCATGAGGGATGGTTCCCGGCGTTTATGCAGGGCTGAGACGCTGTTACACGGACGGGATGCAGGGGAGTTTTCACCATGGCAATGAGCGCCGGTGACATTGAGCGCCTGATCAAAGAGGCCATTCCCGACGCGAAGGTCACCATCCGCGACCTTGCAGGCGACGGGGATCATTATGCGGCGGAGGTCGTTTCCGAGAGCTTCCGCGGCAAGACGCGCGTCCAGCAGCACCAGATGATCTACGAGGCGCTGAAGGGCAAGATGGGCGGCACGCTGCACGCGCTCGCCCTGCAGACGAGCGTGCCTGATTAAACGGGAGTTGCCTGCGCCGGATTGCGCATTGGCCCGGATAATCTTTCCCGCTGCATTGCACCCGGCGGCTTCCTGCAATAGATAATGGTCAGCACAGCTTACGAGTGCCGGGCTTCGACTCGGCTGCGAAAGGACAACCGATGAGCGGTATCAGCGAATTCATCGACAACGAGGTGAAGTCAAACGACGTCGTTCTCTTCATGAAGGGAACGCCTACCTTCCCCCAGTGCGGTTTTTCCGGCCAGGTGGTGCAGATCCTCGATTACCTCGGCGTCGACTATCATGGCGTCAACGTCCTCACCTCCGACGAGCTGCGGCAGGGCATCAAGGAATATTCCAACTGGCCGACTATTCCGCAGCTTTATGTGAAAGGCGAATTCGTCGGCGGATGCGACATCGTGCGCGAGATGTTCCAGTCCGGCGAGTTGCAGACCTTCCTCGAGGAAAAGGGAGTCAGTGTCCGCGGGGCGGCCTGACCGATCCCTCCGGCATGGCCGGTCTTAACCCGGCCAAGTGCCTCTGAAGAATCGATTTTCACGCGCGTCGACCTAACCGGTCGACGCATTTTTTCGCCCCTGTTGCACGCCGGGCGGCTCCAGCCGTCAGCCCGGAGTTTTGACCATTGAAGGCGCTTCGACGCCCCTGCCTGGAGCAGACCATGGACGATTCAGCTATTGAAAAAGAGCCCGCCCGATCGCGCTCCGCCATCGGCAAGGCCGAATTTATTGGACTTACCGCCGCGCTTATGGCGCTCAACGCCATGGCCATCGACATCATGCTGCCCGGCTTGCAGCAGATAGGCGCCGCGCTCGGCGTTGCGGACGAAAATGAGCGGCAATTCATTATCACTGCCTACATTCTGGGTCTGGGCGGCGCACAGCTTTTCTACGGCCCGATCGCGGACCGTTTCGGACGGCGCGGGCCGCTTCTGGTCGGCCTCGCCATCTATGTCGCCACGGCCTTCGCCGCGGCCTTCGCGTCGAACTTCGCCGCCCTTCTCGCATTCCGCTTTCTGCAGGGCATCGGAGCCGCCGCCACCCGCGTCATCGCCATCTCGGCCATTCGCGACACCTTCGGCGGCCGGCGCATGGCGGAGGTCATGTCGATGGTCATGATGGTGTTCATGATCATCCCCGTCGTCGCGCCCGGCCTCGGGCAGGCCGCCATGATCTTTGGCGACTGGCCGGTCATCTTCCTTCTGATGGGCGGCGTTTCGCTTGCCATCACGTTCTGGGCCGCCACGCGCCTTCCCGAGACGCTCGCGCCCGAACAGCGCCGCTCGCTGTCGTTCCAGGTGATCATGGAAGGGTTCCGGTTCGTCGTCACCGATCGCATCGCGCTCTGCTACACGCTTGCCTCGACGGTGATTTTCGGCGGGCTGTTCGGCTTCATCAATTCCGCCCAACAGATCTATGTGGATATCTACGGGCTCGGTGCCTGGTTCCCGCTGATCTTCGCCATCGGCGCGGGGTTGATGGCCGTCTCCTCCTTCACCAACGCCCGGCTGGTCGGCCGCTTCGGTATGCGCCGCCTTTCGCATGGCGCACTGATCGGCTTCATCGTCGTCAACGGCATCTGGCTGGCGCTTTCGCTCGCCGGACCCATCCCCTTCCTTCTCTTTTTCGTTCTATTCTCGGTGTCCATGTTCCAGTTCGGCTGGATGGGCTCGAACTTCAACGCCATCGCCATGGAGCCGCTTGGCCATGTGGCAGGAACGGCCGCAGCCGTGCTCGGCTTCGTGACGACGCTGGGCGGCGGCGTCATCGGCGCCATCATCGGGCAGGCATTCGACGGCACGCTGACGCCGCTCGCCGCAGGCTACTTCATTGTGGGCTTGATCGGGCTCGTGCTGGTGCTTGCCGGCGAGCGCTGGCGGCTCTTCCGGCAGGTCAATCCGGCAGTGTAAAGAGGCCATCGGCCCGGAGGCTGTCAAACGCCTCCGGGCCGTTCCGTCAGCGGGCCCAGAGTTCCGCCCGCAGCGCCTGCCAGCTCTCCTTGTCCGGCGCGACCAGCAGGCCCCCTTCCCTGTGCTGCGGCTCGTATGCGCTGCCGTCGAAACGGGCGACATATCCGCCCGCCTCGCGATGAATGAGTGTGCCGGGAAGATGATCCCACGGCATCAGCTTGGAGTATACGGCGAAATGGGCGTGGCCCGTGGCGATCAGCCGATATTCGTGCGCGGCACAGCGGTAGCCGATGGCTGCGCGGCACTTGGCATGATTGCGTGCCAGCACTGAACGCTCAGGCTCGGCCATGAATTGCCAGGAGATCGAACCGCTCATCTCCGACACCGCGGCAGGCGGGGCGACGCGCACCCTGCTCAAACCTCCGTCCGGCGCGCGAATATGGCTGCCCGCCCCCTTCGCGCCGATCAGCCAGCCGCCCCCGACGGGATCGTGAATGATCCCGGCCACCACCTCGCCCTCCGAAACCACGCTCAGCATGACGCCGAACAGCGGCACGCCGGAGGCGAAATTGAAGGTGCCGTCAACGGGGTCCACGGTGAAGGCGAGCCCCGCATCGTCCAGCGCCGGGAGAAGAGAGGGATCTTCCGCGCAGGCCTCCTCCCCCACCACGAGCGCATCGGGATAGTGCGCCTTCAGCTCCTTCGTGATCGCCCGTTCCGCATTGATATCCGCTTCGGTCACCAGATCGACTGGCGAGGACTTCTCCCGTACCGCATCGTCTCCAAGCCGGCGGAAGCGGGGCATGATCTCGGCTTCGGCGGCCCGCGCCAGCAGGTCGGCGAGCCACTCGATTTCATTGTCGTCAAAGCGCATCCGTGTGCGTCTCCTGATGGTGGGAAAGGGCAAGGTTCGCGAAGTCGAACAGCTTGCGGTCGAGCAGATGTGACGGGCGCACATTCGCAAGCGCCCGGATCATCGTGTCCTTGCGGCCCGGCATCCGTCGCTCGATGTCGGCGAGCATCGCCTTCATGGCTCCGCGCTGCAGCCCGTCCTGGCTGCCGCACAGATCGCACGGGATGATGGGGAAGCGCATGGCCTCTGCGAATTTTTCCAGATCGGCCTCCGCGCAATAGGCCAGCGGGCGCAGAACCATCACGTCGCCCTCGTCATTCACGAGTTTCGGCGGCATGGCCGCAAGCCGTCCACCGTGAAACAGGTTCATGAAGAAGGTTTCGAGAATGTCCTCGCGATGATGGCCGAGCACCAGGGCCGAACAACCCTCTTCCCGCGCGATGCGGTAGAGATGGCCGCGCCGCAGGCGCGAGCAGAGCGAGCAATAAGTGCGGCTTTCCGGGATTTTGTCCGTCACGATCGAATAGGTGTCCTGATATTCGATGCGGTGCGACACGCCGATGCGCGTCAGATATTCCGGCAGCACGTGCTTGGGAAAGTTCGGCTGGCCCTGATCGAGATTGCAGGCAAGAAGCTCGACCGGCAGAAGACCGCGCCATTTGAGATCGAGTAGGATGGCCAGAAGGCCATAGGAATCCTTCCCCCCTGACAGGGCGACGAGCCAGCGCTCGCCCGGCGTCACCATCGCGAAATCGGCTATCGCCTGCCGCACGTGTCGCAGGAGGCGCTTCCTCAGCTTGTTGAACTCCACTGAGGAAGGCGCTTCCGCAAAAAGCGGATGGCATTCCCCATTGCCTCCGGCGTCATCGGCCTCCGGCCGTATCTCCATGTCAAGCAATGCTCGCGGCCTTTCCTTCCAAAATGGCTTCCTGGACGCTGGCCTGTGTTAGTGCCTTTCGCGGCTCTGTTGAAGCCATTCTGTTTCCTGTCCCGCCGCTTGGCGCGAAGCGCACCTGATCCCCTCAAGCCGCCGCACCACAGAGCAAAGACACGGCCTATAAAAAAAGCCGCCCCGAGTGTACGGGGCGGCTCGTGGATGGACGATTTTCCGGCCTGATTACTGAGCCGGCTGATTCGTCATGTCGGCAAGCATGGGCCCTGCGATTTCGGCACCCTGCTCCTTGCGGCGCTCGTCGAGGATCAGCTCGTCGCGAGCGCGCGCGATACGCCGGATCTGGGTCATCGCGCCGCCGGTACCGGCCGGGATGAGGCGGCCGACGATCACGTTCTCCTTGAGGCCCTGCAGCGTGTCGATCTTGCCGGCGACGGCCGCCTCGGTCAGCACGCGTGTGGTTTCCTGGAAGGAGGCGGCGGAGATGAAGGACGGCGTCTGCAGCGAGGCCTTGGTGATGCCGAGCAGCACCGGCTGGCCTTCCGCCGGCTTCTTGCCTTCCTCGATAAGGCGTTCGTTGACCTCCTCGAACTCGACCGCGTCCACGTGGTCGCCGGGGATGTAGGTCGAGTCGCCCGGAGCAGTGATCTCGACCTTCTGCAGCATCTGGCGAACGATCACCTCGATGTGCTTGTCGTTGATCACCACGCCCTGCAGCCGGTAGACCTCCTGAATCTCGTTGACGAGATAGGAAGCCAGCGCCTCCACGCCCTTGATCGCCAGGATGTCGTGCGGCGCCGGATTGCCGTCGAGGATGAAGTCGCCCTTCTCGATGACGTCGCCATCCTGCAGATGGAACGGCTTACCCTTGGGGATAAGATATTCCACCGGCTCCAGCGAGGAGTCGTGCGGCTCGATGATGATGCGCCGTTTGTTCTTGTAGTCGCGGCCAAGGCGCACGGTACCGTCGATCTCGGCCAGGATGGCGTGATCCTTCGGGCGCCGCGCCTCGAAGAGTTCCGCCACGCGCGGCAGACCACCGGTGATGTCCTTGGTGCGCGCGCTTTCGGTCGGGATACGCGCGATCACGTCGCCCGGCTTCACCTTGGCGCCGGCATCCACCGAGAGCACCGCCTCCACCGAGAGCAGGAAGCGCGCGTCGCCGCCGCGGGCGAGCTTGGCCACCTTGCCCTTCTCGTCGAGGATGGTGATCGCCGGCCGGAGATCCGCGCCACGCGGCGTGGAGCGCCAGTCGATGACCTCGCGTTTGGTGATGCCCGTCGACTCGTCCGTGGTCTCCTGCACCGACACGCCGTCCACCAGGTCCTCGAAGGCGACCGTGCCTTCCACCTCGGTGAGCATCGGGCGGGTGTAGGGGTCCCACTCGGCGATGCGCTGGCCGCGCTTCACCTTGTCGCCGTCATCCACATAGAGGCGCGCGCCGTAGGTGACACGATGCGAGGCGCGCTCGTTGCCGCCCTCGTCCAGGATCAGCACCGCCATGTTGCGGCCCATCACGACCAGATGGCCGTCCGAGTTGCGCACCACGTTGCGGTTGCGGATCTTCACCGTGCCCTCGAAGGAGGCTTCGAGGAAGGACTGGTCCACCACCTGCGCGGTACCGCCCATGTGGAAGGTGCGCATGGTGAGCTGCGTGCCCGGCTCGCCGATCGACTGGGCGGCGATGACGCCGACCGCCTCGCCGATGTTGACCGGCGTGCCGCGTGCAAGATCCCGACCGTAGCAGACCGCACAGACGCCGTTACGCACCTCGCAGGTCAGCGCCGAACGGATACGGACCGTCTGAATGCCCGCACCTTCGATCGCCTCCACGTCGCGCTCGTCGATCAGCTTGCCGGCCGGCACGATCACCTCGCCCGAAACCGGATGCACGACATCCTCAAGCGCCGTGCGGCCAAGCACGCGCTGGCCGATGGAAGCCACCACCTGACCGGCGTCCACGATGGGCTGCATGGTGAGGCCCTTGTCGGTGCCGCAATCTTGCACCGTCACGATGCAGTCCTGCGCCACGTCCACCAGACGGCGGGTGAGGTAACCGGAGTTCGCCGTCTTTAGCGCCGTGTCGGCCAGGCCCTTGCGCGCGCCGTGGGTGGAGTTGAAGTACTCCATCACGGTCAGGCCTTCCTTGAAGTTCGAGATGATCGGCGTCTCGATGATCGAGCCGTCCGGGCGGGCCATCAGGCCGCGCATCCCGGCAAGCTGGCGCATCTGCGCCGGCGAGCCGCGGGCGCCCGAATGGCTCATCATGTAGATCGAGTTCATCGGCTTCTGCCGGCCGTTCTCGTCGAACTCGATCGCCTTGATGCGCTTCATCATCTCGTCGGCCACGCGCTCGGAGCACTTGGCCCAGGCATCGACGACCTTGTTGTACTTCTCGCCCTGCGTGATGAGGCCGTCGTTGTACTGCTGTTCGTATTCCTTGGCGAGCGCCTCGGTCTCAGCAATCAGCTTGGCCTTCGTCTCGGGGATGACCATGTCGTCCTTGCCGAAGGAGATGCCCGCCTTGCACGCTTGGGCGAAGCCTAGCGCCATGATGCGGTCGCAGAAGATCACCGTCTCCTTCTGGCCGCAGTGACGGTAGACCGTGTCGATCATCTTGGAGATGGCCTTCTTGGTCATCTCCTGATTGCAGATGTCGAACGGCACGTTCGGGTTTTTCGGCAGAAGCTCGCCGATGATCATGCGCCCCGGCGTCGTCTCGTAAATCTTGGAAACCGGATTGCCGTCCTGATCGACGGTCTTGTACCGGCCCTTGATCTTGGTGTGCAGGGTGACGACCTTGTTTTCGAGCGCGTGGTGCAGCTCGCCCATATCGGCGAACGCCATCCCCTCGCCCGGCTCGTTCTGGTTCATGATGGACAGGTAGTAGAGTCCCAGAACCATGTCCTGCGACGGCACGATGATCGGCGCGCCCGAAGCCGGGTGCAGGATGTTGTTGGTCGACATCATCAGCACGCGCGCTTCAAGCTGGGCTTCCAGCGAAAGCGGCACGTGCACGGCCATCTGGTCGCCGTCGAAGTCCGCGTTGAACGCCGTGCAGACGAGCGGATGAAGCTGGATCGCCTTGCCCTCGATCAGCACCGGCTCGAAGGCCTGGATGCCGAGGCGGTGCAAGGTCGGCGCGCGGTTGAGCAGCACCGGATGCTCGCGGATTACCTCATCCAGAATGTCCCAGACCTCCGGACGCTCCTTCTCGACCAGCTTCTTGGCCTGCTTGACGGTGGACGAATAGCCCTTCGCGTCAAGCCGCGCGTAGATGAACGGCTTGAAGAGCTCCAGCGCCATCTTCTTCGGCAGGCCGCACTGGTGCAGCTTGAGCTCCGGGCCTGTCACGATCACCGAACGGCCCGAATAGTCCACGCGCTTGCCGAGCAGGTTCTGGCGGAAGCGGCCCTGCTTGCCCTTCAGCATGTCCGACAGCGACTTCAGCGGGCGCTTGTTGGCACCCGTGATGACGCGGCCGCGGCGTCCGTTGTCGAACAGCGCGTCCACCGCCTCCTGCAGCATGCGCTTCTCGTTGCGGATGATGATGCCTGGCGCCTTGAGCTCGATCAGCCGCTTCAGGCGGTTGTTGCGGTTGATCACGCGGCGGTAGAGATCGTTCAGATCCGACGTCGCGAAGCGGCCGCCGTCGAGGGGCACGAGCGGGCGCAGATCCGGCGGAATGACGGGGATGATCTTCATCACCATCCATTCCGGCCGGTTGCCGGACTCGATGAAGTTCTCCACCACCTTGAGCCGCTTCAGAAGCTTCTTCTGCTTCAGCTCGGACGTCGTGGAGGCGAGCTCGGACCTCAGGTCGTTCGCCACCTTCTGGAGGTCTAGCGTCTCGAGCATGTGGTGGATGGCCTCAGCGCCGATCATGGCGGTGAAGGAATCCTCGCCATACTCGTCCACGGCCATCATGTACTCCTCTTCGGAGAGGAGCTGATGTTCCTTGAGCGCCGTGAGGCCCGGCTCGGTAACGATGTAGTTCTCGAAGTAGAGCACGCGCTCGATGTCCTTGAGCGTCATGTCGAGCAGCGTGCCGATGCGGGACGGCAGCGACTTCAGGAACCAGATATGCGCCACCGGGGCGGCAAGCTCTATGTGCCCCATGCGCTCGCGGCGCACGCGGGAGAGCGTAACCTCCACGCCGCACTTCTCGCAGATGACGCCCTTGTACTTCATGCGCTTGTACTTGCCGCACAGGCACTCGTAGTCCTTGATGGGACCGAAGATGCGCGCGCAGAAGAGGCCGTCACGCTCCGGCTTGAAGGTGCGGTAGTTGATGGTCTCCGGCTTCTTGATCTCGCCGTAGGACCAGGACAGGATCTTCTCCGGGCTCGCGAGCGAGATCCGGATGGAATCGAAGGTCTGTGCCGGCGCCTGAGGGTTGAACAGGTTCATGACCTCTTGGTTCATGCCGATCTCCTTTGCGGGACGTGAGGTCCCTTAAATCTTCTTGTTCCTGGCGGGCATTCGGCGACACCGCCTCGCTCGTTCGTCGCCGCACCGCTGTCACGGCGCGCCGCAAAAGGCCGCGGCGCGCCGGTATCGCATCTTGGTCACTCAGCCGCTTCGGGCAGTTGCGCCGGTGGCGGGGTATCGAGCCGCGAGTTCTCCAGCTCCACGTTGAGACCCAGCGAACGCATCTCCTTGACGAGCACGTTGAAGCTTTCAGGGATGCCCGCCTCGAAGGTGTCGTCGCCGCGCACGATGGCCTCGTAGACCTTGGTGCGGCCGGCCACGTCGTCCGACTTGACGGTAAGCATCTCCTGCAGCGTGTAGGCCGCGCCATAGGCTTCGAGCGCCCACACCTCCATTTCGCCGAAACGCTGGCCGCCGAACTGCGCCTTGCCGCCCAGAGGCTGCTGGGTGACCAGCGAGTACGGGCCAATGGAGCGGGCGTGGATCTTGTCGTCCACAAGGTGATGCAGCTTGAGCATGTAGATATAGCCCACCGTCACCTTGCGGTCGAATGGCTCGCCCGTGCGTCCGTCGTAGAGCGTCACCTGACCGCTCTTGTCGAGGCCCGCCTCTTCCAGCATCTGGTTTATGTCGGCCTCGTGAGCGCCGTCGAAGACAGGCGTCGCTACTGAAACGCCGCGGCGCATCTGCTCGCCCAGCCGCAGGAGGCTTTCGTCATCGTACTGGCGGACAGGCTCGTTGCGGTCGTTGTCCGGGATCAGCGATTCGATCTTCTGCCTAAGCGGCTTGATGTCGCCGGTCTCGCGATAGGCGTCGATCAGCTCGCCGACCTGCTTGCCGAGACCCGCACACGCCCAGCCCAGATGCGTCTCCAGGATCTGGCCGACATTCATGCGGCTCGGCACGCCGAGCGGGTTCAGCACGATGTCCACCGGCGTGCCGTCCTCGAGGAACGGCATGTCCTCGATGGGAACGATCTTGGAGACCACACCCTTGTTGCCGTGCCGGCCGGCCATCTTGTCTCCCGGCTGCATCTTGCGCTTCACGGCAACGAAGACCTTGACCATCTTCATGACGCCGGGCGGCATCTCGTCGCCGCGCTGCACCTTCTCGACCTTGTCCATGAAGCGCTGCTCGAGCGCCTTCTTGGACTCGTCATACTGGGCGCGAAGCGCTTCGAGGGCGCTCTGCAGCTTTTCATCCTCGACGGCAAACTGCCACCATTGCGAACGCGGATACTCCTCAAGCAGTTCCGCGGTGAGCGTGGTGCCCTTCTTGAAGCCCTTCGGTCCCGCAATCGCCTGCTTGCCGGTCAGCATCTCCGCCAGGCGCGCGTAGACGTTCCTGTCAAGGATCGACTGCTCGTCGTCACGGTCCTTGGCCAGCCGCTCTATCTCCTCGCGCTCGATGGCCATCGCGCGCTCGTCTTTCTCCACACCGTGGCGGTTGAAGACGCGCACCTCGACCACCGTGCCGTAGGCGCCGGGCGGCATGCGCATGGAGGTGTCGCGGACGTCTGAGGCCTTTTCGCCGAAGATGGCGCGCAGCAGCTTCTCCTCCGGCGTCATCGGGCTTTCGCCCTTCGGCGTGATCTTGCCGACCAGGATGTCGCCCGGCTGCACCTCGGCACCGATATAGACGATGCCCGCCTCATCGAGGTTCTTCAGCGCCTCTTCCGAAACGTTCGGAATGTCGCGCGTGATCTCCTCCGGCCCGAGCTTGGTGTCGCGGGCCATCACCTCGAACTCCTCGATGTGGATCGAGGTGAAGACGTCGTCGCGCACGATGCGCTCGGAAAGCAGGATGGAGTCCTCGTAGTTGTAGCCGTTCCAGGGCATGAAGGCGACGAGCACGTTACGGCCAAGCGCCAGATCGCCAAGGTCCGTCGACGGGCCGTCAGCGATGATGTCGCCCTTGTTCACGTGATCGCCCACGCGCACCAGCGGACGCTGGTTGATGCAGGTGTTCTGGTTCGAGCGCTGGAACTTCTGCAGCCGGTAGATATCGACGCCCGACTGGGACGCATCCACGTCCTCCGTCGCGCGGATGACGATACGCGTCGCGTCCACCTGGTCCACGATGCCCGTCCGGCGCGCGGCGATGGCCGCGCCCGAATCGCGCGCCACGATCGGCTCCATGCCAGTGCCGACGAAGGGCGCCTCGGCGCGCACCAGCGGCACGGCCTGACGCTGCATGTTCGAGCCCATGAGCGCGCGGTTGGCGTCGTCGTTCTCGAGGAACGGGATGAGCGCCGCGGCAACCGAGACGAGCTGCTTCGGCGAGACGTCCATCAGATCGACGTTCTCGCGCGGGGCCATCATGACCTCGCCGGCATGACGGCAGACGACGAACTCGTCCGCGAAGCGGCCTTCCTCATCGAGCGCGGCATTGGCCTGTGCAACGTAGTGCTTGGCCTCCTCCATCGCCGAGAGATACACCACCTCGTCGGTGACCTTCCCGTCCACGATCTTGCGGTACGGCGTCTCGATGAAGCCGTACTTGTTCACGCGGGCGAAGGTGGCCAGCGAGTTGATGAGGCCGATGTTCGGGCCTTCCGGCGTCTCGATCGGGCAGATGCGGCCATAGTGCGTCGGGTGCACGTCGCGCACCTCGAAGCCCGCCCGCTCGCGCGTCAGGCCGCCCGGGCCAAGCGCCGAAAGGCGCCGTTTGTGCGTGATCTCGGACAGAGGATTTGTCTGGTCCATGAACTGCGAAAGCTGCGAGGAGCCGAAGAACTCGCGCACGGCCGCCGCCGCGGGCTTCGCGTTGATCAGGTCCTGCGGCATGACAGTGTCGATGTCGATCGAGGACATGCGCTCCTTGATCGCACGCTCCATGCGCAAGAGACCCACCCGGTACTGGTTCTCCATCAGCTCGCCGACCGAGCGCACACGGCGGTTGCCGAGATTGTCGATGTCGTCGATCTCACCCTTGCCGTCGCGCAGATCGACCAGCGTCTTGACCACCGCGACGATGTCCTCCTTGCGCAGCACGCGCACGGTATCAGGGCAGTCGAGCTCCAGCCGCATGTTCATCTTCACGCGGCCCACCGCCGAAAGGTCGTAGCGCTCGGGGTCGAAGAACAGCGAGTGGAACATCGCCTCGGCCGTCTCCAGCGTCGGCGGCTCGCCCGGGCGCATCACCCGGTAGATGTCGAACAGCGCTTCCTGCCGGCTCTCGTTCTTGTCGGCCACCAGCGTGTTTCGGATGTAGGCGCCGACATTGACGTGGTCGATGTCGAGGAAGGGAACCTCATCCACGCCCGCATCCAGAAGCACCTTCAGCGTCTTGTCGTCGATCTCGTCGCCGGCTTCCAGATAGATCTCGCCCGTCTCCATGTTGACGATGTCCTCGGCAAGGTAATTGCCGAGGAGATCGTCGTCGGTGGCGCGGATCGCCTTCAGCCCCTTCTCTGCAAGCTGCCGTGCCTGACGGGCCGTCATCTTCTTGCCGGCCTCGAGCACCACCTCGCCCGTGTCGGCGTCGATGATGTCGGTGGCCGCCTTCATGCCGCGGAAGCGCTCGGCCGAGAACGGCACGCGCCAGTTCTCGCCGTCACGGATGTAGGTGAGACGGTCGTAGAAGGTGGAGAGGATTTCCTCGCCGTCCATGCCAAGCGCCATGAGCAGCGAAGTCACCGGAATCTTGCGGCGCCGGTCGATGCGGGCATGCACGATATCCTTGGCGTCGAACTCGATGTCGAGCCAGGAGCCGCGATAGGGAATGACGCGCGCCGCGAAGAGAAGCTTACCGGAAGAGTGTGACTTGCCCTTGTCGTGGTCGAAGAAGACGCCCGGCGAGCGGTGCATCTGCGAGACGATCACGCGCTCGGTGCCGTTCACGATGAAGGTGCCATTGTCCGTCATGAGCGGCATGTCGCCCATGTAGACGTCCTGCTCCTTGATGTCCTTGATGGACTTGGCGCCCGTGTCCTCGTCAACGTCGAACACGATGAGGCGCAGCGTCACCTTGAGCGGCGCCGCATAGGTCAGGTCGCGCTGGCGGCACTCCTCGACGTCGAACTTGGGCGCCTCGAACTCGTACTTGACGAATTCGAGCATCGCGGTGCCCGCGAAATCCTGGATCGGGAAGACGGACTTGAAGACCGCCTGCAGCCCCTCGTCGGGCCGCCCGCCCTCAGGCTCCTCGACCATGAGGAACTGGTCGTAGGATGCTTTCTGAACCTCGATGAGGTTCGGCATCTCCGCAACTTCCGGAATCTTACCGAAAAACTTGCGTACGCGCCTGCGACCGTTGAAAGTCTGGGTCTGGGCCATCGTCGCTCCTTGCCTGCCGCTTGCCTGCCAATACGAGCCGTCTTCCGAACCCGGTCAGAGAGACGGCCAATCCAAACGGATGAAAACCCGTTTCCTGAAAGCCGCCTTTCCGGCCTTCAGGAAAAAGGTTTTCGCGTCTTCGGGGCCGCTTCGGTCCGCGGGCATGTGCCCGCGGACCGGCGGCTAAAATTACTTCAGCTCGACCTTGGCGCCGGCTCCCTCGAGCTGCGCCTTGATCTTCTCGGCTTCGTCCTTCGCCACGCCTTCCTTCACCGGCTTGGGCGCGGACTCGACCAGATCCTTGGCCTCCTTCAGGCCCAGGCCCGTGATGGCGCGCACTTCCTTGATCACGTTGATCTTCTGGGCGCCGGCATCGGCCAGGATGACGTCGAACTCGGTCTTCTCCTCAGCCGCCGCAGCCGGAGCCGCAGCACCGCCGGCTACCGCCGCAACCGCCACAGGAGCAGCCGCCGAGACGCCCCACTTCTCTTCAAGCATCTTCGAAAGCTCTGCCGCCTCAAGCACGGTCAGGTTCGAAAGGTCTTCCACGATCTTCGCAAGATCAGCCATTGTTCATTTCCTTCAGAAAGTTCGAACTGTGTTTGTGTCTCAGGAACGGCCTCACGCCGCCTCGTCCTTCCGGGCATAGGCGCCAAAAACGCGGGCAAGCTGGCCTGCCGGCGCATTGACGACCTGGGCGATCCGGGTTGCCGGCGTGTTGATCATGCCGACGATCTTGGCCCTCAGCTCGTCGAGCGACGGCAGCGCGGCAAGCGCCTTCACACCGTCCGCGTCGAGCGTGGTCTCGCCCATCGCTCCGCCGAGAATGATCAGCTTCTCATTCGTCTTGGCGAAGTCGTTGGCGACCTTGGGAGCCGCGACCGGATCATCCGAGTAGGCAATCAGGGTCTGTCCCTCGAAGAGGGCCTGAATGCCTTCGGACTTCGTACCCTGAAGAGCGATCTTGGCGAGGCGGTTCTTCGCGACCTTGACCGTGCCGCCGGCCGCGCGCATCTTCGACCTCAGGTCGTTCAACTGCGCGACCGTCAGGCCGGAATAGTGCGCCACGACCACCGAACCGGTGCTTTCAAACACCTTGTTCAGGCTCGCGACAAACTCGCGTTTCTCCGCTCTGTCCACAGCCTTTCTCCAGTTGGCGACGCACCCTTTCTGGGGATTGCCGCCGGGTTGCCTTTTGCCGATCGGGCTTTCCGGTTAAGGATCACCCGAACGACGCTCGAGGATCCTGTCCCCTTTCGCCTTGCCGGCACAAAGGCCAGCCTCGGACAAAAGGCCAACACGGTTCGAACCTTCCACGGCCAGGAGCCTGTCCCAGCGTCATGTCCAGTTCACCCGTCTCATGCAGGCCCCATCAGGAATTAAGGCAAGCCGCCTGCAATCTCGGACAGGATGTCCGGAGGTCTCCCTCCGGCTCCGGGCCGTTGCCGGCCCGGACGGGGTTCGGGAAGGACGCGCCTTCCCGCAATTCGTCTACGACGCCGCGAGCGTCGACAGGTCGACCTTCACGCCCGGCCCCATGGTCGAGGTGATGGCCACGCGCTTCACGTAGTTGCCCCTGGCGCCGGACGGCTTGGCCTTGATGACGGCGTCGGCAAAGGCGCGCACATTCTCGGCAAGCGCCTTCTCGTCGAAGGAGACCTTGCCGACACCGGCATGCACGATGCCGGCCTTCTCGACGCGGAACTCGACGGCACCGCCCTTGGAGGCCTTCACCGCACCCGCGACGTCCGTCGTCACCGTGCCCACCTTCGGGTTTGGCATCAGGCCGCGCGGGCCCAGCACCTTACCCAGCCGGCCGACCAGCGGCATCATGTCGGGCGTGGCGATGCAGCGGTCGAAATTGATCTCACCGTTCTGCACGGCCTCCACCAGATCCTCGGCGCCAACCACCTCTGCACCGGCAGCCTTCGCCTCCTCGGCCTTGTCGCCCCTGGCGAAGACGGCGACCCGCACCGCACGGCCCGTGCCATGCGGCAGGTTGACCACGCCGCGCACCATCTGGTCCGCATGACGGGGATCGACCCCCAGATTCATCGCCACCTCGACGGTCTCGTCGAACTTCGCCGACGCACGCTCCTTGATCAGCTTGACAGCTTCCTCGAGCGCGTACTGCTTGTTGCGGTCGATGCCCTCGCGGCTCTTGGCCACACGCTTGGAAAGTTTCCTTGCCATCTCGTCAGCCCACCACTTCAAGGCCCATGGAACGGGCCGAGCCCTCGACCATGCGCACGGCCGCTTCGATGTCGTACGCGTTCAGATCCTTCATCTTCGCCTCGGCGATCTGCCGCACCTTGTCGCGGGAGATCTGGCCGACCGTCTGCTTGCCCGGCTCCTTCGCGCCCGAGGTGATCTTCGCTTCCTTCTTCAGGAAGTAGCTCACCGGCGGTGTCTTCATGGTGAAGGTGAAGGACTTGTCCTGGTAGTAGGTGATGACCACCGGGATGGGCGCGCCCTTCTCCATGTCCTGGCTCTGCGCGTTGAACGCCTTGCAGAACTCCATGATGTTTATGCCGCGCTGACCAAGCGCAGGTCCGATCGGCGGCGACGGCGTCGCCGACCCCGCGGGAACCTGAAGCTTGAGCTGGCCTGCAACTTTCTTAGCCATATCTCATCTGCCTTGTTGTCCAAGCCAGCTCTCGTCTGAAGAGCCGGCGGTTGCAGTCTGGTGGTGCGGAACGCTTGGGCGCCGGCTCAGCGCCCGGTTCCTTCCACCCTTCCGCTCCGGAAAACCGGAGCCGCCGGTCAGGTCTTCTCGACCTGACCGAACTCCAGATCGACGGGCACGGCACGCCCGAAGATCGAAACCTCGACTTTGAGCCGCGAGCGCTCCTCGTCCACTTCCTGCACATAGCCATTGAAGGATGCGAAGGGTCCGTCGGAGACGCGCACCTGCTCGCCGATCTCGAAGGTGACGGAAGGCTTCGGCCGGTCCACGCCCTCCTGCACCTGGGTCAGAATGCGCTGCGCCTCGGCTTCCGTGATCGGGACGGGCCGGGAGTCGCCCAGAAAGCCAGTCACCTTAGGCGTGTTCTTGATCAGGCTGAACACCGCATCCGTCAGTTCGGCCTTGACCAGCACATATCCCGGAAAGAACTTGCGTTCAGCATCCACCTTGCGGCCGCGCCGGACCTCGACGACCTTCTCAGTCGGCACAACGACATGCTCGATCAGGTGACTCAAGCCCTTCTGGCGCGCCTGCTCCTCGATCGATTCGGCAACCTTCTTCTCGAAATTCGAATAGGCGTGGACGATGTACCACCGCGCAGTCATCTTAAAATGGTCTCCCTTTACCGCCGACTTCACACGCCGATCCCGAGGATCAGCTCGATCGCCCACGCCATGATCTGATCGGCGGCAAAGAAGAAGAGCGCAGCCAGGCAAGCGAACACAAGCACCATCACCGTCGAAATCATGGTCTCCCGCCGCGAAGGCCACGTCACCTTCGCGGTTTCGGACCGCACCTGCTGAAGAAATGTAAAGGGATTCGTGGTCTTGGAGGCCATCTACCGCTCTTGTTCTTGAAACGCCCGGAAACTCCGGAACCTCTGAGTCACGCCGGCCGTCGAACCGCGACGAACTGCTGCAGCCGCCACATACCCAACGCACACACGGCCTTTGTGCCTACGGCTACGCCGCACACGCAACAAAGGCGCGTAAAGCCCTTCGCCGGCTCCACGCACCGTCTGTCTTGGCTCACTACATAATTGCTCTTGCCCTGGGGCGCAAGTGGGTTTCGCATCCATTCGCCCGGCATCCGGGAGGATGGCAGGGGCAGAGGGGCTCGAACCCCCGACCTGCGGTTTTGGAGACCGCCGCTCTACCAACTGAGCTATACCCCTATCGCAGCGCTCTGCTGCCCGATGCTTCTAGAGCCTGAACGGCGATGCTTCAAGCCCGTTGCTTCGAGTCCGCAGCGCCCCGCAACCCATATAAGCAATATTCGCCGCTGCGCCAGACGGTTGCGGCGCGCGTGAAGCGCGCCGCGGTGCCGAGTGCGTACGGCCTTGTTACTCGGTGATGGAGGCGACGATGCCGGCACCCACGGTGCGGCCGCCCTCGCGGATGGCGAAGCGAAGACGCTCCTCCATCGCAATCGGCACGATCAGCTCCACATCCATCGTCACATTGTCGCCCGGCATCACCATCTCGGTGCCCTCGGGCAGCTTCACCACGCCCGTCACGTCCGTCGTCCGGAAATAGAACTGCGGACGGTAGTTGGTGAAGAACGGCGTGTGACGCCCGCCCTCCTCCTTCGTCAGGATGTAGGCCTCGGCCTTGAACTTCGTGTGCGGCGTCACGGAACCGGGCTTCGCAAGAACCTGCCCGCGCTCCACCCCGTCGCGGTCGATGCCGCGCAGAAGCGCGCCGATGTTGTCGCCCGCCTGGCCCTGGTCGAGCAGCTTGCGGAACATCTCGACGCCCGTCACCGTCGTCTTCTGCGTCGGACGGATGCCGATGATCTCAACCTCATCGCCAACCTTCACGATGCCGCGCTCCACACGGCCCGTCACAACCGTGCCGCGGCCCGAGATCGAGAACACGTCCTCGATCGGCATCAGGAACGGCTGGTCGATCGGACGCTCCGGCGTCGGAATGTACTCGTCAACCGCCTTCATCAGCTCGCGAACCGCGTTCTCGCCGATCTCGGGGCTGTTGCCCTCCAGCGCAGCCAGCGCCGACCCCTTCACAATCGGAATCTCGTCGCCCGGGAACTCATAGGACGACAGAAGCTCGCGCACCTCAAGCTCCACCAGCTCCAGAAGCTCCGGATCGTCAACCTGGTCAACCTTGTTCATGAACACAACGATCGCCGGAACACCCACCTGGCGCGCCAGAAGAATGTGCTCGCGCGTCTGCGGCATCGGGCCGTCGGCCGCCGAAACCACCAATATCGCCCCGTCCATCTGCGCCGCACCCGTGATCATGTTCTTCACGTAGTCCGCGTGCCCAGGGCAGTCCACATGCGCGTAGTGCCGGTTCTCCGTCTCGTACTCCACATGCGACGTCGAGATCGTGATGCCGCGCGCCTTCTCTTCCGGCGCAGCGTCAATCTGATCGTACTCCTTGAACTCACCGAAAAACTTCGTGATCGCCGCCGTCAAGGTCGTCTTCCCATGGTCAACGTGACCAATCGTCCCGACATTCACATGCGGCTTCGTGCGCTCGAATTTTCCTTTGGCCATCTCAAACTTCCCTGGGCGGCTTGGTTGGTTTCGGGTTGCGGGGCGATTAGCGACAAAGCCTGAAAAATACAAGCCCTTTACGGCCGGAGAATGCCACATCCGGCCAATCCACAGGCCAAACGGCCACCGCCGGCACCCGTGACCCGTCTTCTTTACATCGAGAATACCGCGCATCATTCTGCAAGAGCAAGGAATCGAAACGCCACTTCCTCAAGGACGCTCCATGTCCCGCAAGAAGCCCCCGCAAAGGCAGACGAGCCAGAAACCCGCCCCCGCAAGGAGCGGCGTTCACATCCATTGGGTCTGGACCCCGCTTGTGGCCGGGCTCCTGTTCGGCGGAACGTCGGGCTATTTCATCGGCCAGGCCGTGCCGGCGGGCGAGAACGGCCTTGTCTCGGACAGGTATGGACGCGGGCCCGCACACCCTCATTACGGCCATAACCACCCGTGACATGAAATAAGCCAGCGCGAAAGAACTTCAGGAAAGCGCACAAACGGCAGATGGAGCGGGTAGCGGGAATCGAACCCGCATATTCAGCTTGGAAGGCTGCTGCTCTACCATTGAGCTATACCCGCTCACCTTACGCACGCCCCTCGCTGGCGGGCGCGGAGCGCTTTCCGTTCGGGCCTTGAGGAAGGTCCCGGACGGGCGAACGGTGGTGGAGGGGGCTGGATTCGAACCAGCGTAGGCGAAGCCAACGGATTTACAGTCCGTCTCCTTTAACCACTCGGACACCCCTCCGAACGGCCACCTTTACGGCAGCCATTATCTGGGAAATGCAGCCGCCCCGGTCAACAGGGCACCGCACTGCGATGCGCCTTATGGCGACCTCATCGGCGAGTGTCAACATCATGTGTGGCCTCGCACAAGAAAATCACACTTGAGCCCCGGGGGCCATGGGCGCGCCGCCCCGCGTCGGCTATAGGGATGCCATGAGCAAAGCCAGAAAGAACGGAACGCCCCAGGACCGTCACTACGCGCGGCTGCGGCGCGCGCATCGCCGCGGCACGGGCAGTGCGCGGTCCACGGACCCCGGCGCGCCGCCGCCGGAAGGCGTGGTCCGCCTTTACGGGCTGCACACGGTCCGCGCGGCGCTCGACAATCCTGCGCGCCGCATCCACCGCATGCTGGTGACCCGCAACGCCGCCGGCCGGCTTGAGCTCGACGATCTTGCCGCCCTGCCCTTCCCGGCCGAACTGGTCGAGCCGCGCGCCATCGACATGCTAACCGGCTCCGACGCGGTCCATCAGGGCGTCCTCATCGAAGCGGATGCCCTTGCCGCAAAGCCGCTTTCGGCGCTTGGGGAGGCCGCGCTCGTTCTGGTACTCGACCAGGTGACCGACCCGCACAATGTCGGCGCCATCATGCGCTCAGCGGTCGCCTTCGGCGCCGAGGCGCTGGTGACGACGGCGCGCCACAGCCCAGCCGAATCAGGCGTGCTCGCCAAGGCGGCCTCCGGCGCGCTCGAACACATCAACCACATCGTGGTGCGCAATCTGGCCGACGCGCTTTCCGACCTCCATGCCGCGGGTTTCCACACCGTAGGCCTCGATTCGGAGGCGGGGCAGCCGCTGGAGCGGGCGCTGGAGGGCCGCAGGCTCGCTTTGGTCCTCGGCGCGGAGGGCAAGGGCCTCAGGCAGAAGACACGCCAGACCGTGCGCATGCTGGCCCAGCTCGACATGCCCGGCGCCATCCGCTCCCTCAATGTGTCCAACGCGGCGGCCGTGGCGCTCTACGTGGCCCGCCGCTTCCTCGATGGCTCGGGGCAGCCCTGAAGGCGGCTCACATGGCCGGCCCAGACGCCTGCCGGTGCCGAGCCGCCTGTCAGAAATATTTGCCCCAGAGACAGCGCGGCGGCCGGCATGATTCCACCCCTGAATTCATTAAACCTGCCCCTCTGGGATTGATCGAGATTTGAACAGGCCCCATCTTCGCGAAGGCGTTTTACTTGGCTGGCGATTGTGCTATCGCGTGCTGGCCATGCCCTTGTAGCTCAGTTGGTAGAGCACCTGATTTGTAATCAGGGGGTCGCGGGTTCGAGTCCTGCCGGGGGCACCACGCTTTGCAGATTCGCATCTGCATGCTACCGGTTGGCATCCGCGAAACCGAACCGCCAGCCCGACATGAACAAGCCGTCCTCGCTCGCCCTCGCCTTCGTCTCGGCGGACACGGAGGATGCCCGCAATGCTGCCGCCCGGCTTTCCGCGCTCTATGGCCAGGAGCGGCCGGAGGACGCGGATGTGATCGTCGCGCTCGGCGGCGACGGCTTCATGCTGCAGACCCTCCACGCCACCATGGGCACAGGCAAGAAGATCTACGGCATGAATCGCGGCACGGTCGGGTTCCTGATGAACGAGTATCACGAACAGGACCTTCGCCGCCGCGTCGCGGAGGCCATTCCGGAGACCATCCGCCCGCTGGAGATGGAAGCGACGGACGCTTCCGGCAGGACGAGCAAGGCGCTCGCCATCAACGAGGTCTCCCTCCTGCGCCAGTCCTATCAGGCGGCCAAGATCCGAATCGCCATCGATGGCAAGGTCCGGTTGGAGGAACTGATCTGCGACGGCGTTATGGTGGCGACGCCCGCTGGCTCCACCGCCTACAACCTCTCGGCGCACGGGCCGATCCTTCCGCTGGACGCGCCGCTCCTGGCGCTCACGCCGGTAAGTCCGTTCCGCCCGCGGCGCTGGCGCGGCGCGCTCCTGCCCAACCGGTCGACGGTGGAGCTCGTCATCCTTGAGGCCGACAAGCGGCCCGTGAACGCCGTGGCCGACCACACGGAAATCAAGTCGGTCACAAGGGTTCAGGTGCGCGAATCGCGCGATCTGACGGCGACGATCCTCTTCGACGCCAGCCATTCCTGGGATGAAAGGATTCTTGCGGAACAATTCCGTTACTAGCGCAAATCCGGGAAAAGCGGTTACAGGCTTTCCCCCCGGAATTGCGCAACTATATTCCTTCAGTGTTTCTGCCAAACACTCAATCCAGCGGCGTCCCAGCCGGCGAAAGGCTGGGCGGGCAAGGTAACATCCCCGCAGGATGCCCATGTTATTGTTGACATTGGCCGCACCAGGCTCTAGGCCCCAAACCCGGGTCGAGTTTCCGCTCGGCCACTCGCGGCATGTGCGGCCACCGCATAGAGCAGTTTGAAGACAGCCACTCAGTGTCAGACATTCAGGAACCCGCACAGCAAGCTGTGACTTTCTCGGACCTCGGCCTGTCGCCGAAGGTTCTTTCGGCCGTGGCCGATGCCGGCTACACCACGCCCACCCCCATCCAGGCGGGCGCGATTCCGCATGCGCTTGCAGGCAAGGACGTCCTGGGCATCGCCCAGACAGGCACCGGCAAGACCGCCTCCTTCGTGCTTCCCATGCTCACGCGGCTCGAACGGGGCCGAGCGCGCGCCCGCATGCCGCGCACACTCATTCTGGAGCCGACGCGGGAGCTTGCCGCGCAAGTGGAGGAAAATTTCGCGCGCTACGGCAAGAATCACCGCCTCAACATCGCGCTCCTCATCGGCGGCGTGTCCTTCGAGGATCAGGAGCGCAAGCTCGAGCGGGGGGCCGACGTGCTGATCGCGACGCCCGGCCGCCTGCTCGACCATTTCGAGCGGGGCAAGCTGCTTCTCACCGGCGTCGAGATTCTGGTCATCGACGAGGCCGACCGGATGCTCGACATGGGCTTCATCCCGGACATCGAGCGCATCTGCAAGCTCATCCCCTTCACGCGGCAGACGCTGTTCTTCTCCGCCACCATGCCGCCGGAGATTACTAAGCTTACAGAGCAGTTCCTGCAGGCGCCCGTGCGTGTCGAGGTGGCGAGGCCCGCAACCACCGCCGCCAACATCGAGCAGTTCCTGGTAAAGTCGGGCTCGAAGCCCTGGGCGAAGCGCGCGCGGCTGCGTGAACTCATCCGCGCGGAAGGTGAAGGGCTCAGCAACGCCATCATCTTCTGCAACCGCAAGACAGAGGTCTCGACGCTCTTCCGCTCGCTCGTGCGTCACGAGTTCGACGCCGGCGCGCTCCATGGCGACATGGACCAGCGCGCGCGTATGACCATGCTGGAAAATTTCCGGCGCGGAAAGCTGAAGCTGCTCGTCGCCTCTGATGTCGCCGCCCGTGGCCTCGATATTCCGGACGTGAGCCACGTCTTCAACTTCGATGTTCCGACCCACTCGGAGGACTATGTCCACCGCATCGGCCGTACCGGCCGCGCCGGCCGTTCGGGCAAGGCGTTCACCCTCGTCACTCACGCCGACCGTAAATATGTGGAAGGCATCGAGAAGCTGATCGGACAGAAGATCCCCTGGCTCGACGGCGATCTCTCCACCCTCGGCGAGGAGGATGAAGAACGCGAAAAGCCAAGGCGCGGGCGCGAGAGAGGCAGAAAGCCCGAAGGGCGCAAGCGCCGGGAGGAAGGCCGGGCCGAGGAGGTCCCCGCGCCTGCCAAGGCTCAGGAAGGCCGGAAGGAAAGCCGCCGCCCCGGCAAGGAGGCTGGTGCGCACAAGAAACCGGACAGGAAACCCGAGCGGCACCTGGAGCCCGAGTCGGAAACGGTCATCGGCTTCGGTGACGCCATCCCCGATTTCATGAAGGTGCCCGGCAAGGCCTGACGGCCTTTCGCCTGCGTCTGACGGGCTTTCGGAAGCTGTCGGCTTACGCCGTGGCGATATAGGTCCGGATTTCCTCCGCCTCGCGCTCCACCTCTTCGATACGGCGTTTGACGACGTCGCCGATGGAGACGATTCCCGCGAGGCGCCCGTCCTTCTCCACAGGCAGATGGCGGAAGCGGCCCTCCGTCATGATCTGCATCACCTCATTGACAGTGTGGCTTTCCCGGCAGACCTGCACGCGTGCGGTCATCACCGCTGAAACCGGTTTTTCCAGCACTTCAGCCCCTTCCCTGCCGATGGCGCGCACGATGTCGCGTTCGGAAAGAATGCCGCTGATGCGGTCATCGTCCACGGTGACGACCAGCGCGCCAATGCGGTGTTCGGCAAGCAGGGACACCGCCTCGCGCAGCGTCCTGCTGGCCGCGATCGTAACCACATCGCGGCCCTTGGCATCGAGAATGGCCTTGACTGTCATGGCGACCTCCTGTCTCACAGCCGCCCCGACCTCCCCCTTCAAAAGCCGGATGTTGCGCCGGAGTGCGAAACTTTGCAAGCAGGCTCAGCTGCCGCTCTCCGGCTGCTGCCGCGGCGAACGGTCGAAAACGGGCAGGGCGAGAAACCCGGCCAGGAACCCGCCGATATGCGCCTCCCAGGCGATGCTGGGCGTGCCGCCGGTCCCGGAACCAAGGCCCACCACCAGGTTCACCACGAACCAGACGGCCAGGAAAACCACCGTCATGCGCGAGCGGAACACGATTGGCACCGGCAGCACAGGTCCCGCAAAGCCCGGCCGTCGCGCGCTGCGATCGATGCGGAAGGCGAAGCGCGCCGCCGCTCCCATCATGCCGGAGATGGCGCCGGACGCCCCCACCAGCGGCACCGGGTCCGAAGGATGAAGCACAAAGTGGAGAAGCACCGCCGCAAGCGCGGTGGCCGCCCAAAAGAAGATGAAGCGGGCCGTGCCGATCCGATTGGCGAGCGGCGAGCCGAATGCCGCCATCCAGATCATGTTGACGGCAAGATGCATCGCACTCCCGTGCAGGAACGCATAAGTGAACGGGCTTGCAAAAGCGGAGGCGTCCAGCGGATAGCCGCCCGTAAAGCGCAGGGGCACGAAGGCAAAATGCAGGATTACCCAAGCATCCGCCGCGGGACTCAGGAGATAGAGCCGCGCCAAATGCACGAGGATGCACAGGCCGATGATGGCCGTCACGATTCCGGAAAGATTGAAGAAGGGCTCGCGCGCCGGAGCCTGTCCGCCCTGCGGCTGTTCCTGGGTGGCGCTGTCGTGGTCGGTCATGACATCCTGCGGATCGGCTTGCTGCAGCCTGCGGTATCAGACCTCACGAAAAAACAGAAGCCGCCCAGCGTTCCCGCTGGACGGCTTCCCGGTCGAGTCCCCGCCTCCTCCCCGGTCGAGTCCCCCGCCTCTGCCACTGGCTAGGCAAGGGCCATGCCAACTTCGGACCGCGGGAGCAGGATCACTGCAAAATGCTTTCAAGTCAGTCGTTTAGGCGATTTACCGCTTCTTTACCCCAACAAACCCTTCCCGTGCACAAACCCATAACGGGACTGGCACGCCTCCTGCTTCTCCTCCAAACAGACGGAAGGAGCGCGGCTCCCGTCCAGATTTGGGACAGGACAAGGCAGGGAAAGTGAGAGCGGCAGGCATGAATCGGGACGGCACCATGGCTTTGTTCCAATATTGGAACAGGCTGCGTGGCAGCCGCCTTGCTCCGCGGCGTACCGAAATAGAACCCGCCGACATCAAGGGGCTTCTCGCCGACACGTTCATTCTGGAACGCGGGATGCGCGGCGAACCCGTCTTCCGGCTTGCCGGCACGCGCATCTGCGCCACCTACGGCAAGGAATTGCGCGGCCTTGTCTTCCCTTCGCTCTGGGCGGCAAGGGATCAGGCCCTTGTGAGCCGCCTCGTCTCCCAAGCGCTGGAGGAATCGACGGTCGCCGTCATCACCTTCGAGGGAAAGAGCCGCGACGGCCGGCTGAACCGCTTTGAGCTGCTCATCCTGCCGCTCGACGGCGGCAGGGAAGGCGCGCGGGCGCTCGGCACCATCCAGCCCTTCATGAAGCCCTACTGGCTGGGTGCCGATCCGATCGTGGAAAACCGGGTGGAAAGCTTCCGGATGCTCGATCCCGACCGCGAAGCGCCCTTCGTTTCCCTCCGCCACGGCATGCCGGTGCCGCCCCTGTCGCCCAGCAAGCAGGAATTGTCGGCCCGCCTCGACGGCTTCGGGCGGCGGATCCGCCACCTCGTCGTCCTGCAGGGCGGGCGGCGCGACCCGTAACTTACCCGTTTTTTAACGTTTCCCGCCTAATTCGCGGATTCATCCGGCGCTTGAGCGGCAGCCGGAGGGGCGGGCACGATGACGGTTTCGGTGGCAACACATCCCATGCCGATGCGGGGCTCTGAGAGGCGGCGTTTTCAGCGGGTAAAGGTCACGCTTTACGGCCGCTACATGCTGCAAGACCACTCCGAGCATCCCTGCCGGGTCATCGACATGTCGCCCGGCGGCGTGGCCCTCCTTGCGCAGCGCACGGGCAGCCCCGGCGAGCGCGTAGTGGCCTATCTGGACCATGTCGGACGGATCGAGGGCCGGATCGCGCGCCTTTTCGACGGCGGCTTCGCCATGACGATCAACGCGTCGGACCGCAAGCGGGACAAGCTCGCGGCGCAGCTCACCTGGCTTGCCAACCGGCACGAGCTCAATCTGTCCGAGGACCGGCGGCACGAGCGAATCACACCCCGCAATCAGGTCGCGACCATCCACATCCCCGGCGAAGGCCGCTATCCCTGCCGGATCGTGGACCTCTCGCTCTCCGGCGCCGCCGTGGAGACGGAGATCAAGCCCGAGGTGGGATCGCAGGTCTTCCTCGGCCCCTTGCGCAGCATGGTTGTGCGTCATTTCGACGGCGGAATCGCCGTCGAATTCGCCGTCGTTCAGGAGCAGAGCACGCTGCTTTCCACCTTTTCCTGATAAGCCGCCCAGGGCCACAGGTAGGTGCGGCGCGCAGGTTGCTTAGCGCAGTTCAAGAAAAGCGGATACCGGTTCTTCCGTCTGGATTGGGAAACTTGGACCCTTTCAGTGGCGTCATGAAGCACCGAAAGGATCCTCAAAAGGATCAGTCGTCGCGATAGATCTTCTCGCGCCGCTCGTGACGTTCCTGCGCCTCGATCGACAGCGTGGCGATGGGACGCGCATCCAAGCGTTTCAAGGAAATGGGCTCCCCCGTTTCCTCGCAATAGCCGTAGGTGCCATCTTCCAGGCGCTGCAGCGCCGCATCGATCTTCGCGATCAGCTTGCGTTGACGGTCGCGCGCCCTGAGCTCGATCGCCCGGTCGGTCTCCGAGGAGGCGCGGTCAGCGAGATCGGGATGATTCGCGCTTTCACGCTGCAATGCTTCCAGAGTCTCGCGTGCCTCCTTCAGGATTTCGTTCTTCCACCTGATGAGTTTGTTGCGAAAATAAGCCCGCTGACGCTCGTTCATAAACGGCTCGTCTTCGGAGGGCACATAGTCGGCATCGAGGACTTCGGACATGGACCTACCCCACAACTTGCCAGCGGCGCCTATATATTCGTGCGCGACAACGCCGACAAGCATAAACGGCATTCAAATAACATAATTGTCAAAAGCACAAAGACTCTTCCGCTCCTCGCCGCAAGTCCGGACGATTTCAGGCTTTTCTGCGCCGTCGGGCCGCCGCCGGCCATTGAGCGGCCGGATTTTGCGCCGCGCGGCCGACAGGGTAACATCGGCTCCGGCAGGCTGCGGGATTCGGGAGGATGTCATGCACCGGCTCTATCTCTTGCGGCACGCCGAGGCATCGAGAACACGGCCCGGCGAGAGCGACGTGGACCGCCCGCTTACCGAGCGTGGCCTCAGCTCCGCTGCCGCCTTGGGCCGGCTGATGCGCGCCCAGGGCCATGTGCCCGCCTTCGTCTTCTGCTCGACCGCCTTGCGCGCACGCCAAACCTGGGATGCGGTCGCCGCGAGCCTTGCCGATCTCGCCCCCGAGACGCTGCACCTGCCGGAGCTCTATCGCGGTGACGCCGGCGACTACCGTGTCATCCTCGCCACCGCGCCGACGGAGGATTCGGTTCTCCTCGTCGGGCACAATCCGGCGATCGCGGAGCTTGCCTCGCAGCTTGCGGCTGGCGGCGAAGCCGGCGCGCTTGCGGCGATGCACGCGGGCTTCCCGCCCGGCGCGCTCGCCGTGTTCGAGGTGGCCGAGCCCTGGTGGGGACTTGCCCCGCGCTGTGCGACCCTTGCGGCCTTTATCCCCCCGCAGGCATGAAGCCGTCTAGGAGTTTCATCAGCGCAGTCCATCGCCTATTGGTTTCATCATCACCTGCCATTGCCTATATGCGGGTAGCGCAACGGATTGAGGATTTCTGGCATTGCCATCGCTGACCACGCTTGCCGACGAGGCGCTGATCGCACTCGACACAATGGCGGATCGCGCCACGGCACTGTGGTCGCCCTCGCTGCGGCTTGGCGTTACCGGTCTCTCGCGCGCGGGCAAGACGGTCTTCATCTCCGCGCTCGTCCACAATCTGGTGCATGGTGGCCGCCTGCCGCTCTTCGAGGCGCAGGCCTCGGGCCGCATAGCCAAGGCCTATCTGGAGCACCAGCCGGACGATAACGTGCCGCGCTTCCAGTATGAGGATCACATTGCCGATCTGGTGGACCGCCGCGTCTGGCCGGCTTCCACCCGCGCCGTTTCCGAGCTCAGGCTCACCATCGAGTACGAATCGGCCTCCGCCTGGGGGCGGATGTTCTCACGCGGCAGGCTTTCCATTGACATCGTCGATTATCCCGGCGAATGGCTGCTCGACCTGCCTCTCCTCGGCAAGAACTACGAAATATTCAGCCGCGAGGCGATGGAGCTTGCCGATCTTCCCGTCCGCCGCGACGTATCCGGCGCCTGGCGCGAGCTTGCCGCCAGCGTCGATCCAGACGCCGACGCGGACGAAGTACTGGCGCAGCGCCTCGCCGAACGGTTCACCGCCTATCTGAGGGCCTGCAAGGAGGATGGGCGCGCGCTGTCCACCCTGCCTCCCGGACGTTTTCTCATGCCGGGCGATCTCGAGGGCTCCCCTGCCCTCACCTTCGCGCCGCTGCCCATACCGGACGGGCGCAAGACCCGCCCCGGTTCCATGCGTGCCCTGATGGAGCGGCGCTTCGAGGCCTATAAGACCCACGTCATCAAGCCGTTCTTCCGCGAGCACATCGCCCGCCTCGACCGGCAGATCGTCCTTATCGACGCCATGCAGGCCATCAATGCGGGGCCTGCATCGGTGGCCGATCTGGAGCGGGCGCTCACGGAAATCCTGGCCTGCTTCCGACCGGGACGCGGCAATCTGCTCACCGGCCTCGTCTCTCGCAAGATCGACCGCATTCTGATTGCCGCCACCAAGGCCGATCATGTCCACCATGAAGGCCACGACCGGCTGCAGGCAATCGTGCGCAGGCTTGCCGAGCGCGCCATCGCGCGGGCCGACTTCTCTGGCGCCACCGTCGATGTGGTCGCCATGGCGGCGGTGCGGGCGACACGTGAAGGAGAAGTCACGCGCGGGGGCCAGCGCCTGCCGGTGATCATCGGCACGCCGCTTGCCGGTGAAACCATCGGCTCGGAGACGTTCGACGGCGAGACGGAAACGGCGATCTTCCCCGGCGACCTGCCGGAGAGCCCCTCCGCCCTGTTCCGGAAAGACGCGCCCCCTCCCTCCGGCGACGCTGCCATTCGGTTCGTGCGCTTCCGCCCGCCGAAGCTGGAACGCACGGCGGAGGGCGTAACCCTCTCCCTCCCCCACATCCGGCTCGACCGCGCCTTGCAGTTCCTCCTTGGAGACAGGCTCTCATGAGCGATTCGCGCCAACCGGCCGCCTTCCCGGTCAAGCAGCCGCCGCAGCCCGCACCGGAGACCCGGAAGGAGCCGCCGCTACGCAGGCCCCAGGCCGTGAGGATCGACGAGACGGTGTCGATCACGCCGGCCGAGCTCGACATATTCGACCAGCAGGAAACGGTTGTCGCCCCGCCTCCGCCTGCCGTTCCGCGCAGGAAGCGATTCCGGCTCGGCACCATCTTTTTCACGTCGGTGGGCCTCATCCTTTCCCTGGCCGCTGGGCTCTGGGCTGACCGGTTCATCCGCGATCTGTTCGCGCGCGCCGACTGGCTCGGCTGGCTGGGAACCTTGCTCGTCGCCGCCGCCGCGCTCGCCGCTCTCATCGTCATCGGGCGCGAGCTGTTCGCCCTCGCCCGGCTTGCCTCCGTGGACAAAATGCGGCGGCGCGCCGATGACGCCCATGAGCGGGACGACGCCGGCGCGGCCCGCGCATTGGTGGCGGACCTTTCCGCCCTGCTCGCCAGTCATCCCGATACGGCCGCCGGACGGCGGCGGCTCGAAGAGCTGAAGGACGATGTGATCGACGCCCGCGATCTCCTGGGCATCGCCGAGAAGGAGCTCCTCGCTCCCATCGACCGGCGCGCGCGCAAGCTCGTGCTCGATGCGGCCAAGCGCGTTTCCGTGGTAACGGCGGTCAGCCCCCGGGCGCTGATGGATGTCGGCTATGTGATGTTCGAGGCCACCCGCCTCGTGCGCCGCCTCTCGGAGCTTTACTGCGGAAGGCCGGGCTTCCTCGGCTTCTTCCGCCTGGCGCGCAACGTTCTGGCGCATCTGGCCGTGACCGGCTCCATGGCCATGGGCGAGACGCTGGTGCAGCAGCTCGTCGGGCACGGCATCGCAGCCAGGCTTTCTGCGCGCCTCGGCGAAGGTGTGGTCAACGGCATGATGACGGCGCGAATCGGCATTGCCGCCATCGACGCGATTCGGCCGCTCGCTTTCCGCGCCGTCGAGCGGCCCGGCATGGGCGACTTCCTCAAGGCCCTGGCTCAGTTCACCGCAAAAGCCGAAGGTGGGTCCGCCGGAAAGGCCTGATGATCCTGGCTTACAGCGGGCGGAAATTTTCCGCCTGCCGCACCGGCGACGAGTGGTTGGTTATAAAGCTTTAACCAAAATTCCTCATGCTTCGGCATTATCGGAACGTACGGTGTTCGGTTCCATGTGCCATCTCCCGCTGAGACTAGCGATCCTTTCGGCTGCCGCGCTCGCCGCGGGAAGCTCGGTTCCCGCCGCCGCATATGATCGCGACCTGGCCTTTTTCGAGCGCGTGGCCGGCCGTTGGTCGGGCGCCGGCGAGATCGTCGCGGGCAAGTACAAGGGCACGAAATTCGTCTGCGATTTCGACGGTTCCGCGCGCGAGGACGGCGTCGGCATGGCCCTCGACGGCGGCTGCCGGGTCGGCCTGTTCAATCAACCGATGTCGGCCAGCATCGAGCGGGCTCAATCCGGTTTTCGCGGCACGTTCATGGATGGCGCCGCGGGCAACGGGCTCGATGTGGTCGGCGGCGTGGTGAAAGACCAGTACGCCGTCTTCGCCATTCACCGCAACGAGCTAACAGGCGCCATGCGCGCTCAGCTTGACGGCCCCGACACCATGGCGGTGACGATCTCCGTCCATGTCGAGGACGAGCTCGTGCCCGTCATCGGCGTCACCCTCAAGCGCACCGAGCCCAGTGCCGTCAGCTCGGTTAGGCGGGACTAAGCAATTTCACGAAAAGCGGTTGCCGGTTTTCCGTCCAAAACAGGGAAAATCAAAACTTAGCGCACCCGGCTTTTCATAACGCCTGCTCCTGCATTGTCCACCACCCGCCACCGGCGCGGACCCGTTCGATCCCCGAGGCGTCGAGCCGCAAGAGGTGATCGCTTATCGCCCTGCCCTCCAGCCTCAATTCCGGCGCGATCTCGGAAAGCGGCACCAGTACGAAGGCCCGCTCCAGCATGCGCGGATGGGGAACCTGCAGATCCCTCTCCTCGATCCGCTCCTCATCATAGAGCAGAAGATCGATGTCGATCACGCGCGGCCCCCAGCGCTCGTGGCGCTCACGCTTCAGCGCACTTTCGGTTGCAAGGCACAGTTGGAGCAATTCATGCGCCGAAAGCGTGGTGTCGATTTCCGCCACCGCGTTCAGGAAATCGGGCTGATCCACGACGCCCCAGGGCGGCGTGCGATAGATCGAGGAAACCTGCAGCACCGAAACCCGCTCATCCTCATTGAGCGCGCGCAGGGCTGCCGCCATCGCCTTCGCGGGCTCGCCGATGTTGCCGCCAAGGCAGAGGAACGCCCGGCTCTTACTGTGGCCAGACAACGGTCACCTCCACATAATCGAGCACGCCCTGCACCGGCGCCCCCGGCTTGCGGATGGTGATGGAGGCACGCGCGATCTGCGGAAAACGGCGGGTCAGCGCCTTGGCCACTTCCAGCGCCAGCGATTCGATCAGAAATCGCCGCTTGCCGGTGATGATCTCCTGAATGACAGAGAAAGCCTCTCCGTAATCCACCGTGCCTTCGATGGAATCCTTGACCAGTGCCTCGCCCGGGTCCACCGTCAGCTCCGCATCCACATAGAACCGCTGCCCGAGCGCCCCCTCTTCCTCGTAAACGCCGTGGCGCGCGAAGAAGGCGCAGTTCTTCATCCGGATCACATACATCGGTCTCGTCACCTCCGGCCCCGTGCCTCTCACGCTGTCCCGGCGAGCTCCGCTCGGCAGGCAGCTAGATCTGCTTTAATCCCGCGCGCGTTCGGCCGCCAGAAGGGCGTCGGCGATTCGCAGGGCGTCCCTGTTGGCTGCCACGTCGTGGACGCGGAAGATGGCCGCCCCCTTCATCCTCAAAAGGGCGCTCGTCGCCGCCGTGCCGACGTCGCGGTCTGCCACATCCCGGCCCGTGAAATGCCCGATGAAGCGCTTGCGCGAGGTGCCGACCAGGAACGGAAATCCGAGATCGGCCAGTTCCGTGAAGCGCGCTATGATCTCCATATTCTCCCCCGGATCCTTGGCAAAGCCGAATCCGGGATCAAGCATGATCTGCTCGTCCGGCACACCTGCCGCACGCGCGATCTCGATCGCGCCGCGCAGAAAGGCGAACTGGTCCTCAATGACGTCAGGCAGCTTCTGCCGCTCCCGGCCGGTATGCATCAGCACGAGCCCCGCCCCGGTCGCGGCCGCAATCTCGGCTATGCCCGCATCCTTCCTGAGCCCCCAGACGTCGTTGACGATGTGCGCGCCCGCCGAAACCGCGAGCCGCGCCGTCTCGGCGCGATAGGTATCAATGGAAAGAAGAACATCCGTCTCCTTCGCCAGCGCCTCGATGACGGGCAGCACCCGTGCTTGCTCCTCCGCCGCCGCGATGGGCGCAGCGCCGGGGCGGGTCGATTCGCCGCCCACATCGACGATCGCCGCCCCCTCCTCTATCATCGCCCGGGCGGCTGCCACCGCGCCTTCCACGGACGTGTACCGACCGCCGTCCGAAAAGCTGTCAGGCGTGACGTTGAGCACGCCCATGATGAGCGCCTCGGCGCCCAGTTCGAGCTCACGGCCATGGGCGAGCCTCCACCGCCTAACCTGCATCCCGCGTCGTCCTTCCCGCTTGTTTTTCTTCTGCAGCCGCACTCTTCTGCGGCGGCCTTAGGGCAAAATCAATTACATTTGCGAAACCTGCGAGCGACACATCCGTTGCCCGTTTCCGGCTTTTCCATTGCGCCGGACTGAAGCTTGCCGCAATCTGTCGGCACAGGAGGTTTCCATGCGACGCGCCGCCCTCGCCCTTATCGTCCTTGGTGCCTTCCTGGCGCCTTCGGCCGCCGCGACCCTTTCCAAGACCTACAGCTACTTTCCCATCCGCGGAAAAACGCTGACGGAAATCGAGCGCCAGCTACAGGCGCGCGGCCCCCGGCTCGACAGCACGGGCCAGAGGCATCCCGGCGCCACCAACCTGGAGTTCAACACGCGCGTGCAATATGGCGAAAGCCGCGGGCGCTGCGTGGTGGCCGATGCTCGGGTCTCCGTCACGGCGAAGGTGACCCTGCCGAACTGGCGCGACCGGGCACGGGCCGAGCATGACGTGCGGATTATCTGGGACACGCTCGCCCGCGACATCAGGCGCCACGAGGAAAGCCATCTCGTAATCGCCAAGACGCATGCGCGTATGCTCGAAGATGAGCTCAAGAGCCTGCCATGGCGGCGAGATTGCCGCAGGCTCGTTCGGGACGTCGAGCGGACGAGCGCTAGGATCCTTGCAACGCATGACGAAGCTCAGGAGCGGTTCGACCGCGTCGAAGCCATTAATTTCGAAAGCCGGATCATGCGGCTTCTGCGCTACCGCCTCGAACAGATCGAGGCCGGACGGCTTGAGCCTTAACTTTACCCTGCGACGCCCAGCTTCTTCTGCAGGCTCGTCGAGGACGTGGTGTACTGGAAGACCACGCGCTGATCCGGGTGGACAATGCGCTTGGCCGCCTGTGCCATCAGCGCCGCCTCGTGGAAGCCCGAAAGGATCAGCTTCAGCTTCCCCGGATAGTGGTTGATGTCGCCGATGGCGAAGATGCCGGGCTCGGAAGTTTCAAATTTTTCAGTATCTACCGGGATCAGGTTCTCGTGGAGGTTGAGCCCCCAATTCGCGATGGGCCCGAGCTTCATGGTCAGGCCGAAGAAAGGCAGAAGCCGCGTGCAGGCGATCTCCACCTCCCCGTCCGGCCCCTTGACCCTCGCACCTGTAAGCTGGCCGTCCTCTCCCGTCAGCGCGGTCACCTGCCCGATCTGGAAGGTGAGCTTGCCTTCGTCCCTCAGCGCCAGCATCTTGTTCACGCTGTCAGGCGCGGCGCGGAACTCGGGCCTGCGGTGCACGAGCGTCAGCCGGCGTGCGATGGGCTGCAGGTTCAGCGTCCAGTCCAGCGCGGAGTCGCCGCCGCCGACGATGAGCAGGTCCTCGTCGCGGAACTCCTCCATGCGCCGCACGGCATAAAAGACGCTCTTGCCCTCGAAGGCCTCGATGCCCGGTATGGGCGGGCGCTTCGGCTGGAAGGAGCCACCGCCTGCGGCGATCACCACCACCTTCGCCTCGAAGACCTCCCCTTCGTCGGTCGTCACCCGGAAGGAGCCGTCCTCCAGGCGTTCGAGGGCGCACACCATGCGGTTGAAGGTGAATTGCGGCTGAAAGGGCTTGATCTGCTCCATCAGCCGGTCCACCAGTTCCTGGCCGGAGATCACCGGCCATGCGGGAATGTCGTAGATCGGCTTTTCCGGGTAGAGTTCGGCGCATTGGCCGCCCGGCCGGTCGAGGATGTCGATGAGGTGGCATTTGAGATCGAGCAGGCCGAGCTCGAACACGGCGAACAGGCCCACCGGGCCTGCCCCGACGATCACCACGTCCGTTCTGGTCACCTGTGTCATCCCCGGCCCACCTTCTCCTGCGATATAGGTAAGGATCGATGTAACGTCGCCCTACGCCTGACGTTCGGGCACCGTCACCACCAGCCCGTCCAGCTCGTCGCGCACGCGGATCTGACAGGACAGCCGGGAATTGGGCCGCACGTCGTAGGCGAAATCGAGCATATCCTCTTCCATGGCCTCTGGCGCACCCACCGTGTCGGTCCATTCCTCGTCCACATAGACATGGCAGGTCGCGCAGGCGCACGCGCCGCCGCATTCGGCCTCGATTCCGGGGACGCCGTTGCGGATGGCGTTCTCCATGACGGTCGAGCCGTTTTCGGCTTCCACATCGTAACGCGTTCCGTCGGGAGCAATGAAGGTAATTCTGGTCATGAGACGGCCCTGGCGGGGGCGCGGCAGGCCGCGCCGGCAAAGAAGATCGGCTCTGCCGGAGATAATCGCTGTGCGCGGCGTGTCAACAGAGGTGATGCGGGGCTTATCATCGCACGTGCCGGGCGATGAATGCCGCCGTTTCCTCGATGAGTTCGAGAAGCCGCTTCGCCGCGGCGTCGGAAGATGGCGCGGCTTCCAGCCGGGACGCCCCCTCCGCGAGCGCGAAGGCACCCAGGGCGCGCGCGGATCCCGCAAGCCGGTGCGCCAGCTGGCGCCGCTCGTCCTCGTCCGCTTCGGCAAGACCGGCGCGTACGGCATTCATCTGTTCGTCGAAAAGCGCCATAACATCGCGTCTGAGGCTTTCATCACCCATGGTCTGCCGTTCGAGATGAGCAAGATCCAGCGGTGCCTTCTTCTCCTCAACGGCCGGTCCGCCGTATCCCTCATCCATCATGCGGCGCCCCCCGTCCCGCAGTGAAACACGCAAGGGCTTGTAGCCCGGATCAATGGCGTTAAAATCTAATTTACGCGTGTGCACAAGCGGTTAACGGCGGGGCGGCAATGCCCTCGCATGAGCCAGCAACACGTTAACCTTATATTTAAACTTTTGGATATCGCCGCGAAGACGTATTTTCAGCACAAGCCTGTGCCACTACGATACGATTTGGCGAGGTACGGGTGTAAGCGGGCCAGGAGGCGCTGTCCTTCTAGGCCCGAAAAACAGGGTAGCGGCGGTATGGCGCGTAGCAGTGTATCCACCAAGAAGACGTTCACGGACGATTTCGCAAAAGAGCTCGAGGAAGCACTTGAGCTAGAAACGGCCGCTCTTGCCGCGGAAAGCGGCGACCTGGACATCGCCGCTTCGATGGAGGAACTTGAGGCGCAGATAGCGATGGCGGCCGAAGAGCTTGCGCGCGAGGGGCAGCAGGACCGCGTCGAAGACGAAGCGGCAGAAAGCCCCGCCGTCTCCTCGGTCGAAGCCCCTGCCGCCTTGGCCGATGCCGAAGCCAGCGCTGCCGCGGAAAAGGATGGGCCCCATCTGGCGGAGCCACCGCTTGCGGAAACCGAACCTTCCCGTTTCGACAAGACGGGCCGCGACGGAAATCTGCATCGCGCGGAAACCGCTCCCAGCAGCTCATCCGTCCTCCTGCCCGCAAATGACGACAGGCAGGGCGAATATCACGTCTTTGCAGGCAAGCTTGAACAGCGCCCCCCCAACACGATCTACTGGATTGCCGCCGTCCTGTCGGTGGCTTGGATCGTGGGTGGGCTTGGCGTTGCCCATCTCCTCTACGGCACGCAGATTTGGCAGGCCAGCTCTCTCGGCGGGCTTCTGACGGCGCCTGGCGCTGTCGGCGTGGTGTTGGGCATCATCTTGCCGGTGCTCCTCTTCTGGGGCTTTGCTGTCATGATCCGCCGCGCCCAGGAGATGCGTCTTGCAGCGCGCCACATGACGGAGGCCGCCTTCCGCCTTATCGAACCCGAGAACATTGCCCGCGACCGCATAATGATGGTCGGACAGGCGGTTCGCCGCGAGGTCCAGGCGATGGGCGAAGGCATCGAGCGGACGCTCGCGCGCGCCGTCGAGCTCGAAACCCTGGTGCATACCGAGGTCAACGAGCTGGAGCGCGCCTACTCGGAGAACGAGGCCCGCATCCGCCTTCTTGTCGATACCCTCGGCGCCGAGCGCGAGGGCATCGTCGGCCATGCGGAGCGCGTGCGCGCCTCCATCACCGGGGCTCACGAGGTCATCAAGCAGGAGCTCGATGCGGCCGGAGAGCAGATCCGGCTCAGCGTCGACAGCGCCGCCGAACGGTTCATGGCCAATCTCGGCCGCTCCGGCGAAGCGCTTGTCGCGCGGCTCAACGACGCGGGTGAAGCCGTCAGCAAGTCAGTGCAGGAGCGCGTCGAGACCCTTTCCAGCCAGCTTGCCTCTTCCGGCGAAACGCTGGCGGGCCTGCTCGATTCACGCATTGCCACGCTCGACACTTCGGGCGAAGCCTTCATCCAGCGCCTGAGCAGTTCGAGCGAGATGGCAAGCCGCCTTCTCGACGAGCGCATCGGCGACCTGTCGCAGCGCATCACAACCTCCGGCGACGGAATCGCCGCCCTTATCGATACCCGCATTGCGGCCCTCACCGAGCAGGCCGATCAGGCCACCCGTTCTTTGGACCAGATGCTGGAGGCGCGCAGCCTTGGCCTCGTCAGCTCCGTGAGCGAGGCTACGGAGCGGCTCAACGCGCTGTTCGCCGACCGCATGAGCGAGATCGAACGGACGCTCTCGGAGCGCGGCAACGCGCTCATTTCGGAATTCTCCACCCGCGCTGAAGCGCTCGACACCGGTATCGAACGGCTGGAATCGGCGCTCGAAGCGCGTGCGCGCAGCATCAACGATTCACTGGTGGAGCGGGCGCGCGAGATCGCGGACACCTTCGCGCGCGGCCGCGAGGAGGTTTCCTCCGTCATCGAAGCGGGCAAGAACACCATCGACGGGGAACTCTCCGACCTGGTCGCCTCCACCTCCATCATGCTGCAGAGCCGGGCCGACGAGTTCGCCGCCCGCCTGCGCGAGAGCCATGCCGAACTGGACGCCAAGCTCGATGGCGGCCTGGAGCGTTTCGCATCCCTGCAGGAGCGCATGGATGCCGCCGTCCAGAACCAGATCAGCGTCTTCAACGAAAATCAGGACAGGCTCGCCAATCTTCTCGAGGACGATGTCCGCAAGCTCGATGAGCTCCATGCCAGCTTCGAAACTCGCATCAAGGGGCAGATCGAAAAGCTTATCGAGACGCGCTCCAGCTTCGCCGCCGCTCTGGACGAGGACATCGCCAAGATCGGCGAGCGCCGCGAGGAGCTGACATCCGCCATCCGTGCCGACATCGAACGGGTCAACGAGGCCTTCGCCACCCATTCGGGCGTGATCGAGGAGCGGACGCGCACCATGGAGCGTGCTCTGGCGTCGGGTGTCGACAATGTGCGTCACACGCTCGAAAACAGCGCGATCGTGATCGCCGGAGCCCTGCGCGACAAGGTCATGGAGGCCACCGGCTCGCTGAGCGAGGAAACTGCGAAAGTCCTCGATGGCGTGGAAGAGCGCATCAGCAACCGCGTCGCGCAGGTGGCCGAAACGCTCAACGCCCAGGTCGACAGGATCGACAGCAGCTTCGACGGCGTGGACGAGCGCCTGGCCGAGCGCGTCGCGAGCGTGGCCGCCGCACTCGGCGAACAGATCGATCGCATCGATCTGTCCTTCGACGGCGCGGCAAACCGTATCACCGAACATGTGGAAAGCGCCGCCCGGAACCTGGGCGAGCGCGTAAACGAGCTCGACCGCACCTTCGACAGCGCGGCGGATCGCATTGCGGCCCGTGCCGAATACGTCCAGAAGGGCTTCGACGAGCTTGACCACCGCATTGCCGAGCGCATTGCCGAATCCGCCCGGATGCTCAGCAGCAGGGCCGAAAATGTCGCCCACACCTTCGAGGAGGTGGACAACCGCATTTCGGCGCGCATCGCCGAGGCCGCGGAGATGCTCGGAGCCCGCGCCGAAGGCGTGGCCCGCACCTTCGAGGAGGTCGACCACCGCATCATCGCGCGCACGCATCAGACGTCGGCCGAGCTCGACGCACGTGCTCAGGCCATCACCGAAAAGCTGGGCGAGATCGAAAGCCGCCTGAAGTCGGCGGCAGGTTCAACGGCGGCAGCCATCCTCGGCGGCATGATGGAGGTCGAAAAGCGCCTGGGCGAGAGTGCCGACCGCACGAAGGCCATGCTGGAAACGGGCATTGGCGACATGGAAGAGCGGCTGAAGCTGGGCGCGGAACAGGCCGCCCACCACGTCAGCCAGCAGCTTTCGCGCACGCAGGCCGAGCTGGTATCCACCGCGGATACGATCGGCCAGACCTTCGCGCAGATCAACGAGCACATCTCCAGCCGCACCGGCGAGACCGTGCGCACGCTGGAGGAGCGCACGCGCGAGCTCAATGCCGTCCTGGCCAGCAGGACCTCGGAGATCGCACGCATCCTGGACGAAACCGCCCGCCCGCTGGTCGAGCGCTTCGAAGCCAGCGGCGGCGAGCTGCAGCGGGAGATTGCTGCCGTCACTCAGGAGGCCGCCGGGCGTCTGCAGCAGGAGAACGCCGCCCTCATCAACGCCCTGGCAAGCCGCACGGCCGACACGCTCAGCGCCATCGAGCGCGCCCGGGGCAGCCTCGTGAACGAGGTGAACGAGCTGCTCGGCCGGCTGGATTCGTCGGGCGACCGGCTGAGCCAGTTCGTGGAGGTTGCCGCGCAGAATCTCTCCGAGGTCGACGAGAAGCTTTCCGGCACCACCCGCGAATTTGCCGAGAAGGCGGAAAAGGCGGCGGAGAGCCTTGCCAATTCGGCAAGTCTCATCAATGCGAATTCCGGGCGCCTCACCGATTTCTCGGAGCGCACCCTGCGGGAGGTTTCGGCCATCGCCAGCCGCTTCGAGGATCACAGCAGGCTGCTCGAAGAAGCCTCCGAACTTCTGGAGAAGGCACAGTCTCGCCTCACCTCCACGCTCGACGGACGCCAGCAGGCCCTTGCCGAGCTCGCCAGCGGGCTGGTCGAGAAGTCGGAGCAGGTCGAGCGCATCATGCACTCGTTCGAGCATCTGGTCTCCGGCGCTCTCAAGAACGCCGAGGGGCGCACGCGCCAGTCGATCGAATCCATCCGCGACGCCATCAATCAGGTCGTGGAGGTGGCGACCAGCCGCTTCTCCGGCGCGACGGAAGATCTGCGTCGCACGGCCGCCGAAATCCGCAACGAGCTGGAAGAGACGCGCGCCGACATGAAGCGCGGCATCGTCGAGCTGCCGGAAGAGGCGCGGCAATCCACCACCGCCATGCGCAGGGCCATCACGGAGCAGATCAACGCGCTCAAGGAACTATCGGAGATCGTTGCAAAATCCGGCCGTCTCCACGATGTGGGAATGAGCGTCGCAGCTCCAGAAGCGCCGCTCGAGCGACCGCGCGGCCCGGCGGCGGCGGCCGCCAACCCCGGCGCGCAGGTGGCCGTGCTGCCGCGTGCCGCGGAACGGCCGCGCGCGGAGGGTGCCGTGCAGCCCCCACGGTCGCAGCCTGCCCCGATCGATCGCCGCGGAAGCGAACCCAGCGGGAATGGCGGATGGATCCGCGATCTCCTGCGCAGCGCCTCCCGCGAGGACGATGAGACCGTCACAGCCCCCGCCTCCGCCACCAAGGGCGGCGACCGGTCGGCCCTGCATGTGGTGGAATCGCTAAACTCGCTTTCGGTCGACATCGCCCGTGCGATCGACCACGAAGCCTCCGTCGAGCTCTGGGAGCGCTACCGCCGCGGTGAGCGCAACGTGTTCACCCGCAGGCTTTACACGCTCAAGGGTCAGCAGACCTTCGACGAGATCCAGCGCAAGTACCGGGCCGACGCCGAGTTCCGCAAGGCCGTGGACCAGTACTGCCGCGATTTCGAGAGGCTTCTGGCCGATGTCTCGCGCTCAGACCGAGACAACATCATGAGCCAGACCTATCTCACCTCCGATACCGGCAAGGTCTACACAATGCTCGCGCATGCGAGCGGCCGTCTGAGCTGAGGCTGAAGACACGAGACGGGCATTCTCTCCCCGACCGCAGCCGATCATCAAAGCCCCGGCCTTGTGCCGGGGTTTTGATTCGCCCGAACGGAACCCTTTTCACCGGGCAGGCCAATGAACTTCCCTCAAACCGGCCAGGCGCCAAACACTCACGTGCTTAAATCACATTCCCAACTTCCGCTCCCAATGGTCCCGTCCATCCGGGCCAGCTTTCCGCGTGGTTTTTTTGCCCTCCGTTTACCAATCGTTGGTTTGTGAAGAGCTGCACAAGGGCCTATACACCTGCTTGCAAACGACTCGGCTACAATGCAATCTGAAGTGGGAAGAAACCGGGGGTCGCATGCATCGTGGCCGCGAAAAGCTGGTCCGGCTAACCCAGACCGAAATTATCGAGGCGATGAACGAGCCAGGCAGCGTCGAGGACGCCATCTTCCTCCTGCGCGACAGCCTCGAGCTCAAGCACGTAACGTTCCACATGAACGTTTCGCGCGCCGGGCCGATCAATTATCCGTTTGTGCGCACAACCACGCCGGAGTGGATATTCCGCTACATGCTCATGAACTACGTGAGTATCGATCCTGTCGTGCGCGCCGGGTTCAGCGCGACCGAACCTTTCGGCTGGCACGAGATCCAGATGAACGAGCGCGAAAAGGCGGTCATAACCGATTCGCAGGCCCATGGCGTCGGTGCGCATGGCCATTGTTTCCCGACCGTCGACCGGTTCTCCCGTCGCTCGATCCTTTCGATCAGCGGGGATGGGTCGCTTGAAGGCTGGTTGAGCTTCATTGAGCAGAATTTCAGCTTTCTCCGGCAAGCCGCTCAATTGATTCACGAAAAGGCTCTGGCTGAGCTCTCCCTTTCGATTGCCGCCCCGGCCCTTGCGCCGCGCGAGGCCGAGTGCCTGCTGTGGACCGCGCGCGGAAAGGACTCCAAGGCCATCGCGGCCATCCTGGAAATCTCCGAATACACGGTGCGCAGCTATCTCCGCACGGCCCGGCAGAAACTGGAATGCCGGACGCTCTCACAGGCCGTCGCCAAGGCCATCCAGCAGGGGCTTATCGACCCCTGAAGCGCCGCCATCGCCTCACGGCACGAGGAGGATGCCCGTTGCCTGAGCTTCCTATGGCTGGCGGGAAGCCTTCGCCTCATGGCGATTTGGTTCGAGATAAAGGGATTGGCGAGAGCCGCAGTCGGGATAGGTCGAGTCAAGCCCGCCGGAACTGAGCCAAACCTGTCCCTCCGGACCTCCCTCCAGCGTCCGGTCGCCTCATGTTCGCGGCGCCGGGCCGGTGTCCCCGAACAAGGCTTTCACCCCAAGGCCGGCAGGTCGCCGCGCGCCCACTCCTCCTGGATTTCGGCCACCCGTTCCTTGAACCGCCCCTGCTCTATCGCCGCGCGGATATCGGCCATGAGGCTCTGGTAGTAGGCCAGATTGTTCCAGGTAAGCAGCATGCCGCCCAGCGCCTCGCCGGACTTGACCAGATGATGCAGATAGGCGCGCGAATAGTCGCGCGCGGCCGGACAATCGCTCTCCTCGTCCAGCGGGCGGGGATCGTCGGCATGGCGCGCGTTCTTCAGGTTGATCTTGCCGCGCCGCGTGAAGGCCAGGCCATGGCGGCCCGCGCGTGTCGGCATAACACAGTCGAACATGTCGATGCCGCGAGCCACGGACTTCAGAATGTCATCCGGCGTGCCGACGCCCATAAGATAGCGCGGCTTGTCCGCGGGCAGTGCCGGGCAGGTCGCCTCCAGAATCTCCAGCATCACGGCCTGCGGCTCGCCCACCGCCAGGCCGCCCACGGCATAGCCCTTGAGTTCCATGGCCGCCAGCGCCTCCGCCGAGCGCAGGCGCAGATGCACCTTGTCGCCGCCCTGCACGATCCCGAACATCGCTTTGCCGGGCTGGTCGCCGAAGGCCGTCTTGCAGCGCTCTGCCCAGCGCAGCGACAGCTCCATGGCCCGTTCGATCTCCCGCTCGGGCGCCGGCAGCGCGATGCACTCGTCGAGCTGCATCTGAATGTCGGCGTCGAGCAGCCCCTGGATTTCGATGGAGCGCTCCGGCGACATGTGGTGCACCTTGCCGTCCACGTGGGAACGGAAGGTCACGCCGTCCTCCCTGATCTTGCGCAGGGCCGCAAGCGACATCACCTGGAAGCCGCCCGAATCGGTGAGGATCGGATAGGGCCAGCGGGCAAACTCATGCAGCCCGCCCAGACTGGCCACGCGCTCGGCCCCGGGCCTCAGCATCAGATGATAGGTGTTGCCGAGGATGATGTCGGTTCCCAGCGCGCGCACCTGGTCCATATACATGGCCTTAACCGTGCCCGCCGTTCCCACGGGCATGAAGGCCGGCGTGCGGATGGTGCCGCGCGGCATGGTGATTTCCCCGCGCCGTGCCAGCCCGTCCGTGGCCAGCACGCGGAATGTAAAATGATCGCTCACCATTCTTCCCTGAAAAGCAGGCTGGCGTCGCCATAGGAATAGAAGCGATAGCCGCCTTCAATCGCGTGGCGGTAGGCGGCCTTCATGGTTTCAAGGCCGCTGAAGGCCGAAACCAGCATGAAAAGCGTCGAGCGCGGCAGGTGGAAATTCGTCATGAGGATGTCCACCGCCCTGAACCGATAGCCGGGCACGATGAAGATGTCCGTTTCGCCCGACCATGCCGCGATCCGACCCGAAGCATCGGTCGCGCTTTCAAGAAGCCGGAGCGAGGTGGTGCCGACGGAAACGATGCGCCCTCCCCGCGCCCGCACCCCGTTGAGCGCGTCGGCGGTCTCCGCGTCCACCTCCCCCCATTCCGCGTGCATCTTGTGGGCTTCCGTATCCTCAGCCTTCACCGGCAGGAACGTCCCCGCCCCCACATGTAGCGTCACGAACTGCCGCTCGATTCCGGCGGCATCGAGCGCCTGAAACAGCTCCGGCGTGAAATGCAGCCCCGCCGTGGGGGCGGCGACCGCCCCCTCCTCGCGCGCGAAGATCGTCTGGTAGTCGGTCCGGTCGCGGTCGTCGTCCATGCGTCTGGACGCGATATAGGGCGGCAGGGGAACGCGCCCCGCCGCGGCGATCGCCTCGTCCAGCACGGGCCCGGAAAGGTCGAAGACGAGCAGCGCCTCGCCGCCCTCGCCCTTTTCCGCCACGGTCGCTTCCAGCGAGCCGAGCAGACACACCCGCGCGTCGTGGCCGAATTGAATACGCTCGCCCACCTCGACGCGTTTGGCAGGCCGCAGAAAGGCCTTCCAGCGGTCCGGGCCGGCACGCATGTGTAACGTCGCGTCGATCTGCGCGATGGACCCGCCGCGCCTGCGAAAACCGGAAAGGCGCGCTGGGATCACCTTCGTATCGTTGAACACCAGCGCATCGCCAGGCCGCAGGAACTCCGGCAAATCGCGCACCGTGCGGTCCTCGAAAGTCCCTCCCGGGCGGACCACGAGCATCCGCGCCGAATCGCGCGGGCTTGCAGGCCTCAGCGCAATCCGGTCTTCCGGCAGCTCGAAATCGAACAGATCGACCCGCATGGCTTGCCCTATGGCCCGGAGCAGATCAGAGCCCAGGCGCCCGCGCCGGGAATTTTCAGGGTCCCGGCCATTGCCATGTCTCTGCCTTCCGTCGCGGAAAAAAGGCGAAGCTCCGCCAACACGCGTTCGACATTCGGATCGGTGAAATCGACCCGCATCTCGTCTTCCGTGGCAAAAGCCTGCCCGACAGCCATCACCTCGTCCCCTTCCCGGTTGAGCCCCAGGCTCCTGCCGCCCGCCTCGATCTCGGCGCCAACCACCGCCAATACCGGAAGGCTGCCGATGGTGAGGCTCAGCCGCGCGCCCTCATCCGCGGAGGCGCACTCGACCGTGCCGGAGGCGAAGGCGGGCAGCGAGCCAAGAGACAACAGAAGGAATGCGGCGGCGAAACGCTTCATGGTTCAGACGTCGGCCGCCACCTTCATGGAGATGATCCTGTCCGGGTCGCGCACCGGCTCCCCGCGCTTGATGCGGTCGATGTTTTCCATTCCTTCGATCACGCGGCCCCAGACCGAATACTGCCGGTCGAGCCAGGGCGCATCATCGAAGCAGATGAAAAACTGCGAATTGGCCGAGTTCGGATTCTGGGTGCGGGCCATGGAGCAGGTGCCGCGCAGGTGCGGCAGATCCGAAAACTCCGCTTTCAGATCCGGCTTGTCGGAGCCGCCGGTACCCGTACCGGTCGGATCGCCCGTCTGCGCCATGAAACCCTCGATCACTCGGTGGAAGACGACCCCGTCATAAAAGCCCTCGCGCGCGAGTTCCTTGATGCGGGCCGCATGGGCGGGCGCCTTGTCGGGAAAGAGCTCGATCACCACACTTCCCTTGGTGGTCTCCATGAGAATCGTGTTCTCGGGGTCTTTGATCTCGGCCATTTCGTGCCCTTTCCAGGTTGTTATTCGTCGGCGGCGATGTAAACGCGCAGCATGCGGTCGGGGTCCTGAACCATACCATTGGCGGCCGGATTGCCCTTCTTGATCTGATCCACATATTCCATGCCGGATTCCACTTGGCCGACCACCGTGTAGCCTCCGTTCAGGTGGGGTGCCGGCGCGAACATGATGAAGAACTGGGAATTGGCCGAGTTCGGGTCCTGCGCGCGGGCCATGCCGACCGTGCCGCGCTCGAAAGGCTCGTCGGAAAACTCGGCCGGCAGATCAGGCAGATGCGAGCCCCCGGTCCCCGCGCGCTGCGGGTTGTAGCCGTCTTCCATATCGCCGTACTGCACGTCGCCCGTCTGCGCCATGAAGCCGTCGATCACCCGGTGAAAGGCCACATTGTCATAGGCTCCGTCCCGGGCAAGCTGCTTGATGCGCTCCACATGCTGGGGCGCCAGATCCGGCCTCAATCCTATTTCCACCTTCCCGCTTTCAAGCTCGATCACCAACGTGTTTTCCGGCTCTGCGGCCTGCCCTTCCGCGGCGCCAAGCGCGATGCATGCGGCAAGACAAAGGGATGCGGCGAAGGAAGAAAAGCGCATGAGGTAACTCTCCGGTTGTGTCCGTGTCCGTTTCAGGCGGCGAACTTCGCCTTCAGCGCGTCGGCCACGACGGCCGGCACGAAGGGACTCACGTCCCCGCCCATGGAGGCGATCTGCCGCACGAGTGTGGCCGTAATCGTGCGCACGGAGGGGCTCGCCGGCAGAAAAACGGTCTGCAGGTCCGGCGCCATGGTCTCGTTCATGCCGGCCATCTGCATCTCGTAGTCGAGATCGGTACCGTCGCGCAGGCCCCGGATCATGATCGAGGCCCCATGGGCACGTGCGGCATCCACCACCAGATTGTCGAAAGCCACGACCCGGATGCGGGCGGCATCCACGCCAAGCTCCGCCTCCGCCCAGCGCTCGATCAGCGACACGCGCTCCTCATAGGTGAAAAGCGGCTTCTTGCCCGGATGGATGCCGATGCCCACCACCACCGTATCGGCCACCGTCAGTGCGCCCCGCAGAACGTCCAGATGACCGTTGGTAAGCGGGTCGAAGGACCCGGCGTAAAAGGCCGTGCGCATTGTCATGTCCGAGCTTTATCGCGCCTCGCGGAGGATGGCAATTCACCTACCGCCGCGAAAGCGCCAGCCACAGGCCGCCGCCAATCAGGCAGGTTCCGGAGATGCGTTCGGCAAGGCGCATCCGCGCGCGCGTCAGCCTGGCGCCCGCTCCCCCGGCGGCGAGCGCGTAGAGCGAATCGAACAGCGTCGCCACCGCCATGAAGATCACACCCAGAAGCAGGGTCTGCCGGACCGGATCGCCCGCCGGATCAACGAATTGGGGAATGAAGGCACCGAAAAAGAGAAGCGCCTTGGGATTCGACCAGATTACGATGAATCCCTGCAGGACAAAGGAGCGGCTTGCCGGCATATTCGCCTCCTTGTCTTCGACAAGCCTGCCGTCCGAACGCCACATGCGGATGCCGAGCCAGACGAGATAGGCCGCTCCCAGGAACCGCAGGATCTCGAAAATGCTGCCCATGGCGCTCACCACTGCCGCCATGCCGAAGGCGAGCACGCCGATCATCAGAACCAGGCCGATCTGCGTTCCCAGAACGTTGAGAAGACCTGCCCGGGCGCCATGGCGCATGGCATTGGCCACGATGACCGTCACCGACGGTCCGGGCACGATCACGATCGCAAAGCAGGCAATGACGTAGGATACGAGCGCAGCATATTCGGGCATCGGCATCTTCCCCGTTTCGGCACCGGATCGTTCCGCGGCTCGGGAGAACGCCGGAACGATCTGGCCATCATTCTTCGCAACTCCGGACGGAAAGCGGGCAACCGCCTGTCCTGGAACCGCTCCGCTACGAAGCCACAGCCGGCCTTCAAACACAAGAGACGAGCCCGGGCCGGATGAACGCAAGTTGAACGCGGCGTTCAGCGCCGGTTGCGGCGCGATAGGTCACAGTGAACATCAAGAGCGGCGATGAAACCAAGGACGCGCTGGCTCGTTATTGCGACAAGGAGGCAAACCAATGCTGATCTTCACACTCGCAGCCGCCATGACCTTCGCAATGCTGATCGCCACCGCGTTCGGCCTTCATCAGGAAGCCCAGCGCGTGAGGCTGGAAGCCCGCACACGCCGGGATCATTTCCCCCGCCGATAGGATAGCAGCAGGTTATACGCCGCCGCTTCCCTCGTTGACCGGTGACGAAGCCTCATCTTCCGCGCCGTTGCCTTCGCCGTTTTGCGGCTCGGAAATGCGCTCCACCGAAACCACGCGCTCACCCTCGGCCGTGTTGAAGATGGTCACGCCCTTGGTGGCGCGGCTTGCGATGCGGATGCCCGACACCGGCACGCGAATGATCTGCCCGCCATTGGTGACCAGCATGATCTGATCGTCGTGCGCCACAGGGAAAGCGGCCACCAGCGCGCCGATCTCGTCGCGCTTGGATACGTCCGTTGCGCGGATGCCCTTGCCGCCGCGCCCCGTCAGGCGGAAATCGTAGGAGGAGGAGCGCTTCCCGTAGCCGTATTCGCTGACGGTCAGCACGAACTGCTCGCGCCGCTTCAGCTCCTCGTAGCGCTCGGGCGGGAGTACGGTCTCCTCGCCGATATCCTCATTGGTCAGCGTGATCTCCTCTTCCTCGCCGCCATTGGCAAGCCGGCGCTCGGCCGTCGCCTGCTTCAGATAGGCCGCGCGCTCAGCCGGAGTGGCCTCCACATGGCCGAGAATGGCCATGGAAATGACGCGGTCGCCCTCTGCCAGGCTGATGCCGCGCACGCCTACCGAGCTGCGCCCGGCGAAGACGCGCACATCCGTCACGGGGAAGCGGATGCACTGGCCGGACGCCGCCGTCAGCAGCACGTCGTCATCTTCAGTGCAGGTGTAGACCGCCAGGATCTCGTCCCCCGCATCGAGCTTCATGGCGATCTTGCCGTTGCGGTTCACCTGCACGAAATCCGACAGCTTGTTGCGCCGCACCGTGCCCCGCGTGGTGGCGAACATGACGTGAAGCTGATCCCAGCTCTCCTCGTCCTCCGGCAGGGGCATGATGGAGGTGATGCGCTCCCCCTCCTCCAGCGGCAGCATGTTGCGCAGGAACTTGCCCACCGATTGCGGCGTGCCCACCGGCAGCCGCCACACCTTCTCCTTGTAAACGATGCCGCGCGAGGAGAAGAAGAGGATCGGCGTATGGGTGCTCGCCACGAAAAGCCCGGTGACGAAATCCTCGTCCTTGGTCGACATGCCCGAGCGGCCCTTGCCGCCACGCGCCTGCGCCCGGTAAATGGAAAGCGGCACCCGCTTGATGTAGCCCTTGTGGGTGACGGTGACGACCATATCCTCGCGCTGGATAAGGTCCTCATCCTCCATGTCCGCGCCGCCGTCCACGATCTCGGTGCGCCGGGGCGTGCCGAATTCGTCGCGAACGGCGATCAGCTCGTCCTTGACGATGCCCAGAATGCGCGCGCGCGAGGACAGGATGTCGAGATAGTCCTGTATCTCCTCTCCGATCTTGTTCAGCTCGTCCGAGATTTCGTCGCGCCCGAGAGCGGTGAGCCTCTGCAGGCGCAGGTCGAGAATGGCGCGCGCCTGCTCCTCAGAGAGATTGTAGGTGCCGTCCTCGTTGATCCTGTGGCGCGGGTCGGCAATCAGCGTGATCAGCGCTTCCACGTCGCGCGCCGGCCAGCGCCGCTCCATGAGCTGTTCGCGCGCGCTCTGCGGATCGGGCGCATGGCGGATCAGCCGGATCACCTCGTCGATATTCGCCACCGCGATCGCAAGGCCCACCAGCACATGCGCCCGCTCGCGCGCCTTGCGCAACAGATATTTCGTGCGCCGGCTCACCACCTCCTCACGGAAGGCGATGAAGGCCTTGAGCATGTCGATGAGCATCAGCTGCTCCGGCTTGCCGCCATTGAGCGCCACCATGTTGGCGCCGAAGGTGCTCTGTAGCGGCGTGAAGCGGTAGAGCTGGTTGAGGATCACCTCCGCATTGGCATCCCGCTTCAGCTCAATGACGACGCGGTAGCCCTGCCGGTCGCTCTCGTCGCGGATGTCGGAGATGCCCTCGATGCGCTTGTCGCGCACGAGCTCGGCCATCTTCTCGATCATCTGGGCCTTGTTGACCTGATAGGGCACCTCGGTGACGATGATCGCCTCGCGGTCGCCGCGCACGCGCTCCACCGATGCTCTGCCGCGCATGATGATCGCGCCGCGCCCGGTGGAATAGGCGCTGTGAATGCCGGAACGGCCGAGGATGATCCCGCCGGTCGGGAAGTCCGGCCCGGGAATGATCTCCAGAAGCTGCGAAAGCTCCAGCGCCGGATTGTCGATCAGCGCCACGCAGCCCTCGATCACCTCGGACAGGTTGTGCGGCGGAATGTTGGTGGCCATGCCGACGGCGATGCCGCCCGAGCCGTTGACGAGCAGATTGGGGAACCTGGCAGGCAGAACCTCCGGCTCCTGCTTGGCGCCGTCATAGGTGTCGCGCCAGTTGACCGTCTCCTTGTCGATGTCCTCGAGCAGCTCGTGCGCCGCCTTGGTCAGCCGCGCCTCGGTGTAGCGCATGGCCGCCGGCGGATCGCCGTCGATGGAGCCGAAATTGCCCTGCCCGTCGATGAGCGGCAGGCGCATGGACCAGTCCTGCGCCATGCGCACCAGCGCGTCATAGATGGCAGCGTCGCCGTGCGGATGGTAGTTACCCATCACGTCGGCCACGGGGCGGGCCGATTTCACATATTTGCGGTTCCAGTGATAGCCGCTCTCGTGCGAGGCATAGAGAATGCGCCGATGCACGGGCTTCAGCCCGTCGCGCACGTCCGGCAGCGCCCTGCTCACGATTACGCTCATCGCGTAAGCGAGGTAGGACTGCTGCATTTCCTCGATGATCGAGATGGGCTCGATGTCGTCGGGGCCGCCGGGTTCCGGCGTGGTCTGGTCAGTCAAAACAGATCACATCTTTTTTGAGAGAATCATGTGCCCCTTATATAGGAAGCGGCGCGGAAACTCCAATGCGCCCATGCGCATTCCACCGTCGAAATTGGAACGGAAATCAAAAGGATAAGCCCCTTTTTCGCAATTGCAGCATGAGAGCGGCCATATGCCGCCGCAAAGAGCGGCTAACAGGCACCTCAGCGTGCCGCGCGCCATTCGCGCCCCGTTCTGCCCTGTCCCGATACGGCCCATCGGCGGGCTGCGATCCTGCGCCGCCTGGCGGTGACTATGGCTTAATCCGTCTGCGTGCTAGGGATCGGCAAACGGGAGAAAAACCAATGCCGGGATTCGACGCGCTCCTGAACGCCTTCGTCACGCTTCTGGTGACGGTGGACCCGTTCGGCCTAGCCCCGCTGTTTCTGGCGCTGACGGCGGGCATGGGGCGGGCGGAGCGCAACCAGGTGGCGGTTCGGGCCAGCCTCATCGGTCTCGGCGTGCTTGTTCTTTTCGCGCTGGCGGGCAGCGCGATCCTGGGCCTTCTTGGCATCACGCTCCCGGCCTTCCGCGTGGCCGGCGGCCTGCTCCTGTTCTACATCGCCTTCGAAATGATCTTCGAGCGGCGGCAGGAACGCCATGAAAGAAGCGCGGAGCGGGCAACGACGCGCGACATGATCGCCGATGTCGCAACCTTTCCCCTGGCCATTCCCCTGATCGCCGGTCCCGGCGCGATATCGGCCACGGTGCTCCTGTCAGGCAGCTTCGCCGGGGCGGCAAGCCTTGTGGCACTCACCCTCATCATCGCCGCGGTCATTGCAGTCACCTACGCCGTCTTCGTGCTCGCCGAGCGCATCGAGCGCTTTCTCGGCGAGACGGGCCGCTCCATCCTCACCCGCCTTCTCGGCGTGCTTCTGGCCGCGCTCGCCGTGCAGTTCGTCGCCGACGGAACGCGCGCGCTCGTCAACGCCGGGTGAGCAGCCCGCCCCGCGCCGCAAGGCGCTCAAGTGGGCGAACGCATCCTGGAAGCCTGCATCCTCCACCGTCATCCCGGAGCCGCGCAGCGGCTGTCCGGGACCCAGCAGCGCATCTCCACCGCCTCTCTGGGTCCCGGGTCTCGCTACGCTCGCCCGGGATGACGGTGGGAGGTGGTCGGATGATTCGATGAGTCCGGGATTGCAGCGAACGACTTCCCGGCGAGGCGGACCGCCTTCCCTTACCTCCTTCCCGGCGCGCCCTGACATTTGTCGTGCAACGCCGCCAGTTGGGATGAGCACACCTGCCGCTGCCGGCTGAGCATCCGGCACCACGATCGCGCCGGGCTTTAAACGATTACTGGTTTGCCGCGCCGATCGCGTTCGACAGTCTCTGCGCCAGGTCGGGATCGGCCTGCGCCGACTGGATGATCTGGTTGTACTCATCGACCGTGATGCCCTCGGTCGCTTCCACCGCCTGCAGCATCTTTTGACCGGCCTCGTTCTGGATCTGCTGCTGCTCGGCCTCGGAACCGGCCTGTTGAAGCCGCTGCGTATACTCCTGCTTGATCTTTTCCACCTCGAGGAAAGCCACGGCGAAGGAGTTCAGCTTCTCGTCGGGAACGGCGGGCGCCTCGATGGCGGGGGCCGGCGTCGCGGGCTGCTCGGAGCCCTGAGCCAGCACATTGGGAGCGAAGGCAATGCCTGCACACAGGGCCGCCACGGCAGCCAAGGTTTTCGAGCGGTTCACGATCATGGTCTTCATCCTCTGAAGCTCTTGTCTCAACGGCCGGGCGAATCCCGAACCGCGCCGCCGGCGGACCTTGCCAACCGGGCGGAAGTGCTACCATCGGGGATGAATGCGGCCGTTATGGCCAAATCCGGCGCACCGGCCATCATTTCCGGTTAACCCCGGTAATGAAGCCTGACCGACCGTGACCGACCCCCATAAAGTTGGACACAGCTTTCAGAGGTCAGTTCACCCGTCACGCAGGCCCTTTAGGGCCCAGACTCATAACCAGTAGCTCACGGTTGCTGCGATGCAGACGGCGTCCAGAAAGTTCGTGGCAAGCCTGTCATAGCGGGTGCCGATGCGTCGGAAGTCCTTGAGGCGGCAGAACATGCGCTCGATGGCGTTGCGGTCGCGGTAGAAAATAGGGCGAGAAGCAGTTCTTCCACTTCCGGTTTGCCTTCAGCGGTATGTTTGCGAAGGCGCCGCGCTCCTTGACCTGACGACGGATGGCGTCGCTATCATACCCTTTGTCGGCATTCAGAAGAGATGTCGGCGGCATCAGCTGCTGGATGAGCACTTCGCCAGCTTTGCAGTCGGCGATGTGGCCTTCGGTCAGAAGAAGAAGATTGGCCTGCAAAGCTCATCGGTCAGGGCCTGGATCTTGGTGGTGTAGCCGCCGCGCAATCTGCCGATCGCCTGCCGCTGATCACTCGTCGGTCATCCACGCGCGCCTATCTTGATCCAACACCTATTTTGCCGGCGCGAAACGCGCCGGCCACCCGCCGATGCCGATCGAGGCCATTTTGCAAATCCGTCTCACCGACTGTTGCGGCCGCCGCAGAGCCTGAGTGTCCGCTCGCCCAGCCTCCTGCCTAGAATGGAATCTCGTCGTCCAGCTCGCGCGAATAACCTCCGCCACCGCCGGGATTCTCCGCCGGTCCGGACTGGCCGAAATCGCCGCGGCCGATGCCATAGCCGATCTGGTTCTCGCCGCCCTGCCCGCGTGAATCGAGCATCTGCAGCTCCCCGCGATACTTCTGCAGCACAACCTCTGTCGTGTAGCGGTCCTGGCCGGACTGGTCCTGCCATTTGCGCGTCTGGAGCTGGCCCTCGATATAGACCTTCATTCCCTTCTTCAGATACTGCTCAGCAACCTTCGCCAGATTGTCGTTGAAGATCACCACATTGTGCCACTCGGTGCGCTCGCGGCGTTCGCCCGTATTGCGGTCGCGCCAGGTCTCCGAGGTCGCAATCCTGAGATTGGCCACCGGGTCGCCGGAAGGCAGCCGCCGGATCTCCGGATCGGCGCCCAGATTGCCCACCAGAATGACCTTGTTTACGCTGCCCGCCATCACATCACTCCACTCGTGTCGGTCACCGTCCCGGAGCTGCCGTTTCCCGAAAAGGAGAGCAGCACATCTCCGCCTGACCGTCGACCATACCCCATATGCACCCGCCGCGCCTTCCGCCAGAGCTCAAAGCCATCGGCCGTCCACAGCTCATTTGTTCTCATTTTGTTCTAGCATGGAGCGCCCTCGCCTGCAACCGTGAACTTCGGTGAGCCTCCCGGAAATCATATATCGGGCATACAGGAGGCCCTGCCGCCGCTCTGTCTCCGGGCGCGCAGGGCCGGTTCGACTTATATCGTCAATGCCGGGAATGGATTACCGGCCATTTACGGACGGCATGAACCGTCCGGTGCAGTTTCCGGTTTTTCGAAATCCGGCCGGACTGGACTTTCCGGACCAAAGCGCGCCTTGCCATGCCGGACATGTGCGCGCGGAGCGGTTGCCGTTTCAGTCCCGAGCCGGCCGTGGCTCCACCGAGGTGGAGCCGCTCGGACTGTCGGGTGGAGTCATGCCTCCCTCCTTGAGCCGGTTGCTCCAAATTGCCGCGGCGCTCGCGCCTCGCCTGCCGGTTCCGGCGCCAGCCGCCCTTTCGGCAACAGAGAGTCTGCGACGACCCGGGCCCGCCGTCAACCCCTGCCGCGCATTTCTGCGAAATCCGTTCGCTTACCAGGACGCTTGGGAACGGCACGATCTGTCAGGATGTTGTTCGGCCTTTGTTCTTTTCGCTTGCCCTTGCGGCGAAAAAGCTGGAAAAGACGCCAGCGCCTCTTTGAAGGCAGGAGACGTCCAAGCTCTTCGACACGCGCGGCACCGCTCCCATATATGCAGGGCCGGCGCACCTGTTGGTATGTGTCGGATCCACTGAGACAAGGCAGGGCATGCCCGAGCACAAGTTCATTTCCATTCGCGGCGCGCGCGAGCACAATCTGAAGAACGTCGATCTCGATCTCCCGCGCGAGAAGCTGATCGTCATGACCGGGCTTTCGGGCTCCGGCAAGTCGTCGCTCGCCTTCGACACGATCTATGCCGAGGGCCAGCGGCGCTATGTGGAAAGCCTGTCGGCTTATGCGCGCCAGTTCTTGGAGATGATGCAGAAGCCGGACGTCGACCAGATCAATGGCCTGTCGCCCGCCATCTCCATCGAGCAGAAGACCACCTCGAAGAACCCGCGCTCCACCGTCGGTACGGTCACCGAGATCTACGACTACATGCGCCTGCTCTTCGCGCGGGTGGGCGTGCCCTATTCGCCGGCCACCGGCCTGCCGATCGAGAGCCAGACGGTGAGCCAGATGGTGGACCGGGTGCTGGCGCTGGAGGAAGGCACGCGCCTCTACATCCTCGCCCCCATCGTGCGCGGGCGTAAGGGCGAATACCGCAAGGAGCTCGCCGAGCTTCAGAAGAAGGGCTTCCAGCGCGTCAAGGTCGACGGCCAGTTCTACGAGATCGCGGACGTCCCCGCGCTCGACAAGAAATACAAGCACGACATCGACGTGGTGGTGGACCGCATCGTGGTCCGTGCCGACATCGCCACGCGCCTTGCTGACTCGCTCGAGACCTGCCTCAAGCTCTCCGACGGCCTCGCCATCGCCGAGTTCGCCGACCGGCCCCTGCCGCCCGAGCAGACGGCCGAAGGGGGCGCCGCCAACAAATCCAAGAACGAAACGCACGAGCGTATCGTCTTCTCGGAAAAATTCGCCTGCCCGGTCTCGGGCTTCACCATCCCCGAGATAGAGCCGCGCCTCTTCTCCTTCAACAACCCCGCCGGCGCCTGCCCCGCCTGCGACGGGCTCGGCAGCCAGCGCGCCATCGACCCGGACCTCGTGGTGCCGGACGAGAACGCCATCCTGCGCGAGGGCGCCATCGCCCCCTGGGCGAAGTCCACCTCGCCCTATTACCTGCAGACGCTGGAAGCCCTCGGCAAGGAATACGGCTTCAAGGTCGGCAACCGCTGGAAGGACCTGTCCGAGGAGGCGAAGAACGCCATCCTCTTCGGCACGGGCGAGAAGAAGATCGCCTTCGACTACAATGACGGCCTGCGCTCATACCGCACGTCAAAACCCTTCGAGGGCGTCGTCAACAATCTGCAGCGCCGCTGGAAGGAGACGGAATCGGCCTGGATGCGCGAGGAGATCGAGCGCTTCATGTCGTCCTACCCCTGCCCGGCCTGCAACGGCTATCGGCTGAAGCCAGAGGCGCTCGCCGTCAAGATCGACGGTCTTCACATCGGCGAAGTCACCGAAATGTCGATCCGCAAGGCCGGCGCCTGGTTCGAGGCGCTGCCCGAAAAACTCAACGACAAGCAGAACGAGATCGCCGCGCGCATCCTCAAGGAGATCCGCGAGCGCCTCAACTTCCTCAACGACGTCGGCCTCGACTATCTCACCCTCTCGCGCAATTCCGGCTCGCTTTCGGGCGGCGAGAGCCAGCGCATCCGCCTTGCCTCGCAGATCGGCTCGGGGCTGACCGGCGTGCTCTACGTGCTCGACGAGCCCTCCATCGGCCTTCACCAGCGCGACAACGACCGGCTCCTTGCCACGCTCAAGCACCTGCGCGACCTCGGCAACACGGTCATCGTGGTCGAGCACGACGAGGACGCCATCCTTTCCGCCGACCACGTGGTGGACATCGGCCCCGCCGCGGGCGTCCATGGCGGCCGCGTCATCGCCGAGGGCACGCCGCAGGACATCATGGCGAACCCCGCCTCCATCACCGGCAAGTATCTCACCGGCGAGCTCTCCATCCCCATGCCCGCCCGCCGCCGCGAGATCTCGAAGAAGCGGCGCATCCGCGTCGTCGGCGCGCGCGGCAACAACCTCAAGAACGTCACGGCCGAGATCCCGCTCGGCACCTTCACCTGCGTCACCGGCGTGTCGGGCGGCGGCAAGTCCACCTTCCTCATCGAAACGCTCTACAAGGCCGCCTCCCGCCGCATCATGGGCTCGAAGGAGCACCCGGCCGAGCATGACCGCATCGAGGGCCTCGAATTCCTCGACAAGGTCATCGACATCGACCAGTCCCCCATCGGCCGCACGCCGCGCTCCAATCCCGCCACCTACACCGGCGCCTTCACGCCGATCCGCGACTGGTTTGCGGGCCTGCCCGAAGCCAAGGCGCGCGGCTACCAGCCCGGCCGCTTCTCCTTCAACGTCAAGGGCGGGCGCTGCGAGGCCTGCCAGGGCGACGGCGTCATCAAGATCGAGATGCACTTCCTGCCGGACGTGTACGTGACCTGCGACGTCTGCCACGGCAAGCGCTACAATCGCGAAACGCTGGAAGTCCTCTTCAAGGGCAAGTCGATCGCCGACGTGCTGGAAATGACGGTCGATGAGGGCGTCGAGTTCTTCTCCGCCGTGCCCGCCGTGCGCGACAAGCTCCTCACCCTCTCCCGCGTCGGCCTCGGCTACATCCATATCGGCCAGCAGGCCACCACGCTTTCAGGCGGCGAGGCGCAGCGCATCAAGCTCGCCAAGGAGCTGTCGAAGAAGGCCACCGGCCGCACGCTCTACATCCTCGACGAGCCCACCACCGGCCTCCACTTCCACGACGTCGCCAAGCTGCTCGAAGTCCTGCACGAGCTGGTCGACCAGGGCAACACCGTGGTCGTCATCGAGCACAATCTGGAGGTCATCAAGACCGCCGACTGGATTCTCGACTTAGGGCCGGAGGGCGGCGACGGCGGCGGCGAACTCGTCGTCGCCGGCTCCATCGACGACGTCATGGCCGAACCGCGCAGCTACACCGGCAAGTTCCTGCGGGAGTTGTTGGAGAGAAGGCCGGGGAGGAAGAGGGAAGCGGCGGAGTAACATTGCGAATGAAGGTTTAAGGCCGCAAGGAACGCACAGTTCGTGCGGTAGTTGATCGATTAACAGACGTTAAGCGAAGCTAGGGCTTTCATTGCCGCAGGGACAGGGCGCGCGTAGATAACCACTGGTTGAGCGCACGATGTTCATTATCCTGTGATTTCTTCATAGAGTCCGTCGAACAAGGTGCGCATGAAGGTCAATGCGTCCTGATCCTCCTGAAGCAACTTTCGAACCGCAGCCTCGTACTTGGGGCGTGCAAGTCCTAAACCATTGACAATGCGAGCTAGCGCACCGCTCTCGCGCAACGGGTACCGTTGCAGAAGACCTTCCAGGTCGCGTCCTTTGATCAGTGTATCAATTGCCGTGATCTCCGCAGCCCGGATAGCATCAACGTCAACCCGAATTTCGACAGTAGGTTTGTTACGGATATCGTCCTTGTTAGGAAGATGATCGAAAATCTGCCGCCGAACCAAACGCTCAACTGCGTTCTGGACCAGGTGCTCTCGGCTCACCGTAACGGCCTCGATCGCCCCAGTGACAGCGCGATCAAAAAGCTCTTGGTAGTCTTCCCCTGTCACGGCCGCTTGACGCATGGCAATTCGCCGCACCATCTCAGGATGGAAGTACAGCGCCTCAACCGAAAAATGGGAAAGAACATAAACGCCCAATGCCTGTAGGCGGGCTATGTCCTCAGCTGAACGTCGATCGTTATCAACGATTCCCCAAGCATGCACCCAATGGATGTCCTTTGCTTCGCGCAGGCCACGCACGGCATGTTCAACATCCCTGCAGCTGGACTTAGGAACAATAGAGACTTGAGGGAAAATCAGGCTGTAGAGCGGTGCGTCTAGGCTTTGCGGTGTACCTTCAACGAACACGATCTTCTGCCTAGCTCCAAGAATATCCCGCTTCAACTCGTCATCGACAGCGGCATTAGGTTCTAACAGATCCGCAGACCAATAATCTGGCCGAGAGCCGTTATAGACACAGGATCGGACAAGGAGAGTCTGCGAGCCAGGATTATCGACAGGCAACATTAGCTCATGGGTAGAGATGATGAAAGCGCAGTCAGGGCGCTTTTCAAAGAGTAGCGTCAGCAGTGGTGAAATGATCGCCCGATGCAAGTGGCGCTCAGGCTCGTCGATGAGCACCAGGCTCTCCGGAGCTGCCGTCAGAACGTTGGCTGCAATGAGGAAGGCATTTCTCTCCCCATCTGACAATTCGGCAACGCTGTAGGCGGCTCCTCCATTGCGACGGGCAACGACCTTCTGCCGTTCTTCAAGGCTAATCTCGATTGGAATGTTCGAAAGTCGCATCAGTTCATTGATCACTTGGATTGGGCCGGGAATCCTGGCTTTCTCCTGGGCGCCTGCTGGATTCCCTGACCGAACTAGAGCAGCAATCTCACGCTCCAACATGATGTCAGAATCAATCAGATCATAGATCGCGACACTCGCTCGCTGGGCCGCATATTCTTCCCGATACCGAGCGTATAGCTGCTGGTCCTGAGAGCGGATGTCCCGCTCGAGGTTGTCGCGCAACTGCGGCGTCATATCGAGGGCGTCGGAGGTGAACCACGTTTGACGGTGGGCAGATATTCGCTTCGCATGCTGGCTGTGGGCTTGGAAGAATCGCGATATCAGGCTGGACTTCCCAGTACCGTTAGCGCCGAGAATGAAGAGGATTTCTCCTACATTCAGCTCCCTGCGGAATTCCCTTCCATCTTTGAGTGGAAAACTTAATTGGAAACTCTTGGGCATATTATCTTTTTCCTCCTACTACTCGTTAGTGGACAGGATGCAAGGTCGAACCAATAGCAAGCTTTGCCAGACGGTGGATCAGCATCCAGACAATCACATCCTCACCTCCCCCTCCCCGCCGCCATCAATATCTCCGCGCACACTCCGTCGATGTTGCGGATCACGTCGTCGTTCCAGAACCTGAGCACCCTGAAGCCGCTTGCGCGAAAATGCGCGTCGCGCACTTGATCCCGCACCGATTCCGCATGCTGCCCGCCATCCACCTCAACGATCAGCTTCGGGCGAAAGCAGACGAAGTCGAGAATGTAGCCGTCGAGCGGATATTGCCGGCGGAAGGTCAGCCCCTCGAGCCGGCTGCGCCGCAGCGCCTGCCAGAGCAGGTTTTCCGCCTTGGTCGCGTCCTTGCGCATGGCGCGCGCATGGGCACGGTGGCTCACCGGCGGCTGGTAGCGCATCAGTCCCCCCGATCATTCCCCTTGCGGGAAGATTAATGCCTGGCGGGGCTAGGGCCAAGAATTCGTGTTCCGGTGGGAGTGTTTGGGGCAGAATTATCCCCCCTCTTGCGAATTCTAAGGGCTTGGCTTCGCCAAACCCAAGAATTCGCTTTCTCCCCCGCAAAGGGGGGAGATAACGCCGGCATCGGCCTCGCTGCCAGTCGCAGATGCTGCGATTTGCGGAGGCGACAGCGCAGCGCGCCCTATCTCCCCCCTTTGCGGGGGAGAAAGCAAAATCAACATCTTGGCGAAGC
>NZ_JAODNV010000011.1 GCF_025398195.1 Chelativorans petroleitrophicus | reverse complement strand
TCCACCATCTCCATGCAAATCAGCTCCCAGATGGAATCAAATCTCAGCCGAAAACGCGAGGTAATTCGAGGAGTCCAGATGAAAGGCTTTTCATGACGGCCAACGCGCACCTGCCGCAATATGGCTGGGCCGGGCGAGGTGAGCTTCACTGCCGCCGCGCAAATGGCAATAATGGGCAGCGCCAGAGGCAAGCTCGCTAAGGCGAGAACGAGATCGAAAGCCCGCTTTGTCATCTCAGGTGGGTGTGGCCTTTTCAGCCTGGCGTAATTGGCGGTATTCCTGCCCGGAGCGGCGAATATCTTCGCGCAAACGAGGCTTCAGGGGAAAATCGAACTGCTTTGCAAACCGATGAGCGTCCACTTCGAGGCTCCCCAGCAATCCTGCAGCCCTGCGCTTTAGAACACGATTGGCTGCAGTGCGCAGAATAACATCAGGCACGGAGAATAGACGCGGCGATAAGCCCATGCCTTTGCGAAGCTCCGCAACGACTTCGGCCAGCGATAAAGACTCGGGATCGGCAATGCAATAGTTTCCCGATTTCTCGATCGGCCAGGTTTTCGAGCAAAGGTGAACGATCGCCTCCACCAAAGTATCAATCCCGATCATTGACCGCCTGTTGTTCACGCCCCCGAAGGGCAGAGGGAATCCGGTAGCGGCCAGCCTCTGGAGGGCGGCCCAATTCCCTTTCGCCTCTGCCCCAACGATCAAGGGCGGACGCAAGGAAATCGCGAAGATGCCTCGTGCGGGCAAAGTAAGTACGTGCTGTTCGGCCAGGCGCTTTGAGCTGCCGTAGGGTGTCGTTGGCTCGTGGTTTGTGTTGTCATTCACTGTTTCCGACGCGGCGTTCTCCGTCACCGCAGCAAGGCTGCTGAGATGGATAAAGGCGCTGACGCCGTTCGCCGCCGCTGCATCCGCAAGCTGGCTGGTTGCCTCTGCGTTGGCACGCATGAAGTCGGTTTCGCTTGCGTCGCCACGATGGGCCAGACCAGCCAGATGGACAACGCTCGAAACATCGGCAAGTGCCAGATCAAGATTTTGGCTCTGCTCAAGAGGACCTGTTTCGATGATCCTCAAATTATCCCGCCGCCACGCGGCAGCGGTACCGGAAGTGCGAACGGTCAACGTAAGATGCCAGCCTTCCTCTACTAGGCGGGAGACAAGCCGTCGCCCGACAAACCCGGTGGCCCCAGTTATGAGAATTCGTTTTGCCATATTTCCGATCTTCGTCCGCCTTTGCCAGCACACGGAATGGCCGAGAAAGGGGCCGCTCCTCTCATTTCTTAAAGCATCACCCCGTTGCTACACAATTTCCCTTTGTCTATGTCCTAAAGCCTCATCCGGGCCAGCCTCCCAGCCAAGGAACCGCGTTCATGCAGATACCCTTCATTGATCTTGCCGCCCAGCAGGCGCGCCTGCGCCCTGCGCTTGATGCTGCCATCGCCCGCGTGCTCGACGGGGGGCAATATATTTTCGGGCAGGAAGTCTCCCTTCTGGAGGAGCGGCTGGCCGAATTCTGCGGCGCGCGGCATTGCCTGACCTGCGCCAACGGCACGGATGCGCTGCAGCTTGCCCTCATGGCGTTGGGCGTCAAAGCGGGCGATGCGGTCTTCGTCCCTTCCTTCACCTTCGCCGCGACGGCGGAGGTCGTGCCGCTGGTGAACGCCACGCCGGTTTTCGTGGACTGCCTGCCCGACACGTTCAACATGGATCCGCGGAGCCTCGAGCGGGCGATTGCTCACGCCAGGTCGCAGGGCCTCAATCCGCGGGTCGTGATTCCCGTCGATCTTTTCGGCCTGCCGGCCGACTATGATGCGCTGATCCCCATCGCGCGGGAGCATGGCCTGAAGGTGATCGGCGACAGTGCGCAGGGCTTCGGCGGCTCCTATCATGGCCGCACCACCGGGGCGATTTGCGACATCACGACCACCTCCTTCTTCCCCGCCAAGCCGCTCGGCTGCTACGGGGATGGCGGTGCTGTCTTCACCGACAGCGACGAGGTGGCCGCGCTGCTCAAGTCGTTCCGCAATCACGGACAGGGCGAGCACAAATATTCGAATGTCCGTATCGGCCTCAACAGCAGGCTGGACACGATCCAAGCGGCGATCCTTCTTGAGAAGCTTTCGATCTATGCCGAGGAGATCGAGCAGCGCCAGGGCGTGGCGGCGCGCTACACGGCCGCGCTCTCGGGCCGTTTCGAAACCCCGGTCGTCCCGGAAGGGCTGGTGAGCATCTGGGCGCAATATACGATAAAGACAGCGTCGAAAGAGGAGAGGGAGGCGCTCCAGGCGCGAGCGAAGGCCGCGGGCGTCCCTACGGTGGTCTACTATCCTCTCCCGCTTCACCTGCAGACGGCCTACAGCGCCTTCCCGCGGGACCCGCAGGGTCTTCCCGTCAGCGAGGAGCTTTCGGGCCGGGTCGTGAGCCTGCCCATGCATGCCTATCTTCCCCTGGAAACCCAGGATCACATCATTGAGGCGGTCCTGGGCTAAGTCGTGCGCGCGCTCAGCCGGATGAGGCGGAACGGAAAGAGCCAATGAAGGTCCTGACCGTCGTGGGGGCGCGGCCGCAATTCATCAAGGCCATTGCCATTTCGGCTGCCGTGGCCAGGCGCGATGACATGGAAGAGGTGCTGCTGCACACCGGCCAGCACTACGACGACAACATGTCCGAGGTCTTCTTCCGCGACCTAAAGCTGCCGCAGCCCAAATACCGCTTCAATCTGGGCGGCGGCTCCCATGCGGAAATGACGGGCCGGCAGCTTATCGAGATCGAGCGCGCGTTGAAGGAGGAGGCGCCCGACATCTGCCTCGTCTACGGCGACACCAACTCGACGCTGGCCGGGGCACTGGCCGCCGCCAAGCTGCATATCCCTGTCGCCCATGTCGAGGCGGGTCTGCGCTCCTTCAACAGGCGCATGCCCGAAGAGATCAACCGCGTGCTGACGGATCATGTGAGCCGCTGGCTCTTCGCGCCCACGCAGACGGCCGTGGAGAACCTGAAGCGCGAGGGCGTCGATCCCGCCAGCGTGCACTGCGTTGGCGACGTCATGTACGATGTCTCCCGCCTGATCATAGACGGGACGGTGAGCCGCACGGTGATCGTGGACGATCTTGCGTTGCCGCGCGGCGGCTATGCCGTGGCCACCTTGCATCGCCAGGAAAACACGGACGATCCGCAGAGGCTGGAGGCGATTCTTACGGCGCTTGGCGAACTGTCGCGCCGGATGCCGGTCGTCCTGCCGCTTCATCCCCGCACGGCCAAGGCGGTTGAGGCGCAGAGGCTGAGCGGTCACCTGGCGGCGATTCGCGCCATCGATCCGATCGGCTTTTTCGACATGGCGACGCTGCTGGCCGACGCGCGGCTGGTGGTCACCGATTCAGGCGGGCTGCAGAAGGAAGCCTATTTCCACCGCGTGCCCTGCGTGACCGTCCGCGAGGAGACCGAGTGGGTGGAGCTGGTGGAGATGGGCTGGAACCGTCTGCCCGAAAGCATCTCCCGCCAGGCCATACTGGCCGCGGCCGAGGCGGCGCTGGCGTCCGGCCCTGGCGCTGATGCCAGCCCCTATGGCGACGGCAATGCGGCCGAACTGATTCTGGACGCGATCGCCGCCACCGGCTGACAGCCCAGAGCCATTCTCCGGTTGAGACATCCGGCAAAGTCCCCTCCGTTCGCGCCCTTATTAGACCATCAATCTCCCCCGCCACTATCGCAAGGCGGATGGCGGTGGAGGCCGATTCGAGAACGAGTGGCAGGACCGGCGGTGCAGGTATGATTCGTGGCCGCCGTAGGCTCTAAGCAGGCGGAACGGGCGGCGAAAATCCACAGCGCCGGCCGGCTATCCTTAACGAAAGGCAAATACGACCCTCCTGATCGTGGCTTTTGTGCAACAGCTTATGCCTATAGCACGCGATCCGCGGCGAGCCTGCCGCAAACGATGTTGATCACCGCCGCTCCATCGGTAATGTCGAACACGAGCAAGGAGCGCCGGGGGCGCAACTTTCTCACACATTGGGGATGGGGCAGGGAACGCTGTCCTTCAGCAAAAGATACCCAGACCCTACTTTAGAACTTTGACTGGAGGTCAGAAAATGAACATCAAGAGCCTTCTCATCGGCTCAGCGGCGGCGGCGGTGGCCGGCGCTTCGGCTGCCCAGGCGGCCGACGCGATCGTGGTTCCCGAGCCGGAACCGATGGAATATGTGCGTGTCTGCGACGTCTATGGCGCCGGCTTCTTCTACATTCCGGGGACGGAGACCTGCCTGAAGGTCGGTGGTCTGGTGCGCTTTGAGATCGGCGCTCACGATCCCGATGAATTCGATCCTCGTGACACGGACCATGGTTGGAATACCCTCGCCCGCGCTGAGGTGACCCTCGATGCCCGCTCCGAGACCGAATACGGCACGCTGCGCGGCTATATTCGGCTGCGGGCGGACTCCACTATGCGGGCTCCCACTATGGCACCGGGCGTGAATGAAGGTGAAATGCTTTCGAATGGTCTGGGTGATTATCATGCCTTCGTTCAGGACGCCATCATCGAGCTCGGCGGCCTTTCCATGGGTCTCACCGACACGCTCTATGACGCCGGCATTTCAGGCGAATTCGACCGTGGCGGCGGCGCCCGCGTCCACTTCCTCCGTTACACCTTCGACGCTGCTCAGGGCGTTCAGCTTGCCGTTGCTCTGGAAGAGGCGGATCGCGACTACGACTACACACCGAATGTGGTCGGCAAGATCGGCTTCTCTCAGGGCTGGGGCGGCGCCAACCTGTGGGGTGCTTATGACGCTACGGCCGAGGAGTTCGCTGTCAAGGCTATCGTGACGGCTAACCTCACCGAAACGATCTTCCTCGAAGGTATCGCCACCTACGAGAGTGGCCCGAGCTTCTATTCGGTCGATCCATATAACGGCGTTGGCGTTCCCGTTGTTCTGCCGGCGTTCGCTGGTATCGGTGCAGAATGGTCTGCTGGCGGCTTGATTGGCGCGCGGTTCACGCCGAAGTTCAAGGGGTCGATTGGTGCCCAGTACTTCAGCGACGCCGGCCATCTTGGCGATCGCGGTTTGGGGTATGAAGTTGACGTCCTGCGTGCAGGCGTGACGCTCGACTACCAGATCGTTCAGAACTTCAACGCGAAGCTGGCGGTCAACTATGTCAACGCGGATGGCGGCCCCGTCGATGCAGATGGCTGGACCGGCTTCCTGCGCTTCGACCGCACCTTCTAATCCCGGTTGAAGAAACCTGATGAACCCGGCGGCTTGTCCGCCGGGTTTTTCTTTTGTTGCGCGCAAGGAGAAGGCTGCGCGCTTTGAGCGCCGGAAACTTTCCTGGGAAACGGAGGCAGTCGCGGTCGTCAGTTATCGTCTCCGATTCGCGCTACCCGCCCGTGGCCAGATCGCCTTCGATGTCGAAGCGGCCGGTCAGCCGCATCCTGTAGACCTGCAGATTTTCCATAACGCGCTGGACATAGTTGCGCGTCTCCGTGAAGGGGATGCGCTCGATCCAGTCCACAATCTCCTCCACCGGCTTGCCGCGCGGGTCGCCATAGCGCGCGATCCAGTTCTCGGCCCGGCGCGGACCCGCATTGTAGCCGATGAAGGTGAGGATGTAGGAGCCGCCGAAGCGGTCGAGCTGTTCGGCAAGATAGGCCGCGCCAAGTGCCGCGTTGTAGCCTGCGTCCGAAGTCAGGCGGGCGGGCGACCAGTCAAGCCCGCTCTTCTTCGCCATGGCCCTGGCCGTCGCCGGCATGAGCTGGAGCAGGCCGCGCGCCCCGGCGCTGGAGACGGCTGCCGCGTTGAACGCGCTTTCCTGGCGCGCGATGGCATAGGCAAGGGCCTTGCCGTCACCGGCGATGGCGGCATGATCGGGAATGGCGCCCAGCGGGTGGGCGAGCGCGCCGACATCAATCCCGCGCGCTGCGGCGATCTTGGCGATGCTTAGCGCCAGATGATGTTCGCCACGCTCTTCCGCCATGCCGGTCAGAAGCGCAAGCTCGCCGCGGCTGGAAAGCTCTGCCGCCAGATCCCGGTAGAGGATGTTCGCATATCTCTCGTAACCGGCATGCTCCAGACGGCGGATCGCATGCACCGCCTCACGCGCACCGAAATTCCTGCGATCAAGTGTAGCGGGCTCCGGCGTGGCAAGCGCGAGGGTGTCGCGGCCGAGCCGTGCGGTGGCGAGCTGGCCATAGAAAGTCGCGGGGTAACCTGCCGCCTGCGCGTAAAAGGCTTCCGCCTCTCCCGGCCCGCCGGCCTCGGCCGCGCGGCCCAGCCAGTAGAAAGCGCGCGCCCGGGAGATCGGCCCGTCCGCCACGGTCAGAATGCGGGCGAAATGGCGCGCGGCGGTTTCAGGTTTGCCCAGGCTCCGCAGCGCGTACCAGCCCGCATGGAACTCGGCATCCGCGATGCTGACGGCGCTTTCGCTCGAATGCTCCGCGGCGACGCGATAAGCAAGCGCGGCTTCGCCGATGTCGAGGAGCTCACGTGAGAGTACGCGTCGCTCGAACCACCATGTGTCGGTGTCGATCTGCGCGGATGCCGAGCGGGGAGCGGCGAGCAGTACCTTTGCCGCCTGCAAATATTCTCCCTTGCGCCGCAAATGCCTGGCCTTAGCAAAGTGCCAGCCGGCGGATCGTTCCTCCTCCGGAACGGCTTCCAGAAGTTTGGCTGCATTCCCCGCGTCGCGGATCACGGCGGCCCAGGCCTTTGTCAGTGCCTCCGCGCCCGCCTTATCCGCAGCACGTTCGGCCGTGCGCACACGTTCGGCGTAAAGCATCGCTTCCACGCGGTGGCGGTGGTCCGCCTTGGACAGGAGAGATCCGAAGGCCGCAAGCAGTGCTGATTCCTGCCGCGCCTCCAACTTTTCCTCGCGCCAAACGGGCGCGATGACGGCGCGCGCCGTCTCCTTGTTACCCGTTTCCATCAAGGCGCGTGCAAGCGCCATTTTGCCCTCGAAGGTGACTGGCTGCGCGTCCTCGAAGATGGTCAGTACTTCGCGCGCGGGCGCATGCTCGCGGTAGAGCGCGCGTTCGCGATTGGCCGCGAGCCGTTCCAGCCCCGGCCAATCGGGCAGCATCTCCATGGTCCGGGTGATCTCCCGGCTGCTTACGGAAGGCGCGCCCGAAAGAGCGATGGCCCAGGCAATGATGCGCCGCTCCAGCGAGCCCGGGGGCAGTTCGTCGCAGAGCGCCCTGGCTGCCGCTATGTCGCCGGCCGAGAGGAGGCTGAGCCCGGTCTTGAGGGGCGCAACCTCTCCAAAGGGCAGGTTTCTGGTCGCAAACGGCGCGAAAGCGGTTAGCGCTGCCGTGTCCGCCACGGGGGAGGGGCGTGCCTGCGGCAAAGGGGCGGTGGCGGGCAGCTCGACCGCCTGCGCCGGCACGGTGAGGTCGCCAAGCGTGAAGGCGAGAACCGTGAGTGCCGCTTTCCTCATCGAGAGATTCCGTCCGATGCCACCGTCTTCCGCTTCGCGGATGCCCGGCAGGCCTGTGGGGGGCGCTGCCGCTTGCCGCCGATCTTCCCCTTCTTGTTGTTGCGCGGCCATCGTGGCGACTCTAAGGTCAATTCCCGCGAAAGCCTATGGCACGGCGCGCAGCGATCGGATAGAAGCGCCCTGAGCCAAATGGCATTGAAGGAATTCGGGAGTGAATCGGGTATGTTCAGGGGCTCCATCACCGCGCTCGTAACGCCGTTCCGTCAGGATGGAAGCCTGGACAGGGACGCGTTCACCGCGCTGATCGAATGGCAAATCACCGAGGGGTCGAACGGCCTCGTTCCCGTGGGCACGACCGGCGAATCGCCGACGCTCAGCCATGAGGAGCACTATGAGGTCGTGCGGCTTTGCGTGGAGGCGGCGGCGGGTCGTGTGCCGGTGATCGCGGGCGCAGGCTCCAACTCCACGCGGGAGGCCATCGCCTTCGTGGAACATGCGGAGAAGGTGGGCGCCGACGGCGTCCTCGTGGTGACGCCCTATTACAACAAGCCGAACCAGGCCGGGCTTTACGAGCACTTCGCCGCCGTTGCGCGCTCCACGAGCTTGCCGATCATCATCTACAACATCCCGCCGCGTTCGGTCATCGACATGCTGCCGGAGACGATGGGCCGGCTCGCCGCAGACTTCAAGAACATCGTCGGCGTCAAGGACGCCACCGCGAAGGTGGACCGCGCATCCGAACAGCGTCTTGCCTGTGGCAAGGACTTTATCCAGCTTTCCGGCGAGGATGCTTCCGCCCTCGGTTTCAATGCCCATGGCGGGGTGGGCTGCATCTCGGTGACGGCCAATGTGGCTCCGCGTCTGTGTGCGGAATTCCAGGCCGCCTCGCTCGGCGGCGACCGGGAAAAGGCATTGGATCTGCAGGACCGGCTGATGCCGTTACACAAGGCGCTGTTCCTCGAAGCGGGGCTTTGCGGCGCGAAATACGCTCTATCGCGTCTCGGCAAGGTGGAAAATGTCGTGCGCCTGCCGCTCGTGCCGGTGTCGGCGGCCACGGCGGAGAAGATCGACGCGGCGATGAAGAGCGCCGGGATCATCGGCTGATCCGGGCCCGCCACCTTTTTCCCCCATGGCAAAGGACAAGAACCCGAACAGCCGCACGATCGCGGATAACCGCAAGGCGCGCTTCGCCTACGAGATCGTCGATACGCTCGAGGCGGGCATCGTGCTCACCGGCACGGAGGTCAAGTCGCTGCGCGAGGGGCAGGCCAACATTCAGGAGTCCTACGCCTCGGTGGAAGGCGGCGAGCTCTGGCTGATCAATTCCTACGTGCCCGAATATTCGGCCGGCAACCGTTTCAACCATGAGCCCCGCCGCCGCCGCAAGCTGCTCGTTTCCAAGAGAGAGCTTGCCCGGCTAGCCCAGGCGGTCGAGCGCGAGGGCATGACCATGGTGCCCTTGCGGCTCTATTTCAACGAGCGGGGCCTTGCCAAGCTGCAGCTCGCCGTCGCCCGCGGCAAAAAGCTGCACGACAAACGCGAGACCGTGAAGCGCCGCGACTGGGCGAGGGAGAAGGCGAGGGTGTTGAAGGAGAGGGGATGAGGAGGGAGCGAATAGGGAGTAGCGATTAGGGGAATTTAGCCCTCCACGGCGAAGCTGATTCATTCACCCTTCGTCACGTACTGTTCCCTAATCCCTATCCGCTACTCGCTATTCGCTTCCCCCAAATACCCCTTCACTCTCGCAAACACATCCCTGAACATCTTCTCCGTCAGCACGCCCGTATTCGTATTGTATCGCGAGCAGTGATAGCTGGAGAAGATGCGGATCGGACCAGCCGCCTGTTCGGCACCATGGGAGAAGGGCAAGGCGCTGGCTGGCAGGCCGAGCGCACGGACCGTGGAGTCATGTGCGATCCGGCCGAGCGTCACGATGGCGGCCAGATTTGGCAGGTGCCGGAGCGTGGGCCTCAGAAAGGCCTCGCGGCACGTCTTCACCTCACTTCCTACCGGCTTGTTCTCCGGCGGCACACAGCGCACCGCATTGGTCACCGCCGCATCGATAAGCTCAAGGCTGTCATCGGGGCGTGCCTCGAAGCGGCCGCGCGCGAAGCCGAAGTCGATCAGCGTTTCGTAGAGAAGTGTGCCGGCATAATCGCCGGTGAAGGGCCGGCCCGTACGGTTGGCGCCGCGCAGTCCCGGCGCCAGACCCACAATCAGCAGCCGCACCGCTTCCGCCCCGCCAGCGGGCAGAAAGGTCGGTACCGGTGCATTGTGCCAATCGGGCTCGTTGGCCCGCCACTCGGCCACAAAGGCAGAAAGGCGCGGGCAGAGGGCGCAGTCGCGCGGCGGCTCTACGGTCGCCGGAATGCTCATTCGTTGTCGTCGTCGTCCTTGTCGTCTTCGGCGGGGTCCTGCCGCCGCACGGCGCGCTCCGACGGGTCGCGGCCGATCTCCGCCTGCAGCGACGCCAGGTCGATGAAGCTGTCGGCCTGCCGCCGCAGCTCGTCCGAGATCATGGGCGGCTGCGATTGGATCGTGGAGACGATGCTGACCTTGCGGCCCTTGCGCTGCAGCGCCTCGACCAGGGTGCGGAAATCTCCGTCGCCGGAGAAGATGACATAGTGATCGACCACGTCGACGAGCTCCAGCGCGTCGATCGTCAGTTCGATGTCCATGTTGCCCTTGATCTTCCGGCGGCCGGTGGAATCCGTGAATTCCTTCGCAGGCTTTGTCACGACCTTGTAGCCGTTGTAATCGAGCCAGTCGATCAGCGGCCGTATCGATGAATATTCCTGATCTTCCACCAGGGCCGTATAGTAATACGCCCTCAGAAGATAGGCCCGCTTCTGGAAGGTCGCCAACAGCTTGCGATAATCTATATCGAAGCCCAGCGCACGAGACGTGGCGTAAAGATTCGCACCGTCGATAAACATGGCGATCTTTTCGCGAGGGTCAAACATGGTTCAAATATCCTTCGTGGCAATCACTGGGCACGAACACCTCCCGGCACCGAATATGCGGTGCCGAAGCACGCATGCAGACATAGTGCGGACTTGTTTTTAAGCCAATGCCAATTAAATTGCAGAGAGAAAAAATCTTCGTTTGGTGAACGCGCCCGAAAAAGGGCGAGCCGAGGGCAAGAACCTGAAAAGCAGGTGTGGCTGCCGGCTCATCCCGCCGGGAGGCGCAACTCTTGTATTTTGCGCTCGGAGAAGCTATCACCCGCGCAGGTTTTTCCCGCAGATCTGCTTGAGAAGAAAGGGGCAGGAAATGGCCCGCGTAACCGTTGAGGACTGCATCGACAAGGTCGAGAACCGGTTCGAACTCGTGCTGCTGGCAAGCCACAGAGCGCGCCAGATTTCCCAGGGCGCGCCGATCACTGTGGACCGCGACAACGACAAGAACCCGGTGGTGGCCCTACGCGAGATCGCCGAGGAGACGCTTTCCCCGGGCGATCTGAAGGAGGATCTCATCCACTCGCTGCAGAAGCATGTGGAAGTGGACGAGCCCGAGGATGTTCCCGCGCTTGCTCCGGCGGATGGTCGGGAAGCGGATGTGCTTGGCGAGGAGGCTGTCGCCTTCGATCGCATGAGCGAAGAGGACCTGCTCGCTGGCATCGAGGGGCTGGTTCCGCCGGAGAAAAACGACGACTTCTGAGGTATCGCCCGTGCTGTGCCTCCTTCATCTGTGGCGGTGCTGCCGCATAGGGGGCCGCACGTACTGGTAGGGCGGCATGCCTGAAGGAGGGAGACGCCGCCCATGATGCGCCAGTATGAGCTTGTCGAGCGCGTGCAGCGCTACAAGCCGGACGTCAACGAGGCGCTTCTGAATAAGGCATATGTCTATGCCATGCAGAAGCATGGCCATCAGAAGCGCGCCTCGGGCGATCCCTACTTTTCCCATCCGCTGGAAGTCGCGGCGATCCTCACCGAGATGCATCTCGATGAGGCGACCATCGCCGTGGCGCTTCTGCACGATACGATCGAGGACACAACCGCCACGCGGGCGGAGATCGACGAGCTGTTCGGTCCCGAGATCGGTGCCTTGGTGGAGGGTCTCACGAAGCTGAAGAAGCTCGACCTTGTCTCCTCCAAGGCAGAGCAGGCGGAAAATTTGCGCAAGCTTCTTCTCGCCATTTCCGAGGACGTGCGCGTCCTCCTCGTCAAGCTGGCCGATCGCCTGCACAACATGCGCACGCTCGACCACGTGCCCGTGCACAAACGGCTGAGGATCGCCGAGGAGACGATGGAAATCTATGCGCCGCTCGCCGGGCGCATGGGGATGCAGGACATGCGCGAAGAGCTGGAGGAGCTAGCCTTCCGCTACATCAACCCGGAAGCCTATCATGCCGTCACCGAGCGGCTTTCCGATCTCACCGAGCGCAACCGCGGCGTTATCAGCGAGATCGAAGCGGCACTCGCCAGGCTCTTCGAAAAGTATCAGATCAATGCGGTTGTGAAGAGCCGGCAGAAGAAGCCGTGGTCAGTGTTCAGAAAGATGGAGGCCAAGGCGCTCTCCTTCGAGCAGCTCTCCGACATCTTTGGTTTCCGCGTGATCGTCGATACGGTGGAGGATTGCTATCGCGCGCTGGGCGCGATCCATACCACCTGGTCCATGGTGCCCGGCCGCTTCAAGGACTACATTTCGACGCCGAAACAGAACGATTACCGCTCGATCCACACCACGATCGTCGGTCCCTCAAGGCAGCGCGTGGAACTGCAGATCCGCACGCACGAGATGGACCGCATCGCCGAGTATGGCGTGGCGGCGCACTCGCTCTACAAGGATTTCGGTCCGAACGCCAACGGTCCCGGCAACCAGATTTCACGGGACACCAATGCCTATGCCTGGCTTCGCCGCACTATCGAGGCGCTGTCGGAAGGCGACAATCCGGAAGACTTCCTGGAAAACACGAAGCTGGAGCTGTTCCACGACCAGGTCTTCTGTTTCACGCCCAAGGGGCGGCTGATCGCGCTGCCGCGAGGAGCGACACCGATCGATTTTGCTTATGCGGTGCACACCGAAGTTGGCGATTCCTGTGTGGGCGCCAAGATCAACGGCCGGATCATGCCGCTTATGACAGAGCTCAAGAACGGAGACGAGGTAGAAATCATCCGCTCTAAGGCGCAGGTTCCGCCGGCTGCCTGGGAATCGGTGGTGGTCACGGGCAAGGCCCGCTCCGCTATAAGGCGGGCCACCAGGAACGCCATCCGCAAGCAATATTCGGGGCTGGGCGCACGCATTCTGGAACGCGCCTTCGAGCGGGCGGGAAAGACCTTCTCGAAGGACCTTCTGAAGCCGGTTCTGCCCCGGCTTGCCCGCAAGGACGTGGAGGACGTGCTGGCCGCCGTCGGGCGAGGCGAGCTTTCCAGCCAGGACGTCATTCATGCGGTCTTCCCCGATTACAAGGACGAGCGCGTGACCCAGGGGCCGAAGCGGCGCGAAGAAGGCTGGTTCAACCTGCGCAATGCCGCCGGCATGCTGTTCCAGATTCCGGGCAGGGCCGGGCGCCGCAATCGCAAGGAGAAGGGCAGGGAGTCTTCCGGGGGCGAGAACGGGGCACTGCCCATCCGGGGCGTGTCGGGCGACCTGCCTGTGCGTTTCGCGCCGGAGGGCGCGGTGCCGGGCGACCGCATCGTAGGCATCCTTACGCCGGGCCAGGGCATCACCATCTATCCCATCCAGTCGCCGTCGCTGACGGCCTTCGACGATCAGCCGGAACGCTGGATCGACGTGCGCTGGGACATCGACGAAAACATGAAGGAGCGCTTTCCCGCGCGCCTGTCTGTCACCGCGATCAACGAGCCGGGTTCACTTGCCGCCATCGCCCAGGTGATCGCCACGAATGATGCGAACATCCACACGCTATCCATGGCGCGCACGGCGCCCGACTTCACGGAGATGATCTTCGATCTGGAGGTCTGGGACCTGAAGCACCTGAACCGCCTTATCTCGCAGCTCAAGGAAGCGTCATGCGTCAGCGATGTGCGTCGGGTGAACGGATGAGTTGCCTCCGCTTTCCTCCGTCAACAGGCATCGCCTCATTTCCGCCTATGCGGCACCCTAGCAAAAAGGAATCCGGGTGGATCGGGATGGGCGCGAGTGTCCTTCGGGCGCTGCCGGTTTGCTTCTGTCTGTTCAGTGCTTAGATATTCTGCAGCCGGGCTGGCGGCTCCGCAGAATACCCCATTAACGGAACCGGTGTATGCCCGTGCAATGCCGGCCCCGGCGGCGAAGTGGCGGTCTTGAGGGATATGCTGTTCAAAAGCAGGAAAAATGCCGATTTCCTCGAGAGGCTGAGGATGATGATCTGGCCTCGGCGCTCCTATTGGCGGTCAGCACAATATTTCGCAAAGCGGGCGCTGCGGCTCAGCGCAACGCCTCACGCGATCGCGGCCGGCGTCGCTGCGGGCGTCTTTGCCTCCTTCACGCCGTTTGTGGGGTTCCATTTCATGATCGCGGCCGCAATTGCCTGGATCATCCGGGGCAATCTGGTGGCCTCGGCTATCGGGACGTTTGTCGGAAATCCGTTGACCTTTCCTTTGGTATGGGGCACCACCCTGGAAATTGGCAAGCTCATCCTTCATGGCTGGTATCCGGCCGGAATGGGACCGCAGGATATCGGGCATCTCCTATGGCACCTGGAGTTCGCCGAGCTTTGGGAGCCGTTTCTGAAACCGATGGCTGTGGGCTCGCTTCCCCTGGGCCTGGCGGCCGCGCTTCTCTGTTACGTGCTTACGCGCTGGGCGGCGGTTGCCTTTCGTGAACAGCGGAAGAAGCATCTGGCCGAGCGGGCGCGAAATCGCGCCGGCAATCACACGAACATCGGTGCGATCGTTTCATGATCATCGGGCTTGGCAGTGATCTGATCGACATCCGCCGCATCGAGAAGACGCTGGCGCGCTACGGCGAGCGATTCACGCAGCGTGTCTTTACGGAGGTCGAACAGCGCAAGTCCGACCGCAGGCGCGAGCGCGCCGCCTCCTACGCGAAACGCTTTGCGGCCAAGGAGGCTTGTGCCAAGGCGCTCGGCACGGGTCTGTCGCGCGGCGTGTTCTGGCGCGATATGGGGGTGGTGAATCTGCCGAGCGGAAAACCCACCATGGAGCTGACCGGCGGCGCGGCCAAGCGCCTCCGCGAGCTTACGCCGGAGGGTTACCGGCCGCTGGTTCATCTGACGATTACCGACGACTATCCGCTCGCCCAGGCCTTCGTCATTATCGAAGCCGTTCCGGAAAGGTGAAGGCCATGCTTCAATTTGCCTGGACAACCACGCATTGCCGTGCACGCTGCGAGCCGATAAGACGAGACGCGATTGAGGCCTGCGGGAACCTGCCCGCACGCAAACCGAGGACGACATGAGCGTGGCCGACAAAACCCGGAAAAAAACAGGCGGTCTCGGCGAGACTGTCAGCGTTATTCTTCAGGCGCTCCTGCTGGCGCTGGTTATCAGGACCTTCCTGTTCCAGCCTTTCTCGATCCCATCGGGTTCCATGCGGCCGACGCTGCTGGAGGGCGACTATCTGTTCGTCACCAAATGGGCCTACGGCTATTCACACCACTCCTTTCCCTTTTCCCCGCCGCTCTTCTCCGGCCGCATCTGGGGTTCGGAGCCCGAGCGCGGCGACGTGGTCGTCTTCAAGTTTCCGCCTGACCCCTCTCTCGATTACATCAAGCGCGTGATCGGCCTTCCGGGCGATCGCATCCAGATGCGCGACGGCCAGCTCTATATCAACGGCGAGCCTGTGAAGCGGGAGAAGGTCGGCCAGATCGACAATCCCGACATCACGGAGATGAACCGGCCCGTTGACGTCTACCGCGAGACGCTGCCGAACGGTGTTTCCTACGACACGCTGGACCTTTCGCCCAATTCGATCGGTGACAACACTCGGGAGTTCGTCGTTCCCGAGTGTCACTACTTCATGATGGGAGACAATCGCGACAACTCCACCGACAGCCGCTTCTCGGTCGGATTTGTGCCTGCGGAAAACCTCGTGGGCCGGGCCAACATCATCTTCTTCTCCATTGCCGGCGGGGCAAGCCCCCTGGAGGTCTGGCGCTGGCCGGGCGAGGTGCGCCTCGGGCGCATCTTCAACTGGGTCGAATAACGGCGGCAGGACCATGACAGGCACGCGCCTGAGCGCCAGCGAACTTGCCGAGGCGGCCGGAAGGCGCACCGGTGTCACCTTTCGCGATCCGGCCCTCTTGGAACGGGCGCTAACCCATTCCAGCGCCCGCGGGGCTGCGGGCGCCGATTACCAGCGCTTGGAATTTCTCGGTGACCGCGTGCTTGGCCTACTGGTGGCCGAGATGCTCTACGAAAATTTCCCGGAAGCGCCCGAAGGGGAATTGTCCGTTCGCCTCAATGCGCTGGTCAACGCCGAGACGCTGGCGGAGATCGCCGACGAACTGGATCTGACGGACCTCATTCGCACGGGCAATGACCTGCGCGCGCTCGCCGCGCGCAAGCAGGTCAACATGCGCGCCGATGTGCTGGAGGCGCTGGTTGCGGTCATTTACCTCCAGGACGGGCTGGAGGGCGCGCGCCGCTTCATCCGCGCCCATTGGGCCGAACGTTCGAAGGCCGCGAGCGCCGCCCGCACCGACGCCAAGACGGCGCTGCAGGAATGGTCGCATCAGGTTTCAGGCAGCACGCCGGAATACACGATCGAGAGCCGTGAAGGCCCCGATCACGATCCGGTGTTCACCGTTGCCGTCCGAATTGTGGGGTATCCCGAGGGGCGCGGACGCGGCCGCTCGAAGCGCGAGGCGGAACAGGCGGCCGCGGCTGAGGTTCTCGTGCGCGAGGGTGTATGGAAGCCGCTGGAAGATACTCCATGACCGATACCGCAAACCCTGCGCATGCGGCGGATAATACCCGCTCGGGTTTCGTGGCCCTGATCGGCGCCCCCAACGCTGGCAAGTCCACGCTCCTCAATCAGCTTGTGGGCGCCAAGGTTTCCATCGTCACCCACAAGGTGCAGACGACGCGCTCCATCATCCGCGGCGTTGCCATTCACGACCGCACGCAGATCGTTTTCGTGGATACACCGGGAATCTTCCGCCCGCGCCGCCGCCTCGACCGCGCCATGGTGACGACCGCCTGGGGCGGCGCAAGGGACGCCGACATTGTGGCGCTCCTTGTGGACGCTGAGCGCGGAATTTTAGGCGATGCGGAGACGATCATCGCGAACCTTGCGCAGATCCGTCAGCCGAAAATCCTTCTTCTCAACAAGATCGACCGTATTAAGCGCGAAAAGCTGCTGGTGCTGGCCGCCGAGGCGAATGCCCGCGTACCGTTCGAGCGCACCTTCATGATTTCGGCGCTGACCGGCGACGGCTGCGAGGACGTTATGAACTATCTGGCGGAGGCCCTGCCGGAGGGGCCGTGGTACTACCCGGAAGACCAGATTTCCGATCTGCCTATGCGCCAGCTCGCAGCCGAGATCACGCGCGAAAAGATCTATCTGCGCCTTCACCAGGAACTGCCCTATTCGGCCCATGTGGAGACCGAGAAGTGGGAGGAGCGCAAGGGCGGCTCGGTGCGCATCGAGCAGGTTATCTATGTCGAGCGTGAGGGCCAGAAGAAGATCGTGCTCGGCCACAAGGGTGCCACGATCCGCGCCATTGGCCAGGCGGCGCGCGAGGAGCTCTGCCATCTACTGGAGCAGAAGGTGCACCTGTTCCTGTTCGTCAAGGTGCGCGAGAACTGGAGCGATGACCCCGAGCGCTACCGGGAGATGGGGCTTGAATTCCCCGGGTGAGGGGACGACAACCGTTCCATGGAATGGCACGACGAAGGCTTTGTCCTCGGCAGGCGCAGGCATGGCGAGACGAGCGTTATCCTGGAGGTGATGACGGCCGCCCACGGCCGGCATCTCGGCCTTGTGCGCGGAGGCAGGTCGCGGCGGCTGCAGCCCATTCTTCAGCCAGGCAACCGCGTGGGCCTCGTCTGGCGCGCGCGCCTCGACGAGCATCTGGGCCTCTATCAGGTCGAGCCCCTGGAGATGAATGCAGCCCGGCTGATCGCCTCGCCGGCCGCCGTCTACGGTCTTCAGACGCTTGCAGCCCATCTGCGGCTGCTGCCGGAGCGCGATCCCCATCCGGCGCTTTTCAAGGCGATGGAAGTCGTCTGCGCTCATCTGGATAAGCCGGAGATCGCTGGCGCGCTATTCGCGCGTTTCGAGTTGGCTCTTCTAGAGGAGCTGGGCTTCGGCCTGGATCTAACCCGATGCGCGTTGACGGGGGCGCAAGAGGGGCTCGTCTATGTGTCGCCGAAGTCGGGCAGGGCGGTCACGCGGGAGGCCGGCGAGCCTTGGCGCGATAAGCTCTTGCCTCTGCCGCGGTTTCTGGGGGCGAAGGGTGAGGCCCCTACGGACGCGCCAGCGCTTGCGCAGGCCTTCGCGCTGACCGGCTTCTTTCTCCACCGCCACGTTTATGAGCCGCGCGGCCTTGCCGAGCCCGACGCGCGCTCGGGCCTCATTTCGGCGTTGATGCGTGCGCTCGAGGCGAGCGGAAACGCCGCGTGATCTACTCGGCGGCCGCCAGCGCTGGCCGTTCCACAGGCTTTTCCTGGATCGGCCAATGCACCACCGCGGCGAAGATGCCGAGTGCGACACCCAGCCACCAGACTGGATCGTAGGAACCGAACCGGTCATAGAGATAGCCGCCCAGCCAAACGCCGAGGAACGAGCCGACCTGGTGCGAGAAGAAGACGATCCCGCCCAGCATGCCGAGATATTTCGTGCCGAACATGATGGCGACCAGCGAGTTGGTAGGCGCTACGGTGGACAGCCACAACAGCCCGATCACGACCGCGAAGGCGATGACGCTTGTCGGAGTCTGCGGCAGGAGCAGGAAGGCCGTAACCGCGATAGAGCGGCCGAGATAGATGAGAGCGAGAAAGATGGCCTTCGGATAGCGCTGGCCGATGAAGCCGGAGGCGAGCGAGCCGATGATGTTGAAGAAGCCGATCAGGGCCAGCGCGATCACCGCGTAGCTGGCATCGATCCCAAGGTCGCCGACATAGGCGGGAAAATGCGCCGTGATGAAAGCGACCTGGAAGCCGCAGACAAAGAAGCCCGAAACAAGCAGCACAAAGCTGCGATGGGCGAAGGCCTCGCGCAGCGCTGCCCCCAAGCTCTGCTCGAACTCGGCTTGCCGGACACTGGCGCTCTTGGAGTTGCCGGCAAGAGGAATGGCCAGTACCGGGATGATGAGCATCCCGATGCTCATATAGATCAGCGTATCGGACCACCCATAGGCTTCGATCAGGCCCTGGCTTATCGGTGCGAAAATGAACATGCCGGCCGAACCAGCCGCGGTGCCGATCCCGAAGACGAATGTGCGGTTTTCCGCCGGCACGTGACGGGCGAAGGCAGCCAGAACGATCGAGAAGGAGCCCGCCGCGACTCCCAGCCCGACAAGCACGCCGCCGCTGATATGCAGCATGAGGGGGGTTGGCGCAGTGGCCATCAGGAACAGGCCAAGCCCGTAAAGGACGGCGGAGAGCGCAAGCACGCGCCAGGTTCCGAACCGGTCCGCGATCGCTCCGAAGACAGGCTGGCCGGTGCCCCACAGCAGGTTCTGGATCGCCATGGCCAGCCCAAATGTGGTCCTGTCCCAGCCCCGGTCCTCGAGCATGGGAAGCTGGAAGAAGCCCATGGCCGAACGTGGCCCGAAATTGATGGCTGCGATCAGGCAGCCGCATAACACGATCAGCCAAGGGAAAGACGGTGCAGCGTGTCGTGCGGAAGCGGCCTTGACCATAGGTTACATCCTCATGCTGGGAAGCCGCAGCCTACTGCACTGCGTCATTTGTTCAAATGAATTGGCAGAGCGAATCATTCAATAATTTTGATGCTTCCGCCGAGGCTGCGGGAACGCTGCGGGCATCGTTAAACTACTTCGCCGGGGCCGATGACGCATCCCGCGGGGTGTAGTGAACACTGTGCTGCGGATAGGGAATGGTGATCCCGTTTTTGTCGAAGGCCAGTTTGGCCGCCTTGTTGAGGGCGAAGCGTACCGACCAGTAATCCGAGGCCGCTGTCCAGTAGCGCAGATTGACGATGACGTCGCTATCTCGGATCTCCGTCACCATGGTTTCCGGCGCGGGTACGGCTAGCACCCGCTTGTCGGCCAGGGCCAGCTCCATCAGAATGTCGCATGCACGGTTGATATCGTCCTCAAAGCCAATCCGGATCGCCAGGTCATGACGGCGGGTCGGGTTGCGGGAATAGTTGGTCACTGCCCGGTTCCACAGCTCGCTGTTGGGCGTAAGCACGTAAACCCCGTCGAACGTGGTGAGCTCCGTGGCGAAAAGCCCGATCTCCTGCACGGTTCCTGCGATTCCGCCGGCGTCAATATATTCGCCCACGCGAAAGGGCTTGAGCACGAGCAGCATGATGCCGGCGGCGATGTTCTGCAATGTGCCCTGCAGGGCAAGGCCGATGGCGAGGCCTACCGCGCCGAGGGCGGCAATGATGCTCGCCGTCTGCACACCGAACTGCGCGAGGACCGTGACACCGACCAGAACGAGAACGGAGTATCGGATGACCTTCGAAAGAAACCGTCGCAACGTCTCGTCGAAGGAGGGGAAGCGACCAAGCCCACGGTAGGTCCATCGCTGCAGCGCCCCGGCCACGATGAAGCCGGCAATGATAAGAATGATCGCGCCCAGGACAGAGAAAGAATAGGCGATGGCAAAGTCCACGACCTCGATCCACAACCTGCCGGCTGTCGTCAACACGTCGTCCGGATATATAAAGGTCTCCATCCAGCCCTCATGTTCTTCAACTGGCGTTGATTGTGAACGCTAAGTCCTAATCGGGCCTTTAGGAATACCCGGAACCCGCGGCGGTACAAGGTCCTGCTTTTCCGCGCTCGGTTCGCGCGGCCCGGAGGGCATCCTATTTTCCCGCTGGAAGTCCTATACGGTAGTGATATGACTCCGGGTCCTGATCCGAGGTGATCCCGACCCAAATGCCCGCCGACATTCGTCCGGCTCGTGTCTCCGACATCGATGCGCTTGTATCCATCGAGAACAGCGTCTTCGGTTCGGACCGCATTTCACGCCGCTCCTTTCGTCGCCATGTTTGCAACCTTAGCGCCGGTCTGCTGGTCGCCAACGGCAATGATGTCATCCTGGGATATGCCTTGATTCTGTTCCGGGCGCGCAGCCGAGTCGCCCGGCTTTATTCGCTGGCCGTCAATCCTGCGCATGAGAAGGCCGGTGTGGGGCAGCGGCTGCTTTCGGCCGCTGAGGAGGCGTCCTTTTCGCGCGGCTGCCCTATCCTTCGTCTTGAGGTGCGCGAGGACAATGCGCGCGCCATCGGCCTCTATCAGCGCGCCGGATACCGCCGTATCGGGCGCCGTGAAGCCTATTACGAAGATGGCTCCGCGGCGCTGCGCTTTCAGAAGGATCTATCGAGGAACCAATGAGCTGGGTCATTCTCACCGGCAGGCCGGGCGATCTCGATCAGGTGGCAACGCCGCACAAGATCATCACCAGCCGCGATTACCTTACCCATCCGGCGCTCTTCCGCGGCCAGCGGCCGAAGATCATCAATCTGTCGAACAATTACGGCTATCAGAGCCGCGGCTACTATGCCTCGCTTCTTGCTAGCTCGCGCGGGCACAAGGTGATCCCCACGGTTGAGACGATGATAGATCTGTCCGGCCGCAAGCTCTATGAAAATGCGCTGCCGGAGCTGGAGCAGGCGCTCAACCGCTGCCGCAAGGATGTGGGCGGCAGTTTTCCCTCCACGGTAACTGTCTTCTTTGGTATCGGCCCGTCCAGGGCCTGGGATCGCTTCGCCCGGCTGCTGTTTGACTGGTTCCGCGCGCCGGCCCTGGAGGTGTCGATCGCGGACGGCGAGTGGGCGACGATCAGGAAAATCGGCTTCCTGCCTCTCAACCGTATGAAGCCTGACGAGAAGGCGCGGTTCCTGGCGAGCCTCGACACCTATACCAGCCGCCAGTGGCGCGACTCCAGGGCGCGCACGCCCGCGCGCTATACGTTTGCCACGCTTATCGATCCGCATGAGGAACTCCCGCCCTCGACTGTGGGCTCCCTCAAGCACTGGTCCCGCATCGCGGAGAAGATGGGCGTGGAGGTCGAGCCCATCACGAAGAAGGATCTGGCGAAGCTCGCCAATTACGACGCGCTTTTCATCCGAGAGACGACATCGATCTCCAACCACACTTACCGGTTCGCCCGCCGTGCCCAGCAGGAGGGCATGCCCGTCATCGACGATCCACTGTCGATGATCCGGTGCACCAACAAGGTCTATCTCAATGAGCTAATGCTTCATAATGGCGTGCCCGTGCCGCCGACGGTGATGATCACGGGGCCTCAGGATCTGGAGGCGGCAGCCGACAGCCTGGGCTTTCCGCTCGTGCTCAAAATTCCCGACAGTGCATTTTCGCGCGGGGTGAAGAAGGCCGCCAATCTCGCCGAGCTTCAGGCACTTGCCGCCAAGTGGCTTGAGGATTCGGACCTGCTGATCGCTCAGAAATATCTGCCGACAGAGTTCGACTGGCGCATCGGCGTGCTGGGCGGCGAACCGCTTTTCTCAGTGCAATATCTGATGGCCAAGAAGCACTGGCAGATTGTCAATCACGAGCGCCGCGGAAAGCCTCAAGAGGGCGGTTTCCGCGTGTTCAGCCTCGCCGAAACCCCGCCTGAGGTAATCGATATCGCCGTGCGCGCGGCCCGCTGTATCGGTGATGGGCTCTATGGAGTGGATCTGAAGGAGACGCCGGAAGGCGTTCACGTCATCGAGGTGAACGACAACCCCAATCTCGACCATGGCTGCGAGGATGCGGGCGAAAAGGACGAGGTCTGGGTAAGGCTTACCCGATGGTTCATCGACCGGCTGGAGCGGCAGGGGCGATAGGTGGTATTCTTTTCTGACCGGATCGGTGCTCGTACAAGGCAATAAAAGGCGTAATCGATGTCGAAAAAGGGACAACACGTGGTGCCCAGCGGCGGCAGGTGGAGTGTCAAGAACTGCCGGTGCATCGCGAGCGAGCGGAACATATGCCACGCAGCAGGAAGCTATTGACGTAGCGCGTGAGCGGGCTCGCCGGGAGGGCGTGGAGCTGTACATTCATGGGCGGGACGGAAGGAACAGAGAACGGAGCTCCTACGGGCGCTATACCCATCCTCCGAAAGCGTAATGCCCCCGGCGGCTCCATTCGATAAATCGTTTCCGTAAATTGCCCATTCGATGAAGAATATGCGCCTCTCCTCGAGGCAAGCTCGTTTCCTTATACATGGCTTTTCAAGGCTGGATGACAGAGAAGAAAATCTCCGAAGGTCATTCGGAAAAAGAGGCTCCGGTTGCCGACACGAGAGCGGATTGATGAGATGAAGGATTGGGTCGCTATGGGCATGCCCCTCAAATTCAATTCCTGAGTGGCTACCTTCATCGGCCCTCGGCTTTGTACCGGCTCCGCTCGATTGCCTCAAATCGCGACAGATATGCGTTCTGTGCGGCACGAACGGGCTGCGGGTCGAGCATCAGCGCATCGGCCGAAACCCCGCGCGGCCGGCCGAAGAAGCGCGCCGCCTCTCCATGGCCGAAGCCCGCCAACTCAGTGGCCTCGAAATAGGCGGCAACACGGTCCGCCTGCTTGATCGCGCGCTTGAGTTCGGCTGGCAGGTCCGCAGGTAGGCCGAAACGCAGATGAATGGCGCGCTGCAGACGCTGTTCGACCGAGCGGTAGTCATCGCCGAGTGTGGCCTTGAAAGGCGAAATCATGTCGCCGATCACATATTCAGGCGCATCGTGCAGAAGGGCAGCCAGCAGCCAGTCCGCCGAGACGTCGCCGTTCATCATGCGGAAGATGCGTTCCACAATGAGTGAATGCTGGGCGACGGAAAAGGCGTGGTCGCCTGCGGTCTGCCCGTTCCAGCGCGCGACACGGGCAAGCCCGTGGGCAATGTCGGAAATTTCGATATCCAGCGGAGAGGGATCGAGCAGGTCGAGCCGGCGGCCCGAAAGCATGCGCTGCCAGGCGCGCGGTGGCTTGGCCCCAGCCATCAGGCCGTGCCTTCCTTGCCGCCGGATTCCGTCAGCGAAAAACGGGCGTAGGCGGGCGGCCGCAGCGAGAGCTTAACTCCTCCAGCAAGGATCGGTGTTCCAGCGGCATTCGCCTCCGCCGCGCGGTCAATACGCACGATAGCCAGTCCGATCCTGTCGGAAACCGAGCCGAGCGCGCCGATGGTGCGGCCCTCCGCCGTCACTTCCATGCCTGGGGCGGGCAGGGGAGCTTCCCCCTCGACGATCACCAGCCGCCTGCGTGCCGTGCCTCGATGGTGCATGCGCGAGACGACCTCTTGTCCCACATAGCAGCCCTTCGCCAGCCCCACGCCGCCGTTCTGGTCGAACAGCACGTCATGCGGAAAGGCATCGCCGAATGCGTAATCCCAGCCGCCTTCGGCAACGCCATGCTCGATACGAAGGCGGTGCCAGAGCCCAATGTCGCACTCTTCCGCCACAGCCTTCCCATAGTGGCGCAGTACTCCGAGCATCTCCGGAAAGCGCCGGTCGAGGAGCGTTGAATCATTTTGTGAAGCCGTTGAATCATTGTCCCATGATACGGCTATAAGTGCTTCTTCCCGAAGCGAAAGTTCCACCTTCGCGCGAAGCCGGTAGAGCATCAGGCGCTTGAGGAAAGCCTCTGCAATGTCCCTTCGGCAGTCGAGCCGGAAGGTGTCTTCCCCCGCGCGGGAAATGACAAAATCGAACACGATCTTGCCCTGCGGCGAAAGCAGCGCGCCCGGGCGAACCTCTCCCTCGGCCAGTGCCGAAATATCCGTGGTGACGATATTCTGCAGAAACGATCGGGCGTCGGGGCCTGCGGCGAGGATGACTGTGCGGTCGGTAAGCTGGATTGCGGGCATGGCAAGACTTGAATCCGGTCGGCGTTCCCCGAGCCGTAGGTAAGCGCCTTCGCCTCAAGCGGCAAGAGCCGCCGCGGCTCAATCGCCCGCCACGAAATAGACCCAGCGCCCTTCCGGCGTGATGGCCGCGCGGTAAAAGATGTAGGCGCCGAAACTCTTCATTTCCTCGTAGTCGCCCGCCGTCACCAGCTTGAACAGCTCGACGCGCTGGCTGGCCGTCAGCTCCTCCAGCGGCACGGCAAAGAAATAGGGCCAGACGTAGAGCTCCCGTTCGGTGCCTGGGTTGAGATGCACAAACCCGGCTTCCATCACTTCGAGCAGAATCGCCAGAATTTCCTGGCCGTCTTCATCGCCCGAGCTCTCGCGCAAGAAATCGATAGGGTTACCCTCGAGAGGCCCAAGAGTGAGCTGGGTCGCGTTTGGCCCTTCCCCGATCAGCGGTCGCAGCCTTTCCAGGTCGCCGCTGCGGCAGGCTTCGATGATGAGTCGCCGCATCCTCGCCACCGGCTCGGGCAACAGGTCGAAATCGTAAAGAACTTCTGGTACCGGACCGTCCGGATCGTGGCGCATGGCCTCGCCCCCAGGCCATCCACCCGAGGGATCGGCCGCCGATGGATCGGGCAGGGGAGTACGCTCCATTGAGCCTTCGCCGTTCTGTCCGACAAGAGCCTGGCCGGACGGGGTGTCGCTCAACGCCAGCGCGTCCGGAGCCGAGCCGGTAAGTCCCGCCCAGGCCAGCATGACGGCGGTGATAGTCAGGCCGGGCCCCTTGAATGTCTCGGGGAGGGAACGGATCGGCATCGCCTACCTTCGGAGAATCGGGTGCTGCCATCAGCGGCGGCATACAATTCTACAGATAGCCGAAGGCGGCGGCGGGCTCAATGACGGGTGCGGGCCGGGAGAAAATCTCCAGCAAGCGCGCGTTCGCGCATACGTTCCAGGAGCGCCATCAGCGCTTCCTCGCCGCCTCTCTTGCCCAGCTCGGTCAGGGCGGTGGTAAGGGCGGCCTCGGCGATTATTTCGGGCTCGATGCCTGCGTGAAGCCCTTCGGCCCAAGCGGCGCTATGGCACTCGGCACAAGTGGTGCGCTTTTCCTCCTCGATCAGCGCTTCCAGATCAGCGACAGTCACATGCATGAAAGCTCACCCGTCTTCGGCGTGCGGCGGAAACTGCGCCGCGTCCAATTCGTCCCCTCTTGAGAAGTAGCACGAAAAATACGACGGCACGGCGACACCTGGCGGGCATGGTGAACGAATGGTGAAGGGCGGTGAGGCTGAGCCCGGCAGCCGTTCAGTCGCCGTAGCGCCGGACGATTTCGCGGGAAAGGGCCTCGCCTTCCTTCATGTAGCGGTCGATCGCGGCGAGAGCATGCGGTGTACAGTTCGAATAGACCGCGGCGAAGGAGCGGTAGCCATGGTTGAAGCTCGCGATCAGCCTCGCCCGGCGCTCTTCCGATGGCGCTTCCGCCTCTAGAAGAGCTTCCATCTGGGCGCGCCAGAGGCCGTCCTTTTCGCCGCATAAGGTACGCAGGAAATGGACGGAGCCGAGGATCTCGGCCAGACGCATGAGTTGCGGGTCGTAGGGCGCCTGGGCGGTGGCCTGGGAAGACGTTAGGACCAGCCAAGTCAAGGTTGCTGCGAGAAGGGACCCGCGCCGCCTCACCGGTTCCGGTTTTGCGGAATTGCCGCTGGAGCGCGGAATCATGACGAAACCGCTGTGCAGGCTACGGTCTCGGCGACCTCCAGCGTGCTTTTTGTGACGGGCAGGGAGCGCATTTCCTCGAGCGTATACCAGCCTGCGTGATCCGCATCATCGCCCGCCCGCAGCGTGCCCTGGACGCTGTCCGCGCGAAAAACCTCCAGCCGGTATAGCCGCCTGTCATCGCCCTCGAGGGTGACTTCGGCCGCGGGCGCAAGGTCCGCTGCCTCCAAGCCGGTTTCCTCGAAAAGCTCACGCCGGGCCGCCTGTTCGGCCGCTTCGCCCGCCTCGACCCGTCCGCCGGGAAAGGCGAACTGTCCGCGCGTCGGCGCGCGCCCCCGTCGGACGAGAAGAAAACGCCCGTCGCAAAGCACCGCCACCGAAACGGCGTGGATAACGCCTGGCCCTGTTGCATCCTGAGTCATGGTCTCTACTCTACCGCCCGGCTTCGGCGTGGCAACGCCATCTCGTGGAATCAGCATCGGGAAATGGAGCATGTGCGGACGCTTTGCGCTGACGAGCACGCCGAAAGATGTGGCGGCCCTGTTTGACATCATGGATGTGGAGGATTTTCCGCCGCGCTTCAATATTTCGCCGACACAGCCCATCCTGATGATAGCTGCCGGGCCGCGCCAGCCGTCGGGTTCCAACCTGCCGGAGCGGCAGGCGCTGCTCGTGCGCTGGGGTCTTCTTCCAGCTTGGGCAAAAGACCCGAAGGACATGCCGCTGCTCATCAATGCACGCAGTGAAACGGCGGCGCAGAAGGCCGCGTTCCGCGCGGCCATGCGCCATCGTCGCACGCTGGTGCCAGCCTCAGGCTTTTATGAGTGGCGGCGCGAGGGCAAGGGCCGCGCGCAGCCCTATTGGCTGCGGCCCAAAAGCGGCGGGCTGATCGCCTTCGCGGGACTGATGGAGACATGGATGGAGCCCGGCGGCAGCGAGATCGGCACCGGCGCGATTCTCACCACAGAGGCATCGGACGATCTTGCCGCGATCCACTCGCGCATGCCAGTGGTCATCCCGCCCGAGCACTTTTCCCGCTGGCTCGATTGCGTGCGCAGCGAGCCGCGCGACGTGGCCGATCTGCTGCGCTCGGCGGAACCCGGCTTCTTCGAGGCGATTCCGGTCTCCGATCGCGTGAACAGCGTTGCCAATTTAGGGCCGGAGATTCAGGAGCGGGCCGAGCCGGCGCAGGACAGGCCGGCGGAGAGCGCGGCTGAGCAGTTGCAATTGTTCTGAGTGAGAAAGCCTTGATAGCCTGGCGGCGATTGCCAATTCCTGCTGTTGCATCTGCCGACGCTCTCGGGCAAATCCGCACCCATGGGTGAGGCGCTTTATTCTCCGTTCCTGTCCGGTCTCTTTCTTGGCGGTTCGCTGATCATCGCAATCGGAGCGCAGAATGCCTTCATTCTACGCCAGGGGCTTCTGCGCCAGCACGTCTTCATCCTGTGCCTGATCTGCTCCCTGTCCGACGCGCTTTTGATCTCGGCGGGTGTCGCGGGGCTCGGCACGCTGGTCTCCCGCTCGCCCGCACTGATTACCGCAGTGACGGTGGGAGGCGCGATTTTCCTTTTCACCTACGCCTTCACCGCCTTCCGGCGAGCCACTCATCCCGATGCGCTTCATGCCGCCAAATCCGGGCCTGCGGGGTTCAAGGCTGCGGTCGGCGCGTGCCTGGCCTTCACCTTCCTCAACCCGCACGTCTATCTGGACACGGTGCTTCTGGTCGGCTCCCTGTCGGGCGCCTATGAAGGGGCTGCCCGCACGAGCTTCGCCATCGGCGCCATCTCGGCGTCGTTCCTCTGGTTCTTCGGCCTGGGATATGGAGCCCGGCTTCTGGAGCCGCTTTTTGCGCGGCCCGCCTCTTGGCGTGTTCTCGACACGCTTATTGGCCTCGTGATGGCCGTGCTGGGCCTAAATCTCCTCATGCGGCTCGTATGACCGCTTGGGTTCTTCCTTTTTCTTGGGCCTGCACAGAAGCGCCGCGTTGATGGCAGCTGGGCCTACCCGCCGGTACTCCCGAACGAGTTCCGGTTCAGCTCGCTCCCGTTCCTGCCGCGCTGGGCTCTGTGTGCTGTCTTCCGGGTACATGATACATGCCTGACTTTTGCTGCCTTTTCTGTCGCTCACTTGGTTTGCGAAATCGGTCGAAATCATGTCCCGAACGCCTGAGGCCAGGAACGGGTCCCTAAAATGCGCGAACAGGCTTAAAACTTTCCTTCATCATGTCGCCCGGGGTAAAATGAGGGGCTGTCCGAAATCGCGCTTGACGGCGCCCGCCGCGAAGGCGATAAGAGCCGCCATGAAAACGCTGTACGCCATTATCGGCATTTGCATTATCGGCTAGCGCTTCCTCGCTGGTCCGGTCGTTTTCGCTCATTTCAATCCCGAATACGAAAAACGCCCTGGCCAGCAGGCCGGAGCGAGCCATGTGCATTTTGAGACGGAATAAAGGCCATGTCCGAAGCATTCAGGGGGCTCAGGGTCTATAACACGCTGACGCGGCGCCAGGAGGATTTCGTCCCTCTCGATGCCGGCAATGTGCGCATGTATGTGTGCGGGCCGACTGTCTACGACTTCGCTCATATCGGCAATGCGCGGCCGGTGATCGTCTTCGACGTGCTGTTCCGCCTGCTGCGCCATCTCTACGGCGCCGAGCACGTAACCTATGTACGCAACATCACGGACGTGGACGACAAGATCAACGCCCGCGCCTTACGCGATTTCGGTGGAGAGATCGAAGCTGGTCGGTTGACGCTGAACGAGGCCATCCGCAAGGTCACCGAGACAACCGCCCGCCAGTTCCACGCCGATGTGGAAGCGCTCGGCTGTTTGAAACCAACGGCCGAGCCGCGCGCGACGGAGTTCGTGCTGCCGCGCGCGGACGGAAAGACGGACATGGTGAGCCTGATTCAGACTCTCATCGACCGCGGCCATGCCTATGTCGCAAAAGGCGAAATCCTGTTCGACACGGCTTCGATGCCGGACTACGGAGAACTCTCCAAACGCAGGCTGGAAGACCAGCAGGCTGGCGCGCGCGTGGCCGTCGATCCGCACAAGAAGAACCCTTCCGATTTTGTGCTGTGGAAGGAATCTTCGGCGCAGGAGCCAGGCTGGGAAGGCCGCTTCGTGGTCGAAGGCAGGGAGATCACGATCCGCGGCCGGCCCGGCTGGCACATCGAATGTTCGGCCATGTCGGCGGCCTATCTGGGGGAGATCTTCGACATCCATGGCGGCGGGCTCGATCTCATCTTTCCGCATCACGAGAATGAGATTGCGCAATCGCGCTGTGCCCATGGCACGCCGGTGATGGCGAAATACTGGATGCACAATGGCTTCCTCCAGGTGGAGGGCCGCAAGATGGCGAAATCCGAGGGCAATTTCGTCACGATTCACGAGCTCTTGCATACGGAGAAGTTCGGTGGCCGGTCGTGGCCCGGGGAAGTGCTGCGGCTTGCCATGCTCATGACGCACTACCGCGAACCGCTCGATTTTTCCGTGCGCAAGCTGGAAGAGGCTGAAACCGTTCTGGATGGCTGGTACCGGGCAATAGGCGATGTGCAGGCCGAGGGGAGCGACATTTCCTCCGATATGCTGCGTGCGCTGCAGGACGATCTTAACACCACTGGCGCCATTGCCGCTCTGCATGAGCTGCGCGCCGAAACGGCCAAGGGCGATAAGGAGGTCCGGCGGCGCTTGAAGGCAAGCGGGGAACTGCTCGGCATCCTTCAGAAAACGGAAGAGGAGTGGTTCTCGGCCAAGGCGGCGAGCGCAGCGGTCGATCCCGCCGCCATCGAGGAGAGGATTGCCGCGCGCCTCGCCTTCATCCGCGAAAAGAATTTTGCCGCGGCGGACGCCATCCGTGACAAGCTGTCGGGACAGGGCGTCCAGCTCATGGACTACAAGGACCCGGAAACAGGCGAGCGCAGGACGAAGTGGGAGGTGAAGCGGTGAGCCCGGTGGCAACATGTGCTGCCAGCCTTCACATCGTCTTCGTCGCCGGCCTTCCGGCCGAGGTCACGGCGTGCAACGCAACTTTTCGGGAGGGGTAGTCTCATGATCGACCACATCGGCATCAAGGTCGCGGATTTCGAGCGGGCCAAGGCGTTCTATGACAGGGCGCTCGCGCCGCTGGGCGCCAAGCTTCTCATGATGGTGCCTGCCGAGTATACGGGCGGCGTGAAGGTCGGCGGCTACGGCCGCGACAGGCCCGTCTACTGGCTGCACGAAACGGGCATCTCCGGCGAGCCGAAGCATGTCGCTTTCACCGCCCGCTCCCGGGCGGAGGTGGATGCCTTTTACACGGCCGCGCTTGCCGCCGGCGGGCGGGATAACGGTGCGCCGGGGCTGAGGCCGCACTACCACCCGAACTATTACGGCGCCTTCGTCTTCGATCCGGACGGCAACAACGTCGAGGCCGTCTGTCACGCGCCGGAGTGAGGCTGAAAGGAGTTTGCCATGAGCCTCGACAACGAACCTGTCTACACCGGCGGCTGCCAGTGCGGGGCGGTGCGTTTCCGTATCGAAGGCGCGCTCGGCCGGCCTTCAATCTGTCACTGCCGGATGTGCCAGAAGGCGTTCGGGAACTTCTATGCCCCGCTTGTGTCGGTGGGCCACGCGAAGTTCGAATGGACCCGCGGCGAGCCGAAACGCTTTCAGTCCTCCAATCATGTGCGGCGCGGCTTCTGCGCCGAATGCGGCACGCCGCTGACATTCGAGGCACCTGAGGACGGCGGCGACGGCTTCGCGCTTGCCATTGGGGCTTTCGATCATCCGGAAGAGCTCGCACCGCGGATCCAGTGGGGCGTGGAGGCGAAGCTGCCTTACTTCGACAGCCTGCATGAACTGCCTGCCCGGGAGACGATGGATGATCTCTCGGACGCGAGCTATCTCGCCGATCTCATCTCCTATCAGCATCCGGATCACGACACGGAAATCTGGCCTCCGGAGGACAGACAATGAAGAGCGAGCCGATCACAGGCGGCTGCCAATGCGGGGCGGTGCGCTATGCTTTGCACCGGGAGCCGCACAACCCTCACATCTGCCACTGCCGAATGTGCCAGAAGGCGTTCGGTTCCTACTTCGCACCGCTTGCGGGTGTGCCGCTGGAGGATTTCGAGGTCACGCGCGGCACGATCGCCATTTTCCGCAGTTCTGATCCGGTCGAGCGCGGTTTCTGCCGCGATTGCGGCACGCCGCTCACCTACCGCAACCTGAAGGCAGGCCACATCAGCATCGCGCTCGGCTCGCTGGACCATCCCGAGCGCGTCAAGCCCGCTAACCAGTACGGTACGGAAGCGCGCATGCCCTGGTTCGCGGAGCTTGCCGGTCTGCCCGGGGCCACGACGGAGGACGGCAGCGCGCCTGAGCTTCTGGCCGATATCCGCCGTTCGAGCCGCCAGCATCCAGATCACGACACGGACCGGTGGCCACCGGAGGGCGTGCGATGAGCCGCGAGCGCATCTATCTCTTCGACACGACGCTGCGCGACGGACAGCAGACGCCGGGCGTCGATTTCTCGGTAGAGGACAAGATCGTCATCGCACGCCTACTGGACGACCTGGGCCTGGACTATGTGGAAGGCGGCTATCCGGGCGCCAATCCAACGGACACGGCGTTCTTTTCCAGAAAGCGCACAACCAACGCCACCTTCGTCGCCTTCGGCATGACCAAGCGGGCAGGGATATCGGCATCCAACGATCCGGGGCTTGCCGCGCTCCTGCAGTCGCAGAGCGACGCCATCTGCTTCGTCGCGAAGAGCTGGGACTATCAGGTACGGGTGGCGCTTGGCACCACCAACGAGGAGAATCTGGAAGGCATCCGCGCTTCCGTGGCGGCGGCACTCGCCGCTGGTAAGGAAGTGATGCTCGACTGCGAGCACTTTTTCGACGGCTACAAGGCCAATCCGGATTATGCGCTTGCCTGTGCCCGGACAGCCTATCAGGCGGGCTGCCGCTGGGTTGTTCTGTGCGATACTAATGGCGGCACTCAGCCGGGCGAGGTGCGCGACATCGTCTCCGCCGTGATCACCGCCGGCATTCCCGGGAGCCATCTCGGCATTCACGCGCATGACGATACCGGCCAGGCGGTGGCCAATTCGCTTGCGGCGATCGATGCGGGCGCGCGCCAGATCCAGGGCACGCTAAACGGCATTGGCGAGCGCTGCGGCAATGCCAACCTGATCACCATCATCCCGACCCTCATGCTGAAGCCGGCCTATGCGGATCGCTTCACCACCGGCATCACGCGGGAAAGGCTCGCCAGCCTCACACGCGTTGCGCATGCGTTCGATGAGCTCTTGAACCGCGCGCCTAATCCGCAGGCGCCCTATGTGGGCTCCTCCGCCTTTGCCACCAAGGCGGGCATTCACGCCTCGGCCATCCTGAAGGATCCGCAGACCTATGAGCACGTGGAGCCGGAGGCCGTGGGCAATACGCGTCGTGTCATGGTGTCCGATCAGGGCGGCAAGTCCAACTTCATTGTCGAACTTAAGCGGCGCGGTATTGCCGTGGAGAAGACGGACCCGCGGCTCGACCGGCTGATCGCCATCGTCAAGGAGCGCGAGGCCATGGGCTATGCCTATGAGGGGGCCGATGCCAGCTTCGAGTTGCTCGCCCGGCGCATCCTTGGCAGCGTGCCGGAGTTCTTCAAGGTCGACGGATTCCGCTGCATGGTCGAGCGCCGCTTCGATGCGCGGGGCAACCTGAAGACCGTTTCGGAGGCCGTGGTGCGGATCACCATTGATGGTGAACAGCGGCTTTCCGTGGCCGAAGGCCATGGGCCCGTCAATGCGCTTGACATCGCGCTCAGGAAGGACCTTGGCAAATATCAAGCCGAACTTGCCGATCTGGCGCTGGCGGATTACAAGGTACGCATTCTCAATGGCGGTACCGAGGCGGTCACCCGCGTGCTCATCGAATCGAACGATTCGACCGGCGAACGTTGGTGGACCGTCGGCGTTTCAGACAACATCATCGACGCATCTTTCCAGGCTCTGATGGACTCCATCGTCTACAAGCTGGTGAAGAACCGGGAAAGGAAGGGCCTCGCGGCCGAATAGACCATGGCTGACACCGTTCCCGAATCCCGGGCGGAGGAGGAGTCCGCGCGCGGCTTCCTTTATGCGCTTTCGGCTTATCTGCTGTGGGGTGTTCTGCCGATTTACATGAAGGCAGTCGCCCACATACCGCCCGCCGAGGTGGTGGCGCATCGCGTGCTGTGGTCGGTACCGGTCGCCGGTCTCGTGCTCCTTTCCCTCCGCCGTACCGCCGATATCAGGCGCGCCTTTCGCTCACTGCGCACGCTCGCCATGGCCGCATTGACGGCCGCTATCATTTCGGCGAACTGGGCCACATACGTTTGGGCGATTGCGGCGGAGCAAACGGTGGAGGCCGCGCTCGGCTACTACATCAATCCTCTGGTCTCAGTCTGCATGGGTGCGGTTCTGCTACGCGAAAGGCTGAGCCGCATACAACTTTTGGCCATAGGTTTCGCCGCCGCTGGCGTTGTGGTTTTGACGGTGGAGGCGGGCGGATTGCCCTGGGTTTCGCTAATGCTGGCCGTCTCTTTCGCCGTCTACGGCTTTTTGCGGAAGACCCTGCCCATAGGTCCCAGTCAGGGCTTTTTCCTGGAAGTTCTGATTATCAGCGTGCCGGCCCTTGTCTATATTCTCTGGCTGCAGTGGGCAGGCGACGGGCACTTCCGGTTGTCGCAGCCCCGCGATGTGTGGCTCCTGGTCGGCTGCGGTCCGGTTACCGCTATCCCTTTGATTTTATACGCTTTTGGTGCCAAATTGCTGCGTTATGTCACGATCGGGATCATGCAGTATGTCGCGCCGACGCTGATCTTTCTGATCGCCGTCTTCGTCTTCCGGGAGCCGTTCGGCAGCGAGCGCCTGTTGGCCTTCGCGCTGATCTGGCTGGCGCTCGCGATCTACACCTGGCCGATGCTGCGCACGCTCTGGAACAGGGGCGAGCGATGAAGAGCGCCAAAGGAGCCATAGGGCATCGCCGCCAAACCGACGCAACCCGCATGCTGCCAAGGCGTTTTGCGGGCTTTTCCTTGTCCGTTGCTCCAAAAACGGATAGAGCTGTCCAAGGGATTGAGGGACCGCTTTTATGGCGACCACTCCATATAGAATTCTGCTTTTCCTCCTCGGCGCCGTGATCGCCGGCGGAGCGGCCTATTACTTTGCTGGAACGCCTGATCCGGCCGCCGATCGGCAGGCTGGTTCGGGTGGGGCCACCGCCGCGCCTGAAGCTGCAGCGACACAGGCCCGTGTGCCTTCCGGAGAGGGAGCAGAGAGCGAAAAGCCTGAGACCGGACCGGCTGCCTCGGAGCAAGCTACACAGGCGAACGAAGCTGCGAAACAACAGGTGGTTGTCCCCTCTTTCCATCTCCTGCGTGCCGAACCGGATGGATCGCTCGTCGTAGCGGGTGCCGCCGCACCCGACGCGGAGGTGGAGATCCTGAGCGGAGCGACCGTGCTTGCCACAACCAAGGCGGGACCGACTGGAGATTTCGCGGCCATTCTTGACAAGCCGCTTAAGCCCGGCGAGCACGACATCGTGCTGCGCGCCACTGCGCCGGACAACGTGGTCGCAACATCCATGGAAACCGCTATCGTCTCCATTCCCTCGGCCGGGAGTAGCGAGGTGGTGGCGCTCGTGCAGCAGCCTGGTGAGCCGAGCCGCCTGATCTCGGTGCCGAACCTTCCTGGAAAAGGCCCCGCGCAGACGGAGAACGAATCCGCGCCGGCAGCGTCCGGGAAGCCGGCCGAACCTGAAACTCACGACGAAGCCGGTTCACACGTGGCGGAAGCGCTAGGCGCACAGGATGATGCCGCAGAAACGGCGGACCGGACCGATTCAGGTAAGCCGAAAGACATCGCCTCGGCGGAGGACGCCAGGCGCGAAGTTCCTGAAATCGTCGAAGCGCCGGAGGCGGCACCGGGCGATGGAGCCTCCGGCCAAGCCGTGTCTTCCGCTCCGGACCAGCCGGCTAATGAGGCGCCTGGCGTGGTCGCGCGCGCCGAAACCGATGCGGCTGGTCAGGCTGCCCAGCCGCAGCCGTCGAATAACCTGCCCTTTATCGAGGCGGTCGAGATTGACGGGCGGGAGGTCTTCGTGGCCGGCAGGGCCGAACCCGGCCGTCTGCTGCGCGTCTATGCCAATGACATCCTGCTTGACCAGACGCGGGTCTCACCTGAGGGGCGCTTCCTCGTAGAGGCCGAACGGGATCTGCCCGTGGGAGACTATATCATCCGTGCCGATGTGCTTGCTGATGACGGCGTGACGGTGGTTGCGCGCGCGGCGGTTCCCTTCGAGCGGCCCGAGGGCGAGCAGATCGCGGCGGTTGCGCCCGCGGCGATGCCGCGTCAGGCGGATGACATGCCGCAAGCGGGCGGCGGAGATGCTCAGGAGGACAACCGGGAAGATCGCGAATCCTCCGGAGCTCAAGCCGTTGATGGCGCTACGCAGGCTGACGCTTTCGCTGATGAGCAGCCGGCCGCCGGGGGCAACGCAGCCGCGCAGTCTGCATCCAGCCGCGCGGATGAGGGTGCTGTGTCTGGCGAGTCGTCCATCGCTCAATCGAGCGCCAGCCGGGAGGAGCAGACCCAGTCGGCTTCCGCCGGTGGTTTTGCCCGGCCTTCTGATCAGGGTGGCGTCGCGGTCACATCACCGCGGCTTCAGCCGGTCGAAGGAGCGGTCATCATACGCCGCGGTGATACGCTCTGGCAGATTTCCCGGCGCGTTTATGGCCGCGGCATTCGCTACACCACCATCTATCTTGCCAATCAGGATCAGATTCGCGATCCGGATTTGATCTGGCCGGGGCAAATCTTCACCATTCCGAACGAGACTGAAGAGGGCGTGAAGGCGGACCTCGAGGCCATAGGCAATCAGGCCATCACGCCTGAGAAATCCGCCGCCGCGGATCCGCGCGGCTGATCTGTTCGCTTTCACCCATTGCCATAACCGGCTGCAGACCAGTTGATTTTTTCCGTAAGCCACATTGTTACTCCATTGGTTATCGTATATCGACGATGACCGATGGAAGGCAGTATCGAACATCAACACCCGCAGTCCGCGCCCGGTGGCATCTCCCGCTGTGCATCAGACGACGCTCTGGCGCGCTCGCTTGCCGCGCTCTCGCACCCGGCTCGCATAAGAATCCTGCGCCACCTTTCCAACGTCGAGGGCTGCTGCTGCAAGGACGTGGTCGACCACATGCCGCTTGCCCAGTCCACAGTGTCCCAACATCTGAAGGTGATGCTGGAGGCAGGTCTTATACGTATGAAGCCCGAGGGCGGCCGCTCATGCTACACGGTTGACCGAGCGGCACTTGCAGCCTTGTCCGCATCCGTAAGCGGGCTGCTTGAGGCCTGCGTCGCGGGCACTGCATCCGACCAGAAAAGCTGAGGACGCCTCGTGCCGCAGAAAACAGTCTCCGCCGAATCCGGCTCCACGCTCCGTACGCTCGTAAATCTGTGGCCCTATATGTGGCCTGCGGACCGGCCCGACCTGAAGATGCGGGTGCTCCTGGCCACCGCCTTTCTGGTGCTTGCCAAGGTCGTCCTGGTGCTCGTGCCCTACTCTTACAAATGGGCTACGGACGTTCTTTCGGGCGAGGGGGCTGCACCGGCCTATCTTCCGGCCTTCCTTGCCGGCCCGTTGATGCTGGTCGTCGCCTACAATCTGATGCGGGTGATCCAGCTCGGGTTCAACCAGCTCCGCGATGCGCTGTTCGCGCGTGTCGGGCAGTATGCGGTGCGCCAGCTCGCCTACCGCACCTTCGTGCACATGCACAATCTGTCGCTGCGCTTTCACCTGGAGCGCAAGACGGGCGGCCTATCGCGCATCATCGAGCGCGGCACCAAGGGCATCGACACGATCGTCCGCTTCACCATCCTCAATACCGTACCGACGCTGCTCGAGTTCGCACTGGCGGCGGGGATATTCACCTTCGCCTATGGCTGGACCTATGTGGCGATCATCGCGGTGATCGTGTGGCTCTACGTCTGGTTCACGGTGAAGGCCAGTGACTGGCGCATCACCATCCGCCGCGAGATGAACGACTCCGACACCGAAGCGAACACCAAGGCGATCGACTCGCTGCTCAATTTCGAGACGGTAAAGTACTTCAACAACGAGGCGATGGAAGCCCGCCGCTTCGACCGCTCCATGGCGCGGTACGAGGAAGCGGCAACGAAAACCTGGACCTCGCTCGGCTGGCTGAATTTCGGACAGGGGATGATCTTCGGCGTTGGCATGACCGCGGTCATGGCTCTGTCGGCCTGGGAGGTGATGCAGGGCACGCAGACGGTGGGCGATTTCGTTTTCATCAATGCCATGCTGATGCAGCTCTCCATCCCGCTCAATTTCATCGGTTTCGTCTATCGCGAGATTCGCCAGGGGCTGACCGACATAGAGCAGATGTTCGATCTTCTCGACGAGACGCCGGAAGTGCAGGATCGGCCGGGCGCCAAGCCCCTTCGGGTCCGCAGCGGCCACGTTCAGTTCGAGAACGTGGTGTTCGCCTACGACCCCGACCGCCCAATCCTCAAGGGCATCAGCTTCGAGATTCCGGCAGGAAAGACTGTGGCTATCGTCGGCCCCTCTGGGGCGGGCAAGTCGACCATCTCGCGCCTCATCTTCCGCTTCTACGATATTCAGGAAGGTGCGATCCGCATCGACGGCCAGGATATTCGCGACGTGACGCAGGAGAGCCTGCGTGCGGCGATCGGCATAGTGCCGCAGGACACGGTGCTCTTCAACGACACGATCCGCTATAACATCCGGTACGGTAGGCCAGACGCGACGGACGAGGAGGTGCGACGCGCCGCTGAGCTGGCGCAGATCGGCCCGTTCATCGAGAGCCTGCCTGCAGGTTACGATACGCTTGTCGGCGAACGCGGCCTGAAGCTCTCCGGCGGCGAGAAACAGCGGGTCGCCATCGCCCGCACGATCCTGAAGGCCCCGCCGATTCTCATTCTGGACGAGGCAACATCGGCGCTCGACACCCATACCGAGCAGGAGATCCAGGCGGCTCTCGATCTGGTGAGCCGCGACCGCACGACGCTGGTCATCGCTCACCGGCTTTCCACGGTCATCGGCGCGGACGAAATCATTGTGCTGCGTGACGGCCGCATCGCCGAGCGGGGAACGCACCGGACGTTGCTTGCCGCGCGCGGTCTCTATGCCGAGATGTGGAACCGGCAGCGCGAGGCCAGTCGTGCCGAAGAGCGCCTGCGCCGTGCCCAGGAGGAAGATGAGATGGGTGTTCTGGTACGAAAGGTGCCGAGCTACTGACGAAGGGCGGCCTGCTTTGAGCAATAATTAAATAATGCCTGACCCGGCAGTGCCGGATCAGGCACATCTCAAGCATCCTGCTTGTGTCAGGCCGTCCGTCCTGAGGCGAAGCCGAAGAAGCGGCCAACGGCTTGCCACATCCTTGCGCGGCGCTCGCTTGCCTGCGCATGGCGGCGCAGCCTGTGGGCAAGGCCGCTACCGGTCATCCGGCCATGATAGCGGCAATCGCACAGCAGAGCATGCGCCTCGGAATCGCTGAGCTGGAAGAAATCCATCGCGTCCCCAAGACGGTCGCCTGCAAGACCTTCCTCGCGTAGCACCGGATCGTTGAAGGCCACGGTGAGGGGGGTGTTCACGCCGCGATAGGCCCGCCGTTCCTGCGGGGGCAGATATTCCACCTGCCTCAGTGCATTGATGGGACCTTGATGGCATTCGAGAATCTCAGCCCAGCGTTCGATCCGTTCCCTGCGTGACATTCTCCGCTGCGGAGGCTGCGCGTAGGTCGTTGCTGCGGCGGCCAGTTCTTGCGGATTCTGGTGCTTCATCGCTCCCTCCTACAACATGCGTTCATAGAAGGGCACCTAGAGCGCCGTTGTCGCACCGACAGACGGGATTTGCAGAAACCCATGATCACGTTTTATGTCTTATTGAAATGAACTTGCGAGTGCGTATCTGACGCGTCTAACCGCGAGCGGAAAACCGCCGCCTTCGTGGTTCCTCAGGTGCAGGCGCGGAAAGGCAATGAACAGGGGTTATCGGCCGCCGCGTTGCAGGCTGCCGGGCTTTCCGATAGGAAGTCGGCTCTGACAGATCGCCTAGGGCGTGCAGAAGAGATGAGTCTCGCAGACACGATCAGAAAAACGTTCGTGCCCATCCACCGGGAGGGCTACCGCTTCATCGCCGGTTTCGTTATCGGTTCGATCCTCCTTGGTATCCTTTGGGAGCCGTTTTTCTGGATCGGCCTTCTGCTGACGGCTTGGTGCGCCTACTTCTTCCGCGATCCGCCCCGGGTGACGCCTGTGGACGACCGGCTCGTCATTGCCCCGGCAGACGGGGTGGTTTCGGCCGTAGGGCCCGCAACCCCGCCGCCGGAACTCGGACTCGACGGTGCGGACAGGATGCGGGTCTCCATCTTCATGGATGTCTTTTCCTGCCACATAAACCGCGCGCCGGTCAGGGGACGCATCTCGCTGATAGAATATCGGCCCGGGCGGTTCCTGAACGCGGATCTCGACAAGGCAAGCGCCGAGAACGAGCGCAACGGTCTGGTTATCGAAAGTCCGCACGGTCCAGTCGCCGTGGTGCAGATTGCCGGTCTCGTGGCCCGGCGCATCCTTTGCTGGGCCGAGGCGCCGAGTGAGATTGCGGTGGGAGAGCGCTTCGGCCTCATCCGTTTCGGCTCCCGCGTGGATGTCTATCTGCCGGCCGGGGCGCGCCCCCGTGTCGCGGTGGGTCAGACCGCCGTTGGTGGCGAGACGATCATCGCCGAATTCGGCAGTGACGCGCCCCCGCCCTTGGTTCGCGTCTCATGAACGGCCCGTTTCCGCCATTTGAGCCTCATGGTGGCGGCGGGCCGCGCATACGCGAGATTCCGCTGCGGCTGATGGTGCCCAATTTCGTCACGATACTTGCCATCTGCGCGGGGCTGTCGGGCATTCGCCTTGCCTTCGAGCATCAGATCGAAACCGCCGTAATCATGGTGCTCTTTGCCGCGTTTCTCGACGCGATCGATGGGCGTCTCGCGCGCATGCTGAAAGCAACCTCGAAATTCGGCGCGGAGATGGATTCGCTTGCCGATATCGTCAATTTCGGCGCCGCCCCGGCAATGGTGCTCTATGCCTATCTGCTCGACCGGGCAGGAGCCATCGGCTGGATCGCCGCGTTGCTGTTTGCGATTGCATGCGCGCTCCGGCTTGCCCGCTTCAACGTCATGCTGAACGACGACAGCCGTCCAGCCTGGCAGGGGGACTATTTCGTCGGCGTGCCGGCGCCCGCCGGCGCGGGGCTGGTCATGCTGCCGATCTATCTCGGTTTTCTGGGGCTTGCTCCCAATCGCATGGTGGCGTTCGGCGCGTGCGTCTATACGGTGGTCATTGCGTTTCTGATGGTGAGCCGCCTGCCGGTCTACTCGGGCAAGGTTTCCGGCAACCGGGTGCGCCGCGAACTCGCCGTCCCGCTGATGCTGGCGCTTGTCTTCTACACGTTGCTTCTGGCGAGCTATACGTGGTTAACACTGGCCGTTTCGGCGGTGGCCTATCTCATCTTCCTGGGCTTCAGCGTGCGCGCCTATTCACGCCGCGCCGCGCGCGAGGAAGCGGCGGCGAAGGTGGCGGAAGAGGGCTGACGGCGAGGTCTCTACCCTCTACGCCGCGATGCGGCTGTCTCCTTCTTCGTGGTCGCCATCCTCTTTTCTGGCGACCGAACGCCGCACGGCGATCATGCGGTCGAAGAAGGCGTTGGCGCCAAGCGGCTTCTCTCCCTCGGCGCTCGCCACCATCTCAGCAATGGTCTGCGGCTCGAGTGTGAGGATTGAAAGGCGGGGTGCGAGCCGGCGTCCCTCCTTTTCCGGCGCAAGCGAAAAGAATGTCCGCCCGGCGCCGTCCACATGGATGGGCACGATGCGCGCCTCCGCATTCTGGGCTATGCGCGCGATCGCGCGGAAAAGGCGGAAGGCTTTGGGGTCGGGCGCCTCGTCATCAGGCAGATAAACCGCAAGCCGCCCTCCGCCGCGCAGACGGCGGACCAGCCTGCGGCTAACGAAGACGTGACGCGCGTTGAAGACGATGGTCCGCGCCAGCGCCCGCCAGGGGTCCAGCCACCACGCCCGCGCCGAATCCTCGTCGAGGATGTGCAGCGTATCGGCTGGCAGCAGCGACAGCATCAGCGCCGGCTCCAGGCGTGACTGATGCCATACCGCATATATGATCGGCGGCTGCGCCGCCCGCGCGACCAGCATCGGACGATCCTTGACGCGAAAGAGCACCTTCAGCGGCACATAGAGCATGGCCTGATGCAGGCCGATGCCCAGCCGCAGGATGACATAGAGCGCGGCAAGCAGCCATAGGGCCAGAATTACGGCTACGAGCGCAATGGCCGTCAGCATTCCGTTCCTCTCCTCACCGGGACCTATCCCGCAGCGTTTCCGTCGTCAGCAAACTGATCGGAACCATCCCTATCGGGTGGCAGACCCCTTTCCCCGGTACGGCTTCTTTCGGCCGTTGCTGCCGGCAGGGTAACGGAAGACAGGATGAGGTCAATCGAGTAATGAAAGCATTTATTCAGGCAGCCGGTAGCGCAGGAACCGGCCGCGGCGCACATCGAAAATCAGGCCCGTCTCCTGAAGGTCGGGGCTCGCCAGCGGCAGGATCTTTTCGGCCACCTCGGAAGGATGGGGCAGCGTGGCCGGGTCTTCCCCCGGCATGGCCTGCGCCCGCATGGCGGTGCGGGTGGCGCCGGGGTTCACCGCGTTGACGCGGAGCGGCATATTCTTTGTCTCGTCCGCCCAAGAGCGCACCAGCGCCTCCACCGCAGCCTTGGATGCGGCATACGGCCCCCAGAAGGCACGTGCCGAGTGAGCGGCACCCGACGACATGACGATCGCGCGCCCCGCATCGGACGCCCTCAGCAGCGGATCGACAGAGCGGATGAGCCGCCAGACGGAGATAACATTGATCTCCATCACTTTTTCGAAAACCCTGGCCTCGACATGCCCGATAGGGGAAATCACGCCCAGAATGCCGGCATTGGCGACCATGATGTCGAGCTTGCCCCACCGCTCGTGAATGGCGCCACCCAGCCGGTCGATACCTGCCATGTCGGCGAGATCGAGCGGAACCAGCGTGGCCTCGCCGCCTAGGGCCTTGATTTCGTCATCCAGCTCCTCCAGCCCGCCCACGGTACGCGCGACGGCGATGACGTGAGCTCCGGCGGCGGCCAGTCCTTTGGCGAGGAAATAGCCGATGCCGCGGGAAGCTCCGGTAACGAGTGCAATGCGGCCGGCAAGATCAGGCATAGCAGGCATAATATCCTTCAGACTTGGCTTCGTCGCGGCGGTGATAGTATGAAACGCGCTGCGGCGAAACCCGTTTCGCCTATCAGGCGCGGAGCGGTCAACTGCCAGCTTCCGCGGCGCGGGGACGGCCCCGCGCATTTCCCCTCCAGATGAGGACGGCCTCATCGGCTCTGATTGGAGACTGGCATGGCGTGGATTGCCTTGTTTGCCGCGGGTCTGTTCGAGGTCGGCTGGGCGGTCGGGCTGAAATATACGGACGGCTTCACCCGCCCATGGCCGACCCTGGCCACCGTGGCCTCAATGGTCATCAGCCTGGGGCTGCTCGGGGTAGCGCTCAAGTCCCTGCCGCTCGGCACGGCCTATGCCGTGTGGACGGGCATAGGAACGCTCGGCACCGTGGTGCTCGGCATTCTGCTGTTCGGTGAATCGGCGGAGGCTCTTCGCCTCGCCTGCATCGGGCTCATCCTGGCGGGAATCGTGGGCCTGAAGCTGATTACGCCGTAAGGCCCGTCACTGCCCTCCTGCCAGCAGCGAGAGCTGGCGCACATTGTCGCTTCCATGCCTGTCGGTGAGCTGCGTGGGATATTCGGCGGTGAAACAGGCATCGCAAAACTGCGGGGCGTCCCCGTTGCGTCCGGCTTCTCCGACCGCCCGGTAAAGGCCATCGATCGACAGGAAGCCAAGAGAGTCGACCCGGATGAACTCGGCCATCTCCTCGATCGACATGCGCGAGGCGAGGAGCTTGGCGGTGGAGGGAGTGTCCACGCCGTAGAAGCAGGAGGCCCGCGTGGGCGGAGAGGCGATCCGCATGTGGACCTCCTTGGCGCCGGCGTCGCGCACCATCTGGACGATCTTCTGGCTGGTCGTGCCGCGCACGATGGAGTCGTCCACCAGCACCACCCGCTTACCCTCAATCGAGCGGCGGTTGGCGTTGTGCTTCAGCCTCACGCCCATATGGCGGATGGAATCGGTCGGCTGGATGAAGGTGCGGCCCACATAATGGTTGCGGATGATGCCGAGTTCGAAGGGAAGCCCCGCAGCCTGGGCAAAGCCGATGGCCGCCGGGGTGCCGGAATCCGGCACAGGCACCACGATATCCGCCTCCACCGGATTCTCGCGCGCAAGCTCAGCGCCAATCCTTTTGCGCACCTCGTAGACATTGCGGCCCTCCACTGAGGAGTCAGGCCGGGCGAAATAGATATACTCGAAGATGCAGAAGCGCGGGCGTTGAGGCTCGAAGGGGAAGAAGCTTTCGATACCTTCCTCCGTCACCACGATCATCTCGCCGGGTGCCACGTCGCGGACGAAGCGCGCACCGATAATGTCGAGCGCGCAGGTCTCCGAGGCGAAGATATAGGCCCCGTCGAGATCTCCCAGCACCAGCGGGCGGATGCCGAGCGGGTCGCGGCAGCCAATCATCTTCTTCGAGGTGAGCGCGACGAGAGAGAAGGCCCCTTCCAGCTGGCGCACTGCATCGATGAAGCGGGCGTTGAGATGGGTTTCCTTGCTGGTCGCCACCAGATGCAGGATGGTCTCCGTGTCGGAGGTGGAAGAAAAGATCGCGCCGTCCTTCTGAAGACGCCGCTGCACCGTCATGGCATTGGTGATGTTGCCGTTGTGCGCGATGGCAAGCCCGCCTTCGGCAAGCTCGGCGAAAAAGGGCTGCACGTTGCGCAGGCCGGAGCCGCCGGTGGTCGAATAGCGCGTGTGCCCAATGGCGCGCGCACCCTTCAGCCTCTCCAGAACGGCAGGCTTGGTGAAGGTGTCGCCTATCAGCCCGATATGGCGCTCGACGTGAAACTGGCTGCCGTCGAAGGAGACAATACCCGCAGCCTCCTGGCCGCGGTGCTGCAGCGCATGAAGGCCGAGCGTGGCGATCGCTGCCGCGTCCTGGCGTCCGAAGATGCCGAATACGCCGCATTCGTCATGGAAATGATCGTCGGCTTCGCCTGAGGGAGGCAGATTGTCGTCTGTCGCCATAATGGCCGCGCCTCGTGTCTGTCGCTTACTTGCGTCTCGGCCCTTGAGCCGCGTCAGTTGCCCGTCTCGACCTCTTGCGCTGAATCGGGTGTCAGACGGTCAAGGATCGAAGTTTCGGGATCTTCCGGCAACAGCTCCTGAAGCCACTTTCCGACGCCTTCCAGCAGCGGACGCGACTTGGCCTCGGCGATCCAGCTCGGCATGCTGGAGCCCAGGAGCCAGTTGAGGAACAGAAGCGCCACGGCAACCACCAGCACGCCGCGCGCCGCCCCGTACAGAAAGCCCAACGTCCTGTCGAGCGCGCCGATGCGCGAGTCGACGATGAAATCGGCGAGCTTCATCGTGATGATCGTCACGACGATGAGCACGACGAAAAAGACCGCCGCAGCGGCCACTGCCAGCGCGATCGTCGCATTGCCTATATAGGGCGTCACATAGGGCAGAACCAAGGGGTAGAGGAAGTAGGCAGCGATCGCTGCAATCACCCACGAGGCGATGGACAGAATCTCGCGGGAGAAGCCGCGCACCATCGCCAGCATCGCGGATACGAGCGTGAAGCCGATGAGAATTCCGTCAAGCAGCGTGATCGGCATTGTGACCCATTTTCCCTTACGCCGCATTCCCCCGCGCGGTTCCCGGGCGCCCGGCGACCATTTCCCTCATTCTCTTGCCGTCCTCGATCCTGCGATCCGGGCAACAAGATCCGCCAGCGCTTCCGGCCGATACGCATTCGCCGCGATGCCGGTGCCAAGCTCCTCGTTTCCCTGCGGCATGACGGCCTTGGTAAACCCCAATTTTTCGGCTTCCCTAAGACGGCTTGCCGCATGCCCAACCGGGCGGACGGCGCCCGAAAGGCTGATTTCGCCGAAATAGACGCAATCGGCGGGCAGGGCAAGTCCGCACAGAGAGGAGACGAGGGCCGCGGCAACCGCCACATCGGCAGCCGGTTCGGAGATGCGATAGCCGCCCGCGACGTTGAGATAGACGTCGTGGGTGGACAGCCGCACGCCGCAATGAGCCTCGAGAACCGCAAGCACCATGGAGAGCCGCGACGTATCCCAGCCCACAACGGTGCGCCGTGGCGTACCGAGCGGGGAGGGGGCCACCAGCGCCTGAATCTCCACAAGCACCGGGCGCGTACCCTCCATGCCGGCAAAGACAGCCGCGCCAGGTGCAGCCGCGCTGCGCTCGCCCAGGAACAGTTCGGACGGGTTGGGCACTTCACTCAGGCCCTTGTCACCCATCTCGAAGACGCCGATCTCGTCCGTCGGCCCGAAGCGGTTCTTCACCGTGCGCAGGATGCGATAATGGTGGCCGCCTTCGCCCTCGAAATAGAGCACGGCGTCGACCATGTGCTCGACAACCCGGGGACCGGCGATCTGCCCTTCCTTCGTCACGTGGCCGACAAGCACGATGGCCGCGCCCGTCGACTTGGCATAGCGGATCATGGCCTGGGCCGAGGCGCGCACTTGGGTCACGGTGCCGGGCGCGGATTCGGCGGTTTCGGTCCAAAGCGTCTGGATGGAATCGAGGATGACGAGATCGGGCCGCCTGCCTTCGCCGATGGTGGCCAGGATGTTTTCCACATTGGTCTCGGCGGCAAGTTCCACCGGTGTTTCGGCCACGCGCAGCCGCTGCGCGCGCAGACGGATTTGCGCCACCGCCTCCTCGCCCGAAACATAGACGATGCGATACCCGCGTGATGCCAGCGCTGCGGCGGCCTGTGTAAGCAGGGTGGACTTGCCGATGCCGGGGTCGCCGCCCACCAGGATTGCCGATCCGCGCACGAACCCGCCGCCGGTGACACGGTCGAGTTCACCGATGCCGGTGATGATGCGCGGAGCGTCCTCGATCTCGCCGGACAGTGTCGTCAGCGCCACAGGTCGGCCGGGGCGCGCCTTGCGCAGCGATTGCGGTCCGCCGCCGATACCGCCTACGGTGCCTTCCTCGACAAGCGTGTTCCACTCGCCGCAGCCTTCGCACTTGCCGGCCCAGCGCGCATGCGCCGTGCCGCAATTCTGGCAGACGAACTGGAAACGCGGCTTTGCCATCAGCACTGAGTCCCGATGGGCCTCCCATGCGGCACGTGCCGGAAGCCAGTGGCACCGGACAGGCGGAACAAGAGGAAGAGGGGCGGCTTACTCAAACCTCCCCTCCCACATAATCCCTGTGATACCGCCGTCCGAGGGATGTCAGCAGCTCGTAGGAAATCGTGCCTGCCGCCTCGGCCACTTCGTCGATCGGCATGTTGGGGCCGAAGAGCTCGATATGATCGCCCACCGCTACCGCGTCGGGTCCGAGGTCGGTCACGTCGAAGAGGGTAAGGTCCATGGTGATGCGGCCTAACACCGGCACCCGCCGGCCATGGATGAATCCGGCGGCACCGGAATGCGCGCCGGGCGCCTGCCGCAACGGCACGCCCGCGCCTGACGCTGAGCGCGGATACCCGTCGGCATAGCCTACAGAGCATACGGCAATGATGGTATCGCGGGTCACCTCCGTGGCGCCGTAGCTGACGGCCTCGCCTGCCGCGATGCGGCGGACCTGCGCCACGCGCGCCTCGGCCGTCACCACAGGCCGCATCGGGTTCGGCTTGCCGCTCACCGGACGGCCGCCATAGAGGGCGATGCCGCAGCGGGTGAGGTCGCACAGGAAATCGCCGCCAAGAAAGATGCCGCCGGAATTCGCCAGACTTGATTCGCTTTGTGGGAAAAGCGCCCGAAGTGCCTGAAAAGATTCGAGCTGCCGCCGGTTCATCGCGTGATCCGGCTGGTCGGTGCAGGCCAGATGGCTCAGGACTAGAAGCGGGCTTAGCGCGCCCGTCAGAGCGTTGTCCTCGGCAAGCGCCTTCGCCCGCTCCGCAGTAAGCCCGAGCCGGTTCATGCCCGTATCCACATGGATGGCGCAGGGGCGGGGCTGTTCGCCGTCCCAGCCATGCGCTTCCCAGATGGAGATGTCGCTCTGGGAGTTGAGGACGGGAATCAGCCGCGCTTCACGGTAGGCGCTTGCGGCCTCCGTGCCGAAGAGCCCATTGAAGACGAAAATGTGCGCCTCCGGCAGTACCGAGCGCAGGGTCAACCCTTCCTGAGGCATGGCCACGAAGAAGTGGCGGCAGCCGGCTGCCCACAAAGCGCGGGAAACGGGCTCGATGCCAAGCCCGTAGGCATCTGCCTTGACCACGGCGGCAGCCTTTGCAGGCCGCGATCGCTCCGCAAGCAACCGGTAATTGGCCACGAGCGCAGAAAGGTCGATGGTCAACCTCCCGCCCGCCAAAGGCGGCGGCGGGCCCGCGCTTTTCGTCGTGGGATCGTATGGCACTAGTCGAAACGCTCCGGCAGGTGCGAGTCCTCGGCCAGATCGAAGAAGCGGGTGAACTCGCCCTGGAAGCCTAGATTGACCGTGCCCGTGGGGCCGTGACGCTGTTTTGCGATAATGACCTCGGCCTTACCGCGCACCTGTTCCATCTCTGCTTCCCATTTCAGATGCTCGTCCGTGCCGGGTTTGGGCTCACGGTTCTTAAGATAATATTCCTCGCGATAGACGAAAAGAACTACGTCGGCATCCTGCTCGATGGAGCCGGATTCGCGTAGGTCCGCGAGCTGCGGGCGCTTGTCGTCGCGGTTTTCCACCTGACGCGAGAGCTGCGAGAGCGCGATGATCGGGACGTTGAGCTCCTTGGCAAGCGCCTTGAGACCGGTCGTGATCTCCGTGATCTCCTGCACCCGGTTTTCGCTCGCACGCCGCGAGGAGCCCGTCATGAGCTGCACATAGTCGATGACGATTACGTCGAGGCCGCGCTGGCGCTTCAGCCGCCGGGCGCGGGCGGCAAGCTGGGCGATGGAGATGCCGCCCGTCTGGTCGATGAAGAGCGGAATCTTCTGCATCATCTGCGCGCAGCCCACCAGCTTCTCAAAATCCGCCTCGGTGATCTCGCCGCGTCTGATCTTGGAGGAGGGGATTTCCGTTTGCTCGGAGATGATGCGGGTTGCGAGCTGCTCCGACGACATTTCGAGGGAGAAGAAGCCGACCACGCCGCCGTTCTTGGCCTTGAAGGTACCGTCCGCCTGCTGCACCGGCTCATAGGAGGAGGCGATGTTGAAGGCGATGTTGGTGGCGAGCGACGTCTTGCCCATGCCGGGACGCCCGGCGATGATGATGAGGTCGGAAGGCTGCAGACCGCCCATGCGCCGGTCAAGATCGCGCAGGCCGGTCGCGATTCCGGAAAGATGGCCGTCGCGCATAAAGGCGGCGTTGGCCATGTCGATCGCGGTCTTAGTGGCGTCCCCGAAGCTCTCGAAACCGCCATCATAGCGCCCGGTTTCCGCAAGCTCGAACAGGCGCCGTTCGGCGTCCTCGATCTGATCGGCCGGAGACATGTCCACCGGCGCATCGAAGGCGATGTTGACCATGTCCTCGCCGACCGTGATCAGCGCACGGCGGATCGCCAGATCATAAATGGCCCGGCCATAGTCGGCGGCGTTGATGACGGTCACAGCTTCCGCCGCAAGGCGGGCAAGATATTGCGCGACCGTGAGCTCGCCCACCTTCTCTTCTGCAGGCAGGAATGTCTTCATCGTCACCGGATTGGCGATCTTGCCCATCCGGATGAACTCGCCCGCCACCTCGTAGATCTTGCGGTGCAGAGGCTCGTAGAAGTGGTTGGGCTTGAGGAAATCCGACACCCGGTAAAAGGCGTCGTTGTTGACGAGAATGGCCCCAAGAAGCGCCTGCTCGGCTTCGATATTGTTGGGCGGTTCGCGGTAAAGCGGTTTTTCCGCCGGGTTCAGCTTGCGGATTACGTCGGCCATTCGCTATCCGTTGTCGTTACCGGCTGCCGGAAACCGCCAAGGCGAATCCGACACCCCCCAGATACGTTTCTGTGTAGCCTGTCACACCTCCCGGTGTAAGCCCACCTGCGGCGCGGGCCGAATCAAACCACGCAATGCACACTATTCACACGGATGGCCCTCGCGCCAACTGATTCCGCGCGCAATCGAACTTCTCCGCTTGACAGCGAATCAGTTGCAGATGGGGGAAATATTCCTATTCCGCCGCGTGAGTAAAGGCTTTCCGCCCGCCGGGCGCAGCAAGCTGCCTTTCGACCTCGGAGATGTAGTCGCGCGTCAAAGGCAGCGTGTCGCGCTTCTTGGCAATCTGGATCTGGAAGTTCACCATGTCCTGCCAGCGGAAGGCTGCCTCCGAACCGGCGAGATAGAACTCCCACATGCGCGCGAAACGTTCGTCATAGATTTCCACCGCTTTCTCGCGGTTGGCCATGAAGCGCTCGCGCCAATGCTTCAGCGTCTCCGCGTAATGCAGCCTCAGCACCTCAATGTCGGTTACGATCAGGCCGGCCTTTTCGATGGCCGGCAAAATCTCCGACAAGGCGGGAATGTAGCCGCCTGGGAAGATGTATTTGCGGATAAAGGCATTGGTGACGGAGGGACCGGACGTGCGGCCGATCGTGTGCAGGAGCATGACACCGTCGTCGGTCAGCAACTGCGCGCACTTGTCGAAGAATGTGCGGTAGTGGTTGACGCCCACATGCTCGAACATGCCGACGGAGACGATGCGGTCGAAGGGGCCCTTGAGCGCGCGGTAGTCCGCGATCTCGAAGCGGGCCTTGTCGGCGAGCATCGCCTCTTCGGCTCGCCTGCAGGAGACGGCGTGCTGCTCCTCCGAAAGCGTGACGCCGAGCACATTCGCATCGAAAAGACGGGCTATTTCGAGGCCGAGGCCTCCCCAGCCGGAACCGATGTCGAGCACCTTTTGGCCCGGCTCGAGCGCGAGCTTGGCCATGATGTGGCGCTTCTTGGCGCGCTGGGCCTCCTCGAGTGAAATGTCCGGCTCCGGAAAATAGGCGCAGGAATATTGCATGTCCTCATCGAGGAACAGCCGATAAAGCTCGCCCGACAGGTCGTAGTGATGCGCGACGTTGCGCTTGGACCGGCCAGCCGGATTGAACTGATAGACTCTGCGGAAGAGATAGCGGATCCCCTCGCCAAACTTCATGACGAGCGCTTCTTTGCCGCCGCGTTCGAGATTCTGATAGGCAATCTTGAGGAGGGCGAGCACGTCGCCTTGCTCGAAACCGAGCTCCCCGTCCATGTAGGCTTCCGGCACCGCTAGCATAGGGTCCAGCGCTATCCGGCGCTCAGCATGCTTGGTACGGAGAACGACGTGCACGGGATCGCCCGAACCGTCTCCAAAGCGATGCACCTGGCCGCTGGCGTCGGTGATCGTCAATGATCCTGTCTGCACAAGGCGTGAGACAAAACTGCGCAACAAAGGATTCATCGCTGCCCCGCTTTGTTGAGATTATGATTATGTAACAGATGCTGCGCCGTTGAAAGAGGTGGCGGAGCGGCACCGCCCTGTCCCAAAGACTGCCGTAAGGCCAGCTTCCTGCGGGCTTTCGCGGCGAGCGGGCAGGGCGCCGCCTTCTGGTTCAATCTTTCAACGGGGCTGGCTCAGCCTGAGTTGCTCAATTTTGGAAAATCCAAGCGAATCAAAAAGAAAGGCCGGGTCGTAATGACCCAGCCTTGATCTTCAAGACAGCCTAGAGTGTCTTCAGGCGTTGTCCGTCTCGCCCGCGCTTTCGGCCTCAGCCTCAGACGTATATCCGGTGTCTGGCTCGAAAAACTCCTCAGGCCGGGCGCTTTCATTGATGTCCTCGCCATAGATCGCCTCGGCCGAATCAAGCCTTTCGCCGCGGGCCTGGCGTTCCGCCTCGCTCTCGGAGCGGGCGATGTTGAGCGAGATCGTGACGATCACTTCCGGGTGCAGGGCAATGTTCACATTGGTGATGCCGATCGTCTTGATCGGATGGTGCATCTCCACCTGGTTGCGGGTGATCTTGAAGCCGTTCTCATCCAGCACCTGCACGATGTCGCGCGGCGACACCGAGCCGTAGAGCTGGCCGGTTTCTGCAGCGGAGCGGATCACGATGAAGCTCTGTCCGTCGAGCTTTTCGGCAACCGCCTCTGCTTCCTTGCGCCGCTCGAGGTTGCGCGCCTCGAGCTGGACGCGCTGGGCCTCGAACTTCTTCTTGTTGGCCTCGCTGGCGCGCAGCGCCTTGCCCTGCGGCAGAAGGAAGTTGCGCGCAAAGCCGTCCTTCACCTTCACCACGTCGCCCATCTGGCCGAGGCGTGGGATACGTTCCAGAAGAATGATTTCCATCGTTCCGTTTCCTTTCTCCCGGCCGATGCCGGGGATGAATGCGCAAGGCAGGCCAGGAAACGGCGCCAAAAGGCTTTGGGTTCGCTGTCCTGCCCGGTGGCAGTTAGAGGCTCGCCGTTTTGATGCGGGCAACAGCCTCAACTCGGGTTAAAGACCTTCCCGTTCCCACGCCCGATCGCGGGAGGGGAATGCGGGCGCCCGTGAGGACGCCCGCAGCAGATTACTTGACCACGTATGGCAGCAGGCCGAGGAAGCGGGCGCGCTTGATGGCGCGAGCAAGCTCACGCTGCTTCTTCTGGCTCACCGCCGTGATGCGGGAAGGCACGATCTTGCCGCGCTCGGAGATATAGCGCTGCAGAAGCTTCACGTCCTTGTAGTCGATCTTCGGCGCGTTGGCACCGGAGAACGGGCAAGTCTTGCGACGGCGATGGAAGGGACGCCGCGTCGGAATCTGATTGATATCGACCATCATTCGTCTCCTTCATCCTCGCGCGCACGGCGGCCCTCATCCCGGTCGCGGCGCGCACCGCGGTCGTCACGGCGCCCGCGATCGTCGCGGCGCTGCATCATGGCCGAAGGACCTTCTTCGTGCGCCTCGACGCGGACGGTCATGAAGCGCAGAATGTCTTCGTTGATGCTCATCTGCCGCTCCATTTCCTTGACGACGTCTGAGGGAGCGTCGATGTCGAGGAGCGCGAGATAGGCCTTGCGGTTCTTCTTGATCCGATAGGCGAGGGACTTCAGTCCCCAGTTCTCGATCCGCCCGACTTTGCCGCCGCCGCTTTCGATGAAGCCCTTGTACTGTTCCACAAGCGCATCGACCTGCTGCGGCGAGAGGTCCTGCCGGGCAAGGAACACGTGTTCGTAAAGTGCCATGTCTTGCCTTTCTTCTCTCGTCGTCCGGCCGATCCAGCGGCTAAAGCCTCAGCGACCTCCTTGCCGGCATTTGCCGGTGAAGAAAGGCGCATTCCGAGACGGTCGAGAGCGGAGACACGGGAGGCGGAAGCACTTCTGCTTCGCGGCGGACGAAAAGTCGCCCGGCCCTCCGTTCAGCCCCCGGCTGAGACCGGCGGACCGCGCGCTTATACAGAGTTTTGGTCAGGTTGCAAGGCTTTCAGGGCCGCTTTTGGCCTCGAAGCGGCTCCTCTCAGGCCTCAAGCCTTCAGCTTGTATCCGGTTTTGAAGATCCACCACACCAGCGTCAGGCACACGACCAGGAAAAAGGCGATCATCGCTATGCTCACGCCCACGCTCACATCCGAGGTCTCGTAGAAGCTCCAGCGGAAGCCGCTGACGAGATAAAGGACCGGATTGGCCAGCGTCACCTTCTGCCAGAACTCCGGCAGCATCTCGATGGAGTAGAAGGAGCCGCCGAGAAAGACGAGCGGCGTGATGATCAGAAGGGGAATGAGCTGCAGCTTTTCAAAACCGTCGGCCCAGATGCCGATGATGAACCCGAACAGGCTGAAGGTGACCGCCGTGGCCACAAGGAAAAACAGCATCCAGAAGGGATGGCGGATTTCCACGTCCACGAACAGATGTGCCGTCGCAAGGATGATGGCGCCGAGGATGAGCGATTTTGAGGCTGCCGCCCCTACATAGCCAAGCACGATCTCGAAAAAGGAGATGGGCGCTGAAAGCACCTCATAGATGGTACCGACGAACTTCGGGAAGTAGATGCCGAAGGACGCGTTGGAGATGGAGTTCTGCAACAGCGTCAGCATCATGAGGCCCGGCACGATGAAGGAGCCATAGCTCACGCCGTCGATCTCCTCGATGCGCGAGCCGATCGCCGCGCCGAACACGATGAAATAAAGAGATGTGGAAAGCACGGGCGAGACGACGCTCTGCAGCAGCGTGCGCCGCATGCGCGCCATCTCGAAAATGTAGATGGATTTGACGGCTTCGAAATTCACCGGCTTTCCTCCACGAGATTGACGAAGATGTCTTCGAGCGAGCTTTGCTCGGTGGCAATATCCTTGACCGAGATGCCCGCCCGGTTGAGATCGGCAAGCAAGGAGCCGATGCCGGAACGGGACCCTTGCGTGTCGTACTGATAGACGATGCGCTCACCGCCGCCTTCCAGCTTGAGGTCGTATCGGCCGAGCGTCTCAGGTAGCGTTTCCAGCGCCTCGTTGAGTTCCACCGTGAGCTGCTTCTTGCCGAGCTTGCGCATCAGCTCGGCCTTTTCCTCGACGATGATCAGCCGGCCCTTGTTGATGACGCCCACACGGTCGGCGATCTCCTCGGCTTCCTCGATATAGTGGGTGGTGAGGATGATGGTCACGCCGTCCTCGCGCAGCCGGCGCACGAGGTTCCACATATCCTTGCGCAGTTCCACGTCCACGCCCGCCGTGGGCTCGTCCAGAAACAGGATCTTCGGCTCGTGCGCCAGCGCCTTGGCGATCATGACGCGGCGTTTCATTCCGCCGGAAAGCTGCAGGATCTTGCTGTCCTTCTTCTCCCACAGCGAAAGATCCTTGAGCAGCCGCTCGACCAAAGCCGGATTAGGCTTCTTGCCGAAAAGTCCGCGGCTGTAGCTCACCGTATCCCACACGGTCTCGAAGGTCTCGACATGCAGTTCCTGCGGCACAAGCCCGATCAGGGCGCGTGCGGCGCGATAGTCGCGGATGATGTCATGGCCTTGCACGCGGACGGAGCCGCTGGTCGGATTGACGAGGCCGCAGATGATGGAAATGAGCGTCGTCTTGCCCGCGCCGTTCGGTCCGAGGAGCGCGAGGATTTCGCCGTTCATGATCTCGAGGTCAATCCCGTGAAGGGCGGTAAACCCCGAATCATAGACCTTGGAAAGCTCTGAAATGGAAATGGCTGGCTGCATGAGGACCGTCGTTAAAGGGAATACCGTGCGCTGACACACCGCAGCCCGGCGCAGGCGCCGGAGCCAAAGCCGGCTTCATATAGGCTAGTCGCGGGGCGCTTGCCATAGAGGATCTCTCATCGCTTGACATTTCCTGACAAAATGTCAGCCCGCGTTTCGGAAGGCCTCGCGCAAAGGGCTTGACGCGGGCCTGCCGTTGGGCCACCACCTGCGCCGCATCGCGCACGCAATCCGGAGATAGCCGCCGATGAGCATCGCCTTTACCTTTCCTGGCCAGGGCAGCCAGGCCGTCGGCATGGGCCGTGACCTTGCCGAAACCTTTCCCGAAGCCCGCGAGGTCTTCGAGGAAGTGGACGACGCGCTGGACCAGCGCCTTTCCAGGATCATGTGGGAAGGGCCCGAGGACGAACTCACCCTCACGGCCAATGCCCAGCCCGCGCTGATGGCGGTGTCGATGGCGGTCATGCGCGTGCTGGAGAAGGGCGGCCTTTCGCTTGTGGGCAAGGTGGCCTATGTCGCCGGCCATTCGCTGGGCGAATATTCCGCCCTTGCCGCCGCAGGCACCTTCTCTCTTGCCGATACGGCGCGGCTATTGCGCATCCGCGGCAACGCCATGCAGGCCGCCGTTCCAGTAGGCGAGGGGGCGATGGCCGCCATCATCGGGCTTGAGACGGCCGATGTCGAAGCCGCCTGCGATGCGGCGAAACAGACAGGCCTCTGCCAGATCGCCAACGACAATGGGGGCGGGCAGCTCGTCATCTCCGGCGCGAAAGCGGCAGTGGAAGAGGCAGCCCGGCTCGCCACGGAAAAAGGCGCAAAACGCGCCATCATGCTGCCGGTATCAGCGCCGTTCCATTCGGCCCTCATGGCGCCTGCCGCCGAGCGCATGCGTGAGGCGCTGGCGGAGGTGGAGGCAAAGGCGCCCTCTGTGCCGCTGGTTGCCAATGTGACCGCCCGTCCGCTTTCCGATCCGCAGGAGATCGTCAGCCGCCTTGTCGAACAGGTGACAGGGCGCGTCCGCTGGCGCGAAACGGTGGAATGGTTGGGCGAAAACGGCGTAGAGACATTGTATGAGATCGGCGCCGGCAAGGTGCTGACGGGCTTGGCCCGCCGTATAAATCGCGATCTCGCCGCCGTACCCGTCAACAATCCGGCGGACATCGAAACGGCGATGAAGGCGCTGCTATAGCGAAGCTCTGGATCATTTCGGCGTTTTGTGGAAACGCCGAATGATCTAATTTTCTGTTTCGCAGTTCCGCGCGGAAACGGTATCCGCTTTTTCCCGGAATTGCATGGAGAGGGAGAAGACGATGTTTGATCTCAGCGGCCGCAAGGCGCTGGTTACCGGGGCGTCCGGCGGGATCGGCGAGGCGATCGCGCGTGCTCTGCACGCGCAGGGCGCCACGGTCGGCCTGCATGGCACGCGCGTGGAAAAGCTCGAAGCGCTTGCCGGCGAGCTCGGCGATCGCGTCCGCATCTTTCCTGCAAACTTGTCGGATCGGGAGGAGGTCAAGGAATTGGCCGCCAAAGCGGAAGCAGAGCTGGAAGGCGTAGATATCCTTGTCAACAATGCGGGGATCACGCGCGACGGGCTGTTCGTGCGCATGAGCGACGAGGACTGGGACGCCGTTCTCGAGGTCAACCTGACCGCGGCCTTCCGGCTTGCGCGCGCTCTGACCCATCCGATGATGCGCCGCCGGTGGGGGCGGATCATCAACATCACGTCCGTCGTGGGCGTCACCGGCAATCCGGGCCAGGCGAATTATGGCGCCTCCAAGGCGGGCCTCATTGGCTTCTCCAAGTCGCTTGCCCACGAGATCGCCACGCGCAACGTCACGGTCAATTGCGTGGCGCCGGGTTTCATTGAATCGGCCATGACCGACAAGCTGAACGAAAAGCAGCGCGAAACCATCATGGCTGCCATACCCATGAAGCGTATGGGCACGGGTGCGGAGGTGGCCTCCGCGGTCGTCTATCTGGCTTCCGACGAGGCGGCCTATGTGACGGGGCAGACCCTGCATGTGAATGGCGGGATGGCCATGATTTGACCCGATTCGCCGGTTGCCCCCTGGCGGATAGGCGCCAAATAGCGTCAGAGGCGAGCTTGGCCGGAAGAAGGCGTCGTGCTATGCCGCACCCGTTCCTAGGGGAAACAGGTGAGGGGGCCGGCAGGCTGCTAAAGAGGCGTGGAAATGGGCCGGAAAGCCGTTGATACGGCCATCTTTTCAGCTTGATTAGCTGAAAGCCTGCCGCTAACGAAGACCAGACATTGGTGAAGTCGAGGGTACTCAAAATGAGCGATACCGCAGAACGCGTCAAGAAAATCGTCGTCGAGCATCTTGGCGTCGACGCCGACAAGGTGACCGAACAGGCCAGCTTCATCGACGATCTGGGCGCGGACAGCCTCGACACCGTTGAACTGGTGATGGCGTTCGAGGAAGAATTCGGGGTCGAGATTCCCGATGACGCCGCCGAGACGATCCTCACCGTAGGCGACGCGGTGAAGTACATCGAAAAGGCGACGGCCTGACGCAAGTCCGGCCTGTCTTTCGCGCGGCCAAAAAGGCGAGACAATCCACGACATGAGGCGCGTCGTCGTCACCGGAATGGGGCTTCTCTCGCCGCTCGGCCTCGGTGCCGAGCACAGCTGGCGGCAGTTGCTGTCAGGCAAGAGCGGAGCACGGCGGATCGAGCAGTTCGAGGTCGAGGACCTGCCCTGCAAGATCGCCAATCCGATTCCGCGTGAAGGCGAGGGCGCGTTCGATCCGGACGCTTTCCTGGAGCCGCGCGAGCAGCGCAAGGTGGGCGATTTCATTATCTATGGCATCGCCGCCGCCGATCAGGCGCTGGCCGATTCTGGCTGGGAGCCGAAGACAGAGGCTGATCGCTGCGCCACCGGCGTGATGATCGGCTCCGGCATCGGCGGCATTGAGGGCATTGCCGAAAACGCCTACCAGCTTCGCGATCGCGGCGCGCGCCGCATCAGCCCGTTCTTCATCCCGGGCAACATCATCAATCTCGTCTCCGGCCAGGTTTCGATCCGGCACGGGCTCAAGGGCCCGAACCACGCCGTGGCCACGGCCTGCTCGACCGGCGCGCATGCCATCGGAGATGCCGCCCGGCTGATCATGCTGGGGGATGCGGATGTGATGCTGGCCGGCGGTGCCGAATCGCCGATCACGCGCCTTTCAATCGCGGGCTTCTCGGCATGCCGCGCGCTTTCCACCAGCTTCAACGATACGCCCGAAAAGGCCTCGCGGCCCTACGATCGCGACCGCGACGGATTCGTCATGGGCGAGGGCGCGGGCGTGCTGGTTCTGGAAGAGCTGGAACACGCCAAGGCACGCGGGGCGCGGATCTATGCCGAGGTGGTGGGTTATGGCCTTTCGGGCGACGCCTATCACATCACCGCGCCTGCCGAAGATGGCGACGGGGCCTATCGCTGCATGTCCGCCGCACTCAGGCGAGCCGGTTTGTCTCCAGCGGACATCGACTACATCAACGCGCACGGAACCTCCACCATGGCCGACACGATCGAGCTGAAGGCCGTGGAGCGCCTGATGGGAGACGCGGCAGACAAGGTCTCCATGTCGTCCACCAAATCCTCCATCGGGCATCTACTCGGTGCGGCCGGTGCGGCGGAAGCGATCTTCTCGATCCTCGCGCTTCGCGACAACGTGGCGCCGCCGACGCTCAATCTGGACAACCCCGAGGCCGAAACGGCGATCGATCTGGTGCCCAACAAGCCGCGTGAGCGCCGCATTGACGTGGTGCTTTCCAATTCCTTCGGCTTTGGCGGCACCAACGCTTCGCTGGTCTTCCGCCGCTACGAGGGTTGATCGCAAGACACCCACGGCCCCGCCAAGCCTTGACGTGATTGTGCCGCAGTCTGCGTCTTTGATGGCCGGAGACGACGCAGGAGAATAAGGAGACGATGAGCGGGGATTCGGGTGAGTTGAGCAGATCGACGGAGCAGCCGGGGCGGCCCATTCTGGCCAGGTCGGCGCGTGAGACGCTTCGTCCCGAGCTGGGCACGCCGCCACCGCCAAAGCGCTCCCGCCAGTCGCGCAACCAGTTCGTGGTGTTCCTCAATTTCGTGGTCTCCTCGATTGTTTTTCTTCTGGTGGTCGCCGGAATCGGTTTCTATGCAGGCAAGGTGGCTTTCGACGCTCCGGGTCCCTCCACAACCACCGAGACGGTCATGATCCCGCCCGAAACGAGCGTGCGCGAGATTGCGGAGACGCTGGAGCGGCGCGGACTGATCAGCGACGCGCGGATTTTCCGTCTCGGCGTGCGCATCCATCGCGCCGATGGCCGGCTGAAGGCGGGCGAGTACGAGATCAAGGCCGGGGCCTCCATGCGCGATATCATGGAGCTTCTGGAAAGCGGCAAGTCGGTCCTTTACTCGCTTACCATCCCCGAGGGGCTGACGGTAGCCCAGGTGTTCAAGCGCATTGCGGAGACCGAGGAACTGTCGGGCGAACTGCCGGAGGAACTGCCGCCGGAGGGAAGCCTCGCCGCCGATACGCTGCGCTTCACGCGCGGCCTGTCGCGCAAGGAGGTGGTCGAGCGGCTGGCGGCGCAGCAGGAAGAGCTGGTGAGGGAGATCTGGGAGCGGCGCGCTGAGGACCTTCCGCTGAAGGACATCAACGAATTCGTCACGCTGGCTTCGATCGTCGAAAAGGAGACAGGCAGGGCCGACGAGCGCTCCCGCGTGGCCGCCGTTTTCCTTAATCGGCTGGAGCGCGGCATGCGCCTGCAGTCCGATCCCACGGTGATCTACGGCCTGTTCGGCGGCGAGGGAAAGCCGGCGGGCCGGCCGATATATCGGTCGGACTTGGAGAAGAAAACGCCCTACAACACCTATCTGGTCGACGGTCTCCCGCCCACGCCGATCGCCATTCCGGGCCGGGCGTCACTGGAGGCGGTCGCCAATCCCTCGCGCACCGACGAGCTCTATTTCGTGGCTGACGGCAATGGCGGCCACGTATTTGCCTCCACTCTGGCTGAGCACAATGAAAACGTAGCGCGCTGGCGTAGAATCGAGCGGGAAAGGGCGGCACAGGCGGCAGCCGAGGCTGCCGATACGGAAAACGCAATCGGTCAGGAATTGGACGACTGACGAAGCAGCACGGCTCTGCGGCGGGACAGCGCGGCGGGGGAAGGCATGGCGCTTGAGAGTATGACGGGCTTTGCCCGCGCCTCGCTCGAAGACGAGGCGGCGACGGTGTACTGGGAGTTGCGTTCGGTCAACGGACGGGGGCTAGAGGCGCGCCTGCGGCTTCCGCCGGGACACGAGCGGCTCGAACAGCCGGTCAAGCAGCGTATCGCCCAGCGCTTCTCGCGCGGGAACATTCAGGCAAGCCTGACCATCACACGCGAAGCAGACCTTCGCCGTCCCGTGGTGGACGAGGAATTTCTGTTCCAGCTCGCGCAGCTTGCCCGCCGGCTCCACGAGGAGCACGGCGCGGCTCCAGCGCGCGCCGATGGGCTGCTTGCGCTGCGCGGTGTTCTGGAGGCGCCAGATGCAACGGCCGACGAGGAAACACGCGAACGGCTGGATGCTCTGGCCCTTGCCGCGCTGGACAGGGCGCTGGAGGAACTGGCCGCCGCGCGGCAGGCCGAGGGGGCATCGCTCGGTACTATTCTCGAGGGGCAACTTGCCGAAATCGAGGCCCTCACGCTTCAGGCGGAAGCGGATCCCTCACGCGAACTTTCCAGCATTCGCGCGCGTCTTAAGGAGCAGCTTCGCCAGCTGATGGATGCCGCCCCGGAGCTCGACGAAGCACGGCTCTACCAGGAGGCGGCATTCCTTGCTACCAAGGCCGATATCCGCGAGGAGATCGACCGGCTTAAAACGCATGTCGCCTCCGCCCGCGCGCTGCTCGCCGCTGGCGGCCCGGTCGGCCGCAAGCTTGATTTCCTTGCACAGGAGTTTAACCGGGAAGCGAATACGCTCTGCTCCAAGTCCAACGCCTCCTCGATCACGGCGATCGGCCTGGAGCTGAAGGCCGCCATCGACCGGTTCCGCGAGCAGCTACAGAATCTGGAGTAGAAATGCCGTCCGCGTCCCCGTCCGCCAATATCCGCCGCAAGGGGATCATGCTCGTGCTCTCTTCTCCGTCGGGCGCGGGCAAATCCACCATCGCGCGCAGCATCCTCGAGCATGACGAGGCATTCCAGCTCTCCGTGAGCGTAACGACCCGGCCCCGCCGCTCCAGCGAGATTGAAGGGGTGCACTATCATTTCAAGACCATGCGCGAGTTCGAGATGCTGCGCGACAGTGGCGAACTGTTGGAATGGGCGGAAGTGCACGGAAACTATTACGGCACGCCGCGCAAACCGGTGGGGGAGGCGGTCGCCCAAGGCCGCGACATGCTGTTCGACATCGATTGGCAGGGGGCTGCGCAGCTGCGCGAGAAGATGCCGGACGACATCGTCTCAGTCTTCATACTGCCGCCAACCATGAAGGAATTGCTGGCGCGGCTTACGAGGCGCGCGGAGGATACGGCCGAGATCATAGAAAAGCGGCTTAAGAATGCGCGCCATGAGATCGAGCAATGGCGCGACTACGACTATGTCATCGTCAATGACGATCTGAACCGCGCTTTCGAGTCGGTGCGCGCCATCGTGGCGGCTGAACGCCTGCGCCGGGAGCGCCGAACGGGGCTTGAAGATTTCGTTGCCGGCCTGCTCAAGGAAGAGATCGAATAGACCGCCGTAACGGCTGGGTGCGGACGCTGGGCGAGCGGGGCTCGAAGCTTTCAGGCTGGCATCACGCCTTCTTCTGCCACCGTCGGTCCGGCCCCTGCTGCCAATAGGTCACGTCATGGCCGGCGGCCTTCATGGCTTTCCAGTGCTCGCGGGCAGCCTCGAGCTGCATTGTATCGTGACCGTCGAACAGGAAGACCGCGCGCTCGTAGCCATTGAGTCCTTCGGGCGCGGCGCCCTCCACGAGGAAACGCACCGTCGCCCCGTTCGGGTTGGCGGCGGTGGTGGTAAGCAGCACAGGCTGTTCGGCAGCGTGCGGCTCCCGGTCCGTTCCGTGTGGCACGAAGGCGTCGTCGCGGAAGGTCCACAGCCGCGCATCGAGCGCGTCGCGGCGTTCCTCGCTCACCGTCTGGATTCCGACCCGCCAGCCTCGTTCGAGGCATTTCTCCACCAGGGGAGGCAGTGCCTCTTCGAGCGTCGACTCGGTCAGATGGTAGAAGAGGACTTCCAAAGGGCGATCACCCCTCGTAGTGATTGGCTACTAGCCGGTCGAGCAGGCGCACGCCAAAGCCGGAGGCCCAGGACTGGTTGATCTCGCTCGATGGCGAAGCCATCGCGGTTCCTGCCACGTCCAAATGAGCCCAGGGCGTCTCGCCCACGAAGCGCTTCAGAAACTGGGCCGCCGTGATCGAGCCCGCATTGCGTCCGCCGGTATTTTTCATGTCGGCGTTCTTGGTGTCGATCAGCTTGTCGTATTCCGGGCCGAGCGGCATACGCCAGACCTTTTCCCCGGTGGCGTTGCCCGCCTCCGCAAGCCGTTCGGCGAGCTGGTCGTCATTGGAGAAAAGACCTGCATAGGCATTGCCCAGGGCGATCAGGATGGCACCGGTCAGAGTGGCCAGATTGACGATGAATTGCGGCTTGAACTGCTCCTTGCAGTGCCAGAGCAGGTCCGCCAGCACCAGCCGGCCCTCCGCATCGGTGTTGATGATCTCGATCGTCTGTCCCGACATGGAAGTGACGATGTCGCCCGGGCGCTGTGCATTGCCGTCGGGCATGTTCTCGACCAGCCCGATCATGCCGACGATATTCGCCTTGGCCTTGCGCGCTGCCAGTGCGCGCATGAGACCGACCACGGCGGCGGCACCCGCCATGTCGCCCTTCATATCCTCCATATTGGCGGCCGGCTTGATCGAGATACCGCCGGTATCGAAGACGACGCCCTTTCCGACGAAGGCTACCGGCTTTTCCCTCACCTTGCCACCGCTCCAGCGCATGATGGCGACCCGCGGCGGGCGCACGGAGCCTTGCGCGACGCCAAGGAGGGCACGCATGCCGAGCTTCTGCAATTCCTTCTCGGTCAGGATATCGACCTTGACGCCGAGTTCTTCGAGCTCGCGCACCTTTTCAGCGAATTCCACCGGACCCAGCACATTGGCCGGTTCGTTGACCAGGTCGCGCGCCAGATAGACGCCGTCAGCGACCGCTTCGGCGTCCGCGAATGCTTTCCGCGCCGCCGCCGGATCGGCGCACTGGATGGTGAACCTGACCGCCTTACCCCTGCTGGGCTGCTTCGCCCCGTTTTCCTCCTTCTTGGTCTTGTACTTGTCGAAGACATAGGAACGCAGCAGGATACCGAGACCGATCGAGGCAATGTCGGCGGCTGCAATTTCGGCGCCCGCGACGTCGGCCACGAGCGTCACCTCGGTGGCGTTCTTGGCGGCCGCCGCTGCCGCGCCGCCAATCTTCAGCCACGCTTCCTCGTTAAGACCGTCCACCTTGCCGGTGCCGACGGCGGTGAGCCGGTCATAGGCCGTGCCCTGCGGGGCAAGCGCCTCGACGCTGGCGGCGAGCTTGCCGTTGAAGTCAGTCGTCGCGAATATCTTCGGAAGAATGTCAGCCGGATCGCAAGCCGCCGCGGGCTCGCCCAGTTTCCCCCCTTCCGGCACGAGGACGATCACACTGCCTTTCTTCGGCGCAGCAAATTTTGCAAAGGTGACGGTCGGTTTCTCGGTCATGGGATGTCCTGTTGTCGCAAGAAAGAGGCGGTCGCGATCTTGGCGGTTTTGAATGAATTGGCAAGAGGCCGGGCGGCGCCTTTTCTTCGGAAAGCAGGCGGCAGAGGCGCCCGAATGTGGCGGCAAGCTCTTGTTAACCGCGTTCCTTTCCGCTTCCTTAGGCCTGTTTGCATCAAATTCGCGCGGGGACGTTCCTGCCGCTCCTTGCGCCGGCACGCCCAATAGTGGCCATCAACGCGAGGAACATACCCGGCGATGAAGGTGATCGAGCTCTATATTCTGCGGCGGACGCTGGCGATCTTCGCCGCCTCCCTCTCCTGGCTCGTCCTCATCGTCTGGACCACGCAGGTTCTCAACCGCATCGATCTGGTAACAAGCAGCGGGCAATCGGCCGCCACCTTCTTCACCGTGGCGCTTCTGGCTCTGCCGGCCGTCCTCCCCGTCATCATGCCGTTCGTCATCGGCATCGCGGTGGCCCAGACGCTCGCGACCATGAACGCGGATTCGGAGTTGGTTGTGATCAACGCGGCCGGATCTCCCCGCACGACGGTGATCCGGCCGATTCTGATCGTTGCCGTTGCGGCCAGCGTCGCCGCGTTCGCGATCAACAATCTGCTTGAGCCCTATGCGCGCCAGACCATGCGGCAGATCCTGGCGCGCGCCAATGCTAACCTGATCACAACCGTGCTTTCGGAAGGCACATTCCACGAGGTGGATGACAGCCTCTTCGTGCAGGTATCGAAAAGGCTGCCCGACGGCCTGCTCGGCGGCATCTTCGTGGCGGACAGCCGCGATCCCGAGTTGAAGCTCGTTTATCACGCCCGGCGGGGTGCTGCCTTGGAGCGGGAGCAGGGTAGTGTGCTTATCCTACAGGAGGGCGAGGTGCATCGCCAGACGGCGCACGGCGAGATTTCGGTGATCCGGTTCGATGCCTATGCTTTCGACCTCTCCGAGTTCACCAATGGAAGCGGTACGCCCGTTCTGTATCCGAAGGATCGCTATCTGCCGGAGCTCATAAATCCGGACCCCAACGACAGTTTCTTTGCACACAAGCCGCAGAGCTACCGTGCCGAGCTGCACATGCGCCTTTCGGAATGGCTCTATCCGATCGTTTTCGCACTTATCGGCATTGCGGTGGCGGGCGATGCGCGCTCCTTCCGCGAGGCGCGTATCCATCCGATGATTACGACCATGACGATCGGTCTTCTGGTGCGCTGGGCCGGCTTCTATGCGGGAAACGAGGCGGAGACGAAACCCATCTTTGCTTTCGTGCTCTACGCCGTACCGATCGGCATGATTCTGATGTGCATCGGCTTCATCGCGACCAACCGGGTCATGGAACTGCCAGCGCACTGGACGGAGCGACTCCTCTCGCACCTGCAGGTCGTATCTGAGCGTCTCGTGCGGCTGCGGGCGCGGTTTTTGGCTTCGGGAGGGCGCGCATGATCGGCCCGACTCTTGGCCGCTATTTCTTCCGCCGCTACGCGGGAATCACCGCGTGGAATTTCATCGGCGTGGCCGCGCTCGTCTTTATCGTGAGCTTCACGGAAATTGCCGGCCGGTCAAGTGAGCTGGAGGGCTATTCGGTGCGTTGGGCGCTCTCTCTGGCCGCCCTGCAGCTTCCCTTCATTATGCTTCAGGCCGTGCCCTTTATCGGGCTGGTAGCGGCCATCATTACCCTTATCAGCCTCAACCGCAAATACGAGCTGGTTGTCGCGCGCGCGGCCGGCATTTCGGCATGGCAGTTTCTCACGCCGATCGCGTTCGGGGCCTTCATTCTTGGACTTCTGGCAGTCGTCGTGCTGAACCCGATCGCGGCCCGCGCCTTCTCCACCGCCCAGGCGGTCGAGGCCGAAGTACGCGGCGCAAGAACGGCTGCGGAAGGTCAGAGTCAGCATTGGATCAAACAGCGAAGCGACGAGGGCGAGACGATCATCGGCGCGGAGGCGGCGCTTGAGGGCGGGACAGTTCTCATACGACCTGTATTCCTGGTCATCCGGGAGGAGCGCGTGGCCGAGAGGCTGGATGCCGCTCGGGCCGAACTGCGCGACGGTTATTGGGAGCTCTTGGACGTCGTAAGGAGGCAGGGCCGCAACCCGCCCGAGAACATCGAGACGATGCGGGTGCCTACCGGGCTGAGGCCCGAACTGGTCGGCCAGCAGCTCACCCAGCCCGAATCGGTTTCGGTGTTTGCGTTGCCGGGCATGATCGAGGCGGCGCACGCTCTGGGGCTCAGCGCCAATGCTTTCGCGATGCAGTTCCATTCGCTATTGACCTTGCCGCCGCTGCTCATCGCGCTGACGCTGATCGCGGCGACGGTCTCCATGCGATTTACGAGGATGGGGCAATCCGCGACGGTGATTTTGGGTGGCGTGTTTGCCGGCTTTCTGCTTTATGTGGTCTCCGTTCTTGTTCGAGCATTCGGCAGTGCAGGGTTCGTGCCTCCCATTGCGGCAGCATGGACCCCGGTATTGGTGGCTATGTTCTTTGGGGTGACATTCCTTTTATTCAAGGAGGATGGCTAGTGGGGGGAGCGGCTGAAAAACATCGCCGAACCGCCCGCTTGCAGCGGTTGCGCGCGAAGGCAGGCGTGGCTCTGCTTGCGCTTGCGGCGTGGGCTTTTCCGGCCTCCGCCCAGTTCGATCAGGAGGATATCGATCCCGACGCGCAGATGCTGCTCGTCGCGGACACGCTTGTCTACGATCAGGATCAGAACACGGTTACAGCCGTAGGCGGCGTGCAGATCGAGTATGACGGTAATCGGCTGGTGGCCCAGCGAGTCACCTATCATCGCGACACCTCACGGGTGGTCGCCAGCGGCCATGTGGAAATCGTCGAGCGGGACGGCAATCGCATCCTTGCCGACCAAATCGACGTCACGGATGACTTCAGCGAAGGCTTCGTACAGGCGCTGCGCGTGGAAACGGTGGAGGACACCTATTTCGCCGCCGAAAACGCGGAGCGCACCGCTGGTCGGCTGACGACCTTCAATAGGGCTGTCTACACTGCCTGCGAGCCCTGCGAGGAAAAGCCCAACAGGCCACCTCTGTGGCAGATCAAGGCAAGGAAGGTCATCTGGGACGGGCAGGCGAAGACCGTGCGCTTTGAAAATGCCCGGTTCGAGATGTTCGGCCTGCCGCTCGCGTGGCTTCCTGTGTTCGAAATCGCCGACCCCACGGTGAAGCGCAAGTCCGGCCTCCTCATGCCCAGCATCAAGGGCGGCAGTGAACTCGGCTTCGGGCTGACCGTTCCCTATTATCTCGCGCTTTCGCCCACCTATGATCTGACCGTGGCGGTCACCGGCTATACCAAGCAGGGCTTCTTGGGCGAGGCGGAATGGCGGCAGCAGTTCAACAACGGGTCTTACAATCTCCGTATCGCCGGCATTGAGCAGCAGAACCCGCAGGAATGGGCTGCCAACGAGGTGGACAGCCACGAAACCACGCGCGGAATGATTGCTTCGAGAGGCGAATTCGACATCAATCCGCGGTGGAAGGTCGGCTGGGACGTGATGGCCCAGACGGACAAGAATTTTGCCCGCACCTACGCCATCGAGGGCTATTCCGGTGCGGTGCAGACTTCTCAGGCGTACCTGACCGGGCTCAACGACCGCAACTATTTCGATCTCAGGGGCTACCACTTCCGGGTGCAGGAAAGCGTGCTGGATTCAAGCTCTGCGGCCCGCAACGACAAGCAGCCTTGGGTGCTGCCGGTCCTCGACTACACCTACACGCCCGATGCGGCTGTCGCCGGCGGGGAGCTGGACATCGATGTCAATGCGCAGTCGCTCTATCGCGAAGAGGGAATGTATGGCGGCGGAGATAAGCTGCAGGGGCTGGAGGGCGAGTCAGGTCGCCTGACGGCAGAGGCGGAGTGGCGCCGTTCGTTCGTCACCAGCGCGGGTCTCGTCATAACGCCCATTCTGCATGCCCGCGGCGACGCCATCTATTCGAATCTTTCGGCAGGGGCGGTCACGCAGGTCGAAGCCTTCGCTCCCGGCGCGGCGGATATCCGCTCCTCATATTATCGCTCAATGGCGACCGCCGGGCTGGAAGCGCGCTGGCCGGTCCTGTTCTCCATGGCTTCCTCGTCTCATGTGCTGGAGCCGATGGCCCAGATCTTCGCCCGCCCGGACGAGCCCTATCACGGGCGGGTCGGCATCCCTAATGAGGACGCGCAGTCGCTGGTCTTCGACGCCACCACTCTGTTCGAGCGCGACAAGTTCTCAGGCTACGACCGCATCGAGGGCGGAACACGGGCCAATCTGGGCATCCGCTATTCCGGCAACTTTGCCGGCGGATGGACGGCGCATGGCATCTTTGGCCAATCCTACCATCTGGCGGGTGAGAATTCCTTCGCTTCGTCTGATCTCGTCAATGTAGGCGCCTATTCCGGTCTTGAATCGGACGTCTCCGACTTTGTCGGTCTGTTTGGTATCGTGAGCCCTGGCGGACTTGCGGTCTCGGCCGCCGGCCGCTTCGATGAGAAGACGTTCGAGCTGCGTCGCGGCGAGGTGAGGGCAGGCGGGGCGGTTGGGCCGGTCAGTACCAACGTGCACTATGCCTACATCCAGAGCCAGCCCGAATACGGCTTCGGTAACGACCGCCAGGAGGTCGGCGCGCAGGCATCCCTGCGCTTCAACGAGAACTGGCGCGGATTTGCGTCGGCGACCTACGACATCGAGAGTGAGACCCTGGTGCGGAACACCTTCGGCTTCGCCTATGATGATGAATGCTTCACCTATCTGATGTCGTTCTCGCAGCAGCGCACAGCGGGAGGCGAAACCAAGCAAAGTTTCGGCTTCAACATCTCGCTGCGCACGCTCGGTGATTTCGGTAGTAGCTCGGGGGCGCTCTTTGGCGACAGGTAGCCTTGTCACAGTTTTGCCGCCGGAACTTATGATAGAATTAGCGTCAGGCTAAGGCTATATGGCCGCATGAGCATGCATGACGAGGAAGACTGATACGATGCTGGCGCGGAGAATGCGCGTTTCAACGGCGATGCTGGCGCTGGCGGCCGCCCTGTCGCTTGGAGCTGTTGCGGTCACGGCCGTGCCTGCTATGGCTACGCAGATCCGCTACGTCGTCAACGACCGGCCGGTGACGAGCTACGATATCGAGCGGCGTGCGGCGCTGTTGCGGCTGATGCGGCGCAGCGGCAATATCAACGAACTTGCGGCGCAGGAGATGATCGACCAGGTGCTGCGGCGGCAGGAGATGGCGCGCCTCGGTATCAATATTACCGATGCTCAGGTCGACCAGTCCTATGCCAACTTCGCTTCGTCCAACCAGCTTTCTGTCGCCCAGCTCGATCAGATCCTAGCCCAATCCGGCGTGACCAAGGAACATTTCAAGGAGTTCATCCGCACGCAGATGGGCTGGTCACGCGTGCTGCAGGCACGCAACAGCAGGGTGGAAACGCTGAGCGAGGCGGAGGTCGTCCGCAGGATGCTGCAGCAGGGCGGGCAGAAGCCAACTGCCACCGAATATTTGCTGCAGCAGGTGATTTTCGTTGTCCCTTCCGGCCAGCGCGGGCAGCTTCTGGCCAAGCGAAAGCGCGAGGCTCAGGCAATGCGCGACCGCTTCAACGGCTGCGAAAGCACGGTCGAGTTCGCCAAGGGCCTTATCGACGTGACGGTGAAGGATCTTGGGCGCGTGCTGGCACCGGAGCTGCCGCCGGATTGGAAGGATTACATAACGAAGACGCGCCCGGGGGAAGCTACCCCGGTGCGGGAGACGGATCGCGGCGTCGAATTCATCGGCGTGTGCAGCGCGCGCGAGGTGTCCGACGATCACGTGGCCAAGCTGGTCTTCCAGAGCCAGGAATCGGGAGACTCATCGTATCAGAACCTGTCGGAGGAATACACGGCGGAGCTGCGCCAGAAAGCCCGTATTCACCGGCGCTAGACCGCGGCTCTGACGTATGCCAACTCTGGCGGTGTCCATCGGTGAGCCTTCGGGTATCGGGCCGGAAGTCATCATCGCGGCCTGGCGTATGCGGAAAGCGGCCGCGCTCCCGGCTTTCTACGTGCTTGGAGACGCGGCGCTGCTTGCTGCCAGGGCAGGACGGCTTGGACTCAACATTCCCATAGTGGAGACTACACCCGCCGAAGCAGCAGCACGATTTGATGCGGCGCTGCCCGTGGTGCCGCTTGAAAACTGGCTTGTTGATGCCCCCGGCGCTCCGGCGCAGGCGAATGCCGCAGGCGTGATCGAAGCGATCAGGCGCGGGGTGGAGGATGTCGTTGCCGGCCGCGCCGCCGCACTGGTCACATGTCCGATCGCCAAGAAAGTGCTTTATGACGCCGGTTTCTCCTTTCCGGGTCACACCGAATTTCTCGGGCATCTTGCGAAAGGCCACACGGGAAAAACCGTGATCCCGGTCATGATGCTCACAGGTCCCGATCTACGCACAGTGCCTGTGACGGTGCATCAGGCACTTGCCGAGGTGCCGGGGAGCCTCACACGCGAGATGATCGAGGAGAAGGGACGGATCGTTGCGCGCGATCTTGTCGAGCGCTTCGGGATTGCCGCCCCGAGGATTGCGGTCTCGGGGCTCAATCCGCATGCGGGCGAAGAAGGCTCGATGGGCAGGGAAGACATCGAGATCATCAAGCCCGCGATTGAGACGCTGCGCGCGGAAGCGATCAATGCCTTCGGTCCGCTCCCTGCCGATACCCTTTTCCACAAGGCGGCGCGCAGCGCCTATGACGCTGCACTTTGCATGTATCACGATCAGGCACTGATCCCGGTGAAGACGCTGGCCTTCGATGAGACGGTGAACGTCACCCTCGGCCTGCCATTCATCCGCACCTCGCCGGACCACGGCACGGCCTTCGATATTGCCGGGAAGGGCGTCGCCCGGCCGCAAAGCCTGATGGAAGCGATCAAGCTTGCGCGGCGGCTTGCCGACAATGTTGCCCGGACTGCTTCATGAGTGTGGACGGGCTTCCGCCGCTGGGCGAGGTGATCCGGCGGCATGGTCTCATCGCAAAAAAGGCGCTCGGGCAGAATTTTCTGCTTGATCTCAATCTGACGCGGCGCATCGCGCGCGCGGCGGGCCGCCTTGACGGCGTGACCGTAGTAGAGGTCGGGCCCGGACCAGGAGGGCTTACGCGCGCGCTTCTTCTGGAGGGTGCCGAGCGCGTAATCGCCATCGAAAGAGACCAGCGCTGCATAGGCGCGCTGGAGGAGATCGCCGCGCATTATCCCGGACGGCTTCAGATCGTAGAAGGTGATGCGCTGAAGACGGACTTTCCCGCGCTGGCTGGAGATGCCGATGCGGTGAAGATCGTCGCCAACCTGCCTTACAACATCGGCACCGAACTGTTGGTGCGTTGGCTCACATCGGAGCACTGGCCACCTTTCTACACCTCCATGACGCTGATGTTCCAGCGTGAGGTGGCTGAGCGCATCATCGCGCAACCGGGGGACGGAGCCTATGGCCGGCTTTCCGTACTTGCAGGCTGGCGCACGGAAGCGGCGATCCTGTTCGATGTTCCGCCTCGGGCATTCACGCCGCCGCCCAAGGTCACCTCCTCGGTTGTTCATCTTGTGCCGCGCGAAAAGCCGCATGCGGTGGATGGACAAACGCTGGCCCGGGTAACGGAAGCGGCCTTCGGCCAGCGGCGCAAGATGCTGCGGCAGAGCCTCAAATCTCTGGGCGGGGAAGCCCTGCTCGCGCGCGCAGGCATTGACGGCACGCGCCGCGCCGAAACGCTTTCGGTGGAAGAATTTGTCCGCCTCGCGCACGCGGTATAGGCCGTCTCAGGATTGCAGAAATAAAGGGGCTCTGCGCCCACCGTCACCCCGCGGAGCGTAGCGAGAGCCAGCATCCAGAGCAACGGCGGAGATGGCATTGCTGGGTCCCAGATAGCCGCTTCACGGCTCTGGGATGACGAGAGAGAGTGCCGCTATACCCGCTCGACGAAGCCGTCGAGCACGCGCTTCTGTCCGGCCTTGTCGAAATTGATGGTAAGCTTGTTGCCATCTATGGCGGCGATATTTCCGTTGCCGAATTTCAGATGGAAGACGCGCTCGCCCACTTTGAAGGGCGAGGGCTGGTCGGAGACGGATTTGGCCACCAGTTCGCCCTCGATGGTGCGGCCCTTTACGGATCCGCGTCCCGCGCCATAGCCGGAATCGGGCTCGCCATAGCCGATCCGCTCCACCTGATGGCCGGAGCGCGTACCCCAGTTCCTTGCAGTAGCGTCCGTGCGGTTCTTCTGCGCGCGCTGCCAGCCGGGCGTGGCATAGCTGCTGGAAAAGACATCGCCCGCTTCGTCGAAGCGTGACGGGCCGTACGGATTGGGCCGCCCGGGCTGCCGGTGGCCAAGCGGCCGGCCGTATCCTCCATAGGCGCTGGCCTCCTCGACCACCTCCACATGCGCTTCGGGCAATTCGTCCAGAAAGCGTGACGGGATGGTTGACTGCCACAGCCCATGGATGCGGCGGTTGGAGGCGAACCAGATGTGCAGGTTCTTCTTGGCGCGCGTCAGCCCCACATAGGCGAGGCGCCGCTCCTCCTCGAGGCCCGCACGTCCGCCCTCGTCGAGCGAGCGCTGATGCGGGAAGAGGCCTTCCTCCCAGCCGGGCAGGAACACAGTGTCGAATTCCAGACCCTTGGCCGAGTGCAGCGTCATGAGGTTGACGGCATCGAGCTCCTCGTCGCGCTCGGCATCCATCACGAGAGCGACATGCTCCAGAAAGCCGCGCAGGCTTTCATATTCCTCCATGGAGCGAATCAGCTCCTTGAGGTTTTCGAGCCGCCCAGGCGCCTCGGCCGAGCGGTCGTTCTTCCACATATCGATATAGCCGGACTCCTCCAGGATGAGTTCGGCAAGCTCCGTATGCGGCGTGCGGTCGAGCATGCCCTGCCAGCGCTCGAAGCTTTCCACGAGATTGCGCAGCGCAGAGCGCTGCTTGGGCTTCATCTCCTCGGTTCCGACAAGATCGCGCGCGGCCTGGAGCAGGGATGTATTTCGCAAACGTGCCACATCGTGGATCTGGCGCACCGCCGCTTCGCCGAGCCCCCGCTTGGGCACGTTCACGATGCGCTCGAACGCAAGATCGTCCGCGCCTTGCGCCACCACGCGGAAATAGGCGAGTGCGTCCCGTATTTCCTGCCGCTCGTAGAAGCGGGGGCCGCCGATGACGCGATAGTTGAGCCCGAGCGTAACGAAGCGATCCTCGAATTCGCGCATCTGGAAGGAGGCGCGCACCAGGATCGCCATGTCGTTGAGCGCATGGCCCTTGGCCTGAAGCGCCTCGATCTCCTCGCCGACGGCCCGGGCTTCCTCTTCCGAATCCCAGGCGGCGTGCACCTTGACCTTGACGTCGTCCGGATCGACATGCTCCGTGTACAGCGTCTTGCCCAGCCGCCCCTCGTTGTGCGCGATGAGGTGGGAGGCCGCGCCGAGGATGTGGGCGGTGGAGCGGTAGTTGCGCTCCAGCCGGATGACCTTGGCGCCGGGAAAGTCCTTCTCGAAGCGCAGGATGTTGTCCACCTCCGCGCCGCGCCAGCCGTAGATCGACTGATCGTCATCGCCCACGCAGCAGATGTTGACTGGAGCGCTCCTTTCTTCGGCGCCTGCGCCCTCCGGGGCGGAGCGGCGCGGCCTTTGCGCAAGAAGCCTCAGCCACAAATACTGCGCGGTGTTGGTGTCCTGGTACTCATCCACCAGGATGTAGCGGAACTTCCGGTGGTAGTCGGCTAGCACATCCGGATACTCGCGGAAAATGCGGATCGGATGCATGAGCAGATCGCCGAAATCAACGGCATTGAGCGTCTTGAGCCGCTCCTGATAGGCCGCATAGAGCGCGCGCCCGCGGCCGCCGGCAAAGGCGCGGGAATCGCCCTCGGGTATATCGGCAGGTGCAAGCCCCTTGTTCTTCCACCCGTCCACCATCATGGCGAACTGGCGTGCGGGCCAGCGCTTGTCATCGATGCCCTCCGCCTGGATGAGCTGCTTCATCAGGCGAACCTGATCATCCGTATCCAGAATGGTGAAGGAGGAGGAAAGCCCGATCAGCTCGGCATGGCGGCGCAGAATTTTCACGCCGATGGAGTGGAACGTGCCAAGCCAGGGCATGCCCTCGACCGCTTGGCCAACGAGGATTTCCACGCGCGTCTTCATCTCGCGCGCGGCCTTATTGGTGAAGGTGACGGCGAGAATCTGGGAGGGAAAAGCCTTTCCCGTGGCCAGGATGTGGGCGATGCGGGTCGTCAGCACGCGCGTTTTGCCCGTGCCCGCGCCGGCCAGGACAAGCACCGGCCCTTCCGTAGTCTCGACGGCAAGCCGCTGCTCAGGGTTGAGCCCTTCAAGATAGCGCGGCGCCTGCCGTGCCGCCATGGCGCGCGCGGCAATGCCGCCGGCACGCGGCGTAGCCCGCGGCGCTTCATCATCGCCAAAGAACGGCAAATCGTCCGGAAAACCTGACATCAGTTCCGCATATGGTGATTCGGGGCACTGAGCCCAAGCGTTTTCCTTTTGTACCGGTTTGTGCTCCCCAGGCCAAGGCCGGTTTCACGCGGCATTGAACAGCCTTGATTGGACCGTTTTGCGGCACTTCCTATTCTCGCTGCGGCGGAGGGGAACCGAGGATATGGATGCCGGCCAGGAGGAGGGAAGAAGACCATGCCGCAAACGCAAATCACCCAGGCGATGATCGACGCCTATGACGAATACACGCACCTCACGCTCGATCGTCGCGCCTTCATGGATAAGCTGACAAAGCTCGCGGGGTCCAGCGCGGCCGCCGCAGCCATTGCGCCGATGCTGGCGGCCAATTCGGCTCGTGCGGCCATGGTGCCGGAGGATGACGCGCGGCTCAGCGCCGAGGACATCACCTATCCGGGCAACGAGAGCGAGATGCGCGGCTATTTTGTGCGCCCTGCGGAGATGCAGGGGTCGCTGCCCGCCGTCATCGTGATCCATGAGAATCGAGGGCTCAATCCCCATATCCGCGACGTGGCGCGGCGGATGGCGCTCGAGGGATTTGTCGCGCTCGCGCCTGACTTTCTTTCGCCGCTTGGCGGTACGCCGGAAGATGAGGACGAGGCGCGCTCGATGTTCGGTGAGCTCGACCGGGGGCAGACCATCGCAAACGGCGTAGCCACCATCGCCTATCTGAAGGGGCTGGAGGGCACCAACGGCAAGGTGGGCGCGATCGGCTTCTGCTGGGGCGGCGGCATGGTTAACAGCCTGGCGGTGAACGCTCCGGAGCTCGACGCGGCGGTCGCCTATTACGGCGCTCAGCCGGACCCGGAGGAGGTGGAGCAGATCGAGGCGCCGCTTCTGCTTCACTATGCGGGCCTCGATGAGCGCATCAATGCCGGCATCCATGCTTTTCGCGAGGCGCTGGAAGCGGCCGGCAAGGAATACACCATCCACATGTATGAGGGCGTCAACCACGCGTTCAACAACGACACGTCCGAAGCGCGCTACAATAAGGAAGCCGCCGATCTCGCCTGGCGGCGCACGGTGGATTTCCTGAAGGAAAAGCTTGCCTGAGCGCTCGTCACGCCCTGCGCCGCGTCTCCTGAGCGCGGCGCAGGATGGCGCGGGCGAAAATAAGGTCAATCGGGATTGGCCGCCGTCTGTTCCTGATCTGGTAAAGCTCGTCTTCCAGGGATTTCAGGGCGCGCCAGAAATCATAGTCGCTGATGTTCGGGTCTCGCGCCAGCCTCTGCGACATCTGCTCCACGTCGACCTTCAAGGATATCTCCCCGTAACGCCGGACCCCGCCGCGAATCGTCAAGCGGTACAGAAGTATTCTGGAGCGCGGCCGGGCCGCATCAAGGAAGGGGAGGGGCGCTTAGTTGTGCAAAGATCGTTAGGGTTAACAAATCCTTGATCCGGTCAAGGCTGAACGATGCTTGGCTAAGGCGACGTTACGTTCTACGGCGGATGCCGACGGTGCGGCCCGCCCGCTCCGGCCGCGGAAGGGCCGCATGGGCTTTGGCGACGTTATCGATGCGGGCCGCCACGTCAGGCGGAAAGGGCGTCACCTTCGGCCCGCCCATATCCACATGCAGCGTCAGGCTCTCGCATGTGGCCGCGAGCCAGCCGTCCACATGGCGCAGCTCCTGAAAGGCATGCAGACGCTTCTCATCGTGGTCGAGAAGCTGCCAAGTGGCCGTCACACGATCGGAAAGATGGAGTTCCCGCACATAGCAGATGTGGATTTCGGCCGTGTAGGTGGTCAGCCTCCGGGCCTTTGCATAGGCAGGCCCCATGCCGAGCCGCTCCGAGACCTCGTCGGACGCGCGATCGAACAGAACGGTGTAGTAGGCCATGTTGAGGTGGCCGTTATAATCGATCCACTCCTCCTCAATATCGAAGATTCGTGAAATATGCGGGGCGCCGATCGGCTCCATGACCTTTCGCCTGTTGTTGCGCTTGCCGCAGGTGAGCAAGGCTGCGATATGCTGGAGCGGGATTAACCGGAAGGCCCTCGTGATCTCAAGAGCCGAGAAACGAGTTGCGGAGGATGAGGCATGGCCATGGTGGCGGAGCGGAACGATAACCGGATAGCGGCCGCGCTGGAGCGGCTGTCCGCCCGCTTCGGTGAGAGGCTGCAGACGGGCATGGCCTTGAGGGAGCAGCACGCCCACACCACCACCTATATTCCGAACCAGCCGCCGGACGGCGTGCTGTTTCCCGAAAGCACCGAGGAGGTGCAGGAGGCGGTGCGGATTTGCGCGGAGCACCGCGTTCCGATCATTCCCTTCGGCGTCGGTACGTCGCTGGAAGGCCATGTGAACGCCCCGCGAGGCGGCATCTGCTTTGACATGTCGCGCATGAAGCGCGTGCTCGCCGTCAACCGGGAGGATCTGGATTGCACCGTGGAACCCGGCATCACGCGGGAGGAACTGAACCAGTATCTGCGCGATACGGGCCTTTTCTTCCCGATCGATCCCGGCGCGAACGCCACGCTGGGCGGCATGACCGCAACGCGGGCCTCGGGCACCAACGCCGTGCGCTACGGCACCATGCGTGAGAACGTTCTGTCGCTCGATGTCGTGCTAGCGGATGGAAGGAAGATCACGACAGCCAGACGCGCGCGCAAGACCTCTGCCGGATACGACCTGACGCGGCTCTTCGTGGGATCGGAAGGCACGCTCGGCGTCATCACGGCCATCACGCTCAGGCTTCACGGCATTCCTCAGGCGATTTCCAGCGGCGTCTGCCCGTTCCCGAGCGTGGAGGCGGCCTGCAACGCTGTGATCATGATCATCCAAATGGGCATTCCAATCGCACGCATTGAACTGGTGAACACGCTCGGCGTGCAGGCCATCAACCGCTATTCCAAGACGGCGTTTCCGGAAGGCCCCTGCCTTTTTGTGGAGTTTCACGGCACCGAGGCGGGCGTTGCCGAGCAGGCGCAGATGTTCGGCGAGATCGCCGCGGAATTTTCCGGCGGCCGCCTCGATTGGGCAAGCGCCGCCGAGGAGCGGCAGAGGCTCTGGAAGGCGAGGCATGATTTCCACTGGTCGACCGTCACCCTGCGGCCGGGCTGCAAGGTGCTCGCCACGGATGTCTGCGTGCCGATCTCCCGTCTGGCCGATTGCATCGTGGAGACCGAGGCCGATATCGCCGAAACCGGCCTCATCGCGCCCATCGTCGGCCATGTCGGCGACGGCAATTTTCACGTCGCGGTGCTTATGGATATGGACAATCGCGACGAAGTCCGGCGTGCGGAGAGTTTCGTCTCGCGCCTGAACATGCGCGCACTGTCCATGGGCGGGACGTGCACGGGCGAGCATGGTATCGGTCAGGGCAAGATGCGGTATCTGGAGACCGAGCACGGTGCCGGTGTGGAGGTGATGCGCTCGATAAAGCAGGCGCTCGACCCGCTGAACATCATGAATCCCGGCAAGATCTTCGATATGACTGGGGGGTAGCCAGTCTCTGCGGATCGGACCTGGTGTCGTCGTTCTGTTTGGGCAAGAAAGGAAGATAGACCCTGGCGCGGCTGTTCGTCTTCATCGGTAGCCTGGTGGTGCTGGCGCTCACGGCGGCGCTGGTCGCGCCCTATTTTATCGACTGGACATCTTACCGCGCCGCCTTCGAGCGTGAGGCCGGCCGCATTCTGGGCCGCGACGTGCGAGTGGAGGGAACGGCGCGCGCCCGGCTGCTTCCATTCCCGTCCGTCACCTTCACAGATGTGGTGGTGGCCGGCGCTGCGCCTGGCGAGCCTGCGATGACCGTGGAGGAATTCTCCATGGACGCGGAGCTGGCGCCATTTCTTTCCGGCGAATTGTTGATCTTCGACATGCGGCTCATTAGGCCGAGCATGAACATCGAGATCGGCGAGGATGGGCGCATCGATTGGGCCGTTCGGCCGTCCACCCCGTTCGATCCACGGCAGGTCACGCTTGAAAACCTGACGATCAGCGACGGAACGATCAGGATACATCAGCGAGCGAGCGGTCGCATCGTCACGCTTGGCGACATTGACACAAGAGTTTCCGCGCGCAGTCTGGCCGGCCCCTGGCGCGTGGACGGAACGCTGACGGTCAACGGCATTCCCGTCAACCTTGCCTCCGCCACTGGAACCGCGAGCGAGGAAGGAGACATGCGGGTTCGGATTACCGTTCAGCCCGACCACTATCCCTTTCTTCTGGAAACGGATGGTCAGGCGCGGTTCGAGGGAGAGGCGGGGCTTTATGACGGCACCTTTCGCCTGCTGACAATTGATGCCGCCGGGATGGGTGAGGAGCGAACGATCGTCGAGGCCGGCAACCGCCTTTCAGGCCGTTTCGCACTCGATCACCAGCGCCTCAGAGTCGATGAATTCCGCTTCGAAACGGGTTCTCCGGAAGATCCCTATGTTGCCGAAGGCCACGCGCTGGTGGAGCTCGGTGCCGAACCCTCATTCCTTATCGAAGCCGATGGCGCGCAGATCCGGCTGGATGCGGTGGAGGGTGAGGGTGGCATCATGTCGGGTCTCTCGGCGGATGAGAGGCTTCAGGCTCTGACACGCTTCATCGCCGGTTTGCCGAAGCCCTCCATTCCCGGCACGATAGCCGTCGATCTGCCGGCTATCGTCGCGGGCGACACCACGGTTCGCGACATTCACCTGCGGGCGCGGCCGGTGGCGGAGGGTTGGAATATCGAATCGCTGGCGGCCACGCTGCCGGGCCGCACCCGCTTCGAGGGTGACGGCTTGCTGGCAACAGGCGAGGGGCTTTCCTTCGAAGGGCATATGCTTCTCGCCGTCAAGCAGCCTTCGGGCTTTGCCGCCTGGCTTGCCCGAGATGTGGACGAGGCAATCCGCCGGCTGCCCGCCGCCGGTTTCAGCGCCGATGTGACGCTGACCGACGAGCGGCAGCGCTTCCAGAATCTCGAGCTGATCTTGGGTGATGCCCGCTTTACCGGCGCCATCGACCGGCAGAGCCCAGCAGGCGCCCGGCCATCGCTGCTGCTGGAGCTCAACGGCAGCAAATTGGACGTGGAAGGCATGCGCGCCTTCGCCTCGCTGTTCGTAGACGATGCAGGCCGCAACCGGCTTGCCGATCATGACGTGAATCTGGAGATCGTGGCCGGCCCCGTCTCGGTCGAGGGACTGACGGCGGAGCGGGTGGACACGGCCTTGCGCCTGCGGGAAGGGCGGCTTGAGATCGACCGCTTGACCCTCACCGGCCTTGCCGACGCGAATATCAGCGCCACCGGCAATTTAGCCGGGCTAGGCGGAGAGCCGACAGGGCAGGTGGATGCCACGGTCGTGGCGGTCGATCTTGCGCCGCTCGTAGAGCTTCTGGCGCAGCGCTTCCCCGGCAACCGTCTCCTCACCACGCTCAACCGGCACGCCAGCCAGTATCCGGGCCTCCTCGCCGACAGCGAGATCGATATCATCGCGAGTGCGGCTGCAGACGGGGAGGGGACACCGGGGCTTTCCGTGAGTGCCCGGGGCCTTGCTGGAGGAACTGGCTTCAGCCTTTCGCTATCGAGCAGCGAGATGCCGGTCGAGGAAGGGCAGGTTTCCATCCAGCTTGCCGCGCGTAACCAGGAGGCCGCGACTCTCTACGCTCTCGCGGGCCTGCCCGCGCTGCCGCTCGGGCTCGCCGGCGCGGTGGATGTGGAATTTTCCGCGACCGGCACACCGGCGGAGGGTTTGGAGAGCATGTTCCGCGTCAGGGGACAGGGTCTCCAGGCCAGCTTCACGGGCACGATCAAGCCTGGCAGCGAAGGGTTCGCCGCCGTGGGCCAGGCGCAGATTGAAGCTGAGGATCTGGAACCCTGGCTTGCCGCGGCGGGTGTTTCATTGCCGGGATTTGGCTACGGCCTGCCGGTGGAGCTTTCGGCAGCGCTGGACTATCGCGAAGGCGTTCTCTCCATGAGAGGCCTTGCCGGGCAGGTGGCGGGAAGCGATGTTAGTGGCGACCTCAAAGGTTCCCTGCGCGACGGCCTGCCCCATCTCACGGGCTCTCTGGCGCTTGGCGGACTTGATTTTCGCCCGGGGATTGAGATGGTCCTGGGGCCCGCCGCTTTCGAGGCGGGCGGCGGACCTTGGCCGCAGGCGCCCTTCCGGCAGGACGTGACGGCGCCGTTTTCCGCGAACGTCGAGCTTTCCGCCGGAAAGGTGTGGATCGGAAACGCGGCCACAGCCGAGGATGCGCGCTTTCACGTCCGGCTTGGGCCGGAGGGGATGGCCATTTCCGATCTCTCCGCGCATTACCTTGGCGGAGTGCTCGAAGGGCTTGCCGAGCTGCGCAACGATGCCGGAACCGGCCTGCTTGCTGCCCAGTTTTCGCTAAATGGCGTGCCGCTTGAACGATTACTGCCGGGCGGCGGGCTTTCGGGCCTTGCGGATGTCAGCGCCAGCGTCACGTCGGCTGGCAAGTCGGTGGACGCCATGACGGCGGCGTTGTCCGGCTCCGGCTCGGCCGCCTTGGAAAACCTCGTCATTTCTGGTTTCGACAGGAGGGCGCTTGCTCCCATTATCGCGGAAGCGGACAAGCTCGGTGTAGAGATTGACGCTGAGAGCGTAGCCGCCTTCGCCCCCGCACTGGTGCGACGGGGAAGCTATCCTGCGGGCGATATAAAATTCGCCTTCACCCTCGCTGATGGTGTGGCGCGGATGGCGCCGGTGCATCTGGAAAGCGATGGCGCCCGAATGAGCGTTGAGGCTGCAGCCAACCTTAAAGAGCGCACCGTTTCGGCGAGCGGCTCCATCACCTATGATGCCGGGGCGGAGTCCGTGTCAGGCTCCGAGCCGATGATCCGCTTCTCCTTGCGCGGACCTTTGGGAGAGAGCCGGCCCGTGCTCGATACGGACCCGCTTACCCGGTTTCTCACCCAGCGCGCCCTGGAGCTGGAGCAGGCGCGCGTCGAACATATGCAGGCCGTGCTGCTCGAACGTCAGCGTCTGCGCCGTGAAATGCGCTATTTCACTGCGCGTGCTGCCGAACGCGAGGCGGCCGAAGCTGCCCGCCGCGCCCAAGAGGCCGAGCGTGTGCGCCTCGAACGGGAGGCGGAGCGGGCGCGCAGGGCTGCCGAAGAGCGCGAACGGCAGGAGCGCGAGGCGGAGGAGGCAAGGCGCCGGGCCGAAGAAGCAGCGCCCGCGCGGCCAGAGGAGCAGCCTACGCCCGGTGCGGTCGGCCCGATCCAGGTTCCTCCGCTGGAGGCGCCGGACCCGGATGGCTCGGAAATAGAGCGCCGCGCTCTGCCGCCGCCCGAGCCGCGAGGGGCAGAGCAGCCAGTGCCCGACCCGGCGGCCCAGAATATCGGGGAAGACGATTCATTCCTCGATATCGAGGACCTCACGGTAGAAAGGCTTTTGCACCTTCTGAAGCCTCCGGCGGTGCAATGAGGGCGGTTTCCGCCTTCCCGCCTCCTCGATATGGAGTGACGGGACGCTACTCGGCAATCGCCTCTTCATACTCGGCCGAGAGCTGCAGCCACTTTTCCTCCTGCTGCTCAACGAGTTGAGACAGCTCGACGCGCTGCTTCGCAAGCACCGCCACTCTGGCTGGATCGCGCTCATAAATTCGCGGATCGGCCATCTCCGCCTCTATTGCCGCGATGCGCTTGCGCGTGCGCTCGATTAGGCCTTCCGTCGCCTTAATCTCTCGTGCCAAAGGTTCGAGCGAGGCGCGCCGCTTTGCCGCCTCGCGGCGGCGGTCGGCTTTCGAGACCTTCTCGGCTTCCCGCTTCTCCCGCGTGCGGCTTGCGCCTCCGGTGGTCTGCGCCCGGTAATCTTCCAGGTCGCCGTCATAGGGCCGGACTGTACCCTCATCGACCAGCCAGAGCCTGTCCGCACAGGCCTCGATCAGGTGTCGGTCATGGCTGATGAGGATCACCGCGCCTTCATAGGTGTTGAGAGCCTCCACCAGCGCCTCGCGGCTGTCGATGTCGAGGTGGTTGGTCGGCTCGTCCAGAATGAAGAGATGCGGGGCCTGGAAGGCGGAAAGCCCCATGAGAAGCCGCGCCTTCTCACCGCCCGAAAGATCCTTAGCCGGCGTTTCCATCTTCTCGGTCGACAGGCCGAACTGGGCCACGCGCGCCCGCACCTTGGCTTCCGGAGCGTCCGGCATCAGGCGGCGCAGATGCTGATAGGCGTTTTCGTCCGGCCGCAGGTCGTCAAGCTGGTGCTGGGCGAAGATCGAGACCGAAAGCCCCGGCGCCAGCGTCATCGTGCCGGCCTCCAGCTTGAGCCTGCCGGCGATCAGCTTGGCGAAGGTGGACTTGCCGTTGCCATTGGCGCCAAGCAGCGCGATGCGGTCGTCATTGTCGATGCGCAGATTGAGGTTCTTCAGAACCGGCTTTCCGGGCTCATAGCCGACCGCGCCCCCCTCGATCGCCACGATGGGCGAGGCGACCGGCTTTGCCGGATCGGGAAAGCGGAAGGGGATGACGTGTTCGTTGACGGTCGCCGGGATGGGTTGCATGCGCGCGATGGCCTTCAGCCGCGACTGCGCCTGGCGCGCCTTGGAGGCCTTGTAGCGGAAACGTTCAACGAACGCCTCCATATGCTTGCGCCGCGCTTCCTGCTTTGCCCGCAGCTTCTCTTGCAGCTCCATCTTCTCGGCATACTGGCGGGCGAACTGATCGTAGCCGCCGCGCCAGAAGGTGAGCTTTCTGTGCTGCAGATGCACGATCGCGGAGACGGCGCGGTTAAGAAGGTCGCGGTCGTGGCTGATGAGCAGGACCGTGTGCGGATAGCGCGCCAGATAGCTTTCCAGCCACATGGTGCCTTCCAGGTCCAGATAGTTGGTCGGCTCATCAAGAAGCAGAAGGTCTGGCTCGGCAAAGAGCACGGAAGCAAGCGCGACACGCATTCGCCAGCCGCCGGAGAAAGAGGAGGCGGGCCGCCTCTGCGCCCGTTCATCGAAACCGAGGCCGGCGAGAATGGCCGCCGCGCGGGCTTCCGCAGAATGGGCGTTTATATCGGCAAGGCGCGTCTGGATTTCGGCGATGCGGTGCGGATCGGTCGCCTTCTCGGCCTCGCGCATGAGGCGATCCCGCTCCGTGTCGGCCCGCAGCACGATGTCGATAAGCAGCTCGTCCGTACCGGGCGCTTCCTGTGCCACTTGCCCGATGCGCGTGCCTTTGGGCACGCTGATCGAACCGGTTTCGGGAGAAAGCTCGCCGGTAATCGCACGAAAGAGAGATGTCTTGCCGGTGCCGTTGCGTCCGACAAGCCCCGCCTTTGTCCCGGCAGGCAGGGTGAGGGAGGCATGCTCAATGAGCAGCCGGCCGGCGACGCGCAGAGAAAGATCATTAATGGCAAGCATGGCCGCGTGTTTTGGCGGAGCCTGCTTGCACATGCAAGCCCATCCTCTGCGAATGACAAAAGAATAGGCCCGCGCGGGCGCGGGCCTTTCCCCCAAGGTTTCAGTGTCGCTTAGCGGCTTGCCAACTGCAGCATCCGGCAGAGACCAACCAGATCCCGGTCATAGGAGTTCGGTTGCGCCAGGATGTTGCGGCAGAGCTTCTTGTTCCGGGCAAGCTCAGTCGGCGACATGTCGTTGATGATGTCCGTGAGGTTGTTGGGACCGCGGGGATTGCTCGGATCACGCGGACTGATCGGATCGCGCGGATCGCGTGGGTCGCGCGGATCGTTGGGATCGCCAGGGCCCGGATCAGCGGGACCGCCGCAAGACCTGCCGATACAGACATCCGGGTCGATCAGCCCAAGCATGCCTCTGCCGCCGCCGATATTGATGTCAGCCTCGGCAGGCGTGCCCAGCAAGGATCCTTTGTTTTCAGTGTTGAAGACACCGTTCTCTCCGAACAATGACGTCTTGCTGTTGAGCGTGACCTCATCGTTCAAAGCATTGGCGTTGGCATCGACCCTAGCGAGGGTGTCCTGGCCGCCGATGGTTGCGTTGACATCTCCATTGGCGATGCCGCCGAGGTTCACCTCAACGTCCGCTCCAAGGCCGCCATTGCTCCTCTGACCGACGCCTACGCTCGCGATGCCGAGATCAAGACCGGTCATCCCGTTCTTGGAGCCGCCAAAAAGGCTGCTGCCGCCGCCGAGGACACCACCACCTCCACCGAGGACACTGCCGACACCGCTGACAACACCGCCGACCGCGCCGCCGACACTGCTGGCCAGGCTGCCGCCGCTCCCGCCTCCGCTACTGCCGCCCCCGCTGCTGTTGCTGCCCCCGCCACTGCTGTTGCTGGCGCTACTGCTGCTGCCGCCGCTGACGCTGCCGCCGCCACCGCCAACAACACTGCCGCCCCCGCCGAGAGCACTGCTGACGCCGCCGACGACACCGCCGACCGCACTGCCAACACTGTCGACCACACCACCGACAGCGCCACCCAGATCAAGCGCTGAAGCCGGCATTGCGAGGCTAAGCGCGAGGGCGCTTCCCGCTATTGTCGCAAGCAGACTGCGTTTTGACTTAAGCATAACTCACTCCTGGTGCTTTGTTGCCGCAGAATCAAAAGCAGAACAAAGATACAAGCAAACAAGGATACATGAACAATGAATGCCCATAATGGTGAGTAACGTATTTCATTTTCTGAGAAGTTTTATTAGAATAGTTGAGAAGCATAATTGAATAAAAATAGACTAAATTTAGTACTATAAATACATTGCTATAAAAAGCGGCGAAAAGCAGCTTTGGGCACGCATGATCTTTGACCAGCCGCCATCCATCACAATGGGATCTGGTCGACTATTTGCCACTCTGGTGGTTGTCAGGCGTAGACTTTTCCCTCTGCCGTCCTGTGGAAATAGATCAGGTCGAGGGAGGGCGGTGCCTTTCCGAGTATCGAGAGGATCGCGTGCGCCTGGCCGCGATGGTGCGCCTGATGATTGAAGAAATGGGTGAGGGCAGGGGCCAGGCGCTGCGACACGGTCCGCGGGTTGATGGCGGTCATGTAGGTGAAGCGGCCCTCAAGCGCCTGTTCGGTAAGACCATTGACCCAGGCGATGATGCGTCTGTCTTCGGCCTCGCGGGCAATTCTGAGCGCGGGGAATGCCTGATGCAGAATGGTGTCGAGCCGTGCCGGCGCATCGCCCTCTCCGGTAAAGCGCTTCATCCAGATGCGGTCTGCCACCAGGATATGGTTGAGCGTTCCCATCATGGACTTGAAGAAAACGCCCACATCGCGGGTGTATTCCTCCGAAGAGAGCTGTGCGGCGGCATCGTACAGGAGGCTGTTTGCCCACCGGTTATAGGCCGCCATCATCTCGAAGTGGCGCTTCATTGCCATCGCCCGCCTCCGCTCCGTTTAAATCTGATTAGCCGATCCCGCCGCGTTCTTTCCATCAATTTCGTCGGTGCCGTTAACCGCAAATAGGGGCGCGCTCCGCACTGCGGCAAGCTACTGAACGCTCTTCACAGGAAGGGCCGGCATCGCTATAGACGCCCATCCCCTGATGTTTCTCATATTATGAAGGAGCCGAGATGGCGATCGAACGCACCTTTTCAATGATCAAGCCGGATGCGACGGCACGCAACCTTACCGGCGCCATCACCAAAATGCTGGAGGATGCGGGTCTGCGCGTCATTGCATCCAAGCGCGTCTGGATGAGCCGCCGCCAGGCGGAGGGCTTCTACGCCGTGCACAAAGACCGGCCGTTCTTCAACGAACTGTGCGAGTTCATGTCGTCTGGTCCGACGGTGGTGCAGGTGCTGGAAGGCGAGAACGCGATCGCCAGGAACCGCGAGATCATGGGCGCCACCAACCCGGCGGAAGCCGCCGAGGGCACAATTCGCAAGCTCTATGCGAAGTCCATCGGCGAGAACTCGGTGCATGGCTCCGACGGTCCGGAGACTGCCGCCCAGGAGATCGCCTACTGGTTCGCTGAAACCGAAATCGTCGGTTAAACGCACGCTTGCGGAGGCCGCGATCATAAAAGGTGCCGGGGCCGTTTCGTGACATGGATGTTACGGATCAGACCTCGGCCTTTCGCCTCCGCCATAGTTTGAGCGGCAGGCTCACCAGCGCTTCAGCGCTTCCTCGTCTTCCCCCTTCGCCTCGACCCATCGCGCCGGCTCTCCCTGCACGGGGTGTTCCTTCTTCCAGAAGGGGGCCCGCGACTTGAGGTAGTCCATAAGGAAGTCCGCCGCCTCGAAAGCGGCCTTGCGGTGGCTCGAGGCGGTGACGACCAGCACGATGTTCTGACCGGGCTCGATCCTGCCGAAGCGGTGGATGATCGTAAGACCGGTTAGGGGCCAGCGCCTCGCGGCCTCCTGCGCGACGCGGTTTATCTGGCTGTCCGCCATGGCGGGGTAGTGTTCGATTTCCAGGGCGGCGAGCCTCCCGCCCTCATCGCGGCAGCGGCCGGTGAACGTGACCACTGCGCCCACGTCCCTGCGTCCGCCCGCAAGGCGCTCGATCTCGGCGGCCACGTCGAAATCTTCCGCCTGCACACGCACATGCGGGACACAGGGCAGGGTCATTCTCACCCTCCGGTCATGGGCGGGAAAAGCGCGATCTCGCCGTCCCGCGGCAGCGGCGTCTCATGTGTCACATGCTCGTGATCGATGGCGACGCGGATAATGTCGGGATGTTCCAGCGCAGCGGCATAGTTGCCGCCGCGCTCTTTAAGCCACTTAAGAAGGTCCGCCACCGTTCCGACATCGGCCGGCAGGGTGACCGTCTCGACCTCCTTGCCGATGCGCTCGCGCACCCAGGCGAAATAGACGAGTTTCACCGCTCACTCCTCCACGATGTGCTTCAGTCCGGCGCGAAAGTAATCATAGCCGGTATAGAGCGTGACCAGCGCCGAAAACCACAGAAGCGCGATCCCGGACTCGGTAATATAAGGAACGATCTTGTCGCCGGCCGGGCCGGCGAGCAGAAAGCCTATCGCGAGCATCTGGATGGTGGTCTTCCACTTGGCCAGTTGGGTCACCGGGACGCTCACCTTGAGCGCAGCCAGATATTCCCTGAGCCCCGAGACCAGAATTTCCCGGCACAGAATGATGATTGCCGCCCACAGCGTCCAGCCGGCAATGGTGCGATCGGTATCGGCGGCTAGCAGAAGCAGGCATGTCGCGACCAGAAGCTTGTCGGCGATCGGATCCAGCATTCTGCCTATATTCGACGTCTGCTTCCAGCTGCGGGCAAGATAGCCATCGAAATAGTCGGTCACACTTGCAGCGAGGAAGATGGCGAGCGCCGACCAGCGCGCAAAGTCGCTGGATTGCAGGCGGCCTTCCAGGAAAAAGCACAGCACGATCAGAGGCACCGCCATGATGCGTGTATAAGTAAGCAGATTGGGCAGGTTGAAGGCGCGGCGCTGCTGCATGGATTGCTCACTCATAATGCCCTCAGTGAAATCAGGAGCGCAGGGCGGGGTCAAGCAACCCTGCTGCGGCCTAACCGCCCTCATGGAAATGATTATAGATCTGGCGTGCGATCGCTTCCGAAATTCCGTCAACTTGCATCAGATCTTCGATACCGGCTCGGCTGACCGCCTTGGCCGTGCCGAAATGATGCAGTAGCGCCCGTTTTCTCCCGGGCCCGATGCCGGCGATCTCGTCCAGCGGGTTGCGGACCATCTCCTTCTTTCTACGTGCCCGATGCGACCCGATGGCGAAGCGGTGCGCCTCGTCGCGCAGCCTTTGAACGAAATAGAGCACCGGATCGCGCACGGGGAGAGAGAAGGGCGACCTGCCTTCCATGAAGAAGCGCTCGCGGCCAGCGTCGCGATCCACGCCCTTGGCGACGCCGATCGCCGTCACAACGCCGGCGATTCCGAGATCCTCGAGAATCTGCCTGACCGCTGAAAGCTGCCCTTGTCCGCCGTCGATAAGGATAACGTCCGGCCAGGCGGGAAAGGCGTCCGCCTCCGCCTCGCCGTTGCCGTTCGCAGGCAGTCCTTCCTCTCTGATGAGCCGGGCGAAGCGACGCTGCATCACCTCGCGCATCATGCCGAAATCGTCGCCCGGCGTGATGTCGGTCGAGCGGATGTTGAACTTGCGGTAGCTGTTCTTGACGAAGCCCTCCGGCCCGGCGACGACCATCGCGCCGACGGCGTTCGTGCCCATGATGTGCGAATTGTCATAGACCTCAATGCGCCTCGGCACCCTGTCGAGCCCGAAGGTTTGGGCAAAAGACTCCAGCAGTCGCGCCTGCGAGGAGGTTTCGGCCAGCCTACGGGCCAGCGCCTCGCGCGCGTTCTGAAGGGCGTGTTCGGTTAGGGTCTTCTTTTCACCGCGCTGGGGAACCTGCACCTGGACCTTTCGACCCGCCCGTGCAGACAGCGCCTCGGCGAGAATGGCTTGATCTTCGATCTCATGGGACAGGAGAACCAGCCGGGGGCAGGGTTTGTCCTCATAAAATTGGGGCAGGAACGAGCCCAGCACCTCGCCCGCTCCGAGAGCCGGGTCGGCCTTCGGAAAGTAGGCGCGGTTGCCCCAGTTCTGCCCCGTGCGGAAGAAGAACACCTGGATGCAGCTCTGGCCGCCTTCCTGGTGAATGGCGAAAACATCCGCTTCCTCGACCCCCTGCGGGTTTATGCCCTGATGGCTTTGCACGTGGGAAAGCGCAGCAAGGCGGTCGCGATAGACGGCCGCGCGCTCGAAATCGAGCGCCTCCGAGGCCTCCTGCATGGCGGCCGCGATCTGCGCCTTCACCTTGCTGGAGCGGCCGGAAAGGAAGTCCTTCGCCTCGGCAACCAGACGGGCATAATCCTCTGTGCTGATCTCGCCGGTGCACGGCCCCGAACAGCGCTTGATTTGGTACAGCAGGCAGGGCCGCGTGCGGCTTTCGAAGACCGAGTCCGTGCAGGTGCGGATGAGGAAGGCGCGCTGGAGGGCGTTGATCGTACGTCCCACGGCGCCCGCGGAGGCGAACGGCCCGAAGTAGTCGCCCTTGCGCGAGCGCGCGCCACGGTGCTTGAAAAGACCCGGGGCCGGATGATCGCCGGTAAGCAGGATATAGGGAAACGACTTGTCGTCGCGCAGGAGCACGTTGAAGCGCGGACGCAGGCGTTTGATGAGGTTGGCTTCAAGAAGCAGCGCCTCGATCTCCGTCCACGTGACGACAAATTCCATCGAGGCCGTCTCGCGGATCATGCGCGCAATTCGGTTGGAATGGCCTCGGCCCTGGGCGTAGTTCGTGACCCGCTTCTTGAGGCTGCGCGCCTTGCCCACATAAAGCACATCGCCCGCAGCGTTCATCATGCGGTAGACGCCGGGCGCGTTGGGCAGGCGCTTGACCATCGCCCTGATGACATCGATGCCGGTGTCAGGCGACTTGTCCGTGCCCGCGCTATCCCAATGTACGGAAGCGGATGCTGTCCCGTCCGTTATCTCCGGCGCGTTCCGGTCTCTGGATTCCAAGGATGGGCTGTTCATCGGGACGATTCTGCGGACTCCTGCTTGCCCTGCCCGAGGTGCTTGCCTCCGTCGAGCGCGATCATCTGTCCTGTGATCGAGGGCGTCTCCCACAGATAACGTATCGTGGCGCCGAATTCAGCAAGGTTAGGACCCCGGCCGAGCGGGAGCGCCGCAGTTTCCTGACGGAAGCCTTCCACGTCTTGGTACTGGTCGGGCAGGGTAGGACCGGGGCCGATGGCATTGACCCTGATTCGCGGCGCAAGCGCCTGGGCCATGGCGATGGTGGCTGCCCACAGTGCAGATTTCGACAGGGTGTAGCTAAAGAAGCCGGGCGTCGGTCTCCAGACACGCTGATCGATCATGTTGACGATCAGGCCCTGCGCGTCGGCCGGAAGCAGCCGAGCGAAGCTTCTGGCAATCAGGGCAGGGGCCTTTACGTGCAAGGCGAAATGCCGGTCCCAAATCTCGTCGGTGAAATCAGCCAGCGAATCGCGCTCGAAGAGGGAGGCGTTGTTGACCACAAGGCCGATCGGCCCCAATTCCGCTGCCGCCCTCTCCACCAGTCTTTCGGCCTGATCAGGCCGGGTAAGGTCGGCGGCGAGCACACAGGCCTTTCCGCCTTTCGCTGCAATGGCCGAGGCGAGCTCTTCTGCTTCTTGGCGTGAAGTATTGCAGTGAATGGCGACCGCGAAGCCGTGCCGGGCAAGGTCGAGCGCGATCGCCCGTCCGATACGCCTCGCCCCGCCGGTGATCAGGGCGCGTGTCACTTCCCGCCGCATCGATCGAAGACCCCTTTCGCAAGAACGGCTGCAGCCGGAGATTACATTTATGGTTCATATAAGGTTATCACCGGCAATTCATAGCGCTGGACGCGGCTTCTCCAGGCAAATACCGGGCATTTTATGGGCATTTGAGGCGTTTGGACCCTGATCAATCTTGTTGCGTTCATGCCACAGCAGTGACCATTCGATTGCCGGCATAGGCCACATTTTAGCAAAAGCCACTTTGCGGCCATCTTTTGCCGCTTTTCCCTGTCGCTGGCGGAACCGCAAAGCCGTTCCTACATTTAAACGGCCAGCGGTTGGGGCAACCCACGGACGTTTTGCCGGCCTCCCTGGCATCTCGACCGTTCCAGATTGCTCATTGGCAAGGAGTCTAAAATATGAATGCCAACAGGAAAAAGATCGTAGGCATCGCTGCAGCCGCGGCGCTCGCCTCCGTGGCGATACCCGCTTATGCTGCTGATGTGGTCTATGAGCAGCCGCCGGCACCGCCGGCCGCGCCGATGGAAGTGGCACCCGTGGCGACCTGGGCCGGCCCCTATGCGGGTGTCGCGCTCGGCTACGGCTTCAATGGTTCGACCGAGGCGACCAATGCCGCGGGCGTGACCAATGACATCGACACCGATGGCTTCGTCGGCAATGCCTTTGCCGGCTGGAACTGGCAGTCCGGCAGCTTCGTGTACGGCGTTGAAGGCGATATCGGCTACAACGGTATGGATGGCGACAATGCCGGCCTCTCCACTGAGGGCGGTGTCGACGGCACGATCCGCGCGCGTCTCGGCTTCGCGGCCACTGACAATGTGCTCGTCTATGGCACGGCCGGTGGTGCGGGCGGACGTCACGAGCTCTCCGATGCCACCTCTTCGGACGACCAGACCCTTTGGGGTTGGACGGCTGGCGCCGGTGTCGATGTGAAGGTGACGGATCAGTCCTTCGCGCGGCTTGAGTACCGCTACACCGATCTTGGCAGCGAGACCTTCTCGCTCGCCAGCGGCGACTACGATGTGGACGTCACCAGCCACAAGGTCCTGGTTGGTTTCGGTATGAGCTTCTGACCTCAGGGCACAGAACATCCAGTCAAAGCCGGGCCGCAAGGCCCGGCTTTCTTTTTGCCCGCAGCGCAACGAGCACACAGCATGTCCGGACTCTTACCGCACCGGCGGAATCAGCACCTCGTGCCTGTTGCAGGCGTCGCGGTCCACTTCAGGGCAGGACCGGAACCGAAGATCAGTCGTCAGGCAGATGCGGACTTCGCGCAGGCGACGCCGGTCGCAGGTCACTGCAACGCCCTCCGCGGGAAGTCTGGGATTGGCGCGGATGAAACGCTCCTCCACTGCTTCCGGCGGCATCGTCAGCGGTTGTGCTAGCCTGGAGAATTCTTTCGGAATAGCAACACGCTCGCGTGCCCGGCGCACCAGATCGAGATATTCCTGTTGCCCCAATCCGGTGCAGGTGCCGTGCTTGCGCCACTGATGCCCGATCAGCCCCGGCGAGGGCATGAGATCGAGATAGGCCCGCGCCAGCCTTTCAGGCACACGATCCGGCTCGTTCGAGGCGCAGAACTCCGGATAGCCCTTCTCGAATTGCGGCCACAGGCCGTGAACGATGAATCCGTAGGGTCGGCTGCTCTTGCATTGGCGAGGGTTGGCGTCCTCGCCTTCCGCGGCACAGTGGCTGGGCGACCAGGACAGTGACAGAACATAGAAATCGAAAGCGGGCCTGCCATCGCCCGAGCCCGCCATTGCCGGGCCAGCCAGATACGGCATGGCCGCCAGGATGGCGGTCATCAATCCGGCTGCGGCCGCGGTGGCCCGTATCAGCGTAGCACGCGGCAATTGGCGTTGTAGACGTTCCAACGGTCGAAGCCGGCCATGCAGAACTCCACATTGTCACCTATTCCGGCGAAGCCCTGGCCATATTCGATCAGGAACCAGATGGACTTGTCCGCACCGTCGGAGAGGCGGGCGGTGGCATGGCAATAGCGACGCTCGATGGGGCTGTTGAAGGTTGCCGGTTCATGCCGAGTCAGGCGTGCTCCGTAGAGATCCACGATGTCCACGTCGGGCAGATTCGGCACATGGGTGACCTGGTGGCGAAATCCGCGCCGAATCGCCCTCTGCACGTTCTGATGGCTGCAGATGACGTCGTCCGCTCCGTAGACGCCGATGAAATCGGCTGCCAGAGCCGGAATAGGCTGCATTGCGGCGGCGAGCGAGATTGCAAGACCGGTCGCGAGGGCCGTGAGGCGTGCCATGCTTTTCCTCCTGCTGCTGGCCTAGGTGCGCGGCAGTTTCAGCCAGCCGCCCTCGCCGGTCAAGACATTGTCTTGGTTTGCGCAGCCATCACGGGCGCTGATGGATGAATGCAAAAGCTTTGACCCATCCGGGCTACTATCGGACGGCAAATGAGGGTAGTTTCGCTCGCTATGAACACGCACCCGAATATCCGTATCGGCCACTCGGCCTGTCCCCATGACTGCCCGTCCACCTGCGCGCTCGACGTGGAGATCGTCGACGGCCGCGTGACCCGCATTCACGGCGCCAAGGACAACAGCTACACGGCCGGCGTGATATGCGCCAAGGTGGCGCGCTACGCCGAGCGCGTGCACCATCCGGGCCGCCTTCTGCAGCCTCTAATTCGCGCGGGGGGCAAAGGAGAAGGTCAATGGAAGACAGCAAGCTGGGATGCCGCCCTTGACCACGTGGCCGAGGCCTTCCTGAAGGCGGAAGAAAAGCATGGGGCCGAATCAGTCTGGCCCTATTACTACGCGGGCACGATGGGCCTCGTGCAGCGCGATTCCATCCACCGGCTCACCCACGCCAAGCGCTATTCCAAGCAGTTCGATACGATCTGCACCAATCCCGCATGGTCCGGCTATGTAATGGGCACGGGCGCGCTGCGCGGACCAGACCCGCGCGAAATGGCGAAGGCCGACTGCGTGGTCATCTGGGGCACCAACGCCGTCGCCACGCAGGTGAACGTGATGACGCACGCAGTGCGCGCGAGAAAGGAGCGCGGCGCGAAGATCGTCGTCATCGATGTCTACGACAACGCGACGATGAAGCAGGCGGATATGGGCCTGATCGTTAGGCCGGGCACGGATGGCGCGCTTGCATGCGCGGTCATGCATGTGCTCTTCCGCGACGGTTTTGCCGATTGGGCCTATCTCGACAAATACACGGATGATCCGAGGGGTCTGGAGAAGCACCTTTCCACCCGGACGCCGCAATGGGCCGAGGTCATCACCGGCGTACCGGCCGCCGACATCGAGGCCTTTGCGCGGCTGGTGGGCGAAACGAAGCGGACCTATTTCCGCCTGGGCTACGGGTTTACCCGCAATCGCAACGGCGCTGTCAACATGCACGCGGCGCTCTCCATCGCGGCGGTGACAGGCGCCTGGCAGTATGAGGGCGGCGGCGCGTTCCATTCCAATTCCGGCATCTTCGGCCTCGACAAGTCGCTGATCGAGGGCACGGCCTTTGCCGATCCATCGGTACGTTCGCTCGACCAGTCCCGGATCGGCGCGGTGCTGACGGGCGATCCGGACGCCCTTCATGGCGGTCCGCCTGTCACCGCCATGCTGATCCAGAACACGAATCCCGCCAATGTCGCGCCGGAACAGAGGTTGGTGAAGCGCGGCTTTCTGCGCGATGATCTTTTTGTCTGCGTCCATGAGCAGTTCATGACGGACACGGCGAAGCTCGCAGACGTCGTACTTCCAGCAACCATGTTCCTGGAGCATGACGACATCTACCGCGGCGGCGGGCATCAGCACATTCTGCTGGGGCCGAAGCTCATCGATCCGCCGGCGGAGGCGCGGGAGAATCTGTTCGTCATCGAGGAACTGGCCAAACGGCTGGGCGTGGCGCACCTCCCGGGCTTCGGACTTTCCACCCGCGAGCATCTGGACTGGATGCTAGGTCGGCGGGGGCTCGGCACCTTCGAGAGCTTCCGCCACGAGCGCTGGGCGGACGTTCAGCCGGATTTCGAGACCGCTCATTTCCTGAACGGCTTTGGCCATCCCGATGGGAAGTTCCGCTTCCGTCCCGACTGGACGGGCACGCCGGGTCCCAACCGGCCGCCGCAGTCGATGGGTATGCAGGGCCCCTATACCCGTCTGCCGGAATTTCCGGATCATGTGGACTTCATCGAATCCCCCGACCCGGAACATCCCTTCCGGCTCGCCACGTCGCCTGCGCGCAGCTTCCTCAATTCAAGCTTCTCGGAAACCCCGACTTCGAGAAAGCGCGAGGGCCGGCCCGAGCTGATGCTGCATCCCGATGACGCTGCCGAACTCGGAATCGAGGATGGCGCCCGCGTAGAGATCGGCAATCATCGCGGCGAGGTCGTGTTGCATGCGAAGCTTTTCGACGGCGTGCGCCGCGGCGTGGTGATCGCAGAAGGCATCTGGCCGAACGACGCGCATGAGCGCGGGGAGGGAATCAACGTGCTGACGGGAGCGGATTCTATCGCGCCCTACGGGGGCGCAGCCTTCCACGACACCAAAGTCTGGGTGCGGGCGCTGCCCCTATAGGCGCCCGCCGTTCAGGCGGAACGATCGGCTCCGGCAATGATTGGGCGCCTCATGGAGGTTGCCGATGGCTGACGTGAAGCACGGGCCTGCGCTTCAGGGGAGCAACGCGCTTTCGTCCGGCAGGCGCGCTGGCTGGCGGGACATCGCTCGGCGCGTCATGCGCTCCTTCAGCACTGATAGCGTGCCCCTCGTCGCAGCGGGCGTGACGTTCTACCTCCTCCTTGCGCTGTTTCCGGCGCTCGGGGCTCTCGTATCGCTCTACGGCCTCATAGCCGACCCCGCCGTGATTTCCAGCCATGTCGAGCAGCTAAGCGGCATTCTTCCCGAAGCAGCCGTCGGGATTATCAGCGGACAACTCGATTCACTTGCAGCCCAGGACAGCAATGTCTTAGGCGTGGGCTTTGTCATCGGTCTGGCATTCGCCCTGTGGAGCGCCAACGGTGGCGTCAAGGCGCTGTTCGAGGCCATGAACATTGCCTATGACGACACGGAGAAACGCGGCTTCATCCGCCTTAGCCTGCTTACGCTGGCTTTCACCCTCTGCGCAATCCTCCTTGCCGCCATCTTCATCGTCGTCATGGGCTTGGTGCCCGCCATTCTCGCCTTCCTCAATCTCGGACGAGGCACCGAACTGCTCGTTGCCGTTTTGCGCTGGGCGGGCTTGGTGATTGCAGTTCTGATTGCGGTGTCGGCGCTCTACCGTTTCGGGCCGAGCCGGAAGCATGCGCGATGGCGCTGGTTCAGCCTAGGCGCGATTTTTGCGACGCTCGGCTGGCTCGTCGCCTCCTGGGCCTTCTCGTTCTACCTACAGAATTTTGCCAACTACAACGCCACTTACGGGGCGCTCGGCGCCGTCATCGGCATGATGATGTGGATCTGGATTTCGACGATCGTGCTGATTCTCGGCGCAGAGATCGACGCCGAAATGGAACCCCGAGCGCGCGCCTGATCCGGTCAGCACAGCGGCCGGTGCGATGCGCAGCTAATTCGGACTGCAATCGCTCCGGACCTTCAACTTTTGAGTACGTCTGGAACCCCGCGCCGTTCTGTTGGTTGGACGTTCAAACCATCCTTGGGAGGGTTCTATGAACTCCATCATCTATCTGATCGGCCTCATTGTCGTGGTTCTGGCAATCCTCTCCTTCCTTGGTCTGGCGTAAGGAGAGCATCATGTCGGCCACCACGCGTTCGTCCGGTACGCAAAAACCGGACAGTTCAGCCTCAGGCACTGCAAGCTCCATCCGCGATACCGCAGCCGAGATCGGAGCGGAGGCGAAGCAGGAGGCCAGGCGGCAGGCGGGGCACGTGCAAAAGACCGCCTCCGAAAGCATGAGCGCGTTCGCACATGCGATCCGCAGCGCCAGCGACGAGCTCGCGAGCAAGGACCAGGGTCCTGCCGCCCAGATTCTCGCCCAGGCTGCTGGCGGCCTGGAGCAGCTTTCCAGTGCCGTCTCCCAAAATCGGCTTGAAGACATCGTCAGTGACGTAAGGCGGTTCGGCCGCGAACACCCGGCGGCCTTCCTGATGGGCTCGGTCCTGGTCGGAATCGCCCTGGGCCGCTTCGCCCAGACTACCGTTGCTGGGGCAACGCAAACGGACCGCTCCGCCGCCGAGCGGGACGCGCCCAAGCCTTACGCGGGAGGATGAAATGAGTACGAGGGAAGATCAACGCAGCATCATCACTCTGGTGTCTGATCTCACCGAACAGGCCGCCACGCTCGTTCGGACCGAGTTCCGGCTGCTGCGCGCCGAAATGTCCGAGAAATTCGATCAGGTCCGCAATGGAGGCATGGAGATTGTCGCCGGCGGCATCTGCCTTCTGGCGGCCCTGCTGGTGCTCCTTCAGGCGCTGGTCCTGGCCTTGGCCGAACTCGGCCTGGGCGCCGGATGGGCATCCCTGATCGTAGGCGGCGTGGTCGCCATCGTGGGGCTCATTCTGGTGCGGATGGGCACGTCGAACATTTCGGCCAGTAATCTCATGCCCGAAAGGACGCAGGAACAGCTCGCGCGCGATGCGCACGCAATCAAGGAACAGACCAGATGACCGAAAAAACATCAGCGGAGCTGGAGCATGAGGCCGAATCGGTTCGCTCCAGGATGACCGAAACCGCCGAGTCGCTGCAAAGAAAGCTGTCACCGGGGCAGCTCGTCGATGAGTTCACCGCCTATTTCAGAAACTCCGATGGCAAGATTGCCCTCGACAACCTCAAGGCACAAGTGCGCGACAATCCGCTGCCTCTCGCTATGATCAGCGCCGGAGTCGCCTGGCTTTTCATGGGCGGCGGGCCGAGCGCGCGCCAATATGGCTGGAACGGCCGGGACAATGGACAAGACGCAACCGCTGCCGACACATTCGGCGCAAGCGGCGCCGAAGTCTGGGAAGGCGCCAGTGGCTTGGAGCCTCTTGAAGGCGGCGCTCCGTACGGTGACAGAAACGCACAGGATTCGGGAGCCTCGCTGACCGATAGAGTTGGCGCCGCCTACAGCGCTACCGGAGAAGCGGCGTCGTCGGCCGCGAGCAGGGTAAGCGGGACTGCCCGCAGCGTTGGCCGCAGGGCCGGTGAGGCAGGTAGCAGCGCACGCAGGATGCTGACGGATTCGCTGGAGCAGGAGCCGCTCATCCTCGGCGCTCTTGGCGTTGCGGTAGGAGCGGCCGTGGGCGCGATGATGCCGCGCACCAAGGTGGAAGAAGCCTATCTCGCACCCTACGGCGAAAAGATGCGCGACAGCGCGAAGGAAGCCGTAGACCGAGGCCTGGAAAAGACCCGCAGTGCGGCTTCGGCCGTTCTGAAAGACGAGACTCAATCGAAGTCCGAAAGCCGCCACACGGCATCTGAAAGGCAGCAAGCCAGCGCGCTAGGAAGCCAAAGCGAGCGCAACCGGACCAAATAGGTCTTTCGCCGTCACGGTGTCAGCCGTGCCAGGTCTTCCAAATCCACCCTGTCCTCGATGGAAGAGGGGACGAGCAGCATTGAGCGCTCGCCCCAGCCGATCTCGACGGCGTCTGAAAGCATGGTTCTGCCGTTTTCCATGCGCGCCCTGCCGGATGCCACGAGAGCAAGCGCCAACGGGTAGAGACGGTGCTCTACCTGCAGCACACGTCCGGCCAGCGCGTCTGCCGTATCGCCGGGCAGAACAGGCACGGCGGCCTGGGCGATGATGGGGCCTGCGTCCATTTGAGGCGTCACGAAATGCACCGTGCAGCCGTGGACACGCATTCCGGCCTCGATCGCGCGCGCATGGGTGTGAAGTCCGGGAAAAAGCGGGAGAAGGGAAGGGTGGATGTTGAGAATCCGGCCCTCCCGTCGCGCGACGAAACCGGCCGAAAGCAGGCGCATGAACCCCGCCAGACAGATAAGCTCCGCCTCCCGCTCGGCAAGCTCCGCCTCCATTGCCGCTTCGTGCGAGGCCCGGTCAGTGAAATCCGCACGCGGGACGGCAATGGCGGGAACGCCGGCGGCTTCGGCAGCTTTGAGGCCCGGTGCATCCGCATTGTCACTGATGACGGCGACGATCTCGGCAGGAAAGTCGGCGTCGGCCGCGGCGCGCAGAAGGGCGCTCATGTTGGACCCGCGGCCGGAGATGAGGATGGCGGTCTTTTTCCTTTGCCTCATAGGCCGAGCGCTCCCCGGTAGATGACGCCCTCGTCGCGGCGCGGCACGATCCTGCCGAGGGTCGAGACATGCTCGCCGGCCTTCTGCAGCACCGCCGCCACCTGCGCGGCCTGGCCGGAGGCGACAACCGCGATCATGCCGATGCCGCAGTTGAAGGTGCGCAGCATCTCCATCGGCTCGACATTCCCTGTCTGCGCAAGCCAGGAGAAGACGGGCGGCACAACGATCATGTCGAGATCGACTTCCGCGGCAAAGGCATCCGGCAATACGCGTGGGATGTTTTCGGGGAACCCGCCGCCGGTGATGTGTGCCAAGGCCTTGATGCCGTGGGTGCTGGAAATGGTGGCTAGAAGCGGCTTCACATAGATCCGCGTGGGTTCGAGAAGGGCTTCTCCCAGGGAGCGGTCCAGATCGAAGGGAGCGGGGTCGTCCCAGGAAAGCCCGCTTTCCGCCACGATCCGGCGGACGAGCGAAAAGCCGTTCGAGTGCAGGCCGGACGAGGCGAGACCGAGAAGGACGTCGCCCTCCACGATGTCATCGGTCGGAAGGAGTCTGCCGCGCTCGGCCGCCCCCACGGCAAAGCCCGCCAGATCGTAGTCGCCATCCCGGTACATGCCGGGCATTTCTGCAGTCTCGCCGCCGATCAGCGCGCAGCCGGCCTGCCGGCAGCCTTCGGCAATGCCCGAGACGATTGCCGCCCCCTGGTCGGGGTCCAGCCGGCCGGTGGCGAAATAGTCGAGGAAGAAGAGAGGTTCGGCGCCCTGCACCACGAGGTCGTTGACGCACATGGCAACGAGATCGATACCGACCGTGTCATGGCGGCCCGATTCGATAGCGACCTTGAGCTTGGTCCCTACGCCATCATTCGCCGCAACCAGCACAGGGTCGGAAAAGCCCGCCGCCTTCAGATCGAACAGTCCGCCGAAGCCGCCGATCTCGCCATCGGCTCCCGGCCGGCGCGTGGAGCGCACCAGCGGCTTGATCTTCTCCACCAGCGCATTGCCAGCGTCGATGTCGACACCGGCATCGGCGTAGGAGAGGCCTTTTTTCCCTGTTCCGCTCATCGGCTTGTTTCCGCTGGCGCTCGTCTTGCGTGGCTATTGGCACGAAGGGACGGCGGCCGCAAGAAGTGTGGCGCGCGGCACACACAGGAGCGTGCGCCTGTGGACCGAAGCGGCAAGCGCATGATCTTGCCTCTTGAAGCCCGGCTGCAGGGCCGTCATCTATGCCACACAATACAGGCCTCAAGTGCCGACCGGTAGAGAGGTGTATGGCGGGTTGACCATTCCCAATTTCATCACGCTCGTGCGCTTCCTGCTGGTTCCGGCCGTCGTGTTCGCACTGCTGAGCGGCCGGGTAGGCTGGGCCTTTGCCGGTTTCGTCGCCGCCGCGCTGTCGGATGGCGTTGATGGCTTCATCGCCCGCCAGTTCAACCAGCGCTCCGATCTCGGCGCTTATCTCGATCCGATCGCCGACAAGCTCCTTCTCGTCAGCGTCTTCGTGGTGCTGGGCTATATGGGCCATCTGCCGCTGTGGCTGGTGGTAGCGGCGGTTTCGCGCGACGGGCTGATCGTGGGCGGCGTGGTGCTCTCGGCCGTCATGGGCAATCCGGTGGCCATGAAGCCGCTCTTAGTGTCGAAGGCGAACACCCTGGCCCAACTCCTTTTGGCATCGCTCGTTCTTGCCGGGCTGTCGCTGTCGTTTTCCCTCGGGATCGTCTACGGCATCCTCGTCTATCTGTCTGGTCTCTTGACCATAGCTTCCGGCGCGGCCTATCTCGTGGGCTGGATCAAGCATATGGGCGGCTATGTCGACACCGGCACCCCAAAGGGACAAGGCTGAGCAGGCACCGCTGCATGTGCCGATCCGCCAGCTTGCCTTTTGGCTGCTTGCGACTGCGCTGCTCATTCTCTTCCTTTACGTCTTTTCCTCCATCCTGCTGCCTTTTCTCGCCGGGATGGTACTTGCCTATTTTCTCGACCCCGTGGCCGACCGGCTTCAGCGGCTCGGCTTTTCGCGGCTGGCCGCCACGATCGTCATTCTGGTCGGGTTTCTCCTCGTGCTCACCCTGGCGCTGATGGTGATCATCCCTGCACTGAGCAACCAGCTTGTCGAATTCGCGGCGCGTCTGCCGGACTATCTCTCCCGCCTTCAGGCGCTGATCACGCGTCTCGACCCGGGCTTTCTGGAAGACACGGTCGGTGTGGACAGCCGGACGCTTCAGGAAGGGCTCAACACGCTGCTAGCTCAGGGCACCGGTTTCGTGGCGACGCTGTTCCGCTCTGTCTGGAGTTCCGGCCTGGCGCTGCTCAATCTGGCGAGCCTTTTCGTCGTGACACCCGTCGTGGCCTTCTACATGCTTCTCGACTGGGACAACATGGTGGAAACCGTGGATGGCTGGGTGCCGCGCGACCACCTCGACACCGTGCGCCAGATCGCTCGGGACATCAACATGGCCACCGCAGGTTTTGTGCGCGGACAGGGAACGCTTTGCCTGATCCTCGGCGTCTATTACGCCGCGGGCCTGACGCTCATCGGTCTCAATTTCGGCCTGCTTATCGGATTGTTCGCGGGCCTTATCAGCTTCATTCCTTTCGTGGGCTCGCTGGTGGGGCTCGCTCTTTCGCTGGGTGTCGCCGTCGTGCAGTTCTGGCCCGAATGGTACTGGGTGGCGGGCGTTGCGGCGATCTTCTTCAGCGGCCAGTTCGTGGAAGGCAACATCCTGCAGCCCTGGCTGATGGGCAAGAGCGTCGGCCTTCATCCCGTCTGGCTGATGTTCTCCCTGTTTGCCTTCGGCTATCTGTTCGGCTTTGTGGGCCTGCTGATTGCGGTGCCCTCGGCGGCGGCGATCGCCGTTCTGGTGCGATTCGCGCTCTCGCGTTACCTTTCTTCTCCGCTTTACAGCGGTCACCGGCCGCCTCCACGAAAGGCGGGGGAAAGCTGAATGCGCAAAGATCTGAGGCCGCGACAGCTCCCGCTCGACCTCGCCCATGGCGAGGCGTTCTCGCGCGACGATCTGGTGGTCACGCCCGCCAACGAGCGGGCCGTGGCACTGGTGGAAAGCTGGCCCGACTGGCCGGCGCCCGTGGTTGTGCTTGCGGGCCCCGCGGGCTCGGGCAAGACGCATCTTTCTGAGATCTGGTGCGACTGCTCCGGTGCGACGCCCATAGAGGTTGGAACGATCGGGCCCGATGCGCTTGCGGCGGCGGAAGAAGGCCCCATCCTCATCGATGGCGCGGATATGCTGCCGCGTGACGAAACGGGCCTCTTCCACCTCATCAACACGGTCCGCGTCGCGCGCACCAATCTCCTAATGACCGCGCGCAGCCTACCGGCGGCGTGGGGTATCGAGCTTCCCGATCTCTTCTCCCGGCTCAAGGCAGCGACGGTCGTCGAGATCGAGGCGCCTGACGACATGCTGCTGGCGGGTGTGATCACCAAGCTGTTCGCGGACCGGCAGATTGCCATCGATCCGCGCGTGGTGCGGTTCCTCATGCGCCGCATCGAGCGCTCTCTGGCCACAGCCCGGGACATTGTGGACAAGCTCGACCGGGCCGCTCTTGAGCGCAAGATGCGCATCACACGCGCCCTGGCGGCCGAGGTGATCGGGATTGCCAACGAGGCCGCCTTCGACTGAAGGCTGAGGCCGCTTCCGCTCAAGCCAAATCCGAAAACGAGGGAACACCCGGGACGGCAGTTTGTTCGGCGGGCGTGCAACGATTCGCACCAACCACATTGAACGGGAGTTTGATCATGAAGATCCTTCTCAAGACCTCCGTGGGCGTCCTGGCGCTGATGTTCGGCGCCGGAATGGCCGTGGCACAGGACAGCAGCGCGCCATCTTCTGGCATGGGAGCCATGCCCTCGGATTTCACCTGCGATCAGCTTGCCGGCCTGGACGACCAGCAGGCTGAGCAAAGGATCTATTTCATCGCCGGCTATCAGGCCGCTCAGAGCGCAGGCGTAGGCATGGACAGCACCGCCAGCACGACCCCAGGAGCAGATGCTGGCATGGACACTACGGCCGGTGCCGCCCCGAGCGCTGACGCGGAAACCAGCACCACGGCTGAGGCACCCGCCACTCCTGATGCAAGCCCCGAAACGGAAACGGATATGGCAGCCGGGGCCGACACCAGCGCGGAGGAGGCATTGCCGGGCACCGACACTACCACCACCGCCGGTACCAGGAACGACACGACCGGCAGTGCGGCGGGCGGGTCCGGAGCCATGAGCGGCTTCCCTGACATCTCCGTCGAAACGGTGATGAGCGAATGCGAAAACAATCCTGACATGCTGGTGCAGGACATTCTTCGCCAGCAGTTGGGCGCGCAGTAAAGTCTCAGGCAGCGCAGCTGACACCCGCCGCAAACTGTTTGCGGCGGGTGTCCTTTTTCAATCCGCCCCTTTCATCGTTCAAGACATCGCCCGGCTCGCCGCTCTGCCTGCGTGCTGAATGACCTCTTGCGTTTGCCCGACGCAAACACTAGGGAAAACATCGTTTCGGAGCGTAGCGCAGCCTGGTAGCGCATCTGCTTTGGGAGCAGAGGGTCGCAGGTTCGAATCCTGCCGCTCCGACCAGCCTGCTTCGGCGCCTGCCGCCCCTGCAGGAACGGTTTTGCGGCCATAGGCCGCCTGGCTTGCAAGCGTAGGCCCGGAGCGGTCGTTCCGGGCCTTTGGTGACGGTAAACAGGAAGAGGGTTCATCTTGTCCGCGCGCATCTACAGCCCTTCCCGGACAGCCATGCAATCCGGCACGGCCAAGACAGGCTATTGGGTTCTGGAGTTCGAGCCCCAGTCGCCGCCCCGGATCGAGCCGCTGATGGGCTATACCAGCTCGTCGGATACCCGGCGGCAGGTGCGCCTCAACTTCCCGACCCTGGAGGATGCCATCGCCTATGCGCAGAAGAACGGCATCCCCTATCAAGTCGAGAAGCCCAAGAGGCCGAAGCGCCGCCAGGTTTCCTATGCGGAAAATTTCCGCTATGACCGGAAAATCCCGTGGACCCACTGATCCTGGCCGCTCCGCGCCGGGCCCCGTAGCTCAGCTGGATAGAGCACCGGCCTTCTAAGCCGATGGTCGCAGGTTCGAATCCTGCCGGGGTCGCCAGCTTTTTGTTGTCCTGCCCGGAGAGATAGGTAACAGTTTGTACCTAAGACATGGATGATAACCTTGTGACGAACGGGTTTGGTCCGGGTTCGACGCGGTCCTCCTGCTGATCAAAGCTAAGCGAGCCTTCACTGGACCATAGCGCTGCTACAGACCTGAACGGCCGGCGGGTTCACTAAGACGCAAAACGAGGGAATAACGCCCTTGCATTGTCCGACATGATCTTCTGCCTGAGAGCGCTGTCTAATTCCTTATCCTCGCGCATTTCTGCCAACTGTTCAGCTATGCCTTTGGTCTGCACCTGCGGCCAATCAGTTCCGAACAGGATCCTGTCGGGCAGCGCCGCTTGAAGAAGTGGCGCAGTCGCGTAAGGCGACATAGGCAAGGCCGTGTCGTAGTAGAAGCGCTTGAGGCTCTCAGCCGCCTTGGCTCCGTCGCGCCCCTCCGTTTCGTCCAGGTGGAAGATCCGGCCGTGGATGTATGGAAGAAACCCGCCGGCATGGGACAGGATGATCGAAAGATCGGGGTTGCGGTCGAGCGCGCCGGAAAGGATGAGGCTGAGCGCAGTCCGAGTGGTCGCCAACATGAAGTCGGTGAGCCAGTACGGAACGCTTCCGGGTGACGGCAGGTCAATCCGGTCCGGGTGGAGGAACAGGGTCGCCTTGCGCCGGTTCAGCTCGGAAAGAAGCTCGGCATAATCCGGGTGCCCGAGGTACTTGTCGCCCGAGTGGGTGATGCACATGACCCCATCCGCATCAAGCTCGTCGAGCGCGTAAACCGCCTCTTCGACCATTACCGCCGGATGGTTCAGGGGCAGGTAGGCGAAAAAGCCGAACCGCTTCGGGTTGTCGCGAACGACCTCCGCGCTCGACTCGTTGATGACGCGAGTCCATTCGCGCGCTTCCCCGGCCGTGGGAAAGAGGGAAAGGGGGGCGGGTTGGCTTGCGATCGCCCCAACAATGCCGACCGATTCCATCATTTCGATCGTCTCATCCAGGCTCCATTGAGCCCAGTTTGGCCATGTCGAGCGATCCTGTGGAAGGACGCCGCGGTTCACCAGCCAGTCTTGAAGGCCAGGCGGAAAAATATGGTGGTGGGTATCTATGAGCTTGCCAGCCGCTGCAGACTGGGTGCTTGCGCGGGATGAGCCGGCAGATGCGCCGGCAACCACTGTTGACGCAGCGGCCATTTGCATGAACGAGCGGCGTGAAATCTGAAGCATAGCAGTTCTCCTTTCCGGCAGTGCTGAGCAGCGGCCGGATTGCTGAATGAATGCAGATTGAGCAGAGCTCGGTTGTTAGGTCCGGGCGGCTCGCGAGATGATCCTGACTGTTACTCGACTTCGCGAAGCGTCTTTTCGATCACTGCAAGCCTTGATTCGATGCTGGCAAGCCTCGCTTCGATCTGCTTGCCGCTTTCTGCAATGTTGGCCAGTGCTGCATTCAGTTTTTCTGCAAGTTCACGGAAGCCATTTTCGCGCGCGAGGCTTGTTCGCGCCTTCCAGGCTGCCGTCAATTGCACGATAACCGTGACGATGATTACCGTGCCGAGTGTAAGTACAACAGCACCCATCCAGGCACCGCCATCTCCGGGCATTCTCAGTCTCCTTGTTTCTTGCTGTCTGCCGTCAGGGTCTGGACGGCGGTCTCGATCATTCGTGGAGAGACCACGATCTTGAAATCCGTGACCTCAAAGTAGTTGAGCGCCTTTCCATCATCCGAAAGCTCCAGCTTGCTGGTTACCAGACCCGCCTCCTCCAGCTTCTGCAGGTGCAGATGCAAGAGCGGTCTGCTGATGCCCACCTCCCGCGCCAGCTGGCTGATATAGTTGCGGCCGTTCGCGCTGAGCGTCGCCACGATCCTAAGTCGATGTGGATTGGCGAGCGCCGAGAATACACGCAGCAACTGATCTCCCGACGGGTTTGTATCGTTGTTCCGTTTCATGTGTAAGAAAAATATTACACATGAAATTGGATGTCAACACCGCCTCCAATGCAAGGCCGTTCGCGGATTATCCTACGGCGCGCTCAGGAATGGTCGCAGGTTGGGAGCGCGACTGAAAACTCGAATTTTGCGCAGAGGGAAATTGTCGACGCAGCGGGAATGGAAAAGCGCGATAGTAGGCGACCGGTCCATGATTTTTAATGCCTGCCGCCAACCTGCGTCGAGGGTGCCCACACGCTCTACAGGCTAAAGCGCGAGAGAAGGGAGAACAGGCTGGTTCCCCTCTACGCTCCCTTTTGCCAAAGGCCACACCCAGCTTTTCGGCACGCCCCGACCGGTAGGCAGAGTTCAAACCCGGGCGGCGGCCGCAAGCCCGCGCTCGATGTCGGCCTTGAGGTCGTCCACGTCCTCAAGACCGATCTGCAGGCGGATGATCGGCCCGGCGTAATCGCCCTTGGCGATCGTCCGATCGCCAAGGAAAACGTGTGTGGCAAGGCTCTCGAAGCCGCCCCACGACCACCCGAGCCCGAAAATTTCGAGCGCGTCCAGAAATGCGTGCGCCTGCTTTTGCCCGCCGCCGAATAGCACGAAGGAGAAGATGCCGCTGGAGCCCGAAAAGTCGCGCTTCCAGATGGCATGGCCAGGATGCGATTCAAGCGCGGGATGCAGCACCTGCGCCACGCCGGGCTGGCTTTCCAGCCAGCGAGCGATGGCGAGCGCGCTTTCCTGGTGGCGGGCAAGCCGCACGCCCATGGTGCGCAGGCCGCGCAGCACCTGATAGACGTCGTCCGGCCCGGCGCACACGCCAAGCGTGATGAAGGTTTCGTGCAGGGTTTCCCAGGTCGCGGCATTGGCCGAGACGGTGCCCAGGAGCACGTCCGAATGGCCCGCCGGGTATTTGGTCGCCGCGTGGATCGAGATATCGACGCCGTGATCGAGCGGGCGGAAGAAGAGGGGCGTGGCCCAGGTGTTGTCCATCATCACCACCGCGCCCCCCGCATGGGCCGCTGCGGCGATGGCCGGGATATCCTGCACCTCAAAGGTATTGGAGCCGGGCGATTCGGTGAAGACGACCTTCGTGTTCGGCTTCATCAGCCGGGCGATATCCCCCCCGATCAGAGGGTCGTAATACTCCACCTCTACGCCCAGGCGCTGAAGCATGGTGTCGGCGAAACGGCGCGTCGGATGATAGACCGAATCGACGATCAGCACATGGTCGCCCGCCGACAGGAAGGCCAGAAGCGGCACGCAGATCGCCGCCAACCCTGACGGCACGATGATGGTTCCGGCGGATCCCTCCAGCTCGTCCATCGCCCGGGCCAGTGCCTCTGTCGTCGGCGTGCCGCGCGTGCCATAGGTGTATTTCTGGTTGCGCGCGGCCATCGTGGCCGCATCGGGGAACAGAACCGTCGAGGCGTGCACGACCGGCGGGTTGACGAAGCCGTAGAAGCCATGCGGATCGTTGCCCATATGGGCGAGCCTCGTATTGGGACCGGCCTTTCTTCCGTTGGATGCCATTCTTGCCTCTCACGATTGTTCCCGTTTGCAGACCCGCTTAGGCTCTGCGTATGCGCTGCACAAGCCTGTGTTTCAGCGGTATTCTCTCTTGACCCGCGCTGAATTATGGCATTCGATGGGCGCCGTGCTTGGGAGAAAAGCTCGGCGCCAGGCCGCCGCGGGGGTGGCTGAGGTGGCTGGCTTTGCACGTTTCATAGGGGATAAGCCCTGCGCGTTAAGAAAAAAGGGTCAACAATCATGAAGCATCTGATCAAGGTATTGCTCGGCTCGGCCTTTGTCGCTCTGGCCGCAGCGCCGTCGTCCGCGGCCACGCTCGACGATGTGAAGAGCAGGGGCGTTCTGCGTTGCGGCGTCAATACCGGTTTGCCGGGCTTTGCATCACAGAACGATCAGGGCGAATGGCAGGGCCTCGATATCGATTATTGCAAGGCGGTGGCCGCAGCCGTGTTCGAGGGCGATGCCAGCAAGGTGGAATATTCGCCGCTTTCGGCTGTGCAGCGCTTCCCCGCCTTGCAGAACGGCGAAGTCGACATGCTGGCGCGTAATACGACCTGGACGATGAACCGGGACACCGCGCTCGGCCTCAACTTTGTCGGCGTGAATTACTATGACGGGCAGGGCTTCATGGTCCGCAAGGACCTGAATGTCACCTCCGCTCTACAGCTTTCGGGCGCCACGGTGTGCGTGCAGGCTGGCACCACCACGGAGCTAAACCTTGCTGACTACTTCAGCGCCAACAACATGGATTACAATCCGGTCGTCATCGAATCGCAGGCGGATGTGAACGCCGCCTATGAGCAGGGCCGCTGCGACGCGCTGACGACGGACGCCTCCGGCCTTTATGCCTCGCGTCTGGAGCTTGCCAATCCCGACGAGCACGTCATCCTGCCGGAGATCATCTCCAAGGAGCCTCTTGGCCCCGCCGTGCGCCAGGGTGACGAACAGTGGTTCGACATCGTGAAGTGGGTTCATTTCGGCCTGCTCAATGCCGAGGAGCTGGGTATTACCCAGGACAATGTCGACGAGATGCTGAATTCGGACAATCCCGATGTCCGCCGTCTTCTCGGCCTGGACGGAACCTTTGGCGAGGACATCGGCCTCACCAAAGACTGGATGGTTCATGTCATCAAGGCGGTCGGCAATTACGGCGAGATTTTCGACCGGAATGTCGGGCCGGAGACGCCTCTCAAGATTCAGCGCGGCATGAACGCCCTTTGGACGAAGGGCGGTCTGCATTACGCGCCGCCGATCCGCTGATCTGACAACGAGGAACCGCGCCTTCGCGGGCGCGGTTCCTGGCGACACGACGCCGACCCGGCCCGAGTGGGCCGATGGCGCCTATGGCGGATCAAATGACGGCTGAAGCTGCAAGCATTTCCGAGCCGCGCGTGACCCTCATGCGCGACCCCAGAGTGCGTGGGCTGATCATCCAGATCGTGATGATCATTGCCATTCTGGCGTTTGCCGCATGGCTCATCAACAACACGGTGCAAAACCTCGCGCAGGCCAAAATCGCGTCCGGGTTCGGCTTTCTGTCCTCCCGGGCAGGCTTTGACATTGCCCAATTGCCGATCGACTACAGCAGCAATTCCACCTATGGCCGCGCCCTGCTGGTCGGGCTCACCAATACGGTGATTGTAGCCGGTTCCGGGATTGCCCTTGCCACCATCATAGGCTTCATCATCGGGGTAGGCCGCCTTTCGCGCAACTATCTCGTGCGCGGGCTTTCGACGGTCTACGTCGAGACCTTCCGGAATATCCCGCCGCTGCTGGTTATCCTGTTCTGGTATTTCGGCGTGCTTTCCGTTCTGCCTCTGCCCCGTCAGGCGGTGGAACTGCCGTTCGGCACCTATTTGTCCAACCGCGGCTTGCAGATGCCGGCGGCAAGGTTCGATCCGGTGGCGATCTGGACGCTCGTCGCCTTCCTCATCGGCATCGCGGGCGCGCTTGTGCTTGCCCGGCTGAACCGGCTGCGGCAGATGCGCACCGGAGAACGCCGATCCCTGCTGTGGCCAAACCTGGGGCTCATCTTAGGGTTGCCGCTGGCGGTTTTTGTTGTGAGCGGCTTGCCGGTTACCTTCGAGTTTCCGGAGGCGACACGCTTCAATCTTGTGGGCGGATGGCAGGTCAAGCCAGAGTTCCTGGCGCTCTTTCTGGCGCTCTCCTTCTACACCGCCGCCTTCATTGCCGAGATCGTGCGCGCCGGTATTCTGGCCGTCTCATGGGGGCAGACGGAGGCCGCCTATGCGCTCGGGCTGACGCGTGGCGCGACGCTGCGGCTGGTCGTCGTGCCGCAGGCCTTCCGCGTCATCATCCCCCCGCTCACGAGCCAATACCTGAACCTGACCAAGAATTCCTCGCTCGGCCTCGCGGTCGGTTATCCGGAGCTGGTGGCGGTCGGTTCCACGGTGCTCAATCAGACGGGGCAGTCGGTCGAAGTGGTTGCGATCTGGATGGTTGTTTATCTGGGTCTCAGCGTCGTCACGTCGGCTTTCATGAACTGGTTTAACGCCCGCGTGGCGCTCGTGGAGCGGTAGGAGGAGGCATGCAGGAACAAGTCGCCTTTTACGTCGCCCGCGAGCAGAAGCCGGCGCTCCCGCCGCCGCCGAGCGAATATGGTTTGCTGGCGACGGTGCGGAAGAACCTTTTCGCCACGCCCTTTGATGCGGTCCTGACCATTGCCCTGAGCATCTTTTGCGTCTGGGCCGCATGGAACATTATCGAGTGGGCGCTGCTTTCCGGCGTTTTCGTCGGCAGCGACCGCCAGGCCTGCCTTGCCGGCGAGGGCGGACCGGTTGGCGCCTGCTGGGCTTTCGTTTCGGCAAAGCTCGGCCAGTTCATGTATGGTCTTTATCCGCTGGATGAGCGCTGGCGTGTCGATCTGGCGCTGCTCCTGCTTGTCATTCTGGGGGCTGGGCTGGCCATTCCAGCCGTGCCTTACAAGCGCCTGAACGCCGTTCTTCTGCTGATCGTCTATCCCTTCGTAGCGCTGGTTCTGCTTACCGGCGGCCGGTTTACTATCAGCGGAAGCTGGATCGCGCTGCTTTTCATCGTGGCGGCCTTCCTTTCGATCATCTTCGCCTCCGGCAATCCCGGTGTATCGCCGAAGCTGATCAGGGTTGCCACGTGGCTGGTTGCGCTGGCTTTCCTTCTCCTCATACTGGCCAATGTTGTTACGGGCGGACGGATGGTGCTTCTGACCTTCCGCTTCTCGCCGCTGGCCCTGCTTTCGTTCCTTACGGCGCTTGCCTCGACTGGCGCGAGCGTGCTTGCCGCCGTTCGTGCGGGAGCAAAGCAGAACGGCGTGCTCCTGAGGGTTCTGCTGCCGCCGTTCGTCGTCGCTATGCTGATCGTGCTTCTGGCCGGAGACTTCGGCTTGCGCCCCGTGCCCACGAATCTTTGGGGTGGGCTGATGCTGACGCTGGTGGTGGCGCTCACGGGCATTGCGGCTTCGCTGCCGCTCGGCATACTGCTTGCGCTTGGCCGCCGTTCCAGCATGCCGGCGGTCCGCCTGTTCTCGGTGGTCTTCATCGAATTCTGGCGCGGTGTGCCGCTGATCACCGTCCTCTTCATGTCGACCTTCATGATTCCGCTCTTCCTGCCGGTCGGCGTGACCTTCAACCAGCTTCTGAGAGCGCTCATCGGCGTGGCGCTGTTTTCCGCCGCCTATATGGCCGAGGTGGTGCGCGGCGGGCTGCAGGCGGTGCCCAAAGGCCAGTATGAGGGGGCAATGGCACTGGGGCTCGGCTACTGGCAGATGATGCGTCTGGTCATCATGCCGCAGGCGCTCAAACTCGTCATTCCGGGTATCGTGAACACATTCATCGGCATGTTCAAGGATACGAGCCTAGTCTACATCATCGGACTGGCCGATCTCTTGGGGACGGTGCGGCGCGGTTTCTCGGACCCGAACTGGATTACCCCGACGACGGCCGCGACGGGGCTCGTCTTTGCGGCATTCATCTACTGGCTCTTCTGCTTCAGCATGTCGCGCTATTCAATTTTCATGGAACGCCGGCTTCACACCGGCCACAGGCGATGATTCAGGGAGAAGGAACATGGCTGCCCAGAACGCGACCGGTGTAGACACCCAGGCCGACCGCTCCAAACTGCAGATCTCCGATACGGAGGTTGCCATCGAGATCATCGGCATGCACAAGTGGTATGGCGAGTTCCACGTGCTGCGCGACATCAATCTGAAGGTAATGCGTGGCGAGCGCATCGTGGTCTGCGGCCCTTCGGGTTCCGGCAAGTCCACCATGATCCGCTGCATCAACCGGCTCGAGGAACACCAGAAGGGCCGGATTATCGTCGATGGCATCGAGCTGACAAACGACCTCAAGAAGATCGATGAGGTGCGACGCGAAGTCGGCATGGTGTTCCAGCACTTCAATCTGTTCCCGCATCTGACCATTCTGGAGAACTGCACGCTGGCGCCCATCTGGGTGCGCAAAATGCCGAAGCGCGAGGCAGAGCGGATAGCCATGCACTATCTTGAGCGGGTGCGCATCCCCGAGCAGGCGAACAAATATCCGGGCCAGCTCTCCGGCGGGCAGCAGCAGCGCGTGGCCATTGCCCGCGCGCTATGCATGAATCCGCGCATCATGCTTTTTGACGAGCCCACCTCCGCGCTCGATCCGGAGATGATCAAGGAAGTGCTCGACACGATGGTGGATCTGGCCCACGAGGGCATGACCATGATCTGCGTCACCCACGAGATGGGATTTGCTCGCCAGGTGGCCAACCGCGTGATCTTCATGGATCAGGGGCAGATCGTGGAGCAGAACACGCCGGCCGAATTCTTCGACAACCCGCAGCACGAACGCACAAAGCTCTTCCTGTCGCAGATTCTACATTAGAGCAGTTCGGATTTCGTGGAAACCCTTGAATTGCTCTAACATATTGTTTTTCCACAGTTCCGTCCGGAATCTGCATGGGCAAGATCCTGTCTCCCTTCCGGGTTTTCTCGGAAACCTGAAAGCGAGGATGTGCCGGGTTTCGATCCAATTCCTGATGGTTCAGTCTGTTGCTCGTAGGGTGCGGACGGACACTGGCTTCTTTCATGGAGCCAGGAACAAAAAGACAGAGGCTCTTCCGCTTTCCGAACTCAGCTAACCCGGTGCGCTCTGAAGGGAGAGGCCACCCTGAGGCCGTAATCAGCGAGCGCTTTTCCCGAGAACAAGAGTCTTTATGGTGCGAAAGATGATCAGCAGGTCGAGGTCGAACGAGATCCGCTTGATGTAATACAGGTCATAGGCCAGCTTCTCGAGCTCCTCCTCGACGGTCGCAGCGTAGCCAGAGGTGACCTGAGCCCATCCGGTCAGGCCAGGGCGGATGAGGGTGCGGAGCTCGTACTTGGGCTCCACAGCGATCGAATCGCGTTCCACATATTCGGCCACGGGCCTGGGGCCTATGAGGCTCATCTCGCCGATGAGCACGTTGTAAAGCTGGGGCAGCTCGTCGAGCCGCAGCCGCCGGACCACATGGCAGCCGGGAATGATGCGCTTGTCGCCGCGTTCGGTGCTTCCTCCCGACGACCCGTTATACATCGTACGGAATTTGTAGAGGTTGAAGGAACGGGCTCCATAGCCGCGCCTCTTCTGCACGAAAAGCATCGGCCGGCCATCCTTCAGCAGAATGTAGATGGCCACTAGACATCCGAGCGGAAGGGTTATGGGCAGGGTCAGGATGACGGCGGCAATGTCCAGCGCCCGCTTGGCACGCATGTAGAGGATCTGGCTTGGACTGTAGGTTATATGGGCGATTTCGAACGTGCTGATGTCGACCCGCCCCAGGCGCGTCTCGATGAATAGGGGCCAGGGTATGATCTCCACCCGGCTCATGTGGCAGCGGGTCAGCATTTCGAGCCATTTCTGCGAGAGATGCTCCCTGGGGTCGATGATGACGGCATCGACATTGCTGAAATCCACGTCGTGCGAAGACAGGATCGGCACGTTGGTGCCGAGCACGCTCTGCAGCCACTCGGCCCGGTCAAACGGAAGGATGGCCACCCGGTCTCCCACGGACTGGTGGAATTTCAGATTCGCATAGGCCATGACGAGGGGAAACACTGGCAGCGACCACATAAGGCTGGTGTAGCTCAGCGGAATACGCGCTGCAGAAAGGAAGGCGACCACGAACGCCGTCAGAACCATGGAAACGATGACAGCAACCGTGATCGGCGCCTCATGGCGCCGGAAGGCACTGAGCGTGCTTGCGGCAATGAGGGGGATGGCGGCGGTGAAAGCCAGGACGGTAGACATGTTCCCCCAGTCCGTCCGGCCCGCGCGAATAACGATGAACAGGTAGGTCGCCACCTGCAGAGCGGCGGCAAGCACAACGAACGGCAGGAAAACCCGAAGATCGCGGAAGTACTTATGGCGCCGGATGCTCGCTCCGTTCGCCGTCAGAAGCGCAAGATTCTTGGGTCCGTTCGCTACCTGCAACATGTCACTGTTCCTGATGGGCCGATACGTTTCGAGGGCCGACATGGGCAGACCTTATCGGCTCTCCCCGAGCACTACTGTCCGATCACGAACATGATTGATCCCGAACACGGCTCTCATTTCTCACGCCGCCGAACTGCTGCACTTACCACCCCGCCGCAACGGCCGGTTATCCTGAATAGCCGCAACCTTGCAGGCATCAACCTAAATTTTGTCGCATAGATAAGGGTTATATTACGGCAACTGCGTGGAGGACCTCGCCTTTCGGTTAGTCCTCCTGCTGAAACCGGACCCAGCCATTGGGGCCCAGATGCTCCTGCGGGCGGAAGCGCACCTTGTAAGCCATCTTGCGTGATCCGTTCACCCAATATCCGAGATAGACATGCGGCAAGCCTGCCGCCGCTGCCCGCCGGATGTGGTCGAGGATCATGAAGGTGCCGAGAGAGCGACCCTCCAGTTCCGGGTCGTAGAAGGAGTAGACCATCGAAAGACCGTCGCTCATCTGGTCCGTGAGCGCCACGGCCAGAAGCTCTCCCTCGCCACGTCCGGTCACGAAGGAATCGGGTCCGCGGCGACGGTATTCGATCACCTTGGTGTCGACATGTGTATCTTCCACCATCATTGCATAATCGAGCACTGTCATGTCGGACATGCCTCCGCGCCGGTGGCGCGCGTCCAGATAGGCGCGGAACACCGAATACTGCTCCGTCGATGGCTCCGCCGGGCGCGCGGTGCCGATGAGGTCGGCGTTGCGCTTGAGAATGCGCTTCATGTTCTTCGACAGACAGAACTCCTGCGCCAGGATGCGCACCGACACGCAGGCCCGGCAATTCTCGCAGGCGGGCCGGTAGGCGATGTTCTGCGAGCGGCGGAAGCCGCCCTGGGTAAGAAGGTCGTTGAGTTCGGGCGCCTTGGCGCCCACCAGATGCGTGAAAACCTTCCGCTCGTACTGTCCTTCGAGATACGGACAGGGCGAGGGCGCCGTAAGGAAGAACTGAGGCGAATGGGCGGAGTGCTGCGTCATTTCTGCAGGCGTTCTTCTCAAGCGGATGCTTCGCGCGGGCCTTCTGCCAGGCCTTCAAAATCCATAATACCATGGACCGAAGAGGGAAAAGGTCAACCAGATTATTATGACCAGCGGCGTGCCTGCCCGGACGAAATCACCGAAGGAATAATGGCCTGGCCCCATGACGAGCAGGTTGGTCTGATAGCCGATCGGGGTGGCGAAGGAGCAGTTGGCTGCGAAGATCGTGGCGGCGATGAAAGCCATTGGCGGCGCGCCGATCGCTTGGGCTATGCCGATGCCGATCGGGGTGAAGAGGACCGCCGTAGCGTTGTTTGAGAGAACATTGGTCAGCAGCGCAACCACCGCAAAGAAACCTGACATCACCACGGCGGCGCTCTGCCCGTTCAGCAGGCTGACGGCTGTTTCCGCGATGAGCTGGGCGCCTCCTGTCTGCTCCAGCGCGGTCGCGGCAGCGATAGAAGATCCGACCAGCAGGAAGATCTGACGGTCGAAAGCCCGGGCCGCCTGCGGAAGCGTAAGACATCCGGTGACTATCATCGCGAATGCTCCGGTAATGGAGGAAGCGACGATGGGCAGTATGTCAAAGGCAGCCGTCACCACGATTGCGGCGAAGATCGTGAATGCGATTCCAGCCTTGCGGGGCTGCGGCACCGGTTCTGCAGACCATTCCAGCACCAGCAGATCATGGCTTTGACGCAACTCCTCCAGCGCGCGGTCGCTGCCGCCTATGAGGATCGTGTCGCCCGGCTCCAGCCGGATTTCCGAAAGCGGTGTGCGTCCCATCCGATGCTTGCGCTGGACGCCCAACATATGAACGCCGTGCGTTGTGTCGATGCCGGCATTGCGGATCGTTCGGCCGGCGTGGCGCGAGCCTGGCGGAATGATGGCCTCGGCGATGTGGTAGTCCGGCCCGAGCGGTTGGGTCGGATCGCCGGTCTTCATGAAGCGTTCCGAATCGACGCTGGAAATGATGCCGGCGCCGCCTTGGGAAAGGGCCTTCATGAAGGCCCGCCGCGTGGCCGTGATCACCAGCCGGTCACCCTCTGAGAGCGTCACGTTGTCAAAGGGCGGATAGAAGCTCATGCCGCGGCGGATGATCAATTTGGGCGTGAGTTCACCTAGCCCGGGGAAAAGGCCGGAACGCGACTCTATACCAAGGAACGGATGGCCAGGGGTGAGCCGGATCTCGCCGATGAAGTGCGTGCCCGACACGCTTTGCCGGAAATCCTTTTCGCTGCCCGCGTCGCGCAAAATGTGCGGCATGATCCCCAGCACATAGACTGCACCAGCAAGGGCGAGGACCAGCCCGGGAATGGTGATGTCGAAGAAGCCGACTCCGATGCCGAAGTTCGCGACCACGCCGGCCACCAGCAGGTTCGTTGACGAGCCGATGATGGTAGTCATGCCGCCGAGGATGGTGAGAAAGGAGAGGGGCATCAGCGCCTTGGACGGGGCAAAGCCCTGTTTGGCGGCCATCGCCACAAGCACGGGAATGAAAATGACTACCACCGGCGTGTTGTTGAGCACTGAGCTCACGGCCGCGGCGGTGAGCACCGTTAAGGCGATGGCCCGCCAGTGAGAGCGGCCGCCAAGCCGGCCGATGATGCGCGCCGGGGCGTCCATGGCATCCGTGGCGAAAAGTCCCTGACCGACAATCAGCAGCGCCAGCACGGTCGCGAGCGCCGGATTGGCGAAGCCCGCCAGAAGATTCTCCGCATGGATGGCTCCATGCCCGGGATGCTCGAAGGGGAAGATGCCGAAGAGAAGGAGGAATGCCGCGAGACTTGCGAGCGCAACCTGCTCCAGCGCGAAGCGGTCGCTTGCATAGGCAACAACAGTCACCAGGATGATCGCGTAGGTCATCCAGACATGAAAGTCGGCCATCGCCCGCACCACTGCTCAGTTGGTCACGGGCTGCGGGCCCGCGAATGGGCCAGAGAATAAGCACGGCGAAATATGCCGCAAGGATGGAATTGCCCTGAGCCGTCAGTTGAGCGCAACTTTGCACCTTGCAAACAGGGCAGGGGCAGGAAGCCTTTTGTCAGGCGCGCACGACCACGGTGCCAAGTAGGAGATCGTGCAGCGTGCGCTTGTAGCGGGTGATAAGCGCAAGAAGCAGGATGAAGGGCGTCAGCACCGCATTGCCGATCCAGAAGAGGACCGTGTGAGCGATGGCCAGGAACGGGTCCACCCGTCCGCCGTCCAGCCTTTCCAGCCGCAGATCCATCATGCGCATCCCGATGGTCGATTGGTGCCGCCCGCCCAGCGTCACGGCCACGTACAGAAGGGCAGTCAGCGGCCCCAGAACCGAAAAGAGCAACCAGCCGAGGCCGATGGTGATGAGGCCGAGCAACAGCACCAGAAGGCCCACGGGTATGAGAAGAAGCGCAATCAATATGTAATCGATACAGAAGGCGATGATGCGCCGCGTTCGGACGCCGGAAAATGCCCGCGCGTCAAAGCGGTCCTCATTAAGCGAAATATCGATCGTTTTAACTGCCATTGATGAGCCTCACGTGAACCGCGGCAATCCGCCTGGACCGCAGATGGGGAATGCCGGCGGATTGTCAAGAAGCCGCCAGTCTCAACTGCGCAGCCTTTCGGCCGCTTGGGGCGCGAAGTAGGTGAGGACGCCGTCGCATCCGGCGCGCTTGAAGGCGGTGAGACTCTCCATCATGGCGCTCTCGCCATCGATCCAGCCATTGGCCGCTGCCGCCTTGATCATCGCGTATTCGCCAGACACCTGATAGGCGAATGTGGGTACGGCGAACGTGTCCTTGATGCGCCGCACGATGTCCAGATAGGGCAGACCTGGCTTCACCATCACCATGTCAGCGCCTTCCGACAGGTCCTGCTCCGTCTCGCGCAGCGCCTCGTCAGTGTTGGCAGGGTCAATATAGTAGGTCTTCTTGTCTCCCTTCAGCAGTCCGCCCGTGCCGACTGCCTCTCGATAGGGGCCATAAAATGCCGACGCGAATTTGGTAGCGTAGGACATGATGGCCACATGCTGGAAGCCGGCGGCGTCGAGGGCATCGCGAATGGCGCCGACGCGCCCGTCCATCATGTCCGAGGGTGCGATGATGTCGGCACCCGCGGCCGCCTGCAGAACCGCCGCCTCGGCGATCTGCTCCACGGTTTCGTCGTTGAGGATGATGCCGTCCCGCAGGATGCCGTCATGGCCGTGATCGGTGAACGGGTCGAGCGCCACATCGGTGATGACGCCGATTTCCGGCACCGCTTCCTTGATAGCGCGGGTCGCTCGATTGATCAGATTGTCCGGGTCGAGAATGGCGGAACCGGTGGTGTCGCGCTTCGCCATGTCGATATTGGGGAAGGTGGCGATCGCGGGGATGCCGAGGCGGGCGGCGCGTTCGGCCTGCTTTGGCAGCAGGTCCACGGAATAGCGGAATATCCCGGGCATCGCGGCGATAGGCTCCTCGCGGCCTTCTCCCTCCGTAAGGAAGATGGGCCAGATCAGATCGTCCACCGAAAGGCGGTTTTCCTGTACCAGCCGGCGCGACCAGTCCGCCTTGCGCATGCGGCGCAGCCTGCGGCTGCCGGTGATCTCGTCGACGCTGCGTATGTCGAGCCTCGCCCGATTGGTCCTGTTCACAATCTTTTCTCCGCTTTACGCCCCTATCATGCAGCCGCCGTATAATATCGCAAGCGGGTTCGGCTGGGTTTTGATTTCTCAAAGTGCGTGTGCTGGTTGACGCGACGGGATGCCGCACATAATCACCGGACATGCAGACAGGAGTGCCCGCGGCTTGAACGAGGAGGATCGGGACCGGTGACGGAGGAAGGTGCCGCAAGCCTGCCTGCCCGGCAGTCCCCGTTCGAGATCGCGCTGGAGTTCCTGCAGCGGGCGGCGGCCCTTGCCTGTCTCGTCTACGGCGTGGGCTATTGGGTGCGGCTGCTCGGCTTCTACGAGGGGTCGGAGTGGCGCTTCGACCTGATGCCGGTCTATTGGCAGCTGGCAGCCACGCCCCTTGCGGTAATGTTTCCCTTCGCGGCCGTGGGATTGTGGATGCTGGCCTCCTGGGGGCCGGTGGTTTGGTTCGCCTGTGCTGGTGCGGAGGTCGTGATGTACGGCTTCTTCCCCGAACTCTACGGCCGCTGGCCTCTCATCATCATACTGCACGCGGTCGTTGCAGGCCTCTATGCGGGGCTGCGCATCCTCATCCATCTGGAGCGCCGCCGCTCCGAGAATTAACCGAGGTTAACGCCTTTTTAGCCCTATATGCAGGCTTTCGCCTGTAAGGCGTTGTTAAGCTTGGCGTTTAAGTCGAATTTTAGGTGCCGCCGTTAGGGTCGCCCCAGGTGAAAGAACAAAAAATCACCGGCGTCAAACGAAAGGCACAGTCATGATCAATTCGCGATCCGCGACACAAAACAAACCCGTCGGCAAGGAGCGTGACGATGCGCTGCGCTCACTCTATCTCGAAGCGCTCCAGCTCGTCGAGCGGCTGCACCGCCGCCTTCTGGATGTTATCAAGGACGAGTTCGAGCGTCAGGGCCGCAGCGACATAAATGCCATACAGGCGCTGCTCCTGTTCAATATCGGCGATGCCGAGCTGACGGCGGGGGAATTGCGCTCGCGCGGTTACTATCTCGGCTCCAACGTCTCCTACAACCTCAAGAAGCTCGTCGATCTGGGCTTCATCCATCATCAGCGCTCGCGCGTCGACCGCCGGTCGGTACGCGTCAGCCTGACCGACAAGGGTCGGGAAGTGGCGGAGGTGGTCTCCAGGCTCTATGATCGACATATCGGCTCGATCGAGCAGGTGGGCGGCATCAAGGCGGAGGAGTTCCGCCAGATGAACCGGGCCCTGCAGCGGCTCGACCGCTTCTGGAACGACACCATCGCCTACCGCATGTGACCGATGCCGTTTGAGGCCGGGGGCGACCGGTCAGAAAGAGGCAACATTTTTAAACCGGCGTCCAGCAGGGCGCCGGTCTTTTGTTGCTTATCAGCCACGGTAAGCGAACGTATTTCGTCTACGTGGGAAGGCGTCACGCTAATAACATAATTGCCTACAAATGGGTCCATATCACCGCGTTGGCAACGAGCGGTGATCCCTTGTCGGCTTTGTCCGTGCGAGGGTTCTTGCACCGATTGGCGAAAAATTAACGCTGTTTCCGCAAGCTTGGGTTTGAAACGCCGAGAGTTGCCGTGATGATGAGGGTTGTCTGATGAAGACCAGTCGCCGAATGTTTCTGGGCGGAGCAGGAGCCGCCGCGGCAGCGGCTTTTTCCGGCTCGGCGCAGGCTCAGAATTTTCTCGAAGCGGTCATCAACGCACCACGCCGGGGCGCTTGGCAGGACCAGTTTGACGCCCAGGTCAGTGCCGGCGGCGAGGTATCTTCCACACTGCCCGTGCTCAGCCCGCAGACGGTTGGCTTCGTGGAGCGTGCGATCGCCGATTATTCCACGATCGTGGCGAGCGGCGGGTGGCCCACGGTGCCCGCCACGAAGAAGCTGCAGATCGGTGTCATCGATCCGGATGTGGAAATCCTTCGCCGCAGGCTGATGATCTCGGGCGACCTTTCGACGCGGGCTGGCCTGTCTCCGGCCTTCGATACCTATGTCGATGCGGCTTTGAAGCGGTTTCAGGCCCGTCACGGTCTGCCGGCTGACGGTGTAACAGGGCAGTACACCTATTCGGCGCTCAACGTCTCTGCACCTGTCCGGCTAGGGCAGCTCCAGACCAATCTCGGTCGCCTGCGCGACCTTACTTCCAAGCCGCTTGGCGACCGCTACGTGATGGTCAACATTCCCGCCGCCTCGATCGAGGCGGTCGAGAACGGCCGCGTTGTGTTGCGCCATACAGCTATCGTCGGCAAGGTAGACCGTCAGACCCCGATCCTTTCTTCCAAAATCAACGAGATCATTCTCAATCCGTACTGGAACGCGCCGGTTTCCATCGTGCGCCGCGACATCATTCCGCTGATGCGGAAGAACCCGAACTATCTGCGCGACAACAACATCCGCATGATCGCGCCGGACGGCTCCGAGGTGGATCCGCTGACGGTCGACTGGTCCACGGATGAAGCCACGCGCTATCGCTTCCGCCAGGATCCCGGCAAGATCAATGCGATGGCGACGATAAAGATCAACTTTCCCAACCCGCACGCCGTCTATATGCACGACACGCCGGAGAAGAATCTGTTCCGCGATCAAGAACGTTTCCATTCTTCGGGCTGCGTGCGCGTGCAGAATGTGCGCGACCTCGTCACATGGATCCTGCGCGACACGCCCGGCTGGGACCGCCGCCAGATCGAGACGACGATCCAAACTCAGGAAGACGTGCATATTCCGGTCGCCAATCCCGTGCCGGTCTACTTCGTCTATCTTTCCGCCTGGTCGACGGGCGACGGCGTCGTGCATTTCCGCGACGACATCTACGGGCTCGACGGCGCATCGGAACTGCAGATTTCGACCGCCCTGTAGCGGGCTGCGATTTCAGGCCCGCATGAAACCCGCATGAAAAGAGGGATGACACGGCGGGCTTGAAGGCAGGCGCGAGCGCATTCGCCGCTCTCCGACGGGTGAGGGCCGCCATTCGCGTGGATCGCCAGAGCTGGTGCGCATCTTGTCGGCGGCATGTCCCTTGCGGCAAAAAATGCGTGCAGGGCGTGGTTGCGCTGTGCGAAAAATGCTAAGGGGCGCTTGGCTCCGCCACATGTCCGTCAATTCATGCAAGGGATGTCACTGCCATGGCACACGCGTCCGCCGCAGCGGTCGAGACAGAGAACTTTTTCTCTAAGCCGCTCGAAGAAGCCGATCCCGAAATTTTTGCGACCATTCGCAATGAACTGGGTCGGCAGCGGGACGAGATTCAGCTCATTGCATCGGAAAACATCGTTTCGCGTGCGGTCATGGAGGCTCAGGGTACGGTCCTGACCAACAAATATGCCGAAGGTTATCCCGGTCGCCGCTATTATGGCGGCTGCCAATTTGTCGACGTCATCGAGGGACTGGCGATCGAGCGGGCCAAGAAGCTGTTCCGCTGCGAATTCGCCAATGTTCAGCCTAATTCCGGCAGCCAGATGAATCAGGCCGTGTTTCTGGCGCTGCTGCAGCCGGGCGACACCTTCATGGGGCTTGATCTCAACGCCGGCGGCCATCTGACGCACGGCTCGCCCGTCAACATGTCCGGAAAATGGTTCAACGTGGTTTCCTACGGGGTGCGCCGGGACGACCACCTTCTCGACATGGAAGAGGTTGAGCGGCTGGCGCATGAGCATAAGCCCAAGCTGATCCTGGCCGGTGGAACGGCCTATTCGCGCATTTGGGACTGGAAGCGGTTCCGCGAGATCGCTGATTCAGTTGGCGCGTATCTGATGGTCGATATGGCGCATATCGCTGGCCTCGTGGCGGGAGATGTCCACCCCTCGCCGCTGCCGCATGCCCATGTGGTGACCACGACCACGCACAAGTCGTTGCGCGGGCCACGCGGCGGCATGATCCTCACCAACGACGAGGAGATCGCCAAGAAGATCAACTCCGCCGTGTTCCCCGGTCTGCAGGGCGGTCCGCTGATGCATGTCATCGCGGCCAAGGCGGTCGCGCTCGGCGAGGCGCTGGAGCCGGAATTCAAGGCCTATGCGCAGCAGGTGGTGGCGAATGCCCGCGCGCTCGCCGCGAGCCTTCAGGAGACGGGCCTCCATATCGTCTCCGGCGGCACGGACAACCACCTGATGCTGGTCGACCTGCGCCCCAAGAACGCCACCGGAAAGCGCGCCGAGGCGGCACTTGGCCGCGCCAACATCACCTGCAACAAGAACGGCATCCCCTTCGATCCGGAAAAGCCCTTCATCACCTCCGGCATCCGGCTTGGCACGCCGGCAGGCACCACGCGCGGCTTCGGCGTTGTAGAATTCGGCCAGATTGGCAAGCTGATCGCCGAAGTGTTGGATGGGTTGAAGAGTGCGAATTCCGATGAGGGCAACCGGGCTGTGGAAGAAGCGGTGAAGAAGAAAGTCCTGGCGCTTACTGAACGTTTCCCGCTCTATCCCTATCTTGGCTAGGTCCGCTGTTGTAAGATCGCGAAGCCTGACATGCGCTGCCCGTATTGCCAATCCGAGGATACCCAGGTGAAGGATTCACGGCCCGCTGAGGACGGCGCGGCCATCCGCCGCCGCCGCGCATGCCCGGACTGCGGCGGCCGTTTCACCACCTTCGAGCGGGTGCAGCTTCGCGATCTTACCGTCGTGAAGCGATCTGGTCGCAAGGTCCCCTTCGACCGGGACAAGCTGCTCCGCTCCTTCGATATCGCGCTCAGGAAGCGCAATGTCGATCCCGAGCGCGTGGAGCGGGCGGTGACGGGCATCGTGCGCCAGCTCGAAAGCTCCGGCGAGAGCGAGATACCTTCGGGTGAGATCGGCTTGCTCGTCATGGAGGCGCTGAAATCGCTCGATGACGTGGCCTATGTGCGCTACGCCTCCGTCTACCGCAATTTCCGCGAGGCCAAGGACTTCCAGGACGTGCTGGGCGAACTTCGGGGCGGAGGAGCGGACGGAGAATAGCCGGCCGATGCAGGGCGCATCCTTCTCGCCGCATGACGACCAGCGCTACATGGCCGCAGCGATAAGGCTTTCGCGGCGGCATCTTGGCCTCACCGGCACCAATCCTTCGGTGGCAACGCTCCTGGTGCGCGATGACGGCATCGGGCCCTACATCGTCGGGCGTGGCGTGACTACGGTTGGCGGTCGTCCCCATGCGGAACCGCAGGCGCTCGACGAAGCGGGGGAGCGCGCGCGCGGCGCGGTTGCCTATGTCACGCTGGAGCCCTGTGCTCATCATGGCCGCACGCCGCCTTGCGCGGAGGCGCTCATTCGGGCGGGAGTGGCCCGCGTTGTGGGTGCTGCGCGCGATCCGGACCCGCGCGTGAGCGGCCGGGGCTATGCCATGCTGCGCGCCGCCGGCATCGAGGTGACGGAAGGCGTGCTGGCGGAAGAAGCCGCCGATCTTCTGAAAGCCTATCTCACCCGGTCAACGAAGAAACGGCCGGAAGTGATTCTGAAGCTTGCTCTTTCGAACGATGGTAAGATTGGCATCCAAGGCGAGGGCCAGGTGCCGATCACCGGTGAAATTGCACGGCGGCAGGTGCATGTTATGCGCGCGGAGGCCGACGCCATTCTGGTCGGCATTGGCACCGCGCTAGTCGACGACCCGTTGCTGACCTGCCGTCTGCCGGGGCTTTCCGCGCGCTCGCCGGCACGGATCGTGCTCGACCGACTCTTGCGGCTGCCCATCGATTCTCAGCTGGTCCGCTCCGCCAAGGAGGTTCCGCTGTTCCTCGCCGCCGGAGGAGAGGCGGACCCGGCACGCCGCGCGATGCTGAAGGAGGCAGGCGCTGAATTTCTCGCCGTCGAGGCGATGGACGGCCAGATCGCCTTGCCGGAGCTTCTGGACGACCTTGCCGCGCGCGGCTTTTCAAGCCTTCTCGTCGAGGGTGGAGCCAGCACGGCAGCCGCATTCCTTGCGGAGGGGCTGGTCGACCGGCTCTGCCTTTTTATTAGCCCCGGGTCGATCGGCGCGCGCGGGATTGCCGCGCCCGTCGATCCCGATCATATACCTTCCGGCTTTCGCCTGCTTCGGCAGGCGAGCTTCGGAGAAGATCACTATTTCGAATATGTGAGGGCGGATTGATGTTTACGGGCATTGTCACGGATGTCGGAACGGTCCGTTCAATCCAGCCCTTGCGGGAGGGGCTCCGGCTGCGCATCGAGACGAATTACGATCCGGCAACGATTGATATCGGCGCCTCCATCGCCTGCTCGGGCGTATGTCTGACGGTGGTCGCTCTGCCCGAGCAGGGGGCGAACAGCCGCTGGTTCGAGGTGGAGGCATGGGAAGAAGCGTTGCGCCTGACCACCGTGGCGGAGTGGCGCGAGGGCACACGGATCAACCTCGAACGGGCGCTGAAGGTGGGCGACGAGCTTGGCGGCCATATCGTCTCGGGCCATGTGGACGGCATGGCGGAGATTGTCGATCGCCGAGAGGAAGGCGACGCGATACGATTCGTGATCGAGGCTCCCGCCGAGCTGGCGAAATTCATCGCGCCGAAGGGATCGGTCGCGCTCGATGGTACGTCGCTCACGGTGAACCGGGTTGAAGGCAACCGCTTCGACGTGCTGGTCATCCAGCACACCCTTGCCGTAACTACCTGGGGCGAACGGCAGGCGGGCGACCGGGTGAATTTCGAAGTCGATATGATGGCCCGTTATGCCGCGCGGCTTGCGGAGGCGAGCCAAGAAGCCTAATAGCAACGGCCTCACAGATCGATCGCTTGCAGGTCTGGGACCGTTCAGGAATGGTCCCCGGGTCAAGCTCGAGGGTGATGGGGACAGGGAGGTTTTTGTCGGCCCGTTGGTCGGGAATGGCGGAATGCTTCCCACGTCCTCATTCTTCAGCTTGACCATGCGGAACTGTGCCTGAGCATAGCCATCCGCGGGCGGCGGCCGAAACCGGGGCCGTTTCATGGAGCGTCGTCGCTGACAAGGAGCAACCATGACGACCAACGACCTTCGCCTCCTTATCGTCGAGGCGCGTTTTTATGACCACCTTTCCGATGGCCTGCTAGCCGGGGCTGAGGCCGCGCTCAAGAAGGCAGGTGCGTCCTATGACGTGGTGACCGTGCCAGGCGCGCTGGAGATTCCCGCGGCTATCGCCTTCGCCCACGCCGCGGCAGAAAAGGGCGGAACCGCCTATGACGGCTTTGTGGCGCTCGGCTGCGTGATCCGTGGCGAGACCTATCACTTCGATGTGGTGGCAAATGAATCGAGCCGCGGATTGACGGATCTTGCTGTGTCGCACAAGCTTGCAATCGGCAATGGTATCCTGACGGTGGAAAACGAGGCGCAGGCTCTCGCACGAATCGAAAAGAGCGAGGGCTCGAACGCTCCTGGCGGCAAGGGATATGCGGCTGCGGAAGCGGCCCTGCGCATGATCGCGCTGAAAAAACAACTGGGAGTTTGACGTGGCGGATCCCGATCATGCCGGCAAACCGGCTGGCGTCCGTCCTGCCAACAAGCGCGGCGCCGCAAGGCTAGCCGCCGTTCAGGCGCTCTACCAGATGGACGTGGCAGGCACCGGCCTTTTGGAAACCACTGCCGAATACGAGGCCTTCCGCTTGGGCCGCGAGATCGACGGCCAGACCTATCGCGAGGCCGACGCCCAGTGGTTTCGTGCTATTCTGGCCGGCGTGGTGGAGAACCAGAAGATCATCGACCCGATCATCCGACAGTCGCTGACGGAAGACTGGCCGCTTTCGCGCCTCGATTCAACGCTGCGTGCTATCCTGCGCGCGGGCGTCTATGAGTTGATGAAACGCAAGGACGTTCCGGTTCCCGTGGCCGTCTCCGAATATGTCGACATCGCCAAGGCGTTCTACGGAGAGGAGGAAGAACCGAAGCTCGTCAACGCGGTGCTTGACCGCGTAGCCCGCCGCGTGCGCGGCGAGGGCAGGGGACGGGATCGGCGGTGAGCCAAGGCGCGGCCTATCGGGAAGCCCGGCGGACCGCGCTTATCTTCGCGGCCTCACAGGCGATCGTCGGTTCCAGTGCCACCATTGCCATTTCGATGGGCGCGCTGGCGGGAAGCTACCTGCTCGAAGCCGACAAGTCGCTCGCTACCGCGCCTGTGACCGGCTACACGGTCGGCGTGGCCATCAGTGCATTGCCCGCCGCAATGCTGATGCGGCTGGTGGGGCGGAGCAACGGTTTTATTTCCGGCGCGGGTGTGACGGCCTTGGGCGGTGTGGTCGCGACGGGCGCCCTCTTTCAGATGAATTTCTGGCTGTTTGCCTTCGGCATGCTGCTGATCGGCGCGGGCAATGCCTTCGTCCAGCAATACCGGTTTGCGGCGGCCGACAACGCACCGGCCGACTTCAAGCCGCGAGCGATCTCCTGGGTACTGGGCGGCGGCATCTTCGCGGCCATCATCGGGCCGCAGGTGGCGATCCATACGCGTGAACTGTTCGCGCCCATCATGTTTGCCGGCGCCTTCGCCGGTGTTGTCGGCCTCGCCGCCATCGGGGCGGTCATTCTTTCCTTTTTGCGCCTTGCAAAAGATGACGTGCCCGCTGAGACCGTTCAGGACAATGAGCCCGCTCGCCCTCTTTTGCAGATCCTCCTTCAGCCCCGCTTCCTCGTCGCTCTCTTGAGCGGTGTCAGCGCCTTTGCGCTGATGAGTTTCATCATGACCGGCGCACCGCTCGCCATGGTGGGCTGCGGTTTCTCACCCGACGAAGCTACTCTCGGAATCTCCTGGCATGTGATGGCGATGTATGGGCCGAGCTTCATTACCGGCGGCCTGATCGCCCGCTTTGGCAAGGAGACGGTGGTGGCTGCAGGCCTTCTTCTGCTTGCCGCTTGCGGCGCGGTCGCGCTCTCCGGAATCGCCCTGTGGCAGTTCTGGCTGGCGCTCATCCTGCTCGGCGTGGGCTGGAACTTCGGCTTTATCGGCGCCACGGCCATGGTGGCCGAATGCTACCGCCCGGCGGAAAAGAACAAGGTCCAGGGCACGCATGATTTCATACTGTTTTCCACAGTGGCTTTTGCTTCGCTGATGTCAGGGCGCGTCTACAATGCGCTCGGCTGGGAATGGCTTAACTGGATTGTCTTCCCGGTGGTGGGATTCTGTCTTTTCCTGCTTGGGCTTCTCGCCTTGCGCCGGCGGTGGCTGAAGGCGGCCTGACGGCATTTCTTGCGTCAAGCGAGATTCGAAGCGGCTCTTACTGTCCGCCGCCGCTCCCATTTCTTGGGCCGCTTATGAAACAAGCGCACCGGTAAACAGACGAAAATGGTGCAATAGACGACAAAACCTTGACCTTGCGCGATGTCTTTCGCATAAGCGCTCGGTTAAGGTCGCGGCGCGATCCGCCGGCGGCCTTTCTCTAGGCCCGGGAGGGGTTCCAGCGGGCCGAAATCAAGGGATAATTGGCAATGACTATGCTTTACGTCGTCATCGCCTGCGGCCTGCTTTCCGTACTTTACGCCGTCTGGGCGACGCAATCGGTCCTTGCGGCCGATCAGGGAAATGCGCGCATGCAGGAGATCGCCGGCGCGATTCGGGAAGGCGCGCAGGCTTATCTTACCCGCCAGTACACAACCATCTCCATCGTCGGCGTGATCGTGTTTCTCCTGGCCTGGTGGCTGCTGACCGCTGCGGCGGCCGTTGGCTTTCTGATCGGCGCCGTGCTTTCGGGCGCTGCAGGCTTCATCGGCATGCATGTTTCGGTGCGCGCCAATGTTCGCACGGCGCAGGCTGCTTCGGGCAGCCTCGCAGCGGGGCTGGACATCGCCTTCAAGTCGGGCGCAATCACTGGCCTTTTGGTGGCGGGCCTGGCGCTCCTCGGCGTGTCCGTCTATTTCTGGGTGCTGACGGGGCCGATGGGCTTTGAGCCCACGGACCGCACGGTGGTTGATGCGCTGGTTGCGCTCGGCTTCGGCGCCTCCCTGATCTCGATTTTCGCGCGTCTTGGCGGCGGCATCTTCACCAAGGGTGCCGATGTGGGCGGTGACCTTGTGGGCAAGGTTGAAGCGGGTATTCCGGAGGACGATCCGCGCAACCCAGCCACCATTGCGGACAATGTGGGCGACAATGTCGGCGACTGCGCCGGCATGGCGGCCGACCTGTTCGAGACCTATGTGGTCACCGTCGTGGCCACGATGGTTCTGGCCTCGATCTTCTTCACCGATTCGGACGCGGTCACCCTAATGCTCTTCCCGCTGGCGATCGGTGCGGCCTGCGTGGTCACCTCGATCATCGGCACCTTCTTCGTGAAGCTCGGCTCCAACAATTCCATCATGGGCGCGCTTTACAAGGGGTTCTGGGCAACGGCGATCCTTTCGGTGGTCGCGCTGGCGCTTCTCGTCTGGCTCTGGCTGGGCGGCGGCACCGAGTTCTCGGCCAGCGACGGCTCGTCCTTTACCGCCGCAAAACTCTTCGTATGCGGCTTGGTCGGGCTGGTGGTCACCGGCCTCATCATCTGGATCACGGAATACTACACGGGCGTCGGCTACCGGCCGGTCCGCTCGATCGCCCAAGCTTCCGTCACGGGGCACGGCACGAACGTCATCCAGGGCTTGGCGGTCTCTTTGGAGGCGACCGCGCTGCCCGCCATCGTCATCGTGGGCGGCATTCTGGTGAGCTACAATCTTGCCGGCCTCTTCGGCATCGCCATCGCGGTCACGACAATGCTGGCGCTGGCCGGCATGGTGGTGGCGCTCGACGCTTTCGGCCCCGTCACCGACAATGCAGGCGGCATCGCCGAAATGTCTGACCTGCCGGGCGAGGTTCGCCAGACCACGGACGCGCTCGACGCGGTGGGCAACACGACCAAGGCCGTCACCAAGGGCTACGCCATCGGCTCGGCAGGTCTGGGCGCGCTGGTGCTTTTCGCAGCCTATACGGAAGACCTCAAGTTCTTCTCCGAGAATGCCGCGCCAGGCACCTTCTTCGATGGCGTGACGGTCGATTTCGCCCTGTCCAACCCGTATGTGGTGGTGGGGCTTCTCTTCGGCGGTCTGCTGCCCTTCCTGTTCGGCGGCCTGTCCATGACGGCCGTCGGCCGTGCCGGTGGCGCCATCGTTGAGGAGGTGCGCCGGCAGTTCCGCGAGAAGCCCGGCATCATGGAGGGCAAGGACAAGCCCGACTACAGCCGTGCGGTCGATCTTCTGACCCGGGCCGCGATCAAGGAAATGATCGTTCCTTCGCTTTTGCCGGTCCTGTCGCCCTTGGTGGTCTTCGCGGTGATCTACCTCATCGGTGGCAAGAACGAGGCGCTCGCCGCCCTTGGCGCCATGCTGCTCGGTGTGATCGCCACGGGGCTTTTCGTCGCCATCTCCATGACGGCGGGCGGTGGCGCCTGGGACAATGCCAAGAAGTCCTTCGAGGACGGCTTCATCGACAAGGACGGCGTGAAGCATGAGAAGGGCTCGGAAGCGCACAAGGCTTCCGTTACCGGCGATACGGTCGGCGACCCCTACAAGGACACGGCTGGTCCGGCGGTGAATCCGATGATCAAGATCACGAACATCATCGCGCTTCTGCTACTGGCGGTGCTGGCGCACTGACGGCAGGCAAAACCAAAACACCGAAAGGCCCGCCTCCCAGCGGGCCTTTTTGCTGGCAAAATTTCCTGAAAGCGAAAGGCGGCTTACCGCACCTGGTCAAGCAGGCGCTTGCATTCCAGAAGATCGAACAAAGTCTCTTGCAGAAGCGCCCGATTGTCGCGTGAAAGCCGGCCATCGTCTGCTGCGACCGGACCATCCTCCTCGCGGCCGAGGCCGAAAAAGCGGCTTCGCGGCTTCACCTTCGGCTTGCCGATGACAAGTTCCTCCTCGGAAGCCGCTGCGTTCTTCTCGGCTAGCTTCTGCTGCGCAATCGCCTCCACGGCGGCCATGTCGCCGCGGCCGATGGCGATGACGAACTGATTGCCATTCTCACGCAGGAGCTTTTGCACGCCCTTGATCGTATAGCCCTGATCATAGAGCATGTGACGGATGCCCTTGATCAGCTCCACGTCCTGCGGGCGGTAATAGCGACGGCCGCCGCCGCGCTTCATGGGCTTGATCTGTGAAAAGCGCGTCTCCCAGAAACGCAGCACATGCTGCGGCAGGTCGAGCTCCTCGGCGACCTCACTGATGGTGCGGAATGCGTCCGGGCTCTTTTCCATCCCGTGTTCACCTCCTGGCCGGCGATTCGTTTCTCATTCAACAAACCGGAATGCCACATGACAAGGTGGCTCAAACCGGATCTGTTGCCGCCGGGCCTGGAAGGATCAGGCTTTCTTTTCAGCCTTCTTCTCGGCCTTGCGTGCCTGATGCGCACGCAGAATCCGGTTTTTCAGCACATTGGACGCCTTGAACGTCATAACCCGGCGGGGCAGGATCGGCACTTCCTCGCCGGTTTTCGGGTTGCGGCCGACGCGCTCATTCTTGTGGCGCACCTGAAACGTGGCAAAGGAAGAAAGCTTGACGGTCTCTCCGCGAACAATCGCGTCGCAAACCTCCTGAAGCACCATTTCGACGATCTGAGCCGATTCCGTACGCGAGAGTCCGACCTTGCGGTAGACGGCCTCCGCCAAATCGGCCCGTGTCACCGTCTTTCCCCCCATCCGACCATCCAACCGTTCGAAACTATTGAAAATACACGCGACGGCGCGACGTTAAGAAATTGGGCGGGCCAGGTCAAGAACCCGATTCGGCTAGGACCCGATCAATTATTTTACCATCTAAGCAACACAGCACCCCAGGTGAAGCCGCCGCCCATCGCCTCCAGAAGCACGAGATCGCCGCGTTTGATCTTGCCCTGACCGGTGGCATGAGCCAGTGCGAGCGGCACTGAGGCGGCTGACGTGTTGCCGTGGAGATCGACCGTCACGACCACCTTTTCCTCGGCAATGCCAAGCTTGCGCGCGGAGGCGTCGATGATTCGCTTGTTGGCCTGATGGGGCACGAACCAGTCGATTTCCTCGGCGGTAATGTCCGCCTTCCGGAAAACATCCTCGATCACATCGGTGATCATGCCCACCGCATGTTTGAAGACCTCGCGGCCCTGCATGCGCAGATGGCCGACCGTTCCGGTGGTGGAAGGCCCGCCGTCCACATAGAGCTTGTCCTTCTGCGAGCCGTCGGAGCGCAGGGCGGAGGCTAGAACGCCACGATCCTCCATCGTGCCGCTACCCTCGATCGCTTCCAGCACCACCGCGCCTGCGCCATCGCCGAAGAGCACGCAGGTGGTGCGGTCCGTCCAGTCGAGAATGCGCGAGAAGGTCTCGGAGCCGATCACTAGCGCGCGCCGCAACCCGCCACCGCGCAGATAAGCATCCGCCGTGCTGATGGCATAGACGAAGCCCGAGCAAACGGCCTGCATGTCAAAGGCGAAGCCATGCGCCATTCCGAGCCGGTTCTGGATTTCTACAGCGGTGGCGGGAAAGGTGTTGTTGGGCGTCGATGTGGCAAGCACGATGAAGTCGATATCGGCGGGTCCCAAGCCTGCATTGGCCAGTGCATCGCGCGCGGCCGCCTCGCCCAGGGAAGCCGTGGTCTCGTCCGCGCCCGCGATGTACCGCTGGCGTATCCCGGTTCTCTGAACGATCCATTCGTCCGAGGTATCGACAAGCGACTCGAACTCCTTGTTTGTCATAACGCGGCGGGGCAGCGCCGAGCCCACTCCGACGACGGCGGACCTGATCATCATGCTTTCCTATGCATCGGACACCGCGCCGACGGCCAGCATCGGCCTGCGGGCGTGATAGAGGTCTAGCGTGGCGCGTGTCTTGTCGAAGACGCCGCTGCGAATCATCTCGTAGCCGAGTTCGACCGCCGCCGCAAAGCCTTCCTCGTCCGCGGCGCCGTGGCTCTTGATGACGATGCCTTTCAGGCCGAGAAAGACCCCGCCATTGATCTTGCGCACATCCATCTTCTCACGGAGCCGCTGGAAGGCGCCGCGCGCGAACAGATAGCCGATCCGCGCCATGAGAGTGCGGCTCATGGCGGCGCGCAGATATTCAGCGATCTGGCGCGCCGTTCCCTCCGCGGCCTTGAGCGCGATATTGCCGGAAAAACCTTCGGTGACCACCACGTCCACCGTGCCCTTACCGATGTCGTCGCCCTCCACGAAGCCGCGATAGTCTATGGTCTCCAGCGCCGCCTCGCGCAGCATGCGCCCGGCTTCCTTGACCTCCTCCTGGCCCTTGATCTCCTCCACGCCCACATTGAGAAGGCCAACCGTCGGGCGCTCGATGTCGAACAGGGCGTTGGCCATGGCCGCGCCCAATATCGCGAAATCGACAAGCTGCTGGGCATCGGCGCCGATGGTGGCGCCCACGTCGAGCACAATGCTTTCGCCGCGTATGGTCGGCCAGATCGCTGCTATGGCCGGGCGCTCGATGTCCGCCATCGTCCGCAGACAGAATTTCGACATGGCCATCAGAGCGCCGGTGTTGCCGGCCGAGATGCAGGCGTCGGCATCGCCGGTCTTGACTGCCTCGATCGCCTTCCACATCGAGGATTTCCAGCGCCCCTGGCGAAGCGCTTGGCTGGGCTTGTCGTCCATGCGCACGGCGACGTCGCAATGCACGAAGTCGCTCACCTCCCGAAGCCGGGGCAGTCGATCGAGCACCGGGCGGACAGCCTCCTCGCGGCCGAAGATCACAAAACGCGCATCTGGCCGCCGCTCGGCGACCCTGAGAAGGCTCGGTAGGACGACCTCCGGCCCGTGGTCGCCGCCCATTGCGTCGATCGATATGCGTATCACGCTTTATTGCCTCAATTTATACAACGAACGAAACCCGAAAAGTCCGGCGAAAATAGCGCTTTTGCGCAACCGCACAACCTGCTTTCGTCCACAGGCTTTTCACCTCCCGTTGCGCAGCCTCATGAGCGCTTCCTGCAGCGGTCCGGCAGCGGCTTCCTCGGGCGGTTCCGCTGTGATGTCGAACGCCGCTCCTTCCTTTCTGGGGTAGGGATCGATTCCAAGGGCGAAAAACTCCTCAGCCAGCGCGCCCAGATCGATCGTGTCGCCGGAAAATGTCTCCGGCAGGTCAGCGCCTTCAGGCTCGATGACGATCTCGCCGCTCTCCCCCTCGATTCGGGCGAGCTTCGATCCCTCGGGGATGAAAACAGCGGAAATCTCCTCGTCGACTCGCGCCGCGAGCGGCTCAAGAGTTACCACGCAGGCCTGCGTCATGTCGGCTGTTACCCTGCCGGTCACCCGCACACCGTCGCCCCTCCATGGCCGTACCAGAAGTTCGGTCGAGAAAAATTCAACTGAAAGAAGGCCGTGGGTACGGGCAAGGGCGACCCGCTGCGCCGTGTCGGCCTCCATGGTGATGGTGATACCCTTCGCGGGAAGACGGCTGACGTTCAGCTCATAGGAAACGGGGCTGGTGACAGGGTCACGGGCCATGGTCAATCTCCTGCGGCAAGGGCGCGAAGCGAAGCCTGCCGGCCAGAATCTCCTCATCGGCGAGCCCGGCGAGCGACCGGTGGGCTTCCAGCACGTGGTTTGCCAGCGCGGCCGCCTCTTCCCATACCGCGCGATCGGGCGCAATGTTCCTGTGCAATGCGGAGGCGAGGGCAAGGGCGTCGGCCGCATCCACTGCAGCTCCGTAGGCATTGAGCCTTCCGTAGAACATGCGGGCGAGCTTCTTCATACGCTTCGGTACGCCGAGATCGCCCACGCCGAGCTCCCGCAGCGAATGATCCACCTCGAGGAAGAAGAGGTCGGTCACTTCCTGTGAGAGCTCCTTCGGCGCCCCGCTGGTGCCGCTCTGGCGCATGCGGTGAAGAAACAGGAACATGAAGAGTGACAGCATCTCGAAGCGTCCCAGCGGCGTGTCGGGCACACCCCAGTCGGCGTAAAGCGGCGGCCGCCGTGCCGCTGCCACGATTTCTCCGTAGAGCGCCTCCACCACGAGGCGGCGGTCGCGCCGGCGCGCGCCGGAAAGCCATTGAAACATGACGGGCGCCTCCTTCGACTGGTTGGGGTCCGGTTGCATCGGCGCGAAAGCTGGTTTACCGGTTTTGCCGGGCTACGCAAAGGGCTGGACCCGGCTTTGCCGGGCGGGTCGATCAGGGAGATGTCGTTGCGGGTGCGGAAAATCAAGACCAACGGTGCCTGCCGGGCAGTGCTTGCCGCTGCGATCGGCGGCGTGCTGCTTTCAGGATGCGGCAGTGTGGGCTCGACCCTCGGTGGAAGCGAGACCCTGACCCATGGCTTCGTCATCGACGAGGAGGCGCTGGAACTTGTTCCGGTTGGCTCCAGCCGGGAGCAGGTGCTGCTTGCGCTCGGCACGCCGTCCACCACAGCGACCTTCGACAACGAGGCCTTCTACTACATTTCTCAGAAGCGGGTGCGGGGCGCGGCCTTCATGCGGCCGAAACTGGTCGAGCAGCAGGTGCTGGCCGTCTATTTCGGTGACGACGAGCGCGTCCGGCAGATCGCTCACTACGGGCTCAAGGACGGCAAGGTGTTCGACTTCATCTCACGGACGACGCCTACAGGTGGCCGCGAAGTCAACTTCCTGCAACAGGTCATTGCAGGTGTCGCGTCTGGTGCCCCGCCGTCCAATCCGCTCGGTGCGCCGTAGGACAGCAGAATATGACAGAGACAATAAAACCCTCCCCGCCGGGGAGGGTTGGCACAGTAGGGAGAAAACCGCTCCCGGCGGTCTAAGCCTTTGCGGGGCGCCGGGAGCAGTCGGCGTTCAGGATTCCCGCACAGCCTTATTGTGCAGGCTGGGTAGGACTGGCTCCGCCCATGTCGGTCGGCTCCGACGACGGAACGGTGACCGTTCCACCTGCGTCGCTGCCGCCCTGAGGCGGAGCAGAACCGCCGCCGTCGCAAGCGGCGAGCGCAAGAAGCAGAACCCCTGCGATCGATCCGATAAGTGTCCTCATTGTCATATTCCTCTTTTTTGACCTGGCCGGCAAGGGCAGCGAACTCGTACGGCGAAAGATCGCCGCTGCCGTCCGCATCCGCGGCCTTTGCTCCCGCCCCAGCTGTCTTTCTGCATGAGCAGGACTACTCAAGGGGAAGTGGAGAGCAATTTTGCAAAATGAAGTAATTTTACAAATAGATTATACCAAATCTATGTACCATTACGTGAGATAACTTATTGTGATCGTTTGCGATTCTAGCAAGAAGATAAAGCGTGCACGGAAAATGTTAATGTTAGTCATGCTCCTGTGAGCGGGTATTGTAACCCCTGATCCGACAGCTCTTCCCGAATGAGTCAGCACTACCGCGTGGCGGAACATACAGCCGGCCGCGCGCGTTTAGAGCGGTTCTGTTGATGGAGAGTACCGTGGCGCCCCGGGCAACCTGGAAAGGTTATCTCAAGATTTCCGAACTCACGGTGCCGGTTGCGCTTTACGCCGGTGCCACCACTTCACAGCGCGTCTCCTTCCATGTGCTTAACCGCAAAACCGGCAACCGCGTCCATCGAGAGTATATCGACGAGGAAACGGAGGAGCCGGTAGAGCGCGACGCGCAGGTGAAAGGCTATGATGCGGGCGACGACCGATATGTCGTCCTGGAGCCGGAAGAGATCGCCGAGACGATTCCGGAAAGCGACAAGACCATCCGGATCGAAGCATTTCTGCCTCTGGACGAGGTGGACACCGCCTATTTCGACCGGCCCTATTACATCGCGCCCACGGGACCCGTGGGCGCCGATTCCTTCGCGGTGATCCGCGAGGGCATGCGGCGGAAGAAGGTTGCCGCCTTCGCGCGTGCGGTTCTCTTCCGGCGTGTGCGCCCACTGCTGCTGCGCCCGGATGGGCCCGGGCTTGTCGCCAACACTCTCAATTTCGACTACGAAGTGCGCCCCGCTGAGACCGTCTTCGAGGATCTACCCGATCTGAAGATCGAGAGCGAGATGCTCGATCTTGCCAGATACATCATCGAGACCAAGCAGGGCGACTTCGATCCGTGTGCCTTCGACGACCGCTACGACCAGGCGCTGGCGGAGTTGGTCAAGGCGAAGCTGGAGGGGAGGGAGATCGAGCTGCCGAAGCCGCCTAAGGAGACGAAGGTGGTGAACCTGATGGATGCCTTGCGCAGAAGCGCTGAAGCCAGCGGCGGGAAGGCACCGAAGAAGGCGCGCGCCGACAAAACGAAAAAGACCGCGTCCGCGCGGCGCCGCAAGGCAGGCTGATGGCGCTGACCGCCTACCGCAAGAAGCGGGACTTTGCCGCTACGCCAGAGCCGCGCGGCAGGGCGAAAAAGAAGCCCCAAGGCGGCGACAGCTACGTCATACAGAAGCACGCCGCTCGGCGCCTCCACTACGATCTGCGCCTGGAGATGGACGGCGTTCTGAAGAGCTGGGCGGTCGCCAAGGGGCCTAGCCTGGTGCCGGGCGAGAAGCGGCTCGCCGTCCATGTGGAGGATCATCCGCTGGAATATGGTGACTTCGAAGGCACCATTCCCAAAGGGGAGTACGGCGGCGGCACGGTGATCATCTGGGACCGGGGGCGCTGGTCTCCCATCGGGGATGCGAAGAAGGGCTACGCCAAGGGGCATCTCGGTTTCGAGATCCATGGCGAGAAGCTGCGCGGGCGGTGGCACCTTGTACGCATGGCGAAGAAGCCGCGCGAGGAGAAGGAAAACTGGCTTCTGATCAAGGGCGATGACGAATTTGCCCGCGACGAACGGGCCCCGGACATTCTCGAGGAACGTCCCGAATCGGTGAAGACGGGGCGAATGATCGAGGATGTCGAGGGAGAGGCGCCGGGCTGGTCGTCGAGAACGGGACGCATAGAGCGGCCGTCGGTGGACAAGCTCCCGCTGCCCAAGCGCGCGAGGAAGGCCGGATATCCGGGCTTCATCGAGCCGGCACTGGCTTCGCCCAGGAACACGCCGCCATCCGGCACGAAATGGCTGCACGAAATCAAGTTCGACGGCTATCGCCTGCAGGCTCATATCCGCGGCAATGCGGTCAAGCTCTTCACCCGAAGCGGGCTAGACTGGACCGCGCGGTTCGGCAAGGCGGTTTCGAGCGCCCTATCCGCCCTCCCGGTAACGCAGGCCATCATCGATGGGGAGCTGGTGGTGGAAGGCAACGGCGGTGCGGCGGACTTCTCCGCTCTTCAGGCGGATTTGTCGGCCGGCCGCACCGACCGGATGGTCTTTTACCTCTTTGATCTCCTCTATCTGGATGGCAATGATGTGCGCCCCGCAGCACTTATCGAGCGCAAGGAGGTTCTGGAAAAACTGCTGGAACACGCACCGCCCGTCCTGCGCTACAGCGAGCATTTCGAGGAGGACGGCGCCCTGGTGTTGCGCCACGCTTGCAGGCTGAGCCTCGAGGGAATTATCTCTAAGGATCGCGATGCGCCCTATCGCTCCGGCCGGGGCAAGAACTGGTTCAAGGTCAAATGCGCCCTGAGCCAGGAATTCGTGATCGCGGGCTATGTGCCGTCGGCCACCTTCCGCAACGCAATCGGTTCGCTGATTCTTGGCTATTACGAGGACGGCAATCTGATGCATGCGGGTCGCGTGGGCACGGGCTTTAGCCACGCGCTGGCGCAGGAGCTCTATCAGCGCCTGGAGCCGATGCGGGTGGCGAAAAGCCCCTTTGCAAACAAGCTTTCGACCGAAGAGGCACGGCAGGCCAGATTCGTCCGCCCGGAGCTGGTGGCGGAGGTGGAATTCAGGACATGGACAGCTGACGATCACATCCGCCACGCCTCTTTCCGCGGACTGCGCGAGGACAAGGAACCTTGCCAGATCGTTCGCGAGACGGGCGGCCAGGCATTGCCGGAGAGACGGGCACCGGCAGTCCGGCTCACGCATCCGGACCGGCTCTATTGGAAGGATGCAGGCGTTACCAAGCAAGGCTTGGCCGATTACTACGCCGAAGTCTGGCCGCGCATGGAGCCCTTCATTGTCAAGCGGCCGCTGGCCCTGCTGCGCTGCCCCGACGGGGTGGAGGGGCAGTGCTTTTTCCAGAAGCACGCATGGAAAGGCCAGTCCGCCGAGATCCTGAAGGCGGATGACCCTGAGGACGATGAGCCGATCATTGCTATCGACGGTTTGTCTGGGCTGCTGGGGCTGGTGCAGGGCGGCGCCTTGGAAATCCATCCCTGGGGTGCGCGCCTCGACGACCTGGAACGGCCCGATATGATCACCATGGACCTCGACCCGGGCCCTGGCGTTCCGTGGACAAGGGTGATTGAAGCTGCACAGGAAGTCTGTGAAAGGCTTGACCGGAAAGGGCTGGCGAGTTTCGTGAAGACCTCCGGCGGCAAGGGCCTGCATGTGGTCGCGCCGCTGAAGCCACGCGCCGGCTGGGAGGAGGTGAAGGCTTTCGCCAAGGGGATCGCCGACGGCATGGCCGCCGACAGTCCGGACCGCTTCGTCGCTACCGTCACCAAGGCCAGACGAAACGGAAAAATCCTGATCGATTATCTGCGAAACGGCCGGGGCGCGACGGCAATCGCTCCCTATTCCACGCGCGCACGGCCGGGAGCGGCTGTTTCCATGCCGCTTGCCTGGGACGAACTCAGCCCCGCGATCGGCCCGTCATACTTTACGGTGAAAAACGCGCTCACCCGCCTTGCAGCGGTTGATACCGATCCATGGGAGGATTTCTTCAAGGCGGCGGCTCCCCTCGGGCGCCGTATCAAAAAAGCGGCTTAAAACCCGTTAGCGCCGCTTCTTTTCGTGGGAGATGGATCTCTTCAGTGCATCCATGATGCTGACGACATTGCCTGGCACCTCTGGCTCTTCCTCCTCTTTCTTCTTCCGCTTCGCCGGGCGCTTGGTCTTTTTCTGCTTGAGCTCGATGATCTCTTTAAGCCGCGCCTGCACCGGGTCCGTGACCATGGAGGCATCCCAGGGCTGCTTCATGTCTTCGATCAGATTCTCGATAAGGGGGACGAGCCGGGATTCCACCTTTCTGTCCCCTAGCCCGGCAAAGATCTCCTCCGGCTGGCGCACCTCATCGCCGTAACGCAGCGTCCAAAGCACGATCCCCTTGCCGCGCGGCTCCAGAAGAACGGCGCGCTCCCGCCGGGAAAGCACGAGCCGGGAAATGCCCACTGTATCCGTCGCTGCCATGGCTTCGCGGATGACGGCGAAGGCCTCCTGGCCGACTTCGTCGTCCGGCACGAGGTAGTAAGGCTTGTCGTACCATATCCACTCGATCGAATCGGCGGGCACGAACTGCTCGATGTCGATCGTGCGCGTGCTTTCGAGGCCGACGGCCTCCAACTCTTCATCCTCGAAGGTCACATATTCGCCTTCGGCCGTCTCGTAACCCTTTATCTCGTCCTCTTCACGAAGCGGCTTGCCAGTTTCGGCATCCACATAGCGGCTTTTAACGCGGTGACCGGTTACGCGGTTGATGGTGTGGAAGCGAATCTTCTCGCCCTCCGTGGTCGCTGGCGTGAGCGAGACCGGACAGGTCACGAGCGAGAGTTTCAGATATCCCTTCCAGTAAGGACGCGGCGCCATATCGCCCTCCAAGGCGTGTCTGGCTGTAACGCCCGGAAAGCCTTCTGGTTTCGCCTTGAGCGAATCGTTCGTGTGAGGAGGGGCTCAAGTGTCGCTGACCGGTGAACAGATTATCACCCATGTCTTGGGGACGAGCTGTTGCCCTGTCTTCGGGCCAGGCAATTTGAGAAATGGTCGGAGCGGCGGGATTCGAACCCACGACCCCTTGACCCCCAGTCAAGTGCGCTACCGGGCTGCGCTACGCTCCGAACCGCTGAACCCTTATAGTTTCGCACGAAGCGGCGCAAGACCTAAAGAGACCCTGTCCAAGGGGTCATGGCCGAGGCTGGGCCCGAGCCTGGCGAGCCTCCTTTCAAGGCTCTGGATCTCAGAAGGTCACATGCCGCGCTGCTGTCTGATGCCGCTGTTCCAGCGCCATCATGCCCCACAACAGACCCAAAAGCATATAGAAATGCCGCCAATGGTCGGTATCGATCACCGTGCCGAGCGCGATGTGGCCGAGGAAGGTCACATAGGTGCAAAGCAGAAAGGGTTGCCAGCTCCGGGCACGGAAGATGATGCGGAAGCCCGCCGCCACTGTCCACACCATCAGTGTCAGCCAGGCCGCGAAACCCAGCCAGGAATAGTCGAGGAGCGCCTTGAGCCAGATATTATGCGTGTCCTCGCCGTAGAGCTTGCCGAACTGCAGGGGGCCTATTCCGAGCGGATGTTCGGCCGCCATCGCAAAGCCGATCAGATGGCGGGCGAAGCGGCCCAGTCTGGCAGCGTCATATTCCTGCACCAGGCGTGCGCGCTCGGAGAAGAGGTCCGCCACGGCAGGAATCTGCAGGGCGACGAGAAGCGTCAGCGTTATGATCGCAAAGGCCGCGAGGCTCATGCCCGCGATTCTGAGCCGTACCGCGCCGCGCCGATTGTGAATGAAAAGCGCGAGCGTGAGCATCACCGCTGAAGCGAGGAAGAGGCCCCATGCGCCACGCGAGAAGGAGAGAAAGAGGCCGAAGAGGATGACGAGAAAGGCCGGTATGGCGAGAAAGGCCGCGCGTGGCGCACCCGTCATCATCCGGTGTAGCAGGAAGATGGCCGGCAATGTGAGAAAGGGGCCGAACACGTTGGGGTCTTCGAACACGCCTGATGCTCGCCCGTAGCGGGTGAAGATTTCAGCACCAGGGAAGGCATTGAAATAGCCCAGGATACCGGCAAACGCAGTGACCACCGCCGCCGCGATCCAGGGACGGAAGATGAGCGGCAGGAGGTCGGGATAGGCCTCTACAATAGCAGCGAAGAAAACCGCCGTCAGGGCGAGAAAGAGGGAGACGGCGAGGTAGAGGGGGATGTCGCCGAGCTCGGGTAGCTGGCTCATGGAGATGAGCCCGCCGATATTGAACACGACCAGGAGGACAAGAAGCGGCATGACGTGACGCGACAGCCGCAGCCCGAACAGGCTCCATACAGCGATCAGCCCGGCCATGTAGAGCTCATAGGGCGCCGGCTCCCGCAGCACGAAGCCCGAAAGGAATACCCCGAGCATGACAGCCCCTGTGCGTATCAGCACCACGAGCTTCGCGTTCACCACCGCACGCGGCAGTGTGGGGAAGGCTGCGCTTTCCTGGCCTTGAGCAATCAATAGGCGTTTCTCGTGTCCAAAAGCCGGATCGGCGTCAGGAACAGGATCTTCAGATCGAACAGAAGCGACCAGTTCTCAATATAGTAGAGGTCGTATTCGATACGCTTCCTGATCTTTTCCTCCGTATCCAGTTCGCCGCGCCAACCGTTGATCTGGGCCCAGCCGGTCACGCCGGGCTTCACCCTGTGGCGGGCAAAATAGCCGTCCACTACCTCGTAAAACAGGCGGTTGTGCGCTTCGGCGGCTACCGCATGCGGCCTCGGGCCGACAAGGGAGAGGCTGCCGAAAAGCGCGTTGAAGAATTGTGGCAGTTCGTCGATCGACGTCTTGCGGATGAAGCGGCCGACGCGCGTTACCCGTGGATCGCCCTTCGTCACCGGCTTGCGCGCGGTGGGATCGCTGTGTTCAACATACATCGAGCGGAACTTGTAGACCTCGATCACCTCGTTGTTGAAGCCGTGCCGCTTCTGCTTGAAGATCACAGGCCCCTTGCTGTCGAGCTTTATGGCGATGGCCGTCGCCAGCATGATGGGTGAAAAGACGATGATGCCGAGCAGGCTGAAGACGATGTCGAAGGCCCGCTTCGCCACCGAATCCCAGTCGTTGATCGGGCGGTCGAATATATCCAGCATCGGCACGGAACCGATGTAGGAATAGGCGTGCGGGCGGAAGCGAAGCTGGTTTGCATGTGCGGAAAGCCGGATGTCGATCGGCAGCACCCAAAGCTTGCGCAGAAGCGAGAGCACGCGGGCTTCGGCGCTGATCGGCAGTGAGACGATCAGCATGTCGATGCGCGCGATGCGGGCGAAGGCGATCAGCTCGTCTATGTTGCCGAGCTTGGGATATCCCGCCACCACGGGTGGCGAGCGTGTGTCATCGCGGTCGTCGAAGATACCGCAGATGCGAATGTCGTTATAGGGCTGCTGCTCGATCGCGCGGATGAGCGTTTCGGCGTTCTTGCCTCCGCCGACGATTACGGCCCGCCGCTCGATGCGGCCGTTGCGTGCCCAGCGGCGGATGAGCCTTGCGGCGGCAAGCCGCAGGATGAGCATTAGCAACAGGCCCGCGGCGTACCAGGTGCCCAGCCAGAAGCGCGAGAACTGGGCTGAAACCTTCAGAAAGAACAGCCCGACGATGAGCAGCGCGAAAGCGGCCGACCAGGTGAGGAAAATGCGTCCCGCCTGGGAAAGCGGATTGCGCAGCGCTGGCATCTGGTAGGCGTCAAGCACCTCCAGGAGGATCACGGCGAGCAGCGACACGCCGGTGATGACGAGCGGGTACTCCCATGAGAGCTCTCCGCCCAGACCCACATAGCCAGCATAAATTTGCAACCCCGAAAGAAGAAGGACCGCAAATTCCACAAGTCGCATGACCCCGCTGACGATGACGGGGGACATGGTATCGCGGCGGTATTGCTGCGCGACCTGAAGCGCGACGGGACTAAGCACGGCCTGTTCTCGCCGCTCTGCCTGAGTCCGCCCCGCCTCGGTGGCAAAACGATCCGTGGTCTCGACCTTGTTCATGGTGCATAATAGCCAGTTCGTTCGGCTATTATGGCAAGGACCTAAAGAATCCCTTGATACGAAGAGCGGCTGTCGCGTCAGCGCGGCAAGGCTGTTGCTAGGGCCTCTTGGTAGACCGCCTCGATCCGTTCCGCCATGCGGCTCACGCTGAAGCGGGATCGCAACACGTCTTCCGATGGCATGAGCTTCCGGTAGGCCTCTTCGTCGGCCAGCGCCAGAACCATCCGGTCGGCGAGGGAGGAGACGGAAGGCGCGGCAAGGGCAGGGGAGTCTACGCCGAGAATCTCGGGCACGCCACCCACGGCGGTCGCGATCAGCGGTTTTCCGGCCGCCAGCGCCTCCAGCACGACATAGGGCATGGCTTCCGCGCGCGAGGGCACCACCATGATCCTGCCCAGAGCAAAGGCTTCGCGTGCAGGCATGGCGGGCAGGAAGGTCACTCGATCCGACAGGCCAAGCCTGCTGGTCTGCTCCATATATTTTGGCCGGTCGTCGCCGTCGCCCACCAACTTTGCAGACAAGGTGCGGCCCGTGCGCCGCTCCGTTTCCTTGAGGGCCTCTATGAAGAGATCAGGCCCCTTGAGATCCCGCATCATGCCGACATAGAGGAAGTCGGCGGCATCGGACGCATTGGCGATCGAGACGAATTCTTCCGGCCGCAAGCCGTTGTAGATAAGGCTTGCCGGCGCGTGCGGCACGCCCACCTTCTCCTTGTAGGCGCGGTTTTCATATTCGGAGACGAAGAAGATATGGTCTGTCATCCGACCCATCAGCGCCTCCAGCATGAAGAAGGCGCGGCCGGACAGCGCGTCGGCGTCGTAATGCAGGCTGCCGCCGTGGGGCGCGTATAGCCGCACGACGCGACGGCCGGTGGCCCTTAGCGCGGTGCCGAACAGCCGTGCATAGGCGCCGCCCTTCGCCCCGTGTCCGTGCAGAATATCGGGCTTCATGCGCCGAATAATGCGGAGTGTGCGCCAGGCGGCGGAAAGATCGCCGGGGCCGACGTGCCGCTGCATCGGCGTGCGCACCACGCCCAACGCGAGCTTGTCGGCTATGGCCTCGAAAAGCCGGTCCTCGAAGGCTCCACCGGTGGTGGAATCACACACGATGCCAATTTCATAGCCCGCTGCAGCCTGCGCCTCGCACAGATCCCTGACATGGCGGAAGATGCCGCCTACGGGCGAGCGGAAGCAATGGACGACACGCAAGGGTCGCCTTCTGCCGGAAACGGCGCCGCCGCCGTCAGAACAGGCGCTCACGTACATAGATCGTATCGCCGGGAAGCAGCGGGTCGGATGTTACGACCCGTCCCGTCATCACCTGGCCGTTGATGTCGCGGGTGACGTCCACATTGCGCTGATTGGCGCGGGGAGTGAAGCCGCCGGCCGCCGCGATCGCCTTCTGCACGGTCATGCCGGGCACGTAGGAATATTGTCCGGGGTTTCCGACCTCGCCCATCACGAAGATGGGCCGGTAGCGCGCCACCTCCACCGTAACGTCGGGATCACGCAGATAGCCGTTGCGCAGCATCCTTGCGATCTGCTGCTCGATCTGGCTGGCGGTATGGCCGCGCGCGGGCACAGCGCCGATCAGCGGGAAAGCGATGTATCCCGCTTGGTTCACGCTGTAGGTGTTGGTGAGATTGTCCTGGCCGAAGACCGTGATCCGCAACTCGTCTCCCGCATCGATCACGTAAGGCTGATACAGGACCTCATGGAAGGCGGGAGGGGGCGGCGTGTAACCTGAGCATGCAGCAAGCATGGCCGCCGCAACAAGGCTCATAAGGAGCGGGATCAGTTTCTTCATAGCCGGATTGCGATCTCCCGGGCGGCATCCTGCGAATGCCATAACTCTGACGTTATTGAAACATCAGGGTTAATGCTCGGTTAAGTTGCCGCCGCGGGGCAGGAAGCGTGAGATGCGCCGGTTAACCTGCTGGTTACCATGTGCATTTACCTTGACAGTCGAGCGATCCGGAGAGGGTGGATGAACAGCCGCGCGCCTGATGTCAACGACGTGGATGTCGATCTTGGCCGGCTGCTGGCGAGCGTCCGGCGCGATTGGCGGCGCATCCTGCTTGTCTCCCTTGTGGTTGCGGCCGCCGTCTTCGTGCTCCTGCTCCTCGTCACCCCCCTTTATCGCGCCGAAACTCGGGTGCTGATCGAGACGCGCGAGTCGGTCTACACGCGGCCGCAGGCGGCGGGCACCAACAGCGATTCCGCCATTCTCGACGAGGAGGGTGTCGCCAGCCAGGTGGAAGTCATCACCTCGTCGGAAGTGCTGACGCGGGTTGCCCGGGAGCTCAATCTGGCGAGCCGGGAAGAGTTCAAGGCCACAGATTCTTTACTTGAGCGGACGCTCATAACCGTTGGCCTGAAAAGCCCTTCCAGCATCCCGCCGGAGGAAAGGGTGCTGCGCGCCTTCCGTGAAAAGCTCAATGTCTACCGCGTGGAGGATTCCCGCGTCATCGTCATCCAGTTTTCCTCCGAGGATCCGGAGCTTGCCGCGCAGGTGGTGAATGCAGTGGCCGATGCCTATGTGGCAAACCAGCGCGAAGCCAAGCTGCAGTCCAATGTGGATGCGACGGAATGGCTGGAGCCGGAAATTGCCGATCTCAGCGAGCGCGTGAGGGAGGCGGAGGCGCGTGTGGCGGAGTTCCGCGCGCAATCGGATCTTCTGATCGGCCGGAACAACACCGTCCTGGCGACGCAGCAGCTCGCCGAACTGTCCAGTGAATTGTCGCGCGTGCGCGTCAGCCGGTCCGCTGCCGAAGCCAAGGCCGAATCGGTTCGCGCCGCCATCGAAAGCGGTGTGCCTCCCGAGACTCTACCCGATGTTCTCGCTTCCGGCCTGATACAGCGGCTGCGTGAGCGGCAGGTGGAGCTGCAGGCTGAGATCGCTGAACTGTCCACCACGCTCCTCGATAACCATCCGCGCATAAGGGCACTGCGTTCGCAGCTTTCCGATCTGGACACTCAGATCCGCGCCGAATCCGAGAAGGTTTTAGCCGGGCTTGAAACCGAGGCTGGGACAGCCCGCAGGCGCGAAGAGGAACTTGCAGCCGAGGTGGAGCGGCTCAAGGCCGAATCGGCGCGTGCGGAAGAGCAACAGGTCGAGTTGAGGGCCCTTGAGCGGCAGGCGGCAGCGCAGCGCGAGCTCTTGGAATCCTATTTGACGCGCTATCGCGAGGCCGCCGCGCGCAGGGACCGCAATTACCTGCCGGTCGACGCCCGCATCTTCTCGCGCGCCATCGTGCCTTCGGAGTCCTATTTTCCGAAAGTGGGGCCGCTGACACTCGCCGCCTTCGCGGCCACCCTTCTGCTGATGCTCATCTTCACGCTTCTGAAGGAGCTTTTCAGCGGCCGCGCTCTGCGACCTGCCGAAGGGGCTCTGGAGGCCGAATCTACCGATATGCCCGTCCTCGCGCCTGCAGTGGCGGAGGAGGAAACCGAGACCGTGGAGAGGGAGGCCGCGCCGGCAGCGACCCCGCCGCCCACGGCTTCCACGGCTGAACCGAAACAGGGCACCGGTGCTGAAGCCAGCCGCCCATACCGCTCGCGCAGCCTCGGGGAAATCGATATCGAAATGGCGGCCGAAGCACTGATTTCCAAGGGGATCGCCCGCGCCATCTTCGTCTCTCCGGAAGGCGACGAGGCCGCGGCGACCGCCGTTCTGGTGGCGCGCGAGGTGGCCGATGCGGGCCTACGGGTGTTGCTCATCGATCTTACCGCCTCGGGTGCCGCCTCGCGGCCCATGCTGGAAAGCACGGCCTATGCCGGTATTACGAATCTTCTGGCGGTGCGGGCGCAGTTCGCCGATGTCATCCACGCCGACCTCTATTCAAGCTGCCATATCATTCCCGTGGGCACGGCCGATCCCGAGCATGCCATGCGGGGTTTTGACCGGCTGCCGATCATCCTGAATTCGCTCACCATCGCTTATGACGTGGTGGTGGTGGAATGCGGAGCGGCGGATGCCGCCGCCGTGAAGTGCCTTATGGGGGACGACGCGCAAGTGCTCGTCAGCGTCCTCGATCCACAGGAGAACCGCGTCACGGCCACTGCCGCCGCCCTCGCTGATGGCGGGCTGGGCAAACCGCTTCTGGTCACCCCTGCCGGCTACGTGCCGCCCTCCGCGCCGCCAGGCCGCGATGCGGCGTAACATTAGCCCCGGCCGAGCACCTGTCGCGCGCGTCGCGCAATCCTCGCCAGAGTGGGATTCTGCTTGACCATGCGTTTCGCAGCGGTCTTGGCAAAGCTCGTCATGGCCAACGCGCGGCCCCGCCGTGTCAGGCCGACAAACACATCGGCGTGGCGGATTTCGATGTCGCACCAGGCGCGCTTGTAGGGCTCGTCCCCGACGCCGAAATCGTAGAGCGCAACACCCTCGGCACAGGCTTCGGCAATATTTTGATAGGACAGGAAATCACCCGGCGCGACCTTGGTAAGTTCGTCTTCAGCGAAAGCGCCGAACTCGCAAATAATCCTGTCGCCGCTGCGGCTCGACCCCGTGATGGCACGGATTTTGCCGCCCACTTCAAGCGCATGCAGGGCAAAGGGGGACGGCTGTGTGTCGAGGGCGGCGCGGAAAAGACGGCGGAAGCTTTCGCGCACATGCGGGGAGGCGAAGGTATCCGCAACACCCATGCGCTTTAGGCGCTCGCCCTTGAACCGGAAGAACAGGTCGAGGAGGTTGTCCACCTCAGCTGCCGAGGACGCTTCAAAGCGGCGGTAGCCGCCGGCGGCCTCGAACTTGCGGAGCTGGGAACGGTACTTCTTGCGTCGCCGGTCCTTGCTGCTGCGCGACAGAAGCCGGTCGAAACCGCCCGTAAGGTCGGCGGCAAGCGCCAGATTGGGACTTTGAGTGTGGGGGAGGGTGAGCAGCGGATTTGGATGGTTCCCGAGACTTTCCATCTGCCGCTCGAGCGCGAGCATGTCGATGTCCGGCCGGGCGGCGCGGACGCCTTGCAGGAGGGACCGAACGGCCGAAGGATCACCGCGCTCCGGACCGGCAGAGGGGTGAAGGGCGGGGAAGTTTCCGTTGGCATGTGACCCGCCGGCAAAGCGCGCCACGCGTACGAAGCCCTTACGTACGACTTCGAGCGCCAGGGCCATGGCCGGCGCGCCGTCGCGGAAAAGCAGGGCGATAACCCCGTTTTCGTCAGCATCGTACAGCCAGGCCTTTGCCCAAAGCGGACTTTGCGGCGGCGCCCAGCAGGCGCCTTCGCAAAAGGCTTCATAGGCCTTAAGCCCCGCTTCGTCGGCAGGCAGTACTCGGGCCGACCAGCCTATGGCTTCGACAGCCGTCCCTTCCGTCGGGAAAATTGCCTGTTCCGGCGCCGCAATCTCTGCCATGTCCTCATACCGGCATTCGTCACATTTTTCCCGCAGCTTAGGCGGAAAAAGTGAATCAATGCTCGATATCGGTTCCACGCCGGGGCCTACCCTCCATCCATTTTATGAGAAGCATGGCCGGGAGCACCCACAGCAGGCCAGTGAAGAAATAGAAGGCCAGATGCACCCATGCGCTCTTGTCGGCAAGCTGCGCTACGGCCACCGCCGTGGAGACGACGGCATAGATCACCACCAGAAGCAGCAGGCCGATCATGCCGATGAACTTCTTCAGGCGCACGGGCATCGCGGAAATCCTTTCGCGGCCGTCCATAAAACAATCGGCAGCTGGCCGACAGCCCCATATTGCCGCACGCGGCGACCTCGTGTCGCGCAGCGAAGCCTTGCAAGCAGGGTGGCTTTGGTCCACCTAGCTCGTCATCTGGATGGAAAAGCCGTGACTGCGACCGAGTTGAAGACCTCAAGCCGCATCGATGAACATCGCAACCGCCTCTGGTTGCGCGTTTGGCTCTATTGCGTTCTCATACTGTTGTTCGCCTTGGTGCTGGTCGGAGGAGCGACGCGGCTTACCGATTCCGGCCTGTCAATTACCGAATGGAAGCCCATTCATGGTGTGATCCCGCCGCTCAATGCCGCTCAATGGCAGGAGGAATTCGACAAGTACCGGCAGATACCGGAATACCAGCAGATCAATCGCGGCATGAGCCTTGACGAGTTCAAGGTGATTTTCTGGTGGGAATGGGCGCACCGACTTCTGGCGCGCGGCGTGGGCTTTGTCTTCGCCCTGCCGCTTCTCTTCTTCTGGGTAACCGGACGGCTGGAAAGTCACCTTAAACTGAAGCTTCTCGGCATTCTGGCTTTGGGCGGCGTTCAGGGAGCCGTCGGGTGGTGGATGGTAGCCTCGGGTCTGGTCGACCGCGTCGACGTGAGCCAGTACAGACTCGCCACGCATCTTACCATCGCCTGCCTCATCTTCGTCGCTACGATGGCCGTCGCGCGGGGGCTAGCCCCTCACAGCACCGGGCCGTCGAGCTACGGGACGCGCCGCTTTTCCGGCTGGCTCGTCGTCGCCGTTCTCGTGCAGATCTATCTCGGCGGGCTTGTCGCCGGCCTCGATGCGGGGGCGACCTACAATACCTGGCCGCTGATGGACGGCGCGCTCATTCCCGGCGGGCTTTTCACGCAGGAACCGGTATGGGTGAACCTGTTCGAAAACCCGAAGACCGTTCAGTTCGTGCACCGTCTCGGCGCCTATACGGTGCTCCCCCTCTCGCTCTGGCACGCGATCGCGGTCTGGCGTTCTGAACCCGGCACCACCCACGCGCGCCGTGCCGTACTTCTCTTCGTGCTTGTCTCACTGCAGGCGGCAATCGGAATCGCCACGCTCCTCCTGGTCGCGCCGCTTGGTTGGGCGCTGCTCCATCAGGCTGCCGCCTTGGTTGTCCTGGGCTTTGCCACGGCCCACTGGCGCGCCACCAGAGGGAGCTACCCCTCCGGCGCGCTTGCTTCTGAAGATTTCGATCGGGTGTCCAGCGTGGGCTGATCGCGCTTGCAGGCGGGCTTCTCAACCCGCTCCGTTCAGCATCAGGTCCAGGTTCTGCACCGCCGCACCTGATGCGCCCTTGCCGAGATTGTCATAGACGGCAAGCAGCAGCGCCTGCGCGCGCGCATCGTTGGCGAAGACGTAAAGCCGCATTCGGTCCGTGTTGTTGAAGCGTTCCGGCTCGATTTCCGGCGAACGTTCGATGGCCGTGAGGGGCGCCACCTCGACCAGACTTGCCTTAAGCCCGGCATAGTGCCCGGCGATCGCCTCGTAGAGTTCCTCACCTTTCGGCACACGATCGAGATGACCGAGCTGCAAGGGAACGGCGGTGATCATCCCTTGGGCGAAATTGCCGACCGCGGGCTGTATCAGGGGGTCGCGGGCGAGTTTGGCATAGGCGCGCAGCTCCGGCAGATGCTTGTGCGAAAGCGTGAGGCCGTAGGGCAGGAACTCGGGTGCATCCTCGCCCTTGGCTTCATAATCCTCGATCATGGACCGCCCGCCGCCTGTATAGCCAGAAATGCCGTTGACCGTGACCGGGAAGTCGGCCGGAAGCAGACCGGCCGATATCAGGGGGCGCAGAAGCGCGATGGGTCCCTGCGGCCAGCAGCCTGGATTCGCCACGCGCTTGGCCTTTGCGATGGCCTCCGCTTGGCCGCCATCCATCTCAGCGAATCCGTAGGTCCAGCCATCCGCCACCCGATGGGCGGTCGAGGCATCGATCACCCGCGTCGTATCGTTCTCGATCAGCGATACGCTCTCGCGCGCGGCATCGTCGGGCAGGCACAGAATGGCGATGTCGGCGGCGTTCAGGAACTCGGCGCGGGCCGCTGGGTCCTTGCGCCGCTCCGCCGGAACCGAAATGAGCTCGATGTCCTTGCGCCCGGCAAGCCGCGCGCGTATTTGCAGCCCCGTCGTGCCGTGCTCACCGTCGATGAAGATTTTTGCCGTCATGGGTTATCGCCCGAAAAGAGTCTGTTTCAGATGGTTGGGGCCGAATCCGGAATCAATCCGGAAACTTCTTGAATCATCCCTTCAAGCCTATCGTCGCTTCCGCTCGGCCAGGAGACCCAGATAGTGCATCGCCACGGCCGCACCCGCAATGGCCGTGATGTCCGCATGGTCATAGGGCGGCGCGACCTCCACCACATCCGCACCGACGATGTTGAGCCCGCCCAGCCGGCGCAGCACAGACAGCATCTTGGCGGAGGAGGGGCCGCCCGCCACCGGCGTCCCGGTGCCGGGGGCAAAGGCTGGATCGAGGCAGTCTATGTCGAAGGTGACATAGGCCGGAGTCTCTCCGACATGTCCGAGGATGATTTCGGCAATCTCCTCAGCTCTCATCTCCTCGAGGTCGAACCCGTGCAGGATGCGGATACCGCAATCTTCCGGCGCATGCGTGCGGATGCCCACCTGAATGGAGCGGGCTGGGTCGATGATGTCCTCGCGCACGGCGCGGCCTACAAAGGAGCCGTGATCCACGCGCTTGCCGTCATCCGGCCAGGTGTCCTGATGCGCGTCGAACTGGACGAGGGCAAGCGGCGAGCCATGTTTTTCCGCGTGCGCCCTGAGCAGAGGCCAGGTGACGAAATGATCTCCGCCGAGAGAGACGAGAAATGCGCCTGAAGCCAGAATCTTCGACGCTTCCCGCTCGATCATGGCGGGAGCCCTGTCAGGCCGGCCATAGTCAAGGAGGCAGTCGCCGTAATCGACGACCGAAAGCGCCTCGAAAAGGTCCAGGCTGAAAGGATATTGCGGGTCGTTGTCGAAAATCGCCGAGGCTCGCCGGATCGCCTGCGGACCGAAGCGCGCGCCCGGCCTGTTCGACACTGCCGCGTCAAAAGGAATGCCCCATATCACAGCGTCCGCGCCCTTCACATTCTTAGTGAATCTGCGGCGCATGAAGGACAGCGCGCCCGCATAGGTCGGGTCGCTGGCCGCACCCAGCGCGTGCCGCGCGGTAAATGCATGATCGATGGATTTCGATGGCATGGTTGGCAATTTCCTTCGGCACCGAACACGGCTAGGCAGCGCGCGACGCTCGCGCAACAAAAAAGCGGGCCCGGAGGCCCGCTTTCCATAAATGATATGCGCCCGAGCCTTAGCGCTTGGAGAACTGGAAGGAACGGCGGGCCTTGCGGCGGCCGTACTTCTTGCGCTCCACGACGCGAGCGTCGCGGGTAAGGAACCCGCCCTTCTTGAGAACCGCACGCAGTTCCGGCTCGTAATAGGTGAGCGCCTTGGAAATGCCATGGCGAACCGCACCGGCTTGGCCCGAAAGGCCGCCGCCCTTCACGGTGGCGACGATGTCGTACTGCCCGTTGCGGTTGGCGGCTACGATCGGCTGCTGCAGGATCATCTGCAGCACCGGGCGAGCGAAATATTCGCTGAATTCCTTGTCGTTGACGATGATCTTGCCCGTGCCCGGCTTCACCCAAACGCGGGCGATCGCGTTCTTGCGTTTGCCGGTAGCGTAGGCCCGACCATGGGCGTCGAGCTTCTGCACGTGCACCGGAGCTTCAGGAGCAGTTGCCGTCTGGGTGGTCGCGCCGAGTTCCTGGAGGGAGTTGATTTCAGCCATAGGCCTAGACCCTTACGTTCTTCTTATTCAGCGCCGCAATGTCGAGCTTCTCGGGCTGCTGCGCCTCGTGTGGATGGTCGGGACCGGCATAGACGCGCAGGTTCTTCATCTGGCGCCGTCCAAGCGGCCCGCGTGGGATCATGCGTTCCACGGCCTTTTCCACCACGCGCTCGGGGAACCGGCCCTCGAGAATTTCGCGCGCCGTGCGCTCCTTGATGCCGCCAGGATGGCCCGTATGCCAGTAATACTTCTTGTTCTGGTATTTCCGGCCGGTGAACACCACCTTGTCCGCATTGATGACGATGACGTTGTCGCCATCATCCACATGCGGCGTATAGGTGGGCTTGTGCTTGCCGCGCAGGCGGTTGGCAACGATAGAGGCGAGGCGGCCGACGACGAGCCCTTCAGCGTCGATCAGCACCCATTTCTTCGTCACCTCCGCAGGTTTCTGCGAGAAGGTCTTCATGACTGTCCTGTCCGTCTTCAGATCCCTGCCGCAAGGCAGAGCGTTTCTTGTTGCTTAAACCGATGGCCCGCCGAGCGAACCCTCGAAATGCCGGCAGGTGCGGCGACTGGCGGCTTATAAGAGGCGCTTAATTGCATGTCAAGGGTTATTGCTGGAGTGCAGAAAGAAAAGCATCGTTGAATCAATCGCTTACGAAATAGGTAATATAATACCACAAATTCTGTACCCGTTTGCGTGGCCTTCCGTCATAGTGAGACCTGCGCGGCGTAGATTGGAGGCTGTTCTTCTTGCCGCCCTATGTTAGGTGAGGAGTGAGATGAAGGAGGCGAGGAATGGCCGAAATTGTCGTGCCCGCCCGTGGCGAAACTGTGGGCCTCGTGGAAAGCCGGCTGGATGGGGGCGTGCTGACGCTCACCTTGCGGAATCCGCCGGCCAACGCGCTTTCCATGGCAATGATGGAGGCACTGAAAGCCGCTCTTGACCGCGCCCGCGAGGACAAGGCGGTGCGTGTGATCGTTCTGGCGCACGGAGGCAAGGTGTTCTCGGCCGGCCACGATCTCAAGGAACTGACGGCGCACCGGAAAGACTCGGACCGCGGCAGGACGTTCTTTACCAACGCCATGGCGCTGTGCTCGTCCCTTATGCAGACGATCGTGAGCCATCCGAAGCCCGTAATTGCGGCCGTGGACGGCGTGGCGACGGCGGCCGGCTGCCAGCTCGTCGCTTCCTGCGATCTGGCGGTGGCGAGCGATCAGGCCCGCTTTGCAACACCTGGGGTCAATATCGGCCTGTTCTGCTCCACGCCAATGGTGGCACTGTCGCGCAACGTTTCGCGCAAGCACGCCATGGAGATGCTTCTGACCGGAGAGATGATTGACGCGCAGAAGGCGCTTTCCTTCGGTCTCGTCAACCGCGTGGTGCCCTCTGGCGAAGTGCAGGCGGCTGTGGCTGAGCTCGCCGGAACCATAGCTTCGAAATCGCCGTTGACGCTCAAGATCGGCAAAGAGGCTTTTTACGCCCAGGCCGAGATGGGCCTGTCGGATGCGTATGAATATACCGCGCGCGTGATGGTGGAGAACATGCTGGCGCGGGACGCGGAAGAGGGTATCGGTGCCTTTATCGAAAAACGCGAGCCGCAATGGACGGGGGAGTGAGTATGGCGAGAATTCAGAACTTCTCGGAAGGAAAACTCGAGCGAATGAGTCTGCATGATCCGATAGATGCAGTAGATACGAGATGGATGGCCGAAAGCTACTTCAAATTAACACTATGGGACGGCCAACTCGCGAAATGCCAGGAAAAGTGAGCCAATCAATCCAATTGGACGAGCATTCTTCCGCGCAATTGTTCTCAATTCTCCGGAGCCATTTTGGATTCAAATGAAACTGGAACCACGCATATCCATCGTCACGCTTGGCGTGGATGATCTCGACCGGGCAGTGCGCTTCTATGAAGCCATGGGGCTTGAGCGTAACCGGAAGATCACCGAGGGCGTAGCCTTCTTCCAGATGGGCGGCATGATCCTCGCGCTGTGGCCGCGCGCGGAGATGGCGGCGGATATCGGGGAGGGCGACGGGGACCACGAGCGGGCGGCGACGGCATCGTCGAGCGTGGCGCTTGCCTATAACACACGCACGGAGCCAGAGGTCGGTCTCATCCTGGAAATGGCGGAGAAGGCCGGCGGCCGCATAGTCAAGCCCGCCCAGCGTGCCTTCTTCGGCGGCGTGCAGGGCTATTTCCGCGACACCGAGGGCAATCTCTGGGAGGTCGCCCACAATCCGGGCTTCCCTCTAGACGAACAGGGCCGTATATCGCTTCCCGAATGAACCACGACTCCTACGATAACTCCTACATCGCCGGCATCCTTCACAGCGTGAAGTCCGTTGCCATTGTCGGCGCGTCCGCCAACGATGTCAGGCCGAGCTTCTTCGTCACCAAATATCTGATCGACAAGGGCTACAAGGTCTTTCCCATCAATCCCGGCCACGCGGGCAAGGAGATAGAGGGCGCAAAGGTCTATGCATCCCTGGCGGATCTGCCCCAACCCGTCGACATGGTGGACATTTTCCGGCCTTCCAGCGCCGTGCCCAGTATTACGGACGAGATTCTCGCCATGGACCCTTTGCCGAAGGTGGTGTGGATGCAGCTCACCGTGCGCGACGACGCGTCTGCTGCTCGGCTGGAGGAGAAGGGCATCAAGGTGGTCATGAACCGCTGCCCCAAGATTGAATACGGGCGCCTCTCTGGTGAGATCGGCTGGAACGGCGTGAACAGCAGAGTAATTTCATCCAAAAAACCGGTGATGCGGCAAGGTTTTCAGAGTTTCGGCATTCGCCAGCGTTGATTTTGCTCAACACCCGGCTCTTTGGATTGAATCTCCTTTGCCATTGCCTGTGGCAACTGTATTGATGGCCGCGGAAATTACCGCCCTAAGGAGGAAACGATGAACGAGCGCACGCCCGGTTTCAACACGCTTGCCGTCCATGCAGGCGCCCAGCCCGATCCGGCCACCGGCGCCCGCGCGACGCCGATCTACCAGACCACCTCCTATGTGTTCGACGACGTGGATCATGCCGCCTCGCTGTTCGGCTTGAAGGCCTTCGGCAACATCTACACGCGGATTATGAACCCGACGCAGGCGGTGCTGGAGGAACGCGTCGCAGCCCTTGAGGGCGGCACCGCGGCCCTTGCCGCGGCGTCGGGCCACGGGGCTCAGCTTCTTGTCTTTCACACGCTGATGCAGCCGGGCTGCAACTTCATTGCCGCGCGCAAGCTCTACGGCGGGTCGATCAACCAGATGGGCCATGCCTTCAAGAACTTCGACTGGCACGTCCGCTGGGCGGACCCCGATGACGTCGACAGCTTCGAAAGCCAGATTGACGACAAGACACGCGCCATTTTCGTGGAGAGCCTTGCCAATCCGGGCGGAACTTTTGTTGACTTGGAAAAGATCGCCGAGGTGGCGCACCGGCACGGTGTGCCGTTCATCGTCGACAACACCATGGCGACGCCTTATCTGATACGGCCCATCGAGCACGGCGCCGACATTGTCGTGCACTCGCTCACGAAGTTCATGGGCGGGCACGGCAACTCAATCGGCGGCATTCTGGTCGATTGCGGCACCTTCGACTGGTCGAAATCCGGCAAGTACCCGATGCTCTCCGAGCCCCGGCCCGAATATGGCGGCATGGTGTTGCACGAGACGTTCGGCAACTTCGCCTTTGCCATTGCCGCGCGCGTCTTGGGCCTGCGCGATTTCGGCCCGGCGATCTCGCCCTTCAACGCCTTCCTGATCCTCACCGGCATCGAGACGTTGCCGCTCAGGATGCAGCGCCATTGCGACAACGCGCAGAAGGTGGCCGAATGGCTGAAGGACCACCCGGCCGTCGCGTGGGTGTCCTATCCCGGCCTGCCGGATGATCCCAACCATGCGCTCCAGCAGAAGTATTCTCCCAAAGGGGCCGGTGCGGTCTTCACCTTCGGGCTCAAGGGCGGATATGACGCCGGGGTGAAGCTGGTGGAAGGTGTGGAGCTCTTCTCGCACCTTGCCAATATCGGCGATACACGCTCGCTCATCATCCATCCGGCCTCCACGACCCACCGGCAGCTCTCCGACGAGCAGAAGATCGCTGCGGGCGCGGGGCCCGATGTTATCCGCCTGTCGATCGGCATCGAGGACGTGGACGACATCATTGGCGATCTGGAGCAGGCGCTGGCGAAGGTCTAGGCTCGGCGCTCATGGCCATCATTGACGTTGGTGTTGGCGCGGAGGGTGATCGCACCAACACCCGTCGCACCCATCATCCCGGAAGCCGCGCAGCGGCTATCCGGGACCCAGCAGCGCCATCTCCACCGCCTCTCTAGAACCCGGCTCTCGCTTCGCTTGGCCGGGATGACGGTGTTGGCGCTGGCTGCTCTGCACCAACGCTGGTGCTGATCACAGCGCAATGAGAGTAGGGCAGGCGCTGTCGCGACCCTTTTATGCCCGTTGCGCTCGGCCGCGCGGCGTGTTCTTCTGCGGCAAAAAGGGGAAAAATATGCCGACAATGCCTGCCAGCACAGCTCACCCCAAGCCCTGGAGCGCAGTTGCGCCGGTTCTCGTCGACGTAGCGATGGGGCGCAGGCCCGCGGATCTCGTGGTGCGCAACGGACGCTGGGTGAATGTGTACTCGGGGGAGATCATCCCCGGAACCGATCTTGCGATTGCTGAAGGGCGCTTCGCCTATTGCGGACCCGACGCGCAACATACGATTGGTGAAAACACCAGGGTGATCGACGCGGGCGGGCGCTATCTGGTGCCGGGCCTCTGCGACGGCCACATGCATGTGGAAAGCGGCATGGTGACGGTGACGGAATTCTGCCGCGCCGTCATTCCGCACGGCACCACCACGATGTTCATCGACCCCCATGAGATCGCCAACGTTCTGGGAATCGATGGCGTGCGGCTCATGCATGACGAGGCCATGGCGCAGCCGATCAATGTCTACGTCCAAATGCCCTCCTGCGTGCCTTCCGCACCGGGCCTGGAAAACGCCGGCGCACGGCTCAGCGTCGAGGACGTGGCAGAGGCCATGTCCTGGCCGAACATCATCGGCCTGGGAGAGGTGATGAACTTCCCAGGCGTGGCTGCGAACGATCCGCTCATGGTAGGCGAGATTGCGGCTACCATGCGTGCCGGGAAGACCGTGGGCGGTCACTATGCCTCGCCGGATCTGGGCCGCCCCTTCCACGGCTATGTCGCCGGCGGCCTGGAGGACGACCACGAGGGAACGCGCCTCGATGATGCGGTGGCCCGCGTGCGCCAGGGTATGCGCGCCATGCTTCGGCTCGGCTCCGCCTGGTACGATGTCGCGAGCCAGGTGAGGGCCATCACCGAGCTGGGGCTCGATCCGCGCAACTTCATCCTCTGCACGGACGACAGCCACTCCGGTACCCTCGTCCATGACGGGCACATGGACCGTGTGGTGCGCCACGCCATCCAGCAGGGCCTGAAGCCGATCACAGCCATCCAGATGGCCACCATCAATACGGCCCAGCACTTCCGCCTCGACCGCGAACTGGGTTCCATTGCCCCGGGAAGGCTTGCGGACTTCCTCATCGTTTCTGATCTCCCGTCTCTCGTCATCGACGAGGTCTACGCTCGGGGTGTGTGCCTCGCGCGGGGAGGTCGGCTGGAGGCGGACATTCCGGCCTACGACTATCCCGCGCATGCGAAGAACACGGTGCGGCTCGGCCGGCGCCTCTCGGCCTCCGATTTCGACATCCGCGCGCCTGAAGGGGCGCAGCGCGTCCGCGCCCATGTCATCGGCGTCATCGAGAACCAGGCGCCGACCAGGGCGCTTGAGGCGGAACTGGCAGTCGAGAATGGCGTCGTCGCCATGGATCGGCCGAACGACATCTGCCAGATCGCCCTGGTGGAACGCCATCGTGGCACCGGCGGTGTGGTGAACGGCTTCGTGTCCGGCTTCGGCTACCGGCAGGACTGCGCGCTCGCCTCCACCGTGGCGCATGATTCACACCACATGATCGTGGTGGGCACCGGCAAAGAGGACATGGCTGCTGCCGCCAACCGCCTGGGCGAGGTGGGCGGCGGCGTGGTGCTGATATCCGGCGGGCGCGAGCTCGCCCTGGTGGAGCTGCCGATCGCCGGCCTCATGTCCGATGAGCGTGCGGAGATCGTCGCGGAGAAGGCGGCGCGGCTTTCCGCGGTCATGCGCGAGATGGGCTGCATGCTCAACAACGCCTTCATGCAGCACTCGCTGCTGGCGCTGGTCGTCATTCCCGAACTGCGCATTTCCGACCTCGGGATTATCGACGTTACCGCCTTCCGGAAGATCGATCTGTTGATGCCTGCGTGAGAGCATGGTGAAGGAAACGGCATATGTCGTTCTCTTCCGCGGGGTGGGTGGCGACACCCAGCTCCCCGTGAAGAGGCTGCGCGAAGTGCTGACTGAAGCCGGTTTCAGGAACGTTGCCACCTATATCAACAGTGGCAATGCCGTCCTTTCCTCGTCGGCATCGGAGGAAGAGATTGTGGCGCGCGTCGCCGCCGTGGTCAGCGAGAAAATGGGTTTTGGCAAGAGCGTTTTCGCCCGCAGCGCGGCGGAATGGGCTTGGGCGGTCGATGCCAACCCCTATCCCCAAGCCGTCGAGACACCTACCAAGCTCCATCTCTACTGTCTCGAACGTGAGCCGGATCCCGACCGTGTGGCTGCGCTTCAGGAAAAGGCCACCGGCACCGAGCGTTTCGTCGTGAAGGGCAGGGTGCTTTATCTTCATACGCCAGATGGCATGGGTCGGTCTCTCTTCGCTCCCAAAATAGAGCCGACGCTTAAAGTGCCCATGACTGCGCGTAACTGGCGCACCGCGCTGGCCTTGCGACGCATGGTCGAGGCGCTCTGACCCTGAACTATTTTGCGGCGCACAAATAATTATGTTGCGCTTTGGGCCCCGAAGCGCCATATGGAGTTCACAGGCGTATGGGCTGGGTTGACCGGCTTTCTCTCCAAGAGACTGGTTGCGCCTTGCCTCTCATGTCCTTCTTTGACGGCAAGAGGATTAGCAGCCTGGGGCAATAGCCCCCGGCGCGACAGCGCAGCCGCGCGGGGGAAATCCCGCCGTCTCGTCGTTTCATCAAAGCTATAGCCGGCGGGTTGCGCCCCGCCGCATGTTCATTCGGGCTTTCCTCTTGGAAGGCCGTACAGAAAGAAAAGATTTGACCAATCATGACAATGCCGTTCCGGCGGGCTTCGCCGGTCTTGGGCTTTCGGGCACATTGCTGAAATCAGCGGCGGCCGCAGGTCTGTGCGAACCCAAACCGATCCAGCAGAGGGCAATACCACCGCTCCTGGCCGGGCGTGACGTCCTCGGCGTGGCGCAGACCGGCTCCGGGAAGACGGCCACCTACGCCCTGCCAATCCTGTCGAAGATCATCGGCCTTGGCGACAAGCGCCGGCCGCGCACAGCGCGCGCGCTGGTTCTGGTGCCGACGCGGGAACTCGCGGTTCAGATCGAAAAGGTGGTGCGCGAGCTTGCCCGTGGAGCGCATGTTTCAACGGCGATGGTGCTCGGCGGTGTTTCGCGTAGCTCCCAGGTCAGGCGCATGGCACCCGGCGTGGACGTGCTGATCGCCACACCCGGACGCCTGACCGACCTGGTGCGCGAGAAAGAGGTCGTGCTTTCGGAGACCACCTGGCTGGTTCTCGACGAGGCCGACCGCATGCTTGACATGGGATTCATCAACGACGTGCGGCGCATCGCGAAGGCGACGCACCCCGCACGCCAGACGGCACTCTTTTCCGCCACCATGCCCAAGGAGATCGAAGCGCTGGCCTCAAGCCTGCTGCGCGATCCCGTGCGCATTGAGGTCTCGCCCCAGGGCACGACGGCAGCCGAAATCCGCCAGCACTTGGTGATGGCACGCCTGAAGCAGAAGCGGCAGGTGCTGGCCGACCTGCTCTCCACCGGCACGATGAGGCAGGTCATTGTCTTCGCCCGCACGAAACATGGCGCGGATCGAGTGACACGCGATCTTCTACGCGACGGCTTTGAAGCCGCCGTTATCCACGGGAACAAGTCGCAGAATGCCCGGCAGAGGGCGCTCGACAGTTTCCGCGAAGGCACGGTGCGCATCCTCGTGGCGACCGATATTGCCGCCCGCGGGATCGACGTGCCGGGCATCAGCCATGTCGTGAACTTCGACCTACCGGACGAGGCGGAAAGCTATGTACACCGCATAGGCCGCACCGGGCGCAATGGAGCGGTCGGCGAGGCCATCACGCTGTGCGATCCGTCCGAGGTCGCCAAACTGCGGCAGGTGGAACGGGTGATCCGTATGCGCCTGCCCGTCCTGCGCGATGTGACCGGCGAGCCCGATCCGGCGCAGCCCCGCCCTGCGAACGCCGGACATGGTGCGGAAGAGGCTTCGGTTCCCGCACGCAGCTCGAGAACATGGAGGGGGCAGCAGACGGCGTCCAAGCCGCCGCGCCGCAGCTCAAGCCGGCGCAGACGGAACTGGGGGACTTCAAGGCGCGCCGGTTCCCAGGCAGCCTGATCGTCCGGCACAATTCCAGGAAAGTAGGTAATTTTTCCGTTTGGAATTGCGCAAAAACAACAACTTAGATCCTTCTACGTTTCGGCGAGACGCAGAAGGGATCTAGCGCGAGCGCGGGCGCTTGCCCGTTCCGGCATCGGTTGCGCCGCCTCTGGACAACCCATTGCCATGGTCCTGGCACAATGCCTGCCCCACCGGTCTGGGTTAGGCACGTCCTGCCGGATTTACCGCCGAGGCTTAGGCTCGTCCAAAGAGGGGGAAATCTCCACCGATGGCAGGGATCGCCGCGCTCGCGGTCGCCTATGTCCTTTCGCAGTTCTACCGCTCTTTTCTTGCGGTTCTGACACCTGCATTGACGACCGAGCTTGGCGCGAGCACGGCGGACCTCTCCGCAGCTTCGGGTACGTGGTTTGCCGTCTTCGCCCTGATGCAGTTCGCTGTGGGCGTGTGGCTTGACCGTTACGGTCCGCGCCGCACCGCCTCTGCTCTGCTGGCTATCGGAGCGGGTGGCGGCGCGTTTCTCTGTGCGTCCGCTTGGGCGCCATGGGTGGTCATCCTGGCCATGGGGCTGATCGGCATGGGCTGCGCGCCTATCCTGATGGCGTCCGTCTACATCTTTGCCCGGTCCTTTTCGTCTGCGCGGCTGGCGGTGCTGACCTCTTGGCTCATGGCGACAGGCATGCTGGGCAATGTGGTTGGGGCGGCACCCCTGGCAGCGGCCGCCGAGGCGCTCGGTTGGCGGCCGGTGCTGGCGGGATTTGGAGTTTTTACGCTTGTGGTCGCCGCGGCGGTCCTCGTCTTTCTGAAAGACCCGCCGGCGGAAGGCCATTCCGCGGCCGATGCCGGGCTTTCCGGCTATCTCGAGCTTCTGCGGCTGCGTGAGCTGTGGCCGATCTTTCCGCTAATTGCGCTTACCACGGCCGCTTCGGTGGGCATCCGCGGACTATGGGCAGGGCCATATCTAGTCGATGTCCATGGCGCGGAGGCACTGCTCATCGGCGAGATCACGCTGTTCATGGCGCTCGCCATGGCGGCAGGCTCGTTTCTTCACGGGCCTCTCGACACGATCTTCGGCACCCGCAAATGGGTAGCGATGGCCAGCAACGGAATCGGGCTTGCGGCCCTTGTCTGGCTTGCCGCCTTTCCGGTCCTGCCGCTCGGCATTACCACGCTGGTGCTGGTTGTCATCGGCATTTGCGGCGGCGGTTATGGCATATTGCTTGCGCAGGGCCGAGCCTTCCTGCCGCCGCATCTGATGGGGCGCGGGGTAACGCTGCTCAACTTCTTTTCCATTGGCGGTACCGGCGCGATGCAGTTTGCGACCGGGGCAGTCGTGACGGCCGCCACCGTGCCGGGAGAGCCGGCCGTCGCTTACCGCTGGCTTTTTGCCTTCTACGCCGCGCCGCTGGCGGCGGCCCTGCTTGTCTATCTTGTATCGAGGGACGCCGCGCCTGAGCGTTCCATCGACGCGGCACCCGAACCGGCGGAGCGGTAGATACTGGAAATCCGTCCCAAGCGGATGGACATAGGCCGAAGCATTTGCCACCACCGGACATTGCTCCAAAATCAGGAGGCTTGCCATGCGTGGCGCCGGTTTCTAGGTTTCACTGGCGCCCCTGCGCGTAAAGCCGGCCGCAATCGAGGATCGTTATGCATCAATCCGTGATCGAAACCATCGGCAACACGCCGCTCATCCGTCTCCGGCGCGCCTCTGAGGAGACCGGCTGCGATATCTACGGCAAGGCCGAGTTCATGAATCCTGGTCAGTCCGTCAAGGACAGGGCTGCCCTGTTCATCATCCGGGATGCGGAGCGGAAGGGCCTATTGCGGCCCGGCGGCGTCATCGTGGAAGGCACGGCCGGCAATACGGGCATTGGCCTCACCGTGGTCGGCAGGGCGCTTGGCTACCGCACGGTCATCGTCATTCCCGAAACCCAGAGCCAGGAGAAGAAGGACGCGCTGCGCGTTCTGGGCGCCGAGCTGATCGAGGTGCCCGCAGTGCCCTACAAGAACCCGAACAATTACGTGAAGGTCTCCGGCAGGCTTGCAGAGCAGCTTGCCCGCACCGAACCCAATGGAGCCATCTGGGCAAACCAGTTCGACAATGTGGCGAACCGCGACGGGCACCGGGAGACCACGGCGCAGGAAATCTGGCGGCAGACCGAAGGCCGGATCGACGGCTTCGTCACCGCTGTCGGCACGGGCGGCACGCTGGCCGGTGTTTCCGAGGGGCTGCGGGAAAGGAATCCGAACGTCAAGATCGCTCTCGCCGACCCCATGGGGGCGGCGCTTCACAGCTACTACACCACGGGTGAGCTGAAGGCAGAGGGAAGTTCGATCACCGAAGGTATCGGCCAGGGTCGCGTGACCGCCAATCTCGAAGGCTTCCGGCCTGATTTCTCCTATCAGATTCCCGATGCGGAGGCCCTGCCGCTCATCTTCGGCCTTGTTCAGGAGGAAGGGCTTTGCCTGGGAGGCTCGACCGGCATCAACATTGCCGGCGCCATCCGGCTTGCCAGGGAGATGGGGCCAGGGCACGTGATCGTCACCATCCTCGCCGACTATGGCACGCGCTATCAGTCGAAGCTGTTCAACCCGGCCTTCCTGCGCGAAAAGGGCCTGCCTGTACCGGCGTGGATCGAGATGCGCGGCAACATCTCCGTGCCCTTCGAGCCGGTGCTTGAAGGCTGATACCGGCGACCCTCAGTCCGAGACGCTTCCGGCCGATCGTCTGCCGGTGCGCACCGGCAAAGCCGTCGGCTACCAACTGTGCGGCCGCGGCCAAGTCCGCTGCGGCTTCGGCGCGGGCGAAAAAGGCCGGTTTTCCGGTGGCACAATCCGGTTTATGTCTGTGCTGCATTCGGCCTGCTTTCAGAACCGGCATCTGCAACCAGCGACGGAGCCAGCAATGCGCAGCGAAGCGCTTTTCCGCGATCAGCCCTATCTCAAATCGACAGAAGCCGTGGTCACCGGCATCAACGAGCGCGGCGGCATCATTTTGGACCGCACGGTATTCTACGCCACATCGGGCGGGCAGCCGGGCGATACGGGGCATCTGCTGCGCGCCGACGGATCACGCATCCGCGTCGCCACGACCGTCACCGGGCTTACCAAGGACGACATCATCCATGTGCCCGCCGAAGGCGAAGCCCTGCCTGAGCTGGGCGAGACGGTGACGGCAGAGATCGACTGGGACAGGCGCTACCGACTCATGCGCATGCACACCGCCTGTCACCTTATCAGCGCTATCTGCCCCTTCCCGGTCACGGGGGCGGCGGTGGACGAGACCGATTCGCGCCTCGATTTCGATCTGCCCGAGGCGGGCTGGACCAAGGAGGCCGTTACGGAGCGGCTCATGGAGCTGGTGGAGGCCGACCACCCCGTCTACACGCGCTGGATCACCGAGGAGGAGCTTGAGGCCAACCCCTCCCTGGTGAAGTCCAAGAACGTGCGCCCGCCGGCCGGCAGCGGTCGCATCCGGCTGGTCTGTATCGGCGAGGACGCTCTTGTGGACAGCCAGCCCTGCGGCGGCACCCACGTGGCGCGTACGGGTGAGGTGGGAGAGGTGCACATCGGAAAGATCGAGAAGAAGGGGCGCGAGAACCGGCGGTTCCGCATCCGCTTCGGGCCTCTCCCGGCGTACTGAGCGGCGCGCGAAACCGAAGGCCTCTTGCCGGGACATGCGGCGTCCTATCTATTGAAGGCGGCTGAACCTTCATTGCCGCCGAGCGGGTATCAGGGAGCATCCATGAGCGAAAAGAGCCCCTTCATTGTCTCTTCTGACTGGCTGGAGGAACGTTTGGAGACGCCTGGCCTGTCCATAGTAGACGGCTCTTGGTACCTGCCCGCGCAGGGCCGCGACGGGCGGGTAGAATACGAGGCAGCGCACATTCCGGGCGCGATCTTCTTTGACCAGGATCTTGTGGTCGATCCCGAATCGGAGCTGCCGCATGCGCTTCCCGACCCGGTCACATTCCAGCGTCACGTAAGTTCCATGGGAATCACGCGGGACGACACCATCGTCGTTTATGACGGGCCAGGCCTCTTCTCAGCACCGCGCGTGTGGTGGCTCTTTCGGGTCATGGGTGCGGAGCGCGTCTATGTCCTCGACGGCGGGTTCGACCGCTGGCGCGCCGAGGGGCGTCCCGTGACGGCGGAGCCGACCCGGATCGCTCCGTCCGCCTTCATGCCGGAATTCGATGAAAGCCGCGTGGCAACGCTTGCCGAGATGCGGCGGCTCGTGGAAACGGGCGAGGCGCAGATCGCTGACGCGCGTTCGCCCGGGCGCTTCGCCGGCAAGGAGCCGGAACCGCGCCCCGGCGTGCGCTCCGGCCATATGCCCGGAGCGTTGAACGTGCCGGCCGCATCGCTTGCCGAAAACGGCAGCCTGCTGCCGCTCGATCGGCTTCGCACACGGCTGGCGGAGGCCGGCGTGGATCTGTCGCGCCCGGTCGTCACCTCCTGCGGCTCTGGCGTTACGGCGGCGGTGATCACGCTGGCCTTGGAGTCGCTCGGCCATCGTGACAACCGGCTTTACGACGGCTCCTGGAGCGAGTGGGGCGGCAGAACCGACACGCCGGTCGTGACGGAGGAGGGATGAGCGGCGGTTCGGCAGGAGAAGGCCGGGTGCTTCGCGCGACCGTCACGCGGCTGCGGATGGACCGGCCGCCCGAGCGTTATCCGCCGCTGCCGGTGGGCGTTCAGCTTGCGCTTCTGAGATGCCGCAACATGCCGCTGCACTATTACCGCTATCTCTACGACCGGGTAGGCCGGACATGGCACTGGACGGCCGCGCTGATGCTGAGCGATGCGGAGCTTGCCGAACGGCTCTCAAGCAGCCGCACGGACATCCACGTGCTCTATATGGACGGCGCCCCGGCGGGGTTCTTCGAGCTGAGGCTTCTCAACGAGGGGGAATGCCGGCTCGTTCATTTCGGCCTGATGGCGCATGCGATCGGCCGCGGGCTCGGTCGCTGGTTCCTGGGAGAGGCGATCCGGGCTGCCTGGGCGCACAATCCCCGTCTGGTCTCGGTGGAGACCTGCACGCTCGATCATCCCGCCGCGCTCGGCCTCTATCAGAAAATGGGGTTCGAGCCTGTCTGGCGGAAAGAAGAGACGGTGCGGGAGCTTTCATCCCGCGAACGCGCGGCCGTGCTGATGCGCGAGTGAGATTGGCGGGCGGCCGGCCATCCCACGTTCCGCCTCCTCGGCGTCTGCCCTGAGCCCGTCGCGAGGACCCTTCGGGTATCCTGTAATGCCACGGTGGCGACGGCGATCGTGCTTCTTGACGGTAGCCTTATTCGCCGACAGGTAATTCGCGATCTCGCCAATCGGGTTTCCGGCCACGCACAGCCCATGCGGCGCGGGCGTGCTCGAAGGGCGGGATCCCCAGCACTTTGCGGGCCATCGAAAACCCGCCACTTAGCCAAAGGCCTCAAAAATCAGACTTTCAAGTGCTTGAGCGCGAGCGCTGTCAGGTTCTCATTGAACCCGCGCAGGAAAGGCGGCTCCAGCATCCGAGATCGTGGTTGCATCAGGGATCGGGGCCCGCTGACGATTGACGCAGGCCATCTTTTCACGAGGGCTGAATAGCGGCCCCGGGGTCACTTCCGGTGATTCCAAGGGTTGAAATGGTGGGCGATGAGAGACTCGAACTCCCGACATCTTCGGTGTAAACGAAGCGCTCTACCAGCTGAGCTAATCGCCCGCCTGAAGGGGCGGTGCTGCCGCCCATTTTCAAGCCCGTCCGTTTAGGCCGTTCGCTGCCCGATCGCAAGGGGGAATCGCCCTTCAACAGGCTAATAGACGAATTCACCGGTTACCCGCTTGCACCTGCTTGACAGCGCAACGGGAAGCGCCTAATTCACCGCCACGACGCGCGAGCCGCGTCGAAGCGCGGGTGTAGCTCAGCTGGTTAGAGTGCCGGCCTGTCACGCCGGAGGTCGCGGGTTCGAGCCCCGTCACTCGCGCCATTACTGATCCCTTGAACTATAAGATTTTTTCAGGCGGCGGCGCTATGGTCCGAACGGTAGGGCTTGTACCCTCGTTTCGAGACATCTGCACCGAGGTCTATCCGCTCGATATGAAGAATGGAGTTTGGAGTGCGCCGGACGCCCCCGGACTTGGCATCGAGATCGACGAAACGGTTGCGGCACGCTACCTCTTTAAGCTGGAAGAAATCCCCGCGCTTGAAGCTATTTGTCCGGCGGGTGTATAGCGAACTGGTGACCTAGCGGCGTTGATCCGGCATCCGTACGAAGCCAAGCATCGAACCGCCAAGAATCAACAGAATTCCAAAGCCGGCGATAACCGCGACATACGACCCAGTGAAATCGTATATATAGCCTGCCAGGGCTGGCGCCAGCGTGGTTCCGGGAAACTGGATCATCATCAGACTTCCCTGGACAGTGCCGAATCTGGACTGGCCGAACAGTTCGTTGCAGATGACAAGCACGAGAACCATGGGGGCGCCGGCGGCGATTCCGAGGGCGCATGCAACAACGAGCATGGCCGGAAGGCCCGGCGCAAGCGGGAAGCTGCAAATGGCGAGGCCCTCGAGGAGGAGGAGGCCGCTAAGCATGCTGGGAAGAAGCCTCGGGTCCAACCGGTCGGCGATATAGCCGGCCAGCAGACGAACCGGAATGGTCATGAGGATCGTGGCGCCCAAGAGTGTTCCTGCAAATACCGGATCGAGCCCGTAGTCAGTCATTAAGGGCAGGAGGTGCACTGAAAGCCCGGTGGTAACGGATGCCTGCGCGCAAAGTGCCGTGGCGACAAGCCAGAAATTCATGTTCCCCAGAAAGGATCGAACCTTGAATGGCGCGGCCAAGGTGTTCGCTTCGACGTGATCCCGGAGCTCCAGTGTTCCGCATTCCGCAACCGGAGCCCGCCGAAACCAGATTGCCGGAATCGGGATCAACAGGAGGGTGATGGCGGCCCAGGCGATGCATGTCTGACGCCAGCCGACAACTTCGACCATGACGCTGACTACGGGCACGATCAGCGTCGCGACGAGTGCCGATATCGAGAACCGCACCGCAAGCGCCATGCCGCGCCTTCGCGCGACGCTGGCGACGACAAGCTTATCGAGCGCAACGGTAAAACCTGCCGCTACGCCAGCCGAAATTAGCAGCGACCAGGCGATATAAAGTTCGAGCTCGGAGCGCACGAAAGCAAGGACGAAAAGTCCAAGCGCTGAAAGAAGCATACCGCCGATCACAATAAGGCGTGGCCCGTGGAGGTCGGTGATGCGCCCTACGATTGGGGCGGAAAGTCCACTGATGAGCCTGCCCAGTCCAATGGCGGTCGAAACGGTACCGCGCCCCGTATTCAGGTCGACGGCAAGGGGCTTCAGTAGGGCGGAAACCGCAAAGGCGGCAAAGCCGTGTCCCAAACCTGTGAGTACGCCGGTTGTGGTGACCAGCGCCCAGCTCGTCCGCCGGCTATCGCTCATAGGTAGGCCAACCAGAGAGCAAGCGCGGGGAAGATGATGAGGGCTGTTACGTGCAGAATGTCAGCCGCGACGAATGGCATGGCACCCCGGAACATGGTGGTCAGGGGGATATCTTTGGCGATACCTGAAAGGACATAGACATTCATCCCTACCGGCGGCGTGATGAGAGCGATCTCCGTCATGCGGACGACCAGAACACCGAAGAGAATCGCATCGAAGCCCAGCGACGTGACGATTGGAAAGAAGAGGGGGACGGTCAGCGTCATCATCGCTGAGGCATCGAGGATCATACCCAGAAAGAAATAGACTATCAGGATCAGCAGCAGCACGACCATGGGTGAGAAGTCGCCATTCGCCACCAAGTCGACGACGCGCGTGGGGATAGTGGTAACGGTGACGAAGCTGTTGAAAACCATGGCGCCAAAAAGGATGCCGAAGATCATGCCGGTTGTCTTAAGAGTGGCATAAATGGCGGTTTTGGCGCTTTCAAATGTCAGACGCCGCCGGACGAGGGCGATGAGGATGGCCCCCGTTGCGCCTACCGCGCCAGCTTCAGTGGCGGTAAACCAGCCGCTGATGATGCCGCCCATGACAAGAACGAAGAGCGCGAGGACTTCGCCGATCTTGGTGAAGCTCAGAAGCTTTTCTCGCCAGGAATATTTGGGTCCGCGCGGCCCGGCCCCGGGATCGACGCGGCACCAGATGCCGATCGCTACCATGTAGAAGATGGCGAGCAGGATGCCGGGGATGATGCCAGCGGAGAAAAGCCTTCCGATCGAAGTCTCGGTAAGGATGCCGTAGATGATAAACATGCCGCTGGGCGGGATAAGCGAGCCGATTGTGCCGCCAGCAACGACGCTGCCCGAGGCTAGTGGAAGACCGTAGTTGTGTTTGCGCATTTCAGGTAGCGCGATGAGCCCCATGGTCGCTGTCGCCGCAAGGCTGGAAGCGTTGACGGAGGCAAATCCAGCCGAAGCACCGATAGTTGCCATTGCCAGGCCGCCGCGCCGGCGGCCAATCCACTTGGCGGCAAAGTCGAAAAGATCCTTGCCGATACCAGCCGCGAAGAGGATGTGAGCCATGAAAAGAAACAGCGGTACCGTGCCGATGGCGTAGTTGGTGGCAAGGTTATAGGTGGTGACGCCGGTCCTCACGATGGCGGCATCAAGACTCACCAGGAACGCGAACCCTGCAAAGCCGACAAGGCCCATCGCAAAGCCGATCGGCATGCCGAAGCCGATCAACGTGAACAGGATGACAATTCCGATCAAGCCGAATGTCGGCGCGGTCATTTTTCCGGGTCCGCGTACTGGTGAGATTCATCTTCGACCGGGATGCCTTTCAGGAGCTTGAACCCCTGCCAGAGCAGCACGATCACGCAAAGGAGGATGGCCAACGCCATTGCCCAGCGAAACGGAGCCACCGGGACGTCGATGATGGGCGAAAGCTCGTTCTGTGCCATACGACGGATCGCCTCGCGCATGGTGGCCCAAGCCACCACCGCCCAGAACAGCGACCCCAAGATCAGCATGAGGCCGTGAATGAAGTGGCGAAGCCTAGTGTTTGAAATCCGATTTACGAAGATTACCGCCCGCGTGTGGTCGTTATGCATGGCAGCATAGGCAATCGAAATGCTCACGGCGGGGATCAGCAGAAGCTCAGAAAGTGAGTATGTTCCCGGAAAAGCGATGTGCAGGGCACGCAGCACCACGGTAATGACCGTCAGCCCCATAAGGCCGAGAATGGCGGCAATGCCTATTACGCCGGCTGTGGCGCAAATACGTCGCAAAGTCGTATCAATGAAATGCATGGTCTATTCGGTGCCGCTTTGCCGCCACGGGGTTGCCCGGGCAGCAAAGCGTTCCTTCGCTCTAGTTCTTGATGGCGGCGCGAATCTTGTCGAGAATTTCCGTGCCCGGCAGCCCTTTTGCATCGAGCTGCGCTGCAGTCTCCCTGGCGGCGGGCTCGAAGGCAGCAGAGTACTCGGCGATGACCTCGGGCGCTACGGCGTTGAACTGAACGCCAAGCTGCTCGCCGTAAGCACGGCCTTCATCTTCGGCAGCCTGCGCAAGTTCGTAGGTTTTCTGCGTGAGGAAATCGATATTATCGAGAAAAACCTGCTGTATGTCCTCAGGCAGGCGTGACCACGCGGCCGCGTTTATTGCACGCGAGGGATAGGCCCCGCGGCTGTGCGGCAGTTCGGAATAATACTTGATCACCTCCGCGAAACTCAGCGACTTCAGCGCCTCATAAGGAGCGATAACGCCATCCAGAACGCCGCGCTGCAGCGACGGATAGGTTTCGGTCATGGGCATGGTAACGCCCTCGGCGCCGGCCGCGGTAAGCGCGCCGATATAATCTACGGCCGAACGGATACGGAGACCTTCGAGGTCCGAAAGTTGGGTAAAGGGCTTTTCCCGAAGCATCAGATGCATCGGGGTGCCCACATTGTAGCCGAGTACCTGGGCGCCATCGAGTTCCTCCGCATATTGCGGATATTCTTCCCAGAGCTGCAGATAAACCTCGAGAACCTTGGAAGCGTCCTCATAGCCGTAGAAGAATTGCGGCGTGAGCCGGTTGAGATCATAGCCGGAGGTCGCGTAGATCGGAGCAATGTAGGCGATGTCCGCTACACCGGCGTTGAGCTCGTCGATACCTTCCCGGCTGCTGATGAGCGCACCACCCCAGAAGGGGGTTATCTTTACGCGGCCGTTGGTCTGCTCCTCGATGCGCTGAATCCACATTTCATCCGCCTGGCCATACGGATGTGTTGGAGAATAGGTGGTTGAGTAAGTCAGTTCGAACTCCGCCGCCACGGCGCCGGATGCCGTACCCATACTCACCGCGGTGAGCAGCGCGATGGTTATTGATCTAATTGTCATGGTTCTCCTCCCTCTGTTCGGGCATCCCTGCGCGTCAGGTTGCCTTTGGCTTGAGCTGGTTGATCTTTTCCTTGGAAAGTCCCAGTTCCGATAGAACCTCTTCCGTGTCGCTGCCGGGCGCATGGCCTAAATTCCGGATTCTGGTCTCCCCCTCCAACCGGACTGGCTGTCCAATCTGTCGCACGGTGCGGCCGGATGTTCCCTGCTTTTCTATAACCATGCCGCGTGCGCGGAGGTGGGGATCAACTAGTGCTTCGGAAATCTCATTGACCGGAGCAAACTGCGTTCCGGCCGCTTCCAGAATCCTGATCCATTCGTCACGGGTGCGTGACGCAAATAGCTCCTCGAGTTCGGCACGGATTTCGCTGCGGCGCGCAACATCATTCTGGCTTTCGATGAAATCGGGCCGCCCAATCGTTTCACAGAAGGTGCGCCAGTAGCGCGGTTCCATATCGGTGGTGCAGATGAAGGAGCCATCCTTCGTGCGCCACAGCCCCGTGTCGGCGCGACGTGTGCCGCGTGGAGGAATGGTCGAAGGGTCTGGATGGCGCGAGAGTACGTTGACGAGAAGACTCATCGCACAATCGCTCATCGCCACATCGATATGCCGCCCCTCGCCGGTGCGCTGGCGGTGAATGAAGGCGGCGAGTGTCGCAAAGGCGGCGTGGGTGCCGGTAATGACGTCGGCAGCAGGTACTCCCGGGAAACTCGGTGCGTCGGGGTTCTCACCGATGCGTGAGAGAACGCCAGATATGGCAAGCGCGATCGGATCGTGTCCGGGCTTTTCTCGATAAGGGCCGGTCTGCCCACAAAGGGTGAGGCTCACATAGATGAGGTCGGGCTTGACGGCCTTGAGCGACTCGTAGCCTAGCCCGATGCCTTCGAGTACGCCCGGCCGGTAATCCTCGACCACGATATCGGCGGTGGCAACCAGCGCCTTAATAGCTTCCTGCGCCTTCTCGTCACCGATATCGAGCATTACCGAGCGCTTGTTGCGGGCCAGGATATCGACCTCACGCAGCGCCTTGCGCTCGTCCTCGGAGAGCCGGTCCCAGCCGAACACCTTGGCTTGCTTGGCGATCTCGCGCGGGTTCTCGATGCGGATAACGTCGGCGCCCATGTCGGCGAGCAGCCAGGTGCAATAAGGCCCCGGCAGGAATTTCGAAAAGTCGACGACCCTGACCCTTTCGAGCGCGCTCATTACCCTTACCATCCCGTGAAGCTTGAGGCAGGCACCGGCTTTGCGAGGGTACGCCTCGGGGTATCCATCTGCGCCGAACGGAAGAGAGGGCCGGGGACCGATACGGTCTTGCCCGTTTCTTCGTCTGTCACCTCGACGAAAAGGCCGCGTGCCTTCAGGTGTTCGCTGTCGCATACATCCTGCGGGCTGCAGATCACGGACAGGCCCCAGCCCTTTTCGAGCGACCAGGCGCCCAGTTCTTCGCGCGTATGGTTGGCAAAGAAGGCAGCGACGATCCCCTGCCAACGCTCGATGGTTTCCTGTGGGGTGTCCGCGACAAGGGTGTTGTTCCAGTCGATATGGCTCAGCTCCCCTGCGGCGCCCTTTTCCTCCATAACGGACACGACCGCGCGCATCATTGACGGGTTGTCGATCATCGACCAAGTAACGAAGCCGTCCTTGCACTCCCAGATCTGGCGTACGCCCGACTTGCCGCGCACCAGCATGTTGCCTCGGCGGCGGCCGATGCGGCCGGTCCATTCGTACATGATGGCTTCGCGGTAGTTCGAGAGTGTGGCGCACTGGAAGGCGGAGAGGTCCGCTTTCTGCCCCTTGCCTGTACGCCGACGGGCGTAAAGCCCCAGGAGGGCGACGGTGGCCGCTTGGATACCGGTCAGGGCATATGCCTGCTGACCGGGGAATTTCAGGGGCGGCCCGTCTGGTTCGCCGGTGACGTGCATGAGGCCCGAAAGCGCAAAGAGCGTGAGGTCCGTTGCCGGGCGGCCGGCATAGGGACCGTTGGCGCTGAAGGGCGCAACACGGATGTAGATGGTTTTGTCCGAAACGGCTTTGTCGAGGCCGAAGCGGTCGCCTTCGCGCTGGCCGTCGAGGACGACATCAGCCTTGGCCGCGAGGGCGCGGATCGCCTCGGCGTCATCGGGCGCGATGACCGTCTTGCCGTGGTGCCAGGCGAGCGTGCGGGCACGGTTGGCCTTTGTCACGGGAAGGACAACGGCAACGTCGGCGCCCAGCTCCGCCAGCATGCGGCCGCCGAAATCGGTGAGCCCGTCAGCGATCTCGAGAACGCGGAGAGCGGCCAGCATGCTCATGCGAGACACCCTTCGGCGATTAGAATCTCGATCTCGTCCGCTTCGAGGCCAAGCATGTCGATGAAGACTTCGCGGTTGTGCTCGCCAAGGCGCGGCGCGCGGTTCACCTTGCCCGGCGTGCCGTGCAGCACATAGGGCGGAGCAGGCATATTCGACGGTCCCAGCACGGGGTGGTCGAGCTTGACGAAATGGCCAGCGGCCGCGAGCTCTGGGTTCTCGAGGACGTTCTTGCCGTCGAGCACCGGGCCTGCGGGGACACCGGCGGCGGCCAGCCGGTCAAAGAGTGCGAACTTGTCATGCGCGCTGGTCGCAGCGCTGATGGCGTCGCGGTCTAGGCTCGAAATGCCAAGCTCGCGCTTGAGTGCCTCGGCCTGAGTTTCGTTCTCGACGGCGATCGCGATCCAGTGGTCATCGCCCTGTGTCGGGAAGACGCCATGGATCAGGAAGTCGATGTCGTCGTTGCCTGTCTTTTTTGCTTCGTCCTGGGCGTAGAGATCGGCGATGACGTGCACCATCGGCTCAATCTGCGAGACGTCGACGTGCTGGCCTTCGCCGGTACGAGCGCGATGTTCGAGCGCGGCGAGAATGGCGACGGTGAGAAACATCGGGGCTACCACGTCGCCATAGGCGAGGGGAGGCATGTGCGGTGGGCTTCCCGGCTCGCCTGTCAGCCAGGCGTGGCCAGAATGGGCCGCAGCGGAGTTGCCGTAACCGCGAAAGCCGGACAGAGGCCCTGTCCTCCCGGCTACCGAAACACTGGCAAGTATTATGTCCGGCTTGATTTTCCGAAGCGCCTGATAGTGCAAACCGATGCGCTCCATGAAGCCCGGCCCGAAATTTTCTACCACCACGTCCGCCCATGCCACGAGCTTTTTCGCGATCTCGATGCCGCGCGGGTCGGACAGGTTGACCGTGACGCTCCTCTTTGAGGTGTTCGTCTGCGCAAAAAATGCCGAACCGTCGACGTCCTTCGGATCACCGGCAAAGGGTGGGGACATGCGGCCCAAATCGAGGCGCTTGCGGGATTCGATCTTGATGACTGTTGCACCGTTGTCGGCGAGGTCTTTGGTTGCCCGCGGACCTGCGCCAACCCAAGAAAAGTCGGCGATCTTCAGTCCATCCAATGCACCCACCGCGTTCCTCCCATCTGTCCGCAAGTGTTATGCGCCGATCCCAATCCCGGATGGTAGTTAAGCGAATGAACTAAGTCAAACGCCTTTCTCTGCCAGCACGGCGTCGAGAACGGCGCTGACGCGGGCGGACATCTCGTCCCGGTTCCACTTGCGCCTGTCGACCATGTCGGACCAGACTTCGATGACGCGAACACCCGCCTCCTCCAGAGCCTTCTTCGCAAAGAGGGAACCCTGGCCCGAAAAGCGATCATGCTCGGGAATAAGCATCAGTGCCACATCAATCCGGTACTTCTTCGCCTGCTCGACCAACCAGCTATTGATCCATGGTGGCTGGTGCAGCTGTTCGTTCATGGCAGAGACCCGCGCTGCGAGGGCACGCAGTGAGTCGCCTTTGATCTCGCGAATGTAGCCGTCGGCGGCGAAGGGAAGGTACATGGACCAGGCGAAGACCGCTCCATGGCTTTCCTCGAAGGTTGAGTAGAAGCTCGTGTCAAACCAGAGACCAGCGCCGATCCACATCATGCGGATACGCTCTTCCTCGAGCACTGATACGCCAGCCTTGACACGCTCGTGAAGCTCGGCGCGAAAACGCTTCGCGTGGGACAGTGCCCATTCTGATCCCCTATGCCACTGCGGGATCATCACGTTGGGGATCTGCTCGGAAATCCGGATCGGGCAACGTGGAGCAGTAGCGAGGATTTCCGAAATGTCCTCGAAAATGCGTTCCTGCTCATTGATCGCTTCCATGTAGCGGACGAAGCCGTCATGATCGAACGAGCGGCCTGTGAGTTCCTCGAGCTGGGCGATGAGGGCTTCGAACTCCGCCACCATGAGATCGAGCCTGTCGCTCCTGTAAAGCGTTTCCCAGTCACTCCGGGCAAGCCGCCACCATTCCGGATGCGGGTCAGGCACAGCTGGCGCGGAAATGAGAAAGAGCGGCGCCCCCGTTCTTTCCGACCAGAGCGAAAAGATCTTCTGATGATCGTCGGCGCTCTGGCGTGCGCACAGGATGGACGGTTTCGGCAGGCCTCCCCATGGCTGCCGCTCGGTATCTCCCTCGAGTTCCGCGATGAGAGGAAGGCTGGAATAACGCGCAAGCCGGTCGTGGAAACCAAGGGTTTCCATATAATCGAAGTAGTATTCCGAGAGCTGCTTTGCCGCGATGATCGCCGACCACCACTGGTTGGTCACAATAGGCAGGCCCATGTGATGAAAGAGTTCGTGCGGGGTATCGGCGTTGACGAAGGCGTATTTGGCGCCCGAGGTAATTTGCGCCCGAAGGCTTTTGGCCCATCCGCGTTGATGGTCTGTGGCAATTCTGGTGGATTCAAGCGGCACGTAGGTGCTTGTCACTTTCGGGCCTCAAGCTTGGCGGAAATGAGCGTTGCGGCGCGTGCGTGCCAGGTTTCGGGATCCGTGTCGCGGAAACCTAGATTGATGAAGGCGATAGCTCTTCTTTCGAGGCTGGAGGCGAGAGCCGGAATTTCCCAGCCGAAGGTGTCGTCAGTCGGTGCGAGCTGGCAGAGCACGAGGTCACAGCGCGCGTTTGCGAGAGCCTGAAGCAGGGCGTTCCGGTAAGCCGTGGTTGGCGTAATACGAGGGCAAGAGGGATCGGCCGCCGTTGCGCGCAGGATTTCAGGCAAGGTCGCATTGCCGTTTCCCGGGCCGGGCCAGACGGCGCCCCAGGGCTGCCAATCGCACACGATTGTTCCGAAGCGTTCAAAGACTTCGTAGGAAGCGGTTGATGCGAGCGACGATCCGATCAGTCCGATGCGCATACCCTTTTGCGCGGTCCTTTTGGTATCCACAAGGGCGGCATTGAGGAGGTCGGCATGTTCGGTTGCCGACATGAAGCGACCTGCGTTACGCCAACGCATCGCAGTCGTACCGGACAATCCTGCTGTTTCGAGACGTTCAAGCGCCTGGCGGCGGCCAGCCTCAGCGGCTGCTGCCTCAGCAATCGCTTCATCAGAAGGTCTCCTCAGGCCAATCCGTTCAAAGAAGTCGAACAGTTTTTCGGCCTGAAGGGCGTTAAAGTGCATCACGGCCGGCGTTGCGGTATGGACCAGGTTCCAGAGGAACAGCGGCGGAACGGATTTCGGTGCCCGGCCCTGCCGCACCCACTCGGAGGTGTACTGATAGGCAACCAACGCTGGTGCATCGTCGCGGGCAAAGATGATCCCAAGGCAGTCCGCAAATTCGCCGTTCATCAGGCGATTGAGAAAGACACGGACTTCCTCGTCGACGAAAGGTTCTATGAACTCGTCGATGGCCGTCGTCCTTCTGAGCCGTCCCATCGAAAGATGCACCGGAAGGCCACCTGCAGCGGCAACCAGTGTTTCGGGAAAGCCATTGCCGAAGATGCCTATTCGAGGCAGGGGGACGCTGGGCCGATGCCGATCGCGCGCGTCGAAGGCACGGTCTAGTAGTGTTCCGGCTGCTTCTCCGAACCGAAGCGACGATGAGTGCGGCAAGCATCCCTCCTTTTCCTATAGTTCATGTTATGAACTAATTGGAAGGGCGTCAAGTTGGCAGGTTTGACAGGTTTGGGCGCGAGGGATAGTCAGCGATCGAGTAAAGGAGGGGGACGCACATGGCGGGTACATCGGATGGGGGGCAACAGGATCGGGTGGTCCTCGGCTCCCTGCGAGAGAATCTGCCATTCCTGACACGCGCCCTGCGCGCCTATATCCGCGCCGAGAATGCGGAATTTTTCGGTGACCTTGCCACGGAGCACGGTGAGATCGCGGTCTTGAGTGTCATCGCCCTCAATCCGGGGATTTCTCAGAACGATCTCGCTGCAACGCTGGTCTTCAAGAAGTCGGCAATTACGAAGCTGGTCAAGGAGCTCGAAGCGCGCGGCTTGATCGAACGAGCAAAGGTGGTGGCTGACAAGCGCTTCAACGCTTTGCAACTTACGGCAGAGGGACAGCTGCGCTACCAAAGAATTTCCGAACGGGTGGCCGCTCAGCATGCCGCGCTCTTTGAAACCTTCACCGAGAAAGAGCGACGGCAGTTCTTCGACCTTCTCAATAAGCTATACGCGCATCTTGGCGAGCGGCAGGCACAGCGTACCGGATTGTCGGCGGCGATTGCCGGAGAAGGTGACGACTGATCCCGGCTTGACAGACTTCCTCATATTAGTTCATGTGATGAACTAAACGGAGGAGCAGGATTGGCACAACCGCTCGAAGGCGTCCGGGTCGCAGATTTCAGCCATGTTATCGCAGGCCCTCTGGCCACCCAATTCCTATGCTTGCTCGGGGCAGAGGTTATCAAGGTCGAGCCACCCGGCGGGGACGTACTGCGGAACTACACCCAGCGCAAGGAATTGCGCGGAATGGCGGAGCCGTTCATCGGTGCCAACGCCGGCAAGAAATCGATCATCCTTGATCTCAAGACCGATTTCGGACGGGAAGCGGCACGACGGCTCATTGCCACGGCTGATATCATGGTCGAGAACTTCCGTCCTGGCGTAATCGATCGCCTCGGGCTCGGATATGAAACGGTTCGCGAGATCAATCCCGGTCTCATATTCTGTTCGATCTCGGGCTATGGCCAGGACGGCCCGATGCGCGACTATCCAGCAATTGACCAGATCATTCAAAGTGTTTCGGGGCTTATGGGCCTTTCGGGTGAACCGGATAGTGGGCCGATGCGTATCGGCTTTCCTGTCGTCGATACCTACAGTGCCCTCCTTGCCGCATTCGCCATCCAGGCGGCCTATATCCAGCGTGAGCGGGATCCTGAACGGCGCGGCCAGTATATCGACATGTCAATGCTCGACGCTTCGCTGGTGATGATGGCGTCCGTGGTTAACCCGCTGGTCATCTCCAACATCGAGCCAAAGCGGACCGGTAATCGCGGTTTTTCGCTGGCCCCCACGGCCGATACGTTCGAAACCGCCGAGAATGCGATAACCATAGGAGCCGTGCAGCAGTATCAGTATGAGCGGCTGTGCGCGGCGCTAGGTCGGCCCGACCTGCTTTCCGACCCCAGATTTGCAGATCCGGATTCCCGCATGGCACATGACAGGGAACTGCAGGCGGAACTTGCAAAGACCTTCATGACGAAAACGGCGCTTGAGTGGGAAGCCATACTTTCGGAAGCGGGTGTACCCGCTGGCGCGGTGCGTCCCGTGCGCGAGGTGCTGAAGTTGCCGCAACTTGAAGGGCGCAACCTGATGCTTGAGGTTGAAGTGCCAAACCCGGCCATCTCGCGCGCAACCATTCTCAACGCGGGTTTCCGCTTTGCCCATGATGGACCCGGTGTATCCGCACCACCGCCCCTGCCCGGTGAGCATACCGACGAGATACTTTCCGAACTTGGCCTTTCGTGCCAGCCAGAAGAAGGTGACCCTGCATAAACGGCAGGCGTGGTCATGTCTCCGGCTGGTTATTGCGGTCTTGCGGCGGCCGCCGGCCGCCGGCCCTGATGGTGTTCGCCCATTGGCCCTTCAGGAGACAGGCTTAATCGGCCGCGCTCGTGGCGGCGCGGGCGTTCCGTTCTCGCTGGGCGAAGAACCACAAACTAATTCCTCCTGCTGCGAGGATCGCTGCCCACACGGATTCCGCGCCAAGAAGTATGGGAGAAAGACAGACAGCAATGGCGATCAGCCACTGCGCAATATAAACAACGCGCCCGCGCCAGTGCACCGTTTCGATAGACATGGCCCTGGTGACGATCATGATTGCCGCGACTGTGGTCGCAACAACAATGCCCGTCGCGATCCAGCTACCTTCCATCAGAAGTGCAGGGTCATAGACCCAAACAAAGGGTATGAGATAGGCGACGAAGGAAAACCGCATGCCCGCCCAGCCGGTCTTCCACATGTTCGTCTCCGCGAGGCCCGCAGCCACGAAACTCGAAACGGCAACCGGCGGGGTAAGAAAGGAAAGCACACCGAAGTAGAATATGAAGAAGTGTGCGGCGAGAACCGATACGCCCATGGCGGCCAGGGTGGGAGCCAAGATCGCGGCAAGGATGATATAGATCGCCGTTGAGGGCATGCCCATGCCGAGGACGATCGCCAACAGCCCTGTCACGATCAGCATGCCAAGCAGCCCCCAGTTTTCACCCAAGCGTACCAGGACAAACGAAAGCGACTGGCCCAGACCGGATATGTTCATGATGCCGACCACTGCGCCGGCGGCACCGGCGATCAGCACCAGCGGAACGATTGACTCCCCGCTGCCGAAGATGAGCCGGGCCCATTCCTCGCGGCTGCGCAGCCGTCCCGTATACACTGCGAATGCCAGCAGCAATGCAGAGGAGACGAGGGCGGCGAAGCCGGGAGTCGTATTGCCCCAGAAGATCAGGTAGATGAGGACGACAAGCGGGATGATGAAGATCCAGCCCGTTTTCAGGGTTGGCCTCAAGCGTGGCAGTTCCGAACGATCGAGCCCCTTCAAGTTCTGGCGCGCCGCGATGGCGTCCACCTGCAGGAACAGGCACAGATAGTAGAGAATTGCCGGCAGCAGCGCGGCGAGGACCACTTGCCCATAGCCAATCTGGAGGAACTCCGCCATCAGGAAGGCAGTGGCGCCCATCACCGGCGGACTGATCTGTCCCCCGGTCGAAGCCACGGCCTCAATTGCGGCTGCATTGTGCGCCTGGAAGCCCGTGCGCTTCATCAGCGGGATTGTCACAATTCCTGTCGACATGATGTTGGCGACAGGCGAGCTGCTGATCGAGCCGAACATGGCGGAGGCCAGGATTGCCACCTTGGCGGGTCCGCCACGCCGGTGGCCCATGAAGGCGAGGGCGAGATCGGTGAAGGCCGCCGTGGCGCCGCTGACCTCCATCAGCTTGCCGAGCAGCAGAAATGCAATGACAATCGAGGCGATAATGGCAAGCACCAGCCCAGGAATGGCGTTGGTGTCGGAGTAGAGATAGAAGGCGAGCGCCTCCAACGAGACGCGGTCTGCCTGCAATGGCGGCTCAAGCAGATAGCCGAAAAGCCCGTAGGCGATGAGTGCCCAGACCAGCAGGGTGATCGACAGGCCGCAGACCTTGCGTACCGCTTCCATCAACAGGACGATCGCAACGACTGCCGGGATGTATTTCGATGGCGTGACTCCTGCGATGTCCACGATCCAGAATTCGAAGTTCAGGGCCAGCCAGACCCAGGAGGCAATCGCGGCCAGGGCCGCGACGATTTCCAGCGCACCGGCCTTGCTGCCGTAAGGATGGCCGAGAAACGCGGCCGCGATGCCTACTCCCAGGTACGGCCCCAACCACTCCGCCTCGATAAGGGAAATGCCCGCCACGGAGAACAGGTTGAGCGCCCAGATGATTCCGCCAACAAGAAGGAATGCATGGCAGATGCGCTGGAGGCAGGTTGCAATCATTGCTGGTCTCTTTTGTCATGGATCAGCCACTGCCAGCGGCGTGTCGTCGCTGGCATTCAGGTCAGTTCGAAGGCTCATCCACTAGTTGGCGAGCAGCTCGTCCTGGCGTGCCTGATGGACGTCGGTCCAAAGCCCCACTTCGCGGAAGTAGCGGATTGCGCCCTCGTGATAGGGGTGGCTGAAATTCAGAGAGGCCAGTTCGTCAGCCGCTATTCCGCGCAGCATGGGTAGATTCTGCTGCATGCTTTCCCAGTTCTCGTGAATTGCCTTCGCCAAAGCATAGGCGTCGTCCTCGCTCATGCTGGCTCCGACATTCATGAAGACGTCGAACTGGGCGACACGCGTCGGTTCGCTGACACCCACATAGGCCGGCCCGGGCTGCAGCGTCGTGGGCGAAAAGCCCGCCACGGCACTCAAGGCATCCTCCTTGTCTCCCAACGGCAGCACGCGTAAGCCACCGGAAATGGAGGCATCGGCCTCCCGCAGAGCCGGTATTCCGAGAACGGAGGCTGAGGCGACAACCCGATCGTCGACCAGAGCGCGTGTGGCTTCCGGAATACCGGCTACCGTATAACCCTCGACATCGTCGGGTGTGAGGCCGGCCGTGGCCAGAACTGCGGCGTTAACCTGATTGAAGGAGGCGATGGCGCGGTATTCGGTGATGACAGGTTTCCCCCTCAATTCATCGAGCGTCTTCACCCCTGAGTCCGCCTTGACGTAGAAGGCATAGGGCGAGCGGGAGATCAATGTGAGCGCCCGTATTCCCGTCATAGGCTGGCCGTAGGCGCCCTGTCCCAGGTAGGCCTCCTGCGCATCCAAGGCAGAATTGATGCCCATCGCGATTTCCCCACGATGCAGCATCGGCAGATACTGGGATGTTCCACTGAACGGACGGACGGTCGCCGGAACGCCGAGTGCGTCCTGCAACGCCGCCGAGACGGTTGTACCGATCTGGTGATAGGCCGTACCGGCGGGCCCGGTACCAATCGTGATGCGCGACAGCTGGGCTGAGGCATCAAGCGTTGCGGCAAGCGTCAAGACAGCCGCTGTAACGAATGATCCGACTATTCTGGCAGTTCCCTGCATCTCTCCGTTCCTCCCGTTGTGACACAGCCGAATCCTCGCCATCGGCTGTATATAAGGTATCCTGTAATTAACCGGCACAAATCTCAAAATGCAAGATTTGTGTTCGGAAAACTACTGGACCTTCAGTCCCATGGAGCGAGCGATGAGATTCCGCAGCATCTGCGAAGAGCCGGCGGCGATCGTCGCGCTGCGGGCATCGCGATAGTGTCGCTGCATGGGAAACTCCATGGAGTAGCCATAGGCACCGAAGATCTGCATGCCCATATTTGCAACCTTGACGTAGGTCTCCGACGAATAGAGCTTCGCCATCGAGATGTCCGCCAGCGCTTCCTCTCCCTGCGCCACTTTCCATGCCGCCCGCCACATCAGCATCCGCGCCGCTTCAACTTCGGTGCGCATGTCGGCCAGCATGTGAGCGATGGCCTGGTTGGATCCGATGGGCCGGCCGAACTGCTTGCGCTCGCGTGCATAATTGGCGGCGAGATCGACGACGGCACGTGCCGCCCCGCAATTGCCCGCCGCCGAGGTGATGCGTTCCACCTGAAGACCGGCAAGAATGCAATCCCAACCGCCGTTCACGCCGCCAACAATCCTGTCGGGCGTGACGGCCACCTCATCGAATCTGATCTCGTAGGTGCCGGTGGCGCCGCGCCCGAGCATGTCGAGCTTCCTCATGTCCACGCCCGGGGCGTCGTTGTCGATCAAGAACAGCGACATGCCCTTGGAATGATGAACGGTCGTATCCGTCTTGAGATACACGTTGAGCAAGGTGTTCTTGGCGCCGGCCCCGGTACACCAGAGCTTGTGGCCGTTCACCCGCCAGACATCGCCATCCTTGCGCGCGACGGTACGCATCGCACCCACATCGGAGCCCGCGTCCGCCTCGGAAATGCAGATCGCCATGCGCAGGTCGCCGGTGATGAGCCTCGGCAGGAATTCCGCCTTCTGCTCCTCCGTTCCCTTGCGCTCGATGTTCAGTCCACAGAAGACGTTGCCCGCGTAGGCCATGAAGAAATCGGCGTTCGTGTAGGCGATCTCCTCGGCGACAATCGCCATGTCGATGACGGATCCTCCGAGCCCGCCGTGCTTCTCCGAGAACGGAAGGGCAATAAGACCGGCTTCTGCCCAAGCCTTGTGGAGCTCGTAGGGGTAAAGGCGCTCCCTGTCGTGACGCGCCACCATGTCAGGCGGCGCATGGCGATCCATGAGCGTGCGGACACTCTCCCGCAGCAGCCGCTGTTCCTCACTGAAGCTGAAATCCATCGCGCCGCTCCGGTGTCTCAGCTTTCGCTGATCAGCTTAACGTCGAGATAGGCGTGCAGCCCTTCACTGCCGCCTTCGCTTCCGTAGCCGCTTTCCTTGACGCCGCCGAAGGGCGTTTCGGCCAGGTTGATCATCATGTTGTTGATCCCAAGCATTCCTGCCTCGATTTCTTGGCCCAGGCGGATGCTGTTCGATGTCGAGCGCGTGAAGGCGTACGCAGCAAGCCCGTAGGGAAGACGGTTTGCGGCCGCGATGGCCTCGTCCACGGAAGAGACCCGGCGGACAACGGCGACCGGCCCGAAAGGCTCCTCGTTCATGATGCGCGCCGTTTCCGGTACATCGGCAAGCACGGTCGGCTGCCAGAAATAGCCTCGGTTTGCGCCGCTTTCTCCGCCAGTCGTAAGTCTCGCGCCGGCCGTAACAGCATCCGAAATGAGACGTTCCATGGCCTTGACCCGGCGTGAATTGGCGAGCGGCCCCATCTGCGTCCCCTCTGCAAGGCCGTCCGCGACCTTCAGCGCCGCGGCGCGGGTGGTAAGCCCGTTCACGAAATCATCGTAAACTCGTTCGTGGACATAGAACCGCGTGGGCGCGATACAGACCTGGCCCGCATTGCGGAATTTGAAGGCCGCGCTGATACTTACGGCCTTCTCGATATCCGCATCTTCAAGCACGAGCACAGGCGCATGCCCGCCGAGCTCCAAGGTCACCCGCTTGATGCCGCCGGCGGCAAGCCGTCCAATCTCGCGCCCGACGGCGGTGGAACCGGTGAAGGAGACTTTCCTGATGATCGGGGAGGCTATGAGATGGGTTGAGATCTCAGCCGGTTCGCCGGTCACCACGTTCAGGACGCCGTCGGGCAGCCCCGCCTCGGCGAACGCCTGGGCTATCCCAAGCATTGTCGCGGGTGTCTCCTCGGCGGGCTTGATGATACAGGTACAACCGGCCGCGAGCGACGCAGCGACTTTGCGCGCGGGAATCACAGCCGGGAAATTCCACGGTGAGAAGGCCGCCACCGGTCCAACCGGCACCAGCAGGGTCGAGAAACGAATATCCGGCTGACGAGACGGGATGACACGTCCGTAGGCGCGGCGTCCCTCTTCGGCAAACCAGTCGATGATGTCGGCCGCCGCCATCATCTCGATGCGCGCCTCGGCGAGCACCTTCCCCTGTTCCAGGGTGAGTGTGCGGGCGAATTCATCAACGCGAGAGCGGATGATACCCGCCGCCTTGCGCAGGATGTTTGAACGCTCCAGAGCCGATACCCGGCGCCACGCGGCAAATGCCCGCTCGGAGCTGGTGAGCGCTTCATTGAGGTCCTCGGCGGAGGCGATCGGCAGGCGAGCCAGTTCGTCGCCGGTGGCCGGGTTGACGACCCTGCGGTCACCCGAGCCTCTGCCGGGGCGCAGCTCATTGTCTATGAAAAGCCCGAGTTCCGGATAGGCCGAGGTCATGTCAGTCCCTCCTTGTCATCAGCACATCCAGGATACGGACACCGCCGCCCTCGGGATATACCGCGAGAGGATTGATCTCGATCTCGGCAATGGAGCAGTCATCAAGCATCAGTTGCGCGAGCCGTTCGAGCAGCTCCACGACAGCGTCGATGTCGAGCCTCGGCGAGCCACGGTAGCCCTGCAACAGGTGAGCAGCCTTGAGCGAGAGGAGCTTGCTCTCGATCACGGCTCGGGGCACTCCGGCCGGGACCATGCGGATGTCGCGCAGGAGTTCCGTAAGCACTCCGCCCAAGCCGAAGATCAGCACCACTCCCCAGGAGGGATCCCGGCGGGCTGAAACCACCAGTTCGAGGTCGAAGGCAGGCGCCATCTTTTCCACCAGCATGCCGTCGATGGCCTCTCCGGCTGCGTGATTTTCCAACGAAGTCTCGATGTCCTGCCAGGCACGGTCCAGAGCGGCTTCATCGGTCAGATTCAATTTCACGCCGCCAAGGTCGCTCTTGTGGGCAATGTGGGCTGCCTGCACCTTGAGCGCGACAGGATAGCCGATGCGCGCCGCGATGGCCTTGGCCGAGGCCAGATCGCGCGCCAGTTCTCCGTCGGGAACCGCGATTCCGCGCTCACGCAGCAGCGCCTTGCCCTGATGCTCTGCGACAGTGCGTGTGGTGCCGCCGGGCAACTGCGCGGGTGCCGGGAGGCCGGTGTGGTATTCCAGGCGGGCAATGTTTGCAAAGGCCCGCATCGCGCGCTCGGGGGAGCGGAAAAAGGGAACGCCGGTTGCGCGGATGTCTTCGAGAAATTCCTGCGGCATGGGCAGTTCGTCGCCCATGAACGCGATTGCGACCGGTTTTCCGGCATCCGACATGACAGGCTTGAGGGATTCCCACTTGGCCATCACCTGGCGCGGGGCACCACCCATGGCAGCAACGAGAAGCGCGTCTATTCCCTTGTCTTCAAGCATTGCTGCGCAGCTGTCCCCGAACAGGCTGGGCTTGCTCATGCCCATCGCCGTGATGTCGAGCGGATTGTCGATGGCCGCAAAGTCCGGAAGAACATCTGCCAGAGCCTCGGAAGTCTCCTGCTGAAGCAGCGGCAGTTCGAGGCCGATGTCTTCGCAGAAATCGAGGCAGAAGCCGCGCACGGCACCGGAGTTGGTGACGATGCCGAGCCCGTTGATCCGCGCATGCGGATAGCGGTGGCGCAGAAGGGTTGTGTCGAACAGTTCGTCGAAACTGCTGACCAGCGTGACTCCCGCCGCTCGCACGAATGTTTCCATGACGGCGTGATCGCCGGCCATGGCGCCGGTATGCGACTGGGCCGCTTCGCGCGAGCGCTGGCTGCGGCCCGGGTGCATGAGCACGACCGGCTTGCCGCGATCCCAGGCCATGTGCGCGAAGGCCAGGAATGCCGACGGATTGCGGATCTGTTCAACGAAGACGGCAAAGGAACCGACGGCTTCGTCGTCGACCAGCTCCGAAAGAATGTCCTCCGCCGCAAGAACCGCCTCATTGCCCGTCGAGATGGCGTAGGCGATGGGCAATCCGCGGCTGCGCAGGGCTTCACGGATATTCCCGGTCATAGCCCCGCTCTGTGCCACGACGGCAACCGCAGGGCCGTTGAGCGCCATCGGCTGGATGCGCTCGAATGTCACCGGCACGGACGAAACGAAATTGGTGAAGCCCAGGCAGTTCGGTCCGAGCACAGCCATCCCGGCTGCACGGGCAATGCGGGCGATCTCCGCCTGCTCGGCCAGGCCCTCCTCTCCAAGTTCCGCAAAACCCGAGGCGAATATGACCGCGCTGCCAATGCCCTTGGCAGCGCACTCCTCAATCGCCTGCCGGACTGCTGCAGCGGGCACAACCAGGGCAGCCAGATCGATGCCGTCCGGCAGTTCCGAAATCGACTTGCGGCACGGAATGCCGTTGATCGTCTCGAAACGCCGGCTGACCGGATGGAGATTGCCCGTGTAGCCAAAGGTTTCGAAATTCGCCATGACATTGGCGCCGAGCGAAAAAGGTTCAGACGACGCCCCGACCACGGCCACGGAACGCGGCCGCAGCAGCCGGTCAATTCCCCTCCCGTCTTGAACCATGTCTCAACTCTCGCGCTTGTAGCTCTCGAGCCCCGGGCGATAAGACTTTTCGTCCAGAAACTGCTTCATCCCGACCTGATCGCCCTTTTCCGGGTCTCGATACTTGGTCGCGTCAGACTTCGCCATGAGATACTCGAAGGCGGATTCCCAGGACATGGCCTTCACATGGTGATAGGCCGTCTTGGCGGCGCGCAGAACGAATGGATTCTTCTCCATCAGAGTCTGGGCGAGCTTGATCGTGCGCTCGCGCAGCTCGGCGCGCGGCACGGAAATGTTGACGAGGCCAAGTTCCTTCGCCCGCTTTCCGTCAAAGGTTTCGCCGGTCATGATGTAGTAGAGCGCATCGCGCTGTCGCATCACCTCGGCGACCGACTTCGTCACTATGCCCGCCGGGATAATTCCCCAGTTGATCTCGGACAGTCCGAAAACGGCCTCGTCTGCCGCCACCGCGAGATCGCAGGCGATCAATACCTGGAACGCGCCGCCGAAGCACCAGCCATTGACCATGGCAATGGTGGGTTTGGGAAAGTACATCATGCGGCGCCATTGCCATGCGGCATTGGCACGGTAGAGACGTTCACGCTCCAGCGGCGGACCCGCATCGGGTATGCGGAAGTACTCCTTCAGATCCTGGCCCGCCGAAAAGGCTTCTCCGGCTCCGGTGATGACGAGAACCTTTGCTTCGTCATTCTCCTCCATCGCGTCCAGCACCGCGTTCATCTCGTAGACGATGCCGGGATTGATGGCATTGCGCTTCTCGGGCCTGTTGAGCGTGATCCAGGCGATCCCATCCTCGATGGCTACCGTCACGAACTCACCCCAAGGCTTGCGCGTATCCGGAGAGGCGTGCGTTCCGTCGCTGGCTGTCATTTTCCGGCTCCTTGAGATAAACATCTCAAGGAGCCATAAATAAGGAGACCTGATATTGTCAAGACAACCCGGCACCGTTTCGCAGCGGGTCAAGCTGCGTCCGAGGACCATGTATCTTCTCAACCAGGCCAACCAGGCCGTTCGCAGCCGGATTGAGCGGGACCTCCGTCCCCTCGGCCTGACGGGCATTCAATACACGGTCCTAAGTATCATTGGATCGCGAGACGGAATCTCCTCGGCAGAGCTTTCCCGCCGGTTCTTCGTAACGCCACAAACCATGAACGAGATCGTCGGCTCGCTTGAACGCCGCGGGTTCCTGTCCCGCGAGGAAAGCGCGCAAAGCCGCCGGATCCTGACAGCGCGGTTGACAAAAGAAGGCCAAGACATTCTGGCGCAAGCGGACGAGGTAGCGGACAGGATCGAGGCAGAGGCGTTCTCGGGTTTGTCTGATGAGGATTTTGCCGAGTTTAGACGCCTCCTGAAGCTGCAGCTAAATTTCACGCGCCGGAACACGCCAGCGACGAATTCCTGATTTCCGTACCCGCGAGGCGCCTGTCGACAATCGTTAAGGAGATAAGCGGGGAGGGGCTACATGAGCCTGTCATCCTGGTCGTCGGAAGACGATGTTGGATGATGTCCCGGGGCGTGGTGTAGCAGGATAGCGGCGGTCACCAGTGTTTTTCCGGTAGGGTCGGGTTGTT
>NZ_JAODNV010000010.1 GCF_025398195.1 Chelativorans petroleitrophicus | reverse complement strand
GCTTGAACAACCCGACCCTACCGGAAAAACACTGGTGACCGCCGCTATCCTGCTACACCACGCCCCGGGACATCATCCAACAATCCGAACTCACCGGTAGCCGCAGGCGCCTTCCCGCACCTCTGTTATCAGACTGTTTTCGGCATCAAATTCCGCTGGCCATTCGCCCTTTCCCATTCGTTATACTTAATATTTCCCTTCACTCATATTAACGAATATATACATAAATATTTTCAAGTCGTTTCAATATTGATCTTATTTATACTGTCGGTTTTTGCCAGGAGTAAAACGCTGTCTGTCATAGTCCCCCTCAAACGGGGAGACGATAATGCAGACAACGAAACGGTTCCCGCTGATTGCGGCGGTTGCTGTCTTGGTTGCGTGCGCGGCGGGAAATGCTGCCGCCGACACGATGCCCACCGGAAGGACCACCACTCAGCCTATCGGCCATTATGAGTTCTGTCAGCGCGTGCCGGCCGAATGCCAGCCCGGTGCGGCGGTCAAGGGACCAGTCAAGCTGACGCGCGAGCTCTGGGCGCGGATGGTGGAGATCAACAACGCCGTCAACACGTCGGTTCAGCCGCGCACCGATATGGAGCGCTGGGGCATCGAGGAATACTGGTCCTATCCCGACCTCTATGGCGATTGCGAAGATTATGTGCTGGAAAAGCGCCGGCTTCTCATGGAGGCAGGCGTCCCCGCCGGCAATCTGCTGATCACCGTGGTTCTGCGCCCCAATGGCGACGGTCACGCGGTGCTCACCGTGAACACTGACATGGGCGATTTCATCCTGGACAATATGGAGCCGGCAATCCTGCCCTGGTCACAGACCCCATACCGCTTTCTCAAGCGTCAGTCGGCGGATAACCCGGCGCGCTGGGTGTCGATCTACGACGGGCGGGATCCCGCCGTCGCAAGCATTTCCTCAAGCCGCTGATCCCGGGAAACCCGGTCGAGTCCCCACCTCCCCGTCCCCAACGACCGGGTTAGGAGCCGGCCCCTTCCCCAGGGGCCGGCTCCGCTTCTTTCGGGGCAATGTCAGGCAGGCCTGCATCTTCACCGGTACGGGTAGATACGGGCCATGCAGACAGAAGCTCGGCGAGGGCGAGCGGAAGGAAGGCTTTGTGCCACCATTGTGCGCAAGACGTGCGGCGGACGGAGGAGATCAGCATCTCCTACCGTTTCCCGAAACGTTCATTCAATGAGTGGCTCAGGACAGACAGCGCCATGATGGCGCAGATGGAACCCTTCCTGCTGACGTCGGATGAATCTCAATCGAGATCGACGTCGAGGATCGCCATCGAGAAATTGTAGGAGAGTTCCCCCTCGTCCTCATCGCGGAAGATGATGCCGAGAAACTCGTCACCGATGTAAAGTTCGCAGGAATCTTCCTTGCGAGGCCGCGCCTTCACGCTGAGCGACGGGTTCTGGAACGTACGTTTGAAATAGGCGTCGAGTTTCCTGATCTCTTCCGGTTTCAACAGACTTCTCCGCTGGCGTTCGGGCGTTGCCGCAGCTTCTGACACGAGCGCGGCCCGGCTGTAAACCCTTGGATCGGGACGGGTTGCGCACAAAGCGCCTGAACGCCCCGTCGGTTCCCTGCGGGAGCCTATTCTTCGCGTAGAAGCTGGTCCATCGCCCGCGAAGGCTCCTCACAGCCCGCCTCGCCGATGATTCGGGCAGGCACGCCGGCAACGGTCTTGTTCGGCGGCACCGGCTTGAGAACGACGGACCCGGCGGCAACCTTCGTGCAATGACCGATCTCGATATTGCCCAGGATCTTGGCCCCGGCGCCGATCAGTACGCCACGGCCGATCTTGGGATGCCGGTCACCCACTTCCTTGCCCGTGCCGCCGAGCGTCACGTCCTGCAGGATGGACACATTGTCTTCAATAACCGCCGTCTCGCCCACCACAAGCCCGGTGGCATGGTCCAGAAAGATTCCGCGGCCGATGCGCGCGGCAGGATTGATGTCAGTCTGGAACACGGCGGAGGAACGGCTCTGCAGATAAAGCGCGAAGTCCTTGCGGCCCTGCTTCCAGAGCCAGTGAGCCAGCCTGTGGGTCTGAATGGCATGGAAGCCCTTAAAATAGAGCACCGGCATGATGAACCGGTCGCAGGCGGGATCGCGGTCGTAATAGGCCTGGATGTCCACCCGCACCGTCGTGCTCCAGTCGGGGTCGTCCTGCCACATGGCGCGGAAGGTGTGACGGATGAGGTCGGCGCTGAAACCAGGGTGGTCCAGCCGGTCGGCGACCCGGTGCATCACTGCCTCTTCCAGCGTGGCGTGATTGAGAATGTTGGCATAGAGGAAGGCGGCCATGACGGGATCACTGTCGGCCGCCGTTTTCGCCTCGGCGCGGATCGCGCTCCAAATGGGGTCCATCGTCTGCGGGGCGTCGGCGCGGATCGCCTGTCTTGCCGTCATGGGTCCCTCCGCGAGTGGGTGCTTCGTCAGTGTTCGTCTATCTAGGGCAGAACCGTTGACAGTTGAACCACAAAATCCCTGAAGCTTGAGTCAAAGGGAATTGATTTCGCCTCAGAGCGGATGGTCCTGAAAAAATTTCAGCACCCGGGCCATGAAGGTCCTGTCCCCAACCGACCGCATATGGTCGCGGCGCTCGATAGCAAAGGCCTCTCCATTGGGCAGCATACGGACAAGCGGCTCGGGCTCGCCTGCTATATCGTCCCGGGTGCCCACGGCGACCAGCGTGGGTTGCCTGATCTTTGCTACGTCTTCAGGAGTGACAAGCTTCCGGGAGGTGGCGATGCAGGCGGCAAGCGCCTGCCGGTCGCTCTTCGTCTGGTCGGCAAATGTGCGGAACATGCGGCCGCGCTCATGGGTGATCGAGGCCGGATCCTCGGCTAACAGCGCATCGGCAATGGCGTCCCACTCGCCCACGCCTTCCACCATGCCGAGCCCGAGGCCGCCCAGAACGAGGGTGCCGACCTTCCCGGGATGGCCGAGCGCAAGAAAGGCGGAAATGCGGGCGCCCATGGAATAGCCCATCACATGGGCACGATCGATGCCGAGATGGTCGAGCAGGGCCGCGGCGTCGCCCGCCATCTTCTCGGGGAAATAGTCCTCTCGGTCATGGCTCTTGGACGAACGGCCATGGCCGCGGTTATCGAGCGCGATCACGCGGTAGCCTGCTTCCCGCAGCGTCTTGACCCAGTCCGGAGACACCCAGTTCACGAAATGGGTGGAAGCAAAGCCGTGGATCAGGAGAACCGGATCGCCCTGCCCTTCGTCGATGAAGGCGATCTCGAAACCGTCATGGGTGAAATAGTGCATGGATGCCGGTCACCCTCCGATGGCGGCGCTGATGACCGGGTGGCGGACGGGGTCACCTACGGCAATGCCGGACCTGAGCGCTGTCCCTGCTTTCAGCTCAAGCACGAATTGCGCCATAACGGGCGGGGCGATGCTGTCGGTGGAAAAGGGTTCACCCTGTTCGATGGCGCGCACCCGCCCGTCTTCCCCGATGAAGAGAAGATCGAGCGGCATGGGCGTGTTCTGCATCCAGAAGCCAAGCTGTCCGCTTTGCTCGAAAACGAACAGCATGCCGTGATCGTCCCTCATCGAGCGGCGGAACATGAGTCCGCGCCGCCGCTTTTCCGGCTCGTCGGCCACCTCGATGGAGAAGCTTTTCTCCCCTGTCGCGGTGTCTATGACAAGCCTCTCGGGATGAATGGGCAACAGCATCGGTTCCTGTGCTCCCACGGGCAGCGGCAGGAGCCAGAGGGCGAGCAGCGCGATCAGGAAACGCATGGACAAGTTCCTTCGACATTGCCCGGGCGCCTTGGCGGCGCCCGCCGGCGCTCAGTGCGCGATCGGCAATGTTCCGATATCGGGGTGGATTTCGGCGGCCATGAGGCCTTTTTCCCCGCGGCCGTAGCGCACCAGAACCACCTGGCCTGGCCGCAGTTCCGTCACGCCGAAGCGGCGCAGCGTCTCCATGTGGATGAAGATGTCCTCGGTCCCCTCGCCCCGGGTCAGGAAGCCGAAGCCCTTCGTGCGGTTGAACCATTTCACTAGCGCGCGCTCCAGCCCGCTCTCCGGCACCACGGTGACGCGGGTGCGCGGCGTCTGGTCCTCGGCCGGGTGAACGGCCGTGGAGTTGTCCATGGAGATGACCTTGAAGGCCTGCAGGCCTTTCTCGCCCTGCCGGGCCAGGCATACCACGCGCGCGCCGGTCAGCGCCGTCTGGTAGCCGTCCCGCCTCAGGCAGGAGACGTGAAGGAGAACGTCTCCCATTTCAGCGCGATCAGGCAAGATGAAGCCGAATCCCTTGGCCACATCGAACCATTTGATGGCGCCGGCGATCTCGATCGCCTCCGAGGTCTCTTGATTGCTGTTGCCCGCCCCCCGGGCCCGATCGCTATCCGTAAGCCCTCGTGTGGTCGAGGAGTTGTCCTCCATCCGTCTTGCCTTCCAAGCCGTTGGACTGATTCTTCAGTGTCGAGGATAGCATCCGCCCATCCGGGCTTAGCAAGACCTGCCGGAGGATTTTCAACAATGGCAGAAAATACTGTTAGATATATGTAATGGCATCAAAACCTGTAATGGCACAATAGCTGCCGGACAGGATTCGTCCGTTGCCGTTCAACATGGGCACGCCCTATGCTGCCCGCCAATCGAAAACGAGGAACAGGAAGGCTTCCATGCGCTATCTGCACACCATGGTCCGCATCCGCGACATCGACCAGTCGCTGGATTTCTACTGCAACAAGCTGGGCATGAAGGAGGTCCGGCGGTCCGAAAACGAGGCGGGGCGCTACACGCTCATCTTTCTGGCCGCGCCGGAGGATGTGGAGGCGGCGGAAAAGAACCAGGCGCCGCTCATCGAACTCACCTACAACTGGGACCCGGAAGACTATCAGGGCGGGCGCAATTTCGGCCATCTCGCCTATGAGGTGGACGACATCTACGAGACATGCCAGCGCCTCATGGATGCGGGCGTCACCATCAACCGGCCGCCGCGCGACGGGCGCATGGCCTTTGTCCGCTCTCCCGACGGCATTTCCATCGAGCTTCTGCAGAAGGGAGAGGCCAAGCCCAAGGCCGAGCCCTGGGCATCGATGCAGAACACGGGTACTTGGTAAACTCACGCTTTCGCCATCAGGCGCGGAGGCTGTTGAAAAAGCACCAGCCAAGAGAGGTCAACAAGATCGGCCGGGGAGCCCTTCCATCCAGCTCCGCGGCGCTTGACCATCCGAAAGGCTTCGGTCAGAAGGCTTTCGGCGGCACGAACAGACAGATGGTGCGGCTGGTATCGATCCCTGCAACGGAGCACCAGTGATAGACACCATCGGGCGAGGTTCTCACGCGGCGGTCCGAATAGGCTACCACCTCGCCCGTAGTCTTGATCACATAGCCCTCAGGCCGCTCGGAAATCAGGCTGGCCGGCACCTGCCGGCAATCCTTGTTGGAACAGCATGCATAGGGATAGGTCCAACCGGACGGCGCGTCATGCGCCGAAGCGGCGGCTGGCAATGCAAAGGTGGCAAGGGAGAGGATTAAAGTCGCGCTTAAACCGCGCGGAGAGAGGGTTGAACGTGAGCCATCCATGAGCAATCCTCAAGGTTGACCCCCCTTTGAAGTTGAATCTCGCCCGATTCCGTTAACAAGAAGTTGTCAAATCTTAACGGCTTCAGGCCGCGCTGCCCCCAACAACGCGCCTTTCCGGCCTTTGTTCCCCGATCATCTCCATTCGGGACAGAGCGCCACGCATTGACATTTTCCCTTGGGAGGTGTCGTGTGCGCCTCCGGATAGGATCGGCCGCCGCCGACGCTTTGCGGAAAGACGCCACGATGATCAGGACCGATATCGCGCGCAGGGTGTACAATCACACCTGGAAACTCGACCCGATCATCCGCAGTCTGCTCGACACGGATTTCTACAAGCTCCTGATGCTGCAGATGATCTGGGGGCTTTATCCGGATGTCCGCGCCACCTTCACGCTGACGAACCGCAACAAGCGCGTGCGCCTAGCCGACGAGATCGACGAGGGCGCGCTGCGCGAGCAGCTCGACCATGCGCGCACTATCCGCTTTACCAAGAAGGAGATGATCTGGCTCGCCGGCAACACCTTCTACGGCCGCAAGCAGATCTTCCAGCCCGACTTTCTCGCCTGGCTCGCCGATTTCCGCCTGCCGGAGTATGAGCTCAGCCGCCGGGACGGCCAGTTCGAACTCAGCTTCCACGGCCGGTGGATGGAAACCACCATGTGGGAGATCCCGGCGCTTGCCATCATCAACGAGCTGCGCTCGCGCGCGGCCATGCGATCGCTCGGCCCCTTCGCGCTCGACGTTCTCTATGCTCGCGCGAAGGCCAAGGTGTGGGAGAAGGTGGAACGGCTGAAAAAATATCCGGACCTGCGGATTTCGGACTTCGGCACCCGCCGCCGCCACTCCCATCTGTGGCAGCGCTGGTGCGTCGAGGCGTTGAAGGAAGGCATCGGGGAGTCGTTCACCGGCACGTCGAATGTGCTTCTCGCCATGGACACGGACCTGGAAGCGCTGGGCACCAACGCCCATGAACTGCCTATGGTGCTTGCCGCCCTTGCCGACAGCGACGAGGAACTAAAGGCTTCGCCCTATCAGGTGCTGAAGGACTGGCAGAGTTATTATGGCGGCAACCTGCTCATCGTCCTGCCGGACACGTTCGGAACCGAGGCGTTCTTGCGCTCCGCTCCCCATTGGGTGGCCGAATGGACCGGCTTCCGCCCCGACAGCGCACCCCCGATCGAGGGCGGCGAGCGCATCATCTCCTGGTGGAAGGAGCACGGAAAGGACCCGCGCGAGAAGCTTCTGATCTTCTCCGACGCGCTGGATGTGGAGACGATCGAACGCACCTATCTCCACTTCAAGGGCCGCGTGCGTATGGCGTTCGGCTGGGGCACCAATCTCACCAACGATTTCGAGGATTGCGCGCCGAGCGAGATCAAGAGCCTCAAGGCCATTTCGCTGGTGTGCAAGGTGAGCGAGGCCAATGGCCGACCGGCCGTCAAGCTTTCGGACAATTCGGAAAAGGCCACCGGAGACCCTGACGAGATCCGCCGCTATCTGAAGGTCTTCGGCGACGAAAGCCGCGTGCGCCAGCCCGTCGTGGTTTAAAGTGTCGGCAGCGGCGGTGTGACTCCAGTCCCGTCGCCGCTTGACGATAGCGGATGTCGCTTCTCTTGCGCTTTCGGTCGCGAGAACCGCAATGGCGGCAGACGGCGCGCGCCATGATGCCACGCATGTCCAGTCGTCAACGAGGCACAAACCCATGAGCGGCCCTGACCTTTCCATCGAGGCAAGCCCCGAACCGGGCCAGGCCCGGCGCGGTGGGCGTGCCGGCAAGCGGCGCGGTGCCGCGAGCGCGTTCGAGCAGCCTCCCTTCCGACAGCTCACCATCCCCTTCCAGCCGACCGAGATCGTCTCGGCGGATGAGCTGGAAGCCATCCATCTCGCCTCGCTGCGGGTGCTGGAGGAGATCGGGCTCGAAGTGCTGCACGACGAGGCGCGCGCCATCATGAAGCGGCACGGAGCGGATGTGCGCGAGGGAAGCCTGCGCGTGCATTTCGACCGCGGGCTGATCATGGAGATGATTGCCCACTGCCCCTCGGAATTCACCCTGCACGCGCGCAACCCGGCCCACAATGTGCGCCTCGGCGGCAACAACCTCGCCTTCGCGCTCATCGGCTCGGCGCCCAACTGCTCCGACATCGATCGCGGCCGGCGGCCGGGCAACCAGCAGGATTTCCGCAATTTCATCCGGCTGGCGCAACTCCACAACATCATCCACACCACCGGCGGCTATCCGGTGGAGCCGATCGACATCCACCCGTCGATTCGGCACCTGGAATGCCTGCGCGACATGGCCACGCTCACCGACAAGGTATTCCACGTCTATTCGCTCGGCCGCGAGCGCAATGTGGACGGCATCGAGATTGCCCGCATCGCGCGCGGCGTAAGCCGCGAGCAACTGCTCGACGAACCGTCCTGCCTGACGATCATCAACACCAACTCGCCGCTGAAGCTCGACATCCCAATGCTGGAGGGTGTCATCCAGATGGCTTCGCACGGGCAGGCGGTGATCATTACGCCCTTCACACTCGCCGGGGCCATGGCGCCGGTGACCGTTGCCGGCGCACTTGTCGAGCAGAATGCCGAGGCGCTGGCGGGCATTGCCTTCGCGCAGATGGTGCGCAAGGGCGCGCCGGTCGGCTATGGTGGCTTCACCTCCAATGTGGACATGCGCTCGGGCGCGCCCGCCTTCGGCACGCCGGAATACATGAAGGCGCAGCTCATCGGCGGGCAACTCGCGCGGCGCTACGGTATTCCCTATCGCAGCTCCAACACCTGCGCGGCCAACACAGTCGATGCGCAGGCGGCCTATGAGAGCGTGTTTTCGCTCTGGGGCTGCATCCAGAGCGGCACCAACTTCGTGAAGCACGCGGCCGGCTGGCTCGAGGGGGGCCTGTGCTGCTCCTACGAGAAGATCATGCTCGACATCGATCTTCTGCAGATGGTCGCAGAGTTTCTCCAGCCGCTCGATTTTTCGGAAGATGCGCTGGCGATGGAGGCGATCCGCGAAGTGGGCCCCGGCGGGCATTTCTTCGGTTCGCCCCACACCCAGGCGCGCTACAAGACCGCCTTCTATTCACCCATCATCTCGGACTGGCGCAACTACGAGACGTGGTCGCAGGCAGGCTCACCCACGGCCATCGAGCGGGCGAACCGGCTCTGGAAGGAGCGGCTTGCGCTCTATGAGGAGCCGCCCATGGACCCCGCAATCCGCCAAGAGCTCAACGAGTTCGTGGAACGCCGCATCCGCGAGGGCGGCGCGCCGACGGATTTCTGAGACGATGCGAGACGGTCGATCCTCACGCATTCGACCCCCACTCCGGTCCGCTGCGCGGACCACCTCTCCCCCGTTGAACGGGGGAGAGGAACCACCGGCCGCAGCCGGTAGTGACAACAAAATCCTCGCATCTGCCCGCTGGGCAAAAGAAATGCCGGCGACGGCACAGGAGGTGGCCCGAACGGCCGGAGTGGGGGAAAAGGGAGGGCAAACGCGAAGCCGGCGAAAGGCGGGAACGACGAAACGTGCCCGGCGGCTTCGCCAAGCCGGGAACGAAGCTGAAGCCCTGCTCTGGCTCGAGTTGAAGCGAAGCAGGCTGGGTGAGTGCAAATTCACTCGCCAATATCCCATCGGACCATATTTCGCCGACTTCGTCTGCCGCCAGAAGAAGCTCGTCGTCGAAAAAGACGGCAGCCAGCATGCGGACAGTGCGTACGACCGCAGGCGCGACGAATTCAAGCGCGCGCAGGGCTATTCGGTGCTGCGCTTCTGGAACGCCGACGTGCTGAGGCACCGTACTCAGCTCTGCGAAACGATACTCGCGGCACTCTACAGCCGTATGACGGAGGATATCGCAGCGCCTGACATGCGCTTCATCCAACCGGAATCAAAACCTTCACACGGGGACATAACCTTATGAAATCCCATGCAAAAGTAGTGGTCATCGGCGGCGGCGTGGTCGGCTGCTCGGTGCTATATCATCTGGCGAAAGCCGGGTGGACGGACATCCTGCTCATCGAACGCTCGGAGCTGACATCGGGCTCGACCTGGCATGCGGCGGGCGGCTTCCACACGCTCAACGGCGATCCCAACGTCGCCAAGCTGCAGGCCTACACCATCAGCCTCTACGAGGAACTGGAAAAGCTGACCGGGCAGTCCTGCGGGCTGCATCTCGTCGGCGGCTTCCAGATGGCCGACACGCCCGAGCGCATGGATTTCCTGCGGCAGGTGCACGCCAAGGGGCGCTATCTCGGCATGGAGACGGAACTCGTCACGCCGTCGGAAGCCAAGGCGATGTTCCCGATCATGGACGAGACGAACTTCGTGGGCGCGCTGTGGGACCCGGTGGAAGGCCATCTCGACCCCTCCGGCACCACACATGCCTATGCCAAGGCCGCGCGCATGCTGGGCGCGGAGATCGTGCTCAGGAACCGCGTGGTGGAGCTCACCCAAGACCCCGACGGCACGTGGAACGTGGTGACCGAACAGGGCACGGTGAAGGCGGAACACGTGGTCAATGCCGGCGGGTTGTGGGCGCGCGAGATCGGCCGCATGGTGGGGCTCGAGCTTCCAGTGCTCGCCATGGAGCACATGTATCTGCTGACCGAAGACATGCCCGAGGTCATCGAGTACAACAAGGCGACCGGCCGCGAGCTCTGCCACGTCATCGACTTCAAGGGCGAGATCTACACAAGGCAGGAGCGGAACGGCATCCTGCTCGGCACCTATGAAAAGGCCTGCAAGCCGTGGTCGCCCGTCAATACGCCGTGGGATTTCGGCCACGAGCTCCTTCAGCCCGACATCGACCGCATCGCTCCCTCGCTGGAGGTGGGCTTCCGCCACTTCCCGGCGCTTGAAAGGGCCGGCATCAAGCAGATCATCAACGGCCCCTTCACCTTCGCGCCGGACGGCAACCCGCTGGTCGGCCCCGTCCAGGGGCTCACCAATTTCTGGTGCGCCTGCGCGGTGATGGCCGGCTTCTCCCAGGGCGGCGGCGTGGGCCTTGCGCTGTCCAACTGGATGGTGAACGGCGATCCGGGCTTCGACGTGTGGGGCATGGACGTGGCCCGCTTCGGCGAATGGGCGACCCGGCGCTACACCAACGCCAAGGTGCGCGAGAACTATTCGCGCCGCTTCTCGATCCGCTTCCCCAATGAGGAACTGCCGGCCGCGAGGCCCGCGCAGACCACGCCGCTCTATGACATCATGGTGCGCGACAACAACGCAGTTATGGGCGACTCGTGGGGGCTCGAAACGCCGCTCTGGTTCGCCCCGAAGGGCACGGAGCCGAAGGACATCGTCTCCTTCCATCGCTCGAACGATTTCGAGCATGTGGGCAATGAAGTGCGCGCCGTCCGCAACGGCGTCGGCGTCACCGAGATCGCCAACTTCGCCAAATACGAGGTGACGGGGTCGGGCGCGGAAGCGTTTCTCAACCGCCTCATGACGAACCGCATGCCGAAAGCGGGCCGCATTGTCCTTTCGCCCATGCTCAACGAATTCGGCAAGCTGATCGGCGATTTCACCATCGCGCGTGCCGGCGAGGAGCGTTTCCTGATCTGGGGTTCCTCGGCGGCGCAGAAATACCACATGCGCTGGTTCGAGAAGCATTTGCCGGATGACGGCTCGGTGCACATACACCGCTTCGACCAGACGCTGGTCGGCCTTTCCATCGCCGGGCCGAAATCCCGCGCCGTGCTTGAAAAGCTGACCGACGCCGACGTCTCGAAGGAGGCCTTCCGCTTCATGGACTTCCGCGAGATGGATGTCGCGGGCGCGCCCTGCATGGTAAACCGCCTCACCTATACGGGCGATCTTGGCTACGAGATCTGGATGCCGCCTGCCTATGAGCGCCGCGTCTATGACGCCATCAAGGACGCCGGTGCGGAGTTCGGCATTGTCGATTTCGGCATGCGGGCGCTGCTTTCGATGCGGCTTGAGAAGAACTTCCCCACCTGGTTCCGCGAGCTGCGCCCGATCTACGGCCCCTTCGAAGGCTCGATGGACCGCTTCGTCCGTCTCGACAAAAACGACTTCATCGGCCGCGAGGCGGCTGCGAAGGAGAAGGCCGACGGGCCGAAGCTGCGCCGCGTCTCCTTCATCGTCGATGCGCTCGATGCCGATGTGATGGGCGACGAGCCGATCTGGGCGAAGGTGGGAGACAAGGATTTCGGCACGGTCGGGAAGCCGCACGGCTTCGGCGCGCCGCGCTTCGACGCCGACGGAAAGCGGATCGAGAGGAAAGACGGCGGCATCGTTGACGGGGACTGGCGCGTGGTGGGCTGGATCACCTCCGGCGGCTATGCGCATTTCGTGGAGAAATCCATGGCCCAAGGCTATGTGCCCGCAGCATTGGCGGAGGACGAGAGCGAAGGCCTGTTCGAGATCGAGATCCTGGGCCGGCGGCGCCCTGCGCGCATCACCGTTCTGCCGCCCTTCGATCCTGAGGGCGAGCGCATGCGCTCGTGATCAGGGCAAGACGCCGGTCACGCTTCTTAGGATTGCAAGAAGCTCGGGCGAAGTCCGTCGGCTGGTGATGAACGGCAGGCCCAGACGGCGTGCCGTCCAGCCGACGACGGATAGCGCCTCTGCGGCCGGTTCGTACCGCCGCATGAGCGCCCAGCTTCGGCAATCGACGGCGCACACATCCGCCCTGTCCTCAGCCACTGCCAAGACGGAAGCGCGGTGGGAGCCGGTCTCGGTCATGCCGGAAAAGGCGGACAAGTTCGCGCCCGCAGCTTCCAGATCGCGCTTTAGCGCGAGAAAGCCAGACATGGATGTCTTCTCACTGTAGGCCAGCCGCTTGCCGCGCAACAGGGCGGGCACAATGATCGCCGCGCCGTCGGCGGGCGCCTCGACGTCCGCACCGGAGGAAGAACCACTCCGCATCACTATGGCGCTGGAATAGAACGCTCCCTCCCCGCCTTCATAGGCCGAGTAGTCCGGCTGGCCGACCACCTGCACGTAAGGCTCCAGCCCTGCCTCCAACGGCCCCCAGCAGGTCTGCGCGAAGAGCAGTGCGGGGTGCCGCCACAGAACCGGAAGATCGAAACCGTCAGGCGGCAGGGTGGCGGGGTCCGGTGCAATCACCCGGCCTTCGGCATCCGTTATGCCGCCGGGCACGGGCGGCAGGTCGGCATTGCGCCGGGCGAGCCTTGCAGGCGCGTCGATCCCTTCGCGCCGCAGGGCGTCAGCGATGCGCGCCCATTCGGCATCGGTATCGGCCCGCGTTTCGGGCCAGTCATACATGGGAAGGGCGGCGATACGTAAGCTCATATCGGCCTTGTCGGGCCTTTTGGACCCGGAAGGCAAGCTATTCCTTCGGCGGCTCGGCCGGAACCGGCACGGTACCGTTCCCCGTCAACGAGCGGCCGCGGGCGCGCGGACGGAAGGCGCGCCCCGGGTGCGGCTCGCGGTGAAGGACCGGATGCGGCACCGGCTCCTTGGCGCGGAAGGCAAAGGCCTTCAGCAGCGAGAAATAGTTCGGGTAGGCGTAGCCGCCATTCATGCGCAGCCATTCCTCGCGCCGTTCGCGATAGAGCGCCGGCAGCTTGTACCAGGGTACGGTGGGCAGCTTGTGATGGACGAAATGCAGATTGTTGTTGAGGAACAGGAAGGCAAGCGGCGACCGCTCCACGATGATGGTGCGCCCGTCCGGCCGCTCCGACCACTGATGCTCCGCGAAGGTGCGCACGGAAATCAGCGACTGGCCGAGCCAGGCCGGCACCAGCACGTAGAGCCACAGCGGCATACCGAAGCCGTAGGCGATGACCGGCAGGACCACCGCGAGCCCGATCAAATGCAGCAACCAGGCCTTGCGAACCGCCCGGTCGCCCGCCGCGATCAGCTTCGCCTCCGAGGCGAAGAAGGCCACGTTCATGATGAGAGGCCCGAGCACGAAGCGGCCCACCATGGTGTTGTTGATCCTGAGCAGGAGCTTGATCGCCCCGGGCAGCTCCTCATACTGCCACAGCGCCTTGTAGTAGCTCTCCGGGTCCTCGAACGGATCCGTCAGCCGCTCGTCGGCATGATGGCGCAGATGCAGCGCCTTGAAGCGGCGGTAGGGATAGACGAGTCCGATCGGCAGCCCCACCAGCGCCTCGTTGATGAGTGCGTTGCGCGTGGGGTGGCCGTGCAGGCACTCGTGCATAAGCGAGGATTGCAGCGCGATGAAGATGGACAGCAAGGCTAGCGCAGGCACGGGCCATTCGGGCCACAGGAAAATGCCTGTCGCGAGCCATCCTCCGTAGCAGGCGAAAATCAGAGCGAGTGTCGGCCACTCAATAGCCGGGCGGCCGCGCCGGCTGTTGTCCCTTAGCGTCATGTCATCCCTGATCGAAGGCGCCATACCCCAAATTTCCCGGCGCAACTCCTGACACAGGATTGTCAGGAGCCCGGCTTCGATTCAACGGGAGAATGCGCACAAAGCGTTGCGAATGCGCACCATCTTCTACGCTTGTTGACTTTTATAAACTTTTGCAGGACTTTCACCTCAACCTGGGGTGTGGAGGAACTTCATGACCGGAGCCATCGACAAGCGCGACCTCTCCGGCCTCTTCCGCGAACGGCTGAAGGGGCTTCTGCAGCGCTCCGGCCTCAATCAGTCCGCCTTCGCAGCGGCCGTCGGCATCGACCGGTCGGCGCTCTCGCAGCTTCTTGCGGGCGGCTCCACGCGCCTGCCGAGGGCCGAAACACTGATGAACATCGCCGCCCGCCACCAGGTCTCACTCGACTGGCTCCTGGGCCTGAGCGAGGACGAGGGTGTGACGGGCGAGCTGCGCGAGAACATGGAGATCGCCGAGGCGGAGGGCGGGTTCGGCGACACGCTGCTTGCCAAATGGCACGCAGAGGCGATCGGCACCAAAATCCGCTACGTACCCTCGGGCATTCCGGACCTGCTGCGCAGCGACGCCGTGATCGATTTCGAGGCCGACGCGACCAGCACCAACCGTCAGGCTCAGCGCGACGAGGCGCACTACCGGGTGGACTACAACCGCAGGCCCGAAACGGACATGGAGGTCTGCATGCCGCGCCAAACGCTGGAGCTCTTCGCACGCGGGCTCGGCCGCTGGGAGGGCCTGCCACGCGACATCCGCGCCGCGCAGCTCGAGCACATGGCAGCGCTGATCGACGACCTCTACCCTTCCTTCCGCCTCTATCTCTTCGACTGGCGCCGGCGCTTCTCCGCACCCTACACGATCTTCGGCCCTCACCGCGCCGCCATCTACATGGGCGGCATGTATCTGGTGCTGAACGCGCGGCAGACCATCGTGACGCTGACGCGCCACTTTGACGGGCTCATCCGCGCCGCCGTGGTGAACGCGCACGAGACGGCGGATTTCGTAAGAAGGCTGCCGTTGGAGTGAGGCGGGGCGGTTGCGATATGATGCAGGTGAATTTCGGGAGACCGGGATGCGGCTGCAAATACGCAACCAAAAGGTGAATGCGCTCGCCCGCCTGGATACCGGCCTAAAGGCTGATAAGGCCTTCTTTGACGAACTCAGCGGCGAGGATGACGGGACTGCTCATAGACTGCGCTCCATCATTCAGAAAGGTTGCGAAGGGGCCAAGTCCACAAAGTTCCATTGACCTCATATAAAGACTTCTTTATATCCTTATCCATTCTATCCATTGAAGGCTTGCGCCCATGCAGAACCCCATCGATGCGCTGCTTGCCGAAAAGGGCGTGCTTCTGGCCGACGGCGCCACGGGAACCAATCTGTTCGCCATGGGGCTCCAATCCGGCGAGGCGCCGGAGCTCTGGAACGAGACCGCACCGGAAAAGATCGAGGCCCTGCACCGGGGATTCATCGATGCGGGCGCCGACATCATCCTCACCAACTCATTCGGCGGCACGCGCCATCGCCTGAAGCTGCACAATGCACAGGACCGCGTGTACGAGCTGAACCGCAAGGCGGCCGAGATCGCCCGCCGCGTGGCCGACCGCGCCGGCCGCCGCGTGATCGTGGCAGGCTCCGTCGGCCCGACCGGCGAGCTTCTGCAGCCTCTGGGGGCGCTCTCCTATGAGGACGCGGTGGACGCCTTCGCCGAGCAGATCGAAGGGCTGAAGGCGGGCGGCGCGGAGGTCGCCTGGATTGAGACCATGTCGGCCCCGGACGAAATCCGCGCTGCGGCAGAGGCCGCCATCCGCGTGGGCCTGCCCTACACCTACACGGGCTCCTTCGACACCGCCGGCCGCACCATGATGGGACTTGCGCCGAAGGACATCCACGCCGTGGCCGAGGGGCTTGCGGAAAAGCCGGTCGCGGTGGGCGCGAATTGCGGCGTCGGTGCGCCGGACATTCTGGCCGCCCTCCTCGACATGACGGACGCCCGGCCCGAGGCCACCGTGATCGTCAAGGGCAATTGCGGCGTTCCGGAATTCCGCGGCACGGAGGTGCACTACTCCGGCACACCCGAGATCATGGCCGACTATGCACGGCTGGCGGTCGACAGCGGCGCGCGGATCATCGGCGGCTGCTGCGGCACGTCCTTCGCGCACCTGGCGGCCATGCGCGCAGCCATTGACGGGCACGCGAAAGCACACCGCCCCACCGTCGAGGAAATCGAGACGCGCGTGGGCCCGATGCGCAACAAGCCCGCAAGCCAGAGCGGTGCGGCAACCGCCGGCCGCCGGGAGCGCCGGCGCGCGCGGGGGTGAATTGGCCCCCAGGCAATTTTGGCCGGATCATTGCTGAAGAGGGAAAGAAACACCCACTCTGGGACCGCGAACAGAGGCTGAGGTTGTTCGAAAAGAGAGAGATTTCCCACAAGCCATCGAGGTTGAACGCGACCTTCCATACGACAACATCGACACCGCTGTCGCTTATCGCAACAGCCGAACACCAGACGACCTAATCTATGAGGCCGCATTGATTAACCCGTCTGCAGAGGCGCGGCTCGCGAACATTTTCCGCAAGGCGTGCTTCAGGCGTTTCCGCCGCGCTTTCGAGACGCCATTCAACCTGATCCCCGAAGCAAGGCTCTGTCTCCGAACACAACGCGGTCCGGTTCAGCCGGAAGGCACCCGTCTCTACATCGCGGCGAGCGGACTGCGGCTGTCGGCGAGAATGCGGCCGCCGATCGCGACGAAGCAGGCGCCGGCAACCCGTTCGATCCAGTGACGGGCGCCGCCGAAAGCCCGGATAACCGGGGCAAAGGACATGCACAGGCTTACAAAGCTGTACCAGGCGAAGGCGCTCGCCATCACGAGCCCGACCATCAGCGCCATCAGCCATCCCGGCGTGTCCGCCGTCATAGCCGTGGCAAAGACGCTGGCAAACAGCACGATGGCCTTCGGGTTCGTGAGCGTCACGCCGAGGCCGAACAGGAACGGGTTTGTCCCGGCCCTGCCCTCCGTCTGCCCAATCTCAAGCTGCTCGGCTTTGGTCACGATCAGGCGAATGCCGAGATAGATGAGATAAAGGCCGCCGGCGATACGGACCGCCCAGGCGAGCCATTGATACTGCGTGAGGACGGCCGAGAGGCCGAGCATGCTGAGCGTGGCGTAAAACCCAAGGCCGAGCGACACACCGGCGGTGGTGCGAATACCTGCGGCCGTTCCCCGGCTCATGGACGAGCGCACAACGGCCACGAAATCAGGCCCCGGCAGGATGAGCGCCGGAATAAAGACGGCGAAAACGCTGATCAGCAAAAGGGCAGATTCCATTTGTGCTCCTGGCGCGCATGAGAACGCGCCAATAAAGCACCGGCTCCGGCTGCCGCGCAACGGGAATGTGCGGCCGCTTCTGCCGCCCGCTTACGCAAAGGCATCGGGCATTTCCGCCTTGCGCCGGGCGATGAAATCCCTAAGCGCCTCGTCGATTCCCTCGTCCAGCGGCGGCGCCTGGTAGGCTTCGAGCCAGCTGCGGGCGAGCGCATTGGCGCGCTGGTGCGCCGCCTTCTCCCCTTCGGCCGCCCACTGCTCGTAAGAATTGTTGTCGGCGATCGAAGAGCGGTAGAAGGCCGTCTGGAAATTCGCCTGCGTGTGCGCGCAGCCGAGATAATGGCTGCCCGGCCCGACCTCGCGGATGGCATCCATCGCCTGACCGTTCTCGGAAAGATCGACGCCTTCGGCGAGGCGCTGCTGCATGCCGAGCTGGTCGACATCCATCATGAATTTCTCGTAGCAGGAGACGAGGCCGCCCTCGAGCCAGCCCGCCGCATGCAGCACGAAATTCGTGCCGGCTAGCATGGTGGAATTCAGCGTGTTGGCGCTTTCGTAGGCGGCCTGCGCGTCCGCGATCTTCGAGGCCGTGAGCGAGCCGCCGGTACGGAACGGCAGCCCGAGCCGCCGCGCGAGCTGCGCAGCGCCGTAGGAAACCAGCGAAGGCTCTGGCGTGCCGAAGGTCGGCGCGCCAGACTGCATGGAGATCGAGGAGGCGAAGGTGCCGAAGATCACCGGCGCGCCGGGCCGCACGAGCTGCGTGAAGGCGGCGCCCGCAAGCACCTCGGCGAGGATCTGGGTGAGCGTGCCCGCCACCGTTACCGGGCTCATGGCGCCCGCCAGGATGAAGGGCGTGATGATGCAGGCCTGGTTGTGGCGGGCGTAGACCTTGGCCGCGCCCAGCATCGTCTCGTCGAAGACCATGGGCGAGTTGGCGTTGATCAGGCTGGTGATCACCGTGTTGTTCTCGACGAAATCGTCGCCGAACAGGATCTTCGCCATCGCCACCGTATCCTCGGCGCGCTCCGGCGCGGTCACCGAGCCCATGAAGGGTTTGTCTGAGTAGCGGATGTGGGCGTAGACCATATCGAGATGGCGCTTGTTGACCGGCACATCCACCGGCTCGCATACCGTGCCGCCGGAGTGATGGATCGAGGGCGCCATGTAGGCGAGCTTCACGAAATTGCGGAAATCCTCAATGGTCGCATAGCGGCGCACACCGTCGAGATCGCGAACGAAGGGCGGCCCATAGACGGGGGCGAAGACGGTGGTGTCGCCGCCGATCTCGACCGAGCGCTCCGGATTGCGCGCATGCTGGACGTAGCGCGACGGCGCCGTCTTCAGAAGCTCTCGGCACAGGCCTTTAGGAAAGCGCACGCGCTCGCCCTGCACGTCGGCTCCGGCATCCTTCCAGAGCTTCAGCGCCTCCGGATCGTCGCGGAACTCGATGCCGACTTCCTGGAGCACCGTGTCCGCATTGGCCTCGATGAGCGCGAGCCCTTCCTCTGAGAGCACTTCGTAAGGGGGCAGGCTGCGCCGGATATAGGTGAGCTGCCGGCCCGGCCCGCTGCCGCCTCTAGCCGCACGGCGGGCTGCCGCGCCGCCACGTTCTCCCCGGCTGCCGCGGGCGCGTCCGCCCGCGCTTGCTGCTGCCTGCCCGTCCTGTTCCAGGCGCAGGTCGTGATTCATGGCACTTGTCCTCGATGCACTCCGGAATGCCGGTTTGACCGGCACTCTTCGACAATATCCTATCGAAGCGGAGGGCCGCGAACGGTCAGCAAGCGCCAGAGCGTGTCGCATTGAGAGCGGCAGTGGCCCGGATCACTGCGCCTCCCGCGTCCAGCCGCCGTCGGAAACCCAATCGGCTCCCGAGACGCTGCTGCTCAGCCGCGGATCGAGCCCGCGCTTGAGCAGCTGCACTTCGAGCCTCAAACGCTCCAGCTCCAGCTGGTAGAGCTGCTGGCAATCGAGGCGCGCGGGGGTTCTGCCCAAAGGCACGACCAGCCGGCCATAAGCCGAGAACGAGTCACGGCCCCCGTTGAGGTCGCTGCCGATGATGCCCGAATCGAAATAGGCGCCCGAACCGCCCAGCGCGGAGCGGCAGGTGGTGCCGTCCGCAGCGCGCACCTCGTCATAGCCATGTGGGACAGCCACGCCGGGAAGGTTCATGCCCGTCTGGTTCTGGTTGACGACATAGACACGGTCATCGGCCGAGGCCTGCAGGATGATCGAGGAGGCAGCCGCAAGGACCGCGGCCGCTAGAAACGCCTTGCGAGAAAACGTCCGCATACCTGCGCCCTTATCCTGGTTTGCTTGTTTGGAAAGGGAATGCTTTCCGTGCAGATGCGAACCCGCCTTTCGCGCGCGCCGCCGAACCCCACGACCACGGTGACGGGCCGTGATTCGCCCGCGCCCAGCGTGATGTCGCTCGGCCAGACCCGGGCTTCGACGGGGCGGAACTTCTCATCGTAGACCCGTACCGCCACCCGGATGCGGTGGCGGTACGGATTGCGCGGGAAGACGCGGACCGCAAACGAGTCGGTGAAGCTCGTGATCTCTCCGCGCATGGGCGTCATCGATTGCGCCCCGGCGTCCCCGGCCAAAGCGCAGACAGCCGACATGGCGGCCGTCACCAACCGAACGAGCAGGCCCGCTCTCATCCCGCTCACCTCCTATTCACAGGTGATCGTCACGTCGGCCGAATATTCGCCGGCGGGGAAAGCCCCGTCGCTCTTGGTCGCCTCCAGATCGACCGACAGGTTGGTCAGGCCGGCCTCAAGCGCGGTGGGCACCGATCCGTCCACCTCCGTGGCCGTTGTAGCTCCGGATGCGCTGTAGAGGGCGGCGAAGGTGACGCCCGTGTTGCCGCCGGCGGGTGCGCTCGTGAACGAGGCAGGGGCCACGGCGGTGACCTGGAAGCTGGAATCCGATGCCTGAATGGTCGCCGTACCGGCCGAGCCCCCGGCCTCCGTCGTGCTCAGGGTCATCAGATCGGCGCTGGCTCCAAGGACACCGCCCGAGTCGATCGTGATCTGGCAGGTCGCGCTGACGGTTCCGGTGAAGGTCATCGTTTCGGAAGCGGCGCTTGCGGCACCGGCGGAGACCGTCAGCATGGCGGCGATCAGGAGAGGCTTCTTCATAGTTCGCTCCTCTACGCAAGCCCCCCTGCACATCTCCCCTAGCATCCGCCCTGTAATGTTTCGTTTAGATGGCAGAGTGATTTTTTTTAAAACTTAAAGTTGCATGTCGCCCGACAGCCCTCCCACCTGCCCTCTTCCGGTCGCTTTCCTTTTGCAAGGCGTCGTAAATTGGCTATGGAATGCGCGACCGGAGGCCTTATTTAGAAGGCCTGCCGCCGGATGGCGGGGAAGGCAGGAGCCATTTGCATGTCGGACGACGAAATCATTCTCTCAGAACTTCCCGACGACGAACTTGTGCAGCAGATGCACGACGATCTCTATGACGGGCTGAAGGAGGAGATCGAAGAGGGCACGCGCATCCTGCTGGAGCGCGGCTGGGCACCCTATGATGTGCTGACCCAGGCTCTTGTGGAGGGCATGCGCATCGTCGGCGAGGATTTCCGCGACGGCATTCTATTCGTGCCCGAAGTGCTGCTTTCAGCCAATGCGATGAAGGCTGGAATGGCCATTCTGCGCCCGCTCCTGGCGGAAACCGGCGCGCCCAAGCAGGGCAAGATGGTGATCGGCACGGTGAAGGGCGATATCCATGACATCGGCAAGAACCTCGTCGGCATGATGATGGAAGGCGCCGGTTTCGAGGTGATCGACCTCGGCATCAACAATCCGGTCGAGAACTATCTGGAAGCGATCGAGAAGCACAAGCCGGACATCATCGGCATGTCGGCGCTGCTCACCACTACGATGCCCTATATGAAGGTGGTCATCGATACGCTGAAGGAGAAGGGCATCCGCGACGACCTCATCGTTCTCGTCGGCGGCGCCCCGCTCAACGAGGAGTTCGGAAAGGCAGTCGGCGCGGACGCCTATTGCCGCGATGCTGCGGTGGCGGTCGAGACGGCCAAGGCGCTGATGAAGCGCAAGCACAACATCGCGGCCGCGACAGCCTGATGAAAGTTGCGGCGCTAGTATTGCGCCGCGCTTCCGACATTCCGTCCTGCCTGCTGGGTGGCGTCCACGGCATTCGCGGTATCCTGGCCCACACCGCGAATGGTGTTGGCACAGCCCGCCACAAGGCCTATGACGGCAATGAGCCCGAATATGCGGGCGATGATGCTGGCATGCATGGGGTAGCCTCCCTGGGTTGGATGCGCCGCAGCGCAAGGGACAAGTGCAGATGACAGGCCAAGAACGCGCCGTACCGGAAAAAGTTCTGGTGATCGGCTGCGGGATGATCGCCCGTGAGGTGCTGGCCGTCCGCGAGAAGCTCGGTCTCGACCATCTGGAACTGACCTGCCTGCCTGCCGAATATCATTACCGCCCGGACCGCATTCCCCCTGCCCTCGATGCGGCCATCATCAAGGCGAAGCAGGAGGGCTACCGCCACATCTTCGTGGGCTATGCCGATTGCGGCACCGGCGGAAAGCTCGACAGCGTGTGCGAGCGCCACGGCGTCGAGCGCATCGCGGGCCCTCACTGCTTTGCCTTCTATCAGGGGCTCGAAGCGTTCGCCGCGCGGGAAGAGGAGGACATGATGTCCTTCTACATGACCGACTTCCTTTGCCGGCACTTTGAGGCTTTCTTCCTGAAGCCGCTTGCGCTCGACCGGCATCCCGAATTGATCCAGGACTTTTTCGGCAATTACGAGAAGCTCGTCTATCTCGCCCAGACCGACGATCCCAAGCTCGACCGCGTTGCGGAGGACGCTGCCCGGCTTCTAGGCCTTGCCTATGAGAGGCGGCCGACCGGCTATGGAGACCTCACCTCCGCCCTGAACCGCGCGGCCGCGCAAGCAACGGGCCGGCAGGCCGCCGTCACGAAATAGCTGCAAAGAATGCATATTTAACTCGGCGTTCTTGCGAACGCGGAAATGACTTGCGTTTTTATTTTTGTAACTCCGAACGGAAAACCGGTAGCCACTTTGCTTTTCAGTCCGCAGACATTTGGGGAGTTCCAATGATCTTGCGCGTGGTTCTTGGTGCTCTGGCGCTGTCCGCCGCCGCGCTCGCCGCAGCGCAGGCGCAATCCGGCAAGGCCCTTGAGACCCTGTCGCAGCAGAAGGCCTTCATGGAGATGGAGGGCTTTACGAAAGACACCGTACTCCAGATCATCACCTATGCTGATGCAGCGCGCCTCGACGCGTACGAGGCCATAAGCGCGAAAGCCCTGGAGGAGGCCCGCGCAGGCGGCGCGCCGGAGGACATCGCGGTTCTGGGAGAGATCATCGCCCGACCTGCCCTCTCCTTCAGCGATTTCGACCTAACCGGCGAGTGGCAATGCCGGACCATCAAGGCGGGCGGCATTTCTCCCCTCGTCATCTACGACTGGTTCCGGTGCCGCGTCTCCGACGACGGGTCGGGCTGGGTGCTGGAGAAGGTTTCCGGCTCGCAGCGCACGCAGGGCCGGTTCTTCACCGATGGAGACGAGCGACTGATCTATCTGGGGTCGTACTTCGTGGCCGGAGACGAACCGCCGCCCTATGGCGCGGGGCCCGAGAGCGACCAGGCGGGCTATGCCTTTCGAGACAGCGAGGCACAATGGCACATCGCCTTCCCTGCGCCTGCTCGCGAATCCAAGCTCGACATTCTTGAATTCCGCCGCTCGCAATGATTTGTTGCAGTTCTGTAAGATTCTGTGAGTAGATGGCGCAGAAATACGGATGCGGTGTGAAAGCGGAGGGTAGCGCGCTGGAGACGGTCTCGAGGGCAGGCAAAGCGGGCTCGCCGCCTCGCCGCCTGTCGAGCATCTTCGAGGAACTTGCGCACGCGGTCGACGACAGGATCACGGTGGAGCAGTTGCGCGATGCGCTTGGCGACCGCAGCTTTGCCACGCTCCTCGTCTTCTTCGCCCTCGTCAACCTGCTTCCGCTGCCGCCGGGCAGCACGTTCATCACCGGCATCCCCCTTGTGCTGATCTCCGTTCAGATGGCTCTTGGCCGACGGACCGCGTGGCTGCCCCGCTTCATCCTCGAGAAGTCCATGGCAGCTGAGCAGTTCCGTCACCTGAGCGAACGGCTGGTGCCGAAGATGCGATGGGTGGAGCGGTTCATCCGCCCCCGCTACTGGCCCTTCGCTCGCGACCATGCCGACCGCGTGATCGGCTGCCTTACACTGGTTCTGGCGCTCGCGATCCTGATGCCGATCCCCTTTGGCAACTGGTTTCCGGCCTTCTCGTGCGTGCTGATGGGCTTGGCCAATTCCGAGCGCGACGGGGTTCTTTTTGTCGTGTCCATCGTCAGCGGAATTCTGTCGCTCGCGCTCGCCGGACTGGTGGTCGGCGGAGCGGGCGTACTGGCCAGCGTTCTCATCGGCTGAGACTGGCGGGCCAGCGTCGCTTTTGAATTGACTCGCGTCGTGCCGCAGCAAGCGGGTCTGCGGCGCATGCGGCAAAGCTCCCGAAAGAAAAAGGAAGAAGACCCATGGCCGATCTGATCGTCGTCTACTGGCGCGACATTCCAGTCCAGGTCATCGTGAAGAAAGGTCGGCAAAGCGCCAAGCGCGAACTGCCGCTGCGCTTCACCGAGGCCATCGACATGTGCGCGATGCGCGTGGGCGCGCGCGACACCGACGCCTATCTCGCCGAGTGGCGGCGCGGCGAGCCGGAGCCGGTGAGCGACGATCTGGAGGCCGAGGCCGACAAGGCCGCAAAGGCGCTTGAGGAAAAGTATACGGACGAGCGGCTGAAGGCGCTCGTCAAGGCGGGGGGCTATGCCGAAAAGTAATCCTTCCCAGAAGGGCGAAACGCGCCTGACCCAGGCGAGCCTGGTGCGCCGGGAGCGCGACAGGACGGCCTATCACCCGGCCGACGTTTCGCCGCAGCGGCGTGTGCAGCGCCGCTATACCATGCGGCTGTGGTCGGTGCGGCACGCCCGCTTCCTGGAATGGTTCTACGCCCGTTTTGCCGACGTCTTTCTGGCGCTGCATCCGGTCTGGAACGCGGTGGGCTACGCCCGCGCCGAAAAGCCGGTGAAGTTCGTCGAAAAGCGCGTGAAGGGCTTCATGTTCGACTGCCGCATGTGCGGCCAGTGCATTCTTTCCTCCACCGGCATGTCCTGCCCCATGAACTGCCCGAAGCAGCTCAGAAACGGCCCCTGCGGTGGCGTGCGCGCCAACGGGAACTGCGAGGTGGAGCCGGACATGCCCTGCGTGTGGGTGAAGGCCTGGGAGGGATCGCGGCGTATGCGGAACGGCGATGCGATCCTTGCCGTGCAGAAACCCGTGGACCAGTCGCTGCGCGAGACCTCGGCCTGGCTACGCGTCACCGCGCTTGCCGCCGCCGAACGCGAAAAGGAGAGGGAGAACGCATGATACGCCGTCCGCCCCATCCCGACGAAAATCCGCACGGCGTCCACCTGCCGCTCGATCCCCTGCCCGGCCATTCCTCGCGCGGACGGCTCGAGCGCATCCTCAGGCGCGGCGAGTTCGCCGTCACCGCCGAGCTCAACCCGCCCGACAGCGCCAACGCGCAGGATGTCTATGACCGCGCGGCCGTCTTCGACGGCTGGGTGGACGGCATCAACGCCGTCGATGCCTCGGGCGCCAACTGCCACATGTCGTCCATGGGCATCTGCGCGCTGCTCACCCGCATGGGCTATGCGCCGATCATGCAGATCGCCTGCCGCGACCGCAACCGCATCGCCATTCAGGGCGACGTGCTCGGGGCGGCAGCCATGGGCGTCTGCAACATATTATGCCTGACGGGTGACGGGGTGCAGGCGGGCGACCAGCCGGGCGCAAAGCCGGTCTTCGATCTCGACTCCATGTCGCTGCTGGAAACCATCCGCATCATGCGCGACGAGGAGCGATTCCTCTCCGGCCGCAAGCTCACCACGCCGCCGGCGGTTTTCCTCGGCGCAGCCATCAATCCCTTCGCGCCGCCTTATGATTTCCGTCCACATCGGCTGGCCAAGAAGATCGCGGCCGGTGCGCAGTTCGTGCAGAGCCAGTACTGCTTCGACGTCCCGATGCTGAAGGAGTACATGAAGCGCGTGCGCGACATGGGGCTGCACGAAAAATGCTTCATCCTCATCGGCGTCGGCCCGCTCGCCTCGGCGAGAACAGCGCGCTGGATCCGCAATAACGTGCCGGGCGTGCACATTCCCGACTCGGTCATCGCCCGCCTCGAAGGCGCTCAGGACCAGAAGAAGGAAGGCAAGCGGCTCTGCATCGACATCATCAACGAGGTGAAGGAGATCGAGGGCATTTCCGGCATCCATGTGATGGCCTACCGGCAGGAGGAGCTGGTGGCGGAAATCGTGCACGAATCCGGCGTGCTGAGAGGCCGCCGCCCCTGGAGACGCGAGCCCGGACCGGACGATGCCGTGGTCGCCGAGCGGCTGGAACATATTCTGGAAGGCCAGAACGAGAAGCCAGTGGAGCTGGTGAAGGATGCGGCTGGAGAGTGAATGGTGAATTGTGAATGGAGACTGCGGCTGGCAGCCCGTCCTGGGCCCCGGTGGCCATTGAATGAGCCTCGTTCTGCGGATTCACATTCGGCACCGCCTCGAACCACTCACTATTCACCATTCCACCATTGAAACACACGAGATAACGATATAAAGAAATCTTTATATCTTTGGAGGACTGTGAATGACCCGCACCATTGTCGCCTCGGCGACCAGGGAAGTCGTGATCGGCTTCGACCAGCCCTTCTGCGTCATCGGCGAGCGCATCAACCCGACGGGCCGCAAGAAGCTGGCGGCCGAGATGGTGGCCGGCAATTTCGAGACGGTGAAGAAGGACGCGCTGGAACAGGTCGCCGCCGGCGCCTCGATGCTGGACGTGAACGCCGGCGTAACCGCGGTCGATCCCAATGCCACCGAGCCCGATCTTCTCGTTCAGACGGTGCAGATCGTGCAGGATCTGGTGGATGTGCCGCTGTCGATCGACTCCTCCGTCTCCGCGGCCATCGAGGCGGCGCTGAAGGTCGCCAAGGGCCGGCCGCTCGTGAATTCCGTGACCGGCGAGGAGGAGAAGCTCGAAAAAATCCTGCCGCTGGTGAAGAAATACGACGTGCCGGTGGTGGCGATCTCCAATGACGAAACGGGCATTTCGGAAGACCCGGACGTGCGCTTCGAGGTGGCGAAGAAGATCGTCCAGCGCGCGGCCGACTATGGCATTCCCGCGCATGACATCGTTGTCGATCCGCTCGTCATGCCCGTTGGCGCCATGGGAACGGCGGGCAAGCAGGTCTTCGCGCTCGTACGACGCCTGCGCGAGGAACTGAAGGTTAACACCACCTGCGGGCTTTCCAACATCTCCTTCGGCCTGCCGCATCGCCACGGCATCAATGCGGCCTTCATTCCCATGGTGATCGGGGCGGGCATGACGAGCGCCATCATGAACCCCTGCCGCCCGCAGGAGATGGAGATGGTGCGCGCGGCCAACGTGCTGAACGGCACGGATGCGAACTGCCAGACCTGGATCATGACCTACCGCGACTATCAGCCGGCGCAGGCGGGGAACTCCGGGGCGGCGGAATCCGGGAACGGCAACGGCCAGGCCCCGGCCACTCCCGCCGGCCGCCGCCGCGGCGGCCGCGAAGCCCGCATGGCAAGGATGGGGCGGGGGTGAAACGGGAACCTGCCGGGAGGGGATAGTGCTCTGTCACGGTACGGTCGACTCGATCCTTCGCGATTGTCAGGAGTTCCTTCTCCCATGAACGCGCCGCCCGACATCACGGACCATCCGCTGGTCCTCTTCATGCCTTCGGGCAAGCGCGGGCGCTTTCCCAAAGGCACGACCGTGCTCGACGCCGCGCGCCAGCTCGGCGTCTATGTGGAAAGCGTGTGTGGCGGACGGGCCACCTGCGGGCGCTGCCAAATCGAGGTGCAGGAAGGCCATTTCGCCAAACACAAGATCACCTCGTCCAACGCGCATATCTCCCCCGTCGGCCCGAAGGAGGCACAGTATGCCGAAAAGCGCGAGTTGCCCGCCGGCCGGCGCCTCTCCTGCTCGGCGACGATCGAGGGAGACCTCGTCATCGACGTGCCGCAGGACGCGGTGATCAACGCGCAGGTGGTGCGCAAGGACGCCGACAACCGCGTCATCGAGCGGCATCCGGCCGTGCATCTGTGCTATGTCGAGGTGCCCGAGCCCGACATGCACAAGCCGCTGGGCGATCTCGACCGGCTCAAGGCTCAGCTTCAAAAAGACTGGGGCTACAGACGCCTGGAAGCGGATTTTCACATTTTGGGCGATGTTCAGAAGATTCTGCGGGAGGGCAAGTGGGCCGTCACGGCGGCCATCCACCATGACGAGGAGGAGGACGCGGCACGCATCATCGCGCTCTGGCCGGGCCTCAAGAACGAGGCCTACGGGATCGCCTGCGACATCGGCTCCACGACCATCGCCATGCATCTGGTCTCGCTGCTGTCCGGCCGGGTCGTGGCGTCCGCCGGGGCGTCCAACCCGCAGATCCGCTTCGGCGAAGACCTGATGAGCCGCGTCTCCTATGTGATGATGAACCCGGACGGCCGGATCGCCATGACGCGGGCGGTGCGGCAGGAGATTTCCAAGCTCATCGACAAGGTGACAGTCGAAAGCGGCGTGGCGCGCACGGACATTCTCGATGCCGTCTTCGTGGCCAACCCGATCATGCACCACCTTTTCCTCGGTATAGACCCGACAGAACTGGGCGGGGCGCCTTTCGCGCTTGCCGTTTCCGGCGCGGTGAAGGCGCATGCGCACGACCTGCGCCTCGGCCTCAATCCCGGCGCGCGGCTTTATGTGCTGCCCTGCATCGCAGGCCATGTGGGCGCGGATGCGGCGGCTGTCACGCTTTCGGAAGGGCCGCACCGGCAGGACCAGATGATGCTCGTGGTCGATGTCGGCACCAACGCCGAGATCGTGCTTGGCAACCGCAAGCGGCTGGTGGCCGCCTCCTCGCCCACCGGCCCCGCCTTCGAGGGCGCGGAAATCTCGTCGGGCCAGCGCGCCGCGCCGGGCGCCATCGAGCGCGTGCGCATCGACCGCCAAACGCTGGAGCCCCGCTTCCGTGTCATCGGCTCGGAGCTGTGGTCGGACGAACCGGGCTTTAAGGAAGCCGTAGCCGCCACGGGCGTGACCGGCATATGCGGCTCGGGCATCATCGAGGTAATCGCCGAGATGTATCTTTCCGGCATCATCTCCGAGGACGGGGTGATCGACGGTTCGCTTGCCGCGCGAAGCTCGCGCATCATCGGCCAGGGCCGCACCTTCTCCTACCTGCTTCACGACGGGGAGCCGCGCATCACGGTCACGCAGAACGACGTGCGCGCCATCCAGCTCGCCAAGGCGGCCCTTTATGCCGGTACCAAGCTGCTCATGGAAAAGCAGGGCGTGGAGACCGTCGACGCGATCCGCTTCGCCGGCGCCTTCGGCTCCTTCATCGACCCGACCTATGCGATGGTGCTCGGCCTCATTCCCGACTGTGAGCTGGAAAACGTCTCCGCCGTCGGCAACGCCGCCGGCACCGGCGCGCGAATGGCGCTGCTCAACCGGCGCTACCGGCGCGAGATCGAGGAGACGGTGCGGAAGATCGAAAAGATCGAGACGGCGCTGGAGCCGAAGTTCCAGGAGCACTTCGTCCACGCCATGGCGCTGCCGAACAAGGTGGACCCCTACCCGAAGCTCGCCGAGCAGGTGCAGCTTCCGCCGCGGAAGGTTCTGGCAGAGGGCGGCACAGAGGCCCCACGCCGCCGCTCGCGCGAGGAGCGGGAAGCCAGGCGCAAGCGTTGAAGACATCTAAGCCCCGAGGTGCTTCGGTCTTTCAGCAGCCCGGAAGGACCGGACGGATGCCAGCCTCCCACTTTCCAGAACGGCCTCATTTCCAGGCCGGTGCAGCGGGCGGTATCCCATCGCCCGCTAACCCAGTCCCAAACAGGAGGGAGCGTCAGATGCGGGACTCCCGCAGCGAGGCATTATTGCCGTCCCGCTGGTCGGAACGTACCTCCCAGGGGTTCTGTGACCGGGAAGCAAGCCCGTTGTCGGACTGGCGCATCCCCGCGCTGTACGGCGGCGGCGCGACGCCGGGATTGCCAGCAATAGCGCTGTAGGGCGGCGGAGCATCCTGATGACGCCCACCAGCACGGCGATCACCACGGGCACCGTATGGTGGAGGCGCATTCGAAAACAGCTGCTCGTAGGATGGCAGCGGATCAACGCGGATGTATGCCCGGGGATCGTTCGGTGCGTAAGGATTGGGCAGAAGGACGAGGAGCTGACCACCCTGCCGCTGTATCTCGATCTGTCTATTTCCTCCTCGCGACGAGGCGGAGTGGGAGGCGTGTAGCCATGCCGACCGATTCCATTCGAGGATGTGGTATTACCCATTCTGTGAGATTTCCTCTTCTGATTTCTGACGGCATCTCTATGGCCTCCCGCGGAGGAATTTCGTTATTGTTTCTTTGAATGAAAAGTTGTTCCGCACCGGCTGTAGCCAGCGTCCCCGCAGTGGCGGATCGGTAGCATTCACGCCGCCACACCCGCCCTTTCCAGCATCTTCCTCGTAATCGACTGCCGCCAGGCGGAGGCTTCGGCCCAGGGGTCCGGCTCGCGCAGCCGCTTGTCCATATCGCCGATCCGGAAGGTGTTCGCCGCCTCAAGCCGGGCGAGTTCGTTCCAGGATACGGGCGTGGCGATGGGGGCGCCGGGCCTCGCCCGCGTCGAATAGGGCGCGATGGCCGTGGCCCCGCGCTCGTTCCTCAGCCAGTCGATAAAGATGCGGTTCTTGCGCTTTGCCTTGGAGGCCTGAGAGAGAAACCGTTCCGGTTCTTCCTCGCTCATGCGCTCGGCGATCGCGCGGGCAAATGCCTTCACCTCGGGCCACTTGGCACGCCGGTTGAGCGGCGCCACCACATGCACGCCCTTGCCGCCGGTAACGAGAGGCAGTGTATTAAGTCCCGCCGCCGCCAGCCGATCGCGCAGATCGAAACAGGCCTGACGCAGATCCGCAAAGCTCACGCCCTCGTCCGGATCCAGATCGAAGACCAGTCGGTCCGGCTGCTCCAGAGCGTCGACGCGCGAGCCCCAGATATGAAACTCGAGCGTGTTCATCTGTACGGCCGCGATGATGCCCTTCAGATCGCTGACGAAGAGATATTCGGCCTTGTCGCCATCGTTCTCGATGATGTCCCGCCGCTTGATTGCTTCGGGAAAGCCCCTGCCCGCATGCTTCTGGAAAAAGCACTCCCGGGTGCTGCCTTCCGGGCATCGCACAAGGCTGATGAGCCGGTTCCTGATGTCCGGAAGCATCCGCTCGGCCACGCGGACATAGTGATGGGCGATGTCGCGCTTCGTGAGCCCCTGCGCTTCGAACAGCATCTTGCCCGGGTTCGAAAGGGAGATGCCGGCAACGGTCTCGCGCTCCTCCTGCATGGCCTTACTCCCTGTTCAAAAGGCGGGTCGGCTGACAGACGGCCCGCCTTGCGAAAATCGGCACGGGACGCGAAGGTTCCGGCTGCCTTAAAAGTGTCCCGTCTCGTGAAAGAGCTCGAAGGTCGCGCGAATATGGTCGGCGGCGGCCCGCACCGGCGCGGACGCGTCAGGCGTGACGATCATGCCGATGTGATAATTGCCCATCGGCGGCAGACCGTCATTCTCGCCCAGCTCCACAAGGTCCCCGCCGATGAAGGATTTGGGCAGCGGCGCGATCGCAAGATCAGCCAGGATCGCCGCCCGCTGGCCCGCCGTGTGCGCGCTCATATAGGCGATGCGATAGCTGCGCCCCTGTTCGCCCAGTGCGGCAAGCGCGGCCGAGCGCCAGGCGCATCCCTCCTCCCAGATGGAAACCGGCAGGGGTTCACGCAGATGGGCGCAGCCTCCCCTCGCCCCGGCCCACACGATGGGCTCGCTGAGCAGAATCTCGACGCCGGTCTCCATTTTCGCATCGGTGCAAGTGATCAACGTAATGTCGAGCTGCCGCGCAGCCATGCGCTTTCTTAAATTGGTGCTCACGTCGATCGTAACATCCACAGCCACGGCCGGATGCGACTGCGCAAAGCGCTTCAGCACGCTAGGCAGCACCCGCTCGCCGAAATCGTCCGGTGAGCCAAGCCGCACAATGCCGCTGATGCTGGGCGCCACAAATTTCGACACCGCCTCGCGGTTGAGCGCCAGCAGACGCCGGGCAAAGGTGAGCAGCATCTCCCCGTCGGCCGTCAGCGTGACCGAACGCGCGTCGCGCGAGAAAACCGCCCGCCCGAGCTGATCCTCAAGCTTCTTGATCTGCATCGAAACCGCCGAGGGCGTGCGGAAAACCGCATTGGCCGCGGCCGTGAAGCTTCCCGTCTCCGCAATGGCCACGAATGTGCGCAGCACATCCAGCTCAAGCAGAGGGAGCGGGTGGTTGAGCGGGGCGTTCATAGCGTACCTTCAATTTTGCTGATCTAAAGTGTCATTTCATTTCGTTTGATTGAAAACCAATACGGCACCATAGTCAATGCGAAATCGGAACTGCGATCAGCCAAGGAGAAGGCCCATGTCCATCCGCACCGCGATCAGGAACTATCTGCACAGCCGCGTTGCCCAGTGGGAGCGCCGGCGCACAGAACGCTACATCAGCAGCCTGCCGCTGGAGATTCAGAAGGACATCGGCTGGCGCCGTGCCCAGTCCCCGGATCAGCCGGGATATGCACGTCCGCACGATTCCCTGTTCGAGCGGCGCTGGTGACATCTCTGGAGAAACTTGGAGATGAAGTATCTGAAAGCATTGCGCAGCTTCTTGCGCGAGTTCGATAAAATCAACGAGCAGGCGCTCACCGGGCGTCGTCTTCCGCAGCCGCGGAGCGCCAGCCGGGCGGGACAGTGAAACCCCGCGGACGTGTCGCATTTCCTATGGCCCGCTTCGGTTTTAAGGCGGTCGTGCCCCTTGAGAAGGCATAGAAGGCGGCCAAGCACGCTACGTTCCCCGTCGCGCGCTCAATGTTATTGATGGAGCAGAACATGAAACGCCTCCGCATCTTCCGCCGGGTCCGCGATACGGGCGCCCCTTCGATGCGAGACCGGGAACGGCTCGAACGGACAATGCCCGGCGAGACCGGGGCGCTCACCGCCTTGCGCCTCGGTATGCTCGTCTGAATTTTCCGCCTCCCAAGGCCCTGCCCCGCCCTCACCGGGCGGGGCAAAATTTTTCTTCCTGCGCCATTCTACCCCGTTGACACACAAGGCGTTCTTTACGAAGGCTTGCCTGTCAGCGACATCGGCAAGATCGGGTGCGTGGAGGAGCAGTGGGACATGCGGGATGAAAGGCAGCTCAAGCGCTCTCTGGTTTTTTTCCTTGTCCCTAATTTCACTCTCGTCGCGTTTGCGACAGCTCTGGAACCGCTTCGCGCGGCCAACCGCATGGCCGGTTTCGAGGCTTACCGGTGGCGGCTGTGCAGCGTGGATGGCCGCCCCGTCCGCGCCTCGAGCGGCATAGAGATCGCCGTCGATACGTCGCTTGTCGAGGAACGCCGCATGATGGTGGGGGCCGAAAGGCCCTCCATGGTCATCGTCTGCAGCGGCCTTGACGTGGAGTCCTATTCCAACAAGTCGGTCTTCGCCTGGCTGCGGGAGGAGTACAATCGCGGCGTGGCGCTGGGCGGCCTGTGCACGGGTGCCCATATACTGGCCGCCGCTGGCCTGCTGGCCAACAAGCGTTGCGCCATCCATTGGGAAAACCTTCCGGGATTTGCCGAAACATTCCCTAAGGCGAACGTCTTCGCTGATCTCTTCGAGATCGATTCGAACATCTACACCTGTGCGGGAGGCACGGCCGCGATGGACATGATGTTCCAGCTCATCGGCGAGGATTTCGACGACAATCTCGTCAACCGCGTATGCGAGCAGATGCTGACGGACCGGGTGCGCAATCCTTCGGATCGCCAGCGCCTACCGCTCAGGGCAAGGCTCGGCGTCCAGAATTCCAAGGTGCTCACCATCATCGAGCTGATGGAAGCCAATCTTTCCGAGCCCCTGTCACTGGTGGAAATCGCGGATGCGGTGGGCCTCTCGCGGCGCCAGATCGAGCGCCTGTTCCGCCAGGAGATGGGCCGCTCTCCGGCGCGCTACTATCTGGAGCTCCGGCTCGACCGTGCGCGCCACCTGCTGCTTCAGTCGACCATGCCGGTGGTCGAAGTGGCGGTCGCGTGCGGCTTCGTCTCCGCTTCGCATTTTTCCAAATGCTACCGCGAGCTTTATGCCCGCTCGCCGCAGCAGGAGCGTACCGACCGCAAGCAGCTCATGGCGGCCTAGCAATTCAGGGAAGTGGGTTCGCGTCCCTAAGCGGCGCGTCACTGGCTGAAGTTGCCCGGAAGCGGATCAACGCACCTGGCGGCGCGTTCCTGCCGGCTTCCTCCGGTTACGGGACTTCACCGGCTCAGGCTTTGGCTGGCGGGCCTCCATCTCGAGGCGGGCTTGCCGCAGGCGCGCCGTTTTCGCCTCGCGCTGCTTCTTCTCCTCCTCGATGATCGCGCGCGCTGCGCGATCCGTAGCCTCGGCCCTGGTTGCGGGGTTCGTCTTCCGGGGTGGGAACAGTGTGTCCTTGGTGATGGCAGGATTCATCGACTTCGTCCTTTTCATAGCGCCTGAAAGCGCAAAAAGGCCGGGCTTGCCCGACCTTTTCTTCGTCTCCCGTCGCGTGCCGATACTCGGTCACATGGCGGAATGGCTTTACGCGGCGCGCAGGTTGTCCGCGGCATTCTTCCCGGAGCGGCGGTCCGTGACCACATCGAAGCCCAGCTTCTGGCCTTCCACGATGGTGGCAAGACCCGCGCGCTCGACGGCGGAGACGTGAACAAAGACGTCCTGCCCGCCATCATCAGGCTGAATGAAGCCGAAGCCTCGCGTGGCATTGAAGAACTTAACAGTACCGGTGTTCATGACGATTTCCTTTCAAATCGGTCACAGCATTTGCTCACCACGCCAGTGCGGGATGAGCGGTTCAGATCGATATTGAAAGAAGTCGCCGGGACGCCTGGGCGCCAACAAAGCTCAACAAGCAAGATCGATAGACCTTAGATAGGCCGCGCGACGGCGGCGGCAAGGCGTGCACAAACAAATATTTTCTTGAGCCCTCCGGCAAGGAACACAAAACCGAGCTCCCCGTTGGGCAACCATCCCCTGACGATGGAGAGTAAGATGCAGGATATTTCCGGCAAGCGGGTTGCCATTCTGGCAACCCATGGCTTTGAGCAATCCGAACTGGAGGTGCCGCTGGAGCGCCTGCGCGGAGCAGGCGCCGAGGTCCACGTGATTTCACTGGAAGCCGGCGAGATCAAGGGCTGGGATAAGAAGGACTGGGGAAGACCGGTCAAGGTGGACAGAACGCTCGACGAGGCGAGCCCCGAAGACTACGACGCTCTTGTTCTGCCCGGCGGTCAGATCAATCCCGATCTCTTGCGCGTCGAACAGAAGGCTCTCGACTTCATCAAGGCCTTCTGGACGGCCGACAAGGTGGTGGGCGCCATCTGCCATGCGCCCTGGCTCCTCGTAGAAACCGGAATCGCCAAGGGCCGCCGCCTCACCTCCTACCACTCAATAAAGACCGACGTCATCAATGCCGGCGGCCTGTGGGAGGACAGCCAAGTGGTCACGGATCAGGGGCTGGTGACGAGCCGCAATCCCGGCGATCTCGATGTCTTCTGCAAGAAACTGTCGGAGGAAATCCGCGAAGGCCGGCACGAACGCCGCGCCGCGTAGCTGATGCGCGCGCAGCCGCACGCGGGGCCTATCCGCTCATCCTTCCAGGCACCAGGAGTGAAAATGCCGGAAGGGAGGACAGTCAACCCGCGCGCGGCGCCGCCCGCCTATTCGAGATAGGTCATCGGATCGACCGGGCTCGTGCCCTTGCGCACTTCGAAATGAAGCTTCGGCCGGTCCGCGTCGCCCGTCATGCCAGAAAGCGCGATCTCCTGACCGCGCCGGACGGTATCGCCGCGCTTCACCTTCATCTCGGAAGTGTGCCCGTAGACCGTCACGAGGCCGTCCTCATGCCTAACGAGAATCGTGTTGCCGAAACCTTTCAGCCCGTCCCCCGCATAGATGACGACGCCGTTTTCGGCCGCGTGCACGGCGGTACCCTCCGGCACCGCGATGTCTATGCCGTCATTGGGCCGGCCATCGGAACCACTGCCGAAACCGGAAATCACACGGCCGCGCACCGGCCAGCGCAGGCGGTCAACACCGGTTGCCTGCGGCGGCAGGGAAGCCACCTGCTCTTCGGCGGGTTTTTCCTGAGCGGCCGTTTTCGGCTCGGACTGGACAGGCGCCGTGGTTGAGGCCGATGCTTTCGGCGTCTCCACCTGACTTGGGGCGGGCTTGATGGCCGACGGTTCGGCCTTCACCGCTGCTGTTTTGACGGGCTCAGGCTGCTTGGCTGGTGCCGGGGCGGCGCTTGTTATGGCAGTACCGCTACCGCCGGGGATGACAAGCTTCTGCCCCACACGGATCGTGTCGCCCGAAAGGGAGTTTGCCTGCTTCAGTCGATCGACGCTCACACCGGTCTTGCGCGAGACGGAGTAAAGCGTGTCGCCGGCGGTGACCGTGTAAGTGTTGCCGGACAGCCCGCCGGAGGATGCGCGCGGCGGCTCCGGCGCTCTCGGCAGAGCGGCCACCTGCGTCTCGCGCTGCTCTAGCTCCGGCTGCCGGGCTACCGCTGGTGCCGGCTGGCTCGCAGGCTGGCCGGGAGCGGCGGGAGGCGGCAGCGGCGCTGAGGATACGGTAGACGAAGTGGCGGAAGGAACGCTGTAGCTTGACCAGGAAGAAGACGAAGGCGCGGTCGGCGGTGTCCATGTCGCCGCCGTGTTCTGCATCTCCATGCCGATAGGCTCTTTCGGCCTCGGCACCCTATCGCCCGGGTAAGGCTGGCTGGTCTGGGCCACACCCATCGTGCCGGTGGAACTGGTGGTAAGCCCGTCCGTCAGGTTCGCGGCGCTGCATCCCGCCATCAGCGCACCCATCGCCAGAACCGCCGCACCTCTTGCAAGCGCCGAGCCGTGTTGACGTGAGATGCCGAAACGCATGAGGGCCACCCGCAAATTCCCGTTGACGAATCTTCCTCAATTAAAGCGTGTTAATCTTACCGGGCCGTTAAGCACTGCAAAAATCAGCAATAGCTTTGAAGACTTCCGCGTTGGGACGGTTAGGAAAGCGCCGCTTACAGGGCGAGTGCCACGCCTTTCATCAGCGGCTGCAGGCGAACGGGCTCCAGATCGGTGCGCTCGAAGCGGCTGCCGACCTTCACGAAACGGGCCATGATCTGAACGTCATCGGGCGGGCCGACTGGCGCCACCATGACGCCGCCCGTGGCCAGGAAGTCCACAAACCGGCGTGGCGTCTCCTCGAACGCCGCCCAGACGACGATGCGGTCGAAGGGGCCGTCGGCGGCTCCCTCCATGCCGTCGGCCTGGGACAGGAAGATGTTGGAAAGGCCAAGCGCCTCGTGGCGCAAGCGCGCGCCCTCGATCAATGTCTTGTAGCGGTCGAGCGACAGAACACGCTCGACCATCCGCGCCATCACGGCGGCCGTGTAGCCGGACCCGGTGCCGATCTCCAGAACGCGCAGGCCGGGCTTGAGATCGAGCGCATGCAGCACCGCTCCCTGCAAGTCGCAGGCTTCAAGCGACTCCCCGCATTCGATGGGGACCATTCGGTTCGACCAGACGGCCGCCTTCCACTCGGCAGGCACGAAGCTGCCGCGCGGCGTCTGCTCGAATGCGGTGAACAGTTCCTTGGAGGCGATGCCGCGCGCACGCAAGCGCAGCATGAAAGCGGCAAAGCCTTCGCGCTCTTCCTCGGGTATGCTCACGGCCCGCTCCCGATTGCCTTTGCCAGCCTGTCGCGCACCTCATGCGCGGTGAAATCGAGATGCAGCGGCGTGACGGAGATGTAGCCGTCTCGGATCGCCGCCTGGTCGGACCCGTTGCGTATCTGCGCTTCCTTGCGGCCGAACCGCAGCCAGTAATATGGAAAGCCGCGCCCGTCCTTGCGCTCCTCGATCCAGAGGCCGTGGACCAGCTTGCCCTGGAAGGTGACCTTCGTTCCCTTGACCTCGTGCGGCGCGCAGCGCGGAAAATTGACGTTGAGAAAAACGCCCGGCGGCAGTTCCGTCGCCACCAGCTTCTTTAGAAGATCGGGCGCCACCGCCAGCGTGGTGTCCCACGGCACGTGGCGTCCTTCGTCGGTGAAGTCGTAGTCTTGGCTGAGCGCGATCGAGCGGATGTTCAGCAGCGTGCCCTCGATCGCACCGGCCACCGTGCCCGAGTAGGTGACGTCGTCGGCGATGTTGGTGCCGTTATTGACGCCGGAGAGGATCAGATCGGGCGGCGAATCCATCACCATGCGCACGCCCATGATGACGCAGTCGGTGGGGGTGCCGCGCACGGCGAAATGCCGGTCGTCGATCTTGCGCATCCGCAAGGGCTCGGAAAGCGAAAGCGAATGGGCGTAGCCCGACTGGTCCGTTTCGGGCGCCACCACCCAGACGTCGTCGGAGAGCGTGCGCGCGATGCGCTCAAGCACCTGCAGACCTTCGGCATGAATGCCGTCGTCATTGGTGAGAAGAATGCGCACCTATTGCCTCGCCGCCTCGATCCTCTTCAGCCCACCCATATAAGGCTGCAGGATTTCGGGAATGCTAATGCTGCCATCCTCGTTCTGGTAGTTCTCCATGACAGCGATCAGCGCGCGGCCGACCGCGACGCCGGAGCCGTTGAGCGTGTGCACCAAGCGGGTCTGCTTCTCTCCGGCCACGCGATAGCGCGCGTTCATCCGCCGGGCCTGGAAATCGCCGCAGACCGAGCAGGAGGAAATTTCGCGGTAGGCTTTCTGCCCCGGCAGCCAAACCTCGATGTCATAGGTCTTCTGCGCGCCGAAGCCCATGTCGCCTGTGCACAGCACCACCGTGCGGAACGGCAGGCCGAGCTTCTTGAGCACGGTTTCGGCGCATTCGGTCATGCGCTCGTGTTCGGCGAGCGAGGATTCGGCGTCAGTGATTGAAACCAGTTCGACCTTGTTGAACTGATGCTGGCGCAGCATGCCACGCGTGTCCCGACCGGCCGATCCGGCTTCGGAACGGAAGCAGGGGGTAAGCGCGGTAAAGCGCAGCGGAAGCGACTCGGCGTCCAGAATCTCCTCGCGGACGAGGTTGGTGAGCGGCACTTCCGCCGTGGGTATCATCCAGCGCCCGTCCGTGGTCTGAAACAGATCCTCCGCGAATTTCGGGAGCTGCCCCGTGCCGAACATCGTCTCGTCGCGCACGAGAAGCGGCGGCTGCACCTCCGTGTAGCCGTGCTCGGTGGTGTGCAGGTCGAGCATGAACTGACCGAGAGCGCGTTCGAGCCGCGCGAGCTGGCCGGAGAGAACGGTGAAGCGCGCGCCCGATAGCTTCGCCGCGCGCTCGAAATCCATGAGGCCGAGCGCCTCGCCGATCTCGAAGTGCTCGCGCGCCCAGTTGGGGCTGTCCGGCTTCCCTACCTTGCGGATTTCGACATTGCCGCTTTCATCGGCGCCCACCGGAACGTCATCGAGCGGCAGGTTGGGGATGCGGGCGAGCAGATCGCGCAGGCGCTCATCATGGCGGCGTTCTTCCGCCTCGCCTTCCTGCACGAAGGTCTTTAGCTCCGCCACCTCGGCTTTCAGCTTCTCGGCCAGCGCGCGGTCACCGCTTCGCATGGCGTTGCCGATCTCCTTGGAGGCGGCGTTGCGGCGCTCCTGCGCCTCCTGAAGCCTCACAAGATGCGCCCGGCGCTCCTCGTCGGCGGCAACGAGCGCCTCCACCTGGGATCGCGCGGCAGCCTTGTCCTCACCACGCTTCACGAGCGCCGCAACCAGGGCCTCGGGGTTCTCGCGTATCCACCTGATGTCGAGCATGATCCGATCCGGGCATGAAAGATGGCCAACACGGCGCCCGGCGGAAAGCGCGGTGACTCAGGAAGCCGGTCCCGCGCTCGTCTCCGCCTCCTCGGCGGCGCGCCGTTCTTCCTCGCGCTTGCGCTCCACCATCCGGGCGCTCCAGATGGAGACCTCGTAGAGAAGGATGGTGGGCAGCGCAAGACCGATCTGACTGACCGGATCGGGCGGCGTGAGAACGGCGGCAACCACGAAGGCCGCCACGATGGCGTATTTACGCTTGTCCACAAGACCGTCGGCGCTGAGCAGCCCCACGCGAGCCATCAGCGTCGTGACCACGGGCAGCTGGAAGACCAGCCCGAAGGACAGAATCAGCGTCATGATGAGGCCGAGATATTCGGAGACGCGCGGAAGCAGCGAAATCTGGATTTCGTTGTCGGGCCCCACCTGCTGCATGGACAGGAAGAACCACATCACCATGGGGGTGAAGAAGAAATAGACCAGCGCGCCGCCGATAAGAAACAGGATGGGTGAGGCAATGAGGAAAGGCAGGAAGGCGCGCCTTTCGTTGCGGTAAAGGCCCGGGGCCACGAATTTGTAGATCTGCGTGGCGATCACCGGAAAGGCGAGCACGATGCCGCCGAACATCGCCAGCTTGATCTGGGTGAAGAAAAATTCCTGCGGCGCGGTGTAGATGAGATCCACCTTCTCCGAGTCGAGCCCCGCCCAGTCCGTCGCCCACTGGAAGGGGATCACCAGAAGATTGAAGATCTCCCGGGCGAAGAAGAAGCAGACGAGGAAGGCGACGAAAAAGGCCGCGATGGCCCAAATCAAGCGGGAGCGCAGCTCGATCAAATGCTCTATGAGCGGCGCGGACGACTTTTCGATCTCATCTTCTTCGTCTTTGGAACTCACGTCGCGGTTCCCGCTGTCTTCTTGTTATCGCTGCCGCGCTCCGCCGGCTTTGCCGTGGCAGGTTTGGCCGCCGGCTTACTGGCGATGGATGTCTCAGCCTTCTTGGCAGCGGCAGGCTTTGCCCCGACAGAGGAAGCATTGTCCGCCGCTGGTTTGGGGGCCTTCTCCACTGTGGTCACCGCATCGGGCGCCGCCGGCTGAACAGACTTCGCCGATTCGCCCGCAGCATCCTGCTTCGGCACGGGCGAATTGGGCGTTTTCGGCTTTCCAGCCTGATCGAGCTCCCTGCGAATATCGTGACCGGCCTTCTCCAGAGGGCTCAGGTGCTTTTTGATCTCGTTGCGCGGGTCTAGCTTCTTGACGTCCTGGACGAGGGTCTTGACCTCGTCGAGTTCCGCCTCTCGCATGGCCTCGTCGAACTGGCGGCGGAAATCGTTCGCCATCGCGCGCATCTTGCTCGTCGTGCGGCCAAAGGTGCGCAGGACGCGCGGAAGATCCTTCGGTCCGACCACAACGATCAGCACGATCGCAATGACAAGGATTTCGGACCAGCCGAGCTCAAACATTCTCTAATATCCGAACGAAGCCGAGATAAGGGGCACTCAGGACTTGCTGGCCTTCTGCTTGGTCTCGCCCACCGGCTCGTCCACGCGATGCTCGACGGTCTTCGTCTCTTCGCCGTCGTCGTCGCTCATGCCCTTGCGGAAGTTCTTGATGCCCTTGGCCATATCGCCCATCAATTCAGGGATCTTGCCCCGTCCGAAGAGGAGCAACACCACCACAAGCACGATGAGCCAGTGCCAGATCGAGAAGGAACCCATGACAGATCTCTTTGCCTGATTGCGCGGTCGTTATCCTGATTTATGCGCTTTCGCGCCGTCTTTCAAACACTAGTACGTCTGCGGGGCGCACTTTCAGCCAGACGTCGCGGACACCAGGCTGCAACTGGCCCGCACGCACGCGGGCGCGCACATGCTCGTCATTGCCGGGAACGGCGAGTTCCAGAAGCTCCACCACGCCCAGGAAGCGGCGCGAGACAATCCGGGCTTCCACATCGCCGCTCTCTTCGGAAACGTCGAAACCTGACAGGCGCACGGCCACGGTCACCGGCTCGCCGTCGGCCCGGCCTGGTGCGGCAAATCGGCCCACGGGCGTGTCGGCGGCGCCCGATGCAACACGCGCGTCGAACACGTTCAATTCAGAGAAGAAGCCGGCCACGAAGAGATTGGCGGGCTTGAGGTAGAGTTCTTCCGCCGTGCCCGCCTGCACGAGCTTTCCCTTGTTGAGGAGCGCGATGCGGTCCCCAAGCCGCATCGCCTCTTCCGCGTCGTGGGTGACGACGATCGCCGTCGCGCGGCTTTGCCGGAGAATGGCCAGCGTTTCGGCCCGAACGGTGTCCTTCAGCCGGGAATCGAGGCCGGAAAAGGGCTCGTCCATGAGCAGCACGGCCGGGCGCGGCGCCAGAGCCCGCGCCAGCGCCACGCGCTGCTGCTCGCCGCCCGAAAGCACATGGGGATAGGAGGATGCATAGCGCTCAAGCCCCACGCGCGAAAGCGCGATCAGCGCCTCTCGCCGCGCCTCCTCCCGGGAAAGGGCGGTGAGGCCGAAGCGCACATTGTCCAGGATGGTCAGGTGGGGAAAGAGCGCAAAATCCTGGAAGACGAGGCCGATGGAGCGCTGTTCGGGCGGCAGGAAGACGTTGGGGCCGGCGATCTCCCGGTCATTGAGGAGCACGCGGCCCGTTTCTTGGCTCTCGATCCCGGCGGCAATGCGCAAAAGCGTCGTCTTGCCGGAACCCGACGGCCCGAGAAGGCACAGCACCTCGCCGGGCTCGGCGGCGAGCGTCACATCGTCAAGCGTTAGCGCCCCCGGCGCGAAACGATGGCTGATGCGTTCGAGCACGAGGCGCGCGGCAAATGTCACTCCGGCGGTTACACGTGCCGGCTTTTCGACAGTTTCGCTCATTCTCCAGCGCGCTCACCCTTTCAGCCGGGGTCAGGCCCCGCGGCAAGGGTCAATCATCCTCGACTCTCGGTGTCAACAGGCCGAGCTCTTCCAAATCGATATCCGTCAGCGGGTCCTCATCGTCCGCAAGGGCGTCGGGATCGACCGGGGGCGTCGGAACGGAGAAGTTCGACGGCATGCGCGGCGAAAGCAGACCCGCGCCCTTGAGTTCGTCGAGACCCGGAAGATCGCGCAGCTCCTCAAGCCCGAAATGGTCTAGAAATTCGAGCGTCGTGCCATAGGTCACCGGGCGTCCGGGCGTGCGTCGGCGGCCGCGCATCTTGACCCAGCCCGTTTCCAGAAGCAGGTCGAGCGTGCCCTTGGAGGTTTCCACGCCGCGGATTTCCTCGATCTCGGCACGGGTCACAGGCTGGTGATAGGCGATAACGGCAAGCATCTCGAGTGCGGCGCGAGAGAGCTTCTTCTGCTGCACCTGGTCTCGGCTCATGAGGAAGGATAGGTCGCCGGCCGTCCTGAAGGCCCAATGATCGTCCACCCGGACGAGATTGACGCCGCGGTTCGCGTAATCTTCCCTCAGCTCCTCCATCACCGCGCGGACATCCACCCCATCGGGCAGCCGCTCCGCGAGCGCCTTGGAGGAGACGGGAGCAGCGCTGGCGAAAACCAGCGCCTCCGCCATGCGCTTGGCCTCGGCGAAGGCGATGCCGCGGCCACCGGAACGCTCAGCCTCGGCCTGATCCTTGTCCTCGATGATGAAGGGAACGACGCTGCCGGACTCGTTCATGGCAGGTTTCCAGCTTCTTCGACGCTCTTCGGCCCCAGTCGCATGTAAATGGGTGCGAAGGGCTCCTGCTGGCGGATTTCCAGCGCGCCCTCGCGTACCAGTTCCAGCGTGGCGGCGAATGTGCTGGCCGTCGCCGTCGCGCGCTCCTCCGGGCTTGCTAGATAGGCAAGAAGGAAACTGTCGAGCGCGGTCCAGTCGGAAAGCCGCCCCACCATGCGCACCAGGATTTCGCGCGCCTGCTTGAGCGACCAGACACCCCGTTTGGCGATCTGGACGTTCGTGATGGCGCGGCGCTGGCGCTGGCTGGCGTAGGCAGTCAGCAGATCGTAGAGCGTGGCCGAATACGCGCTTCTTTTCTCGATTACGATGGGCTCGGGCGCCCCCCGGGGGAAGACATCGCGGCCCAGCCGGTTGCGGTTAACCAGGCGGGCTGCGGCATCGCGCATGGCTTCCAGCCGCTTGAGGCGGAACTGGAGTAGGGCCGCCATCTCCTCGCCGGTGGGCTCCTCATCCCCCTGCTGCTTGGGGATGAGGAGACGCGACTTCAGGTAGGCAAGCCACGCGGCCATGACCAGATAGTCGGCCGCAAGTTCCAGCCGCATGCGGCGCACCCGCTCGATGAAGGCCAGATACTGCTCGGCAAGCGCAAGCACCGAGATGCGCGCAAGGTCCACCTTCTGGTTGCGCGCCAGATGCAGCAGAAGATCGAGCGGGCCTTCAAAACCTTCGACATCGACGGCAAGTACGGGCTCGGAGAGGCCTCGCTCGGGCCCCTCGTCGGACCACAGCCGGTCCATGGGAATGGGTTTTCCCGCCCCCTTCGCCTGCGCTGTATGCTGTCCCTGAGCCACTGCCGTCTTGCCCCATTCTTCAGGCCGCGATCGCCACCAACCGCTCGAACGTCGCGCGCGCCACCTCTTCCTCGGTGGTGTCCGCCGCATGCCGAGCCGAGAGCGCTTGCGCGGCACGTGCCAAAGACTTGCCCGACAATTCCGGCGTTCCTTTGGCGACCGCGCGCATCTCGTCCATCGAGCCGTTGCAATGAAGAACGAGATCGCAGCCCGCCGCAAGGATTGCCGCTGCGCGGGCCGAATAATCCCCAGAAAGCGCCTTCATGGACACGTCATCGCTGATCAGAAGGCCGTCGAACCCGATCTCGCCGCGGACGATCTCCTCGATCACGGGGGCCGATGTGGTGGAGGGATTTTCAGGGTCGATGGCCGTGTAGACCACATGCGCCGTCATCGCCATCGGCAGATGGGCGAGTGCGCGGAAGGGCGCGAAGTCGCGCGAGCGCAGCTCTTCCAGCGAAGCGTCCACGCGCGGCAGCGTCTGGTGGCTGTCAGCTCCAGCCCTTCCATGGCCGGGGACGTGCTTCATCACGGGCAGAATACCGCCCGCCATCAATCCATCCGCCGCCGCCCTGCCGAGGGCCGCAACAGCCTGCGGATCATCCGAATAGGCGCGGTTGCCGATGACATCGTGCGCGCCTGCCACGGGCACGTCCAGCACCGGCAGGCAGTCGGCGGAAAATCCGAGACGGGCGAGATCGAAGGCGATCAGCCGCGCCATCAGCCAGGCCGCCCGCAGCCCCGCCTCGGGATCGCTGCGGTAGACCTCGCCGAGCGTGGCCGCGGCAGGATAGTTTGGGGCAATCGGCGGGCGCAACCGCTGCACGCGCCCCCCCTCCTGATCGACAAAGACGGGTGCCTCCGGCCGGTCCACACTGTCGCGCAGGGCGGCGATCAGGTCCGAAACCTGCCCGCTTTCGGCGATGTTGCGCGCAAACAGGATGAAGCCCCAGGGCCGCTCGTTGCGGAAGAAGGCCGCTTCATCAGGCGAAAGCTGCTGCCCGGCCACGCCGAGGATCATGGCTTTTGATTCGCTCATGACGCGAGCATAGCCATAAGCAGGGGATTAGGCACGGCGCGGGGAATTCTTTTCCCGGCGCAAAGGCAGCTATTCGAGCGGATTGCCCTCAGGCCGCGGCCCTGAACAGGCCGCCTATTGGGAAACGAAACAGTTTCCACCGGCAGACTTGAGCTGCTCGCAGAGCGCGATTGCATCCTCCTTGGAAGAGGACGGGATGCGCACGCGATAGTAGGTGCCCCTGCCCTCGATCTCGGCCTGGACGATGTTGACGCCCCTGCCCTGCAGCATGCTGCCGAAGCGCTGCGCAAGCTGTTGATAGGACTGCTGCGCGCCCTCGACGGTCGGCTGGGAAGCGATCTGCACCGACCACTCGGAGGAAGGCGCGGCGGTGACTTGCGCGGGCGGATTGGCAACGGCCGCGACCTGCTGGCTCGCCTGCTGCTGGGTCTGCCTACCCGCATCAGCCGCCTGCGGTGCGCGCTGCTGGCTGGGCGCGGTGGCAATGCCGGGCCTTGAGGGCGGGATCGGACCCTGCGCGGGAACGGTCGCGGCGGCGCTTTCCGCGGGCTCAGCGGAATCCCGCGCGCCAGCGGCGGCGGCTGCCACCTGCTGCCCTCCGTCCGCCTGCGCATCGGCACCGGCGGCACCCATATCTTCGGCAGCGGCGGCGGCTTCCGCCGGCTCCGGCATCTCGCGCGGCACAATGGTGCCGTCAGGCCGCACCACCATCGAGCGGACCCGGCGCGGCGCAAGCGCTGTGATGTCCTGCTGCGGCGCGGATTCCTCGACCCCAGCGTCAGGGGTCAGACGTTCGGCGATCTTGGCACCCTGCGATGTTGGCGCCTCAGGCACTTGCGCCTCCTCAGACATTTGGGGCGCTTCCTGCTGCTCCTCCTCGGAAGGAAACCTCAAATTCGCCTCCCGCACGCCCGGAGGCGGCGTGAGCTCAACAGGCTCCTCGGTGGTCTCGATCAATTCGGCCTGTGCCGGACGCGCATCCGGCACTTCCTCGCCGGAGACGCGCCTGTAGACCTGATTGTCCTGATTGGGGATCTGGATGCCGCCCGGGTTCTCCGGCCTGACCTTTATCGGCGAATTATCCGCGGCAATCACGACGGGCTCTGCATCGTCTCCACTGAGAGAGAACGCCAGCAGCGTCGCGCCGCCGCCCAGGAGCACGACCGCCGCCAATACGCCGACCGCCATGAGCATGGGGCTGCCGAAAAACCGGCTGCGGGGGCCAGGAGGCGGCTCCGTGCCGGGCTGCGGCGCAAGCGGCGGAATGGCGCCTTCGGGAGACGCCCAGCGTTCGCCCGTATTGTACTCGCCAAGGCTGTCTTCGGCCCGCGCATACGCAGCCGCTGCCGTGCCGAAGCCCGCAGCTGCTGCTATGCCCGCGGCAAGATAGTCATCCACAAAGTCATCTTCGCGGGCGGGCGGCTCTTCGTTCGCGGCCTGTTCGTCGATAGGCGCGGTCTCCGCCCACACATCTCCCGAAAGATCCGTTTCACCGAAGGCGCCGGCAAGGATCTCCTCGATCTCGTCGAACTGAGCCGCCGGCTTCACCTCCTCCCGGTAGGAGACCTCCGGAATGTCCAGATTGTCGGCAATGGCGACGGTATCTTCCGGCACCTCCACGGTGTCGATAATCGGCGGCCACGCCTCCTCGTAGTGCTGCTCGGGTACCGCCGGGCTGGAAGCCTCTTCCGGAGACTGGCTCTGCACGGGCTCGTCCTGCGCGTGGTTCCACGGCTGGTGCGATTGCGTGCCAAACGCATCCTGGCTATTCGAGGGTACCTCCGGCCAGTCGGTGAACGCCCATTCCCCGCCGGCGGAGCCTTCCAGCTCCTGCGGCTCGCCGGCAAAGTCATCCGAAGAAGCAGCGGCGGCTTCATTTTCCCGGGCTAGGGAAACATCTTCCGGAAACTCGAAGGCTTCTTCCGGAATTGCAAAGTCCTCGAGCTCGGGCTGATAGGCCTGCTGTTCCTCCGCAAAGGGATCATTCCCCGCGTCCTCAGGCGCTGCAAACTCGACAGGTTCCGGAAGCGCATCGGGTTCCGACAACTCCACAGGCTCGGGAATGGCCCCAGTCGCCTCGTGCTCGAAACCGGAAAACTCCGGCTCTGCAAATTCCAGCTCAGAAGGGGCTTCGTAGCCGGAGAAATCGGTGTCTTGCGCGGCTCCCTCTGCTTGCGAGGCGAAGGAGGGATCAGCAAAGCCTTCCGCTTCATTTTCACCGGCGGCAGAATAGTCGGGCTCACCGGCGGTAAAGTAATCAGGCTTATCGGCGGCGGAGTAATCGGAATAATCGCCCGGCTGCGCGCTAAAGTCGGAGTCTGCCGGCGCTTTCTCCCCCTGCGGAGCGAAGGCGCTATCAGCGAAATCGTCCGCTTCATCGTGATTGACTTCTGGATGAACGGGCTCACCGGCGGTAAAGTAATCGCGCTCGTCGGCGGCAGGGTGATCAGGATAGCCGCCCAGCTGCTCGCTTTCGCTGACGGTTTCCTGCAGCAGAGCTTCAAGAGCGCTCTCGAACTCCGGCTGCCCATCCGGCGCGCCCGCTTCCGCAGGCTCGAATTGCGGTTCGGCAAACTCCTGCTGCCAGGATGCCATCTCGGGGTCCTGACCGGCATCGCCGGTATCGCCCTCACCGTTCAGATGGCCCATAAGCTCATTCTCGAGGTCAAGCGCCAGATCGTCCGCAGGCTCCGGGGCCACGGGCTTCAACGGCAGCACCCCGCGCGGGTCGTGTCCCATGATCCGGGTCAGCTCCGCAAACGGGTCGTCCTGCGCAAGCTCGTACTGAACTGCCTTGTTGCGATCGTTGCTGTCAGCCATGTTCCCACACCCGATCGGACGCCGGCGACGTCACACTCTGAAAATTGACCCTACCAGCGCTTTGTGGGCAAAAGGTGACAAGTCCGCCTGCGATCAGCGCATCTCCACCGGCGCATCGGCACCTACCAGCGCAAGCCCGCTGCCCACCACGTCGCAAACAGCCTGCACCAGGCCCAGCCTGGCATGCGTCAACTCTTGATCGTTAACTTTAACAAATCGTAAGCTATCAGACTCCGTGCCGCGATTCCACTGCTGGTGGAACTGGCTGGCCAGATCGTACAGATAAAAAGCGATCCGATGCGGCTCCATGGCCTGAGCCGCGCTTTCAATCAGCCTCGGGAACTCGGCGAGCTTGCGGATCAGCGCCAGTTCCCCCTCGTCTTCCAGACGATGGAGCGCCGCGCGCATGGTCGCCCGATCAAAGCTTTCCACCCCGAGTTGCTCTTTCGCCTGACGGAAGACCGAATGGCAACGGGCAGACGCGTATTGCACATAAAAGACCGGGTTGTCCTTCGACTGCTCGGTCACCTTGGCGAAATCGAAATCCAGCGGCGCATCGGGCTTGCGGTAAAGCATCATGAAACGCACGGGATCGCGCCCCACCTCGTCGATCACATCGCGCAGGGTGATGAATTCTCCCGCGCGCTTCGACATACGCACGGGCTCCCCGCCGCGAAAGAGCCGCACGAGCTGGCACAGAAGCACCGTGAGCTTCAGCTTGCCGTCCGATATGGCACGGGCGAGCGCCTCCAGCCGCTTCACATAGCCGCCGTGGTCGGCTCCCAGCACATAGATCAGGTGCTCGAAGCCGCGGGCGTATTTGTCCTTCATGTAGGCAACGTCGGCGGCGAAATAGGTGAAGGAGCCGTCCGACTTGATCAGCGGCCGGTCAATGTCGTCCCCCACCTGCGTGGAGCGGAACAAGGTCTGTTCCCGGTCTTCCCAATCTTCCGGAAGCTGCCCCTTGGGGGGCGGCAGCTTGCCCTTGTAGACATGCCCCTTCATGGTCAGATCATTGATCGCGGAGCGGATCGCGCCGCCATTGCCGGCGTGAAGTGAACGCTCTGAGAAAAAGACGTCGTGATGAACGTTCAGCGCGGCGAGATCGTCCCGGATCATCGCCATCATAGCGTCGACCGCGCGGTCCTTGGCGATGGCCAATGCATCCGTTTCCGGCATCTCCAGCAGCTTCGTGCCGAACTCGTCCACCAGTGCCTGTCCGACCGGCTTGAGATAATCGCCCGGATAAAGCCCCTCCGGAATCGTGCCGATATCCTCGCCCAGCGCCTCGCGGTACCGCAGCAGCACGGAACGGCCCAGCACGTCGATCTGCACGCCGGCGTCATTGATGTAATATTCGCGCGTTACGTCATAGCCGGCGAAAGCGAGCAGATTGGCAAGCGCATCGCCCACCACCGCGCCGCGGCAGTGGCCCACATGCATGGGGCCGGTCGGATTCGCGGAGACATATTCCACATTCACCTTGTGCCCAGCGCCGATGGTCGAGCGGCCGTAATCTCCGGCGAGCTCCAGCATTTCGCCAAGCCGCGCGTGCCAGAAGGCGTTGCCGAGCCGCAAATTGACGAAGCCGGGGCCCGCCACGGTGGCCTCGGCCACATCGGGATCCTCCGCCAGAACCTTGGCAAGCCGTTCGCCGAGGGCGCGCGGATTCTCCCCCGCAGCCTTGGAAAGCACCATGGCGGCGTTGGTTGCGAGATCGCCGTGGCTGGAATCGCGCGGCGGCTCGACGGTGATGCGCGAGAAATCGAGCGCGCCGCCATCTTTCGCCCTGAGATCAAGGGACTCGACGGCCTTCATGACCCGATCAATGAAATCGGCAAATATGTTCATGGATGCATTCCGGACACGAGAAAAGGTCGCCGCAGGCTAGCGCCCGCCGCGAGTTGCCAGCGGCCTAACGCAAATCGGGGGTGCGGTCAAACAGGCGTTCATGTTCCTTTAGCGCATAAGTATCGGTCATCCCCGCCAGGAAGTCCGCCACGTCACGCGCCTTGATCCGGTCGTCGGCGCGGTCGAGCCCTTCGCGCCAGCCTTCTGGCATCTCTCGCGGCTCGGCAAAATAGGCGTCGAACAGGTCGCGCACGATGCGATCGGCCCTGCGCCGCACTTCGAGCACGGACGGATGACGGTAAAGGTTCTTGTAAAGGAAGGCCTTCAGCTCCTTCTCTTCCTTTGCCATTTCAGCCGAGAAGGTCACGAGCGCCCGCCCGCAGTCACGCACATCGTCCGCCGATCCCGGTTTGAGCGCATCGATATTGGCCCTGGCGGTTGCGATGACGTCCTCCACCATCAGCGTGATCTGGCGGCGCATCAGCTCATGTCCCTGGCGGACAGGGTCGAGATGCGGATAGCGTTCGTCCACCGCTCTCAGAATACGGCCGGGCAGACCCACCTCCCGCAGCATGTCGATCGTGAGGAGGCCTGCCCGCAGCCCGTCGTCGATGTCGTGGGCATCGTAGGCGATGTCGTCCGCGATCGCGGCGCACTGCGCCTCCAGCCCCGCAAAGCGGTGCAGCTCCAGATCGTGCAGCTCGTTATAGGCGCTGATCGCGTGAGGAACCGGGCCGGCGATGCCGTTGCCGTTCCTGTCCGTCAAAGGGCCGTTGTGCTTGACGAGGCCTTCAAGCGTCTCCCAGGTGAGGTTGAGGCCGTCAAACTCCGCATAGCGTCGCTCGAGCCGGGTGACCACGCGTAGGGACTGCGCATTGTGGTCGAAGCCGCCCCACCGGGCCATCTTGTCGTTCAGCGCCTCCTCGCCCGTGTGGCCGAAGGGCGTGTGGCCGAAATCATGTACCAGCGCGACGGCCTCGGCCAGATCCTCGTCGCAACAGAGCGCGCGGGCCAGCGCGCGGGCGATCTGCGCCACCTCGATCGAATGGGTGAGCCGGGTCCGGTAATGGTCGCCCTCGTGGGCGATGAACACCTGAGTCTTGTGCTTGAGTCTGCGGAAGGCCGTTGAGTGGATGATGCGGTCACGGTCGCGCTGAAAAGGCGTGCGGGTGGGGCTTTCCTCCTCCTGCTGAAAGCGCCCGCGCGTGCGTGCCGGGTCAGACGCATAGGGCGCGCGCGGCCGGTAGCCGAAGCCGATGCCTTGGAGATGTGCCGGGCCTGTCATGTGTACCGCTGTTGACTTGCCGCCTGCGCGTTCATACCTATTCGCCAATGATCTAGGCAAGGTGATCCCATGGGCGTAGATGCCAAAACCGAGATGAGGGGCGTCGAACTCACCGATGCGGCGGCAAAACGCATCGCGAAGATCCTGCGGGAAGAACCGGGCAAGATTGCGCTGCGGGTATCCGTCGAGGGCGGCGGATGCTCCGGTTTCTCCTACAGGTTCGACCTTGCCGACTCCCGCAACGAGGATGACATCGCCATCGAGAAGGACGGAGCGGTCGTCCTGATCGACGATCTGTCGCTGGTCTATATGGGAGGGTCGGTGATCGACTTCGTTGACGATCTGATCGGCCAATCCTTCCAGGTGCGCAATCCGAATGCCGTCGCTTCCTGCGGCTGCGGAACCAGCTTCTCGATCTGAACCGGCCCGGGCGTGAAGGCCCGCCGCGCGAAGCTTCAGGGCGCGGTCGCCTCTTCCAGTTCCTCGAGATTTGTCGCGTTCGATAGCGCCAGGGCGATGGGCTTGAGCGCCTCCACATGCGCGCAGGCTATGGTGAGGACCAGCGTCATGGGCACCGCCAGAAGCGCGCCGACAAGCCCCCACATCCACGTCCAGAACGCGAGCGCCAGCAAAACGGCGAGCGGCGAAAGGGAAAGCTGCCGCCCCTGCAGCAACGGGTCCACGTAGTTGCCCATCACCTGCTCGATCACCAGCAAGCCGCCACCAATGATGAGCGCCGAGACCGGATCGCGCTGGAGAAAAGCGAGCGCCACCGGCAGCACTCCAGCGATGATCGAGCCGATGGTAGGAATGAAGTTGAGGAGGAAGGCGAGCAGCCCCCAGACGAGCACGAAGTCGAGACCCCACCACCAGGTCCAGGCCATGTAGAGCAGCCCAGTCGCGAGGCCCAGAAGCGCCCGCATGAGCAGATAGCGGCGGAAGCGCGATGCGGTCGCATCGACAATGTCATGCAGGGCCGCGCCGTCCCGGCGGGAGGCGATCCCCGAAAGCTTGGCGGAATAGGACGGCGCCTCGAGCAGCATCAGCCATACGAGAAAGAACAGCAGGGTGAGCACGCCGCCGAAGCTCCACATGGACTGGGCAACACCCGTCGCCAGCGACATGACGGGATCGATCAGCCTCTCCGCCAAGGGCGCCGTCCCGTCCCCGGAAGGTTGCCCTGCGGCGATATCGATCCGGGCGCTTATGCGCGCCGCCAGCCTTTCAAGCGGCTCCCGATAGCGGACGATGCCCGCCGCGAGCTGCTGGACCACGAAAAGCAGACCTGCCGTGAACAGCACGAAGATAAGAAGCATGATGAGGAGAGCGGCCAGATGCCCAAGCCAGCCCATCGCGCGGGGAACCCGCGCGCCGATCCAGCTCTGGACGGGCTGGAGCGCGAGCGCGGCGAAGAATGCGAAGGCGAGCGTACCCGAAATCCAGGCCGTCGCACGCAAGGCAGCGACGATGAGAACCATGGCGATGATGGCGAGCAACCATAGTGCGAGGCGTGAACTCTCCCCACAGCGACGCTGTGTATCGTCAAGCTGGTTTTCGGGAACCGGCGGCATGGCACCGGCACCAGTCATTCATCGCCGGAGGCGGAACGGCCTTTCCACTGCTCCGGCATGCCGGCCACATCGGAAATGCCAAATCGTCCTGCCGGAACCGGCCATGCCTGATCGACCAACCTGCCGAACGCATCCTCTTCCACGAGGCCGCGCAACAGGCTCGCCGCGCGCTTTATGAGCCTTACCCGCCCGATGGGGCCGCCGGAGGGAACGGGATAGGGAAGACGGACGGATACAGACTCACCGCGATCGCCCAAGAATACGACTTTTGCCCATGCGTTATTGGCTCCCTCGCGGGAAACGATTGCGTCGACGATCTGCACTGCCCTTCCTCCGGTCGCCTCACCAACGGACGAACGGGCAGTCTGTTCCAGGCCGCGCAAAGGAAAGCGCTGATCAGTTCTGCGTCGTCGGCGCCGTCTCCTCCGTCTCTTGCGGCGCGCTGAAGTTTGGATCGGGACCGCCGGCCGTATTGTCTGAGGCGGTCCGGAATCTCAGGTCGAACAGCAGGAACAGCACCAGAACCGCCGCCACGACAATCGCCGCGACCATCAGCACGCGCCGGTCGGTCGACTTTCCCCTAAGTTCTCTTTTCCTGTCGGGCATTGTTTCCTCACGCACCGGCTGCCGGGGGCGGCTCGACATGGGTGCGCGGACGGTCGTCACCCCGCTCGACTTCTTCGTGCCAGCGGCCGCGCCGATCCTGATACTGGATCAGCTCTTCCTCTGCCCCCCTGCTCCTGTGCGCGGCTGCGGCCTGTTCCGCGGCAGCCGTGGCTTCCTCTCTCGTGACGAAGGCTTCCGAAAACACGTCACCCACTCGGTAGGCCCAGCCACCGTCGTGCTCCACCACCTTGTAGACAACGTCCTCCTGCGCATCTTCTTCGGGCGAGCGGCGCATATCCCGCAGAAGCGCCTTGGGGCCGCCCGTCCGCTGCGGCCGCAGGAAATGGTAAAGGCCGAATGCAGCAAGCACAGCCAAAAGGAAACGCATGACGTTTCTCCCTGTTGTCGGGCGGCGCCTGTCAAAACGGGCCGGCCACCGCTCCAACACCGGTTGCCTCCGCATGTTCCGTCCATCAGGGCGCAACGGGCACCATTGGTCACGGACGTGATGAGATTTCCGTGCGGCGTTGACGCTCCGTATACCTGCGGTACGTATTGATGATCGCGTGCGAAACGGGGGCTGCCGCACGATGCTGCATACGACAACGGTGAAGCGTTACCTGCGCCACGCGCTCATTCGCGCGGGGCTCGAGGGTGTTTCGCTCGCACGCGCCGGCAGGCTGTGGTGCGGCGCGGGCGGCCGCGGCATTATCTTCACGCTGCATCATGTGCGCCCCACCCCCGCTAGACCTTTCCAGCCGAACGCGATCCTGAGCATCACACCCGCTTTTCTGGAACAGGCGATCAAGGTCAGCCTCGAAGCGGGGCTGGTGCCGCTGGCGCTCGAAGACCTGCCGGAGCGGCTTGCGGACCCAAAGGACAAGCGCGCCTATGTCTGCTTCACGCTGGATGACGGCTATCGCGACAATGCCCTCTTCGCCGCGCCGGTCTTCCGCAAATATCAGGTTCCCTACACAATCTTCGCCACTGCTGGGTTCGTGGAGCGCACCCGCTCCATATGGTGGGAGACGGTGGAGGCGCTGTTGGCACGTAGCCGGGCCGTGGAATTCGACTTCGGACAGGGCACGCGCCGGCTTGGAACGGAGACCACCGGCAAAAAGCTTATCGCCTACAATCGATTCGCCGAATATGTTGAGACGCAGGATGAAGATGAGGCAGTGGCCTCCATCGACGTCCTGGCGCGCGACAGCGGCATCGATCCGCTTGCGCTGGTTGACGAACTGACGCTTGACGAAGCCGGGCTTGCGGAGGTGGCGCGCGATCCTCTGGCGCGCATCGGCGCCCATTCGCTCACGCATGTCAATCTCAAGCGGGTGCCGACGCCTCGGCTGAAGCAGGAGCTGGAAGGCTCGGCCGCGGCGGTAGAGCGTTACGTCGGCTACCGGCCCGGCGCCTTCGCCTACCCCTATGGATATGCCTCTGCGGTGGGAGAGCGTGAAGTTCAGGCCGCGCGGCAGGCCGGCTATGCCGTCGCCGTCACTACGATGCCGGGGCTACTTAAGGACGGCCCTTTTGCCTGCCCGACCGGTCTTAACCGCGTTTCCCTGAACGGAAGCTACCAGCGCAAGCGCTACGTGGGTGCGCTCATCTCGGGCATTCCCTTCCGGCTGGCCCAGGCACGCGGCTTGGGCTTGTTCTGAACCGCATCGCGCGATTTCGTGGCGGGTTTCCCGTGGGGAGGCTTTGCGGTACACACGACCCAAACAACCCGGATCACGCCGATGAAAATCGCCACCTGGAACATCAACGGTATCAAGGCACGCATCGAAAATGTCGTGCACTGGCTGGAGGAGGCGAAGCCCGACATACTGTGCCTGCAGGAGATCAAGTCGGTCGATGAGCAGTTTCCGCGCGAGCCGATCGAGGCGCTGGGCTATCACGTGGAAACGCACGGCCAGAAAGGCTTCAACGGCGTGGCGATCCTCTCCCGGCTGCCCTTCGATGAGGTGACGCGCGGGCTTCCCGGCAATGACGGCGACGAGCAGGCGCGCTTCATGGAAGGCGTCTTCTCGACGACGCGGGGCGCCTTGCGGGTGGTCTCGCTTTACCTGCCCAACGGCAATCCGGTGGCGAGCGAAAAGTTCACCTACAAGCTGAGTTGGATGGAACGGCTGGAACGCTGGACGAAGGACCGCCTCAAGCTTGAGGAGCCGCTGATTCTGGCCGGCGACTACAACGTCATTCCCGAGCCTCAGGACGCGAAGAATCCCGAGAACTGGCTGGATGATGCCCTGTTCCAGCCCGAAAGCCGCCAGGCCTTCCGCCGGCTCTCCTATCTCGGAATGACCGACGCACTGCGCGCGGTGACCGATTCACCGGACACCTACACCTTCTGGGACTATCAGGCGGGCGCTTGGCAGAAGAACAACGGCATCCGCATCGACCATCTGATGCTGTCGCCGGAAGCGGCGGACCGGCTGGCCTCGGCTTCGGTGCACAAGCACACACGGGCGTGGGAGAAGCCGTCCGACCACGTGCCAGTGATGGTCGAACTATTGGTTTAGGTTCCCGAGCCTCCGCCCCGGTAAAGGACGTAGAAACCCTTGGGGACTGATTATTCCAGCCCCGTCCCTAGATAACTTTCGGACAAGGCGATCGCGGTGCGGCGGTCGGACTCCCCAGCTAGGGCGAAAGCCTCTTCCTGCATGCTGCGAATCCAGCCGACATCGGCGGGTCCGGCCTGTTCCAGGGCCGCCGTCATCAGCGCCAACCCGCGAACCACCTTGCCGCTCTGGAACAGGAGATTGCCCAAAGTGGCCTGGGCGCCGGCATGGCCCTTTTCAGCCGCAAGCTGCAGCCAGCGGGCGGCCTGCTGCACGCTCTTGGTGCCGCCCTCGCCGGTCAGGAGCATGCGGCCAAGCTCATACTGCGCGGTCGCATTGCGGTAGGCGGCCGCCGCCCGCATGTAATATTCCTGCGCCAGGGCGGGATTGGCCTTCACCGGCGTGCCCGGAATGCCTGATTTCAGATAGCTGGCGATCGCTACCAGCGCATCGGAGACATAGCTTTCGTCCCGGCTTCCGGGAGACACCTCCTGTTGTGCGACGGCAGAGAAGAACTTGAACGCCTCGTAATCGTCCTGCGGAACGCCGTCGCCTTCCGCATACATGCGCGCCAGCTTCCAGCGCGCGCCCACCTGGCCGTTTTCCGCCGCATAACGGTAGGCTTCGACAGCCTCACCCTTTTCGCCGCGCTTATAGGCGGAAAAACCGAACCGGAACACCGCCAGCGGATTTCGCTCGGGGGGCTGCACCACGCGCTTTTCGTCAAGCGCGGCCGCAGGCCCCATCGTACTCAACAGAAGAACGGCTCCGGCAAGGAGCCCGCCCGCCATGTGCTCAGATATCCGCATAGCACTGCACTTCCTTCTCGGCATCCGGATGCCTCACCGCCCTCCGGCGGACAGACCACACGGTCTGCGCATGGTTCCGGACCACGCCGGATCGAAAACCTGTCTTCCGCGGCCCCTTTCGGTCCGCGGCGCGCCCTCCCGCGCCTGAAAATCGCCCGTTCGTAAGGGAAGATTCCGTACCGCCTGTGCCGTGCCCGCAAGCCTGCACCGGCTCAACGGTCACCTGCCAATCGGGCAGCTTTGCCATGGCACTCACGCGAACAACCATACTCCCCCTGGCCCGCCATCAAAGCCAATCATACCCGGGCACGCTTTTCCCATGAACGCAGCACCGTCGGTGCGCCCGCTTTATGGCGGGAAATTGGCGCCCATCCCCGCCGCCCTTCTAGCGCATCACATCCTGAGAGTGTGTTGCCGTCGCGCAACAGAACTTGTGGATTCATTTATGCAGAAATCAAGCCCCTCGCCGCCGTGCAGTCTGTGAAGATGAGAGGGGCACCGGCCGCTGATTCAACACGTCAGCGAACCGGTCTATCTTGTTCATCTAAAAAAGAATTTGTCCAAGACAGCCTAAATTATAGGGCTGCGGATACAGGAACTGTCGCAGGGAGGTCGGTTGCCCGCAATGCCCCCGCCAAATAAGCTCACCCACATGGCCGTCAACCGGGCCAGCCGGGCGCTCTGTCCTACATCTCGGGTTCTTCGGAGCTCTTCTTCTCCGGATGAAGGATCGAGACGAGCACAGACATGCCGATGATCGCCACGGTAACGGCAAGCGCCACGAGCGAGGGTATTTCGATGTACTCGCTGAAGAACATCTTCAGTCCGATGAAGATGAGCACCAGCGACAGACCCACCTTCAGATAGCAGAAGCTGCGCAGCATCCCGGAAAGGACGAAGAAGAGCGCACGCAGGCCGAGAACGGCGAAAACGTTGGAGGAGAACACGATGAAGGCATCGTTGGAGACCGCTAGCACAGCCGGAATGGAGTCGATCGCGAATACGAGATCGGTGAACTCCACCGTGGCCAGCACCACGAAAAGCGGCGTCATGTAGAGGAGGCCGTTGCGGCGCGTAAGAAACTTCGACCCCTCATACTCGCTGGTGACACGGCCCGTGCGCATGAGGAACTTGACGATGCGGCTTTCGCCCGGGTCGATGGCGTCATCTCCCGAGGTCATCATCCTGAAGCCGGAGTAGACCAGCAGGGCGCCCAGCGCCATCGCGATGACATGAAACTGATCCACCAGTTTCACGCCAGGAACGATCAGCGACAGGCGCATCACGATCGCGCCGACAATGCCGTAAAACAGGACGCGGTACTGCGCCTCCCCCGGCACCTTGAAGTAGGTGAAGATCAGGGCGATCACGAAGATATTGTCGAGCGACAGAGACTGCTCGATGAGATAGCCGGTAAGGAATTCGGCGCCCCGGTCGACGCCCGCGAAGAAAAAGACGCCCGCGGCAAAGAGCATCGCAAGCGTAACATAGCCTGCGACCGTTCGTAGAGCTTCGCGGGTTGAGATCAGATGATCCCGGCGATGCAGAATGAACAGATCGACAAAGAGGACAATGGCAACGAATGCCAGGAAGCCGGGCCACAGCCAGTCGTGCAATGTCATGAGAAAGGTTGAAATTTGCGCCGCGTTCGCGCGTTGTCGATCGGACCGACATCACAGGCGACGCCTCGCCTGCCAGAGGGGCCCGGCCCGGGTGACCACCCATATCTGCGTCAGGTCAGCCCACGTTTCAAGCCCTTTGAGGCATTCGGGCGCGGGAGCAAGATGTCGCGGACCGGCATCGGAGGCAATCGATGCCGATCCGAGTAATGCTATAGCAACTGGTGGGAGAGCTACCAGGTGATGCTGTAGGTGGCCGACAGGATGCCTGCCCAGCCCGCATCGACGGATATACCGGCGTTCTGCCCCTTCGTTACGTCCGCCGAGGTCATGTAACCCAGGCCCGCTCCCAGGCGTAGTTCTCCGCCGCGCGCGTCCTTTATGTTCGCACCGCCAGCCAGGAGCCATTTGTCGGTCCTGAAATCAAATCCGGTGCTCACGCCGCGGTCCCACTGCAAGCTTATGGCGCCCGAGACCTGCTCGTTGAACGCGTGGCCGATGCCGGCCGTGACCGTCCAGCCGTCGCGCCAGTAATACTCGTTTGGCGTATCGATTCCTGCCAGCGGCACGCTGACCGTCAGCGTCTCGTTGACCGACCAGTCCATCCACTTGACCGAGCCGAAGGCGAGCCAGCCCGGCGCAATGCCGGATTGAACCTTCAGCTCCACGCTCTGCGGCAGTTCGCCCATCCCGATGGCAGGCAGCGTGTTTCCCGGAATCATGAAAGCCGGCGAGCTTGCCGTCCCAGCGGCGCCGTAGCTCGTGCCGGACCGGTAAAGGAGCTGCGCGCGGAAGGCGATCTCCGGAATCTCATAGGCGAGGCCCGCGCGCCAGCCTTCATCTCTGCCTTCGAGCGACACGTTCAGCGGGAGGCCGCCCATTGGAACCGGCAGTGCGTCCAGGTCGTAATGGACCTGCTCGACAAAGGCGCCGCCCAACACAGCAAACCGGCCAGGTCCGGCGTCGAAGAAGACGGCACAAGTGGCGCCGAACTCACTGAGCCTCAAATCCTCCGAAACCTTTCCCGCGAGCCCAAAGGCGCTTTCATATTCGGACTTTGCGCCGAAAGGTTCGGTATAGGTACCGGCGCAGGCAAGGTTCTCGCCAATCGCGAACTTTACCGCGGTCGAAGGGATGACATAGGTGCCAAGATAGTTCGTACCGATTAGGGCTGGGTCCGTTCCCGCCGAGAATTTCTGGCTAGGAACAACCACGCTCGTACCGGCGCGCAAATTGAAGTCTCCCGGCTCGAACAGAATATCCGTGTCGGCCGTGCCACGTGAAAACCCTCCCCCATAGGCGTCGGTGACGACCAGTGCAGCACCGAGCAGGGAACCTGCCACCCCCCCACAGCGCATAGTTTTACCCCCACAAAGCGACGGTATGGAGGGTAGCAACCAATTCTTTACAATAACATAATTTTGCGGAACGCTGCGCCACTCCGGCTTCGCCGGAGCGGCGGGAGTGCCAATCCTGCGAAATGTTTTTGAAAGCCATGGGCAATGGCATCCACCCAACACGGATGCCATTGTTGCGGGCAAAACGGCAGCCCGTTGAAAGGCGCGTTGCCACTGGTCCGTCCTCGATCCTCAGCGGTGAAGCTACCCCGCCTCGCGCACCCGGGCCAGCGCCGCCTCGAGCCGCGTCCGCGCCTCAGTATATTCGGCAAGCTTCTCGCGCTCGGCGGCCACAATCTCCTCCGGCGCGCTGGCGACGAATTTCTCGTTGCCCAGCTTCTTTTCCAGCCTTTGGATTTCGGCGCCGTTCCGGGCCAGTTCCTTCTCCAGCCGCGCGATCTCCGCCTGAAGATCGATCAAATCCCCAAGCGGCAGGCAGAAGGTGGCCTCGCCCAGCACGATCTGCGCGGAGCCCTTCGGAACCTCCGCCGCAAAACCCACCTCGCCCACGCGCGCCAGCCGCCGGATGGCGGGCTCGTGGCGGGCGATACGTTCGCGCGTTTCCGCTTCCGCGCCGACCGCGATCAGCGGCGCCGTCGCGGAGGGCGGCACGTTCATCTCGGAGCGCACCGAGCGGATGCCCGAAACAAGGTCGATGAGCCAGTTTATGTCGGCTGCCGCTTGCTCGTCCTCGAAGGTCGGGTTGGGCCAGCGGGTGAGCGCCAGAAGATCGTCACGGCCGCCCTCACCTGCCGTCAGCGCCCATAACTCCTCCGTCATGAATGGCATCATGGGATGCAGCAGCTTGTAGATTTCGTCGAGCACAAGGGCGGCACAGGCGCGCGATTCGGCCTTGGCAGCCTCGTCGTCTCCCGCAAAAACGGGCTTCAGGAGCTCCAGATACCAGTCGCAGAACAGGCTCCAGACGAAACGGTAGGCGCTGCCAGCCGCCTCGTTGAAGCGGTATGACGTTATGCCTTCCGTAATGGCGCGCGCGGCCCGGGTCAGCTCGGTAAGTATCCAGCGATTGAGGGTGAGCCTGGCATTTTCCGCCCGGAAGGCAGGATCATGCGCCACCCCGTTCATCTGCGCGAAGCGCGTGGCGTTCCAGAGCTTGGTGCCGAAATTGCGGTAGCCCGCTACTCGCTGCGGGTCGAGCTTCACGTCGCGGCCCTGGGCGGCCATGATGGCGAGCGTGAAGCGTAGCGCGTCGGCGCCGTACTGGTCGATCAGTTCCAGCGGGTCGATGACGTTGCCCTTGGACTTCGACATCTTGGCGCCGTGCTTGTCGCGCACGAGCGCGTGGACGTAGACTGTGTGGAAGGGCTCCTTGCCCGTGAAATGGAGGCCCATCATCATCATCCGGGCGACCCAGAAGAAGATGATGTCGAAACCGGTCACCAGAACCGAGGTCGGGTAGTAGGTGGCGAGCTCCTTCGTCTGGTCCGGCCAGCCGAGGGTGGAGAAGGGCCAGAGCGCCGAGGAGAACCAGGTGTCGAGCACGTCCTCGTCGCGCGTAAGGATTTCGCCCGGCTTGAAATTCTCCAGCTTGTCCTCGACCCAGGCCTTCCACGGTCCTTCGAGCGCTATGTAGTGCTGGATGGCGGCTTCGAGCGCCGTCTCCTCGTCCTCCTCGACGAAGACATGGCCGTCCGGCCCGTACCATGCTGGGATCTGATGCCCCCACCAGAGCTGGCGCGAGATGCACCACGGCTGGATGTTCTCCATCCAGTCGAAATAGGTTTTCTCCCAGTTTTTCGGGACGAAGACGGTGCGTCCCTCGCGCACGGAGGCGATTGCCGGCTTTGCCAGCGTCTTCGCGTCCACATACCACTGGTCGGTGAGGAACGGCTCGATGGGCACGCCGCCGCGGTCGCCGTGGGGCACGACGTGGCGGTGCGGCTCGACCTTGGCGAGCAGGCCGCGCTCCTCCATGATCCGCACGATCCGCTTGCGCGCCTCGAAGCGGTCGAGACCGTCAAGCTCCCGCCAGAGGGTGCGCTGATCCTCGGTCGGCTCGAGACCGTCGAGGAAATCCTCGTTTTCGAGGAGGGTGATGGCCGCCTCCGTCGTCATGACGTTGATGGCCCTGAGCCCGTGCCGCTTGCCGACCTCGAAGTCGTTGAAGTCGTGCGCCGGCGTGATCTTCACCGCGCCGGTACCCTTCTCGGGATCGGAATACTCGTCGCCCACGATCGGGATGCGGCGGCCCACGATGGGCAGGATCACATGCCGGCCGATCAGGTGCCTGTAGCGCTCGTCCTCTGGGTGGACCGCCACGCCCGTGTCGCCAAGCATGGTCTCGGGCCTTGTCGTGGCGACGGTGATGAAGGTGGCCGGATTGTCCGGATCAAAGCGCTCGCCCTCGATCGGATAGCGGAAATGCCACAGATGGCCGTCGATCTCGATCTGCTCCACCTCCAGGTCGGAGATGGCGGTCAGTAGCTTCGGGTCCCAGTTGACCAGCCGCTTGTCGCGGTAGATGAGCCCTTCCTTGTAAAGCTGGACGAAGACCTTGACGACGGCCTTCGACAGCCCCTCGTCCATGGTGAAACGTTCGCGTGACCAGTCGCAGGAGGCGCCGAGGCGCTTCAACTGATTGATGATGGCGCCGCCGGACTGCTCCTTCCACTCCCAGACCTTCTCGACGAATTTTTCGCGCCCAAGCTGCCGGCGGTGAATCTGTCGCTCCATGAGCTGGCGCTCGACCACCATCTGCGTCGCGATGCCGGCATGGTCCATGCCCGGCTGCCACAGCACGTTCTTGCCGCGCATGCGCTCGAAGCGCACCATAATGTCCTGCAGCGTGTTGTTAAGCGCGTGGCCCATATGCAAGGAGCCGGTAACATTGGGCGGCGGGATGACGATCGTGAAGGGTTCGGCGCCGGGTTCGGCACCCGCGCCAGCGCGAAAGGCGCCTTCCGCCTCCCATTTTTCGGCAATCTTCTTTTCGACGCTTGCCGCGTCATAGGTCTTTTCAAGCATCCATGTGGTCCGCTAGCCGGCACGTCACGTGGGAGGGTGTAAAGCCGAAGGGTCAAGGCAAGTCAACCACGGCAACGCGCGCCGCAGCGCCCCGTTCCCACTTTACCCGCAGAGGAGCAGCCAAACGCGCATACCGCAGCTCAACTCTCCGGTACCCCTGGCGTCTTAGGCTGCCCGAGCCGCTCCGGCAAGTTGGCAGGATGTCTTTGAGATCACGTGCCGCGCGCGATACGCTCGATCTCTTCGCGCACCAGCCGCTCCACGAGCTGCGGAAGGTTGTTGTCTAGCCACTCCTGCAGCATGGGCCGCAGCATCTCCTCGGCCATTTGATCGAGGCTCTGGCGCCTACTTTCCATGAGGGCTTCGTTCAGTTCCCCGAAAGCGGCAGCCACCTTGCGCCCGGAGGCTTCCGAAAGAATCGGGCGGCGCGTCGCCTCACCCGTCTCCTGCCGTTCCACCGCAGCCGGCACGCGCGGGAGCGCGTTTGCGGGCTCTTCCCCGCCACCGGAGGCGACTGGCTGCAGACGCGGAGTGATTGCCGGGCGTGCCGCATTGCAGCCCTCGTCATTCGCTACCGCCGGTCCGGTATCGCTCATGCCGCGTTCCTCCTCCTCACGGAGGGATTCGCGCAGGCGGTCAAGAGCGCTCGGGCCTGTCCGGCCTTTGGCGGGCGCTTCCGCCGCGTCCGAAGTCTCTCTGGGCGCTATCGGTTTCAGCCCAGCCCGGAAGCTTTCGACTTCCTTGTCCTCCTCCACGGCGGAGGCTTCGGCCGGCGCCTCTTTCCGGCCGCTCTCACCATCTTCGATGATGCGCCGGATGGACGCCAGAATCTCTTCCATGGAGGGTTCGCGCTGTACGCTGCTTGCCTGAGCCATCGTGTCGCCGCTGCCTATGTCCTATCGCCGCCCTCGGGCCGACGACATTGCGAATCATGGACATAGCCTAGCGAAGCGGACAGACGCTGAGAATCCCCAACGCAAACATTGCACAAGAGAGCGAGGCGAAAAGGATCACCTACCGTCAGGCGTGCTCAGCCCGTACCACTTGTCCTTGATGGCGCGGTAATGCTCGTTGGGATCGTATCGCGCCACGTTGAGCCCGAGCCGCGAGGGCGAAAGGCGTCCCATGGCGGAAACGATCGCATAGCTCGCCACGACCACATCATGCTCGGCATTGACGAGGTCGATACGTGCGTTGATCACGTCTGCCTGCGCGTTGAGCACGTCCAGCGTGGTGCGCTGGCCGACATCCCGCTCCTCGATCACGCCGCTCAAGGCAAGCTGGGCGGCATTCACCTGCTCACGGTTGGCGGCCACCGCCTCGCGCGCCGCCTGATACTGCACCCACGCGGATGTCACGGCCTGACGCACCTGATCCCGGCTCACATCCACATCGATGCGCGCCCGACCAAGCGATTCCTTGGACTGGCGCACGCGCGCGGAGGCTTCGCCGCCCTGGTAGATGGGGATGGTGAGGCTGAGGCCGATGGAAGCCGAATTCTGGGTTCCATCCTGCTGAAGCGCAGGGCTGCTGTCCTGAAACGACCGGCTGAGCCCGGCGGTTGCCGAAAGTTGAGGCAGAAGCGAGCCTTCCGCCGCCTTGACGGAGAACGCCGCCGCATCCACCAGATGCTGCGTGGCCGCGATAGCAGGATGCTCAGAGAGGGCGATGGCCACGGCCTGATCCAGGCTTGCCGGCAGCAGATTGGTAAGCGGGCTCGGCATCTGCAGCGAATCGGGCGCGTCGCCCACGATCTGCTGGTAGAGCGCGGCGCTAGCCGCCGCCTGGGCGCGCGCTGCTGCCAGTTGAGCCAAAGCGAGCTGACGATTCGCCTCCGCCTGGGCAACGTCGGTGCGCGTGCCCTCCCCCACTTCCAGGCGTGAACGCGCGGAACGGACCTGCTCTTCCAGGAATTGAAGATTCTCAGTCCTGAGGGCCGCGATCTGGCGATCACGAATCACGTTCATATAGGCGCTGGCCGCGTCGAAAAGTATGTTCAGCTCGTCATTGTGCAGCGATTCGACCGCCGCCCGCACCTGCGCCTCGCTGGCGCGCACATTGTTGCGTGTCTGAAAACCGTCGAAAATCGGCTGCTGTAGCGTAATCCCGAACTCGCCGGCCCGGATTTCAGTGCTGCCTCTGGTCGCGAGGGATGCGCTTCCCGTTGCGGCGATTCGCGGTCGCATTCCCGATTTCGCGATCGCCACATTCTCATCCGTTACCCGCACGCCGGCGCGCGAGGAGTTCAGACTGGAATTGTTGCGATAGGCTTTGGCAAGCGCCCCCTGAATCGTCTCGGCGCCCGACTGCACCGGCGAGAGAATCAGCGCAGAAACCGCAAGCGCCGCCAGGATGCGACTTCGTAAAAACGACACGATCCACCTCACCCTTGCGCGGACCCCCGAGGGAAGCTCCGCTTCAAACGATTTTCAGCCGATTCGGCCGCGGATGCGCCCTCCCCTCAACACGGGTTGCAACTGCAACCATCCGTGCAAGCGGGACGTTACAACATCCATGCGATCAAATCCGTTGCGCATCGGCAACAGAACGTAGGACAAAAATACTCGGAACCCGACACTCAGAAAACAAAACCCGCTTCCTCGCGGAAGCCCGGCAACCGCTTGACCGCCGCATTGAAGTCCGGCCGGGAGGAGACGAAGCCGTTCTCCTTGATGAAGAGATGCGCACGCGCCGCATTGCCCTCGCCGATGACCGCCACCAACCTGCCACCTTCGGCAAGCTGCTGCAACAGAGCATCGGGCACGTAATCGACCGCCCCGCCAAGCATGACAACGTCATAGGGCCCCTCGTCCGGATGCCCCTTCTCCAGATCGCCGGTGACGACGGTGACATTCAGGCAATCCAGCTGGGCAAGCGTGGCAGAAGCGGTCTCCGCCAGATCCGGATCGCATTCGAGCGCCACCACGAAGCTCGCCATTCTGGAAAGAACGGCCGCCGAGTAGCCGGTGGCGCAGCCCACATCAAGCACGAGATCGGAAGATTTCACACGCGCAAGCTGCACCAGACGCGCGAATTGCGCAGGCTCCATGAGGAAACGGGCGGGCCGCCCGCCGTCCGCTAGCCGGATCGCAAGATCCTCGTCCATATAGGCCAGGCTCTTTCGCGGCCCGGGCACGAAAGCTTCACGCGGAATGTCTCTCATCGCCTCCAGAAGCGGCACGTAATTGACATCCCGCGTGCGCAGCTGTCCTTCGATCATCATTGCGCGCTGCACGGCAAAGTCGGCGCTCATTTCCATTTCTCGAATCCCGCGCGGCATGCGCGCTTGCATCAGATGCCATGACCTGGCCCGGCCGCACCCCCGCATCGCCGCCGGCGCCTTTTCCCGTCCGGTCATGTGGCAAAAAACGGCCGCAGCGTCAATGAATCCTGACGCGCGGCTTTGCATTCACCAAGCGCAAAACGGGAAGCGAACGCTTTACCAGGCACATGGGCCGGCCCGCGTCCGCACACATCTTCCGACGCGGAACCTCGGCGCCGCAAGAGCGTTTGAGGGCGAAAAAGGGAGGAAGTCATGCACCGCTTCGCCGTCGAGCAGTTCGACATGCCTGTACGCCTCGTCCTTCGGCCCGGCGAACCCGTAACCGAGGTCTATACGCCCACGGAGGCGATGGCGGCGCTTTTCGCATCCCCGGTCCAGGAGGGCCCGATCTACGAAAGCGCTCTGGAAGCCTGCTTCGCCGCTACCATGGACCCGGCCCATTGCGAGGAAGCGCGCAAGGGTCTCGTCGCCTATGCCAAATCGCACGGGCTCCTGTCGGCCGATAACCTGGCTGACGCTCAACCGGAGAATTGAGCGCCGGATCCAGCTTATTGTTTCCGCCCAATTCCGGGCGGAACACCGATACCCGCTTTGAGCCCACGCCAAGCGGGAGCATAAGCGGCGGCAGCAGCGCCGCACCCAAAAATAGGAACCTATTGAATTTCCAATGGAATTTTTGGAGGCCTCGCCCGGAATCGAACCGGGGTACAAGGATTTGCAGTCCTCTGCGTAACCACTCCGCCACGAGGCCCCGAACGTCGCAATCTCCATAGGTTAGCGCCAGAGGCACGTCAAGGCGGCAGCGCCCCTTCTGAAAGAATTCCCGTCGTCCAACCGTTCCGAAAATCGCCAGTGCGCGTGCGTCAGGCGGCTCAACGGCGCCGTGTTGCGGGTTCCGCCGTCGAGGCCGACCGATTCGGCGCTGACCTCCGTATAGTCGCTGCGCGGCAGAAACTGTCGCCGCGGCATTGCCGCAGCCTGCGTCGACTGCCGTTGCGGCAGTGCGCCGTCACAACGCAGCGCCACCGTGCGCTCAGCTCGGTTTGAATTACATATCCAGGATGTTCCCCCAGGTGAAGGCGATCCTTTCAATTCAGCTTGAGAATCCGACGTTCTAATACGTCCCGTCGAGCACAGCGCCCTGTTCCTTGAGACGCGCGCGAAGGTCGGCAATCGGCAGGTCGCGGATACGACCCGAGCCGGCGATGCTCGTCATGGCGGCGGCGGTGCCCGCCGCCTGCCCCATCGCCATGCAGGTTCCCATCACGCGGGCCGACCCGTGTGCCTCACGCGTGGCGGAAAGGCAGCGGCCGGCCATCATGACGTTTTCGAGCCCCTTGGCGACGAGCGAGCCGAAGGGAATATCGTATGAGCCTCCGTCAGGAATGGGCCTGCGCAGCTGATCGCGGCCGGCACCGTGAATGTCGATGTGATGGCAGCCCTTGGCGACGCCATCCTCCCGCTTGCGGGCCGACATGACGTCTTCTGCCGTCAGCACCTCGTCACCGATGATTCGCCGGGTTTCGCGTATCCCGATCCGCGGCGCGATGCCTGAATAGACCGCTTCCTCGAAGCCCGGCACGGCGGTCTTAAGAAAAGCGGCACAGGTCCACACCTGATCCATCAGATCGGGCAGAGCCTTCGAGAGCTGATCGGTGCGCGTGGCGTCGACATTGGCTATGCGGGTCGTGTTGCAGTAAATCTCGCGCCGCGCCATCGATACCGGACCGATGCCGATGAGCGCCGTCTCGTGCAGCAGTCCTTTTGAGATGGCGTCCTGGATCAAGGGGCCGTTGGCGACGAAGAAGACTTTGGGAAAGCCCTGCTCGACCAGGCGGCGGACCTGCTCATCCCGCGGAATGTCGGCGTAGTAGGGGTTTTCGCCGACAGCCACATTCTCGGGATGTTCGGCCACGAAGTTCATCAAGCGGCCGACATCCACGCCCGCCATGCGGAACACAAGGCTGACCGGCTGGAATTCGGTCCCGTCCCTGCCGCCCTTCTCGTACTGCGCGCCAGCCATCACCGCCACGTCGCCATCGCCCGAAGCGTCGATGAACACCTGGGCGCGGATCAGCGTACGCTGGTTCTTGTTGAGCACTACAAGGCCCGTAACGGTGCCGTTCTGCACCACGACGTCCTCGGCGAACGTATAAAGCAGGACATCGACATTGGCTCGCCGCACCACGTTCATCACGGCGATCTTCATAACCTCGGGGTCGACGCAGACCACCCATATGGTGCGCCAATCATAGAAGTGGCCGACATAACCGCCGAGCCGCTCGGCTTCGGCGAAGATTTCGCGTGCCACGCCGCCCACCACCCATTCTCCGCGCGTCGAGATGCAGCCGTCGATAGGCAGGCCGCTCAACATTTCGCCGCCAAGCATGGGACCGGCCTCAACCAGGAGCGTGCGTGCGCCGTTTTTGGCGGAGGCCACTGCCGCAGCGACGCCGGCAGCCCCGCCGCCCACGACCACGACGTCATAATCCACCTGATTCAGCCGCTGCGCCATTTCATTGTCCTCCACTTGCAAACGTACAATGGTTGGACCATTATACCTTTGCCCCAGCGGGGTCAATTTGCCTGGCGACGTTTATGAGAGGTCAGTCAGAGATGTCGTCGAAATACCGCTGCCTGATGCGATCCAGCAGCCGCCGCATGCCCGCCGCCGCTGCGTCCGGGTCGTGCTTCTCAAGCGCGGCAAGAATCTCCTTGCGATGAGCGAGGGCAAGGACGTGATGCTCAGGCTGCACCACGCGCGCGGCGATCTTCTTCCACATCGCGCCGCCACGCAGACGCCAGAGGTCGCGTATGGTGTCGACGAAGATGCTGTTGCGCGAGGCTACGGCGATCACGTCGTGGAAAGCTTGCCGATTCATCTCCGCAGTGGGGCCGTCTATGTCCGCCTCCATGGCCGCCACCAGTTCCCGCAGTCGCGCAAGCTCCTCGGGGGTGATGTTTCGCGCCGCGTCTTCCGCGGCAGCGCACTCCACCAGCATCCGCATGCGGAACTGCTCGTGCGGACCCGGGCCGGGATCGCCCTCGCGGTCCCACGGCAGCGTGCCGGAGGCAAGGCGGGCGCGCACATAGGTGCCGTCTCCCACCAGTACTTCAACGATGCCCATCGTTTCGAGCGCGATCATGGCCTCCCGCACCGTGGTGCGGCTCACCTGGAGCTGCTGGGCCAGGTCGCGTTCGGGCGGCAGCTGAGCGCCCGGCTCGAGCGGTGTGTCACGGATGTAATTGGCGATCTGCCGGGCCACGACAACGTACAGCCGCGGCACGGCGACCGGACGGAAGGTAGCGGAGACGTTAGAGTTGGACATGAGACGCTGGTTCCGAAATTTGAGGTCGTTGGGACAGCACTAGCCTGCGGCACGGGTTGGGTTCGGGCCGACATAGATCGATTTCAGACGCGGCAGACTTGTCGGTGCATCATATTCCTCCATGGCGTGAGCAACCCAGCCGGCCATGCGGGCATAGTTGAAAATAAGCTCACCGGCACCGCGCCGCATTCCGGCGCAGTGCACGACGGCGGCGATCGCGAAGCCGATATTGGGCGGCTCACGTCCGCGCCTGAGCTGGATATCGACGATTTCGTCAAGGCGAGCGACATCATCTGCCGCCTCGCCGCATTGCCGCAGCAGGTCGAGTATCAGCCGGGCCCGCGGATCGCCGTCGGGGTATGCGCGATGGCCAAATCCCCGCATCTCGCGGCCGTGGCGAAGCTGATCGCCGACAAATCGGCCGACATTGTCCTGCACGTTCAGCTCAGAGAGATCGTTTTCGATGGAAAGCGTCGAAGCGCTTTGCACGACACCGCCGCCGCTGTTGAGCCCGACAGTGACCACCGCGTAGATATCCGCCCGCACGGCCGCGGCCAGCCGCACGGCGGCGGTCGATGGAGCGCCCAGGTCGTGATCCGCCGCCAGCACGAGCGTCGCATCGAGCGCGCGCAGCAACCCCGGCGTTGCAGCTTTTGGCGACAGACGGCTCCAGACCAGTGCGGCGATGCTCTCGTCGACTGGCGCAGACAGTTCCTCCATGGCACAAAGCAGGCGGACCATCAGATGCGCCGCCTTGCCCATCACCTGCTCATGGCCGTGGTCGTGGCGCAACGGGTCTTCGGCGGCGACGAACGGGACGAGACAGCGCATGCGTTCGAGCGGAAGCGCATCCTTCCCGATCTGCGCACCGATGGCTGCGAGGGCGGGCTCGGCACGGCGCGGCGGGAACAGCGTCTCGGCGCCGGCTTCAAAATGCCCCTGCCAGAGCAGCCGCACGACGTCTTCAAAGCGGCCTTCCACAGCCAGCCGGCACGCCGGCAGCCCACGAAAATAAGGCTCTCCGTTGGCAATGGTGGTGAGCGCCGAGCGGAACACCGGCGCCACGGCCTGAGGCGCCGCCTTGCGCGCCCGCGCGGCCAGAGCCTCGACCTCTGCCGGATCGTAGAGGCTTTCGTTCGTGCCGGTCACCTCGCGGCGACGCAGAAGGCCTCGCGAGACATAGGCATAGACCGTGTCTTTCTTAACCCCGAGCCGAGCGGCGGCTTCGGATGCCGTGAGCAGCAACGTCGGCCTCGTGTTGCTTGGCAGTTCCTTGTGCATGGCCGTTCCTGTGTGAAGCGGGTGATCAAAGTACCATGTCTTGATTACTAATCAAGTATTGACTGAACAACATGATTGTTCTTCACTGCAGACAAAGGGAGGATAGCGTGATGAAAATTTCTCGAAGGCAGCTCCTGGTCGGAACGGCTGCATCTGCGGTTTTGGCGCAGACCGGCCTGCCCGCCTTCGCCGCAAACTCAGTGAGCCGCGGCGGCACGATCGTGCTCGCTGAGCTGTTGGCGATCGACAGCCTTGATCCGCATCTCGCCAATGCGCGGACGCGCATCATGTCGCTGATGTTCGACTCGCTCTTCAGCTACCGTCTGAAGCCCGGTACGACGGACGAGTTCGAGCTTGGCTACGAACTGGCCACCGGTTTCGAGGAAACCAGCGAAACCACGGCGCGCATGACGCTGCGCCAGGGCGTCAAATTCCACGACGGCTCGGATCTCACCGCCGAAGTGGTGAAATGGAATCTCGAGCGCGCCCGCGACCATGAGAAATCGGCGGTGCAGACCTCGGTGAGCGAACTTGTCAATGTGACCGTCGTGGACGACCACACGCTGGATCTCGAATTCAAGTCGCCGCAGCCGTTGTTCCGCCTGACCATGACGGCGGCCAACGCCACCAATGTCTACATCGTCTCCAAGCAGGCCGTCGAATCCATGGGCGACGAGGCGTTCGCGCACAAGCCGGTGGGCAGCGGTCCCTATGCGGTGGAGAACTGGCTGGTGGATGATCGCGTCGAGCTGGTGGCCTTCTCCGGTCACTGGGAATCGGGCCTCGACGGCAAGCCCCTGCCCTATGCGGATCGCTTCACGATCCGGCAGATGCCGGATCAATCCGTGTCAGCGCTCGAACTGCGCGCCGGCAATGTGCACATCATGGACCCGCTGGAGCAGGACCTCGACAGCCTCGAAGCGGCAGGCATCCAGATCTACGCGCAGCCGGGCCGAGACACCGGCCAGCCGAGCTTCTACATCAGCTCCAAGGAAGACGCCTCGACCCCATTCGCGCATGATGTCCGGTTGCGTCAAGCGCTGCAGCATGCGGTGGACCGCGAGGCTATGGCGGCAGCGCTCACTTTCGGCCGCGGCAAGCCGCATTATTACTGGGGCTGGTATCCGGGCGTGCCGGGCTATGACGAAAGCCTGCCGCGTTACGAATACAACCCGGAAAAGGCGCGCCAGCTGCTTGCCGATGCGGGATATGCCGACGGCGTTTCCCTGACGGTCAAAGTCATCAACAGGCCCAAGGACCTGCAACCGCTCGAAATCATGCAGGCCATGCTCGGCGAGGTCGGCATCACGCTCAACATCGAGACGATGGACCGCACGCCCTGGGTGGAGTCGGGCCGGACGGGCAATTTCGAGGCGCTGTCGCACGGCAACACCGCTCTGGTCGATCCACTGTTCCGCCGCGAAACGATGACGGGATCGGACGCGAACTGGGCGGGTTACTCCAATCCCAAGGTGGATGCTCTTTGGGCCGAGGCTTCGAGGACCGGCGACACCGCGGCCCGCGCTGAGATCTACAAGAACATCCAGCGGATTCTCTACGAGGATGCCTACCACTTCATCGCGTTCCGTGCGCCGAAGATGCTGGCCATGGCGCCCGGGATCGGAGGCATCGATTCCGACTATAACCTCCGCTACGCGTGGCTTGCTTCGTAGCGTGGGTTCGTGGAGGGGCCGCAGTGCCGCGGCCCCTCACCCGCGGGATTCAGCTCCCGCGAATCGCAACTGGGACAGCAAATGCTTGGCTATCTGATGCGTCGGCTGGCCTCCGCGGCCGTGGTCGTCGTTCTCGTAAGCGTTATTGCGTTCATCATCGTGTCGGTGCTTCCCGGCGACACCGCGGCCGCCCTGTTGGGCGAGGAAGGCGCGCGCAACGCCGAGCGCTATGAGGCGCTGCGACAGGAACTGGGGCTCGATCAGCCTATTCTCGTACGTTACGGCAATTGGGTGGCCCAGGTCGTGACCGGCGACCTCGGCAGGTCGCTGCGCACGGGCGAGGCTATCGGTCCGGCCATTCTTGCGCGCGCCGTGCCCACGGTTCAGCTCGCGATCATGGCTCTCCTGATTTCGGTGACGATCGCCATTCCCATCGGCGTCGTGTCCGCCGTCTACTACCGGCGTCTCCCCGATCACCTGGGCACGCTGTTCGCGCTGACCGCCATCGCGACACCCGGCTTCTGGTTCGGCATCATGCTGATCATCCTGTTCAGCGTCACGCTGCGCTGGCTTCCGCCATCGGGCTATCTGCCCTTTTTCCAGGATCCGCTGGGCTCGCTGCAGTTGATGCTGATGCCGTCGCTGGCACTTGCCACCGGATTCACCGGCGTGCTGATCCGGCAGGTGCGTTCTTCTGTCCTTGAAGTGCTCAACGAGGACTACATCACCACGGCGCGCAGCAAGGGGTTGTCGCCGACAACCGTGCTCTTCAGACATGCGCTGCGCAACGCGTTGCTGCCGGTCGTGACACTTGTTGGCCTGCAGCTGGGCGCGCTGTTCGGTGGCGCCGCAACGGTGGAAACGGTGTTCTCCATCCCCGGGCTCGGGCGCCTCGCCGTCGATTCCATCTTCTTCCGGGATTTCACCATGATCCAGGCGCTGATGCTGGTGCTCGCGCTTACCGTGCTGACGGCGAGCCTTTTGACCGACCTCATCTATTCGCGCATCGATCCGAGGATCCGTCGTGGGTGAAGCAGTGGCATCCTCTCCCGTACGGCCGCGCCGGCGCATCGACGGCTTCGCCGTACTCGGCTTCGGCCTGCTGGCGCTGCTCGCCATCTGCTCGGCCTTCGCGCCATGGATCGCTCCCTATGATCCCAACGCACAGGACTATCGCGCCGTGCTTCAGGCACCTTCGGCCGCCCATTGGCTGGGCACCGACCACACCGGCCGCGACATGCTGTCCCGCCTGATCTTCGGCACCCGCATCGCGTTCGGCATCGGTTTCACCGCCATCGGCCTGGCGGTGCTGCTCGGCGGCCTGCTCGGGCTTGTTGCCGGCTACACCCGCGGCCTCGTGGACGAAGGAATCATGCGCGTCATGGACGCGCTGTTGTCCTTTCCCTCGGTTCTGCTGGCGCTCGGCATCATGGCTGCGCTGGGGCCAGGCGTCACCACCATCATAATCGCCATTGCGCTTGCCGACATGCCCATGTTCGCCCGCATCACCCGCTCGCAGGTGCTGACCGTGCGCGAGCGCGATTTCGTGGTCGCCACGCGCGCGCTCGGCGCCGGGCCGCTACGCATCATCTTCCGCCACATCGTGCCTCACGTCACCGGCCCCGTGGCGGTGATGGCAACCATCCAGGTTGGTCATGCCATCCTCACCGAGGCCGCCCTCTCCTTCCTCGGGCTCGGCATCCAGCCGCCCACCGCCAGTTGGGGCGCCATGATGCGCAACGGCTTCTCCTACATGGAACGCGCCCCGTGGCTCTCGGCCTTTACGGGCCTTGCCATCCTCCTCACAGTTCTCGCCCTCAATCTGGCCGGCGACGCCTTGCGCGACCGGCTCGATCCGCGCGGCGAATCCCGCCGTTAACCCCATAGGTCCGCGACAATGAAGATCACCGAGATACGCACGCAAACATACGAGTACCGACTGCGGCGGCGGCGCGGCGACGCCCATGCGCCCAGCGGTCGGACCCATCAGCACGGCGCAGTGGTAGAAATCCTTACCGACACCGAGCATCGGGGCATCGCGATCGGGTCGATCAACGCCGTCTACGGCATCGGACGTCTCCAGCGGGTCCTTATCGGAGCCGACCCCCGTCAGAATGCCGGTCTTTGGCTGGCCATGGTCAACCTGATCTTCAAGAGCGGCAACAATGGTATTTTGAACGAGGCGCTGTCCGTCCTCGACGTCGCCCTTTGGGACCTCAAGGCGAAGATCTACGGCGAGCCTTTATGGCGGCTGCTCGGCGCCGGAACCAACCGCGTGATGGCCTATGCCAGCGGCGGCGACATGCCGCTGAATGACGAACAGCTCGTCGCCTTCTACAGCCACATGGCGAGCCGCGGGTTCCGTGCCGCAAAGCTGAAGATCGGCCTCGATATCGAGGAGGATGCACGGCGCCTCGCCCTCGTCCGCGACGCAATGACCGTGGACGGCAAACCGCCGGCGCTGATGGTCGACGCCAGTGAATATTGGCACGCCAAGCAGGCCGTGCGGCGCATCGCCCGACTGGAAGAGGAGTTCGATCTCACCTGGGTAGAAGAGCCGGTGCAGCGGGCAGACTATCGGGGGCTCGCCAAAGTGTCGAGCCACATCAGGGCTCCGGTCTGCGCCGGCGAAAACCTCAAAAACGTTCTCGAGTTCCAGACTTACATCGAGCACGGTTCGGTCGACATCGTTCAGGTCGGACGCCTCATGAGCGGTCTGACGGGCGCCATGCAGGTCGCCAATCTCGCTTACGCCAACGGCCTCCCCTGCGCCGGCTCCGATTCCGAAGGCAGAATCTTCGCCCATGTCGCGGCCGCGCTGCCCAACCACATGATCCTCGAATGCCATGACGATGAGATCGAGGAGCCGATGATAAAGGCCGACAACTGGATCGAGGACGGCCATGTCGTGCTCGGCGAGAGCCCGGGCCTCGGCCTTACGATCGACTACGACGTCCTAGCCGCCCATGCGGTCGACCAGCCTCGTGGCCGCCGCTCGGGTGCGGGCTGGGCCGGGCGCCGCGCCGGCGCCGGCCTTTGGGAGGTGCCGGCCACCGAGGAGGAGCGCCGCATCGGCGCGCTGCCCACGGACGGAGAGGAATGATGACCGACACGCCCCGGGTATCCGACGAGGTTCTGGCCGAGATCGGCAAGCTGAGCGCCGCAACGGTCTACTACCTGCTGCACATGCGCGGCGTCGGCCGCAAATACGGCTCCGGCCCCATCGCCATGAAAGGCGTTGCCTCGCTGGCCCCGGGCCGCAAGCTGGTAGGCCGCGCGGTGACCCTGAGATATCTGCCGTCGCGCGAGGATTTGCAGCGCGAAATCGCCACCAGTGCCAGCGCCGACGGCATGAATGTGACGCCGCGCTGGCGCGTGATCGAGACCTGCGGCCCGGGAGACGTCCTCGTTTCCGATGCGATGGGACAGAGCGACATCTCCACCGGCGGCGAGATTGTCTACGGTCGGCTGTTCCAGCGGGGTGCCGCTGGCATCGTCACTGACGGCGCCATACGCGACGCGCAATCTACGATCGATCTGGGCTGGCCGGTTTTTGCCGGCGGCCGGGCCACCATGGTGGGCGAGACCAGGATACTGCCCTACGAGTACAACTGCCCGATCCAGTGCGGCGGCGTGCTGGTGCGGCCTGGAGACGTGGTGCTTGGCGACGATGACGGCGTGGTGGTGATCGCGGCGGCCTTTGCCGAGGAGATCGCACGGGCCGGGCGAGAGCACGAGGCGATCGAGCAATCGATCCTTGCCAACATGCTCGAGGAGAACGCCTCCCCTTCGCGTTTCTATCCGTTCAACGAAAGCACCTTCGCAATGCACGAGGCGCGCCGCGCCCGCAGCCAGGGGGCGGAAGGGTGAGTCCGCCGCTGCTCGAAGTCCGCGACCTCGAAGTCGCTTTCGAGACCCATCGCGGTCGGGTGAAAGCCGTGGACGGGCTGTCGTTCAGGCTCGAGAAGGGAGAGATCATCGCGCTGGTCGGGGAATCTGGATGCGGCAAGTCGGTCGCCGTCCGCTCGGTGATGAAGCTGCTGCCGGAGCGGACCGCGCGCTACGAGGCGGGCTCTATCACGCTCGACGGCAAGGATCTGCTCGGCCTCGACGACAAGGCGATGCAGAAGATACGCGGCCGCGAGATTGCGCTGATCTTTCAGGACCCGATGTCGAGTCTCAATCCCGTGCTGACCATCGGCCAGCAGATCGGCGAGGCGATCAAGCGCCACCAGGGCGGCAACCGCCGGCAGATCGCCGAACGGACAATCGAACTCCTGCGCCGGGTGGGCATTCCTGCACCGGAGACGCGGCTCAACGCCTATCCGCACGAATTCTCCGGCGGCATGCGCCAGCGCGTGATGATCGCGATGGCGCTCTCGTGCAATCCGCGCGTGATCCTCGCCGACGAAATTACCACCGCGCTCGACGTGACCATCCAGGCGCAGATCATGGATCTTTTGAAATCGCTCGTGTCCAGCACCGGCACGGCGGTGGTGATGATCACACACGACATGGGCATTGTCGCGGGGGCAGCCGAGCGGGTCTATGTGATGTACGCGGGCACCGTGGTCGAAACGGCCGCTACGGCCGATCTCTTCGCACGCCCCGCAATGCCCTACACCTGGGGCCTGCTGCGCTCGATCCCCTCGCTGGAACGCCCGGTCGACGAACCGCTGGTGCCGATCGAAGGCCTGCCGCCCAACATCGCCCAGCTCGATGGCGGCTGCCGTTTTCGGCCGCGCTGCGCCTATCGCCGCGCCATCTGCGGCCAATCTGAACCGCCGCTGGCGCCGGCTCCGGATGGCGCCGAGGGGCACCTCACCCGTTGCTGGGGCTTCGACCCCGAAATCGGCTGGCTGCGCGATACCGACTGGAAAAAGGACCTCGGCGATCCCGCGACTATGGCAGAAATCAGCGCAGCGGCCGCAAAGGTCCCGTGTGGCAGATCATGACCGAGACCATCCTCGAGGTACGCAATCTTACTGTGCGCTTCGGCCAGATCGCCGCGGTGAACGATGTCAGCTTCACCCTGCGCCGCGGCGAAACGCTCGGGCTCGTGGGCGAAAGCGGCTCGGGCAAATCCTCGGCGAGCCGCGCCATCCTGCAGATCAACCGGCCGAGTTCGGGCGAGGTGCGCTTTTGCGGCGAGGACCTGGTCTCGGCGAGCGGCGCCAGCCTCAAGGCACTGCGGAAGCGCATGCAGATGGTGTTCCAGGATCCGCGGTCGTCGCTCGACCCGCGCATGACAGTGGGCGCCCTGCTCGAAGAACCTCTCGTCATCTTCCGCATCGGCGACCGCGCTTCGCGCAAGGCCAAGGTGGCCGAGATGCTTCACCTGGTGGGTCTCGACCCGGCCGTGGCCAGCCGCTACCCGCACGAGTTCTCCGGCGGGCAGGCGCAACGCATCGCCATTGCACGGGCGCTGATCCTCGAGCCGGAACTGATCATCGCCGACGAGCCGGTCTCCGCGCTCGACGTGTCGATCCAGGCGCAGATCATCAATCTTCTTGTAAAGCTGCGCGCGCAGCTCAATCTGTCGATGCTCTTCATCGCACACGACCTCGCGGTAGTGCGGCACATCTCGGACCGCGTCGCGGTGATGTATCTGGGCCGCGTGGTGGAACTCGCCGATCGGGACCGGCTCTACGGCATGCCCGCCCACCCCTATACGCGTGCGCTGCTGTCGGCGGTGCCGGTACCCGACCCGGCGGTCGAGGCACGCCGCCGGCGCGAAATCCTCAGCGGTGAGCTGCCGAGCCCGGGTCGGCTGCCTTCGGGCTGCCCTTTCCGCAGCCGTTGTCCGCTGCATGCTGCTCTCGGCAAACCGGAAATCTGCGGCAAGACTGTCCCGCCACTGCTCGAGATCGCGCCGGGACAGGCCGCTGCATGCCATTTCGCCGGCGAGGTGAAGCATCAGCACCACCAACCCAGAATGACCGACGAGGCCGCACGCGCGTAAGCTGGTGCTGGGAATCGGTTTTGGCGATCCCTGCTCTGGCGCGCAAAGTGAAGGTGTCGCATGACACTTGTGGCGGTTCCCACACCGCGAGAGGCTGCGGTTCAAAAGCATTGCTGCCGGCTGGATCATCCCAGCACGCACAAAGGAGCAATGCAGTGAAACGGTTCGTCACGATTTCAGGATGTTCCGGAGGCGGCAAATCGGCCCTGCTGGCCGCCTCCTTTCAGCCTTTTCCCAATTGGACTACGAGCTGGTCACCCTGCCGAAGACAAGCGTGGCGGAACGTGCGGACTTCATCCTGCAGAGCCTTTCGGGCCGGGCAGGCGACGGGTGGTAGTGCCGTTGACGGGATCTCAGCCGTTCACCGCGCCGACTGCCGTCTGACGGTCCGGCCGATTGAAGGCCCATGCGAAGAAAACGCTGTCCGGAAGCGCGCGGACGAACCACGCGATCAAGGCGGTTGCGGCAACCGCGAATATGACCCGGCCAACGAGTACGCTGACGGCATCCGCGCCTATGGCCATGACGACCAGCGTGTCCTCGATCACGGCATGGGCAAATCCCATGAAAACGCATGAAATGAAGATCTGACGCGGCGACAGGCTTCCGGAGCGCGCCTCGCGAATGAGCAGGCCTCCGCCATAGGAAATGCCAAGAAGCAGCCCGACCATGGTGAACTGCGCAGCCTCGGCTCTGATTCCTGCCAGGCGCAGCAGCGGGGCGATCATCCGGATGATGCGGTCCATGATCCCCAGCCACTTTAAAAGCTCCAGCCCCCAGGCAAGAAACAGGAGGATGAGGAACATGGCGATGAGGGCCTCCACGAGCCCCACGAAGAAGCCGAGCCAGTCCGAAGCGGCCGCCATCGGGATCCAGGCGGGATTGAGCGGCTGTGAAAGCCAGCCAGTAGCGGCGAAGATATGGTGGAGGATCAACGCATAGATCATTCCCCCAGCAATTCGTAAGGCCGTGGTGAGGACGAAGCCCGGCCCTGCCTTCTGGATGATCTTCTGTTCGATCGGCAGGGCATGCGCAAAAAGCAGAAGTGCGGAGATTACCGTAATGTCGGCGACGGTGAGTTCCGCAGGCGGCACGAGCGTGAAGATCACCGGAACTGCGCCCCAGATGCCCACCAGCATGCCGGTCATCCAGACCAATGCGAATTCCGGCGGCAGGCCGAACAGTTGCATGACCGGCGCCAGTGCCGGAGACATGGCTTCGATTATCCCCGCCCGTGCCATCGCCTCGGTCAGAACCGTCACGGGAACGATGATGCGCACGAGCTCCCAATAAATCCGGAGCGTGTCACGCGTCTTCCGGGCGGCAAGTTCAAGAATGGACATTCCTAGGCCCCACGTTCTCGCCGCCAGCTCTACTCCGATTCCGTTCGCACTTCTCGGGCAAATTGCCGCTTCGTGCTTTTTCATTCGGGGAAAGCTTCACCCCGTCATTCCGGAAGCCGCGCAGAGGTTGTCCGGGACCCAGTGGCGCCATCTCCACCGCCTTCCTGGGTCCCGGGTCTCGCTTCGCTCGCCCGGGATCACGGATGTTGCTCCGCTTGACCACGTTGAAAATGAATCGGAAGTGCCTTTGCGCCGTCAAAAGCGGTCGCTTCGCCGCGTGAGCGCCATTCGTCATATTCCTTTTGCCGTGCCGCGATCAGGCGGTCGTAAAGGTCGAAGGCATCCTTGCCCATCATCAGGCGCCCCGGAGGATTTGGACTGTCCACTGCGTCGATCATCAATGCCGCCGCCTTGTCGGGATCGCCCGCCTGGCGTCCTGACTGTCCGTAGAGGAAATCCTCCACAGGCCCGATCAAATAACGCGGTATGTGTCAGCGTAACCGTTAAGCTTTTGGGCTGATCCTCACCGCGGAACTCTAATGGCCATTTTGGGTGGCGATGCCGTTCTCTGACGCTCCAGAACCTGGATTCGCAATAGCCGCGAGGACATCATCCAGAAGACGACGAGCTATCATCCTGGAGCCAAATTTCGAGAGGTGGCCGCCATCACTGTAAATGAGGTTCCCGTCCTCAAATACAGGGCAATCATTGGTGTCAGAGCATAGGTAATCACGGGGGTCTAAGACGACAATTGATTCGTCGCGCTCCATCAGTTCCCGGAAGCGTTGCGACAACAACTCATTGGTCAATCTCGCGTACATCAGCGCCTGGCATGGTGGGGTATCACTGAGATAGCGAGGGCTGGTGGTGCACTCAAAAGGCGTCAGCTTCACAGATGCAGAGCGCGGGACATCACCGAAGATGATCATCTGCGGTGTCTTCGTAGCCTCCTTCGTTGCCGAGATGCGATCCAGGATGAAGTCGTAATATTGGTCCAGACTGTCAAAAGTAACATGCTTACCTTCCGACAGCAGCGAGTAACGATAGCCGTTCCAGCTAAGAGCAAAAAGAATCGGCAAACCGTCATTAAAGATGGACAACGCTGTATTGATGGATTCGGTACACGACGTGTCTTCTCTGCCTTTTATCAGCCTCGCTGTACCGGCCATCATCGGGCACCCATTGTCATTGATCGCATCAGCAGCAAGACCACGCGAGGTCAATTCCTCATCGAGGCCCCAAAACAGCTGATGGGCGAAGCTGTCGCCCATGACGTGAAAGAGTATCGGAGCATTATCGGAACCGATTCTGACGAGCTTGTTTGAAGGATATCCAGCCCCACCGAAGTTGGCATAGTGAAAATCCAAACCGCTCGGATAAGGCGTGTTCCAGGGTGGCGGAATACGCCACCACAAGCCGCCTGACGATATGTAGAGCAAGGCGGCCAAGGGAACCGTAGTCGCAAAAACCGTCACTTTCGCGCGAGACGCTAAGCGACCATGCCAGAATGGCTTTTCAACGCTGTGGTAGAGCAGTGCCCCAAGCACGATGGAAAGCGTGCAAATGATCGCGGCTGCTGTCGTCGTAAGATCTTGCGCGGTGTAACAGACCGTAAAGACGATCAAGGGCCAGTGCACTAGATAGGTCGAATAGCTGATGCGGCCGAGGTAGGTAATTGGCGCCAGCCGCAGTGCTCCTGAGAGGAAGCCAGTCTTCCCGCCCCATATGACCATGGCCGCACCCAATGCGGGTAAAAGCGCAAAATAGGACGGGAACGGCGTCTGTCCGGTGAAGGAGAACACTGCATATGCGGTGAGCGCGAGCCCACCGGCTACCGTCAAGTCACCTACGGCTCTCCGCGGCTCTGGCATCCAAAGCAGAAGAGCGCCTAGCCCGAACTCAAATATCCTGAACGGCATCCAGTAGAAGGGGGTCGCAGGATCGCGCCACCAGAAGGAACTGAGCGCGAGGGAAGCCAGAGAAACAGCGAAGATGCTGTGAGGCAGATAGCGACGAGGGACAAGCCAGAGGAATACCGGCGTGACGAGATAATACTGCCACTCCAGCGAGAGCGTCCAGGTGTGAAGGAGGGGCTTTAGATCGGACGCGGTGTCGAAGTAGCCAACGCTGTCCCAGAAGAAAATATTCGACCAGGCGGTGAGAGACGCCAAGGCTGAGAAGCTGAAATCAGACAAAAGACTCGGCGGCAAGACAAGAAAGCCCGCCACCAGAGACAGCGCAATCGTCACGATAAGGGCTGGATAAAGGCGGTTGAGCCTGCGTTCGTAGAAGCGAAAAAGGCTGAATTTGCCGTCATCCATGAGGTTCAGGATCTGCCGCGTGATCACGAACCCTGAAATCACGAAGAAAACATCGACGCCAACGAACCCGCCGCTGAATGCTGCGGCTCCTACGTGGAAAAAGAGAACGGAAAGAACGGCCACGGCGCGCAGGCCGTCTACGTGGTGAAATCGCATGACTGCCCCGTTAGAACCCCTCTCGCTACCACTTAGACTAGGTAAGTGCCGCCGACAACGGTTGACTGGGGGTTCTGGCAGTAGCTATCCTTTGAGGACGCCGACGGCGCTGCTCTCAACCTTACGCCCGAGCAGATCGACACAATGTGGATGGCGGCGGACAAGCTATGAAGGCCTACGGAGCAAAGGTGGGAGACGGATCATCCAACCACATGTGGAGCCTCACCCAGTAGGCCCACAACAGAAAGGTGTAGGGCAGAAATGCCAGCGTCAGGGGGCTTGCCAGCGTCATTGTGCCCGCAATCTTCTTTGGGTATCGATGCATGGCTATTATTAGCTATGGCAGGAAAAGGGCGAGCCGCCTAGCCCCATACGCCCGCAAGAAGTTGGCGGGCGCGGCAAGACAGAGAACGCCGAATACAAGGCGAAGGTGGAAAGCATTCATCACCCACCGCCACCGCCAAAACATGCCGCCAGCATAAGTATCCAGAAGCTCATATAGGCGATCGACGACGACATATCGTGGTATTCCGCCCGCCTATCCCCGATGAGAGAAAGTATCGCCGGGCGGAGCGGCCCCAGTGCTGCGGGGAGAGCGAGAGCGCAAAGGATAAGGCCCAGGAACCTCCTGAATCGCTTCTGACAGAAGCGATTACCGGCTTCTTGCGGGCAAAATGGAAGGATCGATGCAATAGGACCGGGCAGCCAAATTCCCATCCAGGACGGCTGCCCTCGCCTGCCTGCGGCAGAACGGCTGAACACTTGCCCTTTCGCAAGCGATGGTCGTGGTTCGCAGCACGATAGGACGCACTGAGCCGGTCGCTTCAGGCCGCTTCGCACAAGCCATCGGCCGGTCGACGGCCCGGATGCCAAGGTTCGGGCGTACTTACCGCGCATCAGGCCTGCGGCCATCCTTCCGCCGCCGGCGGTGCCACCAGACTTCCATGCGGCGGCGCAGGCGCCGCACCGCCGGAACGTCGTAGGAGAGGACGACGAGGCCTAAGGGAATCATCCAGAAGCCGACCACGGGCAGGAACCCAACGATTCCAAGCAGGACCAGGGCTACGCCGCTTACGATCCGCGCGAGGCGCGAGCGCGGCATCGGCATGCGCTTGCCGCCAATGGACACATGCGGGCGCTTCGCCCTTTCGCTTCCTGCTTCCTTCGCCTCTTCTGCCGCGGACATTTCCGCGCCGGCAGCGCGCTTTTCCATGGCCACTGGCCCTTCATCCATGCCGGCTTGCGGGATTGTCACACGCCGATTCGCTCTCCATATGTGGATATGTGGAACATTGGCGGAAAATGCGAGCCTCGCATCCCGCTTCGGTGAAAAATTTGCTGTGCCCGCTTTGCAAAGCCTTCGATGGTTTGCTATAGGGCACGCCGACTGCTACGGCAGAGGGCGTTCCCCGGTAGCTCAGCGGTAGAGCAACCGGCTGTTAACCGGTTGGTCGCTGGTTCGAATCCGGCCCGGGGAGCCATTCTCCTTTCGGAAAGCCCTTATTTCTCAATAATTTCGATGGTAAGGCGCTCCCTCCGGCCCTCCGGAGGAGGTTCGGAAACTGATTGAAGGTCGCGCGAAGCCCGGCAGATACGACAGATTATCGAGAATACCGGTTGCCTTCTTGGAGAAGTCACGGGGCTGCGGCTCTCTGATCTCTTGCTCGCCGCAGACATTCCCCACATCAACCTCATCCCGCACCCTCACAGACGCCTCAAGAACGCCGGTTTGGCGCGAAAGGTGCCGCTGATCGCAGAGGCACTGGAGACAGCAGAAAGGCCCGGAGGCGGCTAGCGACAGCTTCCCCCTGTGTTTCCTCGATTTGGCCGAATCGCGGAGCCGATGCCGCATCCGCTATTCTCAGGGCCAGAGGGGGGACCATGGAGGCTCCCTACGGGGCTTTACAAGCCCTAGAAGAGGCCGGTGAGTAAGTAAGGACGGCAGGGTGGCCTCCTAATATGAAGACGCTGCCGAACCGGAGCTTAATCTAGAAGTGGTAGTTCACGCCGATGCGGAGCATCTGAACACGAAGATCGGCAGGGGCGCTGTCCATGTCATGTGGTGCGCCCTCGAGCGAGGGACTGGCGTTGCCGGTCTGGAAGCCATGATCCCCTCCCTGATCGCCACGGTCTCGGTCTTTTGGTGGCGATACGGCGCATGTCGTCCCAGTGGCGCCGGAGCTGCTCAGCAAGTGGGACGCCACGCCGCCTCTCATTCATCGCGTCTTCGGCAAATAGCGCCCATACCTCGCAATATTCGTGCTGATGAGGCGGAGGTGCTTCAGCGTGCCCGGCAGGCAGCGGCACGCAGAAGGCAAGGAGGGCGAGGACAAGGCGATTGCCTGCTGTAGGAAGCCTCAAAAGCCTGTTCCGGCCGTCAAACAGGCGTTCCGGAAGGCAGACGCGGCCGCATGGCCGTTCAGGTCCCTGCCTTGGACACATAGTCTGCGGCAAGCCGCAGCTCGCGCAGCGGACGCACCAGGGCGATGCACTCCTTGTAGATCGGGTCAGCCTTGTAGGCCGCGAGCGCCGCCTCGTCGCGGAATTCGGCATAGACCACCACATCGACCTCGCCCCCGAGCTGGTCGACCTTGCGGTTGATGCCGACCTCGAAGAAATCCGAGTGCGGAATGCGTCCCAGCATGCCGAGCCTTTCAGCGATCAGCGGGATGTCCTCCGCTTTCTTGGCGCTGAAAAAAACGATGTGGCGAATCACGGCCAGCCTCCAGAAAATCAAGTCAAATTCGCGCTGGCTCCGGGAATGTCAATCGGTTTGCTGCCCCCAGCCAGCCATCTCAAGCCATCGAGGGCCGGATTCCAATCGCCGTGCGGTCGATCACCTCGCGCAGGGCGAAGGAGGAGTTGATCTTGGTGACGTGCGGCATCGCCGTCAGCCATTCCTTGTGAATGCGTTCGTAATCCTCCAGGTCGCGGGCGGAAATCCTCAGAATGTAGTCATACTCGCCCGAAATCAGATGGCAGGACAGCACGTTGGGGCATCGCTTCACCGCCCCCTCGAACTCCGAAAGCGTCTTTTCGAACTGCCCCGAAAGCGAGATGTGCACGATCACCGTCATGTGGTGACCGAGCGCGGCATTCGACAGGCGGGCGTGGTAGCCCTTGATGACCCCGGCCTTCTCCAGATTGTCAAGGCGCCGGGAACAGGCCGATTGCGACAGCCCTACCTTTTCGGCCAGGGCCGCGTTGGGCATGCGCCCGTCCTGCTGCAGCGCTTCAAGTATGGCAATATCGATCCTGTCCAGCGACATTCTTCGCATTTCCTTTCTCGTTATCGAAATCGGCTGCAAGAAAATACGAACGCTTTACCGCAGGGCGCATCACTTCGCAAACACCTTCGAGGCGGTTTGTGATTTTCTTGGGATGTTGGACCGGCTTTTGCGGAGTTGCAGGATGCGCGTGGGCTGCCCGAAGGAAATCAAGGATCACGAATACCGCGTGGGGCTTACACCGGGTGCGGCACGCGAATATGTCGCCCACGGCCACCAGGTGCTGGTGGAGACCGGCGCAGGCGCCGGAATTGGCGCCGGGGACGACGCCTACCGCGAAGCGGGCGCGGCCATAGCCGAAACGGCCGAGGAGGTGTTTGCCAGGTCCGACATGATCGTGAAGGTGAAGGAGCCGCAACCTGCCGAGTGGGCGCGGCTTCGCGAGGGGCAGATCCTCTACGCCTATCTGCATCTCGCCCCGGATCCCGAACAGACGAAGGGTCTGCTTGAAAGCGGCGTGACGGCGGTCGCCTACGAAACCGTCACGGACGCGCATGGCGGGCTGCCGCTTCTGGCGCCGATGTCGGAGGTGGCCGGGCGGCTGGCGGTTCAGGCGGGCGCGACGGCCCTGCAGAAGGCGAATGGCGGTCGCGGCGTGCTGCTCGGCGGCGTGCCAGGCGTCTTGCCCGGAAAGGTCACCATCATTGGCGGCGGCGTGGTTGGCCTGAACGCGGCCAAGATGGCGATCGGCCTCGGTGCGGACGTCACGGTGCTCGACCGTTCGATCCCCCGCCTGCGCCAGCTCGACGACATCTTCGCCGGCCGGGCGCGTACCCGCTACGCGACGGCCGAGGCGGTGGAGGAGGAGTGCTTTCGGGCGGATCTCATCATCGGCGTCGTTCTCATTCCTGGCGCGGCGGCCCCCAAGCTCGTCACCCGCGAAATGCTGGCCGGCATGAAGAAGGGAGCGGTGCTCGTCGATGTGGCGATTGATCAGGGCGGCTGCTTCGAAACCTCCCGTCCCACCACCCACTCCAACCCGATCTTCGAGGTGGACGGCATCATACATTACTGCGTGGCAAACATGCCGGGCGCCCTTCCCGTCACCTCCACCCACGCGCTCAACAACGCCACTCTGCACCACGGCCTGCAGCTTGCGGACAAGGGGCTGCAGGCGCTGCTGGACGATCCGCATCTACGCAACGGGCTGAACGTCCATAAGGGCAGGGTCACCAACCGGGCGGTGGCTGAATCGCTTGGCTGCGAGGTCACCGAACCCACGGCCGCCCTCGCCGCCTGACGGCGCGATCTCTCCGCGACGACGCAGAAGGCGCGATCTTTCCGCCCTGCTCCGGCCGTGCGGCGGGCACCCTGGTCGCCGTGCTCATTTCAATCGCGACGGAACGACATGCGCCCGCCTGCCAAGAGGCACCTGATAGGGCGCCGGCAGCGCCCGCACCAATCGAGGAGCGATAACAGCTTACGGCCGGCCGCCTGTTTGCCTGTCAGCCCATCCTTCCATGCCTCATCTTGCTGGAGCCTCCCCCGCTGAGGCTCGCTCAAAACAACAGTCTCCATCCGAGCGGAATTTTGGGAGAGGCCGGCGCCCTAACCCCCGCAAAAGCCCTGCCCGTTCGTTAGCAAACCCGCTCCTTGTGGTGCCCGGAGGCGCACGCCGCTCAGAGAGCGCCGATCCACGTCGCCGCGACGACGAGGAAGGAGCTGACGGCCACCAGCGACAAGACATCCTGAACGAGACCGGACATGGGGTCCTCCTGTGGAAAAGTCATATTGATCTTGATATGTTTCTTATATGTTCTAAAAATGTTCCTGTCAACAGGACTGCAACCGCCCCAGCGGGTGGGAACGTTCGTTTGAGGAGGACGGCGGCCTGAGGCATGCCGTCTGATTTGGCGCCCGGCGGGCTGCGTGGTCAGGAGTGAGTTATGCAAGTGAAGCGTATCGTGGCCAATGTGGAGACGCGCGAGCTGGCGGCCGCGCGCTCCTTCTATGGCGAGGTTCTGGGTCTCGAATTGCTGATGGACCACGGCTGGATCGCCACCTATGGCGCGCGGGAGAGAGCGGCCGTGCAGGTCAGCTTCGCGGCCGAGGGCGGCTCCGGCACGCCTGTGCCCGACCTTTCCATTGAAGTGGACGATCTTGAGGAAGCGCTTGAGCGCGTGCGGAATGCGGGGATCGCGATCGAGTACGGGCCGGCGGACGAGCCCTGGGGCGTACGCCGTTTCTATGTGCGTGATCCGTTCGGCAAGCTCATAAACATCCTCGAGCACACATGACGATACCGTGCCGCCCTATCCGCCCTCCGCTCAAGCCGGAAGTTCCACCACCTTGCCCTGCGAGAGGGTGACGCGCCTGTCCATGCGCGCAGCCAGCTCCTCATTGTGGGTGGCGATGAGTGCGGCAAGCCCGGAATGGCGCACCAGCGCCTCCAGCGCATCGAAGACATAGGCCGCGGTCGCGGGATCGAGATTGCCTGTCGGCTCGTCGGCCAGAAGCACGAGCGGCGCATTCGCCACCGCCCGGGCGATCGCCACACGCTGCTGCTCGCCGCCGGAAAGCTCGTTCGGGCGGTGGTCCATCCGCTCACCAAGCTTCATGTAGTTCAGAAGCTGTGCCGCCCGCTCCTTCGCCTCGCGCGCATCAAGACCGGCGATGAGCTGCGGCATCATCACATTTTCGAGTGCGGTGAATTCCGGCAGCAGGTGATGGAACTGATAGACGAAGCCGATCTCGCTGCGGCGGATCGCCGTGCGCCGGTCGTCGGACAGCGCCGCGCAGGGCTGGCCGTTGACGACCACGTCGCCTCCATCGGGATATTCGAGCAGACCGGCAATGTGCAGAAGCGTCGACTTTCCGGTACCCGACGGCGCAACGAGCGCCACCATCTCGCCGGGCCGGAGCGCGAAATCGGCCTGTTCGAGAATGGTCAGCGTCTTCGTCCCCTGGACGAAGCGTCGGTCGATCGACCTCAGTTCCAGAACGTTTTCGGCCATCTATTCGTATCTCAACGCTTCCACGGGATCGAGGCGCGAGGCGCGCCAGGCAGGAAAGAGGGTTGCGAGGAAGGAGAGCAGCAGCGCCATCAGCACCACCGAAACGGTCTCGCCCGTCTCCATATCGGCCGGAAGCTGGCTCAGGAAATAGACTTCCGGATTGAAGATGGTCGTACCCGAAAGCCAGGAGAAGAACTGGCGGATGGATTCCACATTGAGGCACAGGACCGTCCCCAGAACGAAGCCGGCGAGCGTGCCGGCCACGCCGATCGCCGCGCCGGCCATCATGAAGATCCGCATAATGGCGCCGCTAGTGGCCCCCATGGTGCGGAGAATGGCGATATCGTGCCCCTTGTCCTTCACCAGCATGATCATGCCGGAGATGATGTTGAGCGCGGCCACCAGCACGATCATGGTGAGGATCATGAACATGACGTTCCGCTCGACCTCGAGCGCGGAAAAGAAGGTCTGGTTGCGCTGGCGCCAATCGGTGATGATGACGGGGCGCTGAGCCGCCTCTTCGACCAGCGGACGGAAGCTGTCGACATTGTCGGGGTCGTCCACAAAGACCTCGATATATTGCGCCAGCCCTTCGGCATTCAGGAAAAGCTGCGCCTCCTCAAGCGGCATGTAGATGATCGAGGAGTCGTATTCCGACATGCCGATCTCGAAGATCGCGCTTACGGGATAGGCCTTCACGCGCGGAGTAGTGCCGAAGGGCGTGACGTCGCCTTCCGGCGAGAAAAGGGTTACCTGGTCGCCAAGCGCAAGTCCCAGCGCCTGCGCCATGCGCGCGCCCACGGCCACACCTCCGCCCGTGGCGAAGCCTACGAGCGAGCCTTGGCGGATGTTCTGCGCAACGAGCCTCATTTCCGCAAGATCGTCGGTACGGACGCCGCGGATGAGCGCGCCGGTCCCCCTACCCTCGCGACCGGAGGCAAGCACCTGCCCCTCCACAAGCGGGGCTGCGAGCCGCACGCCCGGTATCCTGGCGACGCGGGTGCTGACATCCTCGTAATCGTTCATGGGCATATCCACGGGCTGCACGACGATATGCCCGTTGACGCCCAGAATGCGCGTGAGCAGCTCGGCGCGGAACCCGTTCATCACCGCCATGACGATGATGAGGGTCGCCACGCCAAGCATGATGCCGAGAAAGGAGATGCTGGCGATGACAGAGACCACGGCCTCCTTGCGCCGCGAGCGCAGATAGCGCCAAGCGACAAGACGCTCGAAATGGGAGAAGGGCGGAGCTCCTCCGTTGCCCCCCGTGGTTTCGGTCATCGGCGCACGCTGAACCGGTTTGCGACCGCCTCTATGGGAAGGGTCTCTCTTTCGCCAGTGGCCCGGCTCTTCACCTCCACCTCGCCCGCAGCCACACCGCGCGGACCGACAATCACCTGCCACGGCAGGCCGATGAGGTCGGCGGTGGCGAATTTGGCGCCGGGCCGCTGATCGGTGTCATCATAAAGCACCTCGCGACCAGAAGCCGAAAGCGCGGCATAGATCTGCTCGCAGACGCGGTCGCACTCCGCGTCACCCGCCTTCATATTGATCAGCGCGATCTCGAATGGGGTGACCGCCTCGGGCCAGATGATGCCGGCTTCGTCGTGGCTCGCCTCGATGATCGCCGCCGCCAGGCGCGTCGGGCCGATGCCGTAGGAGCCCATCGAAACGAAGTGTTCCTTCCCGTCCGGTCCCATCACCGTGGCCTTCATGGGCTTGGAATATTTGGTGCCGAAGTGGAAAATGTGGCCGACTTCGATGCCGCGCGCGGCAAGGCGCTTGTCTTCCGGCACCTGTGCCCAGGCGGCCTCGTCGTGCATTTCGTCGGTGGCCGCGTAAGGCTTGGTCCACTGCTCGACAATGCCGGCAATCTCCTCGTCGTTGGAAAAATCCACGTCGGCCGAAGGCACGGGCAGATCCAGAAAGTCCTTGTGGCAGAAGACGGCGCTTTCACCCGTCGAGGCCAGAATGATGAACTCATGGCTCAAATCGCCGCCGATCGGCCCGGTATCCGCCCGCATGGGAATTGCCTTGAGCCCTAGGCGGGAGAAGGTCCTCAGGTAGGCAACGAACATACGGTTGTAAGCCGCCTTCGCGCCTTCATAGTCCAGATCGAAGGAATAGGCGTCCTTCATCAGAAATTCGCGCGACCGCATCACCCCGAAGCGCGGCCTCACCTCGTCGCGGAACTTCCACTGGATGTGATAGAGGTTGAGCGGCAGATCCTTGTAGGACTTCACATAGGCGCGGAAAATGTCCGTCACCATTTCCTCATTGGTGGGGCCATAGAGCATCGGGCGATCCTGCCGGTCGCGGATGCGCAGCATTTCTTTGCCGTAATCGTTGTAGCGCCCGCTCTCGATCCACAAGTCCGCCGACTGGATGGTCGGCATCAGGATCTCCAGCGCGCCGGCGCGGTCCTGCTCCTCGCGGATGATCTGGCAGACCTTGTCGAGCACCCGCTTGCCGAGCGGCAGCCAGGAAAAGCTGCCGGCAGCCTGCTGGCGGATCATGCCCGCCCGCAGCATGAGCCGGTGCGAGACGATCTCGGCCTCCCGGGGGTTTTCCTTCAGGATGGGCAGGAAGTAACGCGACAGTCGCATGAAGCTACCCGTTATGCAGTGGAAAGAGGCGGAATCACGCCGCCAGCCTGTATCGACAGGCTTCTTAGCCATTTCGTGGCAGGTTGCAAACCCAAGCGCGCCAGGCGGCAGGCCGGGCGCGCAAAACGCTTCTCAAATCGGCCGGATAACGGCCCGCCCTGGGCCAAAATTTTTCGTGACATTGAGATAAAAGTTGGTCTAAGGTAGCTGCTATAAAATAAGAGGGTGGAACCTTAAATCCGCTCTCACTTACGCGGTCAAAGTCTTGGGAGGATACGATCCTGGCGCGCATGTTCGCTGCCGCCGTTTGAAAAACGGAAACGGGTCGGACGCGTTTAGTTGCAAGGCGTACCTGCCTTGCTTTTTTTTTGGACGGTCAGGACTTTAGTAGAAGTTGGGCACCAGGCGCGGAATATCGTCAAACGAGTAGCCCAAGACCCGCGTCACCACATAATAGCCAGCAAAGATTATGGCCGTCAGTACGGTCGTGCGAATAAAGGCTCGCAGCATGTGCGGCCCGCGCGGTGCGCTTGCGGGTGTGCCGAGCACCACGTCGTTCTCATCGTCCTGGGTGCGCAAGCCGATAGGCAGCGATACGAACAGCACCAGCCACCAGATGATGAAGAAAACCGCCGACAGCGAGATCCATTCCATGGGAAAGCCCGTTCCTGCTGCGCCCGCAAGATAGCCGTTGCTCGGAAACTTTTGAAACGCCCGCGGCGCGACGCGCCGTCACACCTGCTCAAGCTCGATGAGTGTGCCGAAAAAGTCCTTGGGATGAAGGAAGAGCACCGGTTTGCCGTGAGCGCCCGTCTTCGGCTGTCCGTCGCCGAGCACGCGGGCACCCGCCGCCACGAGCCGGTCACGCGCGGCCAGAATGTCGGCCACTTCGTAACAGACATGATGCATGCCGCCGGCCGGGTTCTTTTCCAGAAAGGCGGCGATCGGAGAATCCTCCCCCAGGGGCTCCAGCAGTTCAACCTTGCTGTTGCCCAAGTCGATGAAGACCACGGTGACGCCATGATCGGGCAGCGGCTGAGGCTCGGAAACCTTTGCGCCGAGCACGTCACCATAGGTTGCGGCAGCCGCCGCCAGATCCGGCACCGCGATCGCCACATGGTTGAGCTTGCCCAGCATAGCCGCTACCGCGTTACGAAGACGGTGACGATCGGCTTCTTGCCCCAGGCCTCGGCCGCGGCCGAGCGGACGGCGCGGCGTACGGCCTCGCCGACCAGATCGAGATCGCGGCGGTTGGCTCGGGGTATGCTGTGCACCGCGCTCAGGGCAGCCTCCATCATGATGTCCTCGAAGAGTTCGCCCGCGCCATCCGTCTTCGGCAGGCCGATGGCGACCATATCCGGCTCGCCCGCGAGCTCGAACCGTTCATCGAGCACAACATTGACCGCCACATGGCCGGCGAAGGAGAGCCGGCGCCGGTCGCGCACGCCCACCTCCTCGTCCGTTCCGATCACCTTGCCGTCCTTGTAAATGCGCCCGAAAGGAACCTGATCGATGATCTCGGCCGGTCCCGGGGCAAGCCGCAGCAGGTCACCGTTTCTGACGTGGGGCACTTCTGGAATGCCGGCCATGGCCGCAAGCGAGCCCTGGGCGACGAGATGGGCGGCCTCTCCATGCACGGGCACCAGAATCTGTGGCTTCACCCAGTCATACATCTGCTTCAGTTCGTTCCGGCGCGGATGGCCCGACACATGGACGAGCGCATCGCCATCCTCGACCACCCGGATACCCTTCTCGATGAGCAGGTTCTTGGTGGCCAGAATCGCCTTCTCATTGCCGGGAATGACCCGCGAGGAATAGACGACCGTATCACCCGGCGAAAGCGCCACATTGCGCATCTCGTCACGCGCCAGCTTGGCAAGGGCCGCGCGCGGCTCGCCCTGGCTGCCCGTGCAGAGGATGACGGCGTTTTCACGCGGGATGTAGCCGAAATCCTCTTCCGACAAAAAGGGCGGCAGGCCCTCGAGATAGCCGAGTTCCTCGGCTACCTCGATCACGCGCTGCAGCGAACGGCCGAGCACCAGCACCTGCCGGCCTGCGTTCCGCGCGGCCTCGGCGACCGCACGGATGCGGCCCACATGCGAGGAGAAGGTGGTGACGGCAACCCGGGCAGGCGCCTTTTCGATGATCTCCCTGAGGCCCTCCCCCACCGCCTGCTCGGATGGGGAAATTCCTTCGCGCAGGGCGTTGGTGGAATCGCAGATGAGCGCCAGAACGCCCTTTTTGCCGAGTTCCCGGAAACGCTCCTCGTTGGTCTGCGGACCGAGCACGGGCGCGGCGTCGATCTTCCAGTCGCCCGTATGGACCACCGTCCCCAGGGGCGTGGTGATGGCGAGCGATACCGGCTCGGGAATGGAGTGGCTGACGGCAACCGCCTCGATCGAAAACGGCCCTACGGTGAAGACATCGCCCGCGCGGAAGATCGTAACCGGCACCTCCGGTGCGGTGGCCTCGCCCGCCCGCTTCGCCTCCAGAAGGCCCGCGGTAAAGGGCGTCATCCATACCGGACATTTAAGCCGCGGCCACAGCTCCAGCAGTGCGCCGTAATGGTCCTCGTGGGCATGGGTGATCACGATACCGGCCAGATCGCCCGCCTGTTCCTCGATGAAGCGGATGTCGGGCAGAACGAGATCAACCCCGGGCAACTCCAGGCCAGGAAAGGTGACGCCGCAATCCACCATGATCCAGGTGCGCCGGTCCGGCGGTCCATAACCGTAAAGCGCCAGATTCATGCCGATTTCGCCGACGCCCCCCAAGGGGCAAAAGACCAGCTCCGCCTGACTCGATGCCACGCTTTCTCCTCTTTCTTAGTCGCGTACGGAAGCGACCGCTCCGAAATGCACGTCGCCCGCCGCGATCCTCAGGCGCGATCCGTCATCCTCGCGAATGACGAAACGGCATGATTCGTCGATCGTTTCGAACATACCCCGCACGATCCTGCCGTCGACCTGCACGGCAACGCGGCTGCCCAGGCCCGCCGCGCGCGCAAGCCAGCGCTCGCGAATGGTCGCGATCCCGCGCCCGCCGTTCCACAGGCGGATATTGTCCATCCAGGCATCCGACAGGGCAAGAAACAGGGTCTCGGCGTCCGCGCGCGAGCCCAGCCGCACAAGGGAGGTGGCCGGATAGGGCACGTCCTCGGGATGGGCGACCACATTCACGCCAATGCCGACGGCAAGGGCGAGACGGTTGCCCTCGAGCGTGGAGGATTCCAGGAGAATGCCGGCAAGCTTCTCCCCGTCGGCCAGCACGTCGTTCGGCCATTTGAGCTCAAACCGGTTGCGGTGCGACCCGGCGCCATCCACGCCCAGCGAGACCGTCGCCTCGGGCACCACCCCGGCAAGGGCGTCGCCAAGCGCGAGCCCTGCCACGAAGCCGAGCGTCGCAGCGGTCGCCGGGTCGAAGGCATCCACCAGAAGAAGTGTAGCGGCCAGATTGCCGCGCGGCGTGGCCCAGGGCCGCCCTCGCCTGCCTCGCCCGCCCCGCTGCTCGGTGGCTACCACCCAGAGCCTGCCCGGATCGCCCTCGCGCGCGCGCTCCAGCGCCAGCGCGTTGGTGGACGTGACGCTCTGATGCGCCTCCAGCCGGTAGCCTGCCGCAACGGCAGGAGGCGCCAGAACAAACATCGCCTCAGAAGAACGTCCTGGCCGCGGCTTCCGCCAGCTGACCGACCGGGCCGCCGATGAAGACGTAGAAGAGAACGAAGGCGCCGGAGGCCCACAGCACGAAGCGCAGCTCGCCCGCCATGGGCTGGAAGGCGCCCACGGCCTCGTCGAACCACATCACCTTGATGATCCGCAGATAGTAGAAGGCGCCGACCACCGAGGTGAGAACACCTATGACGGCCAGCCAGTAGAGCTGCGCGTCGATCGCGGCGAGGAAGACATACCACTTGGCCCAGAAGCCGGCGAGCGGTGGAATGCCCGCCAGCGAGAACATCATGATGGTCATGATGGTCGCCATCGTGGGGTTGGTCGCCGAAATGCCGGCCAGATCGTCGATCTGCTCGACATTGGTGTCGTTTCGCCGCATGGCCAGGATGACGGCAAAGGTGCCGAGCGTCATGGCGAGATAGATCAGCATGTAGAGGATCACGCCGCGCACGCCCGTCGGCGAATTGGCGGCAAGACCCACCAGCGCGAAGCCCATATGGCCGATGGACGAATAGGCCATCAGCCGCTTGATGTTGCGCTGGCCGATCGCACCGAAGGAGCCGAGCAGCATCGAGGCTACGGAGATGAAGACGATGATCTGCTGCCAGTCGGCCGCAATCGGCGCGAACGCCTCCATGGTCACCCGCACGAACAGAGCCATCGCCGCCATTTTGGGGGCTGCAGCGAAGAATGCCGTCACCGGCGTTGGCGCGCCCTCGTAAACATCGGGCGTCCACATGTGGAACGGCACGGCGGAGATTTTGAAGGCAAGTCCCGCGAGCACGAAGACAAGCCCGAAGACGAGGCCAAGCTGGCGCTCACCATCCGCAAGAGTGGCCGCGATCGCCTCGAAGCCGGTGTTGCCGGTAAAGCCGTAGACCAGCGACACGCCGTAAAGCAGCATGCCGGAGGAAAGCGCGCCAAGCACGAAGTACTTCAGCCCTGCCTCGGTGGCGCGCACGCTGTCCCGGTTGATAGCGGCGACCACATAAAGGGCCAGCGACTGCAGTTCGAGCCCGAGATAGAGCGAGATCATGTCGTTGGCCGACACCATCAGCATCATGCCGAGCGTGGAGAGCATGATGAGGACGGGATATTCGAACTTGTCGAACTTCTCCGCCTTCGCGAAGCCCACCGACATGACGAGCGTGACGGCGGCGCCTACGAGGGTGAGGATCTTCATCAGCCGCGAAAATGGATCGCTGACGAAAGCTCCGCCGAAGGCGGACCCATCGGCCGGGAAAAGGATGATCCACGCGATGACGGCCAGGAACAGCGCCATGGCAAGCCCGTTCACCGTGCTGCTTGCACGCTCGCCGGAGAAAACGCCGACCATCAAGAGCGCCATGGCGCCCAGAGCGAGCGCCAGCTCGGGAACGGCAAGGACCAGGCTGGATGTCAGATCAAACGTCATGCGATGCGTTCCCGTTCAATTCCCAACCCCAGTCTGCGCCAGTTCGATCGACGCGCTCAACTGATCCAGAAGCGCGCCGACCGAAGCCGTGGTCGCGTCGAGCAGCGGTGCCGGATAGATACCGAAGAAAATGACAAGCACGACAAGCGGATAGAGGATGGCCTTCTCGCGACCCGAAAGGTCCGATAGGGCCTTCAGGCTCTCCTTGGTGAGCGCGCCGAAGATGACGCGCCGGTAGAGCCACAGCGCATAGGCCGCCGAAAGGATTACACCCGTCGCGGCGAAGAGTGCCACCCAGGTGTTGACCCGGAAGACCGAAAGCAGCGTCAGGAACTCGCCCACGAAACCGCTGGTGCCCGGCAGGCCCACATTGGCCATGGTGAAGACCATGAAGGCCACGGCATATTTCGGCATGTTGTTGACCAGGCCGCCATAGGCCGCGATCTCACGCGTGTGCATGCGGTCATAGATCACGCCGACGCACAGGAACAGCGCGGACGAGACCAGACCATGGCTGAGCATCTGGAAGATGGCGCCCTGAATCCCCTGCTCGTTCAGCGCGAAGATGCCCATGGTGACGAAGCCCATATGCGCCACCGACGAGTAGGCGATGAGCTTCTTCATGTCCTCCTGCATCATCGCCACCAGCGAGGTGTAGATGATGGCCACGACCGAAAGCGTGAAAACGAGGGGCGCGAGGTCCATGGAAGCGGCCGGGAACATCGGCACGGAGAAGCGCAGGAAGCCGTAGCCGCCCATCTTTAGGAGAATTCCCGCCAGGATGACGGAGCCCGCCGTCGGCGCCTCCACATGGGCGTCGGGCAGCCAGGTATGCACCGGCCACATGGGCATCTTCACTGCGAAGGAGGCGAAGAAAGCCAGCCACAGCCAGTACTGCATGTGAAGCGGGAAAGAATGGGTGAGCAGCGTCGGAATATCCGTGGTGCCCGCCTCCCAGAAGATCGCCATCATGGCGAGCAGCATCAGGACGGAGCCTGCGAGCGTATAGAGGAAGAACTTGAAGCTCGCATAGACGCGCCGCGGGCCGCCCCAGACACCGATAATGATGAACATCGGAATGAGGCCGCCCTCGAAGAAGACGTAGAAGAGCACGATGTCGAGCGCGCAGAAGACGCCAATCATCAGCGTTTCCAGGATCAGAAACGCGATCATGTACTCCTTCACGCGGCTGTCGATCGTCTCCCAGCTCGCTAGGATGCAGAACGGCATCAGGAAGGTGGTAAGGATGACGAACAGCATCGAAATGCCGTCCACCCCCATGTGGTAGGAGATGCCGGAATCCAGCCACTCCCGCTTCTCAACCATCTGGAAGCCGGGCACCGAATAATCGAAGCCGATCCAGATGAAGAGCGACAGGACGAAGGTGAAGACCGTCGTCAGCAGCGCGACATTGCGGATATTGCGGCGTGCGGCCGCTCCCTCGTCCCTGATCAGCAGGATGAGGAAGGCGCCGACCAGCGGCAGGAAGGTGACCGTGGAAAGAATGGGCCAATCGGTCATGGTCTAGAACGAACTCCCGAGCATCATCCAGGTCACGAAGGCCGCCACGCCGATCAGCATAGCGAAGGCGTAATGGTAGAGATAACCGCTCTGCAGCTTGACGACGCGGCTGGTCACGTCGATGACACGCGCCGATATTCCATCGGGGCCGAAGCCGTCAATCAGCCAGCCGTCGCCCTTCTTCCAGAGGAACCGCCCAAGCCTCTGGGCTGGCCTCACGAAGAGGAAGTCATATAGCTCGTCGAAGTACCACTTGTTGAGCAGGAAGGCGTAAAGCACGCGGTGCCTGCTCGCCAGTTCCTTCGGGCTTTCCGGCGAGCGGATGTAGAACTGCCACGCCACCAGGAGGCCGATCAACATCGCCACGAAGGGCGAGAGTTTCACCCACAGCGGAACGTGGTGGAACTCCTCGAGGATGGCGTTGTCGGGAAGGGTGAACAACGCGCCCTTCCAGAACGGATCGTATTCGTGACCGACGAAGAACTCGTTGAAGACGACGCCGGCGAAAACCGCGCCAATGGCGAGCAGAAAGAGCGGCACGAGCATGACATAGGGCGACTCGTGCACGTGGTGCATGACGTCGGCGGAGGCCCGCGGCTTGCCGTGGAAGGTCATGAAGATCAGCCTCCAGGAATAGAAGCTGGTGAAGACGGCCGCCACGACCAGTAGGATGAAGGCGAAGGGCGCAGCCGGGTTGTGCGCGACGAAGGCGCCTTCAATGATGGCATCCTTGGAGAAGAAGCCCGCCGTGCCCAGGATCGTGCCCGGTATGCCCACGCCGGTAAGCGCCAGCGTGCCGATGATCATCATCCAGTAGGTCTGCGGGATCAGCTTGCGCAGCCCACCCATCTTGCGCATGTCCTGCTCGTCCGAGACGGCGTGGATAACCGAGCCGGAACCCAGGAACAGAAGTGCCTTGAAGAAGGCGTGCGTGAACAGGTGAAAGATGGCTGCGCCATAGAAGCCCGTGCCAAGCGCGACGAACATGTAGCCAAGCTGCGAACAGGTGGAATAGGCGATCACGCGCTTGATGTCGTTCTGCACGAGGCCGACGGTCGCGGCGAAGAACGCGGTGAAGGCGCCAACCGCGGTCACGACCGTGAGCGCGGTCGAGGAGAGCTCGAAGATCGGCGATAGACGCGCCACCATGAAGACACCCGCCGTCACCATCGTTGCAGCGTGAATGAGGGCGGAAACCGGCGTGGGACCTTCCATTGCGTCCGGCAGCCAGGTGTGCAGCGGCACCTGCGCCGACTTGCCCATGGCGCCCAGGAAGAGAAGCAGGCAGACCACGGTGAGAGCCGCCTGCGGATCAAGCGCGCGGCCGAGGAAGACGAGCATCGGCTCGGCGGCCTCACCGCCCGCCCCCGGCATGAAGCTCGCCGTATTGGCAAAGATGGTGTCGAAATTGACCGAGCCGAAAAGCATGAACACGCCGAAGATGCCGAGGATGAAGCCGAAATCGCCGACCCGGTTGACGATGAAGGCCTTCATGGCGGCGGCGTTTGCCGAGGGCTTCTTGTACCAGAAGCCGATCAGCAGGTAGGAAGCGAGGCCGACGCCCTCCCAACCGAAGAACATCTGGACCAGATTGTCGCTGGTGACCAGCATCAGCATGGCGAAGGTGAACAGCGACAGATAGGCAAAGAAGCGGGGTCGGTGCGGGTCGTGGTGCATGTAGCCGATCGAATAGATGTGCACCAGCGCGGACACACTGGTGACCACCACCAGCATGACGGCGGTGAGCGTGTCGATCCGCAGCGCCCAGGCCACGTCCAGCGCGCCGGACGAAATGAAGCGCAGGACGGGAACCGTGAAGGCCCCGCTATCCCCGAGCGCCACCGAGAAAAAGGCGATCCAGGACAGGAAGGCCGAGATGACGAGGAGGCCGGAGGTGATCAGCTCCGCGCCGCGCGCGCCGATGGAGCGGCCGAAAAGCCCGGCAATGAGGAAGCCCGCGAGCGGAAGGAAGACGATTGCCTGATACATGACGATGCCTCCTCAGCCCTTCATCATGTTGATGTCTTCCACCGCGATGGAGCCGCGGTTGCGGAAGAAGGCTACCAGGATGGCAAGGCCGATCGCCGCTTCGGCCGCCGCGACGGTGAGCACGAAAAGCGCGAAGACCTGGCCGACCAGATCGCCCAGCACCGAGGAGAAGGCGATGAGGTTCAGGTTCACGGAAAGCAGGATGAGTTCGATCGACATCAGAATGATGATGACGTTCTTGCGATTGAGGAAAATGCCGAAGACGCCGAGCGTGAAAAGGATGGCGGAGACGGTGAGATAATGTGCGATGCCGACTTCCATTCTCAGATTCCCTCGCCCGTTTCCACCTTGCGGATCTCGATGGCGGTGGCAGGCGTGCGCGCCACCTGCGCGGCAATGCTCTGGCGCTTCACATTAGGCTTGTGACGCAGCGTCAGCACGATCGCGCCCACCATGGCCACCAGCAGGATCAGGCCAGCCACCTGAAAAAAGAAAAAGTAATCCGTGTAGATGATGTCGCCGAGGGCCGCCGTGTTGTGCCGCACGGCGACATCGGGCGCGGGCTTGGCCGTCTGCGCCGCGATCTCCGGCGAGAATGCGTAGCCGCCCAGCACAACGATCAGCTCCACCGCCAGGATGATGCCCACAAGCGCGCCAATCGGCGCGTATTGCAGCGCGCCCTGCTTCAATTCGGCGAAATCGACGTCGAGCATCATCACCACGAAAAGGAACAGGACGGCGACCGCGCCCACATAGACGATGAGCAGGATCATCGCCAGGAACTCAGCCCCGGTAAGCAGGAACAGAGCCGCCGCGTTGAAGAAGACGACGATCAGGTAGAGAACCGAGTGTACGGGATTGCGGGCGGAAATGACCATGAAGGCCGCCGCCACCCCGACAAAGGCGAAAAGATAAAAGAAGATCGCCTCGAGCCCTGTCAGCATCGTTTCCCTCGGTTGTTCCAGTCCGCACAGACGCGCGAACCCATGACTTTTCCCTGTCCGATTGCCGGCCCTCTTAAACGAGCGCCCCGCCCGCGTCCACTCCCGCCGGCGTCAGCGATACGGCGCATCCAACGCTATGTTGCGCGCCAGCTCCCGCTCCCAGCGATCGCCGTTCTCAAGCAGCTTTGCCTTGTCGTAGTAAAGCTCCTCGCGCGTTTCGGTCGCGAACTCGAAATTCGGCCCCTCGACGATCGCATCCACCGGGCACGCCTCCTGGCAGAAACCGCAATAGATGCACTTCACCATATCGATGTCGTAGCGCACCGTGCGCCGCGTTCCGTCATTGCGGCGGGGTCCCGCCTCGATGGTGATCGCCTGCGCCGGGCAGATCGCCTCGCAGAGCTTGCAGGCGATGCAGCGCTCCTCGCCATTGGGATAGCGGCGCAGCGCGTGCTCGCCGCGGAAGCGTGGGCTGAGCGGCCCCTTCTCATGCGGGTAGTTCAGCGTCGCCTTGGGCGCAAAGAACTGCCGCATGGACAGAATCACCGCGGCCACGAACTCCTTCAGAAGCAGCGACTTTGCGGCTTGTGCGAGAACGGACATCGTCATTCTCCGGTAAGGGTGGAAGGGCCTGTCATGGGATGTCTCAGGCAAGCCCCGTGAATTTCAGAAATGCCGCCGTCGCCACGACCATGAAGAGCGAGATCGGCAGGAAGACCTTCCAGCCGAGCCGCATGAGCTGGTCGTAGCGGTAGCGCGGCACGAAGGCCTTCACCAGGGCGAACATGAAGAAGACCGCCACCACCTTCAGCACGAACCAGATCACGCCCGGCACCCAGGTGAACGGCGCGAAGTCGAACGGCGGCAGCCATCCGCCCAGGAACAGGATGGTGGTGAGCGAGCACATCAGCACGATGGCGACATATTCGCCCAGGAAGAAGAGCAGGAACGGCGTCGAGGAGTACTCGATCATGTGGCCGGCGACGAGCTCCGATTCGGCCTCCACCAGGTCGAATGGCGGCCTGTTCGTCTCCGCAAGCGCGGAGATGAAGAAGATGATGAACATCGGGAACAGCGCCAGCCAGTGCCAGTCGAGGAAGGAGTTCGGCAGCCCCAGCATCGTTCCGAGCCCGTCGCGCTGCGACAGCACGATGTCGGTCAGGTTGAGCGAGCCCACGGCAAGCAGCACCGTCACGATCACGAAGCCGATGGAAACCTCGTAGGAGACCATCTGCGCGGCCGAGCGCAGCGCGCCGAGGAAGGGATATTTCGAGTTCGAGGCCCAGCCGCCCATGATCACGCCATAGACCTCGAGCGAGGCGATGGCGAAGACATAGAGGATGCCGACATTGATGTCGGCAATGGCCCAGCCTTCGTTGACCGGGATTACCGCCCAGGCGGCGATCGCCAGCGTGGCGGCGACCAGAGGCGCCAGGAGGAAGATGCCCTTGTTGGCGCCGGAGGGGATCACCGGCTCCTTGAAGACGAACTTCAGCAGGTCCGCGAAGGCCTGCAGCAGTCCCCACGGGCCGACGACGTTCGGCCCGCGGCGAAGCTGCACAGCGGCCCAGATCTTGCGGTCTGCATAAAGAATATAGGCCACGCCGATCAACAGGATGACGATCAGCGCCAGCGACTGGGCGAGGATCAGCAGGCCCGGAAGAACGTAGGTGGAGATGAATGCGTCCATGATCCCGTCCTATTCAGCCGCCTGCCTGAGATCGCCCTGGGCAAGCGCGGAGCACTCCGCCATCACCGCGGACGCGCGCGCAACCGGGTTGGTCAGATAGAAATCCCTGATGGGCGACACGAATGGGGCGCTCTCCAAAGATCCAGCCAGTTTCGCAAGCTGCAGAACGTCCGCCGGCGCGCCCTCCTCTATCGCATCCAGCGCGGCGAAATGCGGATGATCCGCATAAAGCCGGGAGCGGAGCTGCGCAAGCGAGTCGAAGGGCAGTCTGTGCCCCAGCACCTCGGAAAGAGCGCGCAGGATCGCCCAGTCCTCGCGGGCGTCGCCCGGGGCGAAACCGGCGCGGTTCGTCATCTGCACCCGGCCTTCCGTGTTCACATAGGTCGCGGACTTTTCCGTATAGGCCGCGCCGGGCAGGATGACATCGGCGCGGTGGGCGCCCGCATCGCCATGCGTGCCGATATAGACCGTGAAGGTGGCATCGCCGATGGCGCTCATGTCGATCTCGTCAGCGCCCAGAAGGAAGAGCACGTCCATCGCGCCGCCCATCATGCCGGCCACATCCTTGCCGCCCTTGCCCGGCACGAAGCCAAGGTCGAGCCCGCCCACGCGCGCGGCCGCCGTGTGAAGCACGGCAAAGCCGTTCCAGTCGGGCGTGACGGTGCCCACCGCATCCGCAAGGCGGGCCGCGGTGCCAAGCACGGACAGGCCGTCCGGACGCGCGAGCGCTCCCTGCCCGATCAGAATCATGGGGCGCTGCGCCTGCTTCAGGACGGCGAGGAAGTCGCCCCTGCCGTCGGCAAGCTGTTTCAAGGTCTCCGGCCCCGCGCCAAGATGCTGGTAGTCGTAGCGCAGGTCCGCCGCCTCGCCGATGACGCCAATGGGGAACTCGCCCATGCGCCAGCGCTTGCGGATGCGCGCGTTGAGCACGGACGCCTCGAAACGCGGGTTCGAGCCGACGATGAGCAGCGCGTCGGCCTGCTCGATGCCTTCGATGGTGGGGTTGAAGATGTAGCTTGCGCGACCCAACGCGGGATCGAGCACGGTGCCGTCCTGCCGGCAATCGATATTGCCCGAGCCCAGGGACTGCATCAGCAGCTTGAGTGCATACATCTCCTCGACGCCCGCAAGATCGCCCGCGATGGCGCCGATTTTCTCGGGCGCGGCCTTCTTCACCGCCTTCGCGATGGCGTGGAAGGCCTCGCCCCAGCTTGCCTGCTGCAGGCGCTTGCCCTTGCGCACATAGGGCCGGTCGAGACGCTGGGTCCTGAGGCCGTCCCACACGAAGCGGGTCTTGTCAGAGATCCACTCCTCGTTCACCGCCTCGTTGACGATCGGCAGGATGCGCATCACCTCGCGCCCGCGCGTATCGACGCGGATCGCGGAGCCCACCGCATCCATCACGTCGATGGATTGGGTCTTGGTGAGCTCCCAGGGGCGCGCCTGGAAGGCATAGGGCTTCGAGGTCAGGGCCCCGACCGGACAGAGGTCGATCACATTGCCCTGGAGCTCGGACGTCATCGCCCGCTCCAGATAGGTGGTGATCTCCATGTCCTCGCCGCGGCCCGTGGCGCCAAGCTCGGAAATGCCGGCCACCTCCGTGGTGAAGCGGATGCAGCGCGTGCAGTGGATGCAGCGCGTCATGATCGTCTTCACCAGCGGGCCGATATACTTGTCCTCCACGGCGCGCTTGTTCTCGTGGAAACGCGAGGAGTCCACGCCATAGGCCATGGCCTGGTCCTGCAGATCGCACTCGCCGCCCTGGTCGCAGATGGGGCAGTCGAGCGGGTGGTTGATGAGCAGGAACTCCATCACCCCCTCGCGCGCCTTCTTCACCATGGGCGACTTGGTGAAGATTTCCGGCACTTCGCCGTTCGGGCCGGGACGCAGATCGCGCACGCCCATGGCGCAGGAAGCCTGGGGCTTGGGCGGGCCGCCCTTCACCTCGACCAGGCACATGCGGCAGTTGCCGGCGATGGAAAGACGCTCGTGGAAGCAGAAGCGCGGGATCTCGGCACCCGCCTCCTCCGCCGCCTGCAGCAGCGTGTAGTGATCGGGAACCTCGACCTCTATGCCGTCGACTTTCAACCTTGCCATTATCGCCGTCCGCTAAGTATCCGCCCCAACCAGCATTTTCTTGTCTACTCCGCCGCTATCAGCGCGGGCTCCGCCCGGTGTGCGTTGCGGGTGAATTCATCGATGCGCCGCTCGATCTCCGGCCGGAAGTGCCGGATGAGCCCTTGGATCGGCCACGCGGCCGCGTCGCCGAGGGCGCAGATCGTGTGGCCTTCCACCTGCTTGGTGACGTCGAGCAGCATGTCGATCTCGTGCTTGTGCGCCTCGCCGCGCACGAGCCGTTCCATGACGCGCCACATCCAGCCCGTGCCCTCGCGGCAGGGCGTGCACTGGCCGCAGCTTTCGTGCTTGTAGAAGTAGGAAAGCCGCGCGATCGCCTTCACGATGTCTGTGGACTTGTCCATGACGATCACCGCCGCGGTGCCGAGGCCCGATTTCAGCTCGCGCAGCGAATCGAAGTCCATCGGGGCATCGATGATCTGCTCGGCCGGCACCAGCGGCACCGAGGAACCGCCGGGAATGACGGCCAGCAGATTGTCCCAGCCGCCGCGCACACCGCCGCAATGGCGCTCGATCAGCTCGCGGAAGGGGATCGACATCTCCTCCTCCACCGTGCACGGATTGTTCACGTGCCCGGAGATGCAGAACAGCTTCGTGCCGGCATTGTTCGGCCGCCCGAAGGAGGAGAACCAGGCGGCCCCCCGACGCAGGATGGTCGGCGCCACCGCGATCGACTCCACATTGTTCACCGTCGTCGGGCAGCCATAAAGGCCCATATTGGCCGGGAACGGCGGCTTGAGCCGCGGCTGACCCTTCTTGCCCTCCAGGCTTTCCAGCAGCGCCGTCTCCTCGCCGCAGATATAGGCGCCGGCCCCGTGATGGACGATCACGTCCATGTCCCAGCCGTGCTTGTTGTTCTTGCCGAGGAACCCGGCCTCATAGCACTCGTCGATCGCCCGCTGCAGCGCCTCGCGCTCGCGGATGAACTCGCCGCGCACATAGATGTAGGCGGTATGCGCGCCCATGGCGAAACCGGCGATCAGGCAGCCCTCGACCAGCGTATGCGGGTCATGGCGCATGATGTCCCGGTCCTTGCAGGTACCGGGCTCCGATTCGTCGGCATTCACCACGAGATAATGCGGCCGGCCGTCGCTTTCCTTGGGCATGAACGACCATTTCAGCCCCGTGGGAAAGCCCGCTCCCCCGCGCCCGCGCAGGCCGGAGGCCTTCATCTCGTTGATGATCCAGTCGCGCCCCTTTTCCAGGAGCGCCTTGGTGCCGTCCCAATGGCCGCGCGCCATCGCGCCCTTAAGCGAGCGGTCGAAATGGCCGTATATATTGGTGAAGATGCGGTCCTTGTCCTGCAGCATCTTTCTCTCCTCAGCGCGGCTTCTTGCCGAAGACGCGCTCATATTCGGCGACACCGCCCTTGGCCAGCGCCTCGGCCTGCTTCACCCAGTCCTCGCGCTCGATCCGTCCCTTAAAGCGCAGATAGGAATCCACCCATTCCCGCTCGACCTTGGTCCAGGATGCGATCTGGGCGTAGGTGTAGATGCCGAGATCGTTGAGGATGCCCTCGATCCTCGGGCCCACGCCGGAGATCATCTTCAGGTCGTCCGGCCGTTCCGGGCGCTCTATCCCCTTCGGCCTTGCCTCGTTGCCAGCAGGCGCGGCAGCGGCAGCCTCCCGCTCCGGTGATTCGGGGCCGAGCGTCTGCTTGCGCGGCGCCTTGGCTTTCTTCAACTCCGGCGAACGCAGGGCAGCGTTCTGCGTGTCGGGCGCCTCGCTGTGCCGACGCGTACGCGAGGAGCCCTCCACCTCCTCGGCAACGCGATCGGCCTCAGCCTCATTCTCCTTCGGCGGCTTTACGCTGGCGCGTTTCTCACCATTGCTGCTCACCTTGACCGGAGAGGGCGACCTGATCGCCTCGTCGGTCTCCATCGCCCCGGTGCGCGGCCGGCCGGCCCGCGAAGGCGGCACGCTGGCAGCCTCGGCTTCGCCCGGCTTCCGCCTGCTCTTCCCGCCGCCGGACGGCGGGAATTTCAGAATCGCCGCCTCGTCGGTGAGCGTCGTAAAGCCCGAAGCGGGAGCGGAATTGAACCGGTCGATCTGCGGGCCGGGCTTGATCTCATGTCCCCTGCCTGCCTCGAAAGCATCGATGATCTCTTCCAGCCGCTGTGGCGTCAGATCCTCATAGGTGTCCTTGAAGATCATGACCATCGGCGCGTTTACGCAGGCGCCCTGGCACTCCACCTCCTCCCAGGAGAGTGTGCCCGCCTCGTTGGTCTTGAACGGCTCCGGGTGAATCTTCCGCTTGCAGACCTCGATCAGGTCGCCCGCCCCGCGCAGCATGCAGGGCGTGGTGCCGCACACCTGCACATGCGCACGCGTGCCCACCGGGGCAAGCTGGAACTGGGTGTAGAAGGTCGCTACCTCGAGCACGCGGATCAGCGGCATGCTGAGCATCTCAGCCACATATTCGATCGCTGCGCGCGTGACCCAGCCTTCCTGCTCCTGAGCGCGCATGAGCAGCGGGATCACCGCCGAATACTGACGGCCCTCGGGGTATTTCTTGATGGTCTGCCTCGCCCAGGCTTCATTCTCGGGCGTAAAGGCAAAGCCCTGAGGCTGGACGGCTTCGTCTGCGAGACGGCGTACTGCCATTATCGATCCACCTCACCGAACACGATATCGAGGGAGCCAAGCACGGCGGCAACGTCGGCCAGAAGGTGGCCGCGGCAAAGGAAGTCCATCGCCTGAAGGTGGGCGAAGCCCGGCGCGCGCAGCTTGCAGCGGTACGGCTTGTTGGTGCCGTCGGCCACGAGATAGACGCCGAACTCGCCCTTCGGCGCCTCCACGGCGGCGTAAACCTCGCCGGCCGGCACGTGATAGCCTTCCGTGTAGAGCTTGAAGTGATGGATGAGCGCTTCCATCGAGCGCTTCATCGCCGCCCGCTTGGGCGGCACGATCTTGCCGTCGGTGTTGGAAACGGGCCCGACGCGCTCCTTGCCGAGCAGCCGCTCCACGCACTGGCGCATGATCCTGGCCGACTGGCGCATCTCTTCCATACGGATCAAGTAGCGGTCGTAACAGTCGCCGTTCTTGCCCACCGGGATGTCGAACTCCATCTCCGGATAGCATTCGTACGGCTGTGCCTTGCGCAGGTCCCAAGGCGCACCGGAGCCGCGTACCATCACGCCGGAAAAGCCCCAGGCCCAGGCGTCCTCGAGCTTGACCACGCCGATATCGACGTTGCGCTGCTTGAAGATGCGGTTGTCCGTCAGAAGTTCGTCGAGATCGTCGAGCGCCTTCAGGAACGGATCGATCCACTTGCCGATGTCCTCGACCAGCTTCTCTGGCAGGTCCTGGTGCACGCCGCCCGGCCGGAAATAGGCCGCATGCATGCGCGCGCCGGAAGCGCGCTCGTAGAAGACCATGAGCTTCTCGCGTTCCTCGAAACCCCAGAGCGGCGGCGTGAGCGCACCGACGTCCATCGCCTGCGTCGTGACGTTGAGCAGGTGGTTCATGATGCGGGTGAGCTCCGCATAGAGCACGCGGATGAGCTGGCCGCGGATCGGCACGTCGATCCCGAGCAGCCGCTCCACGGCCAGCGCGAAGGCATGCTCCTGGCACATCGGCGCGGCGTAATCGAGCCGGTCGAAATAGGGGATCGCCTGCAGGTAGGTCTTGTACTCGATCAGCTTCTCGGTGCCGCGGTGCAGAAGCCCGATATGAGGATCGACACGCTCGACCACCTCGCCGTCCAGCTCCAGCACAAGGCGCAAAACGCCGTGCGCGGCAGGATGCTGCGGGCCGAAATTGATGTTGAAGTTGCGGACAGAATGTTCGGTCATGTCACACTCTACACGGCAGCGGCGTGCGGGGGTGAATGGTGAATAGTGAATGGTGAATGGTCATTTTCTTTCGTCTCCGCCCCGCTCCAACGACCGGATAAAGGAGACAAGCATCTTACCCAGTCTGACGAACCTCGTTTCAACGTGCTGGCCTGCTCCTTATCCAGCAGACCGACCGACAGCATGGTGTGCGTCTCCAGTTCCTTCAACGAGCCCTGTGCAAAACGCAGAAATTGGATGAACGACTTTCTCTGTGCGCGACCGAAACCCTCGGCAATATTCGCTGGAATCGAGCTGGCTTCACGCCGCATCTGTGCCGACAATCCAAACATCTCTTCGCGCGGAAATGCGCGCGTCATGGTGTAAATGTCGGCTGCCATATCCATCGAATCCTTCCAAACGGTCAGGCCGCGGTAATCGCGAATCTCTGCGCGTTCTGCCCCCGCCTCATCCATTCACTATTCACCATTCACTGTTTCGCCTTCTCATCCCCCGGCAACACATAATCCGTCCCTTCCCACGGCGAGAGGAAGTCGAAATTCCTGAACTCCTGCCTGAGATTGACCGGCTCGTAGACCACGCGCTTGGCCTCGTCGTCATAGCGCACCTCCACGAAACCGGTGAGCGGGAAGTCCTTCCTGAGCGGGTGCCCCTCGAAGCCGTAATCCGTCAGGATGCGCCGCAAATCCGGGTGACCGGAAAAGAGCACACCGTAAAGGTCGTAGACCTCGCGCTCATACCAGTTCGCCCCCGGGAAGACGTCCACCACGGAGGGCACCGGCGTGTCCTCGTCCGTCGAGATCTTCACGCGGATGCGCTGGTTCTGGCGCGGCGACAGCAGGTGGTAGACGACCTCGAAGCGCTTTTCGCGTGCCGGATAGTCGGCCCCCGAGATGTCGATGAAAGCGAAGAACTGGCACTGCACGTCCGTCTTCAGGAACGACAGCACCTCGACAATGTCGTCCGGCTCCACGACCAACGTCAGCTCACCATAGGCGATGATCGTATCCTTGATCCGCCCGCCGAGCTTCTCGCCGATATAGGCCGCAAGGTCCTTCAGCGCTTCGGTCATGTCGTCGTTCCTATCGCTCGATCGTACCGGTGCGGCGGATCTTCTTCTGAAGAAGGAGAATGCCGTAGAGCAGCGCTTCGGCCGTGGGCGGACAGCCGGGAATGTAGATGTCCACCGGCACGATGCGGTCGCAGCCGCGCACTACCGAATAGGAATAGTGATAGTAGCCGCCGCCATTGGCGCACGAGCCCATTGAGATGACGTAGCGCGGCTCCGGCATCTGGTCGTAGACCTTGCGCAGCGCAGGCGCCATCTTGTTGGTGAGCGTGCCCGCCACGATCATGATGTCGGATTGGCGCGGGCTTGCACGCGGCGCCACGCCGAAGCGCTCGCTGTCGTAGCGCGGCATGGAGGTGTGGATCATCTCCACCGCGCAGCAGGCAAGACCGAAGGTCATGAACATCAGCGAGCCGGTCCGTGCCCAGGTGATCAGGGCCTCCGACGAAGTGACCAGAAATCCCTTGTCGGTCAGCTCGTCATTGATCGAAGTGAAGAACGGATCGTCCGACCCGACCGGCTTTCCCGTCTTGGGGTCGATGATGCCACGCGGTTCCGGCGCCACCAGGGTGTTGTTCAATCCCATTCCAGCGCTCCCTTCTTCCATTCATAGATGAAGCCGATGGTCAGCACGCCCAGGAAGACCATCATCGACCAGAACCCGAACCAGCCGAGGTCGCTGAAGGAAACGGCCCAGGGGAAGAGGAAGGCCACTTCCAGGTCGAAGATGATGAAGAGGATGGCCACCAGATAGAAACGCACATCGAACTTCATCCTGGCGTCATCGAAAGCGTTGAAGCCGCACTCGTAGGCCGACAGCTTTTCGGGGTCCGGATTGCGGAACGCCACGATGAAGGGCGCGATCACCAGCACAAGACACAGGCCCAGGGCCACCCCGATGAAGATGACGATGGGCAGATACGAACTCAAGAGAGCGTCCATAGTCCGACTTTCCGTTGCCTGCCGAAGCGGGGCTTCGTACGTGCGAGCTGCGATGCGCTGACGGCTTTGAGGATCGGCCGCGCGGCAAAGCCCTTGTTGCGACGCGGCGAGGGTTAGCGCAGCCGTTCGGGGGAAGCAAGTCAAAGCTTGAGGTTGCCTTATCGGCAAGCTCATTTCGAAGACGCAGTTCTCCGGCTGCCAATAGCCTTGGCCCATACCTAGGAATAAATGCTGAGGATTTTAAGTGGCCGCCCGCAAATCCCGGCGAAATGTCAGGAGTCATGCGGCCAGACGCCGGAACGGGTGGCCTCACTGCATGCGAACGGATAATTTCCGGTCTGCATGAGGGAGCTCGATTTGCGCGAAAGAGAGAAACTGACAATCGGACAGGTGCGGCGAATCGCGCTTGCCGCACAGGGTTTCACGGACCGGCGCCCGGAAGGGGCGGTCGAACGGCGGCATCTGAACCGGGTGCTGGCACGCACGGGGCTTTTCCAAATCGACTCGGTCAATGTGGTCACGCGCGCCCATACGATGCCGCTCTTCTCACGCGTCGGCCCCTACCCCGCCGGCCTTCTCGAACGCGTCGCATCGAAAAAGCCGCGCGCCGTCTTCGAATACTGGGCGCACGAGGCCTCTCTCCTGCCGGTCGAAACGCAGCCGCTTCTGCGCTGGCGCATGGCTGAGGCCAGAGAGGGCAAGGGCATCTACCGTCGGCTGATGCGCTTTGGCGCGGAGCAGGCGGGCTTTATCCAAGACATGCTTGCGGAAGTCCGCGCACGCGGGCCCATCGCTGCTTCCGACATCGAAGGTCACAAAGGCACCTCCAGCTGGTGGGGGTGGAGTGACGCTAAGCACGCACTGGAGTGGCTTTTCTGGGCCGGGCTGGTCACCACCCATTCGCGCAGGCCGAGCTTCGAGCGCCTGTATGACCTGCCGGAGCGCGTTCTGCCGTCCGCAATCCTCAACGCGCCGACGCCGAGCACCGAAGATGCGCAGCGAGCGCTCGTGGAGATTTCGGCAAGGGCGCTCGGCGTGGCGACCGCGGGGGATCTGCGCGACTATTTCCGGCTTTCGCCGCAGGAGGCCTATCCGCGGATTGAGGAACTTGTCGAGCAGGGCACGCTCATTCCCGTCACGGTGAAGGGCTGGCAGAAGAAGGCCTATATGCACGCCGAGGCGCGCTTGCCGCGAAAGGTGCGCGCGCGGGCGTTGCTTGCACCCTTCGATCCGCTGGTGTGGGAGCGCTCGCGCGCCGAGCGCCTGTTCGATTTCCGCTACCGGATCGAGATCTACACGCCGGCGAGCAAGAGGGTCTACGGCTACTACGTCTTCCCTTTCCTCCTTGGGGAAAGAATCGTCGCGCGCGTCGATCTGAAGGCCGACCGGCTGAGGGGCGTCCTCAGGGTCCAGGCCGCCTATGGCGAGCCTCACGCACCGGCGGAAACGGCGAGCGAGCTCTGGCAGGCGCTTGAGGAAATGGCGCTGTGGCTTGGGCTTGGAGAGGTGGAAGTCGCCGAAGCGGGCGATCTCGCCGCCGCGCTGGCCGCTGCCGGGAGGACAAGGCCGGTACAGCCCGCCGCGGCCGTTCAGGCCGCGGAGCGCTTTTCCATGGACGAGGCTTGAACCCTGACTTTGCCGACATGGGGCGAATGCCGCCCGCGAACCCGATTGGAACAGGTCCGCCGCTTGCAGGTTCGGGTGCCATCCCAACCTTTCTGGAGATGGCTATGAAAATTCAACTTTCCGCTGCCGTGTCGGGGCTCCTCTTCATTGCCGGTGCGGCGAGCGCGCAATCGGTGGTAATCACGCCCGAGCAGGAGACGGTCATTCGAGAATACGTCGTCACGCAGGAGGTCCATCCGGTCGAGATACCTTCAGACGTGACGATTGAGGTGGGCTCAACGCTTCCCGAGACCGTTGAGCTTTACGCTCTGGAGGTGCCCGAAGCCGAAGTCACCTACCAGTATGTGATAGTCGATGACCGCACCGTTCTAGTGGAGCCGCAAACCCGCCGGATCGTGCACATCATCCAGTAAGGACGCCGCGTAAGCGCCTCGAGCGGAGGAGGACGGAAACTCCATCCTTCCTCCTTCGCCCTCTGATCTATTCCATTCGCCGCGGCTGTTCTCTTCCAGCGGCTGTACTTACCGCCTCACCGCCTGCCCCGCAGTTCGTCGGGGTTGTAGCCATAGGTCCTCAGCGTCTCGTCATCGAACGTCAGAAGCGCCTCGCGGACATAACGGTCCGCCTGCCGCTGACGCGCTGTGATGATCGCGTCCAGAGCATTGCGAAAGAAGCTGCGCCTAACCCGAGCCATATCAAGTCTCCTTGCACCACCTCTTCCTCCCGCACCATAAAGGTAAGCAGGGCTGACCCATTTACCAGCGCAATTCATGCACGTCTGCCATGCTTTTTTGCATATGCGAAGGAAAATGATGCAGTGCACACTTCGTGCATCTTCAATCCCCGTTGCAGGGCTCAGCGCACCCAACTACGGTCAGAGTCCATCCTTGTGGCCGCGTGGCCGCGCATCCGGAGAAAGCTCATGTTTCAATCGTTCGAAACGACCGCCGATCCCGCTCAGGCAAGACCAAGGCTGGAGCGTCTGCGCCTGCTGATGGAGGAAAGCGGGCTCGACGGGGTGCTGGTCCCTCGGGCGGACGAGCATCAGGGCGAATATGTGCCGGCCTGTGCCGAGCGGCTGGCGTGGCTGACGGGCTTCACAGGGTCCGCCGGGGTCGCGCTCATCCTGCGCAGCAAGGCGATTCTGTTCGTCGACGGGCGCTATACGCTTCAGGCGCGGGAGCAGACGGACCCTGGCCTCTTCGAGATCGAGAGCCTTGTCGACAACCCGCCGCGCGACTGGATGAAAGCCAATCTGAGCCAGGGAGCGCAGATCGGCTTCGACCCCTGGCTGCACACGGTGGGCGAAATCCGCGCCCTGCGCAAGGCGCTGAAAAAGCCCGGAGCGGAGGCGGTGGCGCTGGATCGCAACCTTGTCGATGCCATCTGGGACGACCGCCCTGCCCCGCCGGCAGAGCCGGTGCGCGTCCATCCCCTGTCGCTTGCTGGGGAACCGGCCGAGGCCAAGCTTGCGAAGCTTTCGGAAAAGCTTGCCGCCGAGGGCATCGATCACACGGTGCTGACTGATCCGGCCTCCCTTGCCTGGACCTTCAACATCCGCGGCAACGACGTGCCGCACACGCCGCTGGCACTGGGCTTCGCGATTATTTCGGCGGAGGGCCGGCCGCGCCTCTTCATGGACTCGTGGAAGATCAGCGGCGAGGCCGAAACGCATCTGCGCGCGCTGGCGGACATCCACGCGCCGGGCGACCTCCTGCCGGAGCTCTCATCGGCCGCGAGGGACGCGAAGATCGGCCTCGACCCGTCACTTGCAGCCGAAAGGCTGCGCCTTGCCGTCGAGGAGGCCGGGGGTACGGTGGTGGACTTTTCCGACCCCGCCGCCGTCCCGCGCGCCATGAAGAACGAGACGGAGCTGAAGGGCGCCCGCGCGGCGCATGTGCGGGACGGAGCCGCCCTCGCGCGCTTTCTCGCCTGGCTGGACCGTCAGCGGCCCGACACGCTGGACGAAATCACCGTCGTTACGCGGCTTGAGGAATTCCGCCGCCGCACGGGCGAGGAATTGCAGATGCCGATGCGTGACATCTCCTTCGACACGATCTGCGGAGCCGGGCCAAACGGCGCGATCGTGCACTATCGCGTCACGCAACGGACCAACAGGAAACTCGCGCCGGGAGAGCTTCTCCTGGTCGATTCAGGCGCCCAGTTCGACGACGGCACGACCGACGTGACACGCACCGTCGCTCTCGGAGAGCCGACAGAGGAAATGCGCACCCGCTTCACGCTGGTGCTGAAGGGCATGATCGCGATTTCCACGCTGCGCTTTCCGGCCGGCACGCGTGGCATGGACATAGACGCGCTCGCCCGCGTCGCCCTCTGGAAGAACGGCCTCAACTACAATCACGGCACCGGTCACGGCGTCGGCTCCTATCTTTCGGTGCATGAAGGGCCGCAGCGCATCGCCAAGACGGGAAAGGAAGAGCTGCGCACCGGCATGATCCTTTCCAACGAGCCGGGCTATTACCGGCAGGGCCACTACGGCATCCGGATCGAGAACCTGGTCGCGGTGACGGCGCCCGAGCCGGTACCGGGCGGCGAGGTTGACATGCACGCCTTCGAGACGCTGACGCTGGCGCCCATCGACCGCAGGCTGATCGACCCCGCCCTTCTGTCGCCCGAAGAACGCGAATGGCTGAACGCCTATCACCGGCGGGTGTTCGAGGAGATATCTCCGCTGGTCGAAGACGACGTCGCGGCCTGGCTGCGTGAGGTCACCGCTCCGCTATAGGATGTTGCGCAGGAGAATGAGCACCGCGGCGGAGGAAAGGAACAGCGGCATCATTCCTCCGCCCGCAAGCGCGATGAGAACGCCGGTTACAAGGGCTGCGACCTCCGCCGGCCCACCCTCCATCGCCGCGGGAGCGACCAGCGTGGTGAGCACCGCCGCAGGCACCGCGTCGAGGCCCGCTTCCACACGCGGGTGGATGCGCTCGAAGCGCGACAGCACCAGATGTCCGCCGATCCGGGTCAGATAGGTGAGCACCGCACCGGCGAGGGTGATCCAGAAGATTGTGCTCACGGCCTCTTCTCCCTGAAAGCTTTGGGCGCAAACAGCGCGCCGACGAGGACGCCGGCCACGGCGCCGATGGAGACATGCCAGGGCGAACCGATCGTGTGATAGGCCACCACGGAGACGAATGCGCTCACACCAACGACCGGCAGCCACATGGCGCGCTTGCGAAAGCTCATCACCAGGCCCAGGAAGTAGATGGGCAGAAGAAAATCGAGGCCCAGCGCCTGCGTGTTGGGAATCAGGCGGCCGAACACCGCGCCTAATCCCGATTCGGCAATCCAGAAGACATAGAGCGGCAGCGCCACGCCCATATACCAGGCAAACCCGAGGGACCGGCCCTTTTCCACCCGCTGCTCTGCCTCCGCGAATTGCGGGTCCACGAGAAAGAAGAAGCCGACGAAGCGCTGAAGCGGCGTCCAGTGGGCTATGTAGCGGCCGATGGTGGCCGAATAGAGCACGTGGCGGAAATTCACCGCGAATATGGAAAAGACGATGAGCCACGGCGCCACACGGGCGCCAAACAGGTCGATGCCCACCATCTGGCTAGCCCCGCCGAAGATCGCAGCGCTCATCAGCATCGCTTCGGATGCGGAAAAGCCGTTCTCCACGGCAAGCGCACCGAACAGAACGCCAAAGGGCGCGGCAGCGACAATGACAGGGATGCTTGCGCGCACCCCGGACAAGAATTCGCTGGCCGGATGCGCCTCAGCATAGGTGTCAGCCGTCATGAAACCTCCGACAACAAATGGGAAGAATAGGTCAGCAACGCTGACCTGTCATATCAATTCGGCTGAAGCCTGGCTTGAACGGAGATGATGAATCCGCCCATGCGGCTACTTCCCGATGCGGCGGAACCAGGCCTCCTCGTCGATCACCTCGATCCCGAGTTCCTTCGCTTTTTTCAGCTTAGAGCCCGCGCCGGGACCGGCGACCACCAGATCCGTTTTCGAGGAAACGGAGCCGGCGACCTTGGCGCCGAGCCGCTCCGCCATATCCTTGGCCTCGTCGCGCGACATGCGCTCCAGCGCGCCGGTGAATACGACCGTCTTACCTGCCACGGGCGAATCCGCCGCCGGACGCTCCGCCTCCAGAACATTCACCTGGGCCGCCAGTTCCTCCACCAGCCTGCGGTTATGCTCCTCGGCGAAATAGTTCGCCACCGAGTCGATCACGGCGTCACCGATGTCCTCCAGCGCGTCCATTTCCTCGCGCGCGGCAAGATCGCCGTTGGCGATGGCGAGAGCCGCGTCGTGGAACTCCTGCCACGTGCCATAGGCGCGCGCCAGCGTCACCGCCGTGCGCTCGCCCACATGGCGGATGCCAAGACCATAGATCATTCGGTCAAGCGGGATGGTCCGACGCGCCTCGATGGCGGCGAAAAGATTCGTTACCGAAACTTCGCCCCATCCCTCCTTGTCCTTGAGTTTCTTGAGATTTTTCGCATCACGCTCGGCCAGCGTGAAGATGTCGCCCGGACTTTTGACGGGAAGATCGGGATCGTGGAAGAAGAATTCGATCTGCTTCTCGCCCAGCCCCTCTATGTCGAAAGCTCGGCGCGAAACGAAGTGGCGCAGATGCTCGATGCGCTGGAAGGGACACGCGAACTCGCCGGAACAGCGGCGCACCACACCCGCCCCGCCCGAAGCGGTCGAATCGCGCACGACCGGGGTTTTCAGCTCGCAGGGGCAAACGGTGGGAAACTCAAAGTCGCGCGCATCGGCAGGACGGCGCTCCTCCACATAACCCAGAATCTGCGGGATGACATCGCCCGCTCGCTGCACGATCACCGTATCGCCGAGCTTGATGCCGAGGCGTTCGATTTCCTCCGCGTTGTGCAGCGTCGCATTGGTGACCACCACGCCGCCCACCGTGACCGGCTCAAGCCGCGCCACAGGCGTCAGCGCGCCCGTGCGGCCCACCTGGATGTCGATGTCGCGCAGGATGGTGAAGGCTTTTTCTGCAGGGAACTTGTGCGCGATCGCCCACCGCGGCGTGCGCGAGACAAAGCCGAGGCGCTGCTGAAGACTAAGGTCATTCACCTTGTAGACAACGCCGTCGATGTCATAGCCGAGCGTGGCCCGCTGCTCCTCAATGGCGCGATAGTGCTCGAGCAGTTCGCGCGCAGTCTCGCACAGGCACATCATCTCGTTGGTCCGGAAGCCGTAGCTCTTCAGCGCCTCCACCACGCCCATCTGCGTATCGGCCGGCATCTCGCTCACCTCACCCAGGGCATAGGCGAAGAACCGGAGCGGGCGGGAGGCCGTCAGCGCGGGGTCGAGCTGGCGCAGGGAACCTGCCGCCGTGTTGCGCGGATTGACGTAAGTGGGTTTGCCTTCTGCCTTCTGGCGCTCGTTCAGGGCCAGAAAGTCGCGGTGCGTCATGTAGATTTCGCCGCGCACCTCCAGCACGTCCGGGAAATTGCCGGCAAGAACCTGCGGAATGTCGGCCACGACACGCGCATTAGCGGTCACGTTCTCGCCCACCTGCCCGTCGCCGCGCGTTGCCGCCGAGACCAGCCGCCCTCCCTCGTAGCGCAGCGACAGGGACAGGCCGTCGATCTTCGGCTCCGCCGTCATGGCGATCGGCGCGTGCGGCTCCATCTTGAGATAGCGGCGCACGCGCGCCACGAAATCGATAACGTCCTCGTCCGAAAAGGCATTGTCGAGCGAGAGCATAGGCACGCGGTGGCGCACCTTCTCGAACTTTTCGACCGGCGGCGCGCCCACGCGCTTCGAGGGCGAATCCTCGCGCACGAGATGCGGGAAGGCCTGCTCGATAGCGAGATTGCGCCGGCGCAGCGCGTCATATTCGGCGTCCGAAATGGTAGGCGCGTCTTCCGAATAATAGCGCCGGTCATGCTCGGCGATCTCCCGCGCAAGCCGCGCAAGCTCCTCGCGGGCCTGGTCCTCCGTCAGATCCTCGACGGGGATGTTCGCTGTGCTCATGCGTGACAATTCCGGATTCGGTCGGGCCGCCAAGATATGGCTTTTCGGCCTTCCGCCTCAAGACCGGACTGAGCGGCTGCTGCCACAGCCTGTCTTCATGCGGCGCGCTCGATGCGGATCACCTGCGGCCGCGAGGTCAGATGCCCGTCCCGGGTGACCCCTTCCACGGCCTTGTGCACGGCGGCCTCCGTCGTCTCGTGGGTGACGAGGATCACGGTCTTTTGCGCGTCATCCGTCGCCTCACCGTGCTGGACGATGGATTCCAGAGAAATGTCGTTGTCGGCCATGCGCTTGGCGATTGCCGCGAAGACGCCGATGCGGTCGTGCACCGTGAAGCGGATGAAGTAGCCGCCTGCGTGCGCCCGCATGCGCGCGCGCCTGTAGGGCTGCAGCTCCTTCGCCGGCCGGCCGAAAACGGGGCCGTGCTGAAAGCCAGGCCTGCTCTTGGCAATGTCCGCGATGTCGCCGATGACGGCCGATGCGGTCGCGTTGCCCCCGGCGCCGGGGCCGGAAAGCAGAAGCTCGCCCAGCATATCGGTTTCGATGGCGACGGCATTGGTCACCCCGTGCACCTGCGCGATCACGGAGCTGGTGGGCACCATGGTCGGATGCACGCGCTGCTCGATGCCGCTTTCCGTCTTCTGAGCCACGCCGAGAAGCTTGATGCGATAGCCAAGCTCCGCGGCCGCGCGGATATCCGCTTGGGTGATGTTGGAGATTCCCTCCATATAGATGTCGTCCGCCGAGATGCGGCACCCAAAGGCGAGGCTTGTCAGGATCGACAGCTTGTGCGCCGTGTCATGGCCCTCGATGTCGAAGGTGGGGTCTGCCTCGGCATAGCCGAGCCGCTGCGCCTCCTTCAGGCATTCCTCGAAGCTGAGGCCCTCGGCTTCCATGCGCGTCAGGATATAGTTGGCCGTGCCGTTCATGATGCCGAAGACGCGGGAAACCGTGTTCCCCACCAGCGCCTCGCGCAGGGTCTTAATGACGGGGATGCCGCCGGCCACTGCCGCCTCGTAATTGAGCAGCACGCCCTTCTTCTCCGCGATCGCGGCAAGCTCGACGCCGTGCCTCGAAAGCAGCGCCTTGTTGGCCGTCACGACATGGCGGCCCGATTCGAGAGCGGCACGAACGGAGCTCAAGGCCGGATCCCCCTCCCCGCCCATGAGCTCCACGAACACGTCGATCCCCGGAGACCGCGCAAGCTCCACCGGATCATCGAACCAGTGCGCATTGCCGAGATCGATGCCCCGATCCCGGTTGCGATCGCGCGCGCAGACGGCCACCGGCACGATCTCGCGGCCGCACTGGCGAGTCAGCTCCGTCCCCTTCTGGCCGAGCATCCTGACGACGCTCGCTCCCACGGTTCCAAGACCGGCAATTCCAATGCGCAAGGGTTCGGCCATGACTATGCCATCTCCAGAATTGATCAGATTCGGACGACTGTTACTGAAGCGACGAGAGGCGGAACAGCGCCGGGCGGCGCGATTTCCGCCCAGCCCCTCGTCTTCCGGTCAGCGCCGCGCGGTCATCGGAATGACGTTGTCGAGCATCTGCGGCGCCGTCGAAAGGAAACGCTTGATGTTGCGCGCGGCTTGCCGGATGCGGTGCTCGTTCTCCACCAGCGCGATGCGCACATAATCGTCGCCATGCTCGCCGAAGCCGACGCCGGGCGCCACCGCCACCTCCGCCTTCTCGACCAGCAGCTTGGAAAATTCCAGCGAACCGAGGCTGCGGAACGGCTCGGGAATGGGCGCCCAGGCGAACATGGTGGCAGGCGGCGGCGGCACATCCCAGCCGGCACGCCCGAACGCCTCCACCAGCACGTCGCGCCGGCGGCGATAGACGCTGCGCACCTCCTCGATCTCCGCGCCGTCCGAATTGAGCGCGGCGGCGGCGGCCACCTGGATGGGTGTGAAGGCGCCGTAATCGAGATAGGACTTCACCCTGGAAAGGGCGGCGATCAGCCGCTCGTTGCCGACGGCGAAGCCCATGCGCCAGCCGGGCATGGAGAACGTCTTGGACATGGATGTGAACTCCACCGTCACATCCATCGCGCCCGGCACCTGCAACACGGAGGGCGGCGGATTGCCGTCGAAATAGATCTCCGCATAGGCCAGGTCGGACAGAATGATGATCTCGTGCTTGCGGGCGAACGCCACCACGTCCTTGTAGAAGTCAAGCGTGGCCAGGCAGGCCGTCGGATTGGACGGATAGTTGAGAATCAGCGCCAGCGGCTTCGGGATCGAATGGCGCACCGCCCGCTCCAGGGCCGGAATGAACCTGTCGTCCGGCTCGGCCTGGATGGAGCGGACCACGCCGCCTGACATGATGAAGCCGAAGGCGTGGATCGGGTATGTCGGGTTGGGACACAGCACCACGTCGCCCGGCGCTGTGATGGCCTGCGCCATATTGGCAAAGCCTTCTTTGGAGCCCAGCGTGGCGATCACCTGCGTCTCAGGGTCGAGCTTGACGCCGAAGCGGCGCGCATAATAGGCGGCCTGCGCCCGGCGCAGCCCGGGAATGCCGCGCGAGGACGAATAGCGATGGGTTCGCGGATCACGCACCACGTCGCACAGCTTGTCCACGATGGCCTTGGGCGTCGGCAGGTCCGGATTGCCCATGCCGAGATCGATGATATCCGCGCCGCGCGCTCGGGCCGAAGCCTTCAGCCTGTTGACCTGCTCGAACACATATGGCGGAAGCCGGCGGACCTTGTGAAATTCTTCCATGGCAATCTTCCGGGAAGGAGGTGGCTGCCGCCCTCATACACCTGTTCGCGGGGCGGGTCGATAGTATTGCCGGAGGATCGACCTACTCCCCTGCCTCGATCGCCCGCAGGCGCTCCTCGGCGTGAAGTTCGCCGAGCCGGCGCAGCCGCTCCAGTTCAGCCGCGGAAGGCTGAGAAGCCTGGCTCGGCAACTCCCTTCCCTTGGCAAGCTCCTGCACGAGCGCGCGCCGCTCCTCATTGGTCAGCTGAGGAGCGGCGGCCGCCGGCGAAATATTGAGATTAGGGTAGCCGTCAGGCTGCGTGCCCGGTGCCCGCTCCGAAGAGCTCGCGCAGGCCGCAAGAAGCCACGGCGTGAGACAAGCGGCCGCAAGAAAAACAGGCGAAAACGGTCGTAAGCGGCCCGGGATTTTCATATGCAGTGCTCAAACATCATATTACGATGCCCGCCATTATAATTCAGCATCTTGAGGAGGCCAGCGCGAAAGATGGCCGGCGCCGGCAAGCACGACAAAGAGAAGAGGAACGAACCCGACGCGGCCGGCCCCTATGTGGTGAGGAATCCGGAGCGCTTCGCGCTCAACCTCGCCCGCGCGATAGAGGAGGCCGGCAAGGCGGCCGCGGCCTGGGCGCGCCCGCGCGAGGCGGGCGAATGGCGCGACATCCCTGCCCCTTACGCGGAGATGGCCAAAACGCTTTCGCAGCTCGCGGGCTACTGGCTCTCTGATCCGGGCCGCTCGCTCGAAGCGCAGACCCGGCTTCTCTCCGGCCTGATCGAGGTCTGGGCCGGGTCGATTCGCCGGATGACGGGCGAAAAGCCCGAGAGCGAGCCGATCGCACCGGAGCCGGGCGACAAGCGCTTCAGCGATCCCGAATGGTCGCAGAACCCGTTCTTTGACTTCCTCAAGCAGGCCTTCCTCGTCACCGCCCGCTGGGCCAATGAGCTCGTGGAGAATACGGAAGGCCTAGACGAACAGACGCGCCGCAAGGCGGTCTTCTACGTCCGGCAGATCAGCGAAGCCCTTTCGCCGACAAATTTCCTCATGACCAATCCGCAGGCGCTGCGCGAAACCTTCAGCTCGGATGGCGAGAATCTCATGCGCGGGATGCGCATGCTGGCCGAGGACATCGCCGCCGGCGGCGGGGAGCTGCGCCTGCGCCAGACCGACCGGTCCGGATTCGAACTCGGCCGCAATATCGCCACCACGCCCGGCAAGGTGGTGGCGCGCAGCGATCTGGCCGAAATCATCCAGTATCAGGCCACGACCAGAACCGTGCTGCGCAGACCGCTCGTCATCGTGCCGCCCTGGATCAACAAGTTCTACGTGCTCGACCTCAATCCCGAACGCTCCTTCATCCGCTGGGCGGTGGAACAGGGGCATACGGTGTTCGTGATCTCCTGGGTCAATCCCGACGAGCGGCACGCAGCGATGGGTTGGGACGACTACATCCGTGACGGCATCGAACTTGCGCTCGACACTGCCGCCCGGCGCACGGGCGAAAAGCAGGTGAACGCCGTGGGCTATTGCGTGGGCGGCACGCTTCTTGCCGCCGCACTTGCGGCAATGGCACGGGATGGAGACGACCGGGTGGCCTCGGCCACCTTTCTCGCAACGCAGGTGGACTTCACCCATGCGGGCGACCTGAAGGTCTTCGCCGACGAGGAGCAGGTGGCCGCCCTGGAAAAAGCCATGCGCGAGAAGGGCTTTCTGGAAGGCAACCGCATGGCGACCGCCTTCAACATGCTGCGGGCGCGCGATCTCCTGTGGCCCTATGTCGTCAACAACTATCTTCTGGGCCGCGAGCCGCCGCCCTTCGACCTGCTCTACTGGAACGCCGATTCCACGCGCATGGCGGCGGCCAATCACGCCTACTACCTGCGCAACTGCTATCTGGAGAACAATCTGGCGCGCGGGTGCGCCATCATCCATGGGCAGCGCGTCCGCCTCTCGGACATCCGCATTCCGGTCTATAATCTCGCCGCTGCGGACGATCACATCGCTCCGGCACAATCCGTTCTGTTCGGCAGCCATCTCTTCGGCGGTCCGGTCGAATTTGTGCTGGCGGGCTCCGGTCACATCGCGGGCGTCATCAATCCGCCTTCGGCAGGCAAATACCGCTACTGGACGGGAAAGGGCCTTGCCGACACCGTGGAGGCGTGGCTCGCCAAAGCAGAGATTTTCCCGGGTTCCTGGTGGCCGCACTGGCAGGCCTGGATCGAGCGGCAGGACAGCGCGCGGGTGCCGGCGCGGAGGATCGACCGGCGAAGAAAAATGCTCGGTGATGCGCCGGGCACCTATGTGCTGATTCAGGCCTGAGACCCCGCCCAACAATTCTTACAGACTGAAACATTGTCTGTTGTAATGGACCTATAATCCATTTGTAACATGGGTTTTTTTTCGTTACCAGAGAATGAGGCTTCTTGCTCGGGGGAGCGAGGAGCGCCGCACACGTGGGGACATTTCCACGACGATTGCTGAAGAGGACGTTCGTTGGCTCGCAGCGGCCCGGCCTCGGCCGGAAGACCCGAATTTGATCATGCTTTGATGCGGCGGCTTCTCGGCGTCTCGCTCGCATGTGGCCTGGCGGTTTCCTGCTCCGCAACGGAACCTTCGCTGAGCCTTGCCCCCGGCATGACGGACGGCCCTGCCGTTACGCAAAGCACGGTTGCATCAGCCGCCTTGACGGAAGAAAGCGGTCCAGTCGCCGAGCCTGCTCTGCGCCCCCAAGGAGACAATGAGGCCTTTTTGGCGGAATCGGGCGGCACCCCGCAGCCTCCCGAGAAATCCGCTCCCACGGCAGAATCCGGTTCCGCCGAAACGGAAATACTGGCGCGCAAGGACAGCGACGAGCAGGCAGAGACCACCGAATCGGCGCCGGAAGGCGACGCGGCACCTGCCAAGCCAAAGCGCACACTCCTGTCTGGCCTCTTTGCGGCCGCTCCGGCTGAGGCTCAAGCCTCAGCGCCTGCAAAAGAAGCCCAAGAGGAAGCGGCCGCGGCAGCTCCGGATTTGGGCCTGTCAGCCCATGATACGCCCGCTTCCCCGGCAGCGGAGAAAGCGGCCGCGGATACGACAGACGGACAATCTCCTGCCGCATCCAGTGAAGCACAGCCGGCCACGCCCGAGGCCTCCGGCGCTTTGCAGAAGCGCGGCCTGCTTACGGCCTTCTTTGCTCCCGCCCAGACCAAGGTACCCTTCCCCGACCGCGAGCCGGACGCGGAAGAAGAAGCGGCCGACGATGCCGCCACCGAGCCCGAAAAGCCCGTCATCAAGGTCGCTGCCACGGCGCCTCAGGCGGCGATGTTCACCGATGCTCTGCCGGGCGTGCGCGAGCGCGACCAGCTTTTCGAAATCAGGAGTCGGACTGAAATCGACGAAGAGAGCCTCGACCTCTACGAATCGGTGGACGGCAGCTATCAGGTCGCCTCCGCCGCCGGCCTCGCCCGCCTGGCGCCTCACGGGCTGATGTTGCAGCGCGAGGATGTCAACGTTTCCTGCTTTAAGCCGCAGCTCGTGCGACTTCTGAAGGTCATCGAACGGAAATACGGCAAGCGGATATTGGTCACCTCCGGCTACCGCAGCCCCGCCCATAACCGCCGCGTGAATGGCGCGCCCAAATCCATGCACATGGCCTGCGCGGCAGCCGACATACAGGTGGAAGGCGTGAGCAAGTGGGAGCTGGCCAACTTCGTCCGCTCCCTCCCCGGCCGCGGCGGCGTGGGCACCTACTGCCATACGAAATCGGTGCATGTGGACGTCGGGCCGGAGCGCGACTGGAATTGGCGCTGCCGGCGCTAGCTTGTCGCCCTGATTTGCGGATTGCAGAGCTCCCGGTTCTGCAATCATCCCCAGGCACTGAAAAAATCTTTTGCCGCACCTGCGAAGACGGCTTGCCGCCTGTGATGAAGGCCACTATAAGGCCCCTCGTCTTCCGCGCCCATCGTCTAGCGGTCTAGGACGCCGCCCTTTCACGGCGGAAACAGGGGTTCGAGTCCCCTTGGGCGTACCATCAAGATCAAAAGCTTCGCTGACCCTTCGGAAGGTTTGACGAGCCATCGTCAAGGTTTCTGCGCATGCAGGTACATTGGCTCAGATCAGCCGCATGCCCTTCATGCTGACATGGCCGTTCTTGCCGATGATGATGTGATCATGGACCACGATCCCGAGTGGCTCGGCCGTGGCGATGATCGTCTTGGTCATCTCGATATCGGCGCGCGAAGGCGCAGGGTCGCCGGAAGGGTGGTTGTGCACCAAGATGATGGCGCAGGCTGAAAGTTCAAGCGCCCGGCGCACCACCTCGCGCGGATAGACCGGCGTGTGGTCCACCGTGCCCACCTGCTGGCATTCGTCGCGGATCAGCGCATTCTTCTTGTCGAGGAAGAGAATGCGGAACTGTTCGCGATCCTCATAGGCCATGACGGCGCGGCAATAGTCGAGAACCCGCGTCCATGACGACAGGACATGCCGGCCCTGCACCTGCGCGCGCAGCATGCGCTGAGTTAGCGCCGCGACCAGTTTGATGTCGCGCGCGGCCGTCTCTCCAATCCCCGGCACCTCACGCAGCCGGTGTTCAGGCGCGCCCAGAACCTCGCCGATGGAGCCGAAACGGCTGAGCAGTTCCTTGGCAGGCCCCTTTGTATCGGCCCGCGGAATGGAACGGAAAAGCAGCATTTCGAGAAGCTCGTAGTCGGCGAGCGCGTCGGCGCCGGCCTCGTCGAAACGCGCGCGCAGCCGCTCGCGGTGTCCCTCATAGTGCTTCTTCACCCGGGACTTTGCGGCCTTGCCCGCCGGTTCCGGCGCAGGCCGCAACGGCCCCTCAGCGAAAAAGCCCCCCTGATCTTCCTTCATCATCGGCCCGCCAATCCCCCAAGGCCGGAATCTTATGAAGAAAGGCCCGGCCGGTCGAGTCCCGCGGGAGATAGGGTGAAGATTTCGCAGCCGTCCTCCGTGACTCCGACGGAATGCTCGTACTGCGCCGAAAGCGAGCGGTCGCGGGTCACCGCCGTCCAGCCGTCCGACAGAACCTTCACATGGGGGCGCCCGAGATTGATCATCGGCTCGATGGTGAAAATCATCCCCGGCCGCATCTCCACCCCCTCGTTAGGGCTGCCGTAATGCAGGATGTTCGGCGCATCGTGGAACAGAAGGCCGACGCCGTGGCCGCAGAAGTCGCGCACGACGGAGCAGCGCTGGCTTTCCGCATGGGCCTGGATGGCCGCCCCGATGGCCCCGGTGCGCGCCCCGGGCTTCACCGCCGCCACGCCGCGCATCAGGCACTCATGCGTGACCTCGAGAAGCCGCTCGGCGGCGCGCTTGATCCGGCCGACGGGATACATGCGGCTCGAATCGCCGTGCCAGCCGTCCAGCACATAGGTCACGTCGATATTGACGATGTCCCCTTCCCGCAGCGGTTTGTCGTCGGGAACGCCGTGGCAGACCACATGATTGATCGAAGTGCAGGTGGATTTGGTGTAGCCGCGATAGTTGAGCGTTGCGGGGATCGCACCGTGATCCATGCCGAACTCGAAGACGAAACGGTCGATCTCGTTCGTGGTCACCCCCGGTTTCACGATCGAGACGAGTTCATCGAGGCACTGCGCCGTGAGGCGGCAGGCCCTGCGCATGCCCTCGAAGGCCTCGGGACCGTAAAGGCGGATCTGCCCGGTGTTGCGGAGCGGAGCGGTGTCCGCGTCGAGATAGGTGACCATTCAGAAATCCATCGCGATCAGGCGATCGGGAACGATCGCATCGGCAGAGATTTGGCACCCTATCACAAAAGCTTCAACCCCTGCACGCCTGGCGCGGGCGAAGGCCGTGACATAGGCCGGGTCGAGATCGGCGCAGAGCCGGAAGCGCGAGCAGTCGCCCCGCTGCACCACATAGATCATGATGGCGCGCGCGCCGGCTGCGCACATGGCGGCAAGCTCGTCGAGATGCCGGGCGCCGCGCGCCGTAGCCGTATCGGGAAACTCCGCCACCCCGCTTTCGCGCATGAAGTGGACGTTCTTCACCTCCACATAGGCGGGCGGGCGCTCGGGGTGTTCTAGAAGAAAATCTATGCGGGAGCGTTCGCCATAGCGCTGCTCCGGCCTGATGACGGGATAGGTATCGAGGTCGCCGACCAGCCCGGCGCGGATCGCCTCGATGGCCAGCCGGTTGGGCAGGCCGGTGTTGATCCCTACCAGCGTGCCGTCCGCCTCCACGATTTCGAGCCGGTAAGGGTATTTGCGTTTGCCGTCGTCCCATCTCGAAAGCAGCACGCGTGATCCCGGCGCCGTAAGCCCCAGCATTGAGCCAGTGTTCGGCACCGAAACGGTGGTCTCCGTGCCGTCGCCAAGCACCACATCGGCCAAGAAGCGCTTGTAGCGGCGGACTAGCCGCGCCTCGATCAGCGGAGCGGGAAATCTCATGCGGAGAAATGTTCTTCGGAACTGCCGTCTAAGGGGTGGAACGCCGCGCGAAACGATCGCCCGGCAACAAGGCTGCTTACCGCTGAAATCCCTCCTGCGTCAAATTGCCCGCAGTCAGCGCATGTTCAGCCCGTTGTCCGTGCTCCTTCGGCCTGTCACACACTTTTCCTTGCCCTTCGCCTCCTGCGGGCAAGGATTTGCTCCAGCGTCACCGGGCGCAGCTCTTGCGCATCCACGCCGACATCGAACTGGCGCGGCGCGGGCGTGAGGCGACCGTGGGAGTGGCCGTGCAGGTTGATCGATTTCCTGCCCATCTGGTTCCAGGTCCGGAACGGAAAGTGGCAGAGGATCAGGAGCCGGTCCGCGATAACGAGCTCCGCATAGTGCTGCACGCTCGACCAGCCGCCGGCTGCGAGCGTCGCCGGGCCGTCATTGTTGCCGATGATGAGGTGCTTGACGCCGTTCAGGGCGGACAGCAGTTCTTCTACCCGTTCCGCATCGCCGCGCGCGAAATCGCCAAGGTGCCAGACGGTATCTTCAGGCAGGACGACCTCGTTCCATGCACGGATCAGCGCCTCGTCATGCTCGGCCACGGAACGGAAGGGGCGCCGGTCCACCCGCAGGACACGCGGATCTCCGAAATGGGTGTCACTGGTGAAATAGATCATGCTGACTGGCTAGAATTTTCATGCTCGCCGGGCAAGCCGATGCGATCGTTACCAGGCGGCATGGCCTCTGCCAGCCATCTGCAGAATCGGCGTCGCCTACCCCAATCAGGCGTAGAAAATGCCGTTGTCGTTGCCGGGACTCGCATCCGCCCGCTCGACCGCAGAGACCCCGGACTTTTCGCCGAGCTCGGCCAGAAGCCGCAGGCGCGCCCTGTTGAGGCGGCTCTTGATCGTTCCGATCGCGCAGTTGCAGATCGTCGCGGCCTCCTCGTAGCTCATGCCCAGCACGCCGATAAGCATCATCACCTCGCGCTGCTGCTCGGGCAGGCGCTGGATGGCGTTGTGAATCTCCAGGCCGCGCGCGGACCATTCCTGCGTGGCCCCCACCATCGGACGGGCCGACACGCAATCGGCGGAGCCCGGCGCCTCGCGCTTCGACACCTTGATCTTGGTGTAGAAGGTGTTGCGCATGATGGTGAAAAGCCAGGATTTCATGCTGGTCCCTGCTTCGAACTGATGCAGGTGGGAGAGGCCCTTGGTCAGCGTCTCCTGCACAAGATCGTCGGCGTCGTTGGGGTCACGGTAGAAGGTCCTCGCAAAGGCGCGCAGCGCAGGAATGAGCTCGACGATTTCGGAGCCGGGCGACGGCGGGGCGCTGCCTTTCGGACGTTGGGATCGTGCCATGCCGATATCCCTTCCTTTGCCGTATTGAGCCCATGTCGGGAATTGGCGGCCGCCGCTCGTAAGGCCGGTCCGCCAATGATGGTTCGCCGGGTTAATGCGCGATGGCTCAGGGAGTTCCCAAGCGGCTGCAAGCGCCGGAAAGGCATCGGAGTGCACAGGCCGCTTGTCTTGCCTCGCCATCTGATGGAATATGCTCGGCGACGGGGAGAACGAAGGTCGGTTCCCTGCGCACGCCGCAGATGACCTTTCCGCGGCTACTCCCTCCGTGGCGGCACTTTTGAGCGATACGGATGACCAGCAACAGCAGCGATACCCTTTCTCCTGGCGGCGCCAGCGTGTATCCGCTGCCCGGCACGTTCGCCCGGCAGCGGCCGGCGGATTCGGCCGCAACCGCTGCAGCTTCGCGCAATCCCGGTATGCCGCTTGACATCGGCTGGCTCGAGGCGATGCGCCACGTCAACCGCAGCGCGATCGAGCGCCGCGTGGCAACGCTCACGAAGCGCCGCTCCATCAAGAAGGACAATCAGGCGGCATGGCTTCTGCGCGCCATCTCGCTCATGGACCTTACCACCCTTTCGAGCGACGACACGCATGAAAGGGTGCGGCGGCTGTGCGCCAAGGCGCGCAACCCGCTCTCGCCTCAGCTGGTGAAGGGGCTTGGCATCGAGGACGCGGATATCCGCCCCGCTGCCGTGTGCGTCTACCACCCCTTCGTCTCGACCGCCGTGAACGCGCTCAAGGGCACGGGCATCCATGTGGCCGCCGTCTCGACGGCCTTCCCGCATGGGCTTGCACCGCTGGAGACCCGCATCTGCGAAATCCATGCCTCGGTCGAAGATGGCGCGGACGAGATCGACGTCGTGATCCCGCGCGGACTGGTGCTCGGCGCCCGCTGGGAGGAGCTTTACGACGAAATCGCTCGTTTCCGCGAGGCCTGCGGCGATGCGCATCTAAAGGTCATCCTCGGCACGGGGGACCTCTCCACGCTGCGCAACGTCACGCTCGCCTCCATGGTGGCGATGATGGCCGGCGCCGACTTCATCAAGACCTCGACGGGAAAGGAAAGCGTCAACGCCACCCTGCCCGTCGGCCTTGCCATGGTACGCGCCATCCGCGCCTACCATGAACGCACGGGCGTGCGCATCGGCTTCAAGCCCGCCGGAGGCATTTCCACCGCCAAGGCGGCGCTTGAGTGGCTGATCCTGATACGCGAGGAACTCGGACGCCGTTGGCTCGAGCCCGACCTCTTCCGCTTCGGCGCGTCGAGTCTGCTCACCGATATCGAGCGGCAGCTCGAGCACCACGTGACCGGGCGCTATTCCGCCGCCTATCATCACGCCATGGCCTAGGTAGTGTTTTGCCAGACAGGATTTCCTACCCCCTCTCTTGCAAATTCCAAGAACTTGGGCTCCCGCCCAAACCCAGGAATTTGCTTTCTCCCCCGCCAGGAGGGAGATACCGGCATAGGCCTTGTCGTCAATCACGCCGGTTAGTGGCTGGCAGAGACGCCGGCATAAGCGCCCATCTTCCCCCTGGTGGGGGAGAACGCGATTTCAACATCTCAGCCGCAGTGAAACGGAGGCCAAGTGAACAAGAGAGGGGGCGCTCCAATGGAAGATGAACGCGCCGTAATTTTCGGAGAAACCTAGTGACTATCCTTGAACGCTATGCGGCCATGGACTACGGCCCGGCGCCCGAATCGCGCACGGAGGCCGACGCGTGGCTCAACGCGCATGATTTCTCCAAAGCGCTTTTCATCGGCGGCACGTGGCAGGCGGCGGCGTCGGGAAAGACCTTCACCGTCCTCGAACCCGCCACCGGCGAGACGCTGGCGGAGGTGTCGGAGGCTGGCCCCGAGGATGTAAACGCGGCCGTGAGGGCCGCCCGCCGCGCCCTGCCCGCCTGGTCGAAAACCAGCGGCTATGAGCGCGCGCGCATCCTCTACGCGATCGGGCGGGCGATGCAGCGGCATGGGCGCCTCTTTGCCGTTCTGGAGTCGATCGACAACGGCAAGCCGATCCGCGAAAGCCGCGACATCGACGTGCCGCTCGCCGTGCGCCACTTCATCCATCACGCGGGATGGGCGCAGACGCTGGAGAAGGCCTATCCCGGTCACCAGCCCGTGGGCGTTTGCGGACAGATCATCCCATGGAACTTCCCGCTCCTGATGCTTGCCTGGAAGATCGCTCCGGCGCTCGCGGCAGGCTGCACCGTGGTCCTGAAGCCGGCGGAATTCACACCGCTCACCTCCATCCTCTTTGCCGAAATCTGCGCGCGCGCCGGCGTACCCAAGGGTGTGGTCAACATCGTGCAGGGTGGCGGCGAAACGGGCGCTGCCATCGTCGAGCATCCGGACATCGACAAGATCGCCTTCACCGGCTCCTCGGAGGTGGGCAAGATCATCCGCCGCGCAACCGCCGGGACCGGCAAGAAGCTTTCGCTGGAACTCGGCGGAAAGTCCGCTTTCATGGTGTTCGAGGATGCTGACCTCGACAGCGCCGTGGAAGGCCTGGTGGACGGCATCTGGTTCAACCAGGGCCAGGTCTGCTGCGCCGGCTCGCGCCTGCTCGTTCAGGAAAGCGTGGCCGAACGCATGCTCGCCAAGGTGAAGGCGCGTATGGGACACCTGCGCCTCGGCGACCCGCTCGACAAGAACACGGACATCGGCCCGCTGATCGCCCCGGTTCAGCTCGAGCGCGTGAAAAGCATGGTCGCCGAGGGCGCGCGCCAGGGTGCCGAATGCTGGCAGCCCGCCTCGGACCTGCCGCAGACGGGCTATTACCATCTGCCGACGCTGGCCACCTCCGTGGCGCCATCGAACATTCTTGCTCAGGAGGAGGTCTTCGGCCCAGTGCTCGCCGCCATGACCTTCCGCACGCAGGAGGAAGGCGTGGCGCTCGCCAACAACACGCGCTACGGGCTCGCGGCCTCCGTCTGGAGCGAGAACATCAGCCGCGCTCTCCATGTGGCGCCGCAGCTCAAGGCGGGCGTCGTCTGGATCAACGGCACCAACATATTCGACGCCTCGTCCGGTTTTGGCGGCTATCGCGAGAGCGGCTTCGGGCGCGAGGGCGGTCATGAAGGCCTCTACGAATATCTGAAGCGGCCGGCCGGCAAGGCCGTCTACAAGCCCGCTCCGAGGCCAGAGCCGCAGCCCGATACCGGCAGCAATACGCCTCTCATCGACCGCACGCCCAAGCTCTTCATCGGCGGCAAACAGGTACGACCGGATGGCAACTATGCCCTTCCCGTCACCGATCCCAAAGGCCGGATCATGGGCGAAGTGGGCGCCGGCAACCGCAAGGACATCCGCGACGCAGTGAGTACCGCCCGCGCCAGCAAATGGCATCAGGCGACAGCCTATAACCGCGCGCAGGTGCTCTATTTCCTGGCCGAGAACCTGGCCGTGCGCGCGGCGGAGTTCACCGGCCGCATTGCAAGCCTGACGGGCATCAGGCCGAAGGAGGCCGCGGCCGAGGTGGATCTGTCCATCGAGCGGATTTTTGCGGCGGCCAGCCTCGCGGACAAATATGAGGGCCGGGTGCATCAGCCCCCCGCGCGCGTGGTCACCCTTGCGCTCAACGAGCCCGTCGGCGTGCTCGGGATCGTGTCGCCCGACGATGCGCCGCTCCTTGCGCTGGTGACGATGATGGCCCCAGCCCTTGCCATGGGTAATCCGGTGGTCGCCGTGCCCTCGGCGCGCTTTCCCTTGGTTGCCACGGATCTCTATCAGGTGATCGAAACCTCGGACCTGCCGGCAGGCAGCGTCAACATCGTCACGGGCGATAGCGTGGAACTCGCCGCGGTGCTTGCGAAACACGACGATGTGGACGCTCTCTGGTGCGTGGGCGAGACCCAGCTCTGCGCAACGGTCGAGCGTGAATCCGCCGCCAATCTCAAGCGGGTGTGGACCAGTGGCGGCCTTGCCCCGGACTGGGCGGGCGATGCAGCCCTGCTGGACGATTTCTTCCGCCGTGCGGTCGAGATCAAGAACGTCTGGGTGCCGTACGGGGACTGAGAAAGTCAGATCGGAGCGGCAGAGGCCCCTTCGGGGTGTGCTGCCGCGTAGAGCCGTGCAAAGCTCATGGCGATGTGCGCGCGACGAATGTGGCCGGCGGCCAGAAGATTGCCGCACTCGATCGCCGCCACGATGTCCGTCATCTCACGCTGGAAGACATGAATTTCGTTCAGCAGCATGTCCTCATAGGCGGCCAGTCGCGAGGCGGTCTTCAGCCAGATGCGCGTGGTCTGGTAGTAAAGCCGCTCGGAAATCGCCCGTAGCGGCTCGTTCGCGGTGAGCTGTGTGAAGAGGTGGAAGAACTCCATGTTGAGGCGGGCGAACTCGCGCGCGTCAGGCTTGCGCACCAGTTCCTCGCAGCGCGCAAGCAGGCTGCGGTACTGCCTCATCTCCTCCGGACCCGGCACGTTCGGCGCAACCCTTCCGAACAGCTCGGCAAGCTCGACGCGAAGCTGATAGACTTGCTGCAGATCGTCGATTTCGATGTCGGTGACGATCGTGCCCACCCCATGCACGGAGCGCAGCAGGCCCTCGTCCTCCAGCCGCGCCAGCACGCGGCGCACGGGCGTGCGGCTGGTGGCGAACTCGGCCGCCAGATCCTCCTCCCGCAAACGCATCCCGGGCGGATAGTCGAGCAGGCAGATGCGATCGCGCAGCGTATGGTAGATCCGTTCGTAGCGGGCGCGCGCCTCGCTGCCGGCAGTCTCCCCTGCCCTCATCTCGTCACTTTCATTCGAGCTTCTCCGCAAGCCGGTCCAGCATGTCCAGACATGCCGAAAGCTGCTCAATGGAAACGAACTCGTCTGACTTGTGCGCCTGTTCGATCGAACCGGGCCCGCAAATGACAGCGGAAATGCCCGCGCGCTGGAACAGCCCCGCCTCCGTGCCGAAAGCTACCACCTCCGCCTCCGCAAGCCCCGTGAGAGCGCTCACGATACGCCGCGCTTCCGATTCTGCAACCGGCTCCAGCCCCTCCACCTCGCCGACGACATGGGTCACGATGTCGGCGTCGGGCGAGAGGGCGCGCATCGCGGGCTTCAGTTCCTCGTCCACATAGGCCGCAAGGCGCTCCTTCACGAAATCGGCGTCCGCCGTCTGCACTGGCCGCATTTCCCACTCCACGGCGCAGTGGCCGGCGATGACGTTCCGCGCGGCCCCGCCTTCGATGCGGCCGACCTGAAGGGTGGTCCACGGCGGCCGGAAGCGGCTTCCCTCCGGCGCCCGCGCCTTGAGCGCCTCGCCCAGTTCCAGAAGCCGGCTCACATAACGCACGGCATAGTGGACCGCGTTGACGCCCCTCTCCGGCTCCGAGCCGTGCCCTTCCAGCCCGCGAAACTCGGTGGTGTATTCATAGCAGCCCTTATGCCCCTCGATGATCCGCATCATGGTCGGCTCGCCGATGATGGCGGCGGAGGGGCGGACATCCGCCCGCTTCAGTTCCTCCATCAGCGCGCGTGCGCCGAAACAGCCCACCTCTTCGTCATAGGTGAAGGCGAAGTGCAAGGGCCGCTTCAGATCGCGGGCGGCGAAGACCGGCGCCATGGCGAGGCAGCAGGCGATAAAGCCTTTCATGTCGCAGGTGCCGCGGCCGTAAAGCCGCCCGTCCGCCTCGCGCAGGGTGAAGGGATCGCCCGTCCAGTCCTGCCCGTCCACCGGCACAACGTCGGTGTGGCCGGAAAGCACGATGCCGCCGTCTCCTTCCGGCCCCAGCGTGGCGAAAAGATTGGCCTTGGTGCCGGTTTCGTCCCGGCTCACCATCAGCCGCGCTCCCGCCTCGCTCAGGAGCTCGCCCGCATAGGCGATCAGCTCCAGATTGGAGTCGGCTGAGACGGTGGGAAATGCGACGAGCTGAGCGAGGATCTGCCGCGTTCGTGCAGTGTCAGGCATGGCGGCCGTTCTTCACGATCAGCTCGCGCGGGCGGTTGCACAGCGCCTCGGCAGGCCCGCTTTCCTTGATGAGGATGCTTTCCGTTATTTCCAGCCCCCAGTCGGCCATCCACAGCCCCGGCATGAAATGGAAGGTCATGCCCGGCTGCAGGATGGTATCGTCTTCGCGGCGGAACGAGATGGTGCGCTCGCCCCAGTCCGGCGGATAGGAGAGTCCGATCGGATAGCCGCAGCGCCCGTCCTTCTTGATGCCGGCCTTTTCGAGGGAGCGGAAGAGCGCATCCGCCACGTCCCCTGCCCGGTTGCCGGGCCGCGCGGCCTCCATGCCGGCCTCAAGCCCCTCGACCAGCGCCTTCTCCGCGTCGAGCATGTATTGCGGCGGCGTGCCGAGGAAAACCGTCCGGCAGAGCGGCACGTGATAGCGGCGATAGCAGCCGGCGATCTCGAAGAAGGTCGCCTCGCCCTCCTCGAAGCGGCGGCCGTCCCAGGTCAGATGCGGCGCCGAGGCATCCTTGCCCGAAGGCAGAAGCGGCACGATGGCCGGATAGTCACCCCAGTCCTCCTCCACGCCGCGTACGGCGTCCGCATAAATCTCAGCCACCAGCTCGTTCTTCTTCAGGCCCGGCTCGACGCGCTCGATGATGCCGTCGATGATCTTTTCGGTGATCCGCGCCGCGCGCCGCATGAATGCAATTTCCTCGGCGGATTTGACGGCGCGCTGCCAGTTCACGAGGCCCGTGGCATCCACGAAGGTGGCGTTGGGTAGTTCCTCCTTCAGCACCAGATAGGCTTTGGCGGAGAAATAGTAGTTCTCGAGCTCTACTCCGATGCGCTTGCCGCCATACCCGCGGTTGCGGAGCACTTCGGCCAGATGCTGCATGGGATGGCGGACGGTGGACTGCACGTAGTGCTCGGGATAGCGCAGCACGCGATCCTCCGCCATGTAGCAGGTGCGCAGAGCGCCGTTGCCGTCCTGATGCCGGCCCCACCAGACGGGGTCCTCGTCGAGAAACACGAGCACGCCCTGATGCACGTAGAAGGACCAGCCGTCGTAACCGGTCAGCCACGCCATGTTGGACGGGTCCTCGACAAAGAGAACATCGATCCCCTTTTCCGCCATCGCACGGCGGGTCTTTTCAAGACGATCGGCGTATTCCTGTAAACTGAAGGGCAGGTGTGACGCAGGCAATTCTACCTCCGGTGCCGTGCCAAACCTCGCTGCCCAACGCGTTTCTCCGGCATGGGCCCGAGTTGTGCACATTTCATCACGAACTGAAATGCTCAGAAACCTCGGAAGGCCGAGATTCGCGATCAAAACCGTTGACAAGGGCTTGATCGACGTGATGATGTGTACATCAGGCTTCATCAGCCGGCAATCTGAATTATTAAAGGGGAGACACCATGAGACGAAGCTTTCTGAAGGGAATGGTGGCGCTCGTCGCCATCGCCGCCTCGCTCGGCGCAGCCGCTGCCCAGAGCACGCTGGAACGCGCGCGCGAGCAGGGTTACATCCGCGTCGGCTTCGCCAATGAGGCTCCCTACGGCTTCGCCACGCCCGCCGGCGAGCTCACCGGCGAATCCCCCGAGGTCGCGAAGGAAATTCTCTCGCGCATGGGCATTCCGGAGGTTGACGGCGTTCTCACCGAATTCGGCTCCCTCATTCCGGGCCTGAAGGCCGGCCGTTTCGACATCATCGCGGCGGGCATGTTCATCACGCCGGAGCGCTGCCAGCAGGTTGCCTTCTCCGAACCCTCATACGGCATCGGCCAGGCTCTGCTGGTTGCCGAGGGCAATCCCAAGAACATCGTCGACTACTCCAGCATTGCCGACAACAGCGATCTCACCCTTGCCGTCATGGCCGGCGCCATCGAGGCCGAATATGCGGACAAGGCCGGCATTCCGCAGGATCAGCTTGTCGTTCTGCCCGACCAGGCAAGCCTTGTGAGCGCCGTGAAGTCCGGCCGCGCGGACGCCGCGGCGCTGACGGCCCTTTCCATCGCGCGCATGGCCGAAAACAACGAGGGTGTCGAATCCACTCCGCCCTTCGCCGAGGTGGCCGGAGAGTCCGTCATGGGCCATGGCGGTTTCGCCTTCCGCCCCGAGGACGAGGACCTTCTGGCCGAGTTCAACAAGCATCTGAAGGAGTTTATCGGCACGCCGGAGCACATCGAACTGGTTTCCCAGTTCGGCTTTGGCGAGGGTTACCTGCCCACCGCCACTACCAAGGAGCTCTGCTCCGCCGGGCAGTAACCGGCCGAAGGATGCCGGCCTTTCCGGCCGGCTTCCCAGCTATACAATAATTACCGGACCACGATTCAGCCGGAGGGGTGAGATGCAGTTGCGGTCGCTCACGATCTGCGCGATCGTGTTCTTCACGGCCGGCCTTGCGGTTGCGAGCTTTGCAGGCTTCCGCGAATTCATCCCCGGCCTTCTGCAAGGCGCTCTGATCACCATCCAGATCACGATCGGCGGCTGCATCCTCGCCGTGATCATGGCGCTGGTGGCGGCGATAGCCAAGATGTATGGCCCCTGGCCGCTGCGATGGCTGGCCATCGCCTATATCGAGGTGTTCCGAGGCACCTCCGCGCTTGTCCAGCTCTTCTGGCTTTTCTTCGTGCTGCCGCATTTCGGCATCCTGCTCGAGCCGCTCACGGTGGCGATCGCTGCACTCGGGCTCAATGTGGGTGCCTATGGCGCTGAGGTGGTGCGCGGCGCAGTCGCCGCCGTTCCGCGCGGCCAATGGGAAGCCTCGGTGGCGCTCAACATGCCGCGCAATCTCGCGCTGCGCCGCATCATCCTTCCGCAGGCCTTCATCGCGATGATCCCGCCCTGGGGCAATCTTTTCATTGAGCTTCTGAAGGCGACGGCGCTGGTGTCGCTGATCACCATCTCCGATCTGACCTTCAAGGCCCAGCAGATGAACCAGACGACGTTCCGGACCGTCGAGATCTTCACCATTGTGCTGATCATGTATCTGGCCATCTCCATCCTGATCACCGTCGGCATGCGGGCGCTTGAAACGGTGGCCGCGCGCGGCATGGCGAGGGGGAGATAGGCCATGTTCTGGGACTGGAACTATGTCTGGGAAATCATGCCCCAGCTTCTGCGGGCCTCGGTGGTCACGATAGAGGCCACGCTTCTGGGCTTCCTGCTGGCGGCCGTTCTGGGTCTGGTGCTCGCCATCCTGCGCATGTCGAAGACGAGTTGGATTTCGGTGCCCACCGCGGCCGTCGTCGAGTTCATCCGCTCCACGCCGGTGCTGATCCAGATCTTCTTCATCTACTTCGTTTTTCCGGAGTTCGGCATCGTTCTGCCCGCCATGGTGGCCGGTGTCATCGCGCTCGGCCTTCACTACGGAGCCTACTGTTCAGAGGTTTACAGGGCCGGACTGGAAAACGTCCCGCGCGGCCAGTGGGAGGCTTCGACCGCGCTCAACCTCAGCCCCTACATCACCTTCCGGGACATCATCATTCCGCAGGCGATCCCGCCGATCGTGCCCGCCCTCGGCAACTATCTCGTCGCGCTGTTCAAGGAGACCCCTCTCCTTTCGGCCATCGCCGTCCTGGAACTGATGCAGACGGCAAAGATCCTGGGGTCCCAGAGCTTCCGCTATATCGAGCCGATCACGCTCGTGGGCGCCTTCTTCCTCGTCATGAGCCTCGTCGCCGCGGCCCTGATCCGGCAGGTGGAGACATGGCTGAACCGCAGTCTGCGCAACCCCGGAGGCGACCGATGACAACGCCCATGGTCAAATTCGACAACGTGACGAAGCGTTACGGCGCATTGACCGTTCTGGATTCTCTCAATCTGGAAATCGCGCCGAACGAGAAGGTCGCGATCATCGGGCCTTCCGGCTCCGGCAAAACCACAGTGCTGCGCATGCTGATGACGCTGGAGCGCATCAATGACGGCGTCATCTATGTGGACGGTGAGCCGCTGACCCACATGCATAAGAACGGCGAACTGGTGCCCGCGGACGAGAAGCACCTGCGCCGCGTGCGCGGCAATATCGGCATGGTATTCCAGCACTTCAACCTGTTCCCGCACATGACGGCGCTGAAGAACTGCATGGAGGCGCCGGTCCATGTGCTTGGCTTGTCGAAGAAAGAGGCGGAGGAGCGCGCCGCCGAACTGCTCGACATGGTGGGACTCGCAGACAAGAAGAATCACTATCCGAACCAGCTTTCGGGCGGCCAGCAGCAACGCGTGGCCATCGCCCGGGCGCTTGCGATGCGGCCCAAAGTGATGCTCTTCGACGAGGTTACCTCGGCGCTCGATCCGGAACTGGTCGGCGAGGTGCTGAACGTCATCCGCAAGCTCGGCAAGGAGCATAACCTGACCATGCTGATGGTCACGCATCAGATGGGTTTTGCGAAGGAATTCGCCGATCGCGTCTGCTTCTTCTATGGCGGCAAGATTGCCGAACAGGGCACGCCCGAGGAAATCTTCAACAATCCCAAGGAGGAGCGGACCAGGCAGTTCCTGAGCGCGGTTCTGGAGGCTGGCTAGTGAATGCGCTTTCGCTGGCCGACATCCTCGCCGCGCGCCGGAGGATTGCAGGCATAGCCGCCCTTGATACGCCGCTCGTCCCCTCCCCTTTCCTGAGCCGCATTGCGGACAGCGAGGTGCTTCTGAAGCTGGAGTTTGCCCAGCCGACCGGGGCTTTCAAGCTGCGCGGCGCGGCTAACGCGGTCGCGCTCCTGCCGGAGGGCAACGCCGGCGTCACCTGCTGCTCCACCGGCAATCATGGCCGGGCCATAGCCTACGCCGCCGCCGGACGCGGAATGCGCGCCGTCATCTGCATGTCGAGCCTCGTTCCGCAGGCCAAGGTGGAGGGCATCCGAGCGCTCGGCGCCGAGGTCCGCATCGTCGGAAACAGCCAGGACGAGGCGCAGGCCGAAAGCGAAAGGCTGGCGCGCGAGGAAGGCCTCGCCGAAATCCCGCCCTTCGACGCGCTGCCGGTCATCGCCGGACAGGGCACCATCGGCCTTGAGCTCGTCGAGCAGCGGCCAGACCTCGAAACCCTACTCATCCCGCTCTCGGGCGGCGGGCTCGCCGGCGGCATCGCCTTTGCGCTCAAAAGGCTGAAGCCGTCGATCCGCATCGTCGGCATCACCATGGAGCGCGGCGCGGCCATGCACGCCGCACTCCGGGCCGGCAGGCCGGTGGGAATCACGGAGGTACCGAGCCTTGCCGATTCCCTGGGCGGCGGCATCGGGCTCGAAAACCGCCACACTTTCGCACTCTGCCGGGACTGCCTGGACGATGTGGTGCTGGTCTCGGAGGAGGAAATCTACCGCGCCATGCAGGCTCATTATTTCGAGGACCGCATCGTCTGCGAGGGCGCGAGCGCCGTGGGCGCGGCCGCGCTCATGGCAGGCAAGCTCGGCAGGGTCAGAGGACCCGTTGCCAGCATCGTGACGGGCCGCAACGTGGACATGAAGGTCTTCACCGACATCGTGAACGGCCGGGATGTGCAGCTCGGCGATCTTGTCGTCAAAGGGACGCCCTATGCCGCATGACATCTTCATCCTCACCGAGGCGGAACTGCGCAAATCGGTCCGCCTCGACATGAACGCCGTCCGCGTGGTCGAGCAGGCTTTCGCCGCGCTCGGCACGGGCAAGGTGATCATGCCACCGATCCTCTCCATGGCCATTCCCGAGGCCCATGGCGAGGTGGACGTGAAGACGGCCTATATTCCGGGCTTCGAGGGCTTTGCCATCAAGGTCAGCCCCGGCTTCTTCGACAATCCGAAGCTGGGCCTGCCGAGTCTCAACGGCCTGATGATTCTGTTTTCCGCGAAGACCGGTTTGGTCGAGGCGCTGCTACTCGACAACGGTTACCTGACTGATGTGCGCACGGCCGCGGCCGGCGCGGTGGCGGCGAAGCATCTTGCGCCGCGAGAAGTGGGGACGGCCGGCGTCATGGGCACCGGCGTGCAGGCACGCCTGCAGATCGAGGCGGCGCATCTGGTTCGCCCCTTCCGCCGCGTGCTCGTCTGGGGCCGCGACACGAGCAAGGCCGAAGCCTGTGCGCGGGACATCGCCGAAAGGCTCGGGATCGAAGCGCGCGCGGAGGCCGATCCCGCTAGGCTCGTGGCCGAAAGCCAGCTCGTCGTGACGACCACGCCGGCCGAAGAGCCCGTTCTCAAGGCCGAATGGCTGCATCCCGGCCTGCACATCACGGCTATGGGGTCCGACCAGGAGAAGAAGAACGAGGTCGCCCCAGGCGCTCTCATTAAGGCCGATCTCTATGTGGCCGACCGGGTGAGCCAGTGCGAGCGGCTGGGCGAGCTGCGCGCGGCCATAGCGGCCGGCCTGTGGAAAGGCGGAACACCCCCGGAACTCGGCGAGATCGTGAATGGCAGGCCCGGCCGCACGAGCGAGGAGCAGATAACCATCTGCGATCTGACGGGCACCGGCGCGCAGGATACAGCGATCGCCACCTTTGCGCTGGGCGAAGCGAAGAAGGCGGGCGCAGGAAAGGTCATCCAAAGCTAAGCGGGCGCACCCTACCAGCAAGAGGGAAGCAGCCTCCGCCAAGGTAGTGCTTGTCTCCCTCTTGCGGAAAGGCAGCGGTCTCGACACTTTGGCCCGCGGCATTTGCGATACGGGTGGCGGAAGCCGCAAGCAAGTGGATTGCCCGGCAGGGACATGTCTGAATGCTCAAGCTCGACGACAGGGATCTGAGGATCCTCTCCATCCTGCAGAAGGAAGGCCGCATCTCCAAGACGGCACTGGCCGAGCGCGTGAACCTTACGCCCGCGCCGTGCTGGGAACGCCTCAAGCGCCTCGAGGAAGCCGGTGTCATCACCGGCTACCGCGCGGAGGTGGCGCTGTCACGCATCGCTCCGCATGTGGTCATCTTCATGGCCGTCGAGCTCGAGGGGCACCGGGCGGAGAACTTCCAGCTCTTCGAGCGTGCGGTGCAGAAAATCGATGAGGTCGTCGGCTGCTGGGCCGTCGGCGGCGGCTTCGACTATATCCTGCAGGTGGTGACCCGCGACATCGATGCTTATCAGCGGCTCGTGGACGGCCTGCTTGAAGCGCGGCTCGGCCTGCAGCGCTACTTCACCTACATCGTCACCAAACCCGTGAAGCAGCCGCGCGGCATGCCGCTCGAGCTCCTGCTTTCCGAACCTGCCGGAACGCAGAAAAAATAGGCGGCAAGCCCCCGTAAAATCGGAAGAATCTTTGGGGTCGCGGCGCGCTTCCCAACGAAATTTTGGCTGCCCGCATAGCATAACGGACACAAGGTTCCCAAAGAGCAAATCCGAGTCCGGGAGTGAGCCGATGTCAGCCCTTGCTGCACTTGAAAAGACCGCTCTTTCCGCCCTTCATGATCCGCGCCTCTTCCGCGAATACGCCTATGCGGACGGGCGCTGGATCGCTGCTCCCGACGGAGCGGAGATCGACGTGACAAACCCGGCTGACGGAACGCGCGTCGGCGCGGTACCCGCGCTGAGCGCCGCACAGGTGGACGAGACCATTTCCGCCGCCCACCGCGCCTTTCGCGAATGGTCCATGCTTCTGCCGCAGGAGCGCTCGCAGATCCTGCTCCGCTGGCACGGCCTGATCGTCAATGCGCGCGAAGACCTCGCCCGGCTGATGGTCATCGAACAGGGCAAGCCGCTTTCGGAAGCGTGCGGCGAGATCGACTATGCCGCCTCCTTCGTGGAATTCTATGCCGAGGAAGCAAAACGGCTGAATATCGAAAGCGTGACCTCGCACCTGCCCGACGCGCAGATGCGGATCTCGCGTGAACCGGCAGGCGTAGCGGGACTTGTCACGCCGTGGAATTTTCCCTCCGCCATGCTCACGCGCAAGGCCGCGGCCGCGCTTGCCGCCGGCTGCACAGTCGTGGCCCACCCTTCTTCGGAAACGCCCTTCTCCGCACTCGCGCTGGCGGAGCTTGCCGAGCGCGCCGGTTTCCCCGCCGGCGTCCTTAACGTGCTGACGGGCAAGGCAGCCGAGGTGGTCGGCGCCATGACCGCTTCGCTTCACGTCCGCGTGCTCTCCTTCACGGGCTCGACCGAGATCGGCCGGCTGCTCTATGGCCAGTGCGCGCCGACGGTGAAAAAGCTGGTCATGGAGCTCGGCGGGCATGCGCCCTTCATCGCCTTCGCCGACTGCGACTTTGAGCGCGCGGTGGAAAGCGCAGTTTCGGCGAAGTTCGCCACATCGGGCCAGGACTGCCTCGCGGCAAACCGCTTCTATATCGAGCAGCCGATCTACGACGCCTTTGTGGAGGCCTTTGCCGAAAAGGTGCGCGCGCTTTCGATCGGACCGGGTCTCGAAGACCCCGACATCGGCCCGCTCATCAATGCGCGCGCCGTCGCGAAACAGGAGGCGCATGTGGCCGATGCGCTGAAGAGGGGTGCGCGGCTCCTTACCGGCGGCAAGCGCTCGAACATCGGGCCCAATTTCTTCCTGCCCACGGTTCTCGCCGACGTGCCTCCGGATGCGCTGATTTTCCGCGAGGAGACGTTCGGGCCGATCGCGGCTTTCACGCCCTTCGACAGTGAGGACGACGTGCTGCAGCAGGCCAACGACACCGAGACCGGGCTGGTCGCCTATCTGCACACGCAAAGCCCGGCGCGCATTGCCCGTTTCACTCGTTTGCTGGAGTTCGGCATGGTGGCCGTCAACCGCACCAAGATCACCGGTGCCCCCATCCCCTTCGGCGGCACGAAGCAGGCGGGGCTTGGCCGCGAGGGATCGCGAATGGGCATGGAGGAATTCACCAATGTCAAATATGTGTGCGCCGATACCCGTTGAAAATCTGGGCTGAAGATAGTCTCGAATGTTCGACAACCCGTTCACCGATGAGGAACTCGGCCGGAGGCTGGAAGCCGTCCGGCAGGTGATGAGCGCGCGCGGGCTGGACATGATCCTCCTGTCCACGCCGGAAAACATTTTCTATCTCACCGGCCTCGACCACTGGGGCTACTTCGCGCCCCACCTGCTGATCGTGCCGGGCGACGGCGACATGCTGCTCATCACGCGCCAGATGGAGCGCGTCTCCATCCAGAAGCAGGTGCGCAACGCCCTTTTCCGCGGCCATGAGGACAACGAGACGGCGGCCGATCTCGCCGTGCGCGTCCTGAAAGACTCCTTCGCCGCCAAGGACCGCTCTCGCGCCCTTCTGAAGGAGGTGGTGGCCGAAATCGGGGAGCACACCGAAGGCGCCGTGCGCATCGGCGTGGAAACCTGGTCGTCCGGCCATTCCTACGGTTTCGGCCACGCGTTGCGCGAAAGCCTCTCGAACGTCCACTGGGTGGACGTGACCGGGCTTGTGGACGATCTGCGGCTCGTGAAATCCCCCGCCGAGCAGCAGCTCATGCGCAAGGCGGCGATCGTGTCCGACGCAGCGGCCGCGGCCGCCATCAAGGCCATCCGCGACGGCGCGGCGGAACGTGACGTGGTGGCGGAATGCCATGCCGCCATGATCCGCGCGGGTGGCGATGCCCCCGGTTTTGGCCCGTTCATCCGCCCGGGCGAGCGGCTCGGCGAGGAGCATGCCACCTGGGGAAACGGCACCTACCGGGCCGGCGAGCCGGTGTTCATCGAGCTTTCGGGCTGCGTGAGCCGCTATCATGCGCCCTTGGGGCGGCTCATCCATGTCGGCTCGATCCGCGACGAGGATGCGCGCATGGCCGAAGTCGCCACCAATGCCTTCCGCGCCGTGCTTGGCGCCTTGAAGCGCGGCGCGCGCGCCCGGGACGTCTATGCCGCCTGGCAGGGCGTCGTGGATGAGGCGGGGCTTTCTCATTACCGCCGCCATCATTGCGGCTACTGTGTCGGCATCGGCTTCCCGCCCTCATGGACGGGCGGCAACCGCGTCACGGGCCTTCGGCACGATTCCGACATGGAAATCCGCGAGGGCATGAGCTTCCACATCCTGTCCTGGCTCATGGGCACCGGCAAGGGCGACTACTTCGTCTCCAACGCGGTTCTGCTCGGCCCTAACGGCCCGGAAGTGCTGACGAAGACGCCGCTCGGCCCCACAATCAAATAGGAGACTGCCATGTTTTTGAAGAACGACCAGCTTGACCAGTGGGACCGGGAATACTTCTTCCACCCCTCGACCCACCTCGCCCAGCATGCGCGCGGGGAAAGCCCCAATCGCATCGTGACCGGCGGCTCGGGCGTCTACATTGAGGACCGCAACGGGCGGCGGCTGCTCGACGCCTTTGCCGGGCTCTACTGCGTCAATGTCGGCTACGGCCGCACCGAGATTGCCGAGGCCATCGCCGCGCAGGCGAAGGAGCTCGCCTATTACCACGCCTATGTCGGCCACGGCACCGAGGCGTCCATCACGCTCGCAAAGATGATCCTGGAGCGCGCGCCGAAAAACATGTCGAAGGTCTATTTCGGCCTCGGCGGCTCTGACGCCAACGAAACCAACATCAAGCTCGTCTGGTACTACAACAACATCCTGGGCCGCCCCGAAAAGAAGAAGATCATCTCGCGCTGGCGCGGCTATCACGGCTCGGGCCTGATGACCGGGTCGCTCACCGGCCTCGCCACGTTCCACAACAAGTTCGACCTGCCGCTGGCGCCGATCCTGCACACCGAAGCGCCCTATTATTACCGCCGGCCCGATTCAGCCATGAGCGAGGAGGATCTCACCGCCTATCTCGCCGCAGAGCTGGAGGCGCTGATCGAGCGCGAGGGCGCCGACACCATCGCTGCCTTCATCGGCGAGCCGGTACTGGGAACCGGCGGCATCGTGCCGCCGCCGGCAGGCTACTGGGATGCCATCCAGAAGGTGCTGAAAAAGCACGACATCCTTCTGATCGCTGACGAGGTCGTGACCGGCTTCGGCCGGCTGGGTTCCATGTTCGGTTCGGACCATTACGGGATCGAGCCGGACATCATCACCATCGCCAAGGGGCTGACGTCAGCCTACGCGCCGCTTTCGGGATCGATCGTCTCGAAGAAGGTCTGGGAGGTGCTGGAGCGCGGCACGGACGAGAACGGCCCCATCGGCCATGGCTGGACCTATTCGGCGCATCCCATCGGGGCGGCGGCGGGCGTTGCCAATCTGAAGCTGGTTGACAGTCTGGGGCTCGTCAAGAACGCCGCCGAGACGGGACGCCACTTCCTGAACGCTATGAAGGAAGCCGTCGGCGGCCACCGGCATGTCGGCGAGGTGCGCGGCGAAGGCCTGCTGTGCGCCTTGGAATTCGTGGAGGACAAGGAAAGCCGCCGCGCCTTCGACGCGGGCAAGAAAATCGGGCCGCAGATCGCTGCCGCCCTGCTCGAAGAAGGCGTGATCGGTCGCGCGATGCCGCAGGGCGACATATTGGGCTTTGCTCCGCCGCTCTGCCTCACACGTGAAGAAGCCGACCGCATCGTGGATGCGACGGTAAAGGCGGTTCAAAAGGTGTTCGGCGCCTGAGGGCTGCCGGCCGCCCTACCCCGCCATAACCGTGCTGCCGCTCAGAAGCCGCTGGGCGGCGGCGCGCGCCTCGTCGGTGATCGTCGCGCCCGCAAGCATCCTTGCGATCTCCTCCTGACGGGCCGCGGCATCCATCACCGTCACGCCGGTGGTGACCCGGTCATGGCCGCTCTTGGCAATAAGGTAATGGGTATGCGCGCGCGCGGCCACCTGAGGCGCGTGGGTGACCGCCAGAACCTGGATATGCTCCGCGAGCCGCGCCAGCCGATGGCCAATGGCATCGGCCACCGCGCCGCCCACACCCGTGTCAATTTCGTCAAAGACAAGCGTGGGTGCCGAGCCCCGGTCGGCAAGCGCCACCTTGAGCGCCAGCAGAAAGCGGGAAAGCTCGCCGCCTGAAGCCACCTTCATCATCGGCCCGGGCCGCGTGCCCGGATTGGTCTGGACCCAGAACTCCACCCGGTCGATCCCGTCTTCGGACCGGTCCGCCGACTCGCTGTCCACATTCACGATGAACTGGGCGCGCTCCAACTTCAGCGCCGGAAGTTCGGCCATCACCGCGCTCACCAGCGCCTCGGCGGCATGGCGCCGCTCTTCGGACAAGAGGCTGGCCGCCCTGTCATAGGCCGCGCGGAGCGCCGCAGCCTCCTTTTCCAAAGCGGCCAATCTTTCCTCGCCCGCATCGAGATCGGCAAGGTCGGCATCCATCCTGTCGCGCAGCGCGGCAAGATCATCGACGGCGACATTGTGCTTGCGTGCCGCCGCACGCAGCGCAAACAGCCGCTCCTCGGTCTGTTCCAGGCGCTCAGGGTCGAATTCGCTCGCGCGCATCGCCGCCTCCACGGCGCTCTGGGCTGCATCGAGGGAAATCAGTGCCTCATCGAGCGAAGTCACGATCTCGTCCAGAAGGCCCGGCGCCTCCTGCGCCTTGCGCTGCAACCGCCGCAGAAGGCTCGCAAGCTGCGGCACGGGCGACGCATGACCGGAAAGAACTTCCTGCGCGTCGGCGATGTCCGCGGCGATCTTCTCGGCGCGCATCATCCCGGCGCGCTCCTCGGCAAGGGCCGTTTCCTCGCCCGGCTGCGGATCGAGCTTTGTGAGCTCCTCCACGGAAGCGCGCAGGAAATCCGCCTCCCGTGCAGCCGCCTCCACCTTTGCCCTGTGGCGGGAAAGCGCCAGCTCCGCGTCGCGCCAGGCGCGCCACGCCTGCCGCACCCCGGCCACCCGTTCGTTGAGCCCGCCAAAGGCATCGAGCAGGCTCCGGTGCGTGGCAACGTCCACCAGCGCCCGCTCGTCATGCTGCCCATGGATTTCCACCAGCGCACGGCCGACCTCGCGCATCAGGGCGACACTGGCCGGCTGGTCGTTGATGAACACGCGGGTTCGCCCGTCGGCCGCCTGTATGCGGCGCAGGATGATGTCGCCGTCGTCATCCAGCGCGTTTTCGCGCAGAATCCGCCGTGCGGGATGCACGGCGGGAACATCGAAAACGGCTGTAACCTGCCCCTGAGCAGCGCCGTGGCGAACCAGAGCCGCATCGCCCCTGGCGCCCAGCGCCAGCGACAGCGCGTCGAGCAGGATGGACTTGCCCGCACCGGTCTCACCCGTCAGCACGGAAAGCCCGGCGGAAAAGTCGATGTCGAGCCGTTCGATCAGGACGATATCGCGGATCGAAAGGTGCGACAGCATGGGTGCCTAGCTGCCAGCCCCTGTAATTAGGCTCGCGGCCTTGGAAATCCATGAGCCCCGGTCCTCGCGCGGTTCAAGCCCGCCCGACTGCAGAAGCGCATAGGAATCCTTGTACCACTGGCTATCGGGATAGTTGTGCCCCAGCACGGCGGCCGCCGTCTGCGCCTCCGATGCGATTCCCATGGCATAATAGGCCTCAACGAGGCGCGCCAGAGCTTCCTCCACATGCCGGGTATCGGAGTAATTCTCCACCACGCCGCGGAAGCGCCGAATCGCCGCGATATATTCACGCCGCTCCAGATAATAGCGCCCGATCTGCATCTCCTTGCCGGCAAGCTGATCGCGGGCAAAGAGTATCTTGGCTTCCGCGTCGGCCACATATTCCGAATCCGGCCATCGGTCCACCAGCTGCTGCATAGCCTCGATGGTGAGCCGGGCGTCCCTCTGGTCCTGCGTGACGTTCTTGATCTGCCTGAAGTGGCTGAGCCCGATCAGATACTGAGCATAGGCGGCGTCCTCGCTCGTAGGATAGAGCGTCAGGTAGCGCTGGCCAGCGCTGATCGCCTCGGTGTATTCGCCGCGCCGGTAATGGGCGAACGTCTTCATCAGCAGCGCCTTGCGAGCAAACTCCGTATAGGGATGCTGCCGATCGACGGCCTCGAACTTCGCCACTGCTTCCTTCATGCGGCCCGCGTTCAGGTTGGCCAACCCCTGATTGTAGAGAACGTCGGCCGGCTCCGGATCCTCCACCGTCAACGCGGACAGGTCCATGTCCTTCTCCGCATTGCAGCCGGCAAGCAGCAGGGAAACGGCCACAGCCGTAAGCGCCAATAACAGGGGCCGTGCCCGGCGAGGATTGCTGGCAACGCTGGAAAAAGGCATTTCGCGAAAGCTTCCCCTGGCAAGACGAAACGAAGATGCGCAGGCAGTCATAATCTATAAACCGAACGCGCGGCAACGCTATCCGGGCTTATTAGCGCAATTTTGTGGCAAACAGGAGGACAGCCGATGCGCCGCCCTCAGATCACCCAAGGGGCATGAACCGCCGAACTGACGGCAACCATCTCCGCCGCACGGCCGGGACCGCGCCGGGTCGTCTCGACAACCTCGAAGGCCGAACGGTCGGAAAGCAGATGGCGCAGGGCGGCGGCGTTGACCCTGTGGCCGCCGCGATACGAGCGGAAGCAGCCGATGAAGCGGGCACCTGCCAAGGCCAGATCGCCCACGGCGTCGAGCATCTTGTGACGCACGAACTCGTTTTCGAAACGTAAACCGCCCGCATTGATGACCCGGTGATCGTCACCAATGACCACGGAATTCTCGAGCGACGAGCCAAGCGCATAGCCGGCCGCCCACAGCCGCTCCACATCCCGGATGAAGCCGAATGTGCGGGCAGGCCCGATCTCCCGCGCAAAGCTTTCGGGGGTCACGTCAACAGCGAGGAACTGGTGGCCGATCGCAGGGCTGTCGAAATCGATCTCGATCTCAAACCGCGTGCCGTCATAGGGGCGGAACTCGGCCCAGGAACTGCCGATGTCGATGCGCACGGGCTTGACGATCCGGATATAGCGGCGCTTCTCGGAAAGCTGCCGGATGCCCGCATTCCTGAACGCCTCCACGAAAGCGTTGGCGCTGCCGTCCATGATTGGGACTTCCGGCCCGTCGATTTCGATCGCCACATTGTCGATGCCCATCGCCATGAGCGCGGCCATGAGATGCTCGACGGTCGCCACATGATCGCCCGCGGGATTCCCAAGGCCGGTGCACAGGTCTGTGGCGCCGACTTCGGTCGCCAGAGCGCGGATCGCCTTGCCGGACGCTTGTTCATCCACCCGCCGGAACACGATGCCCGTATCGGGCTCGGCGGGCATGAAATGAATGGAAACTGCAGCACCCGTGTGCACACCCACGCCTTCAAGCGAACAGCGCGACCTCAGCGTCGACTGATATTCGAACAATTTAACCCCCGACAAGCCCGCCCGCTCGGCATGTGTCATCTGTTTCATTCGGACGGCTCTGGATACCGGCGCGGGATAATCCCGCCATAACTCCCCCCGAACTCCAGCGAAGATAGTGATCCAGCCGCCCCTCGCCAAATCACGCTTTTTTACCTCTCATTACGCGATAAACGATTTCAGCTCCAAACATTAATGCCTTGTTTTAACGCGTTTTTTCGGAATGACAAACGGGTGCCGCAGCACCCGTTTATTAACAAGTCGTTACAAAGCGTTACGGTTAGTTCGCCTGCCGCCTCAGGAAGGCGGGTATCTCCAGTTGGTCGTCTTCCTGCATCTGCCGCGGGGGCTGTACCACCCGTCCATGCTCGTCGAGCTGGCCGCGGCGCGGCGCGTAGAGCTGCCCGTCGCTTTCCAGACGGCGCGGTTCAGCCTGGCGCAGGCGCGGTTCCGGCGGCTGTGAATGGCTTTCCTCGTCACGGCGCGAAAGGCCATGCGTAAGCCGCTTCAGAAGCCCCATCGGCCCACGGTCCTCCTGCTCGGCGCTGGACTTCCCGGCTACCCCGGCCTGAATCTCCGCCTGAACGATCGGCGGAAAATCCTCCACCTTCGGCATGCGCGGCGCAGGCGCAGGAGCAGGCTCAACAGGCGCCTGCTGAACCGGCTGTTGCGGCTGCTGGAACTGAGGCTGCGGCTGCTGCTGGAACTGAGGCTGCGGCTGCTGCTGGAGCTGAGGCTGCGGCTGCTGCTGGAGCTGCGGCTGAGGCTGAGGACGCAGCCCCCCGCCGACGGCAACCTGCCTCGGCTGGGGATCCGGCACCGGCCGGAAGAGCTTGCTCTGCGGCTGGAATGCGGCGGGCTGCCCGGCATCATGCTCGGCGGCGCGAATGGCGTCGGCAACCGCGTCCTGCTCGACCGCGCGCGCAGCCCCGGCCGAGGTTTCCGGCGCAGCCGGCGCCTGCACACGCGCTTCAGCGGCGGGCCGCTGCTGCTGGGCAGGCCGCAGCGGCTGCCGGATCGCCGTCGGCGGCGCGGAGATTTCCGATGCCGACTTGTCGATGCCGGTCGCAACCACGGAAACGCGGATGACGCCCTCGAGCTCCTCGTCGAAGGTCGCGCCAAGGATAATGTTGGCCTCCGGATCGACCTCTTCGCGGATGCGGGTCGCAGCCTCGTCCACCTCGAACAGCGTCAGGTCCCGTCCGCCGGTGATTGAAATGAGCAGGCCCTTGGCCCCCTTCATCGAGGTCTCGTCGAGCAGCGGATTGGCGATCGCGGCTTCCGCGGCGGCCAGCGCCCGGCCCTCACCCGAAGCCTCGCCCGTGCCCATCATGGCCTTGCCCATCTCGCGCATGACCGAGCGCACGTCGGCGAAGTCGAGGTTGATCAGCCCCTCCTTCACCATCAGGTCCGTGATGCAGGCCACGCCCGAATAGAGCACCTGGTCGGCCATGGCGAAGGCGTCGGCGAAGGTGGTTTTTTCGTTGGCGATGCGGAAGAGGTTCTGGTTCGGAATGACGATCAGCGTATCGACGCACTTCTGCAGTTCCTCGATACCGGCATCGGCCACTCTCATCCGCCGCTGGCCTTCGAAGTGGAACGGCTTGGTGACCACCCCCACCGTCAGGATGCCCTTCTCGCGCGCCGCCCGGGCCACGACCGGCGCCGCACCCGTGCCCGTGCCGCCGCCCATGCCGGCGGTGACGAAGCACATATGCGTGTTAGACAGGTGGTCCATGATCTCATCGATACATTCCTCGGCCGCCGCCTGCCCCACCTCAGGCTGCGAACCCGCACCAAGGCCCTCCGTGACGTTGGCTCCGAGCTGGATCAGCCGCTCGGCCTTCGACATGGTGAGCGCCTGGGCGTCGGTGTTCGCCACGACGAACTCCACACCGCGCAGACCTGCGGTGATCATATTGTTGACGGCGTTGCCCCCGCCGCCGCCGACGCCGAACACCGTGATCCTCGGCTTCAGCTCGGTAATATCCGGCTTCTGTAGATTGATGGTCATGGTCCTCGTCCTTTCGCCTTTCCGCCGCCGCGCGGCCTGGGGCCATCCCCCGGTCAAAAACTGTCTCTCAGCCACTGGCCGACACGCTGGAATCTTCCGCCTGTCCCCGTGACACGTGTGAAAATGCCGCCCTTGGCTGCCCGGCTTTCGAATGCCGCCACCTGCGGATAGATCAGCAGGCCGACAGGCGCAGCGAATGCCGGCCCCTTGGCGGCTTCGGGCAATCCGGCCACGCCCAGCGGCCGGCCGAGCCGCACATTGCGGCCAAGCAGCCGCCGCGCGGCCTCGGGCAGCCCCGCAAGCTGGCTTGCGCCCCCCGTCAGCACGACCCGGCGCCCCACGAGGCTGCCATAGCCCGAGCGGTTGAGCCGGTCGCGCACCAGCTCGAGAATCTCCTCGATTCGCGCACGCACGATACGCGTCATCACCGCCCGCGGCACCTGTAAAGGCTGCTCGCCTTCCTCGCCCATGGGCTGGATCGTGACCACATCGCGCTCGTCGGCGCTCGTGGCCGGCAGGGCCGAGCCGTGCATCACCTTGAGCCGCTCCGCATCTTCCAGCCGCGTGGACAATCCCCGCGCCAGGTCCATGGTCACGTGACGGCCGCCGATCGGCAGCGCGTCCGCATGCACAAATTTGCCGTCCACGAAGACGGACATGGTGGTCGTGCCGCCGCCCATATCGATGCAGGCCGCCCCCATCTCGGCCTCGTCGTCGACGAGAGCGGCAAGCCCGCTGGCATAGGGGGTCGCCACCATGCGCTCGACCGACAGATGCGCGCGGTTGATGGTGAGCTCCAGATTTCTCAGCGGCACGGCGTCCGCCGTCACCACGTGCATGTCCACGCCAAGCGTGTCGCCCACCATGCCCCGCGGGTCGCGGATACCCCGCTCCAGATCGAGCGAAAAGCCGACGGCAAGGGAATGGACCACCTCGCGCTCGGCCTTCAGCGCCTGGCGCGCGCCGGCCAGCAGCACGCGGTTGACGTCCGCCTTGGTCGCCTCGTGCCCGCCGAGGTTGATGGTGGCGGAAGCGGTCTCGCTCTTCAGCCTGCCGGCCGAAACGTTGACGATCAGCGAGTCGACGGTCAGCCCCGCCATCCGCTCTGCGGCATCCACCGCCAGGCGGATTGCCTGCTCGGCCGCGTCGAGATCGACGATGACGCCCGACTTCACGCCCTGGGACTTCTGATGGCCGATACCGATGACCTTGATGCGGTGGGTGCGATGCGCAAGCGCCCGGCTGTTCTCATTGGGCAGAAGGCGCGCGATGATGCAGCACACCTTGCTCGACCCGACGTCGAGGACGGTCATGATGCCCGAACGCTGGGCGACGCTGCGGCTTCCGAGGAACCAGCTCATATCCTGGCGCCCCTCCTGCGTTCGGCCTTCATCTCTTTGAGCATTTCCTCTCGCGCCTTCATGGCGTCCGGGCCGAGCGCCACCGCCATCCGGTCGGGAATGCGCAGGTCGATGGACGTGACGTCGCGCGAGAAAAGCTGGTACTCGGCATCGAGCCGGGAGGCTTCGGCCAGCGCTGCCTCCACATCCGTCTCGGGCAGCTTGATCGTCAGGCCATTGTCCAGCCTCAAATCCCAGCGCCTATCGGCCACGCGAATATAGGCCTTCACGCGCCCGCGCAGCCCCCGCACCTGCTGAACCTGGGCGACGAGTTTTGGTCCCTTCTCGTTGGCACCCATGCCGATCACCAGAGGCAGGGTGGCAAGCCGCCCGCCGGAGAAGGGCGCAATTACCTCGCCGTTTTCCTCGATCACCGCCAACTGGCTGCCCTGCTGCCAAAGCGCGAAGGGCTTCTTTTCCACGATCGTGACGGCGAGCGTGGCGGGATAGACCTTCTGCACGGCCACGCTCTCCACCCAGGGAAGCTCGGCAATGCGCTCGCGCGCCGAGCGCACGTCGAAGCCCACCATGGAGGTCCAGCCATCGAGGCCGATCTGCTGCAGGATGTCGATTTCCGACGTGTGGTTGTTGCCGGCGATCTCCACATGGTTGATCGCAAAGCCGACCCGCGACGTTACGGCCGTAAGCACAGCTTCGCTGTGGCCGCCTTCCACCACACCGTAAACGGCGGTCAGCGCAAAAAGCGCAGCCGTCGCCATGGTCGCAGCGAAACGCGGCGGTCTTATCTCATCGAACCGGACACGCCCCAGCATGCGCGCAGGTTTGCGAAGCCAGCGCGGCAGCACGACACCGCCATCGGCGGAGCCCCTGCCCCTATCCGACCTCAGCGCGAACAAGACGCGTCCTCCACCATCCAACTCAACAGCTCCCCAAACCGAATACCGGCCGCGGCGGCGATATCGGGCACAAGCGACGTCGGGGTCATGCCGGGCTGCGTGTTGATCTCCAGCCAGACGAGTCCCTCCTCGCCCGGAAGCCGCTCGTCATAGCGAAAGTCCGAGCGGGTGACCCCCCGGCAGCCGATCGCTCGGTGCGCCGTAAGGCTCAGTGTCTCTGTTTTTTGGTAAATATTCGGTGAAATTTGCGCCGGACATACGTGTTTTGATCCGCCCGGCACGTATTTCGAATCGTAGTCGTAGAAGGCGTGCCCAACGGGCACAATCTCGCATACACCCAGCACTCGGTCGCCCATGACGGCGCAGGTGAGTTCCCGCCCACCGATGTAGCGCTCCACCATGACGCGGTCGCCGTAGCGCCATTCCTCCGAGCGCAGGATCTGCGGCGGATGCGACTGCCCCTCCCGGACGATGATGACCCCAAAGCTGGAGCCTTCCGCCACGGGCTTGATCACATAGGGCGGCTCCATGGGATGCTCGTCGCCGATGTCGAAGCGGCTCATCACCAGCGAAGGCGCCACCGGCACGCCGGCCGCGACCGCCACTGTTTTGGCGAGCTCCTTGTTCATGGCAAGCGCGGAAGCGAGCACGCCGGAATGGGTATAGGGAATACCCAGATATTCGAGCACGCCCTGGATGGCACCATCCTCTCCGAAGGGGCCGTGCAGCGCATTGAAAGCAACGTCGGGCCTTAGCTCCGCCAGAACCTGCGCGATGTCGCGGCCCACATCCACCCGCGTGACGCGATAGCCTTCCGCCTCCAGGGCATCGGCGCAGGCATTGCCGGACGAGAGCGATACCGGCCGCTCGGACGAGAATCCGCCCATCAGCACGGCTACATGTTTGTCCTTCATTGACCGGTGCCCTTTTCCGGCATCTGGCGCGGTGCCCTCACCATCGATCACTACTGCAGGGGAACTCAGGCGCCACAGCGGCGCCGACTCAAATCAGGAAACGCTTTCAGCTAAAGAATCAGAGAGTGGATTCACTGGCAAGACCTTGAGATTCTGTGGAATTCATTTTTTCATAAAATTCGCGAAAAGTGATCGGATAAGCCCGCGTCTCCCGCTGGCGCAGGCTGTCATGAACCACCATCGAACAGGGGGGTAACGCCGTCTTCAGCGGCCTCGCGGCCAAATCCTCCGCTGCTCCGGATCGTTTCTGCTGCAGGCCGGGAATCGTTTCTGCCCGCGGACGCGGCAAACCGGTCGTCAGCTTATGAGGTTTTACAGAAGCTGCCCCAGGAACGGGTCCACCGTGTGGCCCGGCCGGAACTCGCCGATCCTTCTGATCTCCCAGTGGAGCCGGATCCCGGAAGACTCCAGCACGCGGGCCCGTACCGTCTCGCCAAGGAATTCGAGATCGTAGCCCGTGGCCGTGCCCATATTGATCATGAAGTTGCAGTGCATGGGCGACATCTGCGCCCCGCCAATCATCAGGCCGCGGCAGCCGGCCTTGTCGATTTCCTTCCAGGCTGACGTGCCCGGCGGGTTCTTGAAGGTGGAGCCGCCAGTCTTCTCGCGGATCGGCTGAACGGTCTCCCGGTGATGCTGCACGGCATCCATCGCGGCACGGATCGCCTCGCGTTCCTCCGGGTAGCCTTCAAGAAGCGCTGAGGTGAATATAAGGCCGGCGGGCGCCGTCGAGCTGCGATAGGAATAGCCCATATCCTCGTTGGAAAGCACGTGCAGATTGCCCTGCCGGTCGAGCGCGCGCACCTCCACGACACGCTCCCGCGTCTCAACGCCATTGGCGCCGGCATTCATGCGCAAGGCGCCGCCCAGCCCTCCCGGAATGCCGTGGTAAAAATGGAAGCCGCCAATTCCCGCCTCCAGCGCGGCCGCTGCCAGCCGCTTGTCGGATATGGCCGCTCCTGCCCGAATCTGCGTGGGCGAGACGACCTCCGCCTGTCCAAACCCCTTGGCCGAAAGCCGCACCACGAAGCCGCGTATGCCGCCGTCGCGCACGAGAAGGTTGGAGCCGATGCCGACCACGGTAACCGGGATTTCCTCGGGTATCGCGCGAAGAAATGCGGCCAAATCCTCCTCATCCTGAGGCTGGTAGAGCGCATCGGCCTCCCCGCCCGCACGGAACCAGGTGATCTTGTCCATGCCCGCGTCAAGCGTCAGCTTCCCGCGCAGTCCGGCGAGCCGGTCCCCCAGCTTGGCGACGAGGTCGGCGCCCCTTGTCATGCCGCAAGCTCTCCGGGCAGCGCATGGGCCCACTGCGTGATGTTGCCGGCGCCCAGAAAGACGACGAAATCGCCCTCCTGCGCCTCGGCCCGCACGATCGGGGCGATGGCTTCCGGCCCTTCGATGAAGCGCGCATCCCGATGACCAGCGGCTTTCAGGCTCGCCACCAGTGCCTCCGAGGAAATGCCCTCGATGGGCGCCTCGCCGGCCGCATAGACCGGCGCCACCATCACCATGTCGGCGTCGTTGAAACAGGAGGCGAATTCGTCGAAGAGATCGCGCAGGCGAGTGTAGCGGTGCGGCTGTGCGATGGCGATTATGCGTCCGCGCGAGGCCTCGCGCGCCGCCTTGAGCACGGCACGGATTTCCACCGGATGGTGGCCGTAATCATCGAAGATGTGGACGCCATTCCAGGTGCCGGTGAGCGTGAAGCGCCGTTTCACGCCACCGAAGGAGGAAAGGCCGCTGCGGATCGCCTCTTCCCCGATACCGAGTTCGCTTGCAACCGCGATTGCCGCCGTCGCATTGGAAACGTTGTGCCGCCCCGGCATGGGCAGGCGAAGGCCCTCGATCGTCCGCGTCCTCGCGCTCTTGCGCTCGCGCAGGATGACGTCGAAGACCGAGACCGATCCCTCCATGCGCAGATTGGCGAAACGCACATCCGCCTGAAGGTTCTCGCCATACGTCACCAGCCTGCGGTCCACGATGCGGGCCGCCAGCGACTGCACTTCCGGATGATCGATACACATCACGCCGAAGCCGTAGAAAGGAACGTTTTCCACGAACTGGCGGAAAGCCGCGCGCACCTTCTCGAACGAGCCGTAATGGTCGAGATGCTCGGGATCGATATTGGTGACGACGGCGATGTCGGCCGGCAGCTTCAGGAACGTGCCGTCGCTCTCGTCGGCCTCGACGACCATCCAGTCGCCCTTGCCCATGCGCGCATTCGTCCCGTAGGCATTGATGATGCCGCCATTGATCACGGTCGGATCGAGCCCGCCCGCGTCCAGAAGGGCGGCCACCATCGAGGTGGTGGTTGTCTTGCCGTGGGTGCCGCCGATGGCGACGGCTTGGCGGAACCGCATGAGTTCAGCCAGCATCTCGGCCCGCCTCACAATCGGAAGCAGTCTCTCGCGCGCGGCGACATACTCGGGATTGTCAGGCCGGATGGCACTGGAGATGACCACGACCTCAGCCTCGCCGAGGTTTTCCGGCGCATGGCCGACAAAGGTGCGAATCCCCTTTTCGCGCAGGCGCACCACGTTCGCGTTCTCCGCCTGGTCCGAGCCCTGCACGCGGTAGCCGAGCGTATGCAGCGCTTCGGCAATGCCGCTCATGCCGATGCCGCCGATGCCGATGAAATGCACGACCCCGATCGTATGCGGCATTTTCATGAGGTGACCCTTCTCTTCCAATCTTCGGCCGAACGGCCAGCGGCAATCGCCTCGGTCAAATCCGCCAGCACCACAGTCGCATCGGTACGCGCGATGCTCTTTGCGCCCGCCGCCATGGCCGCAAGACGTTCGCCATCCTGAAGCAACGAGCCGATTTCAGCCGCAAACGAGTCGATTTCGATCATTTTCTGCGGCTTTAGCACGGCTCCGCCCGCTTCGACCAGAAGCCTGGCATTGTGCGTCTGATCGTCGTCCACGGCATGCGGCAAAGGCACGAGCACCGCCGGCCGGCCAAGCACGGAAAGCTCGAGAACCGTAGAAGCGCCGGAGCGGGAGATGACCAGATGACAGTCGGCAAGGCGCGCGGGCAGATCGGAGAAGAAGGACGACACTTCCGCATCCACGCCCAGCTCTTCATAGCGGCGGCGCACTCGCTCCTCGTCTTCCGGGCGGGCCTGCTGGACGAGCTTCAGCCGCGCTCGCAACGCCTCGGGAAGCTTCGCCACGACCTCGGGAATGCTGTCGGAGAAAAAGCGCGCCCCCTGGCTGCCTCCGAAGACGACAAGACGCAGGCTCCCCGTCTTCCCGGGCGCCTTGTACGGTTTTGCTGCCTGCTCCAGCACCGCCTGCCGCACCGGATTGCCGGTTTCCACGATCTTGTTCGCATGCGGCCCCTCGGCCTTGAGGAAACCGCCGGCGATGGCCGTCACGCGCGGGGCGAGCAGCCTGTTCGTGCGGCCCATCACGGCATTCTGCTCATGGATGATGGTGGGCACGCCGCGCCGTATCGCGGCAAAAAGCGGCGGCAACGTTGGATAACCTCCGAACCCCACCACAGCCTGAGGCTCGAGCTTCCCGATCAGGGCCGAGGACTGGCGCACGCCGCGCCAGATGGCGAGCGCGCTCTTTGCGACCGCAAACGGGTTGCGCGAACCGAAGGTGGCCGAATCCACGGCGTGGACATGATCCGGCGGGAACGCGCCCGCATAGCGGGCAGCGCGTCTGTCCGTCACCAGGTGCACATCCCAGCCCCGGGCCGAAAGCGCATGCGCCAGCGCCTCGGCGGGAAACAGATGGCCTCCGGTGCCACCAGCCGAAAGAAGAATCCTGCGCTGCGCCATTCAGCCCGCCGCCGTCGCCCGCCCCGACAGGCTGGTGAAGGTCGCTGGCCGGCGTTTTTCAGGCCGCCGCCGCGACAACGCCAGCACGATGCCCATGCAGATCGCAATGGCCGTGAGCGATGAGCCGCCATAGGAGATGAAAGGCAGCGTCATGCCCTTGGCCGGCATCATGCGCAGGTTCACGCCCATATTGATGATGGACTGGAAGCCGAACAGGATGACGAGCCCCGACAGCGCATAGCGCGTGAAATCGTCCTCCTCGCGGCGGGCGATGGCCAGCCCGCGCAGCACGACGAAGGCAAAGAGCGAAAGGATGATGAAGCACATGACAATGCCGAACTCCTCGCCGGCCACGGCGAAGACGAAGTCGGTGTGGCTGTCCGGCAGGATGCGCTTCACCGAGCCCTCGCCCGGCCCCTGCCCCAGCCAGCCGCCGCGCATGATCGCCTCCAGACTCATGTCCACCTGATAGGTGTCACCCTCGCCGGTGATGAAGCGGTTTATGCGGTCGGCAGCGTGCGGAAAGGCCCAGTAGGCGCCCACCGCACCGGCTATACCGGCAACGCCCAGCAGAATGACCCACAGCCATGACAGGCCGGCGATGAAGAACATCGCGCCCCAGGTTCCCATGACCAGCATGGTCTGGCCGAGATCGGGCTGCGCGACCAGAAGCGCCACCACAAGGCCGAGCAGGAGGATCGCAAAAAGATTGCCGGGAATCTCAGGCTGCCGCGCATGTTCGGCGAACAGCCAGGCGCAGACCACCACGAAGGCGGGCTTCAGGAATTCGGAAGGCTGAACGGACACGCCGAAGAGATGAATCCAGCGCCGCCCGCCCTTCACCTCCATGCCCACGAACAGCGTGGCGACCATCAGCAGAAGCGACACGATCAGCATCACGAGGGCCAGCCTGCGGATCTGCCGCGGCTCCATGAAGGAGACCCCGATCAGTGCCACCAGCGCGGGGATCATGTAGACGATCTGCCGGGTGACGAAATGGAAGCTGTCGAGGCCGATCCGGTCGGCGACGGCCGGGCTCGCGGCAAAAGACAGAACGATGCCGATCCCCATGAGCATCAAGAAGGCGGCAAGAAACCAGCGGTCAACGGTCCACCACCAGTTGGCCACCAGGCTGCGGTCGGTACGGCTGATCATCGCTTGTCCCCGTATTTTCCGATAGGCGTCACACCGGCGAGCGAAAGCACCGCCTGGCGGAACGCCTCACCCCTCACCTCGAAATTCCTGAACTGATCGAAACTCGCACAGGCCGGCGACAACAGCACCACCACTTCACGCGCGGAATCCGCCGCCGCATCCCGCGCCGCATGTTCGACGGCCGATTCGATGGTACCCGAAATTTCGTAATCCGTCCCCTCCCCGATCGTGGCGGCAAAGGCGGGCGCTGCCTCGCCCACGAGATAGGCCTTTGCGATGCGCGGGAAGAACTGCCTCAGGCTCTCGATGCCGCCGTGCTTCGGCAGGCCTCCCACGATCCAGTAGATGCGCTCGAAGCTCGAAAGCGCGGGCGCGGCTGCGTCGGCATTCGTCGCCTTCGAGTCGTTGACGAAAAGGACATTCCCCATCCGGCCCACCTCTTCCATCCGGTGGGCAAGCCCGGGAAAGCTGCGCAATCCGTTCTGAATCTCTTCCCGGCTCAGGCCGCAGGTAAGGCAGGCGGCCACGGCTGCGAGGGCGTTCTGGGCGTTGTGCCTGCCGCGCAGGGAGCCGATTCCCTCGAGACTGGCAAGCCTTTCGGTCCTGCCCTGCCGGGCATGAAAGAGCGCGCGTCCCTCCGCGAAGAACCCGTCCTCCAGGCGACACGTCACGGAAATCCGCACCACGTCTCGCCCGGCCGCTTCCAGCCTCGCCGCGATCGCGCGACATACCTCATCGTCCACGCCGACGATCGCCTTTCCGCTCCCGGCCACAAGGCGCTCCTTGATCGCGGCATAGTTCTCCATTGTTCCATGCCGGTCGAGATGGTCGGGCGTGAGATTGAGCAGCACGCCGGCCGTTGGGTCGAGCGTGGGGGCAAGATCGATCTGGTAGGAGGAGCATTCCACCACATAATGGCGGCCCGGCGCCGGCGGCTCCAGCGTCATGACGGCGCGCCCGATGTTCCCACCCATCTGGACGTCGCGGCCGGCCGCGGCCAGCACGTGCGCGGTCAGCGCCGTCGTGGTCGATTTTCCGTTGGTACCGGTAATGGCAATAAAGGGCGCCTGGGGTGCCCTGGCCCTTCGCTCGCGGGCGAACAGCTCGACATCGCCGATGATCTCCGCCCCGGCGTTCTTCGCCAGCTCCACGCTCCAGTGCGGACGGGGATGGGTTAGCGGTACGCCGGGCGCCAGCAGCAGCGCGTCGATCCCCGTCCAATCCACCTGATGCAGGTCGAGCGTTTCAATGCCCTCCGCGCCCGCGCGCGCCACGCTTTCGGGGTTGTCGTCCCAGGCGATCACGCGCGCGCCGCCGACCTGCAGCGCCTTGGACGTGGCAAGGCCGGAGCCGCCGAGGCCGAAGACGGCGACCGTCTTTCCGCTGAAGGAGGTGGCGGAGATCATTCCCGTGCCATCACCTGAGCTTCAGCGTCGAAAGCCCGATCAGCGCCAGAAGCACGGCGATGATCCAGAAGCGGATGACCACCTGGCTTTCCGTCCAGCCCAGCTTTTCGAAATGATGATGGATGGGGGCCATGAGAAAGACCCGCTTGCCGGTCATCTTGAACACGGCCACCTGGATGATGACCGAGAAAATCTCGATGACGAAGAGGCCGCCGATAATGGCGAGCACGATCTCGTGCTTGGTCGCCACGGCGACCGTGCCGAGCAGACCGCCGAGCGCGAGCGCCCCGGTATCGCCCATGAAGATGGCCGCGGGCGGCGCATTGAACCAGAGGAAGCCGAGGCCCGCGCCGATCACGGCGCCCAGCACTACGGCAAGCTCCCCGGTGCCCGGCACGAAATGGATCTGCAGGTAATCAGCGAAGATGGCGTTGCCCGACAGATAGGCGATCACGCCGAAGGAGGCCGCTGCCACCATCACTGGCACCGTCGCCAGCCCGTCGAGCCCGTCCGTCAGATTGACCGCATTGCCCGAGCCGACGATGACGAAGGCGGCGAAGGGGATAAAGAAAAGCCCGAGATTGAGGATCAGGTCCTTGAAGAAGGGAAAGGTGAGCGACGAAGAGAACGGCACCTGCCCGGCGCGCATGATGATCCAGGCGGCAAGTCCGGCGATCACGAATTCGAGAGCCAGGCGGACCTTGCCCGAAAAGCCCAGATGCGACTGCTTGGTCACCTTCAGGTAGTCGTCATAAAATCCGATGGCGCCGAAGCCGACCGTGACCATCAGAACGACCCAGACATAGATGCTGGAAAGGTTCGCCCACAGAAGCGCGGAGCCCAGAATCCCGCACAGGATCATCAGCCCGCCCATCGTGGGCGTGCCCGCCTTCTTGAAGTGGGTTTGCGGGCCGTCGGCGCGGATCGGCTGCCCGCGCCCCTGCCGCACGCGCAGCGAATCGATGATGGTCGGCCCGAACAGGAAGACGATGAAGGCTGCGGTGATCAGCGCGCCGCCGGTCCTGAAGGTTATATAGCGGAAGACATTGAAGACCGAGATCGTTTCGGAAAGTTCCACAAGCAGCATCAACATGTAGCGTCCCCGCGCGGGCCCGGAATGGACCCCTTCAAGACCGAGCCGGTTCGTCGACCGCCGGAAAATGCCTCAGAAGAGCTTCGACCAGCCTGGAAAAGCCGGTGGCTTTGGATGATTTGACAACGACGGCGTCTCCGGGCTGCACCGTTTCCAGAAGCAGCGGCTCCAGCTCTTCGGCGCTCGCGCGGTGCTCGACGCGGAGATTGGGAGGCGGTCTGTCCGCCAGCGCCTTCATCTCCGCTCCGGCCAGAAGGAGTACGTCCGTCTTCGTTCCGGCAATGATGTCGGCAAGAGCCGTGTGCAGCCGGGCCGAATGCTCGCCGAGCTCCAGCATGTCGCCCAGAACCGCAATGCGCCGCCCCTCTCCGGTGACCGGCGCGGCGTCCAGAAGCTGCAGGGCAGCCTTCATGGAAGCCGGATTGGCGTTGTAGCTTTCGTCGATGAGCGTGAAGACCCCCTCTCCGTGCCGCAGCCTGTGGCGGCGTCCCCGCCCCGGCCCGGCGGAGAAATCGCCGAGCGCCGTCAGCAGCTTTTCCGGATCGGCGCCGGCGAGATAGCCGGCAGCGACGGCCACCAGCGCGTTCTGCGCCATGTGGCGGCCCGGGACCGTGACCCGGCCAACGAGGTCCTGGCCGGCAATTTTTAGGTTAAGGGCCGACCAGTCTCCCTGAGGGTCGTACTGGACGAGACGGAACTGGGCGCGGGCATGCTCCCCGAAGCCCCAGATGTTCTTGATGCCTGCCTCCGCGGCCATCCTCGAAAGAAGCCGCGCGCGCTGGTCATCGCGGTTGATGAGGGCATGGCCGCCGCGCACGACTCCGGCGAAGATTTCGCCCTTCGCCTGGGCGATCTCGTCAAGGCTGTTGAAATGGCCGAGATGGGCGCCAGCCACCAGGGTGATGGCCGCCACATGGGGCTCCACCAGCCTTGCAAGCGGCTCGATCTCACCGGCACGGTTCATGCCGATCTCGAACACGGCAAAGTCGCAGTCGGCCGGCAGGCGGGCAAGCGTCAGCGGCACGCCCCAGTGATTGTTGAAGGATTGCTCGGCCGCATGGACCGTGCCGACGCTCGAAAGGGCGTGACGCAGCATCTCCTTCGTCGTGGTCTTGCCCGCCGAACCCGTCACCGCGATCACTTTGGCGCGGGTGCGCCTGCGCGCGCCTGCCGCCAGCCCGCGCAGCGCCCCCAGCACGTCGGGCACCACCAGCTTAGGGATGGCGAGCCGCCCGAGGGCGGGCAGTTTCCCCTCCGAAACCACAAGAATACTGGCCCCCGCCGCCATGGCCGCCGTGGCGAAATCATGCCCGTCGAAGCGCTCCCCCTTGATGGCGAAGAAGGCTTCTCCCGGCTTCAGGGTCCGGCTGTCGATGGAAATTCCGGTCACGCCTTGCGGCATGGTTCCGAAGGGGCGGCCGCCAGTCGCTTCAACCAGCGCCCCCATCTCCCACAGAAGCGTCACGCACCCATCTCCCTCAAGGCCTGTCGCACCTCCTGGTGATCCGAAAACGGATATTTCTGTCCCGCGATCTCCTGCCCTATCTCGTGCCCCTTGCCGGCGACGATCAGCGTATCTCCCGCCCGCAGCATGGCGACGGCGGCCCGGATCGCCTCCCGCCGGTCGCCGATTTCCTTCGCCTCTGGTACCGCCTCCAGGATCGCCCGGCGGATCGCGGCCGGGTCCTCCGAGCGCGGATTGTCGTCCGTCACGATGACGACATCCGCCAGCTTTCTCGCGAGCCCGCCCATGATGGGCCGCTTGCCCGCGTCACGATCGCCGCCGCAGCCGAAGACCAGAATCACGCGCCCGGTGGTGAAAGGCCGAACGGCCTCCAGCACGTTCCGCAGCGCATCCGGCTTGTGCGCGTAATCGACATAGCATTGCGCGCCGCTCGGCGCGGTCCCGACCAATTCCAGCCGCCCCGACGCACCCTTGAGATGTTCGAGCGCGGCGAGCGCCTTATCCGCGCCGATGCCCGTGGCTACGGCAAGCCCGGCGGCGACAAGAGCATTGGCCACCTGGAAATCGCCCGCAAGCGGCAGGTCGATCTCATGGATCGTGCCTTCGTGTTCGACTTCGGCGCGCTGCCGGTGGCGTTCGTGTTCCACGCGCTTGAGCGTGAGAAAGGCACCCTTACGCCCGACGGTAAGCACCGTAAGCCCGGCCTCGCCCGCCGCTCTCTCCGTCGCCTCAGACCATGGATCGTCGGCAAATACGACGGCCGGCGCGCCCTGCGGCAGAAGTTCGGAAAACAGCCGCATCTTGGCCTGGTGATACTGCTCGACCGTGGGATGATAGTCCATGTGGTCGCGGCCCAGATTGGTGAAGGCGCCCGCCGCAAGCCGGACACCGTCGAGCCGCCGCTGGTCGAGCCCGTGGCTGGAGGCCTCCATCGCTGCGTGGGTCACCCCCGCCTCGGCAAGTTCCTTGAGCAGCCGGTGCAGCGATACCGGATCGGGCGTGGTGAGCTCTCCATAGTCCTCGCGCCCCGGCGCGACGACGCCAGTTGTCCCGATGGAGGCCGCGGCAAACCCCGCCTGCTCCCAGACCTGCCGCGTGAAGGAGGCGACGGAGGTTTTGCCGCTCGTCCCCGTCACCGCAACCATGGTGGCCGGCTGGGCGCCATAGAAGCGCGCGGCAGCAAGCGCCAGCGCGCGGCGCGGATCGTCCACCGCGATGACCGGAACGCCAAGATCGCCGACGGCACCCGGCCGCGCCACGACGGCAGCCGCCCCTCGGCGAACCGCCTCGTCGGCGAAAGCCGCGCCGTCCGCCCGCGTGCCTGGCAGTGCGAAGAAAATGTCACCGGCAGAGACGCGCCGGGAATCGGATGAAAGACCGGAGACCATAGCGTCCGATATCGGCCCGCCATGTGGCAAGATGTCGGCAAGATCGCCCAGCTTCATTGTGTCCCAGTTCTCGTCCGGCCCGTCCCCTGCATCAACCGGCGGGGAATCACTGATAGGAGACCAGCAAAGCCTCACCTTCATGGCCGAAATCCGGCTCGACGCCAAGTAGCGGCGCCGCGCGGCGGATAATATTGCCCACGGTGGGTGCCGTGTTGAGGCCGGACGTCGCCCCAATCCCTTCCCTTTCCGGCTTCGGCTCGTCCAGCACGACCAGCACCACGTAATCGGGATCGTTGGCCGGGAACTGGGCGACAAAGGCGTTGAAACGCTTGTCGTTGGAGTAACGGCCATTCACGACCTTCTCGGCCGTGCCCGTCTTTCCGCCCACATAGTAGCCGGGCACCTCGGCGCGGCTGCCGGACCCCTTCTCCACGTTGAGGCGCATCAGATAGCGGATCTTGGCGCTGGTCTCAGGCGAGATCACCTGCGTGGCCACCGCGTTCGCTTCCTCCTCCGTGCGTGGAAGAAAGGTGGGCGGGAAAAGCTTGCCGCCATTCACCATCGCCGCGGCCGCCACGGCCGTCTGCAGCGGCGTCGTCGCCACGCCGTGGCCGAAGGAGATGGTGATGGAGTGAAGCTTCTTCCATTCCCTGGGCTCGGTGGGATGCGCCACCTCGGGAAGCTCCGTCTTCATGCGGTCGAGAAGCCCGACGCGCTTCAGAAATTCCCGGTGACCCTGGATCCCCACCACATCGGCCATCTTCGCGGTTCCGATGTTCGAGGAGTAGATGAAGACCTCCGGGACGGTCAGAACCCTGCGCTTGCCGTGAAAGTCGTTGATGGTGAAGCCGCCGATGCGCAGCGGTTTGCTGGCGTCGAAGCTGTCATCGAGATCGACGAGCCCTGAATCCAGCGCCATCGCTGTCGTGAACAGCTTGAACGTGGAGCCCATCTCGAACACGCCCGCCGACATTCGGTTCAGGCGGTCCTTCTCCAGCGCGTTATAGGGATTGTTCGGATCGTAGTCCGGCAACGACGCCATCGCCATGACCTCGCCGGTGCGCGCGTTCAGGATCACGCCGCCGGCGGCAATCGCGCGGTAACGGTCCATCGCCTGCACAAGCTCGTCATGCAGCACGTGCTGGACCCGGAAATCGATGGAAAGACGCACCGGCTCCAGCGTGTCAGGTCCGGCTAGGCCCAGCGCCTGCAGGTCCGCGAGTCCCTGATCGTCCACATATTTCTCGATGCCCGCGATGCCCTTGTTATCGATGTTGACGAGGCCGAGGATATGCGAGGCGGTCTCGCCGCCGGGATAGAAGCGGCGCTTCTCTGTGCGGAAGCCGAGACCGGGTATGCCGAGCGCCAGGATCTGGCTTTGCTGGCGCGGCGAAAGCTGGCGGCGCAGCCAGACGAAGCCGGCATCGGAGCTCAGCCTGTGATAGGTTTGCTCGTAATCGAGATCAGGCAGCACCCGCCGCAGCTTCTCGATCGCCTCATCCACATCGACGATGCGACGTGGCTCGGCAAAGAGCGAGGCCGTCTTGATGTCCGTCGCCAGCACCGCGCCGTTGCGGTCCACCAGATCGGGGCGCGAGGCCATGGGCCGGCTCTCCGGCAGGTTGACCTGCGGCTCCTCCGTCAGGCCAAGCTGCACGAGACGTCCGCCAATGGCCGCATAGACGCAGAAAAGCGCGGCCATCGTCATGAGCACACGGCCGGGCGCCCTACCGCCTGTGGCCTTGCGCCTCCCCTCCACGACGATGGCCGGCGGGGCTTGCTCGTCCGCTTTCCCGCCATTCCTGAAACGCAGCAGGTTGCTCATTCTCATGGCCGCACTCCCCCCGTCACGGTCGGATCCTGAAGCTCCTCGCCGGAAAGCGCGTAGGTGCCCGCGATCAGCTCCTCGACGGTCACCTTCCGGAAGGGAATACCGCCAAGCGCCATCGGCTCCTCGATCTGCTCGGGCTTGATCACGTCCAGCCCCAGCTCGTCCTTGTAGACCTGTGCCAGCTTCTCTAGCCGGGCGGGCTGTGTGAGCAGGCTCCAGTCGGCCTTGAGCACGTCGATCGCATCCTTTTCGAGCTGGATTCGCGTCTCGAGCGCCTCGATGCGGTTCATCATCGCCTGGGCGTCGTGCTTGGTCTTGTAGGTGAACGCGGCTGCCGAAAGCATGACCGCGATCAGGATGACGTCGCTGGTGCGGAACATCGGCTTACCTCTCGCCAAGCTGCTGGGTGACAAAGAGCGCGGGAACACCCAGAATGTTCAGATCCTCCTCCCCCGCGGGCGCCCCGGTCCGCCTTGCCGCCCTCAGGCGGGCCGAACGGGCTCGAGGATTGCTGGCAATCTCTGCCTGAGAGGCGGAAACCGGCTTGCCGGGTTTTTCAAATGCAGGCGCGGGCGCGTTCGCTTCCGGCAGATGGCGGGAACGGGCAGGCGGAGCCGAGCGCGCCGCAAGGAAGCGCTTGACGATGCGATCCTCCAGCGAATGGAAGGTAACGACGGCAAGAATGCCGCCCGGCTCCAGGAGGCGCTCGGCGGCAAACAGCGCATGCGCCAGCTCGGCAAGCTCGTCATTGACGAAGATGCGAAGGGCCTGGAAGATGCGGGTTGCCGGATGAATCCGGTCGGCAGGCTTGCGCCCCACCACCTGCTCCACCAGGGCAGCCAGATCGCCGGTGGTCGCAAAAGGCTTCTGCGCCCGCCGCTTCTCGATGGCGCGCGCGATGCGGCCCGCATGGCGCTCTTCCCCCAGAAGACCGAAAATGCGGGCGAGATCGCCCGCCTTGAAGCGGTTGACGACATCGGCAGCGCTGAGCCCCTGCCTGCCCATGCGCATGTCGAGCGGTCCGTCCCTCAGGAATGAGAAGCCGCGCTCGGCCTCATCGAGCTGCATGGAAGAAACGCCGATGTCGAGCACGACACCGTCCACCGGCTCGCCGGCGATCCGCTCCATTTCGGAAAAGCGGCCGAGTTCCAGGCTGAGCCGCCCGCCATAGCGTGCAACCAGCGCCTGACCGGCAACGACGGCATCGGGATCGCGGTCGATGGCTACGACCTCGGCCCCGCGGTCCAAGAGGGCGCGCGCATAACCGCCTGCCCCGAAGGTACCGTCCAGAATGCGTTTGCCTGGTCCCGGTTCGAGGGCTTCAAGCACGTCATCAAGAAGGACCGGAATGTGGCGGGCCGGTCCGCCACCGGCGGATTGATCTCCACCGGGGCCCGCCATCATTCCGAGCTCGCGGCGGCGCGGGCCTGTGAAGCCTGCTGCCGCAACTTCAGAAGCCTTGCGCGGACCTCCGCACTGTGCGCGCGCAGCCGCTCCGGCTCCCACATCTGGAAGAATAGCCCCCGCCCCACGAAAGCCACCTCCGAGACGATCCCCGTATGCTCGCGGATGAAGTCCGTCACGGTGATCCGCCCATCCTGATCGAGCTTCAGAAAGGCCCCGTCCCCATGGACGAAGAAGGACATGTCGTCGGCCGTCTGCAGAAAAGGATCCTCCAACGCTATGCGCTGCTCGTAGCGGTCGAGCAGATCCGGCCCGCCCACATCCATGGCCGGAACGTCCAGAGCCCTCAGTGCGTAGAGATCGGTATAGCCCCGCCTCTGCACGACCGAGCGGAAATGCGCCGGTACGGAAACCCGCCCCTTCGCATCGATCCGGTTGATCGCACTGGATAGAAACCGGTCCATAGCATCCAAAGGCCGCTCTCGACGTCTTGTCCCTCAGCATCAGTTCCCGATCCGCCGAAACGGCTCCTCGAAAGTGGTCCCCGCCCCACGGAAGCAGCGACCTCAAGGCTAGAACCCGAGGTCACTTCTGAACGCACTTGCAGGAAACAATCTCGTCCTGGTTAGAATGGGATAACATGGGGCAATATGGGCGTCAATGGGAATAGCTTCCACGCCCGACGGGAAGCGATGTCCGTACCCTGCCCAAATAGCTGTAAGAAAATGTGAATCCCCCATCCCGCCCCTGACACCGGAGCGGCAGTGGAGGATGCGTGAGGTTGGAAGTGAAACCAGCCGGCCTGTAAGCCGGGTTCTGTTCACCGCGCCGAAGCGCGGTGAGGCAGCCATTCCTCTGGGACCGATGTCGCCACCGGCCTCTAGCAACCTACCCGAACGGCGGGCCGGAAATCGCCCTCGAAGGTCACCCTTCGCGCCGTTCCTATTCGGTCTTGCTCCCGGTGGGGTTTACCGTGCCGCCCCTGTTGCCAGGAGCGCGGTGGGCTCTTACCCCACCCTTTCACCCTTACCCCGCCCGTATTTCGCCTCTTCGCCCGAGACGTTTCCGCCGCGGCGAGCCGAAATACGGGCGGGGCGGTCTGCTTTCTGTGGCACTTTCCCTGGGGTTTCCCCCGCCGGGCGTTACCCGGCACCGTATTTCCGTGGAGCCCGGACTTTCCTCACGCGCTGCCTTTCGACACCTGCGCGCGCGGCTGCCCGGCCAGCTGGTAATCCGTATAAAGGGATTTCTGCGCCAAAAGGCAATGACCCTTAAGCGTCAACCGCCATCGGAAGGCAGCGCGGCGATAAGCCGGGCAAGCGTGTCGCGCGTGGACGGATCGGCAACGCCGTCCACCCGCGCAGGCCGGAAATGGCGCTGAAAGGCGGCCGTCACCACCTCCGTTCCGGCATCGAAGAAGCCCGTAGCCTGAATCCCGTAGCCGTAGCGCGCCAGCATCTTCTGGAATGCCTCAACCTGGGCGCCCTGGTCACCCTTTGCCAGCTCTCTGCCAGGATGAAGCGGAGCGGGTTCGACATGGTGCCCGACACCCGCGCGGGCAAGCAGCCCCCAGGGGAATTTCTCGCCCGGGTCGATCTTGCGGCCGGGCGCGACATCGGAGTGCGCAAGCACCCTTTGCGGCAGGATCCCATGTCTCCGGATCAGATCGCGGCAAAGCGCGATAACGGCCTCGATCTGCCGGTCCGGAAAATCAGGATAGCCGAGATCATGTCCCGGGTTGACGATTTCGATGCCTATGGAGAAGGAGTTTACATCATCCGCGCCGCCCCACGAGCCCTTCCCGGCATGCCAGGCGCGCTTCTCCTCGGGCACGAGCTGCACCACCCGCCCGTCCTCACACACCAGATAGTGGGCCGAAACCTCGCTTGCGGGGTCGCAGAGCCTGGCTTCGGCGGCCTGCTCGGTCTCCATGCCCGTGTAGTGCAGCACCAGAGCATCCGGCTTCGCGCCGCCCCGTCGCTCGCCGAAATTGGGCGAAGCCCTTACCTCGGCACCCGGATAGTCGGGCTCAAACCCGCTCATGTAGGCTGCGGCTCTTCTCGATCTGCTCGTAGGCCGCGTTCAGCGCCGCCACCCGCGTATTGGCTATGGCGAGGAACTCCTCAGGCACGCCGCGGGCGATCAGCCGGTCCGGGTGGCTCTCGGCCACGAGCTGCCGGTAGCGGCGCTTGATCTCGTCAAAGGAAGTGTCGGGGCCGACGCCCAGGACCACATACGGATTGGATGCGTCCGCCACATGGCGGGCGCGGATTTGCGCGAAACGCACCTCGCTGATGGAGAATATCTCCGCCACGCGCGCCAGGAATGCCGCTTCCCGCTCGTGCAGTACGCCATCGGCCTTCGCGATGTGGAAGAGCCCGTCGAGAATATCCTCCAGCATCGGGCAGTCGGCCTTGCCCGAGCCGCACAGGCCGGACATCTGCCTGGCATAGGCTTCGAAGCCCGCCACATCCTGCTTCGCGAGATTGTAGAGCCGTGAGACGTTGCGCATCTCCTCGCGCGGCACGGAAAAAATATCGTGGAAGGCACTGACCTCGTCCTGCGTGACGATTCCATCGGCCTTGGCCATCTTGGCCGAAAGGGCAATCAGCGCGATCGAGAAGGCGACCCGCCGCCTCAGCTTCGGGTCGCCTGCAAAGGCCGTGCGCACGGCCTCCACCAGCCGGGAGAGAATGCTGCCGGGGGCCTGCGCCACGAATTCGGAGATGCGGACGAGTGTCACCATAACGACCGCATCTTTAATCCGATTTAGTGACGAATTCGAGGCCGCTTTTTTCACCAGTGTGCGGCGGGGATGGAATTCCTGCCCTTACGGCCTCGAAACCGGCAAAAGGTGAAAGGTCTTCGCCCGCCGGCGCCACGCCGGCGGGTCATTGAAGCCTGGCGAATTGCGTTACTGGACTCCGCCCGCGCCGCCGGCACCACCAGCGCCGCCGTCAGCCGGCGGGGGTGTCGGGTTCTGGTCGATACCTTGGGTCGTCGAGCCGTCTCCGCCTTCGCATGCAGCGAGCCCAAGCAGGGCGATGGCGGACACAAGGCCGATAAGGATCTTTCTCATCTCACATTCTCCTTTGTTGGCCACGGCCGTTGCCGGGCAGCCGCGATGGAAAATGCGTTTAGCTTTCATGGGTTTCGTAACATTGGATGACGTTTCGTCACATTTATCCCTGTGCGCGCGGGCCGCTTATCGTATATGCGTGACCGGCGTTTCGGCCTTAAAGGAGGTATGGATGGCTTCCGGCAGATGGGATTTCTGGATCGACCGCGGCGGCACCTTTACCGATGTCATCGGTCGCGATCCTGACGGCAGGTTGCATCAGCGCAAGCTCCTGTCGGAGAACCCGGAAGCCTATCGCGACGCAGGTATCCAGGGCATCCGCGACCTCCTCGGCATCGCGCCCGGCGATCCGATCCCCTCCGATCGCGTCGGCGAGGTGAAGATGGGCACCACGGTCGCCACCAACGCGCTTCTGGAACGCAAGGGTGACCGGGTGCTCCTTCTCATCACCAAAGGGTTCCGCGATGCGCTCCGGATCGCCTATCAGGCGCGCCCGGACATTTTCGCCAAGGAGATCATCCTTCCCGAGCAGCTCTATGAGCGCGTGATCGAGGTTCCGGAGCGCGTGCGCGTGGACGGAACCGTGGAGATGCCGCTCGACCTCGACGGCGTCAGGTCGGAAATGGAGGCGGCGCGGCGCGACGGTATTGCGGCTGTCGCCATCGTCTTCATGCACGCCTGGAAATATCCCGAGCATGAAAAGCAGGCGGCCGAGCTTGCCCGTTCGCTCGGTTTCACGCAGGTTTCGGCAAGCCACGAGACCTCGCCGCTCATCAAACTCGTAGGCCGCGGCGACACCACCGTGGTCGACGCCTATCTCTCCCCCATCCTCGCCCGCTATGTCCGGCTCGTGGCCGGAGAGCTTGGCGTGGCGGAAAGCGGCCGCGCAGACCATTCCGCATACCCCCGCCTGAAATTCATGATGTCTTCAGGCGGTCTTACGGCCGCCGACATGTTCCAGGGCAAGGACGCGATCCTTTCCGGCCCCGCGGGCGGCGTCGTGGGCATGGTGGAGACGGCGCGGATCGCCGGGTTCGAGAAGGTCATCGGCTTCGACATGGGCGGGACGTCCACCGACGTCGCCCATTACGACGGCGAATATGAGCGCGCCTTCGATACCGAAGTGGCGGGCGTGCGCATCCGCGCGCCCATGATGCGCATCCACACGGTGGCGGCGGGCGGCGGCTCGATCCTTCATTACGAGGATGGGCGGCTCAAGGTCGGCCCGGATTCGGCAGGCGCCAATCCCGGCCCCGCCTGCTACCGCCGCGGCGGGCCGCTCGCCGTCACCGACGCCAACCTGATGCTCGGCAAGCTGCAGCCTGACTTCTTCCCGGCGATCTTTGGTCCGGAGCAGAACCTGCCGCTCGATGCGGACATTGTGCGGGAGCGCTTCACCGAACTGGCAGAGCAGATCGGCGACGGCCGCAGCCCGGAAGCCGTGGCCGAGGGCTTCGTCACCATCGCCGTCGAAAACATGGCGAATGCCATCAAGAAGATCTCCGTCCAGCGCGGCTACGACGTCACGCGCTATCTGCTCAACTGCTTCGGCGGCGCGGGTGGCCAGCACGCCTGCCTGGTGGCGGATGCGCTCGGCATGGAATCCGTGCTCATTCACCCGCTTTCCGGTCTGCTTTCCGCTTACGGCATCGGGCTTGCGACCGTTTCCGCCTCGCGCCAGAAGGCCCTGGTCAAGCCGCTTTCGCAGGCGGCCCTGCCCGAGATCGAGCGGATGATCGCGGAATTGCAGGAAGAGGTCTCGAAGGAGCTTGGTGACCAGGGCATCGCGGCGGGATCGATCGAATGGGCCCTCAGGCTCGAAATACGCTACGAGGGAACGGACACGACCCTCTCCATTCCCTTCGACGATCGTTCGGTGGATGAGGCGAAGAAGCGCTTCGAAGCCGCGCACAAGGCGCAGTTCGGCTTCGTCTACGACAACAAGCCTTTCGTGGTGGAGGCGGTCAATGTCGAGGGGGTTGACGCGCGGGGAACCGCCCCCGAGGAGCCGGTCCTGCCCCTGGACGACAATGTTCCGGAGCCGCACGTCACCCGGAAGATCTTCTGCGATGGCGCATGGCGCGAGGCCGGCATCTTCCTCAGGAAAGAGCTTGCGCCCGGCAACCGCATTTCGGGCCCTGCCCTCATCATCGAGGACAACCAGACCATCGTGGTCGAGCCCGGCTGGCAGGCCGAGATCACCGCGCGCAATCACGTGCTCATGCGGCGCGTCGAGAAGAAGCCTCGCCAGGCCGCCATCGGCACAGAGGCTGATCCGGTGATGCTGGAGGTCTTCAACAACCTCTTCATGTCCATCGCCGAGCAGATGGGCGTGACGCTGCAGAACACCGCCTATTCGGTGAACATCAAGGAGCGGCTCGACTTCTCCTGCGCCGTCTTCGATCGCAACGGCGCGCTGGTGGCCAACGCCCCGCACATGCCGGTGCATCTGGGCTCCATGGACCGCTCGGTCGAGACCATCATCCGCCTCAACGAGGGTGACATCCATCCAGGCGACGTCTTTGCCTTGAACGCGCCCTACAACGGCGGCACGCACCTGCCGGACATCACGGTGGTGACGCCGGTCTTTGACGAGGAAGGGAAGAACATCCTGTTCTACACCGCTTCGCGCGGCCACCACGCCGACGTGGGCGGCACAGCGCCCGGCTCCATGACGCCGCTCGCCACCACGGTGGACGAGGAAGGCGTGCTGTTCGACAACTTCCGCCTGGTCGAACGCGGGCGCTTCCGGGAAAAGGAGCTCTACGAGCTTCTGACCAACCACCCCTACCCCGCCCGCAATCCGCACCAGAACATCGCCGACCTGAAGGCGCAGATCGCAGCCAACGAGAAGGGCGTGGCGGAACTCAGAAAGATGGTGGCTGATTTCGGGCTCGACGTGGTGGAAGCCTATATGGGCCACGTGCAGGACAATGCGGCGGAAGCCGTGCGCCGGGTCCTCGACCGCCTCCCTGACGAATCCTCTTGGGAGTATCCCACCGACACGGGCCAGGTGATCAAGGTGAAGATCACGGTGGACCGCAAGAAGCGCGAGGCGACGGTGGATTTCACCGGCACCTCGCCCGTGATGAAGAACAACTTCAACGCGCCCGAGCCGGTGACTCGCGCGGCCGTGCTCTACGCCTTCCGCGTCATGGTCGAAGGCTCGATCCCCATGAATGCGGGCTGCCTCAGGCCCATCAACATCATCATCCCCGAGGGCTGCATGCTGAGGCCGTCCTACCCCGCCGCCGTGGTCGCGGGGAATGTGGAGACGTCGCAACATGTGACGAACGCCCTGTTTGCCGCCATGGGCGCGCTTGCCAACGCGCAGGGCACGATGAACAACCTCACCTTCGGCAATGATAAGTATCAGTATTACGAGACCATCTGCTCCGGCTCCCCAGCAGGGCGCATGAATGACGGACGCGGCTTCCACGGCACCAGCGGCGTCCACACCCACATGACCAACTCGCGCCTGACGGACCCGGAAATCCTGGAGCTCCGCTTCCCCGTACTCCTGGAGGACTTCCACATCCGCGAGGGCTCTGGCGGACGCGGAAAGTGGAACGCCGGCGACGGCACGCGGCGCACCATCCGCTTCCTGGAGACGATGCAATGCGCCATCCTCTCCTCCCACCGCACGGTTCCTCCGCGTGGCGTCGATGGCGGAGGTGATGGCCAGGTCGGGCGGACGGAGGTGCGGCGCAAGGACGGACGCATCGAGGTGCTGAAAGCCTGCGACCAGACCGTTCTTGAAGCCGGAGAAGCGGTGATCGTCACCACGCCGACCGCGGGCGGATTCGGGCGGCTGTAAAACCGGCCGCTCGCCTCCCGCGTTGAATCAACGCTTGAAGTTTCTGAATCGGCGTATGAGCATGGCGGCCGAAATCATTCATTCGACTCGCGTTTCCGCCATGCTTCTCACGGACCGGTGACGGTTCCGCCGCCTTCACTCACGTCGAGCGCCTTCACCACAGCCTCCACCAGCGCCTGCGGCTTGTAGCCAAGCCTCGTGGGCGTAAGCCCCATGCGCAGCACGATCAGCCGGAGTGACGGAACGATTGTCATCGTCTGCCCGTCATGCCCGATGAGCCAGTAGGCATCCTCCGGCAGCTCGAACCCCGCGTCAGGATCGGAGTCGGGCGGCTCGTTGATGCGCGGTCCGTGCAGCCAGATGCCGCGGCCATATTCTCCGCCGGAAGCCTCCGTGGGCGTGCGCATCCATTCGACCCAGCCCTCGGGCAGAATCCGCCTTCCCTGCCAGACGCCTTCGCGCAAGAGAAGCAGGCCGAACCGTGCCCAGTCCCGCGCGGAGGCATAGAGGTAGGAGGAGCCTGCGAAAGTGCCGTGCGCGTCCGTCTCCAGCACCGCGGTATCCATTCCCAAGGGCGCAAACAGCATCCTGTACGGCCATTCGAGCGCCGCTTCCGCGTCACCTATCGCGTTCTGCCAGACCCGCGCGGCAAGAATGCTTGACCCGCTGGAGTAGGCAAAGTGCATTCCCGGCGGGTGAAGCAGCGGCTTGTCGGCCGCAAAGGCGGCCATGTCTGGCTCAAGATAGAGCATGCGTGTCACGTCGGTGACGCCGCCATAATACTCGTTGAAGGCGAGCCCGCTCTCCATCCCGAGAAGGTGACCGAGCGTGATGTCGGCGCGCCCGTCCTCCGACCAGGCGGGAAAGAGGTTTCCATCGTCAACCGAAAGCCGGCCGTCTGCCGCGACGGTGCCGGCGATCGCCGCGTTCACGGCCTTGGTCATGGACCATCCGAGAAGCGGCATGTCATGGGTAAATCCGGGGCCGTAACTTTCGGCGATGATGCGGCCGTTCCTGACGATCACCACGGCCCGCATTCCAGGTCCCGTGAGCAAGGGATCATTGACCACGGAAGCGACCGCCGCGCCCGGCGCGGGCTCCACCCGGTCGCCCACCGGCCAGAGGCTTGGGTTGGCGATGCCCGGCGGCCGGTTCACCGCCCGTTGGCCTGCAAGCTCGAAGTCCTCCTCGGGAATGCTGGCGCAGCCCATGCCCTCCCGAAACACGGCATAGCCGCTACCAAAAACGCCGAGCAGGGCCGCCCGCACCCGTGCCTCGTCCTCTTCCACCTCGGCCTGCATGAGCTTGAACAGGGGATGCCCCGGCGCCTGCACATCGAGCGTAAGCACCTCGTCAGGGTCGCGGCCGGCCAGGAGGGCATTCGAGCATATGATCTTGGCCGCATAGCTGGAGCCGAGGCGGATCAGATCGGGCGGCGAAATCCACAGCCACGCCAGGCCGGCGAGCATCGCCAGCGCAAACAGGCCGGCAAGGCTTTTGGCGATAGAAACGGCAATCCGCATGGCTTATCCCCGGACAGTCAATGCACGATACTGATTCGTATCAGCGGGGGCTCGCCCAAACATGCATATCCTGACGATTCTCGTGCTGATGCTGCCGCTGGCCGCGTGCGCGGGAGGCGCGCTCGATCTGGCGGACCTCGTCCCTTCGCCGGGCACAACCTCTCAGGGCCCCCGCTTTCAGGACAGCAATCCGCATGAGTGGGAAAGCCGCGCACCCTGGACCTACCCCATCCACGGTACGGATGTGTCGAAATATCAGGGTGTGGTGAACTGGGAGGCGCTTGCGGAAGCGGGCATCGCCTTCGCCTTCATCAAGGCCACGGAGGGAGGCGACCGTCTGGACGAGTACTTTCACCGGAACTGGTACGCCGCAAGGGCGGCCGGAATCCCGCGCGGGGCCTACCATTTCTTCTACTTCTGCCGCCCGGCCATAGAGCAGGCGCGATGGTTCATCCGCCATGTGCCGCGTGAACGCGCAGCCCTTCCTCCGGTGCTCGACATGGAGTGGAACCACCGCTCGCCCACTTGCCGCATCAGGCCCGAGCCGCAGGCCGTGCGCGCGGAAATGCGGATTTTTCTCGACGCTGTCGAACGTCATTACGGCAAGCGCCCTATTATTTACACAACTATCGATTTCTTCGACCGTAATGGCCTGGGAGAGTTCAAGGACTACCCGTTCTGGCTGCGCTCGGTGGCTGGTCATCCGGATGAAAAATATGGTGATCATCCTTGGGTATTCTGGCAGTACACCGGAACCGGCATCCTGCCCGGTATCGCCGGAAACGCCGATATCAACGTCTTTCGGGGTGACGCCGGACAATGGCTGGAATGGCTCGAGGCCAACAGCGGCTGACCGCCACGGGGCGCACCGACAGTTCAGGAGAGATCGAATGCACCTGCCAAAGACCCTGTTTGGAGCATTGCTTGCATTGTCCATTCCTTGCGCGGCACTTGCCCAGGAATGCGGCGGCGATTTCTCCGCCTGGCGGGCGGGCGTGGAAGCCGAGGCGGCCGCTCAGGGCGTAGGGGCAAACGGCCTTGCCGCGCTTCGTAACGCTTCCTTCGACCAGCGCATCGTCAACCGCGACCGCGCCCAGGGCGTCTTCACCCAGACCTTCCGCGAGTTCGCGAACCGGATGATCAACGACTACCGGCTTTCTAACGGACGGCGGAACCTCGAACGCTACGCCGATACCTTCGCCCGCGCCGAACGTGAATTTGGCGTGCCCGGGCCGGTGATCACGGCCTTTTGGGCGCTGGAGACGGATTTCGGTGCCGTTCAGGGCGATTTCTCCACGCTCAACGCATTGGCCACACTCGCTTATGATTGCCGCCGGCCCGAGTTGTTCCGCCCTGAACTGATCGCTCTTCTGAAACTCATCGACCAGGGCGCCGTTCCGGCCAATGTCACCGGCGCCTGGGCGGGCGAGATCGGACAGCTGCAGATGCTGCCCTCCGACTATCTCAATCTGGGCGTGGACGGCGACGGGGACGGCCGCGTCGATCTCAAGGCCAGCGCACCGGACGCGATTCTCACCGCCGCGAACAAGATCAGCTCCCTCGGCTGGCGCAGGGGCGAGCCGTGGCTCGAAGAAGTGCGTATCCCCGACAGCCTGCCATGGGACAAAACCGGCCGCGTCAACAAGCTTTCGAGGGCCGAATGGGCCAGCCTCGGCGTGACCCGCCGTGACGGCAGCCCCCTGCCCGCGGACGATCTTCCCGCGGGCCTCGTGCTGCCGATGGGCCACAAGGGGCCGGCCTTCCTCGCCTATCCCAATTTCGACATCTATCTGGATTGGAACCAGTCGCTGGTCTACACGCTGACCGCCGCGCATCTGGCAGCCCGCCTCGACGGCGCACCGCCGTTCGATCCGCGCTCTCCCGAGCCCGGGCTTGAGGCAGAAACCATCAAGCTTCTGCAGCAGAAGCTTGCCGACCGCGGTCACGACGTGGGCGGAATAGACGGCATCCTTGGCTTCAACACGCGCGAAGCTGTGCGCAAGGAACAGCTTCGCCTCGGGCTTCCCGCGGATGGCTGGCCGACGCCGGCGCTGCTGACGGGGTTGTAAACCCCAACGGCTATTGTCTTTGAAGCCTGGCTTTGAACCAGCAGACCAGATCGCCGAAGCCGATCTGTCCGGCGGCTACGCCCACGACCAGATCATCGGACCGTAGCCGCATCGCGCGTCGCCCAGCCCCTTTTACCGGAACGGTTCAAATCGCTTCTTCATACGTTCATCCTGGCGGCCCGGTCGTGGTTCGGATTGTCAGTCCGGTTGAAATTTGCGCTGTGCTGCGGTTTCGCAAGTTCCCCGGTCCGCTGCCCTCCTAATCCGCCATGGTTTCCAAGCTCGCCAGCCCCTCCGGCGCCGCACCCGCATCGAAGGGTGTCGCCACCTCCACGAACGTATCCGGATAAAAGCCGTTGAAGCGCGTCCTGAGCGCCATGGAATAGGCGCCGATATGGCCGATCTCGATCCAGTCGCCGGTGTCCACCGTCTCCGGCAACCAGAAAGGCCGCGAGAGGATGTCGACGGAATCGCATGTGGCGCCGCAAACGCGGAAAGGCACGATGTTCTGCGGGTTGCCGTTGCGGTGGCGGATGGCCGGATCGGGTATGAAGCGGGCAGGCAGCGTGATCTTGCCGGTCCAGGAATCCGACAGCGAAGCCCAGATGCCGTCATTGATGTAGAGGCGCCTTCCCTTGCGCAGGAGGACCCGCACGATGAGGGAAAAGGCACGCGCCACGATCACCCGGCCGGGCTCGGCCACAAGGGGCGTGGCCTCGAAGCCCCATTCGGTTATGTCGGCGCGCAGCCGCGCCATGATCTGCTCGAGTGATGGCATCTCGCGCGGCTTGCGCCTGGGGTCATGACCGTAGTCGGCCGGAAAGCCGCCGCCGATGTCGAGCGCGGCAAGAGGCACGCCGGCCCTGCCGCGCACCCAGTCGGCCGAAGCAAGGGCGCGCTCATAGACGATGGGGTCCTCGATCTGGCTGCCCACATGGAAGCAGATGCCGACGCGGTAGCCGTTCCGGTGAAGCCGCTGCAGGAGTTCCACCGCATTGGCCGGCCCGGCTCCGAACTTCTTCGAAAGCTCGTAGGCCGCATGCCCCTTGGTCTGGATACGCACGAAGACGGTGATCGTGCCGGGATCGATGTCGAGCGCGCGTACGACGCGCACCAGCTTCGTCACCTCGTCCTCGTGATCCGCTGCGATGGACCGGATCCCGTAGCCCTCCAGCGCCAGCCGGATATCCGACTGCGCCTTGACCGGGTGCATGTAGAGCATCTCGGCGTCCGGCGCGACGGCGCGCACGGCGGAAAACTCGGCCGGCGAGGCGACGTCGAACGCGTTCACCCCTGCTTCGGCCAGCGTTTTCAGCACGATCTTTTCCCCGTTCGTCTTAACGGCATAGGCCGTCTTGCCGGGGAACAATTCCATGAACCGCCGGGCGTCCGCCTTCAGCACCTCCGGCCGGAAGCAATAGACCGACTCGTCGGGACGCAACGTCAGCGCCGCATCCCTGGCCGTTTCGAATCGCTGCATCTTTTGCGCTCCGTTGAGATGATGATAATCCGGCGGAGGGGATGCGGAAACGGGCGCCCGCACATTCATCTCCGGCGCTAGGGCAGGCCTGCTCCCAGCCGATTGCCTTCTTTTAACACAATGTGAATCCCCCGCATTTGTGGTGAAATTTCAACGACAAAACGGCTCTGCGGAGCATCGGGTTTCACAGGACCGCCGCGGTGCAACAGACAAAAACCTTGGCAATCTGTCATCAAATCGTAGAATCCGGGCTTCAGTCTGCAGAGGAGACTTTTGCTTATGGGACTGACACGGCCACTTAACGCGCTCGTGCTCTGTGCAGCATTCGCGTTCATAGGCGCCCTCATCATGGGTGTCTTACCGTAAGCAGCCATTGAATCAGACAAGTCAGAGACATTTAAGGCCGGGCAGAACCCGGCCTTTTTCAGTCTCAGGCGGCCTTTGCGGCTGTTTCCGGCTCCGCTGCCGGGCGAATGCCGATCATGTGGCAGATCGCGAACGCAAGATCCGCCCTGTTCATCGTGTAGAAGTGGAAGTCCTCCACACCGCGTTCGATGAGGTCGAGCACCTGCTCCGCCGCCACGGCCGCCGACACCAGCTGATGCGTGACCGGATCGTTCTCCAGGCCGTAGAAGCGCTCTGCCAGCCAGGAAGGCACATGGGCGCCGCAGCGGCCGGCAAACCGCACCACCTGCGTGAAATTGTGGACGGGCAGGATGCCGGGCACGATGGGCACATAGATGCCCGCCCGGCGCACGCGCTCGACGTACCGCTCGTAGACATCATTATCGAAGAAGAACTGCGTGATGGCCCGGGTGGCGCCGTTGTCCACCTTGCGCTTCAGCATCTCGATGTCGGTCGCGAAATCGGGACTTTCGGGGTGCTTCTCCGGATAGGCCGAAACGGAAATGTCGAAATCGCCGTGACGGGAAAGCGCCGCCACCAGCTCGGCCCCGTTCGAGTAGCCATGGGGATGCGGCCGATATGCGGCGCCCACCCCTTCGCTCGGGTCCCCGCGCAGCGCAACGAAGCGCTTCACGCCCATTGCCGCAAAGTCGCGGATGACCGCATCCACCTCCTCCCGGGTGGCGTCCACGCAGGTCAGATGCGCGGCGGGCGTCAGATCGGTTGCGTTCAGAATCCGCAGCACCGTGTGTGCGGTGCGCTCGCGCGTGGAGCCGCCCGCCCCGTAGGTGACGGAGACGAAGCTTGGCCTGAGCGGTGCGAGACGCTCGACCGTCTCCCACAGCTTCAGCGCCATATCGTCGCTCTTGGGGGGAAAGAATTCGAACGAGACGCGGATCTTTTCGCCCGCCTGCTGGCGCCGCGCAAACCGGTAAGGCATTACACCGTCTCCCTGCGCTCGGAAGCATTGTCCGCCGCGACCGCAACCCGCGTGTCCCGCGCAAGCCACAGCTTGACCGTAAGCCCTTCCGCCGCCTCGCCTTCCGGGGCGAAGGCGAGGGTTTCCTCGAGGTCCAGTTCCGCCTCGGCAAGCCATTCGCCGATCTGCCGGTCGGAGAAGCCCAGCCGCAGATGCGCATGCTCCTCGCGCAGGAACTCGTGCGCGTGCGGCGCGAAATCCACGATCACCAGCTTCCCGCCGGGGCGTAAAAGGCGCGCCGCCTCGCGGATCGCGGCTCCCGGGTCCTCGAGATAGTGCAGCACCTGATGGATGGTCACGAGATCGTGCGCGTCCCGCTCCACGGGCGGCGCATAGATATCGCCAAGACGCACCAGCGCGTTCATCACGCCTGCGCGCTCCAGATTGGCGCGCGCCACGGCCAGCATTTCGCGCGAAAGATCGATCCCCACGCCGCGCCGGTAAAGCGGGGCGAACAGCTCCAGCAGGCGGCCCGTGCCCGTGCCGAGATCGACCATGGACTCGAAGGGCCTGTCGCCAACGAGCCGCTTCAGCTCCGCCTCCACAGCCGCGTCGGGCACATGCAGTGAGCGGATCTGATCCCAGCTCGCCGCATTCTTGGCAAAATATTCGGCCGCCCTCTCCTGCCGCCGCCGCTTGATGGCCTCCAGCCGCTCCAGGTCGCGGTCCGCCAGCGGGTCCGCCCGGTCCACCCGTGCGACGATCCAGTCCACCACCTCGCGCTGGGCAACCTCCTCCGCAAGGCGGAAGAAAGCCCAGGAGCCTTCCTGATAGCGGACGATGAGGCCCGCATCGAGCAGGAGCTTCAGATGGCGGGAAACGCGCGGCTGCGACTGGTTGAGAACTTCCGTGAGATCGGAGACCGTCAGATCCGCATGAGACAGGAGAAGGAGGATACGCAAGCGGCTGGGCTCGGCCGCTGCCTTGAGAATGTCGACCATCATGTCGAGCCGGATTTGCGTCCGCGGCCGTTTCAGCATGCCATGCTCCAGAAAGATATAAAGATATCTTTATATGAAGCCCGCTTCCTTGGCAAGCACGGCTTGATTTATATGCCCGATGATTTCATCGTGCGCTGGAAATGGCACTCTTCCTCTCCTGGACCCAAACCGGGCACGGGCTGCAACCACCTAAGCGCAGGCAAAAAAGCGATGACAGCCTCCACCTTCCGGCAACGTGCCGTGAACAAGGCGCTGACGGTGCTTCTCCCGCAGGCACCCTACGCGGATATCGAGCGCATCCGCGCACTCGCCAACGACCGCAAGCTGCGCGCACTGCCGCCTTCCGTGGCCGTCTGGTTGGCGACGGTCGCCCATGTGCGCCACGTGCACACCGACTATGACACCCTTCTTGAAGAAGGTTACGACCGCGATTCCGCTCGCTTCTTCGTTGTCGATGAAATCAATGCGGTGCTGACGCGATGGCGCGCGACGCGCTTGCTCGATCCGGACGAGGACGAAACAAGCGTCTCCATCTCCCTTCTGGAAAATCGGCACGGCTGAGCGCACGCGAAGGGAAGAAGACGCATTTCGATGTTTTGATCCCGGAAGCCGCAACGCAACGCAGTATCATCTCGGAGGCCACCGCACTTGCCTGCGGTCATCTCGGAAGCCGCGCAGCGGCTAGCCGGGACCCAGCAGTGCCATCCCCACCTTCTTCCTGATCCCGGCTCTCGCTTCGCACCGCCGGGATGACAGGGACATGGCCGGGATGGCGGCAGGAAAGCGCGACCGTAGATGAATGACGAGTGGCACCGCCGCCGCGTCTGTTCTCACGCCGCTCTAAGCGCCTGCGATAGCCTGCAGAAGGCGCCTGGCCACATCCTCAACCGTATAGGGTTTCTGGAGCGTCGGCCGCCCGTTCCATTCCGCGGGCATGCCGGAGCTGTCATATCCCGTCGCAAAGACGATCGGCACGCCCCGCTCCGCCAGCAGCGCGGCCAGCGGAAAGACCTGCAGCCCGCCCACATTGACATCGAGGATGGCCGCATCCGCCTCCACATCCGCCTTCACCAGCGCCTCGGCGCGGTCCAGGCGCATGACTGGTCCCACCACGGCACAGCCGAGGTCCTCCAGGATCATTTCAAGATCCATGGCCACGAGCGCCTCATCCTCGACGACGAGAACGCGAATGCCACTCAACTTGCCGGAAAAAACGGTCATGGGAACCTCGGTCGCGGCCGGAGACGATGGCAGCCGAGCGCGGAGAGCCGCGCCCGGATAAGCTCAACGCGCGAAACCGGCTTTGGTTCACAAGGGGTTGCGCCGGTTTCCGCACCCGCCGCGGCCGCTTACCGCGTCAGTCGCTTGTATGTCACCCGCTTCGGGTTGACGCTCTCCGGCCCAAGCCGCCTGATCTTGTCGGCCTCGTACTCCGCAAAGTTGCCCTCGAACCACTCGACATGGCTGTCGCCCTCGAAGGCGAGGATGTGGGTCGCCAGCCGGTCGAGGAACATGCGGTCGTGCGAGATGATGACGGCACAGCCGGCGAAGTTCTCCAACGCATCCTCGAGCGCGGCCAGCGTCTCCGTATCGAGGTCGTTGGTCGGCTCGTCGAGCAGGATGACATTGCCGCCCTCCTTCAAGAGCTTGGCCATGTGCACACGGTTGCGCTGGCCGCCCGAAAGCGTGCCTACCTTCTGCTGCTGGTCGCCGCCCTTGAAGTTGAAGGCGGAGCAATAGGCTCTGGAGTTAACCTCGTGCTTGCCGAGCTTGATGATGTCGTTGCCGCCCGAAATCTCCTCCCACACGGTCTTGTTCGGATCGAGCGCATCGCGGCTCTGGTCCACATAACCGAGCTTCACCGTCTCGCCGATGCGGATCGTGCCGCTGTCGGGCTGCTCCTGCCCGGTGATCATGCGGAAGAGCGTGGTCTTGCCGGCGCCGTTCGGGCCGATGACGCCGACGATGCCGCCCGGAGGAAGCTTGAAGGAGAGGTTGTCGATCAGAAGCCGGTCGCCATATCCCTTCGAAAGGTTCTCGACCTCGATCACCACATTGCCCAGCCGCTCGCCCGCCGGAATGATGATCTGGGCATCGCCCGGCCGCCGCTCGTTCGCCGCCTGCACCAGCTCCTCATAGGCGCGGATACGGGCCTTGGACTTGGCCTGCCGCGCCTTCGGGCTTGCGGCAATCCACTCGCGCTCGCGTGCCAGCGCCTTCTGGCGGGCGGCCTCCTCGCGGCCCTCCTGTTCCATGCGCTTGGCCTTCTTTTCCAGATAGGCCGAGTAGTTGCCCTCGTAGGGAATGCCGCGCCCCCGGTCGAGCTCCAGAATCCAGCCTGTGACGTTGTCGAGGAAATAGCGGTCGTGGGTGACGATCAGCACCGCGCCCGGATATTCGCGCAGATGCTTTTCAAGCCACGCCGTGGTCTCGGCGTCCAGATGGTTGGTCGGCTCGTCGAGAAGAAGCAGGTCCGGCTGGCGCAGGAGAAGCTGGCAGAGCGCGACGCGGCGCTTCTCACCACCCGAAAGCTTCGTCACGTCCGCATCACCCGGCGGGCAGCGCAACGCCTCCATCGCCATCTCCACCTGAGATTCGAGGTCCCACAGGTTCTGGCTGTCGATCTGATCCTGGAGCTTCGCCGCCTCCTCCGCCGTCTCGTCGGAGTAATTCATCATCAGCTCGTTGTAGCGGTCGAGGATGGCCTTCTTCGCCGCCACGCCTTCCATGACGTTGCCCATCACGTCGAGCGCGGGATCAAGCTGCGGCTCCTGCGGCAAGTATCCGACGGTCGCGCCCTCGGCGAGCCAGGCCTCGCCGGTGAACTCCTTGTCGATCCCGGCCATGATCCTGAGTACGGTGGACTTGCCGGCGCCGTTCGGGCCCAGAATGCCGATCTTGGCGTCCGGGTAGAAGGAGAGATGGATGTTGTCGAGAACCTTCTTGGCTCCGTAGGCCTTGCTGAGGCCGGCCATGTGGTAGATGAACTGTCGTGCCATTTGGGCGAAACTGCTCCATGGTGTCGGGTGAATGGTGAATGGGAATAACCGCCGACGCTCGGCACCAGCCAAACCATTCACCATTGACCATTCACTATTCACAAATTGCCGCGTATGTAGGCCAAACACCTTCGGGGAGCAACGTGGCATTCCACACCGCGACCACGCTCGAGACGTCCACGGGGGCCGCCCTTCGCCTTTATGTCGAGCCCGCCGCGGGAAGGCCGAGGGGCGTCGTACAGATCAGTCACGGGCTTTGCGAGCATGCGGGCCGCTACAGCCCCTTCGCCCGCTTTCTCGCCGGCCGCGGCTTCCATGTCTACGCACATGATCATCGCGGGCACGGCGCAACCGCGGCGCCGGCTACGCCCCGAGGCTCTTTCGGGCCACGGCCCGCGGCGCGCAATGTCCTTGCGGATGTCCTGGACGTGCACAGGCATGTTTCGGAGAGCCATCCGGACTTGCCAGTCTTCCTGTTCGGACAGTCCATGGGCGCGATGGTCGTGCTGGCCATTCTCGCCCGCCGGAGCCTGTCGGTGGCGGGCGTTGCCGCCTATAACATGCCCTTTCCGTCCCGGTTTGCGGCCCGCGCCGCCAAAGCCGTGCTCGCCTGGGAACGCTTCCGCCTCGGCTCGGATGTGCCCTCGCGCCTTCTGCCGCGCTTCACCTTCCAGGCCTGGGCAGACGCCGTGCCCGATGCCTGCACGCCGTTCGACTGGCTCTCGCGGGACCGCGAAAGCGTCGGAGCCTTCATGGCCGATCCCTCATGCGGCCTCGCACCGGCGGTTGGGGTATGGGAAGCCGTTTTCGATTTCAGCCTCGCGATCGCGGCTCCTGGCGCTTTCGCTGCCCTGCGGAAGGACCTGCCGATCCGGCTCGTGGGCGGCGGAGCCGATCCCGTCACCAGCTATGGCCGCGCGGTCCTGCGCCTTGAATCGCACCTGCGCCGAAAGGGCTTTTTGAATCTGGAAACAAGCCTCTACGCGGAAAACCGGCACGAATCTCTGAACGAGTTGAATCGGAATCTCATCATGGGGGAGTTCGCCACCTGGGCCGAAAGGGTGAGCGCGCGGCGAACGGACTGAGCCCTCCGCCGCGCTGACGACTTGCGCGCCTCAGCTCACATCCGCCGCTGCTCGTCGCTCGGCTCGGAAACGCCCTCCAGCGCAAATCCTGCGGAATGTCCGTCGCGGCGCGCGAGATCGCCGAGGGACACGATGCCGACCAGCCGCTTGTCCCGGTTGATGACAGGCAGCCGCCGCACCTGATGCTTCGCCATCAGCTCGGCTACGTGGCTCGCATCGTCGTCCTCGTAGCAGTAGGCGACCCGCTCCGACATGACCTCGCGCACGGTCGTGTTGCCGGCGGTGCGCTCCTCGGCCACGGCGCCCATGGCGATGTCGCGGTCCGTCACCATCCCGATCAGCCGATCGTTCTCGCCCACCGGCAGCGCGCCGATATTGTCCGCACGCATCTTGCGGGCCGCCTCGCATATGGTGGCGTCCGGATCGATCAGATCGACCGACCTTGTCATGATCTCCTGTATCTGCATGGCCCGTTCTCCTGCTTCGAGCGGTTGTTTTCCGGACGAAACAAGGCTAGGGCCATGATGTTTCACTACACTGCCCCGGAAATCGCTTCCCGTGTCAGCACCCAAGGAACCTGCTGCCGCCATGGCTGAGCCTCCGCTGAAGGGACTTCGCGTCATCGAGCTTGCGCGCATCCTCGCCGGCCCCTGGGCCGGCCAGATGCTCGCCGATCTTGGCGCCGACGTGATCAAGGTCGAAAATCCGCAGGGCGGCGATGACACGCGCCGCTGGGGCCCGCCCTTCGTTGTCGGCGCCGATGGCGAAAATCTTTCGGCCGCATATTTCCACGCATGCAATCGCGGCAAGCGTTCCATCGCCCTCGACTTCGGCAAGGAACGGGATCGCGAAATCCTTTTGAAGCTGATCGCCACAGCCGACGTCCTCATCGAGAATTTCAAGGTCGGCGGCCTGAAGAAATATGGCCTCGATTACGAGAGCCTGAAGACGGTCAATCCGCGCCTCGTCTACTGCTCCATCACCGGCTTCGGCCAGAATGGCCCCTACGCGCCGCGCGCAGGCTACGATTTCATCATCCAGGGCATGTCGGGGCTCATGTCGATCACCGGCTCTGCCGACGGCGAGCCGCAGAAGGTGGGCGTGGCCGTCACCGACATCTTCACCGGACTCTACTCCGTTATTGCCATCCAGGCGGCCCTCCGCCATGCGGAAAGGACCGGCGAAGGCCAGTTCATCGACGTGGCGCTCTATGACACGCAGATCGCGGTGCTTGCCAACCAGAACCTGAATTTCCTTGTGTCGGGCACGGCCCCGACGCGCATGGGCAATGCCCACCCCAATATCGCGCCCTATGAGGTGTTCGAGGTCAAGGACGGCCACTTCATCCTGGCGGTCGGCAATGACGGGCAGTTCGCACGCTTCTGCCGCGTGATCGAGCGGGAGGAACTCGCGGCCGATCCCGGCTTTTCGACCAACGCCGCGCGTGTCGCCAACCGCGAAAAGCTGCGCGCGGAGATCGCGCCGAGGCTGAAAGCCTTCGCGCGCGACGACCTGCTCGCAAAGCTCGAGGAAGCAGGCGTCCCGGCAAGCCCCATCAACACGATCGCCCAGATGTTCGCCGATCCCCAGACCGTCGCCCGGGGCATGAGACTCGATCTGGAGGACGCCAGCGGAAACCACATCCCGTCCGTCCGCGCGCCGATGGTGATGTCGCAAACGCCGCTCTCCTACCAGCGTCCAAGCCCCCGCCTGGGCGAGCACACACGGGAGATTCTCCGCGAGCTGGGGCTCGATGAAGACTAACTGCCGCTAGGGCCGCCCCGGCTCTGCGGCTTCATGCCGCCGGTCTGGCCCAGTTGCACACCCGATGCTGGCGCGGGCATGGCGGCGCGCAACGGCCTAGAATGGCGGGCAACATTCTTGACCGCCGCCCCGGCGGCAATGCTAACGTCGGCCGAAATGCGGGACCGCCTTCCGGGCGAACCTCGGCCGCTACGACAGAAAAACGGAGGCTTGGCTATGCTGGAACGGCTCGACAAACGGCCGAACGACCTTAGCGCATTCTGGATGCCGTTCACGGCGAACCGGCAGTTCAAGCAGGCGCCGCGCATGCTGGTTGCCGCTCAGGACATGCACTATACCACCGATGACGGGCGTAAGGTGCTTGACGGCACGTCGGGCCTGTGGTGCGTAAACGCCGGCCACTGCCGGCCGAAGATCACCGAAGCGATCCGCGAGCAGGCGGGTAAGCTCGACTATGCCCCCGCATTCCAGATGGGCCATCCGATCGCATTCGAGTTCGCAAACCGTCTTGTCGATGTTGCGCCGGAAGGGCTCGACCATGTGTTCTTCACCAATTCCGGCTCCGAATCCGTCGAAACGGCGCTCAAAATCGCGCTTGCCTATCACCGGGTGAAGGGGGAAGGCTCGCGCACCCGCCTGATCGGCCGCGAGCGCGGCTACCACGGGGTCAATTTCGGCGGCACGTCCGTCGGCGGCATCGTCAACAACCGGAAGATGTTCGGCACGCTGCTCACAGGCGTGGACCACCTGCCGCACACCCATCTGCTCACTAAAAACGCCTTCTCCCGCGGCGAGCCGGAGCACGGAGTGGAGCTGGCGGACGAGTTGGAGCGCATCGTCGCCCTGCACGACGCCTCGACCATTGCCGCCGTCATCGTTGAGCCGGTGGCGGGTTCCGCGGGCGTGCTCATCCCGCCCAAGGGGTATCTCAAGCGCCTGCGCGAAATCTGCGACAAGCACGGCATTCTGCTCATCTTTGACGAGGTCATCACCGGTTTTGGCCGGCTGGGTACGCCCTTTGCCGCCGATTACTTCGGCGTCGTGCCGGACATCATGACCACCGCCAAGGGCGTCACCAACGGCGTGATCCCCATGGGTGCGGTGTTCGTGAGGAAGGAGATACACGATGCCTTCATGACCGGACCCGAGCACATGATCGAGTTCTTCCACGGCTACACCTATTCGGGAAATCCGATCGCCTGCGCGGCGGGCCTGGCAACGCTGGAAACCTACAAGGAGGAAGGCCTGCTCAACCGCGGTGAGGAACTCGGGGCCTATTGGGAGAATGCGCTGCACTCCCTGAAGGATGCGCCGCACGTGATCGATATCCGCAACATCGGCCTGGTTGGCGCCATCGAGCTGGAGCCCATCCCCGGCCAGCCGACGAAGCGCGCTTTCTCTGCCTTCCTGAAGGCCTTCGAGAACGGGCTTCTCATGCGCACGACGGGCGACATCATCGCCCTTTCCCCGCCGCTCATCATCACCAAGGATCAGATCGATGAAATCGTCGATCAGGTAAGAAAGGCCCTCAACGCCATCGATTGATATTGTGCGGCGAAAGCCCCGGCAAAGACAGACCGGGACTTTCGCCTATGGTCTTTTTCAGGCCCGCGCCTTTTTCATGGGCCCGGTCTCGGCAGCCTCGAACATGCGCGCCTTGTAGACAAGGCCGGCGGCGGCACCGCCCAGAAGCGGCGCGACGATGAACAGCCAGAGCTGGGCAATCGCAGCCCCGCCCGAGAACAGAGCCGGCCCGATCGAACGCGCCGGATTGAGGGATGTACCGGTAATCGTGATCGAGAACAGATGAATGGCCGTCAGCGTCAGGCCGATGACGAGACCTGCCATTGCGGTGCTGTGCTTCTCCGACGTCACGCCGAGAATGACCATCACGAACAGGAAGGTCGCCACCAGTTCCACGATAAAGGCCGCGGCAGTGGAATAATTGCTCCACCCGTTGGCCGCCAGATTGGCCGGTGCGCCGTCCGCCGAACCGGAGGCGATGATCCAGAGAAGAAGGGCAGCGATCACGCCGCCGACCACCTGCGCCGCCATATAGGGGGCCACGTCCTTGGCCGGCAGCCGGCCGGCCAGATACACACCGAGCGTGACGGCCGGATTGAGATGGGCGCCCGAGATGGGGCCGATCGCATAGGCCATGGCGATCACCGTGATCCCGAAAGCGAAGCCTATGGCAAGCGCACCGCCCGTGGGAATGAGACCGCCGAAACCACCGGTCACCACAGTGGCACAGCCGATAAACACAAGACAGAACGTGCCGAATACTTCTGCAAGATAAGTTTTCATGGCGCGAATCACCTCGCATGTGCTGTTGCGGGCGGAACAGTTCTACAAATGAATAGGGAAAGCAACCTGCCGGTAAACTTGGCGCAGGATCGCGCCGGGCAAACCGTTGCATTTACGGGCTTTGCACAGCGGAAACAGCGACGCCGGACCGATTTGTTCCGCGATTGATTATCGCGTCATCTACGGCGGAAACTAACGGCGATACGCGATTGATTTGCGGCGCGCGGTTGAAGGCGGCGAGTGTTAAACCGCCGCCAGTGCCGCCTCCACCTGATCGCGCGACGGGGTTCCCGCACGGCCGCCGAATACCGTGCATTTCAGGGCGGCCGCCGCGTTGGCGAAACGGATGAGCTGCCGCACCGGCATGCCCTCGGTAAGACCGAGGACGAATGCGCCATGGAACACGTCACCCGCCGCAAGCGTATCGACGGCCTTGATCCGAGGCGGCCGCTCCTGGCAGATTTCGCCCGCCTCGTCCATCCAGAAACACCCTTCGCCGCCCGCCGTGACGGCGACGAAGCATGAGAACCGCGAAGCCAGTGACCGAACCGCCTCGGGCACGTTGGAGGCTCCACTGACCGCCAGCGCAGCAGGCTCGGAGAAGACGGCGTGGCTTGCCCTTTCGGTAAGCGCAGCGATCACGGAGGGCTCGCCCACATCTGCATCGAGAACGCGCGGTATGTCCGCCTCCCGCGCGGCATCGAGCACGGCCGCCGCCCCTTCCGGCCAGCGGATGTCCACGAGCACGGCACTCGCCGTGCGGATCTCCTCGAGCGGCAGCCAGCCGGTCTCCCTGCCCAGTCCGGGCGGATAGAACGGCACGACCAGCCGCTCGCCTTCCGCGTCTACGATCACGGTGGAAAGCGGCGAGCCGACACCCTCGAAGGTCCGCACGTGGCGGCAATCGACGCCTGCTTGTTCCAGATCGGCAATGATCCGGGCGCCCACCGCATCCGATCCGATGCGCGAGATGAGGGACGCACTGCCACCCAGCCTGGCCGCGGTGGCGGCTGCGCTTGCCGCCATGCCGTGGGCAATCTCCACCATGGCCGTCGGCAGGACCTTGCCCGGTCCGGCCGGCATCCGCTCGACGCGGTAGATCGTGTCCCACGTGGCCGAGCCGCAGAAGAAGATGCGCCCGCCCCTGTGCGCGCCGCCCGCCGCCACCGGCCCCGGCATTCAGGCTTCGCCCTGCTCGATGATGCCGCGCTCGCGAAGGCTGGCGATCATTTCCTCGGAGAAGCCGAAGTCGCGCAGGATTTCCTCCGTGTGCTGGCCGACGATCGGCGCCGGGCGCGCGATCTCGGGCGGCGTCTCGCTCATCTTCACGGCGGGCCCGATCACCTTGACCGTGCCCGCGCGCGGATGCTCGTAGCTCGTGACGAGACCCATATGGCGCACCTGCGGATCGTCCATGACGTCGAGGTGTGTCTTGATCTCGCCGCACCAGATGTCGGCGGCCAGCAGCGCCTCCAGAAGATCGGCCTTGGTCCACTTGCGCGTCTCTTCCGCAAGCTTCTCCCAAATCTCGTCGCGCTTCACATAAAGCGTCTCCGGATCGTCATAGACGAGCAGATCGGGCGCTCCCAGCACATCCACCAGCTTGCGGTACGGGCTCATCGCGATCGAGACCCATCCGTCCTTGACGGGATAGAGCCCGAAGGGCGCGTCCATGCCGGGATGGCCGATCGAGGAATTGGGGCGCTCCAGATTCTCCCCGAAGTTCATGACCCAGACCATCTCCTGGTTCTGGTGCTGCAACAGGGCGGAGAGAAGATCCACCTTGATCTCCTGCCCCTTGCCGGAGCGCTCGCGCCAGTAGAGCGCGCTCAGAATGCCGTAGACCATGTTCATGGCGCCTATCTGATCGGCGAACCCCGCGCCCACCGGCACCGGCGGACCGTCCCGCCTGCCGGTCGCGGCGGCCAGTCCCGTCAGGCCCTGCAGCAGCATGTCCTGGCCCGGCCGGGTCACATATGGGCCGCTTTCGCCATAGCCGGAGCCCGAGCAGTAAATGATGCGGGGATTGACCTTCTTGAAAGCCTCATAGCCATAGCCCAGCCGCTCCATCACGCCGGGGCGGAAATTCTGGATGACGACATCCACCTTCTCCGCGATCTTGAAAAGCACCTCCTTAGCCTCGGGCGCCTTCAGGTCGATGGCTATGGATTGCTTGTTGCGGTTCCAGGCCAGGAAATTGGGGCTTTCCGTCCCGCCCACCCAGCGGTTCTTGAACGTCATGGTGCGGAACAGGTCGCCCTGCCCGGGCCGCTCCACCTTGATGATGCGCGCGCCCATATCGCCAAGAAGCTGGGTCGCGAACGGCCCCTGCAGCAGATGGCTGAAGTCCAGAACGGTTACGTCTTCGAGTGCCTTGGGCATGTCAGTCCTTTTCCATAAGTAGCCTGCGGGCGGCCTTCTCGCTCGCCCGCGCATAGGTGTCGTTTGCTTCCCGGATAAGCGACGCCTTGTCGCCGCCGTTCTTGAGCCATTCATGGACAAGCTCGCCCATATGCTCGAAAGCCGGGATGAACCCGTCGAAGCGCGGGCGCAGATAGGCCTTGTCCATGCTTTCCAGAGTGCCGGTGAAGAAGTTGCGGCAGTCGGCGTTCGCCTCCGGATCGAGCCAGGCGCTGCGCAGTCCGGGCTGACCGCCTTCGCGATAGTAGTCCCCCGCCTGGTGCTCCGGTTGGTGCACCCAGCTCAGATATTCCACCGCGGCTTCGACCTCGCGGCAGCGGGCCGAAATCGCGCATCCCGCCCCGCCCAGGATAGTGCCGGCCGCGGGGTCGGGACCCGGCCCGGCTATATTCGTATAAATCAGAGGCTTTGCCACGCCCTGCCGCGAGTAGTTGGTATAGCCGAAGGCGAAGGGAACGTAGACGATCTCGTCTCCGCTCGACATCGCGTCATAGGTCGCGATCGGGTTCCAGTCGCGCGAGAGCGGATGCGAGAGCTCCGCGAGTTGGCGCAGGTAATCGAGCACCGCGTCAAAGACATGGGGCGCCAGCAGCCGGTCCGACCAAGGCTGGATCGGATGTCCGAGATTGGCCGAAAGGGTGGCGACGAGGCAGGCCGCATCGCTTTGGCAGGAGGGCATGGCCAACCAAAGCCCGGCCGCCCGCGCCGCGTGTCCGAGCTCCAGAACCTCCGCGAAGGTGCGGGGCGGCGCCTCCCGTCCGAGCCGGTCGAGCAGGTCGGGACGGTAGCTTGCCACCTGCGCCGCCGCGTCCGTCGGCAGGGCATAGATGCTGCCCGCGTAGTCATAGGAGCGCGTGGACGGGCCGACGCTTTCCCGATTGAGCATGGCATGGAACGCGGCGGGAAAGAGCGGTTTCAGATCGCGCAGGCAACCGAGCGCATGCGCCCGCCCGGTGAAGGGATGATCGATCACCAGAAGGTCGAACTGCTCCGCCAGTTCCTCCACCGGCTGAACGCCAAAATCGCGCAGGCTCCGCCGGCTCCATTCGACCTCGATGTGCGGATGACGGGCGGTGAAGCGGGCAACGTTCCGCGCAAGCGGGTCGAAGCCGCGCGAGTGATCCCAGGTGATGCCGCGCAGACGGACGGTCAAGACGATGCTCCCTTTTTCATGTGGATGCCGACCATCGCCGCCAGAGGCGGCGCGCTGGTATCGGTTTCGATGCTGGCGATGTGCCAGCGGCCGAGATTGGCCGCGTAAAGCGTTTTTCCGTCGAAGGCGATGTTGGTCGGATGGCACAGCAGATGTGCCTCCGGGTCCTCGACATAGACGTCCAGCCTGCCCGACCTATCGATCCGGAGGATGCGGGACGGCTCGTAGCAAGAGACGAACAGATCGCCCCGCTCGTCGAGCGCGATGCCGTCGGGAAGGCCCGGTAGGTTTTCCGCCGCCACGCCGATCCCCGCGGGCAGGCCGTCCGGCCCGATTTCGATGCGGCTCACCTTCCGCCCGAAGGTTTCGACCACATACAGCGTCCTGCCGTCCTCCGAGAGCGCCATGCCGTTCGCAAACTGCATCGGCTCGCGCCACCAGAGCTCGCCCTCCCCGCTCGAAAGGTCGTAGCGCCACACGCCCGGACCGGCCGCCCCTGCGCCGAAGCTGTCGGAAACGTAGAGGCAGTTGCGGTGCGGATCGACCACCGGATAGTTCGGTATGCGTATTCCGGGCGCGGTAAAGCGCGTCAGCGAGCGGTCGGAGAGATGAAGACGCCAGACGGCGGCGCTCTTCTGGTCACAGACGTAAAGATTCGCGTCGCCCTCGAAGGCCAGCCCGAGCGTGAAGCCGCCCGTCGTCGCCAGGCGCTCTATGGCTCCCGTGCGCGGGTCGATGCGCACGATGTCCCCTTCCGCATTGCCGCACCAGACGGAGCCGTCCGCCGCCACGGCCACCCCCTCGGGATGATGCAGGCGGGGATCGGAGTACTGGCCGTCGAAGAACACCGACACACGGTCGAGCGGCAGCACAGCCGGGTCCTCATGTGTAAAGGGTGATCTCGTCATGTGACGCCTTCCTCAATCATTCGCCGATGCGTTCGCCCGTCTCGCGGGAGAAGAAATGCAGCGCACTCCTGCCGAAGCGGAATCCGACCTTCTCTCCCATGCTCACGGAAATCGACTTGTCGGCCTTCACGGCGATGAGCTCGTCGCCCAGTCTGGTCGTGACGAGTACGCTGTCGCCGAGAAGCTCGGCCGTATAGACCTCGCCGTCGAAATCCCCCTCGCCGCTATTGACGACCGACATGTCCTCCGGCCTTTGCCCCAGGATTGCCGGCCCGGACAGCCGAACGTCCCGCGCCTCGATCGAGAAGCGCGGATGGCGGACGCGGCCATCCGACACGTCCACTTCGATGAGGTTCATCGAGGGGTTTCCGAGGAATCCGGCGACGAACGCATTGGCCGGCCGGTTGTAGATCTCTAGCGGCGCGCCCACCTGCTGCAGCCGGCCGTCGCGCATCACCGCCACCCGGTCGGCCATGGTCATCGCCTCCACCTGGTCGTGGGTGACGTAGATCGTCGTCGTCCCGAGCTCTCGCTGCAGGTGCTTGAGCTGGGCGCGCATCGACACCCTCAGCTTGGCGTCCAGATTGGAAAGCGGCTCGTCCATGAGAAAGAGCTGCGGCGTGCGCACGATGGCCCGTGCAAGGGCCACGCGCTGGCGCTGCCCGCCCGAAAGCGCGCTCGGTTTGCGGTCGAGCAGCCCGGCAAGCTCCACCCGCTCGGCAGCCTCCCGCACGCGGCGTTCCCGCTCCGCCTTCGGCACGCGCGCCACCTTGAGCGGATAACCGATGTTCTGCGCGATCGTCATGTGCGGGTAGAGCCCGTAGTTCTGGAACACCATGGCCAGATCGCGCGCGCCGGGCGGCAGGTCGTTGACGACCTTTCCGCCGATCAGCACTTCGCCGCTCGTCGGCTCATCCAGACCGGCCACCATGCGCATGGTGGTCGACTTGCCGCATCCGGAAGGTCCAAGCAGGACGAGGAATTCGCCATCCGCGATGTCCAGCGAAATGCTGTCCACGGCGACGAAGGTGCCCCAGCGCTTGGTGATCGAATTCAGTGTCACGGGAGCCATGGCTTACATTTCCCGGAAAAAGAAACGCCCGTCGAAAGGCACGGCCTCGCGCCGCCCTCCGACATCCACAAGTTCAAGCCGGTCGTCGGCCATCTCAACGGCCGCCACCTCGCGGAAGCCCTCGACTATGGGAATGGCCCCGAGAGCGTAGCGGACCACCGTGGGCCTCGCCGGATCGAGAGCAAGGGCGGCGCGCTGCCCGGCCTTGCCGAGCGCCTCGGCGTCGAGCGCGAAATCCGAACAGCCCTCCTCGATGCCCAGCACGTGCCGGTGCCGCCCGTTCCAGGGCGCGGACTGCCGCCCACCATTGCTCATCCACAACGCTGTCTGCGGCAGCGCGGCGCGGTCCTTGAGTGCGAAGAAGATGAAGCCGTCCGCCGCCGCAACCGCCGCCGACCATCCCGGCCCCTCTCCCGCCTCCTCGTAGAGGGTGAGGAAATCCTCATGCCCCTCAGCGAAGGGATAGGTGTGGATATCGGCGCTCCCGCCATTGGAAAGGCCGACCGAAGCGAGGCTTTCGAAACGCTGCGGATAGGCGAGCAGCGATCTGGCCACCCCCTCCCCGTCGTCAAGCGGCTCAGGCGGCGTCGCGCCCATCGCCTTTCGTGAGAATGACAGCCGCGCTCCCCCGGGAACGTGGATCATGGCGTGATGCGAGACGGAAACCTGCCCGCTGCCGCCCCGAAAGACGTGCGTCTGATAGACGACCGGGTGGCCAGGCAGGAGAGCGATGGTCTTTTCAAGACGGGCGCCCGAGATCGTCTCGTCCAGCTCGAACGTCACGCTGAGGCCGCCGCCCTTCGGCGTCTGCCGCTCGCGCTCCGTCCACAGCCCGTTGGCCGCCCAGCCATGCGGCGGAACCGCTGGGTCCGAGGCGCCGAAGGGCGCGCAGAAGAAATCTCCGGCGAGCCGCCTCAGATGCGGCGGGGCATCCGGCGGAGTCTCGTCATCGGCGTCCACCCACGGCGCCCGGTGCAGCGGCGTGATTGTCTTTCCGCCGTATTGGATCTTGAGGCCGCTCAGAATTCCGCATCGGTGCTCGACGTCGAGCGCGATGCCTTCGACGGCGAGTCTCGAACGTTCAGTCACCTTTCACCACCAGTCCGCCATCGACCCGAACAATGTCGCCTGTGATGAAGGACGCCCTGTCGCTGGCCAGGAAAAGCACCGCCTCGGCCACTTCGTCCGCCTCGCCGAACCGGCCAAGGGGATGGGCTTCGTTCCAGCGGCGGATCAGATCGTCCGGATCGGCCGCCTCACGGAAAACCTTCTCGTTCAGGGGCGTCATGATCGTGCCGGGCGCGACCGCGTTCACGCGGATACCCGCCGGGGCAAGCTCCAGCGCCGTCTGTTGCGTCAGAGCGTTGATGCCTCCCTTGGCCGCGGCATAAGCCGCCCAGCCGTGGAAGCCTTTCAGAGACTGCACCGAACTCATGTTGACGATGCTGCCTTTTCCGGCCCGCCGCATATGCGGAACCACGCAGCGCATGAACCGCCACACCGAGGTGAGATTGTTCGAGATCACCTCGTTCCAGGAATCCTCGTCGATCTCATCCACGACGCCGCCGATCGCGCGTGCCGCGTTGTTCACCAGGATGTCGATCCGGCCCCATTTCTGGATGACGGCCTCCGTGCAGGCCTCCACCTCGGCGAAGCTGCGCACGTCCGTCTTGTGAAAGATCACATCCCCGCCGCTTTCGCGTATTTCGGCGGCCGTCTTCTCGCCCGCCTCACTGTCGAAATCGGCAATCGCGACGCGCGCGCCCGCCTGCGCAAACTTGACGGCACAGGCCCGGCCGATGCCCATTGCGCCACCGGTTACGATCGCCACTCGGTCTTTGAATTCCACGGTTCAGACTCCCTTGAATTGAGGGCTGCGTTTCTCGAGGAAGGCGTTGATGCCCTCCTGCCCGTCCTGCGTGCCGTAAAGGCGCAGCAACGCCTCCTGCTCCAGCGACAGGGCGGCCGGAAGGGAACAGTCGGCCCCTTCCCTGATCAGCCGTTTCATTTCGGTGAGCGCCTGCGGCGCGAGTTTCAGCATGGCGCGCGCCTTTTCCAGCGCCGTCTCCATGAGCTGATCCGGCTCGCAAAGAGCGGCGGCAAGCCCCAGCGCATAGGCCCTTTCACCCTTCATGCGCCAAGCGGTCAGAAGCAGTTCGGCCGTGGCATGGCGCCCGAGCGAGCGCAAGAGCCGCTGCGTGCCACCTCCGCCCGGCGAAAGACCGAGCAGCCCCTCGGGCAAGCCGAGCCGGGCGGTGGTGGAGACGACGATCAGATCGCAGCAAAGCGCAATCTCGAAGCCGCCTCCCAGCGCATAGCCGTTCACGGCGGCGATCGTTGGCACGCGCAGGGCTTCCAGGCGATCGTTCACCCGCCGCCCCTTGAGCTGGAACGCCCTGAACGCATCGTGCCTGCCGCCCTGGTATTCGGCGATGTCGGCACCTGCCGCGAACGCCTTCTCTCCGGCACCGGTGAGGATCAGGACGCGGATCGAGGGATCGTTCTCCACCGTATCGAGCTGCGCGCCGATCTGGTCGAGCATGTCCTCGGAGAGCGCGTTGAGCTTGTCCGGCCGGTTGAGCGTCATCACCGCGATGCCGCTTTCGGGCCTGTCCAGGAGTACGAGCGATGCCATGGAGATTCTCCTCAGCCCTTGACCGCGCCGGCGGTCAGGCCGGCCACGAATTGCCGTTGCAGGAAGAAGAAGATCGCGATCACCGGCAGGGAGATCATCACCGACGAGGCCATCAGCTCGCCGTAGCGGATGCCGTACTGGCCGATATAGTCGTTCATGCCCACCGGCAGGGTGCGCATCTCCTTGCTGGAGGTAAACGAGAGCGCAAACAGGAATTCCTGCCAGGTGACGATGAGCACGAAAACGGAAGTGGCGATGATCCCCGGCCTCGCCAGCGGCACCACGATGTCGAAGAAGGCGCGCAGCGGCGAAGCGCCGTCAACGGCCGCCGCCTCCTCCAGCGTCTTGGGCACCTTGAGCAGGAAGCCGCGCAGCATCCAGATCGCCACGGGAAGCGTCACGGTGATGTAGGCGATGATCAGCCCGAGATAGGTGTTGAGCAGGTTGGCCGACCGCACGATCTTGTAGAGCGGGATGATCATGGCGCCCGCCGGGAAGAACTGCGCGAGGACCACCGCCCCGAGGAAGACGGACAGAAGCCGGAACTGGAAACGCGACAGGCTGTAGGCCGCAAGAAGCGCCAGCGGAATCGTGATCAGCAACGTCGCGCCGCACACGATGACGCTGTTGAGGAAATAGCGCTGGAACTCTGGCCTGAGCGCGAGGATGTAGTTTTCCAGGGTCGGATTGTCAGGCCAGAGCTGCGCCGGAATCGCAAAGGGCTCCGTCGCCGGCTTCAGGGAGACGCTGAACATCCAGAAGAACGGCAGCAGCACCAGCGTTGCCGTCACAAGCTGCAGGCACAGAAGCAGCGGATAGCGAATGCGCTTGGTCATCGCTCAAACCTCCCTGTGCGACAGAAGCGGACGCCGGATCAGCATGAAGACGGCCACGATCATCACCAGGATGACCACGGATAGGGTTCCGTAGGCGGCCGCCTCGCCGAAGCGGAACTGGCCGAAGCCGATCTCGTAGATCTGTGTGGGGAAGATCGCCGTGCTGTTGAGCGGTCCACCGCGCGTCAGCACGTAGATGATGTCGAAATAGTTGAAGGTGAGGATCGTCGTCAGCAGGAAATTGACGACCGCCACCGGAATGATCGCCGGGATGATGACGTCGAACAAACGCCGGACGGGTCCCGCCCCGTCCACCTTCGCGGCCTCGATCTGCTCCTGATCGACGTTCTGGAGAGCGGCAAGAAAGATCACGGTCGAGAAGGGAAAGCCCTTCCAGAAGGCGACGAAGATGACCGCCGCCATGGCGATGGAGGGATCGGCGAGCCACGCAATGCCCCGGTCGGCAAGGCCGAACCGCAGCACGAAAGAATTGATGAGCCCCAGTTGGGGATCATACATGAACCGCCACAGGATCGCCGCCACTACGCCCGGCAGCACCCAGGGCAGAAGGATCAGCGACCGGAGAATGCCCTGCCCGGGCAGATGCTGGTTGAGCAGAAGCGCGATGAAGAAGCCCAGTACGTTCTGCAGCAGAACGACACCCAGGGTCCATACGATGGAATTGCGCACAACCTGCCAGAAGACAGGATCGGAAAAGATGTCGGCATAGACCTTCAGGCCCACGAACTGGGGCTTCGGGTTGATGAAAGAGGTGGTGAACAGGCTTTCACGAACCGTCGCGATCATGGGCCAGTACATGAGCACGGCCACGAGAATCGCCGCCGGCATCATGAAGCCGTAGGCCATCCACATTTCGCTGGTTCGGCGTTTGCGTTGCGACATCTTGAAAGAAACCGGTTCTTCCGCCCGCCCGCAGGCCATCGGCCCGCGGGCAAGGCTCTCGTTCACGAAACCGAGGCCGCGGCTCACCGCGGCCGGGGCCGGCAGCCCGTTAGAGATTGTCGATCGCCTCGCAGGCGGCCGCGGCAGCTTCCTCCACGGGCGTGCCGGACAGCATCTGCTGCACCATGTTCTGCTGAATCTCGGAGACCTGCAGATACTGCGGCGACAGCGGGCGCGGCTTGGCGTTGTTGAGGTGCTCCAGGATCACGTCCGGCTTGCGGCGGTTCTCCTCGAGGAAGGCCGACGCCGCCTTGACGTTGGCCGGGATGAGATCGACCACATCGCCGTTCACGTCTTCCCGCGTCATGAACTCGATGAACTTCCAGGCCGCCTCCTTGTTTGGCGAGCTTTCGTAGACCACGAGGTTCCAGCCGCCGAAGGTGCCGACGGGCGTTTTCCCTTCAGGCGCGAAGCCCGCATAGAGATCCCAGTCGATGTTCGAGGAATCGAGCGCCGGCTGCTCCAGAGCGGGCCAGAGCTCGATGGCAAGCGTGCCGTTGAGGAAGAGCTCGCGCATCTGCTCGTTCGCGGCGTTGAGGATGCCGGAGGGAGCATACTGCGTCATGCGCTTGTAGTATTCGAGCGCCTCGATGGCCTCGGGGCTGGTCAGGGCGCACTTGCCATTTTCGTCCAGCACGACGCCACCGTTCGAGTAGATCATCGAGTTGGTCATGACGACCGGATACTCGCTCTTGTTGCCGGTGAGTCCGATCGCAAACCTGCCGTTCGCAGGATCGGTGAGCGCGGGTGCCGCGGCTTCTAGTCCTTCCCACGTCGTGATGGAAGCGGGATCGATGCCAGCCTCCTCGAACAGGGCCTTGTTCACAAAGGCGAAGAACCAGACGTCCACATTGAACGGAACGCCCCAGGTCTTGCCCTGATAGGTCACCGACTCCCAGGCGCCGGGGAAGAAATCCTCCGGCGAAATGCTCGAACCGGCCACCAGATCGTCGACAGCCACGATGGCGCCCGCCTCCGCGAAGGCGGCGTTCCAGATCTGGTCGACGGTCGAAACGTCTGGGCCGTTTCCGGCCTGCACTGCCGTCAGCAGACGCTGCTGATATTCCGGATAGGGTATGGTGGTCACCTCAACCTTGATGTCCGGATTCTCTTCCTCGAAGCGCTTCACCGCTTCCTGCTGGAACTTCGACAGACCGGATTCGGTCTGCTGGTTGTCCCAGAAGCGCAGCACCGTTTGCGCGCTGGCGGCGCTTGCTACCGCGAGCACCCCCGCCATCGTCAATGCGCTGGTCGCCAGCAATGTTTTGAGTTTGGGCATTACTACCTCCCTTGGTTTGGACTTGCCGTTTGCCTGGAGTCGCGCCGCAGGCCGGTTTCGAAATCGTCGTCCTGATCGACGACGAAGACTTGCGGACCGGCCGCCGACAGTTCGAGGCGATGGGCGGAGAGCGCCCCCGCATCGGTGAAAATGAACTGGTTCGCCGCCAGACGGCAGGCCTGAACACTCGATTCAAGCGCGATCGCGCCGTGGTCGGCCAGAACGATGACCTGACGCGCGGTCGAACAGAACCGCTTGCACACCAGTGCCGAACGCTCGTCCTCGAAGGAGATGCCGAAATTCGGCGCCACGCCGTCCGGCGAGATCACCGCGGCATCCACCCGGATCGTTTCCAGAAGCGTTCCCACGCTGGGTCCCACAAGCGTGCGCGTGGAGGGGCGATATTCGCCGCCGGTCAGGAAAACCGAGACGCCCGGCGCGCCTGAGAGAATCTCGAGCACGTCTAGCGAGTTGGTGTAGACGTTCACGGGGCAGCCGCGCCGGCGCAGCGCCTCCGCGAAGTAGCGCGAGGACTCCCCGCCGTCGATCAGCAGCACGTCGCCCGGATTGACGACCTCCGCCGCGCCCTCGCCGATGCGGCGCTTTATCAGGCGCAGCTCCTCGGCCACCTCGTCTTCGGCGTTCCGCGTGACGAGCTCGGCCCCCACTTCCAGCGCGCGCTGCCGCATGGCGGCGGCAAGGCCCCGGTACCATTCGTGCGAAGGATATTGCAGGATGAAGCCGATGGATCGCCCCTTCGCCCCCCTGCCCTGATAGGCGAAGGGTGCCGCCATGGCCTCGAGCGCGGAGGGCAGGATGCGCCAGTGCCCGTCCTGCTTGTGGTAGAATTTGCCGATGTTCTCGGCGGTCAGGATTTTGGCCGGCGTGATCACTTCGGAAGCGATCTCCCCGCCGTCCAGATAGGCGCAGGCCACATCGACGGCCGCCCGCCCGACCACCTCAGGGAAAAGCGCCAGCACCGCCTTAAGCTGACCTCCGGGCACCAGCTTGTCGAAAAAGACGCCGCCCTCGCCGCCGACGGAATATCCTGCCACATCGATGCCAAGGCGCTCGGCCACTTCGAGGGCGCCCAGGATCGTGTGATCGTTGACGCCGAACACGATGTTGATCGTAGGATGCGCCTCGAAGGCGATGACGGTCTGGCGAACGGCTTCCTTCAGAAGCCCGCGCCCGTCGACCCGATGAAAGAGCAGCTTGCCTGGAAATTCCGCCTCGAAGCCCTCGCGGAAGCCGTCCAGCCGCTCGCGCGTGTTCTGCTGCCCCTCCAGGGCAACCAGCAGAACCTCCGCGCGCTCCAGGCCCGCCTCGGCCTGCTGGCGCGCCGCAAGCCTGCCCAGTTCGCGCGAGGCATCGCGGTTGCGCGGTCCCAGATAGACGCCGCCGAGTTGGGGCGCCGATTCCGCGATCAGAAGCGTGCCGCGCCGGATCGCCTGCTGCCGGAGCGTATGGGCCCACTCGCCCTTGACCGGCGGCAGAACGAGAACATCGAAGCTGTCGTGCTCCTGCGCGCCGGGCTTGTCCTTCCCGGCCTCCCCCTGGGTTGCGGCCGAAATCCGGACGGCCCCGCCGCGGGTGCGCCGGAGTTTGCCCTCGCGTTCCAGCCGGACCAGATCCCGCCTTATCGTGACCGCCGAAACCTCCGGAAACTGGCTCACCAGTTCCCGCACGGAGACGACGCCCCGCTGGTCGAGGAGATCAAGAATTCGCAAGTCTCTGGCAGTTTTGATCAATTCTGATCGCTTTCTTTCAACTTTGTGGAAGATGATTATCAGCGAAGCTGGATACTTGTCAATTCAGTTCACCAGAAGGTCTAGAAATGATCATTTTTGATCATTTCTAGCGAACCAATCCCCCTTAACTGCCGTTCAGCCAGCCAGAGTTCCTTCAGACACTTGCGAACAATTCCCGGCCTCCGCCGTTCCGCCTTGCCTCCCGCGCCGCCCCGCGTTAGCCAGTGGCACAAACGGGCAACCGGAAAGGCGGACATGCGTCTCGGCGGCAGGCTCTCGGCAGCCATCGAAATCCTTCACGACATTGAAACGCGCCACCGCCCAGCGGCGGACGCCCTGCGCGATTGGGGCCTGTCGCACCGCTTCGCGGGCGCGGGGGACCGCGCGGCCATCGGCAATATCGTCTATGACGCGCTGCGCCGCAGGCGCGCCGCGGCCTGGCTCTTCGATTCCGACACGCCCCGCGCTCTGGCCTTCGGCGGCCTTCTTATGGAAAGCGGGACAGCGCCGGAGACGTTGAACGCGTCCTTTGCGAACGACCGTTTCGCGCCCCCTCCCCTGAGCGAGACGGAGCTGAACCTCCTTCGCGCACGCCTTGGCGAAGACCTTCCCGAAGGCGCGCGCGCCAACGTGCCGGAATGGTGCGAGCCGCTGATGAGAGCGGCGTTCGGCGCGGACTGGATCGCGGAGGCCGCCGCGCTTTCCGGGCGCCCACCGCTCGACATGCGCGCCAATACGCTGAAGGCCTCGCGGGAAAAGGTTCTGGCGGCACTTGCCCGGTGCGGTGCCGCGGCCTCGCGCATCGCCTCCGCCGGAATGCGCATCGCGCCGGTTGCGGGCGATGGGCGGCATCCGAACGTCCAGGCCGAACCCGCCTTCCGCAAAGGCTGGTTCGAGGTGCAGGACGAGGGCTCCCAGATCGTCACCGAGCTTGCCGGGGCCGCCCCCGGCGAACAGGTTCTCGATTTCTGCGCCGGCGCCGGTGGCAAGACACTTGCCATGTCCGCCATGATGGATAATCGCGGCCAGATCCACGCCTATGATGCCGACAGACAGAGGCTCGCGCCCATTTTCGAGCGGCTGAAGCGGGCAGGCTGCCGCAACGTCCAGGTGGTTGCCGACGAGGAGCGGCTGGCACCCCTGCTCGGTCGCATGGACCTCGTGCTGGTGGATGCGCCTTGCACGGGCTCCGGCACATGGCGCAGGCGCCCGGATGCAAAATGGCGCCTGACCCGCCAGCAGATGGAGGCGCGGCTCGCCGAGCAGTCGGCCATACTCGACGCGGCCAGCCGCTATGTGCGGCCGGGTGGGCGGCTTGCCTACGTCACCTGCTCCATCTTCCCAGAGGAAAACGCCGCGCAGGCGGAAGCCTTCCTTGCGCGCAATCCCGCCTTCCGCCTTGCTGATCACGATGCGCAGTGGCGCAAACGTTTTCCCGCCCATGCGGGTGCCGTGCGCATCGATGGCGGCATCGTGCTCTCCCCGGCCATGACCGGCACGGATGGGTTCTATTTCGCCTGCTTCGAGCGCGGCGCGGAATGAGAACCGGATGCCCGGCAAGCATGTACCGGATTTCCGGGCGTTCGGAACACACAGAGGACAAGGGCCAACTTCTCACCAACCCGTTGCGTCGGTGCCCGTCCTTCTTTAAAGGCCTTTCATGAGCACCATGAGCCATCCAAACACCGTCCTCATTGTCGATTTCGGCAGCCAGGTCACCCAGCTGATCGCGCGGCGCGTGCGCGAAGCCGGGGTCTATTCCGAGATCGCGCCCTTCCAATCCGCCGACGAGGCCTTCCGGCGACTGAAGCCGAAAGCGGTGATCCTCTCCGGCGGCCCGGCCTCGGCGGCCGAGCTCGGCAGTCCGCGCGTGCCGGACATCATCTTCGAATCGGGCGTGCCGCTCCTCGGCATCTGCTATGGCGAACAGGCCATGTGCGCGCAGCTCGGCGGGCGCGTCGAGGAAAGCGACCACCGCGAATTCGGCCGCGCGTTTCTCGAGATTGAGGACGACTGCGCCCTCTTCAAGGACATCTGGGCGCCGGGCACGCGCCACCAAGTCTGGATGAGCCATGGCGACCGCGTGACGGCGCTGCCGCCCGGCTTCAAGGTCGTCGGCACCTCCTCCGGTGCGCCCTTCGCGGCGATCGCGGACGACGGCCGCAAATATTACGGCGTGCAGTTCCACCCGGAAGTGGCGCACACGCCCGACGGCGCGAAGCTCATCGCCAATTTCGTGCACGAAATCGCGGGTCTCAAGGGCGACTGGACCATGGCCGCTTACCGCGATCAGGCCGTCGAAGCCATCCGCAAGCAGGTCGGCTCCGGCAAGGTCATCTGCGCGCTCTCGGGCGGCGTCGATTCCTCCGTCGCCGCGCTGCTGACGCACGAGGCGGTGGGCGAACAGCTTACCTGCATCCTCGTCGACCACGGCCTGATGCGGAAGAACGAAGCGGCCGAGGTCGTTCAGATGTTCCGCGAGCACTACAATGTGCCGCTGATCCTGATCGACGCGTCCGACCGCTTCCTGAAAGCGCTCGAAGGCGAGACGGACCCCGAAAAGAAACGCAAGACCATCGGCCATCTCTTCATCGAGGTCTTCGAGGAGGAGGCGAAGAAGCTCGGCGGCGCCGATTTCCTCGTCCAGGGCACGCTTTATCCCGACGTGATCGAAAGCGTCTCCTTCACCGGCGGCCCCTCGGTCACCATCAAGTCCCACCACAATGTGGGCGGCCTGCCCGAGCGCATAAATATGAAGCTCGTAGAACCGCTGCGCGAGCTCTTCAAGGACGAGGTGCGCGCGCTCGGGCGCGAGCTTGGCCTGCCCGAGCATTTCATCGGCCGCCATCCCTTCCCCGGGCCGGGCCTTGCCATCCGCTGCCCTGGCAGCGTCACGCGCGAGAAGCTCGACATCCTGCGCGCGGCGGATGCCATCTATCTCGACGAGATCCGCAAGGCCGGCCTCTACGACGCGATCTGGCAAGCCTTCGCGGTGCTCTTGCCGGTCCAGACCGTGGGCGTGATGGGCGACGGCCGCACCTACGAATATGTGTGCGCGCTTAGGGCCGTCACCTCCGTGGACGGCATGACGGCCGACTTCTACCAGTTCGACATGGAATTCCTCGGCCGCGCCGCCACTCGCATCATCAACGAGGTGCGCGGCATCAACCGCGTGGTCTACGACGTCACCTCCAAGCCCCCCGGGACGATCGAGTGGGAATGATTCCGCGTCCGGCAGCGGCCGGCAGGATCCGGCACCAGACACACTTAAGCCCGCGTCACTGCGGGCTTTTTTGTGTTTTCCACCTGGCACGGACTGGCAGCCTGGGGTATGGCCAAGCACGAATTTTTCATGGCATAGTCGATGGCACGAAACCGGCCCTGTGCCATGCCTCGCCGCCGATGCCATGCGCCTCGTTCCCGGGTGGTCATGGTATCGGAATCGTGTAAGTAGTTGCTGTAAAACGAATTTTTTCCGTTCCGAGTGGGGTTTTCCAGGCATGGTATTGATGGCCGGTGAAGCGTGTGCGTCACGATGGCTGTGCCATGGGTTCGCCTCTGTAAGTTGTTGACTTATAAGGGGATTCCCTCTCGTCCAAGCAGGGCGCACGACGCATGGTGTTGCAAGGGAGCGTGTGTGCCATGTTGACCGATACCAAGCTGCGGAACCTCAAGCCGACGGGCAAGCTGTACAAGGTGGCGGACAGGGACGGCCTGTATGTGGCCGTCACACCCTCCGGGACCATTTCGTTCCGCTACAACTACGCCCTCAACGGGCGCCAGGAGACCATCACCTTCGGCCGGTACGGGCCGGGCGGGATCACGCTGGCCGAGGCCCGGGAACGCTTGGCCGAAGCCAAGAAGATGATCGCGGCGGGAAAGTCTCCGGCCCGGGAGAAAGCCAGGGAGAAGGCCCGTGTGCGCGACGCCGAGACGTTCGGTGCCTGGGCGGAAAAGTGGCTTCGCAGCTACCAGATGGCCGAGTCCACCCGCGACATGCGGCGCTCGGTCTATGAGCGCGACCTGAAGGCCAAGTTCGGCAACCTCAAGCTGACCGAGATCACCCACGAAGACCTGCGGGCCCTGACCGACGCCATCGTCGAGCGGGGCGCGCCGGCCACCGCCGTCCATGCGCGCGAGATCGTGTACCAGGTCTACCGGTGGGCCATCGAGCGCGGCCAGAAGGTGGAGAATCCCGCCGAGCTGGTCCGCCCGGCCAGCATCGCGAAGTTCGCGCCGCGCGACCGCGCCCTGACGCCGGAAGAGATCGGCCTCATGTACCAGTACCTGGAGCGCGTCGGCACGTCGCCGTCGATCCGCGCCGCCGTGAAGCTGCTCCTGCTGACGATGGTGCGCAAGAGCGAGCTGACCAACGCCAGGTGGAGCGAGATCAACTTCAGCGAGGCCCTGTGGACCATCCCGAAGGAAAGGATGAAGCGGCGCAACCCGCACCTGGTGTTCCTGTCGCGGCAGGCGATGGACCTGCTGGTCGCGCTGAAAACCTTTGCCGGTGGTTCGGAATACGTCCTGCCGTCACGCTATGACCCCAGTGCGCCCATGAGCAGCGCCACGCTCAACCAGGTGATGAAGCTGACCTATCAACTGGCGCAGAAGGACGGCAAGCCGCTGGGCAAGTTCGGGCCGCACGACCTGCGCCGCACGGCCAGCACCCTGCTGCACGAAGCCGGATACAACAGCGACTGGATCGAAAAGTGCCTCGCCCACGAACAGCGCGGCGTCAGGGCCATCTACAACAAGGCCGAATACCGGGAGCAGCGGCGGCAGATGTTGCAGGACTGGGCGGACATGATCGACCAGTGGACGAAGGCACCAAAGCCGTAACCGTGGCGGCGCTCAACGCGGCGCTGCGGGTTTTCGTGCCACGCCTGACAGCAGGAACTCGGTGCTGTATTCGGGAAGGCTGGGAAGTTGCCAGAACACACTGGGGATACTGGCGCTGGCCTTGGAGACGGCTTGCCGCTGAATGCCAAGGACGCTGGCGGCATCGGATTGGCTCATGCCGTACCGCAGCAGCATGACGATTTGCTTCTTTCGGTCGGTCAGCCGGGCGTCTGTCATCCGCCTGGCGTGATCGCGCAGTTCGGACGTATCGCCATACCGGAGGCGATGCTTGAGCACGTAGTGGTGAAGGTAGCAGTCGACCAGCCAGTCGCCTGACCCGGCGCACGGTTCGCGCCAGTTACCTGCCTGACGGGTGAGACGCTCCAGCTCCGCGTCGAACTGAGCGGCCGAACGCCTGGCCCTTTGGTGCTCAGGATTCCACCCACCATCCGGCAACTTTGGACGGTGCCGTGAACAGTACAGGCTGCTGAATTGCAGCGTCTCGTCAGGGTCACTTTCCAGGCGGCCGTTGGCGTAGGCCGCCAGTTCCGTTGGGGAGCCGCAGTAGCGGCAGAAGTCCTGGATGCGATCCCTGTCCACCTGCTTTCCATTCGCACGCGAGGTAAGCGGTGGCTTGCGCGCGCACGCTCGCGTGAGTGCGAGAAGGGTTTCCAGTGTGGCCACGAACCGTCGGCCCTGGTCAGTCTTTACGCCGTGGCTCGAAACGAACTGGCGAAGCAACTGGCGCTGAAGGCGTGCAGCGTCGTTCAGGCCAACCAGCCGGCAAATGTCGCTGAACGAGAGGCCTGAGCCTGCACCGGGCAGAAAGTGGAGCAGATCGGGCGGCAGCGTGGCTGCATAGGCTGCTACGGCCGGATCGATGACCTGCTGGATGAGCCGGTCGATGCGCTTGCTGCGCGACGCCATCGAGTACGGCCGCCACTCCTCCTGCAACTTGCGGACTGCAGCACCAATGCCTGGATCACAGTTCTCCCAGACAGGGATGACGGGAAAGTGCGGCATGTCAACCAATTCGACAAATCTTTGACTGTATCGATTTTGCACTGCCGGGCACCATCACGCAATGCTTCGCATTGACTTGGAGGTTGCTGCATGGAGCCAAGGCAGAAAGTGTTGATCAACCGGAAGAAGCTCCACTCGATGATCCCACTCAGTGAGCGGACCATCTTCAACATGGAGCAGCGGGGGGAGTTCCCCAGGCGCATCGCGTTGACCCGACGCAACGTTGCGTGGGATCTGGCTGAGGTCGAAGCCTGGATCGAGGCGAGGAAAGCGTCCTGCCAGCAGGCGGACCGTCCTGGAGGCGGGCAGTGACGATGACGGTCAACGTGCAGGCCGCGTTCGAAAACGATCCGCCTGCGCTCGACTTCGTCTGGCCCGGCTTTCTCGCCGGTACGGTCGGGGCGCTGGTGGCTCCCGGTGGCGCGGGCAAGAGCTTCTGGGCGCTGGAGGCGGCAATGGCTGTTGCAGGCGGGGATGCTCCCGGCAGTGATCTGCTCGGGCTTGAGCCGTCACGCGCCGGGCAGGTGGTCTACTTTGCCGGCGAGGATCCGGCCCCGATCCTTGATTGCCGCATCCATGCCATTGGCAGACATCTGAGCGACACAGCGCGCTCGGCCATTGCGGGCCGGATGACCGTCGAGCCGGTCGCAGGCAGCTCCATGAGTGTCACAGACAGGCACACGCTGCACCAGTTGGTGGAGAGGTGCTCGGGGGCGCGCCTCGTTGTGCTGGATACGTTGAGCCGCATGCATCGTCTTGACGAAAACAGCAACGGGGACATGGCGGCGGTGGTGACCTGTCTGGAGCGCCTTGCACTGGAAACGGGAGCGTCCGTCTTGTTCCTGCACCACGTCAGCAAGGGCAGCGCACGAGAGGGGGCTACCGATCACCAGGGAGCCGCGCGAGGTGCGTCGGCGCTTGTCGACAATGCCCGGTGGTGCGGGTTCGTTGCACCCATGACTTCGGAGGAGGCCGCACGCCTTGGGGAAGAACCCAAGGGTGTGCCACCTATCGGCGAGGCGCGCCGCAGGCATTTCGTCCGCTTTGGGGTCTCCAAGCAGAACTACGGAAGCGCGCCGCCGGACCGCTGGTATTCGCGGGACGGCCATGGCGTGCTCCTGCCGGCAGCGTTGTCGGCTTCGGAGCTGACCGGCCGCAGAAAGGGGGCGCATCGTGCACAAGCTTGAGCTGACGCACGCGCGCCACGACCCAATCCATTGCCTGGCACCGGGCCTGTTCCGGAGTCTCCAGAAGGGCGAGCGCAAGCGTGCCAAGCTGGATGTCGTCTATGACTTCGGCGACGGCAGGCGGGTGGAGTTCAGCGGTCCCGAACCGCTGGGCGCGGACGACCTGCGCATCTTGCAGGGCCTGGTGGCCATGGCGGGGCCGGCTGGGCTGGTGCTTTCACCCAAGCCGCAAACGGATGCGGGCCGGCAGCTCCGGCTGTTCCTTGAGCCCAAATGGGATGCGATCCGGCAGGATGCGATGGTTGTCAGGGGAAGCTACAGGGCACTGGCACGTGAAGTCGGCTACGCCAATGTGGATAACGCCAAGCCGATCCGAGACTGCATCGAGCGTCTCTGGAAGGTCTCGGTCATCGTGCAGGATGGGAAGCGGCGCCAAGGCTTCAGGCTTCTTTCGGAGTACGCCAGCGACGAGCACGACGGAAAGCTCTACGTGGCGCTTAACCCCCTTCTGGCCCGTGCCGTGATGGGCGGTCAGCACGTGCGGATCAGTATGGGCGAGGTGCGGGCTCTACGAACCGATGCTGCGCGCCTCATCCACCAGCGCCTGTGCGCCTGGATTGACCCAGGCAAGTCGGGCCGTGCGGACATCGACACTCTGTGCGGGTACGTTTGGCCCGACGCAGCGGTGAATGCCAACACGGTCAAGACCCGGCGTCAGACAGTCCGCCGTGCCCTGGCTGAGCTGGACGCGCTGGGCTGGAGAGTGGAGAGCTACACCAAGGGCAAATGGGAAATCTCCAGGCCCAAGCTTACCGAACCCCGGCTGGGGCGGTGAGCCTGCGTGGGGCCCACTTTAACGCCACCCAACCCCACTTTAACGTCACCCAATCCCCACTTTAACGCCACCCCGATGATGCAAAAAAATTCAATAAATACAATGTTTTATGAGAGATCTGGAAATGCTTTCCAAGATTATCCAAGAGATAATCCACTAGGCGCGGCCCCTGGCCGCTGCGCGGCCGAGGCCTTGCCTTCCTTCAGGACACCAAAAGATACAAGGGCCGGGAAGGGCACGTGTAATCTGTTAGCACCTCCCCCGAGGGGCGGCTCAACACCCGTGTCGCCGTTGACTGTCCGGCCCTTGGGCGGCGTGGCAGATGCATGTTTTGTCTGTGAATCGAGGGGCCGCTGGAATCTGCCGAACGGCCCCTTTCCTTTTGGTGCCCATCGCGACCGCGCGCAGGCCATGTTGCGCGAATATGTGCGATTCAATGCGACGAAGCGCGAACGTACGCGACGAAACGCGATGATGCGCGAAGACGTGCGATTGATCGTAGATTCGCGCGCCGATCGCGAAAGATCGCATAAGTTCGCAGTGAGCTTTGACGGCAAGATATGTGTTGTGGGCCTACGCGCAAGCGCGAAGTCCTCCAACACTCCCCCTTACTCGCCATTGGCTCGACGGCATCCTGCTCTGCGAGGCGCACCTTCGCTGCCGCGACAGTTGCCCTCACTCGCACCCACGGGAGGAACATGCGATGCCAGGCGATAGTGAACCGCGCCGGGATTGCCGGAGGCTCCCCCTCTTGAGATTAAGGAGCCATCATGACGAAACGGAACGGCAATACC
>NZ_JAODNV010000001.1 GCF_025398195.1 Chelativorans petroleitrophicus | reverse complement strand
TAATTTTTTTTTTTGTTTTTTTCCCCCCCCCCCCCCCCCCGAGTCTCATCCGGCAATTCCAAGGAAAGCGGATACCGCTCTCTGTCGGGAAATTGCAAAAAATCAAAAGCTTAGATACCGAGAATGGCCTTGGCTTCCGCCAGCGTAGCCTCGGAAGCAGCGTGATCGCCCACCTGATGCTCCTGTTCGCCGCGAGCGCGCAGCTCCATCACCTTGGCGCGGTCGGCTTCGGAAAGATTTGCGCTGGGCAGGGCCGCATCGATCTCGGCCATCATTCCCGGGCACTGATTGGCAAGGGCCGCTGCCGGAGCGGCTAGCAACGATAAGGCAATCAACATGGAACGCAACATGGCACTCCTCCTCCTTCGGGGCGGGCTTCACCGCTCCCATGAAGCTGGAACGATACGCCTCTCCCGGTTCACTGTGAAGCAAAGGGGCCGTCACGATTGCGCGAGCGTTGTCGGCGAAGGTGATCACGCTGACTTGGTTTGCCGGGCGGGCTGAGCGGCGAGCCGGGCGGCAAGCGCCTCCGCGTTGAACGGCGCGTACACCTTGACGTCGTTGTCGAAGTAGACATAGACGTCCCGCCCGTTCGCCCGCGGTTTGAGAGGCGCGGACGCGCGGTTCGCATCCGCCGGCTCGCGGCCCGCGGACCAGGCTCTCACGCGCTCGGCCCAGCGGTCGAGCGCCTCGTCGTTATAACCACTGGCGTAGAGCTGCTCGGCCCCGTGGAGCCGGCAATAGACGAAATCGGCGGTGACATCCATGAGCAAGGGCCAGGCGGGCGTGTCGGCCACCACCAGCGCCACGCCATGGCGGCGCAGGAGCGCGATGAACGCTTCGCAGCAGAAGCTTTCATGCCGGATTTCGACTGCGTGCCGAACGGGCCCTCTCCCCTGCGCCTCGAGCCAGACGCGCCCCTTCATCCGTTCATCATGCCGGCGGGCGAGCGCGAGGGCTTCTTCCGTGTCTTTGGGCAGGAGCGAGAAGAAACGGGCGAAACGCTCTTGGTCAAATTTCATTTGCGGCGGAAACTGCCAGAGGATCGGCCCCAGCTTCGGCCCGAGCCGCAGCAGGCCCGAGGCCATGAAATTGGCCAGCGGCGTCTCAACCTCCTTCAACCGCTTCATATGGGTGATGTAGCGCGAGCCCTTAATGGCAAAGACGAAGCCTTCAGGCGTTTCCTCGCTCCAGCGCGCGAAGCTTTCCGGCCGCTGAAGCCCGTAGAAGGTGCCGTTGACCTCGACGGACCGGAAACGCTCCGCCGCATAGGCGAGCTCCTTCTTCTGAGCCAGGCCTTTTGGATAGTACACGCCGCGCCAGGGCGGATAGGTCCAGCCCGATATCCCGACGCGTATCGTTCCCTGCCTCGCCATATGCGTTCCTCCGCGCGCAGCTTCCCTACGCCGCACCGGATGCGAGGACTCGACGTTCCCATTGGAAGGACGGTAAGCCGGCCGGAATTAGGAAACGGAGATCGACCTTTATCGGAGGATTGGTGGAGCTGAGGGGAATCGAACCCCTGACCTCATCATTGCGAACGATGCGCTCTCCCAACTGAGCTACAGCCCCACTTCGCCGGGATGGCGCGCATTTAGGTCCTGGGGCCCACGCCTGTCAAGCGTCGCGTTTTCTCTCATACGCGACAAAGTCTTGCCGGTTCACGCGCCAATGGCTACATGTCGCGAAACCTTGGGGAGATCTGCATGCTCGCGCTTTTCCGCACCATCGATCTGGCGCTTAATATCTACTGGTGGTTCGTCATCGGCGCGGCCGTCTTCTCGTGGCTCTACGCCTTCAACGTGGTGAACCCGCGCAACCAGTTCGTCGGAATGATCGGTGATTTTCTGTACCGCGTCACTGAGCCGGCGCTGCGTCCGATCCGCAACTTCCTGCCGGATCTGGGTGGTATCGACATTTCGCCGATCATCCTGCTGCTCATTATCTTTTTCGTGCGCCAGCTGATGTGGACCACGCTCGCGCCGGCACTCATCTAGATTTCCGATTGCGCAATCCCGAACGGTAGAACGGCAGCTACGCTTTTTAGAACAGCGCTACTGGCCCTGAGACATTCCGGAACCCGCGATCAGCCCTTCGATAGGGCGTCGAGCTTGCGCTGCATGGCGGCAACCTGCTCGCGCAGTTCCTCGATATCGTCATGTCCCTTCGCGTCGTTCCGGGGCTCCGCTTCCGCCTCGCGCCTCCCGTTCGGAGCCGACCAGGTTCCGGGTGCGAACATGCGCATGGCGCTCTGGAACATCTCGATGTTGCGGCGCGTCTGCTCCTCGATCATCTTCATCGGCGCCTCCATCTTCATCATGTCCATCGGTGAGGCGCCGAAGGCCTTCTGCATCTGCTCGCGCATGCGCTCCTGCTCGCGGGCGAAGGCCTGCATGGACTGTTCCAGAAAGCTCGGCAGGATCGCCTGCATCTGGTCGCCATAGAAAGAGATAAGCTGCCGCAGGAAGGAAATGGGCAGCATGTTCTGCCCCGTCTTCGCGTTTTCCAGCTCGAAGATGATCTGCGTCAGCACCGAGTGGGTGATGTCTTCGCCCGTCTTGGCATCCTGCACGACGAATTCCTCGTCGCGCTTCACCATCTCGGCAAGGTCCTCCAGCGTCACATAGGTGCTGGTACCGGTATTGTAGAGGCGGCGGTTGGCATATTTCTTGATGACCACCGGGTCGTCTTTCGCGGGCATCACGGAAGCTCCCTGACGCGACGTACTTGGCGAGACTGCCTGCATTCCCGCTTTTCACACAAGAAGGGCTGCCTGCCTTTTTTGCAGGATATGCGAAAGAGTCGTGCAAATGAAAGCTGTTTTCGCTGCGCTGCCGCATAACCTCGCCTCTCCCGCCCCCCGCAGCACGCAAATTGCTTGATCGGCTCTGGGAAATGCGTGCAGATACGTCCATATTGCGGTGCAGCAGTCTCCTGCGGCTCGGCGCCGTGGGCGTTCCAGATGGAGGTTCGACATGGCTTTTTCCAGCACGGTGGTCATCGCCGGGGCGGCGCGTACGCCGGTGGGCTCTTTCAACGGCTCTTTCGCCCAGGTGCCGGCGCACAAGCTGGGCGCCGTCGCCATCCGCGCCGCACTGGAGCGCGCGGGCGTGGAGCCCGGCGAAGTGGACGAAGTCATCCTAGGCCAGGTGCTAACGGCCGGCCAGGGACAGAATCCGGCGCGTCAGGCTTCGATCGGCGCCGGCCTTCCCAGGGAAACTACCGCCTGGGGGCTGAACCAGGTTTGCGGCTCGGGTTTGCGCGCCGCCGCCATCGGCATGCAGCAGATCCTCTGCGGCGATGCGCGGATCGTGGTTGCCGGCGGCCAGGAATCCATGTCGATGTCGCCTCACTGCGCACATCTGCGCGGCGGGGTGAAGATGGGCGACTACGCCATGATCGACACCATGATCCGCGACGGGCTGTGGGACGCCTTCAACGGCTACCACATGGGGATCACGGCGGAAAACGTCGCTCGTGCTTTCCAGATCACGCGGGAAGAGCAGGATGCCTTCGCGCTTGCCTCCCAGCACAAGGCGGAGGCCGCGCAGAAGTCCGGCCGCTTCCGCGACGAAATCGCGCCGGTAACGGTGACGACGCGCAAGGGCGATCAGGTGGTGGCCGACGACGAATACATTCGTCACGGCGCCACGCTGGAGGCCATGCAGAAGTTGCGTCCAGCCTTCGACCCGGACGGGACGGTGACGGCGGGTAATGCCTCCGGCATCAATGACGGGGCGGCCGCCCTGGTGCTGATGAGCGAGGGGGAAGCCGCGCGCCGAGGAATCAAGCCGCTCGCGCGCATCGCCTCTTGGGCAACAGCGGGCGTGGACCCGGCCATGATGGGCACCGGCCCGATCCCGGCCTCGCGCAAGGCGCTGGAGAAAGCCGGCTGGCGTGCCGACGACCTCGACCTTGTGGAAGCCAATGAGGCCTTTGCCGCGCAGGCCTGCGCGGTCAACAGGGACATGGGCTGGAATCCGGACATCGTGAACGTCAATGGCGGCGCGATCGCCATCGGCCACCCGATCGGCGCTTCGGGAGCGCGCATCCTTACCACACTTCTTTATGAAATGGGCCGCCGGGGCGCCCGGAAGGGGCTCGCCACGCTGTGCATCGGCGGCGGCATGGGCGTAGCAATGTGCGTGGAAGCCGCGTAATCAAGCGAGGGCCGTTAGCGGCCCTCAAGCTGTTCCGCAGGAAGCTGCTACCGACGCCGTCCGGAACTGCGAAAATCAGGTGTGTTCGGCTACGAAAATGATCGGGTCCATTTTCCGCCGTTTCTGAGGAGGGGTCCATGTCCCGGCTGGCACTGGTCACGGGTGGAACGCGCGGCATCGGCGCCGCGACTTCTGTGGCGTTGAAGCAGGCCGGCTACCGCGTGGCAGCCAACTATCTGGGCAATGAAGAGGCGGCACGCCGCTTTACCGACGAGACCGGCATCCCCACCTACCGCTGGTCGGTTGCCGATTACGAGGCCTGTGCGGCGGGTGTCGCTCGGGTGGAGGCGGAGCTCGGGCCCGTGGAGGTGTTGGTCAACAATGCCGGAATCACGCGCGACGCCATGTTTCACAACATGACGCCGGCGCAGTGGCGCGAAGTCATCGACACCAATCTTTGCGGCATTTTCAACATGACCCATCCGGTTTGGCCAGGCATGCGCGAGCGAAGGTTCGGCCGCATCATCATCATCTCTTCCATCAACGGCCAGAAAGGCCAGGCCGGGCAGGTGAACTATTCCGCCGCCAAGGCGGGCGAACTTGGCTTTGCCAAGGCATTGGCCCAGGAGGGTGCGCGTTTCGGCATCACGGTCAATGCCGTCTGTCCCGGCTACACCGCCACGGACATGGTCGCGGCACTGGCTGCGCCGGTGCGCGAGAAGATCGTCGCGCAAATTCCCATAGGCCGGCTGGGCACAGCAGCCGAGATCGCCCGCTGCGTCGTCTTCCTCGCATCCGACGAGGCGGGTTTCATCACCGGGGCCACCCTGGCAGCCAATGGCGGGCAGTACATTGCCTGACGGGACGGACTGCTTCAAAATGGCACACGAACCTTAACGGATGCGCGCCGATCGCCGCCACGCCCTGTGGATATCCTGTGAATCCTCGGTCAACAGATGGCGGAGACCGCAACATCTTGTGGCGAACATTGTGGGAACATTTCCACCTCGCTGATTCGTCGCCGATTCGTTCCGGCTTTGGCCACAATGTTAACCTTCAGGGGTCGCGCGGCGGCTTCGTGGTTAACCAATGGTTCAGAAAGCCTAATAAAAACTTGCATTTGCTGGCCCAGCAGGCAATCCTGCAGAGGGGGAGGGGCACAATCGTTAACGTACAGCCGCAAAGAACAGCCTTCCGGCAAAAACCGGATTCACCATGTGGAGCCTCATGGCGGCATCACCGCTATATGTTGGGCCGAACAAAGAGTGAATCCGACCGAGTCAGTGATTCGTCGCCGATTCGTTCCAGACTCGTTCCAGCGGTTAACGGGGAGACTTTTGCCTTTCGCTTCCGCCACGTGATCCTATATGTCTGCGGCGGCGGGGCTTACGCTGCTGTGACAGCATACCGAGATGCAGCGAATGAATGTTCAGCTTGAGAAGAGCCGGGCCGTCATTCTCGACGGCCGGGGCGTAACAGCCGTCCTGGGCCCCACCAATACAGGTAAGACGCATCTGGCCATCGAGCGCATGGTGGCGCACGAATCCGGGCTCATCGGCCTCCCGCTGCGGCTGCTTGCGCGCGAGGTTTACGGGCGCGTGGCGGCCCGGGTGGGCGAAGCCAATGTGGCGCTGATCACCGGAGAGGAGAAGATCGTTCCGCCCGGCGCGCGCTATTCCGTCTGCACCGTCGAGGCCATGCCGCGCGAGACCGATGCCGCTTTCGTCGCCATTGACGAGGTGCAGCTTGCTGCCGATCTCGAACGCGGGCACATCTTTACCGACCGCATTCTCCATCTGCGCGGGCGGCAGGAGACGCTTCTTCTAGGGGCGGCCACCATGCGCGGCATCCTGGAAAAGCTGCTTCGCGGCATTTCCATCGTCACGCGGCCGCGCATGTCGGTGCTCACCTATGCAGGCTCCAAGAAAATCACGCGCCTGCCGCGCAGGACGGCGGTCGTCGCCTTTTCAGCCGATGAGGTCTATGCCATCGGCGAACTGATCCGCCGCCAGCGCGGCGGCGCGGCCATCGTGCTGGGCGCCCTCTCCCCGCGCACGCGCAATGCGCAGGTAGCGCTCTATCAGTCAGGCGATGTGGATTATCTGGTGGCGACCGATGCCATCGGTATGGGCCTCAATCTCGATGTTGATCACGTCGCCTTCGCCCAGAACCGCAAGTTCGACGGATTTCAGTACCGCAACCTCTCGGCCGCCGAGCTCGGCCAGATCGCGGGCCGCGCCGGCCGCCATGTGCGGGACGGCACCTTCGGCGTGACGGGTCAGGTGGACCCGTTCCCGGACGCGCTGGTGGAGCGCATCGAGACGCATCAGTTCGAGCCGGTGAAGATGCTGCAATGGCGCTCGGCGGATATCGACACCTCCAGCATCGATGCGCTCAAGGCCTCGCTGGAGGCCGCGCCACCGGTGGAAGGCCTCACGCGGGCGCTGCCCGCGGCGGACCTGCGAGTGCTGGAATATCTTTCAAAGGACGAGGCCATTCGCGCGCTTGCCGTGGGGCGGGAAAAGGTGGCGCTTCTCTGGGACGCCTGTGCCCTGCCCGACTATCGCAAGATCGCGCCGGCCCAGCATGCGGAGATTGTCGGCGCGATCTTCTCGGACCTTGCGCGCCTCGGCCATGTGGACGAGGATTATCTGGCCGAGCAGGTGCGCCGCGCCTCCTCGACCGAGGGCGAGATCGACACGCTCTCAGCGCGCATCGCGCAGATTCGCACCTGGACCTTCGTTTCCCACCGCCCGGGATGGTTGTCCGATCCGACACACTGGCAGGAAAAAACGCGCGAGATCGAGGACCGGCTGTCCGATGCGCTTCATGAGAGATTGACGAAACGCTTCGTTGACCGCAGGACTTCCGTGCTCATGAAGCGCCTGAGAGAGAATGCAATGCCGGAAGCAGAAATCAGTGCTGCGGGAGAAGTCCTAGTAGAAGGCCATCATGTCGGCGAGATGCAGGGTTTCCGCTTCACCGCCGACCGCAGCGCGGAAGGTGAGGATGCCCGCGCCGTCAGGGCCGCGGCGCAGAAAGCGCTGGCCGCCGAGTTCGAATTGCGGGCGGAACGCTTCGCGGCCGCACCTAACGGGGATTTCGCCCTCGGATCGGACGGGGTTCTGCGCTGGATCGGCGCGCCCGTCGCTAAGCTTGTTGCCGGTGAGGACGCGCTCAAACCACGCGTGGTGCTGCTGGCGGACGAGCAGCTTACAGGACCGGCCCGCGACAAGGTGGCCGCCCGCGCCGAGCGTTATGTAAACTTCCAGATCGAAAGCCTGCTCAAGCCGCTCATCGATCTGCGCAACGCCGAATCGCTTTCGGGATTGGCGCGCGGGCTTGCCTTCCAGCTCGTCGAGAATTTCGGGCTTCTCAATCGCCGTGACGTTGCCGAGGAAGTCCGTTCGCTCGATCAGGAAGCACGCGCGGCGCTGCGCCGCCTCGGCGTCCGCTTCGGCGCCTATCATATCTTCGTGCCGGCTCTCGTGAAGCCGGCGCCGGCGGGCCTTGCCACGCTTCTTTGGGCGCTGAAGCACGATGCGATGGACAGGCCCGGTTATGGCGATGTGGTGGCTGCCCTTGCCGCCGGCCGCACCTCCATCGTGACAGACCCGCAGTTCGAACGCGCCTTCTACCGGCTGGCGGGCTTTCGCAGCCTCGGGCGGCGGGCCGTGCGCGTCGATATTCTTGAAAGGCTCGCGGATCTGATCCGCCCGGCGCTGGCCTGGAAGCCCGGCGACGGAAAGCGCCCGGACGGAGCCTATGACGGCGGGGCTTTCATCGTCACGCCGGCAATGATGTCTATTCTTGGAGCCAGGGCCGAAGATATGGAGGCCATATTGAAAGGCCTCGGCTATCGCGCGGAAGAAAAGCCCGGCGAAGAAGTCGCCACTCGGCTCAAGGAATTCGACCGGCGCGTCGAGGAAGAGGCGGCGGCAAGGCAAGCCGCTTCCGCTGCGGAGACGGCCACCGAGACCGCAGCCGAAGCCGCCAGCGACTCCGCGGCTGCACCGGGTGACGCAGAGCAGGCGCCCGCTGAAGCTACTGCAGAAACAGAGGCCCCTGCCCCTGAGCCAGCACCCATGCCCGCCGCCGAAGCAACGAGCGAGCAGGCGGACGAAGCCGCTCCCCAGGAAGCGCCGCAGGCGGACGGCCTTGCCGCTGGCTTTGACCCGGCCCAGCCCGCCGATGCTGACACGCCACAGACCGCCGAGGCGGTGGAGGCAGAGGCGAGCGGCGGCGAAGCCGCACAGCCGCCCGCAGTTGAAGAGGCGCCCAAGCCGGTGCTCATCTGGCGTCCAGCCCGCTTCGAGCGGCGGCGCCCGGGCGAAAGGCAGGGCCGGGCCGACCGGCATGCCAAGGGCAAATTCCGCCAAGGGCACCGCAACGAGGATGGCGCGGAGCGGAAGGCGAGAGCGAAGGGCCGTGAGGGCCAGCCAAATACCCGGCCTCGGCGCGATGACCGGCCGCCGGAGGTGGACCCCGATTCGCCCTTCGCCAAGCTGGCTGCCCTCAGGGACCAGCTGCGCAAATAGGACAGACGCGGTGCCCTCCGACGAACGCCAGCGCATCGATAAGTGGCTGTTCTTCGCCCGGGTGGTCAAATCGCGTTCCCTGGCCGCCAAGCTTGCGCAGGCAGGCAGGGTGCGCGTCAACCGCAGCAAGATCGACCAGGCCTCCCATGCGGTCCGGCCGGGTGACGTGCTCACCATAACGCTGGACCGTCGCATCCTTGTCTATCGCGTGCTGGCTCCCGGTAGCCGGCGCGGCCCCGCCGAGGAAGCGCGGCTTCTTTACGATGATCTGACCCCGCCTGCCCCGCCGCCCGGCGAGCCTTCCGCGTTACCGCCGTTCCGCAAGCCAGGCTCCGGACGGCCGACCAAAAAGGAACGGCGCGCGCTGGAAAACTGGCGCGGTGAAGGCTGATCAGGCGGCTGTGACCCGCGCTTCTGGCAAAGCTGTTCTCCGGCAGGCTTCACTCGCGCAATTCGCACTCTTGTCATGGGCTTGCAAAGGGTCTACCTCACCCGCCGGATGACATGTGACCCGAAGTCGAGAGCGCCGAGATGACCTATGTCGTGACCGACAACTGCATCAAGTGCAAATACATGGATTGCGTCGAGGTCTGTCCGGTCGACTGTTTCTACGAGGGTGAGAACATGCTCGTCATCCATCCGGACGAGTGCATCGACTGCGGGGTGTGCGAGCCGGAGTGCCCGGCCGAAGCCATCAAGCCCGATACCGAGCCCGGTCTGGAGAATTGGCTCCAGATCAACGCTGAATACGCGGAAAAGTGGCCGAATATAACCACCAAGAAGGAACCTCCCGCTGACGCAAAGGATTGGGATGGCGTGGCGGGCAAGTTCGAGAAGTACTTCTCGCCGGAGCCTGGTGAAGGCGATTAGGCGCGCGGGCCGGCAAGCCCGCGTCGGAATGCCGCATTGCTAAACCGGCCTTTACGGGCCGTTACAGACCCGTGCGGCCCGGGCAAATTGTTGATTCTTTCGGCTTTTTGCGCTATATATGCGGAACATGCCGGTGAACAACGTCTGTTGATGACGCAGAAATAATCACACCAAGGTGGGGCCTTTTACTTCCGGACCAAGGCGAACTTGGGCCAAAACGACATTTGTCGCGCCTGCCGTTCGCCTCCCGGAACCCTGCGCATGAACAGTACCCGGCAGCCGACCCGGGCGGTAGGCGGAATCCGCCCCATTAAATTAAGAAACACAGGAGTGACGGGCGTATGGCAACCCAGCAGAAGAAGGCGGCACAACGGCAGGGTTTCAAGACGGGCGAGTTTATCGTCTACCCGGCGCATGGCGTAGGGCAGATCGTCGCTATCGAGGAACAGGAAGTTGCCGGGCACAAGCTGGAGCTGTTCGTTATCGATTTCCAGAAAGACAAGATGCGGCTGAAAGTGCCGGTTGCGAAGGCGACCTCCATCGGCATGCGCAAGCTGTCGGAGACCGATTATGTGGACCGCGCGCTGAAGGTTGTGCAGGGCCGCGCGCGCGTGAAGCGCACGATGTGGTCGCGCCGTGCCCAGGAGTACGACGCCAAGATCAATTCCGGCGACCTCATCTCAATTTCCGAGGTCGTGCGCGACCTGTACCGTGCGGAGAACCAGCCGGAGCAATCCTATTCCGAGCGCCAGCTTTATGAGGCCGCTCTCGACCGCATGGCGCGCGAGATCGCCGCAGTCAACCGCATGTCGGAGACAGAAGCTGTCCGCCTGATCGAAATGAACCTCAACAAGGGTCCGCGCCGCGGTTCCAAGATCGAACAGGATGAGGCGGAGAAGGAAGAAGCGGCCTGAGCGCCGCCCGATCATCCTCTTAAACCATCATCTCTGCCGAACTTCCGGCACGCAAACCGCCAGGACGTCCACCCCTGAGAGACTGGTGCGCATTTGCGGATTTTGAGGTGGGGTTGCGAGCGATCTTCCACTGCCGCAGAAAAACAGACTATCTTCACCTCGCGCCCGGCTGCATGGTCGGGCTTTTGTTTTGCCGACTTCCTGTCTTTTTGCGGTCGCGGCTTTCCTCTCGTGGAACCTTTCTGCCGCCAGCCTGTTAATCCGGCATGCCGGTTATTGTGCCGGCAAGACCGGCTTTCCGGTCTCCACAAAGGTCCGGCAAGAGAAACCGGGAGCGCCGAAGATGCAGGAAGATGCCAGGCGAACGCTGATCAGGACCGCAATGAAAGCGCCCTATCTGGAGCGCGAGGAAGAGCATGCGCTCGCGGTCCGCTGGAAAGAGCACCAGGATCAGCGCGCATTGCACCGCCTGACCATGGCCCACATGCGGCTCGTCATCGCCATGGCGGCGCGGTTCCGCAATTTCGGCCTGTCGATGAGCGATCTAATCCAGGAAGGGCATGTAGGCCTTCTGGAGGCGGCCGCGCGGTTCGATCCCCAGCGCGAGGTGCGCTTTTCGACCTATGCCACCTGGTGGATCCGCGCTTCCATGCAGGACTATATCCTGCGCAACTGGTCCATCGTGCGCGGGGGTACCAGCTCCGCCCAGAAGGCGTTGTTCTTCAATTTGCGGCGGCTCAGGACAAAGCTGCAACGCGCCGGCGGGACCACACCCAGCCAGGAAATCTACCGCGAGGTCGCGCACGCCCTCCACGTCTCGGAAAACGACGTGGCGCTGATGGATGCGCGCCTTGCCAATGCCGATACCTCACTTAACGCGCCGCTCAGAAGCGACAACGATCCGGCATCGGAGCGCATCGATTTTCTGGTTTGCGAAGCCCCCTCGCCCGACGAGTTGGCCCGCGAAACGATCGATGGCGAGCGCCGGGCGCAGTGGCTGCAGCAAGCGCTCGGCACGCTCAATGGCCGGGAGCTTATCATTGTGCGCGAACGACGCCTGTCGGAGGAAGGCGCCACGCTCGAAGCGCTGGGCGCCACGCTCGGAATTTCCAAGGAGCGCGTGCGCCAGATCGAATCGCGGGCGCTGGAAAAGCTGCGCATGGCGCTGGTGAAGCGTCATCCGGAACTGGCGGCTTAGGGTTTCTCCACGCAAATCTGCATAGCCCGGTCAGCGCATCAGCGGTCCGTGACGATCTTCACTTTGTCCCCGACCGACACGGTTGAGCCCGCACCAAGCCCGTTCAGCAGACGGAAAAGATAGAGCTTGTCTTCCACGCCGACCATGCGGTTCGCGAAGGAAGCAACCGTATCCCCGGGCTGCACCGTCACCACGCGAATGCGCAGCGGCTTCAGCGCGGCGGCCTCCTCGGGGCTCAGGACGCGGAAGCTTTGCGCGATGGAGCGGGCCACGCTGTCGAGACCGTTGCTGCCAATCGGCGCCGCCGTCAGCAGACGATAGACCTGATCGCCGACGCGGATCACCGTCGCATCAAACTGCCATCTGTCCGAAAGTGCGCGGGCGGTCGCGGCCTCGCGCCCGTTGATAGTGAGGGCGCGGACCGAATCTGCCTGCAGGCCGCCCAACCAGCCGCTACGCAGGTAGGTTGTGAGTGGAGTTGTGCGGGGCACCGTCGTGCCGTCGAACCGGAAAGCGACCTCCCCCGGCCCCTCGGCAATCACTTCCCCGGCCGAATTGTTGATCACAAAACCTTCCGGCACGGAGAAGGCGACGCCGAGCGTGGGATGAAGAAAGTCTCGACCCCGGACATAACCCTGGTCGGCCTTGTCGCCATAGATGAGCCTATCGATGCCTTCCAGATATGCCTCTCTGTCGCGTGAGCCGATTCCCGGCATGCCGAACTGCCGTGCGTGCCGCTGCGCCAGCTCGATTCGCCGCGGCGCGTTGGGGTGGCTGGCGAGGAAATCGAGACCTGAATCCCTGTCGCCGCTAACGCGGTGGAAATTCTGATAGGCATCCATCGCCCGCAGGAAACGGGCCGCCGCATAGGGGTCGTAGCCCACACGACCGAGCGTGCGAATGCCGATGGCATCGGCCTCCAGCTCCTGATTGCGGGAGAACTGCGCGAGCTGCAGCTGACCGCGCAACACCGCCGCCCGCGCGCTCACATCCGTCGTCACCACCTCCTCGACGACGCGGGAGGCGAGCGTCGCCTCCGCCTCGCGCTTCTGCCGCTCCAGCCCGTGATTGGCCGTCACGTGCGCCATTTCATGCGCCAGAACGGCCGCGATCTCCGACGAGTCATTGGCGAGCGCCAGAATGCCGCGCGTGATGTAGAGATAGCCGCCGGGCAGCGCGAACGCGTTGACGGCCGGAGAATCGAGAATGGTTATCTGATAGGTGCGCGACGGCATATCCGGGTCCTGGGACAGCCGGCCCACGACCCGCGCCAGCATGCGCTCCAGCTTGGGGTCGGAATATTCTCCACCGTAGGTCTGCAGAATCTTCGGGTGTTGGCGGCGGGCGAGGTTAGCAAGCTGGTCGCCGCGCGTAACATTGTCCACCGTGACGGGGTTGGACGACGGCCTGAACTCCGTGTCCTGCATACCGGCAAGCTGGCAACCCGCAAGCCCCAGGCATATCAGGCCTGCCAGAAACGCCGCGCGAAGAGGGGGGCGGAATTCGCCCTTCAAGACTGACATCGCTCTTGTGTGTAAACGTCCGGGCAGGGCGCGCATCCTTTCGGCAGGGCCGGTAACATGTCAACCACCGCTGACCAAGCCACAGTCTTCAGCCAATGACAATGATCCCGGCGCCACACCTGAAGATCGTTCGAACGCAAACCGGCCGTCGAGTATGGTGGCGCAAGGTTTCCCGCCTGAAATAGGAACGTCGCGGCTTATCGCAAAGCCCTGTGTGCGCCCAGATAGCGGTCGAATGCGGCAGGTCCGTGGCCGGAAAGGAATTTCTGTGTCGGGCCGATGGCGGAAATCGTCCCACCCTCGACGAATACCAGCGTGCGGGAAAAGCGCTCTGCATCTCGCGGATCATGTGTAGCCATAAGCACCGTCATCCCCTGCTCGCGATGGAGTGCCGCAATGAGATCGAGCATCTCATCGGCAAGCGCGGGACCCAGCGAGGCAAAGGGCTCATCAAGAAGCAGCACAGGCCGCTCGCGCACCAGAACGCGCGCGAGGGCCACCCGCTGGCGCTCGCCCCCAGAAAGGGCCTGCGGCAGGCGCTTCTCCTTGCCCGCAAGGCCGGTGTGCGCGATGGCGTCGGCGACCGCGGCCCGGTCCTCTTCGGTCAGCCTGAGCGACGGCGAACGGCCGAGCCCGACATTCTGAGCCACGGTCAGGTGAGCAAAAAGGTTGTTTTCCTGAAAGATCATCGACACGGGCCGCCGGTGGGGTGGCAGCAGCGTCACGTCCTCCCCGCCGATCACGATCCGCCCCGAGGCGGGCATCTCGAAGCCTGCAATCAGGCTCAGCAATGTGGACTTGCCCGAGCCGCTGGGTCCCATGATCGCCACGGTGTCCGAGGCCTCCACCGTCAGGTCGAAACGCATCGAGGCGCCGCCTGGATAGGCGAAGGTGATTGCTTCTAGCCGCAGACCGGCACCTGACCGGGTGATCCTGTTCATCGTCCTTCCCTACCCCAATGCGCGGCGAGGAACATCAGGGCAAGGCAAAGAACCCCGAGGAAAAGCGCCAGGCCCGCCGCATCGTCCGTGCGATAGCTGCCCATGCGCTGGAAGAGCAGGAACGGCAGCGTCTGCACACTCTCGCTGCCGAACAGGGCGATGACGCCGAGATCGCCCAGCGAAAGCGCCATGGCGAAGGCGAAGGCCGTGGCCACCGGGCGCTTCATCGCCGGCCAGTCCACGAAGCGAAGGCGGTTCCAGCCCGCAATTCCCAAAGCCGCGCACAACCTCTCGTGCCGCGCGCTCGCCGCGTCATATGCAGGGCGAAGGGCGCGCACGGCAAACGGCATGGCCATGACAGCATTCACCGTCACCACCATGACGGGCGCGAAGGCGAACACATCGCCCACATGCCGCAGAAGGATGAACCAGCCTGCGCCGATGACGACCGGCGGAACGATCAGCACCAGGGCAGCGCCCGTGTCCGCCGCCATTTCCAGAAGGCTCGGTTTGGCGGCCCCGCGCGCAAGCTCAAGCGCGCGCCGCGCCACAACGAGCGCTGCCGAAAGGATGAGGCAAAGGCTTGCCGCAAGGATAGCAAGCAGGAGGCTGGTAGCGGTCGCCGCCTGCACCGCTTGCTCTCCGGCCAAGCGCAAGAGCTCGGCGGCGAGCCCCGCCGCCACAACCGCCGCCATAGGCCCGGCCACGAAGACAAGAGCGGCAAGGATGAAGACCGCATTCAGGCTGGTCTCGCCGCGGCCGGGAAAGAGCGCGCGCCGCGGCGCAACCGGCAGGCTCGTATCCCCGGTCATGGACGCTCCCATGCGGGAAAGGATCGCGACAACCGTCCCCGTCAATGCCACCTGAACCAGCATTAGAACGATGGCCCGGGCCGGATCGAAATCGAAGCGTAGCGCCTGATAGATCGCGACTTCGAGTGTCGTGGCGCGTGGGCCGCCGCCCAGGGTGAGCACGATGGTGAAGGAGGTCGCGCACAACATGAAGACGAGACCGGCAACACCCGGAAGCGCCGCCCTAAGCACTGGCCATTCGATGAAGCGGAAGGACGCGATCGGCCCCATGCCGAGCTGCGCGGAAAGCCGCCACTGATCTGCCGGTACGGTCTCGAGCGCGGCTAAAAGCAGGCGCACGGCAAGCGGCAGATTGAAGAACACATGCGTGACGAGGATGCCGGGCAAGCCGTAAATTCCCTGCCAGCGCTCGCCCGCGAGCGCGGTGAAGACAGGCGCGAAATACCCCGCCCGCCCGTAGAGCGCTAACACGCCGAGCGCAGCGACGATGGCGGGCAGCGCCAGTGGAACGGCAAAGAGCTGCAGGATGAAGGCGCGCCCGAAAAAGCGCGGATGCCGGGCAAGCGCACGGGCGACAAGAACCGCCGGCGCGACCGACAGCAGGGTCGAAAGAGCCGCCTGCCACAGCGTGAAACGGGCAACGCGCAGCAGATAGAGATCGAAGGCAGCGGCGGCGCTTTCCCATCCGTGCGCGGCCTCCTGCACAAGGCCGAGCAGAGCGCCACCCAGAAGGACGCCGATCGCCGCCAGCGCCGCGGCGCCGGCGGCCACACGCCCCGTCTGCGCAGGGCGCGTCAGCGGCTCATCACGGACAGCCACTCGTCAACCCAGGCCTTGCGGTTCTCGGCCACCTCCTGCGGCGGAAGCAGCAATGTCTTGGCAGGCTTCACAAGCTGCTCGAAAGCCGGATGGAGCGGCCCGGACGTTTTTCCGGCCGGGAACATCCAGTTCTTCTCAGGGATCGCGTCCTGAAAACCGGGGCCGGTCATGAAGGAGAGGAATTCGGTAGCAAGCGCGTTGTCGCGTGCTTTCACGGTGCGCGCGGCGAGCTCGATCTGCAGATAGTGCCCTTCGGCAAAGGCGGCGGCACGGTGGCGGTGCGTCCCTTCCTCGATGATATGATAGGCGGGCGAGGTGGTGTAGGAGAGCACCATGGACGCCTCGCCATTGGTAAAGAGACCGTAGGCCTCGCTCCAGCCCGGAGTGACGGTCAGGATCTTGTCCTGAAGCTTCGCCCAGGCGTCCGCCGCCTCATCGCCGTAGACGGCTTTCATCCAGAGGAGAAGGCCAAGGCCGGGCGTGGATGTGCGCGGGTCCTGAATGACGATCTTGAGATCGCTTCCGGCCTCCACCAGCTCCTTGAGGCTCGCTGGCGGCGTCTCGATGGCTTCGCTGTCGTAGACAAAGGCAAAATAGCCGTAGTCGTAAGGCACGAAGACCTCATCGTTGAAGCCGGCGGGGACGTCGATATTGCCAAGATCGATGCCATGCGGCACGAAAAGGCCCGTCTCCTTCGCCTCGTGAAGCAGGTTCGTGTCGAGGCCAAGCACGATGTCAGCCTCGGTCCCCTCACCCTCCAACCGCACGCGATTGAGCAGCGCCACCCCGTCGGCCACCGACACGAATTCGAGATCGCAGCCGCATGTCTTCTCGAATTCCTCCTCGATAACGGGGCCCGGGCCCCATTCAGCGGTGAAACTTTCATAGGTGTAGACGGTGAGCTTCTCCTGAGCCGCCGCGAGAGACGGCATGGCCGCTGCAAATCCCAGAGCGATGGTCAGGCTGGAAATCCACTTGTACATTCGGCGCCTCCTTGCTTGCCTTCAGGGGGAAAGAGGCGCTTCATCATCAGCGTCTAATCCCTCCGCCGGTACGAGCCGGATCAGGTTCAGCGGGTTGGCTGCAACGCCTCTCAGCCGGCTGCTTGCCTGCAGTCGGCACCCCGTTAGAGCGCCGTGAAGATAGGCCGGGGGCCAGTGGGGCGCAAGTGGGTGCTTCATCGATGCCGCTTCGGCACTGGCAGCCGCAAGACTTGACTCTCCCGTCGTTTTCAGGCTAGACGCCCGCACTTTCCGCGACGAGTGCAAACTCCGAGCAGCCGACCGGAACGTCTCGACACGAGAGCCGATCCCGGAGGTCAACACCCGGCAGCGCGATGCGCCCCCGGGTGCTTTTTGGCTTTGCGCGAGGTTTAAGCGCGGGCGCGGATGTATTACCTCTCGTGTCAACTGCGATGCGAGAGCAAGAGGAACGCGGATGTTCGAGAACCTGCAGGAACGCCTCGGCGCAATCCTGAACAATCTCACCGGGCGCGGCGCGCTGTCGGAGGCCGACGTCTCGGCTGCGCTGCGCGAAGTGCGCCGGGCACTGATCGAGGCCGATGTGGCGCTCGATGTGGTGCGTTCCTTCACCGACCGCGTGCGCCAGAAGGCCGTCGGCGCGGAAGTTCTGAAGTCAGTAAAGCCCGGCCAGATGGTCGTCAAGATCGTCCATGACGAGCTGGTCGAGATGCTGGGCGCGGAAGGCGAGACAATCGACCTCAACGCGCCCGCCCCCGTCGTCATCATGATGGTGGGCCTGCAGGGCTCCGGCAAGACCACGACCACCGGCAAGATCGCCAAGCGGCTTTCCGAGCGCCAGGGCAAGAAAGTGCTGATGGCCTCGCTCGATACGCGCCGCCCGGCAGCTCAGGAGCAGCTGAAGCAGATCGGCGAGCAAACGGGCATCGCCACGCTGCCCATCATTGCCGGGCAGAGCCCGGTGGACATTGCCCGGCGCGCAGTGCAAGCGGCCAAGCTCGGCGGGCATGACGTGGTGATCCTTGACACGGCCGGCCGCACGCATATCGACGAGCCGCTGATGGCCGAGATGGCCGATATCAAGCGCGCCGCCAACCCGCACGAGATCCTGCTCGTTGCCGACTCGCTCACCGGTCAGGATGCGGTGAACCTCGCCAGGAATTTCGACGAGCGCGTGGGCATTACCGGCCTGGTGCTGACTCGCATGGACGGCGACGGCCGCGGTGGTGCGGCCCTGTCCATGCGCGCGGTTACCGGCAAGCCGATCAAGCTCATCGGTACCGGCGAGAAGATGGATGCGCTGGAGGAGTTTCATCCCAAACGCATTGCCGACCGCATCCTCGGCATGGGCGACATCGTCAGCTTGGTCGAAAAAGCGGCCGAGACGATCGACCAGGAAAAAGCCGCCGCCATGGCGCGAAAGATGCAGGCCGGCAAGTTCGACCTGAACGACCTCGCCGAGCAGCTTCGCCAGATGCAGAAAATGGGCGGAATGGGCGGCATCATGGGGCTGCTGCCGGGCATGGGCAAGATGAAGGATCAGCTTGCCGCCGCCGGCCTCGACGACAAGACCTTCGCCCGGCAGATCGCCATCATCCAGTCGATGACGCCCGAGGAGCGGGCCAATCCCGACATTCTGAAACACAGCCGCAAGAAGCGCATCGCCGCGGGCTCCGGCACTGACGCCGCCCAGATCAACCGGCTTCTGAAGATGCACCGCCAGATGGCGGACGTGATGAAAGCAATGGGCGGCAAGGGCAAGAAGGGCGGCATGATACGCGGCCTTATGGGCGGCATGGCGCAGAAGATGGGGCTCGGCAGGACTGGCGGCTTGCCCGATCCGTCCAAGCTGGACCCCAAGCAGCTTGAAGCCCTGCAGAAGCAGATGGGCGCCAGCCTGCCGGGAGGACTGCCGAAAGGGCTGCCCGGCCTTCCCGGCAGCGGATTGCCGGGCGGCCTGCCCGGTCTGCCTGGCAGCGGGCTGCCCGGCCTGCCGCGAAAGAAGTGAGGGGAATGGCCATGACCACGAATGCGGAGCTTGCCCGGGCGCGCCTTATGGAACTGCGTGCATCGATCGACAATCTCGATGCGGCGCTGATTCACATCCTGGCCGAGCGCTTCCGATGCACCAAGGCCGTGGGTAAGCTCAAGGCCGAGAACAACATGCCCCCGGCGGACCCGGTGCGCGAACAGCAGCAGATCGCGCGGCTGCGGCGCCTTGCCGACGAATCCAATCTCGATCCCGATTTCGCCGAGAAGCTTTTGACCTTCATCGCGCGCGAGGTCATCCGCCATCACGAGGCGATCGCGGAAGCGCACAGCGCCGCGCCCGCAGGCGGAGAGGGCTGAACATGGTTCCGGCGGTTGAGAGCGAACGGCTTGTTCCGTGCGTCTCGCGGAAGGACGACTTTCCCGCCTGCACCTCGACGGCGGAGAAGAACCCGCCGTCCCAGGCGGTAGCGAAACGGTGGGGTGCGTCACACCTGCCACCCGCCACATTGCGCGGCCAACCGCGCTTGTGTTTCCGGCATCGGTTGCCGGTTTGAAGAGCCATCATCGAAAGGAAGAACATATGGCACTGAAAATTCGCCTTGCCCGCGCGGGCTCCAAGAAGCGGCCCTACTACCACATCGTGGTAGCCGACGTGCGTGCGCCGCGCGACGGTCGCTTCATCGAGCAACTCGGCTCCTGGAACCCGATGCTGCCCAAGGACGCCGAGCGCGTGAAGCTCAACGAGGAGCGCATCAAGCACTGGCTGTCGAAAGGCGCTCTGCCGACCGACCGCGTGCTGCGCTTCCTCGACCAGGCGGGCATCGCCAAGCGTCCCGCCCGCAACAATCCGAAGAAGGGCGAACCAGGCAAGAAGGCTCAGGAGCGTCTGGCCGCCGCCCGCCAGGCGGAGGAAGAGGCCAAGGCCGCGGCTGCCGACGAGGCAGCGGCAAGCTGAAGCCTCGCGCCATTGGCGGGATTTCGCGTCCTGCCTGGCTCGTTGCCTGAGAAGCAGGCGGCATTCCGCCTCACGGGCTCCTGGCGCTGATGCGAGGGAGCTGGTTTCGGCAATTTCAGCGGCTCCACCAAGCATTCCTAGGCCATGGCGATACCTGCCATGGCCTATCTGCATCATGGCCGATCGACCTGCGGATGAGCACCGCTTTCTGAAAGGCGAAGCCATCCGCCTCGCGTGCTTTGATGTCGAACATATGATTTGGCCCAGCTCCATACGGCTACCGGAAGTTTCCAGCTGGGAACGGGCACACAACGATACCTCCAAGGCGCTGCAGCGAACGCCTGCCATCGGCTTATATCAAAGAAGCGCGAGCCTCGCCCGATTTGCGGTGGGCCTTAAACCCCTGTAGTGATGCAATGGCCGCTCATCCTCTGCGCGGCTCCTTCGCCTCAGCCCTGACTGCCCCAAGCATCGTGAGAGCAGGCAAACAGTATGGATTCTCCCGTCGCCGATGAGCGGCGTTCACAGTTCATGACCCGCTTGCCCGCCATTCTTCAGTGGGCGGTGATCCTGCTCGTCTCCGCGATCATCACTACGGCGATCGACTATGCGGGCCTGCCCGCCGCAACGCTGATCGGACCGATGCTGGCGGGCGTCACTGCCGGCGTGAACGGTGCCACCGTCCGCATGCCGAAGCCGGTCTTCGCGGGCGGCCAGGCCATCATCGGCATTCTCATCGCAGGCTCTATCCAGCCGGCGATCCTGGCGGCCTTCCTGCGTGACTGGCCGCTGTTCATGTTCGGCGTGCTCTCGACAGTGGCTGCGTCCAGCTATCTCGGCTGGCAGATCAGCCGCTGGAAAGTGTTACCTGGAACGACGGCGGTTTGGGGCTCAGCCCCTGGCGCGGCCACGGCCATGGTTCTGATGGCGGACGCCTTCGGCGCCGATTATCGTCTCGTCGCCTTCATGCAGTATCTGCGCGTGATCGTGGTTGCGATCGTCGCGGCCATCATTGCCGGATTATTCGTAGACGAAGCCATTCCCGATCCGCAGCCGCAGATATGGTTTCCCGCCCTCCACTGGCCTTCCTTCCTGGCCACGGTGGCGGTGGCTTCGATCGGAGCCGGAATCGGCCGGCTTCTCCGGCTGCCGTCCCCCTACTTCCTCGGCACGATGATCCTGGGCGTCGCGCTTCATCTCGGCGCGGACGTTTCCTTCCAGCTCCCCCCTGGCTGCTATCGCTCGCCTATGGCGTGATCGGCTGGAGCATCGGGCTGAATTTCACCCGCGAGATCGTTCGCCACGCCGCACGCGCATTTGCCCAGGTGCTTGGCTCGATCTTTGCGCTCATCCTGTTTTGCGCGGGAACGGCCTATGTCCTGAGCCGCCTCCTGGGAATCGACATGCTCACCGCCTATCTCGCAACGAGCCCCGGAGGGATGGATTCGGTCGCCATCATCGCCGCCGCCTCGGATGGCGTGAACCTGTCCTTCATCATGGCTATGCAGATGGGGCGGTTTCTCTTCGTTCTCCTGTTCGGCCCCTCCCTGGCGAAACTGGTCGCGCGCACGGTAAACGATTGACGTCGCGCAAGGACCGTATCGCGGGCAATGTCAGCCCGTGTTGGCGGCAATCCAGCGGTGCCAATCCTCCACACCGCCATAGAAGACATTGAGGTCGATCCTGCCATCCACGCCCTTTGAAAGGCCGGAGCCGGAATACTGCCAGAAGAGCCAATTCCGGCCGGGATAGACCTCTGACGGATGGGCCGCCACGGAGCGCAGCCAGAACGGATAGTCCAGGAACTCGCCCTGCAGATTGTCGCGGTAGAAATCAGGCGCGGTATAGATGATTGGGCGCTGACCGTAGTGCTTTTCCAGCTTGGTCAGGAACACCCGCATCTTCTCCAGAACGACCTCGCGCGAAGGCCGCTTCTTGCAGCTCGAATAGCCGTTCCACTCGACATCGAGCACCGGCGGCAGGGCACCAGGCTCCTTCGGAACGTTGCGGATGAACCAGTCGGCCTGTTCGCTCGCGCTGCGGCACCAGTAGAAGAAATGATAGGCGCCGCGCTTCACGCCTGCGGCCGCCGCAGCGCGCCAGTTCCTGTGGAACATCGGGTCCAGATGGTCGCCTCCATCGGTCGCCTTGATGAAGGCGAAATTCGCGCCGTGCATGCGCAGATCCGCCCAGTCGATCTCGCCCTGCCAGCGCGAGACATCCACGCCGTGGACGGCGAGCGCGTGAGGCGAGGCGCGCCCGAAATTCACCGGCTTGGCATCACCGAAGCGGTGCTTGACGACCGGGTGCCCGGGCGCTGGTGCGGCGAGCTTTTTCGGGTTGATCGACGGCAAGGGCATTCCGGTGGTCCTGACCACCGGCGCGAGAGCGTCGGGCACAGGCTCCGGCGGCATCAGCGCCAAGGGCTGCTGCGGCATGCCCTCCGACTCAGACCCCAGGCCGACCTTGGAAGGCGGAACAGGAGTGGAGGGCGCGGGGATTGCCCCCGTGACCTCGGCCGATGTCGGGGTTAGAAGATCCTCGATTTCGATATTGCCGGACCTGGCGCAACCGGCCAGCACCATCACGGCGCACAGGATTGCTGGCAGGCTCGAGCGACGCATGGCGACTCACTATCCAGAACGCAAACTGAGCAATGGCGCGCCCGCATGAAAGCCGCCGCCAGCCCCGCCTGCACAGCTAACGGGAAATTACCAAGAAAGATTGAATCGTGAGCTTAACCATGGCACATGCCCGCGCCTGACAGCCGTGGGCGCCGCCCTCCTCACCTGCCTAGGCGGGAAACGGGCCTGCGGGAAGACGGACTTGCAAAAGCCGGCTCCTGCTACGACATGACCAGAAAAAGAGCCGCTTTTCTCACCCGCACGTGAAAAGCGAAACACCAAACCTTTTGCCGCTCGGCATTTTGAAATAGGTCTTTGGGCGTCCGCCGGAACATCCAGCCTGCCGCATGATCTTTCCCGCGAAGGCCTTGCCGGGCAGGACCGGGAGCCGAACCAGAACGAGGAAGAAACGGGATGAATACCGCCGCGCTGCGCAACATCGAGGCCGCCGACAGGCTGGAGTTCCCCATTCCCGCCGGCGTCTATGCCGAGCGTGTGGTCAGCGTGAAGCACTATACGGACCGCCTCTTTTCCTTCCGCATCACGCGGCCGCAAAGCTTCCGGTTCCGTTCCGGCGAGTTCGTCATGATCGGCTTGCCGAATGCGGAAAAGCCGATCTTCCGCGCCTACTCCATCGCCAGCCCGAACTGGGACGAGGAGCTGGAATTCTTCTCCATCAAGGTGCCGGACGGGCCGCTGACGCAGCACCTGCAGAAGATCAAGCCGGGCGACATCGTTCTCATGCGCCAGAAGGCCACGGGCACACTGGTGCTCGACGCGCTGACGCCCGCCAGGCGACTCTACATGATTTCGACAGGAACGGGTATTGCTCCTTTCGCCAGCCTCGTGCGCGACCCGGAGACCTATGAAAAGTTCGAGCAGATCATCCTCACCCATACCTGCCGAGACCGGGCGGAGCTGACATATGGAGAGGAGCTGATCGAAGCTACCCGGAACGACCCGCTGATCGGGGAACTCACGGAAGGGCGGCTCCTCCACTTCGCCTCGACCACGCGTGAGCCTTCCCCGCATATGGGGCGCATTACGACCCTGATCGAGAATGGCGAGCTGTTCAGGACGCTCGGTACCGAGCCCTTCGATCCCGTCAATGACCGGGTGATGATCTGCGGCTCGATGGCGATGCTGAAGGACGTGAAGGCGCTAGCGGAGAAGGCGGGACTCAAGGAAGGCTCCAATGCGGAGCCTGCCGATTTCGTCGTCGAGCGGGCCTTCGTGGGCTAACGTTCCTCTGGGTCAAGGAGGCGTGGACCCGAACCCGCTTCGCCAAGCGCGTCGGCGGGGTTGCGCAAAGGGCAGGTTTCGACCGAAAGGCAGCCGCAGCCTATGCATTGATCGAGGCTGTCGCGAAGCCGCGTCAGCTTGGCTATGCGCGCATCGAGATCTGCGCGCCAGTGCTCCGACAGCCGGCGCCAGTCGGCTGCGGTGGGCGTACGCCCCTCGGGCAATGTCCTAAGCGCTGCGCCAATAGTGGCCAGAGGAATTCCCAGCCGCTGCGCCACCTTGATCACTGCTACACGGCGCAGAACGTCCCGCCCGTAGCGGCGCTGGTTGCCACCGGTGCGGTGGCTCTTGATCAAGCCTTTGGACTCATAGAAATGCAGCGCAGAGACGGCAACGCCGCTGCGCCGGGCCACCTCGCCCACGCTCAGCTCGCGCGGGATGTTCTGCGAGGCCTTACACGGAGTATCGATATCCGTCATGAAAGTCCCATCCTGAAGCTCAAGTCAGCTTGAGGATTGTGGCTGTGTCAAGACGCGGGAACCACAATTTGACCACAGATGGCGGCAAGCTCCCCTCGCCTCGCCGCAGGGAGATTCAAGATGAAGAGGATTGCCCTAGCCATCCTGGCCTTCGTTGCCACACTCTATCTCTGGAACGCATCCTGGCTTGCGTCCGCTCCCGAGAATCCGCGCATCCGGCTGATCGCCCATCGCGGCGTGCACCAGACATTCGACCGCACCAACATAGACGCGAATACCTGCACGGCCAAACGCATCCTTCCGCCGGCTCATGACTTCATCGAAAACACGATTCCCTCCATGCGAGCGGCGTTTGAGGCGGGTGCGGGGGTGGTCGAGATCGACGTGCATCCCACGACCGATGGCAAGTTCGCCGTCATCCACGACTGGACGCTCGATTGCAGGACCGATGGCAAAGGAGTGACGCGCGACCACGATATGGCTTTACTGAAGACACTCGACGTCGGCTACGGCTACACCGCCGATGGCGGCAAGACCTATCCCCTGCGTGGCAGGGGCGTCGGCATGCTGCCCCCGCTTGACGAGGTGCTGGCTACGTTTCCTGAGGGACGCTTTCTGATCAATTACAAGAGCCGGGAAGAGCGCGAAGGCGACATGCTGGCCGACCTGCTTGCCAAGCATCCCGAATGGCGCGAGCGGGTCTGGGGTGTCTATGGCGGCGATGAACCCACTGCGCGAGCCGTGTCTCTGATTGACGATCTGAAAGGCATGGGTAAGGCTGCGATGAAGGAATGCCTGATACGCTATCTGGCGCTTGGCTGGAGCGGCTATGTGCCAGACGCGTGCAGAAAGACCTATGTCATGGTGCCGCTCAATTTCGCCTGGGCGGTTTGGGGCTGGCCGGATCGCTTCCATGCGCGGATGGCATCCGTGGGCAGCGAGATCATCCTCATCGGCCCCTACTCGAAGGGGGACCCGGGAACCGCAGGCATCGATACCATCGAAGATCTTGCAAGAGTGCCGGAAAGCTTCGACGGCTATATCTGGACCAATCGCATTGAGGTGATCGGTCCAGCGCTGCAGTCACGGCGCCAAGAGAGCACCTCAAAAGACAGCGTTTGAAACGCCTATTCCGCCGCGGCGCGCCCCTGACCGAACCTGCGCTCGATATAGTCGGCCACCATCTTCTCGAAGTCGGCGGCGATGTTCGGCCCGCGCAATGTGGCGGCCTTCTTGCCGTCGATGAAGACGGGGGCCGCCGGCGTCTCACCCGTTCCGGGCAGCGAGATGCCGATGTCGGCATGCTTGGATTCGCCGGGACCGTTCACGATGCAGCCCATGACGGCTACCTGGAGCGTCTCCACGCCCGGATACTTCTCGCGCCAGACCGGCATGTTGCGGCGAATGTCTTCCTGAATCTTCTGCGCCAACTCCTGGAAGACAGTGGAGGTGGTGCGCCCGCAGCCGGGGCATGCCGCGACCACCGGCACGAACTGCCGGAAGCCCATGGTCTGAAGCAGCTCCTGCGCAACCTGCACCTCGCGGGTCCTGTCGCCGCCAGGTTCGGGTGTCAGCGAAATCCGGATGGTGTCGCCAATCCCCTGCTGCAGCAGGATGCCCATGGCGGCCGATGAAGCGACGATGCCTTTCGTACCCATGCCCGCCTCGGTAAGCCCAAGATGCAACGCATGGTCCGAGCGGCGCGCAAGCTCGGTATAGACAGCAATCAGGTCCTGCACCTGGCTGACCTTAGCCGAAAGGATGATCCTGCTTCTGGGCAGGCCGATTTCTTCCGCGAGCTCCGCGGAAAGCAGCGCCGACTGGACAATCGCCTCGCGCGTCACCTGCTGGGCAGTGAGCGGAGAGCCCTTCGCCTGGTTCTCATCCATGAGCCTCGTGAGAAGTTCCTGATCGAGCGAGCCCCAGTTCACGCCAATGCGCACCGGCTTATTGTACCTTATCGCCGTCTCGACGATGGCGGCGAACTGCCGGTCTCGCTTTTCCCTGAAGCCCACATTGCCGGGATTGATGCGGTATTTCGCCAGCGCCTCGGCGCAGGCCGGATGGTCGGCCAGAAGCTTGTGGCCGATATAGTGGAAGTCACCGACAAGCGGCACATTCAGGCCCAGACGCTCCAGCCGTTCCCGGATCTTCGGCACGGCAGCCGCGGATTCATCCCGGTCCACCGTCACACGCACGATCTCGGAACCGGCACGGTGCAACGCGGCCACCTGCGCCACTGTCGCATCCACATCAGCCGTGTCGGTGTTGGTCATCGACTGAACGACGACCGGCGCATCGCCCCCCACCATGACGCCGCCAACATCGACGCCGACGGAACGTCGCCGCGGGAAGGGAGAGGAAAAATAGCCGGAGACGGTCTCCGCAGTCATCGGATCTGTGCCTTCCGTCGAGCTGTTGGCCGTGAGGTGGCGAAGCGGCGCGCAAAAGTCAACGCAAATGTCAACAGGTCGCGATCTCATAGCCGCGCCGCATTACCGTAGCATGACCGTTCACCCGCCGCCCTCAAAATGCTTCGGATGACGGGATGCAGGAAGCGAACCTAGCGGCATCCGTGTTCCGCTTTCAAGCCGCGATGGATGGAGGTCTCGTGGTTGCCTCGCTTCGATTCGGAATGGAACCGCGAGGCGCATGCGTGGGTTAAAGCCCCGACCAGATACAAGGGGTTCAGCGCCATGCACCATACCCATGGAAACGACATTCGGGACGATCTGCGCGAGCAGCTCGCAAGCCTGAGCCAGGAAGTGACGAGGCTAAGGAAGCAGGTGGCACGGCATGGCCGGAGCTCCTATCGCGAGTCGCGCCATATAGGCGAGGACATTGCTGAGATGCTGCGGGACTACTATGGCTCCCTGCCGGATCTGCGCCACAGCGCCCACCGGCTGCAGAAATCCGCCGAGGCCCATCCGGCCACGACAGCAGCCATCGCGGCCGCTGGCGTGATTGTGCTCGGCTGCGCGGCCAGCCTTTTGATGCGGCGCTGACGGGGGCGGCCCTCCCGGTTTCATTTGCTGCCGAGGGCGATCTCCACGAGCGCGACGAATTGCCGCGCGCGCTGTTCGGCAAGCGAGCGACACAGGCCGCGCGTCTTCAGCCCGTCAAACACGTCGAACAGCATCTCCGCCAATGCGCGGGCGGAAAGGTTGTGGTCCTCCAGGCGAACGCTTCGCTTGCGGGCCTCTTCGCCAATCGCCTCTTCAAAAGCATCGATGAGCCGCTGCCGCCAGTCGGCCACAATATCCGAGGCAATACGGTTTTCGACGTCGATGATTTCCTGGCCGTGCGGAGAATTCTCGATCACGCGGAAAAGCTGGAAGAGCGCGCAGTCAAGCGCTTTCATCAACCGCTCATCAAGCGAGCCATCCAGCTGCAGGGCGCGGCGGGCATTTGCCAGCGAACGGTCGAGGAAACACTGACCAACGGCACGGAAGATATCCGCTTTGTTGCGGAAGAGCAGATAAAGGGCTGGCCGTGAGATCTCCACTGCGCGGGCGATGTCGTCCATCGTCGTGCGAGAGAAGCCATAGGCGAGGAAAACCTGCTTAGCACCTTCGAGGATCCGCGCCCGCTTGGAGTCGTCCGTTTTTTGCTCGCTCAATGTACTCACTGCCACCACAACATCTCTTGTTGACAAAATAACAGATTTTGTCAATGTGTCGGCCGCGCGAACAGCTATTCGTCCTTCGCAGGGACGCGCTTAGCCACCACGACCTTCATAATGACAATACGTTGTCAGGAGCGAAAGGCACTGTGACTTATTTGCAGCGCAATCACGCGATAGGGGACGATCGGCTGGCGCATTCTTCCGGTGCGATTGAATAGGCTGCACGCCGACACCATATCGGCCCGGATTCGGTCGCCCGGCGGCCGCTTTTTAGCATATTGGAAATAGTCATGGCGAAGTTTAGGTTCCACAAGATCGCGGCTATTGCCGTACTGATCGTGACGGGGGCATGGATTCTCACTGGCGAATTTTCGTCGGTTGGAAGCGCGCGCCAGGAAACCGAGCCTGTTCAGGAAGCGGCGGAAGCGGAAGCCGAACAACCGGCTGCTGCCCTGAGGACCGTGACCGTGGCGGTGCCTCCGGTGGTGGAACACGCCCGCACCATCCACATTTCCGGCCACACGCAGTCGGACAAGAGGACCACGCTTGCCGCGCGTACTTCTGGCATTGTCGCCGAACTGCCGGTGACGGAGGGCACGCAGGTGGAAGAAGGGGAGCTCATCCTGCGTCTCGAAGCCGAAGGCAAGGAGGCCGCCGTGGAGTCGGCGCGCCAGGCCCTTGCTCAGCGCGAGGCCGAAGCGGCCGCCGCCGAGCGGCTGGCCAAGAGCGGTAACATGGCTAGCCTCCAGCTTGACGCCGCGCGCGCGGCGCTCGCAAGCGCCCGTTCGGCGCTGGAGCTGGCGCAGGCCGAGCTCGACCGCACGGTGGTGCGTGCCCCATTTGCCGGCGTTGTCGACGAGGTTGCGGTCGAGAAGGGCGCGGCCGTGATGCAGGGCGCGGAAGTCGCCACGCTTCTGAAGCTGGACCCGATCCTCGCCGTGGGCGAGATCGGCGAGCATGACATCGGCACGGTTAAGGTCGGCCAGGAGGCCGAGGTGCGCCTCGTCAATGACGAGCGGCTCACGGGTAAGATCCGTTACATCAGCCGCGCGGCCTCGCCGCAGACGCGGACCTACCGTATCGAGGTGGCGGTGCCGAACCCCGAGGGCCGCATTCCGGCTGGAATGACGGCAGAGATTTCACTGAAAGCGCAGGAGATTGAGACCGTCGCCCTGCCGCGTTCGGTCGTGACTCTCAACGACGAAGGCCAGCTGGGCGTTCGCGCCGTCGACGATGCTGGGGAGGTTCATTTCCACCCCGTCGAGATCGTCGACGATTCGCCCGAAGCCCTCTACCTGACGGGCATTCCGGCCGGAACCCGCATCATCGTGGCCGGACAGGATCTGGTGGGCGAAGGCCAGAAGGTGAAGGTCCAGATGGCGGGCGCGGAAGCTGTCCGGGAGCTCGCCAGCGGCAACATCCCCAGGGCGCAATAAGCCCCACGACGCGGTCTCCGCGCGACAAGGATTCGTAACTCATGGATATCGTCCGACTCGCGATACGCAATGCACGGCTCACGCTTTCCATATTGCTGTTCTTCATAATCGCGGGTTCGCTCGCCTATGTGAACATCCCCAAGGAGGCGGAGCCGGACGTTCCCATTCCGATCATCTATGTGAGCCTCAGCTATCAGGGGATCTCGCCGGAGGATTCGGAAAGGCTGCTTCTGCGGCCAGTGGAAACCGCCCTCAAGGGCCTCGAAGGCGTAAAGGAGATGCGCTCCTCCGCCTTTCAGGGCGGCGGCTTCGTACTGATCGAGTTCCAGGCGGGCTACGACTTCTCCGACGCTATCGAGGACGTGCGCGCAAAGGTTTCCGACGCGGAGCGCGAACTGCCGCAGGGCGCCGACGAGCCGTCGGTCCACGAAGTCAACATCTCGGAATTCCCGATCCTCGTCGTCACCCTTTCGGGCAATCTGCCCGAGAGGGTGCTGACAAACGCCGCACATGAGCTGCGGGACAGGATCGAGGAGGTTCCCGGCGTGCTGGAAGGTACGCTGCAGGGCGCGCGGGACGAGCTTGTCGAGGTGATCATCGATCCCACGAAGCTCTCCTCCTACGGCATTCAGCTCGACCAACTCGTCAACTTCATCAATTCCTCCAACAGCCTGGTTGCCGCCGGCGCGCTGGAAGGGAGCGAGGGCCGCTACGCCATCAAGGTGCCGGCTCTGATCGAAAATCTCGAGGACATCGCCAACTTGCCGATCGTGGCAAGCGAGGATGCGGTGGTCCGGGCGCGCGATCTGGCTACGATCCGCTCCACTTTCACCGACGCGGAGAGCCGGACCCGGCTCGACGGCCACAACGCCATCGCCATCGAGGTGAAGAAGCGCGTCGGCGCCAATCTGGTCGAGACGGTCGACGCGGTGAAGAAGGTCGCGGACCAGTTCATCGAAACCATGCCCGAAGGCATGTCGGTGACCTACAGCCAGGACAAGTCGGTGTTCATCCGCGACATGCTGGATGAGCTGCAGAACCATGTGCTGATCGCCGTCATCCTGGTCTTCATCGTGGTTCTCTACACGCTTTCCGGCCGCTCCTCGCTGCTGATCGGCATCGCCGTGCCTGCCTCGTTCCTGATGGGAATCTTCTGGCTTTCCATCACGGGCTACACGGTGAACATGATCGTGCTCTTCAGCCTCATTCTCGCCGTGGGCATGCTGGTGGACGACGCCATCATCGTCACCGAATTCGCCGAGCGGCGAATGACGGAGGGCATGCCGCGCGAACAGGCCTTCGAGCTTGCGGCCAAGCGCATGGCCGGACCGGTGATCGCCGCCACGATGACGCGCATCGCCGCCTTCTCGCCGCTCCTGTTCTGGCCAGGCATCGTCGGCGAGTTCATGAAATACCTGCCGATCACACTGATCGTCACGTTGTCGGCGTCGATGCTCTACGCACTCATCTTCGCGCCGACATTGGGGGCGATCTTCGCCAAGGCTCATGTGCATGAGGAACCGAAGCCGGACGGCTGGTACATCCGTCTCGTCAGGCAGGCGGTGCACTACCCCAAGACGGTGCTGGTGCTTGCCATCGGGCTTCTCGTCGGCGTGGTCTATGCCTATGGCCAGTTTGGCAAGGGCGTAGAGTTCTTCCCGGCCGTCGAGCCCGAATACGGGCTGATGTATGTGCATGCGCGGGGCAACCTGTCTCTGGACGAGATGGACCGTCTGACGAGGCCTGCCGAGGAGAAGCTCCTCAACTGGCCCGGCATCAAGTCGGTCTATACCCGCGTGGGACAGACCCGTGGCGGCGGCCAGGACATCGACGAGGATGTGATTGCCGTCATCCAGTACGAGTTCGTGGACTGGCGCGAGCGCGAGCCCGCGACCAAGATCCTGGATGATCTGCGCGCTGAAATGGCCGACATGCCGGGCGTGGAGATCGAGGTGCGCGTGCCGGATGCCGGCCCACCGACCGGCCAGCCGATCCAGATCCAGCTTTCGGCAGACGATCCGACGCCGCTTGCCGATCAGGCGCTGATGGTGGCAGAGCGCATCAGCCAGATCGACGGCGTGATCGACATCTCCAACGGCCTACCGCCGCCCGGCGTGGACTGGGCCATCAAGGTGGACCGCGCCAAGGCGGCCCGCTACGGCGTCAGCCCCGTTTCCGTGGGCAACGTGGTCCAGCTCGTCACCAGCGGCGTGAAGCTGTCCGAATACCGTCCCGCCGGAGTGGACGACGCGGTGGACATCCGCCTGCGCCTTCCCGCGGAGCGGCGTACGCTTTCGACGCTCGACCAGCTTCGCGTGCAGACGAACCAGGGGCCGGTGCCGATCTCGAACTTCGTCACCCGTGAGGCCGAGCGCAGCTCGGGCATCCTCAACCGCATCGACGGCAGGCGCACCATCACCGTCACGGCCAATGTCGCCAGCGGCTATCAGGTGGCGGCCGTGCAGAGCGAGGTGATCTCGGCGCTGCAGGACATGAAAGACGAACTCGGCGCAACGACCTGGAAGCTTGCCGGCTCCAGCGAGGAGAGCGACGCTGCCGCATCCTTCCTCACCAACGCCTTCGGCGCCGCCATCTTCCTGATCTTCGTGGTGCTGCTCGCCCAGTTCAACCGCTTCACCAGCGTGTGGCTGGTCCTGATGACGGTGGTCATGTCGACGATCGGCGTGTTCCTGGGCCTGCTTGTCAGCGGCCAGACCTTCGGCATCGTCATGTCGGGCATTGGTGTCATCGCGCTCGCCGGTGTGGTGGTGAACAACAACATCGTGCTGATCGATACCTACGACCGGCTGCGCGAAGAGGGCATGAACAAGTACGACGCCATCATCCAGACCTGCCGCGAACGCGCGCGGCCGGTGCTGCTGACGGCGATCTCCGCGGTGCTTGGCGTGCTTCCGATCGCCTTCGGCCTCGGGCTCGAGCTGTTCGATCACGAGGTCACCATCGGCGCGCCCTCGACGCAGTGGTGGATCTCGCTTTCGAGCGCCATCGTCTACGGCCTGTCCTTCGCCACGGTGCTGACGCTGATCGTCACACCTTCCGCGCTGATGGTGTTCACGCGCGAGAAGCGGCCGGCCCGCGGGAGCCGCTGGCGGTTCTTCACCCGGCTGTTCCGGCGCCGCCGCGGCGAGGATGAGATGGGCGATAAGACCGGGGGCATCGAGGTCTTCCCCAAGGCGGCCGAATAGAGCCCGCACCGACAAATACCGCGCCCTTGTGGTCCTTTGACAGCCGCAAGGGCGTATCTTTTTCCGGCTTCATGAATCTTCTTTACGGGGGAGGGGACGCAGCGCTCCGAACCCGCAATGGCTGCCCAGGCAAGGCCTGTCCCACCCCGGCGGAACCGACCGCCTATACCATGCGTTGTGATGCCGCACAAAACAACGGCATTAGGACAACGCAATGTCGCTCGGCACCATACTTATAATCATCCTGATCCTGATTCTGATCGGCGCCATTCCAAGCTGGCCCTATTCACGCAGTTGGGGATACGGGCCATCAGGCATCATCGGCATCATTCTGATCATCATTCTCATATTGGCGCTCATGGGCCGGATATAGCCGGCTTACGGTCAGCGGCCGGCTGGGAGAGAATGGCATCGGCCGGCCGCATGAGATTTGACGTCAGTGAAATCAAGCCAAGAACCATGGCAAAGGCGATGAAGATGGGCGCGAACCCCGTCGTCTCGGCCACGAAACCGATAAGGGATGGCGCGGCAAGCAGGCCGGAATAGCCGATCGTGGTCGCCACGCTCATGCCGGCCGCCGAGGATATGCCCGGCTGGTTGCCCGCCGCGGAAAAGGCAATGGGCACCAGATTGGCGACACCGAGCCCGGAAAGCGCAAAGGCCAGGGTGGCGACGAGCGGCGAAGGCGAAATGCCCGCTCCCAGCATGCCTAAGGCAGCGATGATTCCGGAAAGACGCATGGTCTTCACCGCGCCAAGCCGGTCGCGTACCCGGTCGCCCAGGAACCGCATCAGCGCCATTGTGCCGGAGAAGGCGGTGAAGGCCAGGCTGGCAACCGCGAGGCTCGCGCCCATTTCCTGGCGCAGATAGAGTGCCGCCCAGTCGAGCACGGCACCCTCCGGTATCATGCACATGAGCGCCACGAGACCGACCAGATACACGCCCGGGCTTTTAGGAAAGCCCGCAAAACGCCCGCCGGCCGATGGCGCGCGCTTTTCCTCCACAATGAGATGAGGCAACGCCGCGGCAACAAGCGGGAGAGCTATCGCGGTCACCGCCACAGCATGGGCGAGATACCCCCATTCTTCCGCCAGAACCCCGCCCAGACCGGCGCCCACAAATCCGCCTAGGCTCCAGAAGCCGTGCGAAGACGACATGATCGCCCGCCCGAGCCGGCGCTCGACCGCCACGGCATTGGCATTCATGGAGACGTCCATGCCGCCAATGAGCCCGCCGAAGGCAATAAGCGCTACCGACAGCACCGCCATGGCCGGCGCAAGGGCGACAACGAGAAGAGATCCGGCGCACAGCAGGCCTGCCACGCGCAGGACAGTGCGGGAGCCATAGCGGCTCATCAGATAGCCGCAGACGGGCATTGCCGTCACCGCACCAACGCCGACGAGCAGAATCAAAAGACCAAGCACCGATTCACTGAGCGAGAACCGTGCGACAAGCAGCGGTATCTGCGGCGCCCAGCTTCCGACCATGAAACCATTGACGAAGAAGCAGGCAGCGACAGCCCAGCGGCCCTTGAATGCCTCATGCTGCGGCATATTCGTTTCCCTCATCCAGCCGGGGCGAACCGGCGCCCCTCCACATACCGTTCCAACATCCCGTCCCGCCAGGAGACCGTCACCTCGCGGACCGGCGCCCGGGGCGCAGCCCCGTCCTGCCTTCACGGGCTTCGTGCAAGCAAGGTGCGGTCACCTCCTGGCGGGAGGCATATGTTTCAACCCCTCTGGCCGTGCGTAGATGCCCAGCGGGACCCGAAAGGAGGCCGTCGCTTACCTTAAATCGATTTAAAGAGGGCCGTCATAGGCCAGTTTCAGCCGCTTTGCAGGACCAGAAGCAGATCCTTCGCATCGATCTGGTCGCCCGCTTTCACCAGCACCTCCGCAACGGTTCCGTCGCGCTCGGCGTGGAGCGCCGTTTCCATCTTCATGGCTTCGATAGAAAGGAGCACGTCTCCTGCTTTCACGGCCTGGCCTGCAGACACCGCCACGGACGACACCACGCCTGGCATTGGAGCGCCGATATGTGCGCTGTTGCCGGCCTCGGCCTTGCGGCGCACGACGAGCGCGGATGCGCCCCGCAGCCGGTCCGGAACCTTGACCCTCCGAGGCTGGCCGTTCAGCTCGAAGAAGATCGTCACCATGCCCTTGTCGTCCGGCTCGCCCACGGCGAGGCAGCGGATGACTAGCGTCTTGCCGCGCTCGATATCGACGAAAATCTCGTCCTGCTGCTCCATCCCGTAGAAAAAGACCGGGGTCGGCAGCGCGCTGACGGGTCCGTAAGTCGCCGTGGCAGAGGCGAAATCCAGGAAGACCTTAGGATACATGAGCCAGGACGCGAACTCGAAGTCGCTCACCTTGCGGCCAAGCTTTTCCTCCAGCTCCTTGCGGTCGGCCTCCAGGTCGGCCAGCGGCAGGAGCGAGCCGGGACGAACGGTGATCGGCTTCTCGCCCTTGAGCACCTTCTTCTGCAGCGCCTCCGGCCAGCCGCCGGGCGGCTGGCCAAGATCGCCCCTTAGCATCGAAACCACCGATTCGGGAAAGGCGATGTCCTTATCGGGATCCTCAACCTCGGCGATGGAAAGATCCTGGCTCACCATCATGAGGGCCATATCGCCCACCACCTTGGACGAAGGCGTAACCTTCACGATGTCGCCGAACATCATGTTCACGTCGTGATAAGCGCGCGCGACCTCGTGCCAGCGCATCTCCAGCCCGAGCGCTCGGGCCTGCTCCTTCAGATTGGTGAACTGCCCGCCCGGCATTTCATGCAGATAGACCTCCGAAGCGGGGCCCTTGAGATCGCTCTCGAAGGCGGCGTACTGGTTGCGCACCGCCTCCCAGTAGAAGGAAATCCGCCGCACCCACTCCGTATCAAGTCCTGTGTCGCGCGCATCTTCCTTCAGCGCCTCGACGATGGATCCTAGGCAGGGCTGCGATGTGTTTCCGGAAAGCGCGTCCATGGCCGCGTCCACCGCATCCACGCCGCTTTCCGCAGCCGCCAGCACCGTGGCGGCGGAAATGCCCGACGTGTCGTGCGTGTGGAAATGGATCGGTAGGTCCGTCTCCTCGCGCAGCGCCGTAAAAAGCACGCGCGCAGCGGCAGGCTTCAGGAGCCCGGCCATATCCTTGATGGCGATAATGTGCGCGCCAGCCGCCTCGAGTTCCTTTACGAGCTTCACATAATATTCGAGACTGTATTTCGGACGGCTCGGATCGAGGATGTCGCCCGTGTAGCAGATCGCCGCCTCGCACAGCTTTCCCTCCTCGAGGACGGCATCCATGGCGACGCGCATGTTCTCCACCCAGTTCAGGCAATCGAACACGCGGAAAAGGTCAATGCCGCCGGCCGCCGCCTGCTTCACGAAATAGCGCACCACATTGTCAGGATAGTTGGTGTAGCCCACACCGTTGGCGCCGCGCAGCAGCATCTGCAGAAGCAGGTTCGGCGCGCCCTCCCGGATGAGCGCCAGCCGCTCCCAAGGATCTTCCATCAGAAAGCGCATGGAAACGTCGAAGGTGGCTCCGCCCCAGCATTCGAGTGAGAAAAGCCCCGGCAGCGCGCGCGCATAGGTGTTCGCAATCCGCGCGATGTCATAGGTGCGCATGCGCGTGGCAAGCAGCGACTGATGCCCGTCCCGCATGGTCGTGTCCGTCACGAGCAGGCGTGTTTCGGCGCGCATCCATTTGGCGAAACCCTCTGGCCCCAGCCGGTCCAGAAGCTGCTTCGTGCCATCGACCACGGGCGCGTTGATATAGGGCACGCGCGGCGGCGCGGCCTCCGCTTTCGGGCGCTGCCTGTCGCGCGTTTCCGGATGGCCGTTCACCGTCACGTCGGCCAGGTAGTTGAGCAGCTTCGTCGCCCGATCCCTCCGCTTTACCTGTGCGAACAACTCCGGCGTGGAGTCGATGAAGCGAGTGGTATAGGTGGCGTTGCGGAATTCGGGATGCCCGATGATGGCTTCCAGGAAGGTGAGATTGGTTGCCACGCCGCGGATGCGGAATTCGCGTAGGGCGCGGTCCATGCGGGCGATCGCTTCTTCCGCCGTGGGCGCCCAGGCGGTCACCTTCTCCAGAAGCGGGTCGTAGAAGCGGGTGATTACGGCACCTGAATAGGCCGTGCCCCCATCCAGGCGGATGCCGAAGCCGGTGGCTCCGCGATAGGCCGTGATGCGGCCATAGTCGGGGATGAAGTTCTGCTCCGGGTCCTCCGTCGTAATGCGGCACTGGAGGGCATGACCATTCAGCCTGATATCGGCCTGCGCCGGCACGCCGGACCGCGGATCGCCGATCTTCTCGCCCTCCAGCAGGCGTATCTGCGCCTTGACGATGTCGATGCCGGTGACCTCCTCAGTCACCGTGTGCTCCACCTGAATGCGCGGATTGACCTCGATGAAGTAGAACGCGCCTGTGTCGGCATCCATCAGGAACTCGACGGTGCCAGCCCCCACATAATTGGTGGCACTAGCGATCTTCAGCGCATAGCCGCACAGTTCTTCGCGCTTGGCGTCGTCCAGATATGGTGCGGGCGCGCGTTCTACCACCTTCTGATTGCGCCGCTGGATGGAGCAGTCACGCTCGAACAGGTGCACCACATTGCCGTGCTTGTCGCCCAGCACCTGCACCTCGACATGGCGGGCGCGCTCGACCAGCTTTTCAAGATAAACTTCGTCCTTGCCGAAGGCGGCCCTTGCTTCGCGCTTGGCCTCCGTCACCTCGCGCTTAAGGTCCTCGGCCCTGCGAATGACGCGCATGCCACGACCGCCGCCGCCCCAGGAGGCCTTAAGCATGAGGGGAAAGCCGATCTCCCCGGCCATGCGGGCCACCTCATCCATATCGTCCGGCAAGGGTGGCGTGGCCGGCACGACAGGCACGCCGACGTCGACGGCCAGGTTGCGCGCCGCCACCTTGTTGCCTAGCCTGCGCATGGTCTCGGGGCTGGGGCCGATGAAAAGGATGCCGTTTTGGGCGCACGCCTCGGCGAATTCAGGGCTTTCCGAAAGCAGGCCATAGCCTGGGTGAATGGCGTCGGCACCTGAGAGTTTCGCGACGCGAATCACCTCGTCGATCGAGAGATAGCTCTCGATCGGGCCGAGGTCGCGCTCCAGATGTGGGCCGCGCCCGACCTGATAGGATTCATCCGCCTTGAAGCGGTGCAGCGAATATTTGTCCTCCTCCGCCCAGATGGCGACCGTCTTGATGCCGAGCTCATTTGCGGCCCGGAAAACACGGATGGCGATCTCCGATCGGTTTGCGACGAGAAGCTTCTTTATCTGCACAGGCATGCTCCGGCTGAAGGGCGGGGCCATGGCGTGAACCGCGCTCGGCCACCAGAACTGCCGGGGTCAGGCGCGGGGATTTCGGCCCCCGCCACCTGATACAATGCGGCCCACCCGGGCGCAAATGGTGCATGCGTCAAAATGTACAAACGGCCCGGCATCATGCCATGCCGGGCCGTTATTGAAGCGTCGAGCCTAAGAATTACTGCTCAAGGTAGTCGTACTTGCCGTCACGCCACTCGTAGAAGACGTAGCCCGGCAGGTTGACGTCACCCGTCTCGTTGAATTCCAGCTCGCCAAGAACGGTCTGAAAGGTGCCCTCGTTGAGAGCCTTCACGACGGCGTCGAAATCGGTGCTGCCAGCCGCCTCGACCGCCTGCGCCCACGCCTGGACCGAGGCATAGGTATAGAGCGCATATCCTTCGGCCGTCCTGCCCGCTGCCAGGAGCTTGTCAACCACCGGTTTGGCGATCTCATTCTTGCGCGGGTCAGGTGAGAAGGTCATCAGCGTGCCCTCGCCGGCCTCGCCCGTGATGGCCCAATATTCATCCGTCACCAGCGCGTCGCCGGACACCAGGATCGTGTCCATGCCCTGCTCGCGCATCTGGCGCATGATAAGGCCGGCTTCCGTGTGGTAGCCGCCCACATAGAGAACGTCGATTCCTTCCTGCTTCAGCTTGGAAACGAGGGCGGTGTAGTCCTTTTCGCCCGCCGTATAGGCCTCATAGAGAGCCGGCGTGCCGCCCGCAGCCTCATAAACCGCCATGGTGGCATCCGCCAGACCCTTGCCGTAGGCGGTCTTGTCGTGAATGAACGCGATCTTCGCGTCGGGGAAGTTCTCCGCCAGGAACCTGCCCGCGACATCGCCCTGCTGGTCATCGCGGCCGCAGGTGCGGAAAATTCCGGGGCCGGGACGCTCTTCGGTAAAGGCCGGGTTCGTCGAAGCCGGCGAAATCTGAATAATCTCCTCGTCGGCGTAGACATTCGAGGCAGGGATCGAGGAGCCGGAGCAGAAATGGCCAGCAACGAACACCACGCCTTCGCCCGCGAACTGGTTGGCAACCGCCACCGCCTGCCGCGGGTCGCACGCATCGTCACCCACCACCAGGCGGAGCTGTTCACCCAACACGCCGCCGGCGGCATTGATGTCTTCAACCGCCTGCTCGGCCCCGGCCTGCATCTGCGCACCGAAAGAGGCGTATTGCCCGGTCATCGGGCCCGCCGTTGCGATGACGATTTCCGCCCATGCCGAACCGGTCATTACCAGGCTCAGCGCGGCACCGGCCAACAGTGTCTTCTTCATGACTTCTCCCTAAACACCAGAGGTTCCACCGCGTTCCGGAAATGGTGTTCTGCTTTCCGGTTACGCCAGCGCGGGATTTTTCCCGCTTAGGCGGCATGAAAGCCTAAATCTGGAATAAAATAAAGGCTTGTGCCGCATATCGGTAAACGGGGTCATCCCCGTGCTTTCCATCCCAGAAGCCCCGCTCTCGCATAGAGAAAGCTGTACTGAGTCGCCATCTGCCGGGCGCGCGTGATCCGGTTGCCCAGGAAGGCGATCACCAGCAGCACCCCGAAATCGACCACATAATAATGGAGCGACAGGAGCGTCCCCCTGAACAGCGCGAAGTGGATAAAGCGCGTCGCCGCAGCCAAAAGGATGATGTAGTAGACCAGCTGCAGGTTCGACTGCCAAGCGCGGGCAACGGCCCGCCCGGTCAGATAAGCGGCGCCTCCCGCCAGAATGGCTGTAACGAGCAGGAATTCCCACCAGGAAACTTCCCAAAAGAGCGCATTCGCCTTCTCCATCAGTGCCTCCCGCCTTCCAGATAGGCCGCCCGTACTTCCTCGCGTTTCAGCAATTCCATTCCCGTTCCGCTCATTGTGATGTTGCCGTTGACCATCACATAGCCGCGATGGGCGAGCTTCAGGGCGTGGAAAGCGTTCTGCTCCACCAGGAACACGGTCAGCCCTTCATTCTCGTTGAGCTCACGGATGGCATCGAAGATCTGCTTGACGACTAGAGGCGCCAGGCCGAGCGACGGCTCGTCTAGGAGAAGAAGCTTCGGCCGGCTCATCAGCGCCCGTCCGATGGCCAGCATCTGCTGTTCGCCGCCCGACAGGGTGCCGCCGCGCTGATGCAGCCTCTCCTTGAGCCGGGGGAACAGATCGAAGACTCGCTTCAGATTGTCTTCGAAATACTTCGGGTCGATGAGCGCAGCCCCCATCTGGAGGTTTTCCATAACGGTCATGCGCGGGAAAATGCGCCTGCCCTCCGGAGACTGCGCGATGCCGAGCCGCATGATCTCGTGCGTCGGCATCTGCGTGATGTCCGTGCCGTCGTAGACGATCCGCCCGCGGCGGGCCTGCGGACTGCCGCAGATGGTCATCATCAGGGTCGACTTGCCTGCGCCGTTGGCACCGATCATAGCGACGATCTCGCCGCGGCGGACCTCCAGATCCACGCCGCGCAGAGCAACGATCTTGCCGTAATAGGTTTCGACGCCGCTGACCGAGAGCAGGGTTTCGGCCTCGCTCATTTGTCGCCTCCCCTGTTTTCGCCCTTCGCGTCAGGCTGTAGCGAGCCGACCGCCACCTCGCCGATGGTCTCGACCACGTCCTCCAGCACCTCCGGCACGTCGATATCCTCTTCCTCCTCGACGCCGAGATAGGCGGCGATGACCTTGGGGTCGGTCTTCACGCTCTCGGCATCGCCGTCAGAAATCTTGACGCCGTAATCCAGCACGATGATGTGGTCTGAAATCTCCATGACCACGCCCATATCGTGCTCGATGAGGAGCACCGATGTCTTGTGCTCGTCACGGATGAACTTAAGGAGGGCATTGAGATCGGCCGATTCACGCGGATTGAGGCCGGCCGCGGGCTCGTCAAGGCACAGAAGGTGCGGATCTGTGCACATCGCGCGGGCGATCTCCAACCGGCGCTGCGCCCCATAGGGCAGATCAGCCGCGGGATCGTCGGCGCGATCCACCAGCTGCGTCCGCTCCAGCCAATAGACCGCCTTGTCGATCGCCTCCCTTTCCGACTTGCGATAGCTCGGCAGTCCCAGAATTCCGCCGAAGGTGAAGCCGGAAGCCACCACAAGCGGGTTGTGCTGGGCGACCAGCAGGTTCTCGAGCACCGTCATGCCGCCGAACAGGCGGATGTTCTGGAAGGTGCGGGCCACCCTGGCCTTGCTGGCGATTTCGTAGTCGGGCATCCGTTCCAGAAGGAACACTCCGGAATCGCCCTCCTTCTTCCAGCGTAGGCCGCTGTCGGTCAGCTGACGCACCGTCTCGTCCTGCCGCCCGGCGCCGTGCCGCATCACGATGCGGCCCTCCGTCGGCTTGTAGAAGCCGGTGACGCAGTTGAATACGGTGGTTTTGCCCGCCCCATTCGGACCGATGAGCGCGGTGATGTCACCGCGGCCGACATCGAAGGACACGTCCCCCACCGCCACGAGGCCGCCAAAGCGCATAGTCAGGCGCTCGACCGAAAGGATTGGATCAGCTTGCCAGCGCGGAGTGGCTGCGCCGGCGGAAAGTTTCGGTTCCGTCGTCATCAGTGGCCCTCACCCTGCGCGACCATATCGGCGCCAATTCGCTTCTTCTCCTTCAGCACGGCCGAAGGCTCGCGCGTGGCGACCAGTCCCCGCGGCTTCCAGACCATGATGAACACCATCGCCAGACCGAAAATCAGCATGCGGTACCGCACCGGGTCGAAATCCGGGCCGAAGATGTAGGTGAGAAAGTCGAGATTGCGCAGCAGCTCCATGCCGCCGATCATCACCACAGCGGCCACCACGACGCCGATCTGCGAGCCGAGCCCGCCCAGCACCACTATCGCCAGGATGATCGCCGATTCCAGGAAGGTGAAGCTTTCAGGCGAGATGAAGCCCTGTCGCGTGGCGAAGAACGACCCCGCAAAGCCGCCGAACATCGCGCCGATGGCGAACGCCGTCAGCTTTGTGTTGCGGGTATTGATGCCAAGCGACCGGCAGGCGATCTCGTCCTCGCGCATGGCTTCCCAGGCGCGCCCGATCGGCAGCTTCCTTAAGCGGATGGTCACTAGGTTCGTGATCAGTGCCAAAAGGAGGATGATGTAATAAAGGTAGATGAAGCGCTGGATCGGATCGTACTCGAAGCCGAAGAACGCTGCCATCCCGTCGTCCCCGCGCGACAGCTCCAGGCCGAAGAAGGTCGGCTTCGGAATGCCCGAAATGCCGTTCGGCCCGCCGGTGAACTCATACCAATTGAGCAGCACGACGCGGATGATCTCACCGAAGGCAAGGGTGACGATGGCCAGATAATCGCCGCGCAGCCGCAACACCGGGAAGCCCAGAATAATGCCCCACATGGCGGCCAGCAGCCCCGCGAGCGGCAGAGCCGTCCAGAAGCCGATGAACTCGAAATGCGTCGCCAGAAGCGCGAAGGAGTAGGCCCCGACGGCGTAGAAGGCGACGTAACCCAGATCGAGCAGCCCGGCGAGCCCGACGACGATGTTCAGCCCCCAACCCAGCATGACGTAGGTCATGATGAGGATGGCCAGGTCGATGATCTGCCTGTCGCGCGAGGAGAAGAAGGTGGTCACGACGAACGGCAGCACCAGCGCGAAGACGAGCAGCGCCCGCGTGAGCCACTTGCCCAATCCGGGAACCGCATCGCTGAGGCCTGTCAGGCGCGCGCCAATGGTCTTCGTGACAGGCTTCGACGTTCTGAAGACGAACAGATTGAGCGCCAGCCTGCCAACGAACACGACGAGGATGGAAACGATCCAGGCGCCCCAGCGCGCCCTCAGATCTAGCCCTCCGGGAGCAATGTCGGCCCTAAGGCCGATGAAGAAGAAACCGAGGACGCCTGCAAGAAAGGCGGCGAGTGCGGCATCGCGCAGCGAGCCTGCCAGCCCGCCCTCACCTGCGCCCGACCGGGCACCGCCCGGAGCGGCCGCGCGGCCCTGCGCGCCCATGGGCTTCTGAACGGATGCGGGGATGCTTGCTTCGGGGCTAGCCATCACACCTTCTCCACTTCAGGTTTACCGAGGAGGCCGGAGGGCAGGAAGATGAGAACGATGGCGAGGATCGAGAAGGCGGCCACATCCTTGTATTCGACCGAGAAGTAGCCGGACCAGAAGACCTCGATCAGACCGATCAGCAGCCCGCCGAGCATGGCGCCCGGAAGCGAGCCGATACCGCCGAGCACTGCGGCGGTGAACGCCTTAATGCCCGCCAGAAACCCGATGTAGAAATCGATCACTCCGTACAGGAGCAGGAACATGAATCCCGCCACGGCGGCAAGCGCCGCACCCATGACGAAGGTGAGCGAAATGGTACGGTCCACGTCAACGCCGAGAAGCGCGGCCATCTTGCGGTCCTGCTCGCAGGCGCGCTGGGCGCGGCCCAAAGGGGTGCGCGTGATCAGCAGCGTAAACACCGTCATCAGGACGAGCGTGGTCACGATGATGATGATCTGCATGTAGGAGAGCCGCACCACGATGTCGCCGACCTGGGTCGAGCCTTCCATCAGCGTGATGCCGCCCTGAATCTGCGGCGGCAGCGGCTTCACGCGCGCGCCCTGCGTGATCTGAACGAAGTTCTGGAGCACAATGGACATGCCGATCGCCGTGATCAGCGGTGCCAGTCGGAACGAGCCCCGGAGCGGCCGATAGGCGAGACGTTCCACCGTCCATCCCCAGGCCGAGGTGAACAGCATCGCGACAATGAGGACGATGAGCAGCACCACCGGCAGGAAGGCGAAACCCAAAACAGTGGTAAGCGCTAAAAACACGGCCAGCGATATGAACGCGCCGATCATAAAAATATCGCCGTGTGCGAAATTGATCATGCCAATGATGCCGTACACCATCGTATAGCCAATGGCGATCAGGCCATAGATGGAGCCCAGCGTCAGCCCGTTGATAAGCTGCTGGAGGAAATAGTCCATATTATATAACACTCCCCACGGACGTCGCCTTGGCGGCGCGCCCTTGTTGTTGCTTCCCCCTGACCGGTCGTAGCGGCGGGTAAGTCCCGCCATCCGCCAGCCTTATTCTACCGCTTCCTCCCCAAGGTTTGCAGGTGCGGAAGCTAGCATCCGCACTCTGCAATGTCCTTGCCTTAAAAACCAGATTTTTCGGGCGCATTCGAAGAAATTTTTTAACATCCCCGTCACCGCGCCATAATCTTGCAAACAGCCCCCGCGCAACATGGCGGTCTACCGCACCGTAAAACCGTGCGCAAAGGGATCGCGATCGTCGATAAAGATGGTGTTGAGGCCGGTCACGCGCGCCCAGCCGCCGATGGAGGGAATGATAGCGGGGCGGCCCGCCACCTGCACCTCCCGTTCCACGCGGCCATGGAAAAGCGAACCGATGATGGATTCGTGCACAAAGGGATCCCCCGCCTTCAGCTTGCCCTTGGCATGAAGCTGCGCCATGCGCGCGGAGGTTCCCGTACCGCAGGGCGAACGGTCTATAGCCTTTTCGCCGTAGAAGACGGCGTTGCGGCCGTGCGCCTCCGGCTTTGTCGGCGCGCCGGTCCAGAGAATATGGGTGAGCCCGCGGATCGAGTGCTGCTCGGGGTGGACGAATTCCTGCACCGCGTTCAGCCGCTCGCGCAGGACCAGGCTCCAGCGCACCAGATCGGCGGCGCTGTAATCGGCCATGTCGCGATAGTTATCCTGCGGCTCGATGATGGCATAGAAATTACCGCCATAGGCGACATCCACCTTTAGCGGTCCGAGCCCGGGACATTCCACCTCAAGGTCGGTCGCATAGAGGAAGGACGGAATGTTGGTCAGACGCACTTCCTCCACATAGTCGCCCTCCTGCCGGTACTCGGCCGTGACCAGGCCCGCTGGCGTGTCGAGGCGCAGCACGCCCGGCGTGCTTGGCCGCACAAGCCCGTGCTCAATGGCGAATGTCACCGTGCCGATGGTGCCGTGGCCGCACATGGGCAGGCATCCGCTGGTCTCGATGTAGAGGACGCCGATGTCGCAATCCTCTCGCGTCGCCGGATAGAGGAGAGAGCCCGACATCATGTCGTGGCCGCGCGGCTCGAACATAAGCCCGCGGCGGATCCAGTCATACTCGGCCAGGAAGTGGGCGCGCCGTTCGAGCATGGTATTGCCCGACAGCTTCGGCCCGCCGCCGGCGATCAGCCGCACGGGATTTCCGCAGGTGTGCCCGTCGATGCAGAAGAAGGCGTGTCTCATGGTCAGTCTCCGCGAAAGCGTCCGGGGCGAAAGGGTTTCAGATCGATCGGCGGCGCCCGATCCTGCACGAGATCGCGCACCAGGCGGCCAGCGGCCGCCGCTTGGGTGAGTCCCAGGTGGCCGTGGCCGAAGGCATAGATAGCGCGAGGGTCGTTCCGGGCACGCCCGATCACCGGCAGCGAATCGGGCAGCGAGGGCCGGTATCCCATCCAATGGCGCCCGCCCTCGGTCTTCAGGCCCGGAAGGAAACGGGCGGCCTTCTCCAGCATGGCGCGCGAGCGGGCATAATTGGGCGGCCGCTTCAAGCCGCCAAGCTCAACGGCCCCGCCGACGCGAAGCCCCGTTTCCAGCGGCGTGATGACGAAGCCATGACGCGGGAAAATGAGCTGCCGCTTCACGTCAAAGGCGCCGAGCGGCAGGGTGGTGTTGTAGCCCCGCTCCGTCTCGAGTGGCACACGATCACCGAACGCGGCCGCGAACCGCCGCGACCACGCGCCGGCCGCTATGACGAGAAAAGTGCAGGCGAACCTTTCACCGCTGGCGAGGTGAATGGCAATCTCGCCAGCCTCCCGCCGCACGGCGGTCACCTCCGCCGGCATGAAGCGCGCGCCGTGGGTTTCCGCATGCGTCCATACCGCCTGGCCCATGCGCTGCGGGTCGGACACCGTCTTCCACACCGGCACGAAGGTTGCCCGCACGAAGCGATCGGACAGGCCCGGCTGGTATTCGGCAATCTCATGCTTTTCCAGGTGCCGGAAGGGGATGTGAAAGCGCCGGCGCAGCTTCCAGCCTTCCTGCGCGGCCTCAAACTCGGCCTCGCTCTCGTAGAGTTCGAGACAGCCATCCTCTCGCAGCATGTGCCGGGCACCCATGCGCGCAATGAGCCCCATCCATTCGCGCTCAGCAAGCGTCATCATTGAAGCTTGCGCAGCAACAGCGGATTCGAAGGCGGACGGCCGCCCGGCCCGCCAGAAACGCCAGAGCCACGGCAGGAGGCGCGGCAAATAGGCCGGAGGAACGGCGAGCGGTCCAAGCGGATCGCCCAGCCAGCGGGGCACCTCCGATAGCACGTCCTTGTGGGCCAGCGGCAAGATGTCCGAAAAGGCAAACGCCCCGGCATTGCCGGAGCTCGTTTCCTCACAGATGCCGGACCGGTCCAGCACCAACACGTCGCGGCCCGCCTCGGCAAGGTAGGCCGCTGCGGCAATACCGATGATCCCGCCGCCGATGATGGCGACTTCGGCACCTTGCGCCACATTCCTCCCCGCCACCGAATGCTCCCGTCAAACCAAGGGAAGTTTCGGCCGGCTGGCGATCGCGTCCCTGATGATCTTCTCCACATGCGCTCGCAGCTCTCCCGCGAGCGGCTGGCGCGGCAGGCGCACACGGTCGTTGGAGCCGATCTCGATCACCTCGGCCAGCTTTATGTTCTGCACAAGATAGGTCGAAACGTCCAGATCGAGCAGCGGCCGAAACCAGCGGTGGATCGCGCGCGCCTCCTCCCAGCGGCCGGCCTTCATCAGCCGGTATATGGCCACCGTCTCGCGCGGAAAAGCCGTCACGAGACCCGCCACCCAGCCGACTGCGCCCGCGGCAAGCGCCTCGAAGGCCATGTTGTCGACGCCGGTCAGCACCGCGAAGCGGTTGCCGAAGGCATTGATGATTTCGGTGGTACGGCGGATGTCGCCGCAGGATTCCTTGACCGCGACGAACAGGTCGTCCTTTGCTAGCTCCTCCATGATCGGCACGGTGACATCGACACGGTAAGCAAGACGGTTGGAGTAGACCATAATCGGCAAGCCGCCTGCCTGCGCCACCGCCTTCAGGGTGTCAACGGTCTCACGCTCGTTCGTGTGATAGACCAGACTCGGCACCACCATCAGCCCATCGACCCCGGCATCGGCCGCCCGCCGGGCAAGGGACGTCGCATCGCGCGTCGTCGCCTCGTTGATGGTGAGCAGCACCGGCTTCTTACCGGCAACGGAGCGTGCCGTCTTGAGCACGGCCAGCTTTTCATCATGGGACAGCATCGGCCCCTCGCCCAGCGACCCGCAGACAATCAGCCCATCGCAGCCCGCCTCTATCAGCAGTCCGAAGCAGCGCTCCATCTCCGCATGGTCGAGCGTGTCTTCGGTCGTAAATTTCGTGGTAACCGCCGGTAAGATGCCGCTCCACATCACTAAATCTCCTATGATATATTAGAGTGTTTATGACGCTCAGGCTCGTCTTCTGTCAATCGAGCAACGGTTGTGATATATCAGTGATACATCAACTTGGGGGCCAGATGAAGGGTGTTTCCAAAGCGTCCCAACCTGCGGCGGTACGCGCCTACCATATGCTGGAGCGTATGGTGGTCACGCTCGATCTGCCGCCCGGGGCGATCACCACCGAAGGTGCCCTGATTGAAAAGATCCGTCTCGGCCGCACGCCGGTGCGCGAAGCCATACAGCGCCTTGCCTGGGAAGGGCTGATCGAAATACGCCCCCGAGCCGGGCTCGTGATCGCGCCTTTAGACCGGGCCGACTGGCCGAAGGTGATCGACGCAAGGGAAGGTGTGGAAATTTTGCTGGCGCGCTCGGCGGCCCGATTCGCGACCGGCCCGATTGCCCGCCGCTTCCGCGAAGCGGCCATACGGATGGAACAGGCGGTGGTGAAAAACAGCCCGCTTGCCTTTCTCGATGCGGACAAGCTTCTGGACGAAACCCTGGCCGAGGCAGCGGACAATCCCTTTGCCGCTCGGCTCGCCGCACCTCTTCAGACCCACAGCCGCCGTTTCTGGTTCCGCTATCACGCGGGCTCAGGTCTCGCCCTCGCGGCTGAACAGCATGTGCGCCTCATCCGCGCCATCCTGGAGCTGGATGCCGAAAGCGCTGCACGCGAGGCGGGCGCCCTAATGAGGCTCCTCAAGGATTATGCCGAGGCTGCCGCCCGCGCTTAAGGCGCTATTCCACGAAACCGGACAACGGTTTTCTGTCCGGAACCGTGTAAAAAACAATCCGTCCATCGCCAAAATCCGGCTAGACTCCCTCGCCCACCAGCTCCGCGAAGGTATCGTCCCAACCGTCGCCGGCGGCCACGATGCAGCTTGTCCCATTGGTGTCGGTGGTAAGAATGGTCCAGGTGCCTTGCTCGGACGCAAACACTTCCATGACCGCCTGCTCTCCGAGGAGACCGACGGCCTTCTGCCTCTCGTTGAACTGATTTCCAAGCTGAGCGATCAAATCATCGCGAGGCGCGCACACATTGCTCTGAGTGGTCGCGCGTTCCGCGCCGGTGAAAAGCAGAATGGCGGCAAGCGCCGTCAGGCCGAGAACGGCTCTCTTGGGCTTTCTCATCTGTCTGCCTCCTGCCGCCGCTCACGCCGGGAGGAGGGCCATGTGCGACGGCGTCGTGGGTTTCGCGTCTTGTACGCGCGTTGTCGAATTGGATAACGGACGGGGAGGCGAAGCTGTTCCATCCGATGTCCCAAATCGCAGGTGCGCGAGCTACACGGTTCATTGACTTCTACGGCTATATAGGAATATTATCCTAAGAAATGCTGTCGCCGATTCTGTCACCTCTGTTCCTGCTTTCCGGGATCGCCGCCCTCGTGGCCGGCGCCCCATGCGTTCTGGCAAGAGACATGCTTCCCGGTCCGGTGGAAGCGGAGGTCGTGCGGGTGATCGACGGCGACACCTTCGTGGCCACGGCTCATATCTGGCCGGGACAGACGATCACGGTGAGTGTCCGCATTCGCGGCGTGGACGCGCCAGAGGTGAAAAGCCGCTGCGCCGCCGAGAAAGCGGCCGCGCAGATGTCACGCGCCGCGCTCGAAGCACTCATTGGCGGCGGAACGGTAAAGATCCGCAATATCAGCGGCGACAAGTATTTTGGACGGGTTCTGGCCGATGTGACGACAGCTGAGGAAGAGCCCGTGGCTGAGAGCCTGCTCGCCCGCGCGCTGGTGCGGCCCTATGATGGCGGGCAGCGCGTGAGCTACTGCCGCTGATACACTCTCCGACCAAAGCCGCCCAGACAGGACGCGCGGCCTAATGAACGTTGGTTTTCGACAGCAGATTGAGAATCAGCACGCCGGCGATGATCAGGCCCATCCCGATAAAGCCGGCGAGATCGGGCCGCTGGCCGTAGACCACCCAGGCGGCGATGGCGATCAGCACGATCCCGCCGCCCGACCAGATGGCATAGGCGATGCCCACGGGTACGCGATCCAGAACCTGCGATAGGAGCAGAAAAGCCAGGCCGTAGCCGAGAGCAACAATCAGCGTCGGGCCGGGACGGGTAAAGCCCTCCGAGGCCTTCATCGCGCTGGTTCCGATCACCTCGAAGATGATCGCAAGCGCCAAGGTCACATAGGCAGGCATAAGAGCGACCATCCGCTTGCTGCTCCCCCACGACCAGAACCGCTGGCTGCCACTATGGCTAGTGCCTGAGGCATCGCCGGCCCGAGACAGGCGGGCAGGTTACTCCTGCCCGTCCTCATCACGATTGGACTTCAAGGAAGAGAGCTTCGCGAAAACCGCGTCGGCGTCGAGCTCCTTCTCTTCCTGCTCCTCGCCTCCCGCATTCTCATCGACCGGCAGCTTTTCCGTCTCGCTCGCAGGCAGCAGAGTATCACCGGAAGGAGGCGGAGGCGGCGCATGGCGGGCCGCACGACTCACCTCCATGTCCAGATCAATCTGCGAGCAGAGCCCGAGGGTCACCGGGTCCATCGGCACCAGATTGGCCGAATTCCAGTGAGTGCGGTTGCGGATCTGCTCGATGGTCGATTTCGTCGTGCCGACGAGCCGCGAAATCTGCGCATCCTTCAACTCCGGATGGTTGCGCACGAGCCAGAGAATGGCGTTCGGACGGTCCTGCCGCTTGGACAGAGGGGTGTAGCGCGGACCCTTTCGCCGGGTCTCAGGCACGCGCACCTTCGGCTCCGAAAGCTTCAGCCGGTAGTTCGGATCCGCCTCGCCGCGCGCGATCTCTTCGCGGGTCAACTGCCCGGTGATCACCGGGTCCATGCCCTTAATGCCCTGGGCGGCGTCGCCGTCGGCAATTGCACGCACCTCCAGCGGGTGGAGCTTGCAGAACTCGGCGATCTGATCGAAGGTCAGCGCCGTGTTGTCCACCAGCCAAACGGCAGTTGCCTTGGGCATAAGAAGCGTGTGGGCCATTGCGAAATAATCCTGTTCTCGCCCGCGTTCCCCGGCGCGGGCGGTGGTAAGAACCACCAATGTTAGGGATGGGCGCTATATAGTTCCATTCAGCCCACGAGGCAAGAAAACTGTCGGCTTGTCCGGACAAAAACCCCAACCACCTTCATCAACCAATTGCAAGGCTTATTAGAACCAAGCCGCTTGGATATAGGGGCGGTCTGGCAAGATGTTCCCTGCCGAGCCGCCCCTGACGGCATGTTTGTCTACTGGCGCACCACATAGACGATGCGGCGTGTCTCAGGCTCGACCAGCACCGGCTGACCGTTCACATAAACGTACCGGTACTCATAATCGGGAATTTCGCGCACCTCCACCGTCTCAGGCAGCGCCGCGCCGACGACGACCTCGCCTTCCAGATAGACCGGCTCGACACGGTTGGTCTCGACATAGGACACCACCTCCTGCGGAGGGGTGATCATATCGGCCGCGCCGCCGGCCACGGCACCTACGCCCGCACCGATGGCCGCGCCTGCGGGGCCGCCTATGATGGCGCCCGCCACCGCGCCGGAGGTGGCGCCGGCCAATGCGCCGTCCGCATCCGTATCGGTGCTGGCGGTCGTTTCATAGGTGACGGTTGGCACCGCTTCGACCGGGCGCTCGGTTAGCACGATAGTCTCGCTTCCGATCGTTGCGGCCAGATAATCCGAATAGGCCCAGCCTTCGATGCCAGCGTGGCTGACCTGGCACCATTTGCTGCCTTCGAGACAGCCCTGAATGGTCGTCTCCTGCGAACTCTCGATCAGCCCGACCACCGGATATTGTGGTCCCGGACCAGAACGGATGTTGAGATCTGTCGTCGCCATGGCGGTGACCTGCGCGGCTGCAAGGCCGGTGAACGAAGCCAGCGCAAGAGCAGCAACAGCACCCTTCAACGCGAACGCCTTCATATCTAATCTCCTCAGTTTCTTTCGCATCGCGAGAGAAACCAAAGAGGTACTTCTTTCGTTCCAAGGCTGCTGTCTTACCTTTTTTCAACCTCTTGTCTGCAAACGTGACAGCGACCCCAATGACTGGCAGACTTGCGGCGGATTTGAAGCCATCCTTCAAGGAGTATTGCATGAAACCCGAATATCGGGCGCCGCAGCTTGCGGCAGCCATATTCGCCGTTCTTTCCATGGCAGGTTCGGCCCTCGCCGCCCCATGCGGCAGCGATGCGGGCGGCTTTGAGAGTTGGAAGGCGCGCTTCATCCAGGAGGCGGCGGCAAACGGCGTGGGGCCACGGGCACTGGATGCCCTGTCACGCACCACCTACGCCCGCAAGACCATCGCCGCCGACCGCGGGCAGAAGAGCTTCAAGCTGACGCTCGACAGCTTCATGAAGAAGCGCGGCGCCAACGCCATCATCTCGCGCGGCAAGAGCATGAAGAAACGCCACGCCGCGCTGCTGGCTACCATCGAGGCGCGCTATGGCGTGCCGCCCGGTCCGCTCCTTGCGATCTGGGGAATGGAGACCGGCTTTGGAGGATTTCTGGGCAATCAGCACATCCTATCGGCCGTCGCCACGCTCGCCTATGACTGCCGCCGGACGGAATTCTTCACGGGGCATCTTTATGCCGCCCTCGAACTCGTCGATCGCGGCATGCTGGACCCCTCCGCCATGGGTGCGGCCCATGGCGAGATCGGCCAAACGCAGTTCCTGCCGGGCAACGCACTCAGATATGGCGCGGACGGAGACGGGGACGGGCGGATCGACATGATCGGCTCCGTCGCCGACGCGCTGGCATCCACCGCGAATTTCTTGAGGGCGCACGGCTGGATTCCCGGTGCGGGTTACCAGCCCGGCGAGCCCAATTTCGCCGCTCTCCAGGGCTGGAACGCGGCCAGCGTCTATCAGCAGGCGATTGCCATCATCGGCCGCGAAATCGACAGGTAAGGGTCAGCCTTTCCGCCGCCTCGCCGCCAGCGTCCGGAGCCGCAGGGCGTTGAGCCGGATGAAGCCCTCCGCGTCCTTCTGGTCGTAGGCACCGCGGTCGTCCTCGAAGGTGACGAGCGCGTCCGAATAGAGCGACTTGTCGGAGCGGCGACCGGTGACGACCACATTGCCCTTGTAGAGCTTTAGCCGCACTTCGCCCTCGACGTCCTCCTGGCTCTTGTCGATGAGCGCCTGCAGCATCTCCCGCTCCGGCGAGAACCAGAAGCCGTTGTAGATGAGCTCGGCATAGCGCGGCATCAGCTCATCCTTCAGATGCGCCGCGCCGCGGTCGAGCGTGATCGATTCGATCGCCCGATGAGCGACGAGAAGAATGGTACCGCCCGGCGTTTCATAAACACCACGCGACTTCATGCCCACAAAGCGGTTCTCCACCAGATCGACGCGGCCAATGCCGTTGTCCCGGCCGAGATCATTGAGCGCCGCAAGAAGCGTAGCGGGCGACCTCGGCTCGCCGTTCAGCGACACGGCGTCGCCCCGCTTGAAGCCGATGGTGATTTCCGTGACGCGGTCGGGCGCATCCATGGGCGAGACGGTGCGCTGGTGCACATATTCGGGTGGCTCCGCCCACGGGTCCTCCAGCACCTTGCCCTCAGAAGAGGAGTGAAGCAGGTTGGCGTCCACTGAGAAGGGGGCCTCGCCCTGCTTGTCCTTAGGCACCGGTATCTGGTGCTCGCGGGCGAAGTTCAGAAGGTCCGTCCGCGACTTGAAGGACCAGTCGCGCCAGGGCGCAATCACCTTGATGTCAGGATTGAGCGCATAGGCGGAAAGCTCGAAGCGCACCTGATCGTTGCCCTTGCCGGTGGCGCCGTGCGCAATAGCATCGGCCCCCGTTTCGGCTGCGATTTCCACCAGCCTTTTTGCGATCAGCGGGCGGGCGATGGAGGTGCCGAGCAGATAGACGCCCTCATAGAGCGCGTTGGCGCGGAACATCGGGAAGACGAAGTCGCGCACGAACTCCTCGCGCAGATCCTCGATATAGATCTCCTTGATGCCAAGCATCTCGGCCTTCTTGCGCGCGGGTTCCAGCTCCTCACCTTGGCCGAGATCGGCGGTGAAGGTCACCACCTCCGCACCTAGTTCCGTCTGCAGCCATTTCAGGATGATCGAAGTGTCGAGGCCGCCCGAGTAGGCCAGAACGACCTTTTTCACGTCACTGTGCTTCGCCATGGTCTTTTCCGGTGAGAGGGGGAATGAATTCAACGCCCGCGCGCGGGCGCAACTATTAGCAGGAAAAGACGCATGGGCAAGGCCGTTCACGGCATCCGTCCACGCGTATGCGGCTGAGGCTGCCGCCCTTCGATCGGAGACTCTAAGTCAAGCCACCAACTCCGGCCGCAGCCGCTCGCCGACGCGCATCAGGCCACAGATCAATGATTGCAGGCGTCTACCAGGGCCTTCACCCGCTCGCTCTGGCCGAGAATCTCCGCCGCACGCCTGCGGCACCCCGCTTCGCCGCCCTCAGGGTCCTCTATGAGGGGCTTTATCGTTTCGACAAGCTGCCCGCACCCGCACACATTCGCATGATCGACCGCTGAGCGCAGCGCTTCAAGCGCCTGTTCCAGCGCCGGCACACAGGCAGCGGATTCATCGTGGAGCGCGTAGCGCGCGCCGTAATAGGCGTTCAGCGCAGGCAGACAGTGACGGTCCGCCAGACTTGGCACGGAGTCCAGAAAGCACGCAGCCAAGCAAAAAGTTGAAACCGCAAGTCCAGTTTTAGAAAACCCCAAGTCCTGCCTCTCGCCCCATCAGGAAAATATTACTATCACATAAATGTGTTCTTCCCGCGATGGATGTATTGGATGTTGCAACTTGTAGAACAAAAGTCTAGTCTTCCAATGTTGTGAGGACAACACATCATCGTGATCTTCCATCGGGAGGGCTCGTCATGGCGGGCGCGATGATCGGGAGGAGGCAACATGCAAACCTACGGACCCTACGATCCGTCGGTCGATTACGTGCCGGGTCCGGCACCACGACCGAAATACACCGGCCGTGCGAATGAGGCCGGTGGAGCGGAAACGCCGTCATGGCGGCCGCTGCACATGTCCCGGCGCAATTTCCTGCGCGGCGTCGCCTGTTCAGGCGTCGTGATCGGCGGCTCGTCCTACCTGTTCTCCGGAACGACACCCGCCCGGGCCGACACACGCGCCGTCGAGCGGCTCGTGCGCCTCACCGTCAACGGGCGAACCCACAGCATCGAGGTCGCGCCGAACGAGACCCTGGCGACCACGCTGCGCTACAGGCTCGGCCTGACCGGCACCAAGATCGGCTGCAACCAGGCCGAATGCGGAGCCTGCACTGTGATTGCCGACGGAATCACGATCTATTCCTGCTCGACGCTTACGCACCGCGTGCGCGACAGCGAGATCACCACGATCGAGGGCATCGCTGGAGAGGACGGCACGCTGCATCCCGTGCAGCAGGCTTTCATCGAGGAGCTTGCCCCGCAATGCGGCTTCTGTACGCCGGGCCAGGTCGTCAGCGCGGTGGCGCTGCTGAACCGGAACCCCAAACCAACAATCGAGGAGGCGCGCCTCGCAATGTCCGGCAATCTCTGCCGGTGCGGAGCCTACGACCATTATCTGCGCGGCGTCATGAAAGCCTCAGAGAGGGTCTGAAGCCATGGCCTACAAACTGATCGGTAAGAATTTCATTCCGCCGGACCTCGAAGCCAAGGTGACCGGCGCTGCAACCTATGCCGAGGATTTCCGCGCCGATGGCATGGCGCATGTCAAATTCTACGGCTCGCCCATGCCCCACGGCAAGGTAAGAAGCATCGATCTCAGCGAGGCGGAAAAGGTGCCGGGCTTCCTGACCGCCCTTCTGCCTGAGGAGGTGAAGCATCCCGACACGCCCGTCGGCCTGCCGATCCTCAGCAACGAACCCACCCATTTCGGGCAGCCGATCCTGGCGATCGCCGCGGAGACGGAACAGGCCGCTGCCGATGCCATAGCGGCGGTTCGTGTCGACATGGAGCTCCTGCCCTTCGTTGTCGATCCGCTGCACAGCCTGCAGCCGGATGGGCCCAATGCGGTGAGCGGCATCAATGTCGCCGGCGCAGGCATCGAGTTCCAGGAGCTCAAATGGTCGGGCCGCGACTTCGCGCTGGCCGGCGACGACACGCTTCCTAAGGGCAAGGCGCCGGTGGAATGGAGCTTCGGCGATATCGAGGAGGGCTTTGCCAAGTCCGCCGTCATCGTGGAGGAAAGCTTCGTGCATGCCTCCAACGCCCACCATGCCCTGGAGCCGCGCTCGGCGGCCGCCTATTGGGAGGGCGGGAAGTGCTACGTCTGGGGCTCCACCCAGTCCACCGCCTTCGCCCAGCCGGGCCTCGCCAATCTCATAGGCATCGAGCCCTCCGAACTGGTGCTGATCTCGGAGTATTGCGGCGGCGGTTTCGGCGGCAAGGCCGCGGCCTACCCGTTGATGGCGCTGCCGGCGCTCGTCTCGCGCAAGCTGAACGGGCGGCCATGCCTGCTGCGGGTGAGCCGCAAAGAGGAGTACAACAACGGCTCCGCGCGCGCCGGCTTCCAGGGATGGGCGAAGCTCGGCTTCAGCAAGGAAGGCCGCATGCTCGCGGCGGACATCTATGTCGTGCAGGATCTCGGCGCCACGTCGGGCTTCCCCGATTTCAACAATGTCGGCTCGTCAGCGGTCATCATCTTCCAGCCCGAATCGATCCGCTTCCGAGCCATCCCGGTGCTCACCAACACCGTCTCCAAGGGCGCGCAGCGCGGGCCGGGCGAGAACCAGGCGGCAAACATGTTCGAGCCGCTTCTCGACAAGGCCGCGCGCGAACTTGGCATCGACCGGCTGGCGCTCAGGCTTGCCAATGCGCCCGGCGGCGGAGTCGGTGCAAAGTACGGGCCTGAACAGGGAGAGGTAACCTCCGCCTATCTGCGGGAGGCCCTGCAGAAGGGTGCCGAGGCCTTCAACTGGGTCGAGCGGTCGAAACAGTCCGGAATGCGCAACGGATCGAAGGTGCGCGGCTACGGCATCGGACAGGCCTATCACACCGCGGGCTCCAACGGGTTCGACGGTCTGGTCCGGATCACGCCCGACGGCCTTCTGCACGTGCATACCGGCGTTGGCAATCTGGGCACCTACTCCTACGCCTCCACCTCGCGGATCGCGGCGGAGGTGCTAGGCTACGATTGGGAGCGGGTGGTTCTGGAATATGGCGGCACGACCAAGCATCTGCCCTGGAATCTCGGCCAGTTCGGCTCAAACACCAACTTCACCATGGCACGCACCAACTATGTCGCCGCCATGGATGCCGCGCATAAGCTCAAGGAAATTGCCGCCGCGACCCTTGGCGGAACCGCGGAGGAGTATGAGCTCAAGGACGAACGGGTGGTGAAGACGTCCGATCCCAGCGTCGGCATGTCCTTCGCCGAGGCGGCGCAAAAGGCGATCGAGATGGGCGGCCGGTATGACGGTCACGAGCTGCCGGAAGACATCCATCCCATGACGCAGGCCTCCGCCAGAGCGATCGCCGGAACGGGCCTGATCGGCGTTGCCAAGGACAACCTGCCCAAGGATGCGACGGTGCCGGCGCTCGCAGCCGCCTTCATCGAGGTGGATGTGGATGTCGAGACTGGAAAGGTCGAGATCCTCGACTATCACGGTGTTGCCGATTGCGGCACGGTGATCCACCCGATGGGCCTCGCCGCTCAGGTGCGCGGCGGCGCGGTCATGGGTTTCGGCCTCGCCACGTCGGAGCGTCATGTCTACGATCCGCAATACGGCCGGCCGAACGCACAGGCGCTGTACCAGTCCAAGCCGAAATCCTACCTCGATGTGCCGCTGAAGATGAGCTGGGATGCCGTCGATCAGCCGGATACCCAGAGCCCGCTCGGCACGAAGGGTATCGGAGAGCCTTTGGAAGGAGCGGCCTCCTCGGCGTTGATCTGCGCCATCTCGGACGCACTTGGCGGACACCTGTTCAACCGAACGCCGGTGGTCACCGACATGATCGTGAACGCCGCGGAAGGGCGGCCGCAATCCCATAAGCCGCTTGCCACCAACACGGTTTGAGCGGACCTGGGAGGAGGAACACAATGACTGACGTGATGCACAATTTCGAGCTTTTCCAGCCTGCAACGCTGGAAGATGCCCGGGCCATTCTCGGCGACCACCAGGACGCCTGGATTCTCGCTGGCGGCATGGACAGTCTCGACTGGTTCAAGCACCGGGTGAAGATGCCTGCCGTCGTAGTGGACATCGCGGGCATCCCGGACCTGCACGGCATCCGCGAGGAGGATGACGGGGGCCTTTGGATCGGTGCGACGACCACGCTCACCGAGGTGAACGAGAGCGAGCTGGTGAAAAGCCGGTTCCCTGCCCTGGCCCAAGCGGCGCTGCACGTCGCCTCGCCGCAGATCCGCAACAAGGGTACGATCGGCGGCAATGTCTCGCAGGATACTCGTTGCCCGTATTACCGGGACGGGTTTCCCTGTTACCGCGCGGGCGGCAACACCTGCTACGCCAACACGCCCACTGCCATGAACCGCGAACACGCGCTGTTCGGGGTCAGCCGCTGTGTGGCCGTCACGCCCTCGGACACGGCCATCGCTCTAACGGCCCTCGAGGCGGTGTTCACCGTCGAGCGGGCCGGGAGCCGGCAGGACATACTGGCCTCCGATTTCTTCATCGGGCCTGCGATCGACATCACCCGCATGACGGCGCTGGAGCCGGGCGACATTCTCGTGGGCATCCGCATTCCCGGAAAATGGGCTGGATCGCGCCAGTATTTCGAGAAGGTGGCCGACCGCCAGACATGGGATTTCGCGCTCGTCAACATCGCCATGGCCGCGAAAATGGAGAACGGGGCGATCTCCGACATCTCGATGGTCTGCGGCGCGGTGGAATGCACGCCGCGCAGGCTCACCGATGTGGAAAGCCTGGTGCGCGGAGAAAAGCCCGGACAGGAACTGGAGACTTTGGTGAAGCGCGTGGCCTCGCGCGGAGCGGAGCCGCTCAACTTCAACCACTTCAAGATTCCGCTGATGGAGAACCTCGCCGTGCGCGCGATCCGCTCACTGGCATAGGCCATGGAACTGCTTCGGCACACGCAGGACGCCTTCGGCCAGAGAATGCTTGTCGGCATCAACTGGGACATTCTCTGGCTTCCCGTCGCGGCGGCAGCCGCCTTCATCGTCCTGCACCTCGTCATACGGACACTGCGCCGCCGGGCAGGCTGACCGCCCGGCGTCACCCCACCTCAATAACCATTCAAGGGAACAGCGAGGAATGACCACTCCGGTTCGGCAGCAAGGCGTGCGCCACCGTCTTGCCGATCGCCTTTTCCACTGGGGCATGGCCGTCACCGTTATCGTGCTTGGGGCGACTGCTTTCCTGCCCATCCTCGGCATCCGGTTCGACTGGGTGCCGCTCCACTGGACCTTCGGCGTCCTGTTGACGGTCCTGGTGCTCTATCATCTCGTCCGCGTGATGCTCGTGCACGGCGTGAGCGAGATGATCCCCGGGCCGGACGACATCCGCGAGATCGGATATGCCGCAGGCGGGGGCGCGCCGAAGGGGCTTTCCGAAGCCAAGTACGACGTCTTCCAGAAGGGCTTCCACCTCGCGGCCGCTATCTGCGTCCTCACGCTACTTGCGACCGGCCTCCTGATGCTCGCCAAGATCGACACCACCTTCTGGAACCGCAATCCCGCGATTTTCACCGATCAGACCTGGGGGGTGATCTATGTGCTCCATGGCACAGGGGCGCTTGCGCTTTTGTTCCTGTTCATCCTCCACGTCTATTTCGCTCTCCTCCCTGAACATCGGGACTTTCTCCTCGCGATGATCCACGGAAAGGGCCCGGAAAAGGCCAGAAAGGGCAGCAACGCATGATCGATGAGATGAATCAGGCTATCGAGATGCGCGACGCGTTCGACCGCATCGAGGAATCCTATGAGTTCATGCTGGCCTATGCGGCCCAGGGGCGGAAGCGCGAAACGGCCGAGGGCGCGGGAGAAAGCCAGATCCGGCAATATCTGAAGCGCTTCCGCGGCGCGCTCGACGATCTCGAAACGGCGCTTCAGGGCGAAGTGGGCGGGCCGCATGGCGCGGCTTTCCGCGAACGCTTCCTGGCCGATCTCGCGGTGGTGCGCGCCGTCCTCCAGATCCTTCTGGCGCAGCCTTCGATCACGTCAGACATGATCGACAACACCAATGGCCTGATCGCCATGCGGTCGCTCCTGACCGACCTCTTCTTCACGGATCAGGTGGTCCTGCCGCCGCGATAAAAAAGCGTGCCACTGACGTTGTTTTTCTGCCGGTCGCGCAAGGCGCTGTCGAGCAAAAAGGCGGACGCCCGAAGGGTCCGCCTTTATTCAGGCGCTCACAGGTGCCGGATTCAAGCGCTCGCGGGTGCCTGCGTCTCCGCCCCTGCGCGCGCGGCGACGGTCCGGCTCGCGATGAAGGTGTAGAACATCGGCACCACGAACAGGGTGAACATCGTCCCGATCAGAATGCCGGAGAAGATAACCAGGCCCATGGAGTAGCGCGCTGCGGCGCCGGCACCCGAAGCCATGATGAGCGGAACGACGCCCAGCGACATGGCGCCGGTAGTCATCAGGATCGGACGCAGGCGCACCTTGGCCGAGGCGACGATCGCCTCCCTGCGGGACATCCCGTGCGCCTCACGCTGCTGGTTCGCGAACTCGACCAGCAGAATGCCGTGCTTGGTGATCAGGCCGATGAGCGTGATCAACCCCACCTGCGTGAAGATGTTCAGCGTGCCGAGACCGAGATTCAGAGGCACGATCGCGCCGAAGATGGACAACGGCACCGACATCATGATGATCAGCGGATCGCGGAAGCTCTCGAACTGGGCGGCAAGGACAAGATAGATGACGATGATCGCCATCGTGAAAGCGACGAGGATCGTGTTGCCCTGCTCCTTCTCGAGCCGCGACTGCCCCGAATAATCGATGAAGAAACCTTCGGGCAGCGTAGACCGCGCAATCTCCTCGATGGTCTGCAGCCCGTCACCGGTGGTCACGCCGGGCAGGGGCAGCGCCGAGATGGTCGCCGCGTTGAGCTGATTGAACTGCTCAATGGAGGCGGGCGACGCGGCGGTGGAGATCGAGACCACCGCCGAAAGCGGCACCATCTGTCCCGTCGAACTGCGTACGAAGAAATCGCCGAGGCTTTCGGGATTCTGGCGGTAGCGTTCCGGCACCTGCGTGATGATGTCGTAGCTGTTGGAGTCCCGGTCGAACTGGGCGATGGCGCCGCCGCCCACCAGCACGCCAAGCGTGGTGCCGATGTCGCGGGCGGGAATGTTAAGCGCGGCCGCGCGCTCCCGGTCCACACTGACGGTGACCTGCGGCGCGTCGAAGCTCAGCGAGTTCTGCACCACGATGAAGCGGCCGCTTTCCTGCGCCTTCCGCCGGATTTCTTCCGCCACCTCGTAGACTTGGCTCGGATCGCCGGTGGACTGGATGACGACCGAGATCGGCAGCCCGCCGCCAGCCCCCGGCAGCGAGGGCGGCGCGAAGACAAGCGCCTCCACGCCCGCCACCTTTGAAAGGCGTTGCTGGATATCCGCCTGGATTTCCTTCTGCGAGCGTTCGCGCTGGGACCAGTCCTCGAAGGCCCAGAGCGCGATGCCGCTGTTGGTCTGGCCACCGAAGCCGACGACCGAGAAGTTGGTCGTCAGTTCAGGCAGATCCTTGGTGAGCTCGCGAATCTGGTCCGTATAGAGACTCGTATATTCCGACGTGGCGTAGCGCGGCGCCGTAATGAGCGAGAAGAGCGCACCCTGATCCTCCTCGGGCGCCAGCTCGCTCGACGTCTTCATGAACAGGAAGCCTGCGAGAGCGACGAGCGAGAGGACGATCATCAGCGTGACCGGCCGGTATTTGAGCGAGCCGGACACCAGCCTTTCATAGCGGTTCTCGACGCGCGTGAAGGTCCGGTCTACCAAGTTCTGGAAGCGGCTGTGCATGCCGGTCTTCAGGATGCGCGCACTCATCATCGGCGTGATGGTAAGCGCGACGATGCCGGAGATGATCACCGCGCCCGCCAGCGTGAAAGCGAACTCGCGGAACAGCGATCCGGTCAGCCCGCCGGTGAAGGCAAGCGGCGCGAAGACGGCGGCAAGCGTGATCGTCATGGCGATCACGGCAGTCGATATCTCCTTCATACCGGTGAATGCCGCCTGAAGCGGTGACAGGCCCTCTTCGATATGCCGGTGGATGTTTTCGACCACCACGATGGCGTCATCCACCACCAGACCGATAGCGAGAACCATGGCGAGCAGCGAGAGCAGGTTGATCGAGAAGCCGACGAGATAAAGGAGGAAGCACACGCCCACGAGCGAGAGCGGAATGGTCACGATCGGCATCAGGACCGAGCGGAAGGAGCCCAGGAACAGGAGGATCACCAGCACCACGATCACCACGGCCTCGGCGATCGTCTTGAACACCTCCTCGATCGACGCGCTGATCGAATCGGTCGCGTCGTAGACCACCTCCATGGTCATGCCTTCCGGCAGGCTTGCCTGGATGGCCGGCATTTCCGCAAGCACCGCATCAGCCGTATCAAGCGGGTTCGCGGCGGGCGTGGGGAAGATGCCGATGAAGGTTCCAGGCTGGCCGTTGAAGTTGACGATCATTTCGGTGCTTTCGGCGGCCAGCTCGACATCGGCCACGTCGCGCAGGCGCACCACCTCGTCGCCGTTCGACGCAAGAGGCAGCGCCCCGAACGCCTCGGGCGTGCGCAGCGTCGTCTCCGTCGTGATCGGATAGGCGACATACTCGTTCTTGGTCTTGCCGGGAGCCGACAGGAAGTTCGCCGCATTGACCGCGTTCACCACCTCTGCAGCCGTGATGCCGCGGGCGGCCAGCCGGATGGGATCAATCCACACGCGCATGGCGTAGTTGGCCGCTCCCATGATCTGCACCTCAGCCACACCCTCGATGGTCGAAACGCGCGGGCGAATGACCCGCTCGATGTATTCGGTGAGCTGCTCGGGCGTCATGTTCGGGTTCTGCAGCGCGATGTACATTGTCGCGAACTGCATGCCTGTCCCCTTGACGATGACCGGGTCTTCCGCATCGCTGGGCAGCTGGCCGCGAACCTGCTGCACCTTGGACATGACCTCGGTCAAGGCGATGTCCGGGTTGGAGCCGAGTTGCATCTGCACGGTCACCACACTGGCCGAGGGCCGGCTCTGGGAGGAGACGTAGTCGATATTCTCCGTCGTGGAGACGGCTGCGGCAATGGGCGAGGTTATGAAGCCCTGGATGAGCTCCGGGCTTGCGCCGGGATACGTGGTGGTGATGGTGATGACCGTCTCCTCCACCTCCGGATATTGCCGGACGGAAAGATTCGCCATGCCCTGCAGCCCGAGCAGCAGGATCATGAACGCCAGAACCGTGGAGAGAACCGGCCGCCGGATAAAGGGTGCGGAGATGTTCATCTGGCTTCCGCTCCCACCTGTATCGGCCGCACGGTGTTGTCGATGGTCACCCGTGCGCCGTTGGAAAGCCGGTTCTGCCCGGCATCTACCACCACGTCCCCGGCGGACAGACCCTCAACGATCTCGACCGAGCCGTTGGCGCGTCTCCCGACCTTCACGAACATCTGTTCAGCCACGAACACCTCGCCGTTTCCGGCTTCATTCTGCGCCTCCGCAGCCTGCGCGCCTTCCTGCCCGGCCTGATCCGCGCCTGGCGCCGCATCCCCGGCGCTTTCCAGCGGCCGCAGACGGTAGACGTAGTCGCCGTAAAGGCTGGTCACGAGCGCGGTTTGCGGCACGGCGATCACATCGTCCTCGGCCGGAAGCTCCACACGCACGCGCACGAACTGGCCCGGAACGAGCCGGCCTTCGGCGTTCTCAACTTCCGCCCGCACCGAGACTAGCCGGCTGGAGGGATCGATCTTCGGGTCGATGCCGATTATACTTCCCGTAAAGGGCATGTCGTCGCCGGTGAGGCCCACGCGTACCTGCTGGCCGATCTTGAGCTCTTCGAACCGCTGCTCCGGCACGGTGAAGTCCACGCGCATATGGTCCAGATCCTGCAGCGTCGCTACCACCGTGCCCGGCGAGAGATATTGGCCGAGCTCGATACGCGGAATGCCGATCACGCCGGAAAATGGCGCCCGAAGCTGCTTCTGGTTCAGCGCCGCTTCCAGCTTCGCCACCTGGGAGGCCGACGCCGAAGCGGCTGCTTCGGCCTGATCCAGAGTCGACTGCGACCCCACGCCGCGCCGCTGAAGCTCGCGTGCGCGCTCCAGCGTCTGCCGGTCGAGTTCCGCCTGGGTCCGCGCGGCGGCGAGATCCGCCCTCTGCATTTCGTCATCGAGCCGCACGAGCACATCGCCCTTTTCGACCCGGGTGTTCGCGGAAAACAGAATTTCCTCCACGATGCCGGTGGTCTCAACCGTCAAGTCCACCCCGTTGGCGGCACTCACCGTGCCTATGGCGTCGATGCCGGGATTCCAGGTGATGGGCTCGACGGTGGTCGTGGACACCGTCAGCGTCGGCGTGGGCATATTGGCGAAATACTGCTCGATCGCCCGGTCGCGGAAGATGTTGAAGCCCACCAGCCCTCCGCCGATTAAGACTACGAGGACAAAGGCGATGATGAAGCGCAGGACCATGGAACGGTTCCGTGGAGATGTCGTTGGCACATTGAGGCCGCGCCGATCAGGCCAGCCTTGTAGGGGTGACGCGCGTACTGTACCGTCCGGACGGTATTGTCAATCCCGGCAATAGACATGCTACGATGACTCGGCGCAAGAACACCAGAGACAAGATTCTGAAGGCGGCCGCCGAACTCGCCCGAACGGAGGGCTCGGCGCATCTGTCTTTGGATGCGGTAGCCGCGCGCGCCGGGATCTCGAAGGGCGGGCTTCTTTACAATTTCCCGACCAAGGCCGCGCTTCTGAAGGCGCTGGTTCAGGACCATATCGAGAGCTTCGGCCAGGCCCTTGAGGAGAGAGTGGCGGCCGGCGAGAGCCGCCCAATGGCGGCGGAATATTTCCGGCTCGCGGTGGAGGAGCTCGAAAAGGCTAAACAGCCGCCTTCCGGCCTGCTTGCGGCGCTCGCGGAAGATCCGGAGTTGCTCACGCCCGTTCGCCAGTTCAACCGACGCCTGCTCGACCGGATGAAGGAGGGTTCGGTGGACGACGCATCCGTTCTGGTGCTCTTTCTGGCGCTGGAGGGGCTTCGCTGCCAGAAGCTTTTCGGGACCGAGGTTCTGAGCGCCGGGGAACGGGCCCTCGTGCTGGCGAAGCTCGGCGCGATGCTCGGCGAGCCATAAGTTCGAGGCAGCACCCGGACCACCAAGCAAATGCAGGTGGCCGCCGCCCATGAGCTGACCCGTTCCCGGTTGACATTTGGCAACGCAATCCCTCTAGATAGAGCCATCACCAGGGGGGCCCGGACAACGGGCTGAGATACCGCTGGCTTCAAGCAGCGCGGTGACCCTTTGAACCTGATCCAGTTCGTACTGGCGTAGGGATGGTGCGACGGCTTTTCGAAGGATCCTCTCCGGTCCAAACCTCAGGCTCAGAAGTCTGTAATCCGAAAAGCCCTTTCCCCAATCCTCTCCCGCAGAACTGGGTCTCCAACGCGAACGCATGAGGAGTTTCGCCATGGATGCCCGGAACAGCCCCAAGCCCGAAATTACCACAGGCCCGCTGCCTGCCTCGCGCAAGGTCTACAAGCCCGGCACGCTCTACCCGGATATTCGCGTGCCGATGCGCGAGATCGAGCTGCACCCGACGGCAGGCGAGCCGCCAGTGACGGTCTACGACTCCTCCGGCCCCTACACCGATACGAACGTCGCCATCGATATCGAGAAGGGCCTGCCGCGGCTGCGCGAAACCTGGATTGAGGCGCGCGGCGACGTGGAGCGATACGACGGCCGCGTGGTGAAACCCGAGGACAACGGTTTCGCATCAGGCGACCGGCTTACGCCGGAATTTCCCGTGCGCCACCAGCCCCTGAGGGCGAAGGCCGGCAAGGCCGTCACCCAGCTCGCCTATGCGCGCGCGGGCATCGTCACACCGGAGATGGAGTTCATCGCCATCCGCGAAAATCTCGGCCGCGAGAAGGTGAAAGAGAAGCTCGCGCGCGATGGCGAGAGCTTCGGCGCGGCGATCCCCGATTACGTGACGCCCGAGTTCGTGCGCGACGAGGTGGCGCGCGGGCGGGCCATCATCCCGGCCAACATCAACCACCCCGAATCCGAGCCGATGATCATCGGCCGCAACTTCCTCACCAAGATCAACGCCAATATCGGCAATTCCGCGGTCACCTCCTCCATGGCCGAGGAGGTGGAGAAGCTCGTGTGGGCGACGCGCTGGGGCGCGGACACGGTGATGGACCTTTCCACCGGCCGCAACATCCACAACATCCGCGAATGGATCATCCGCAATTCGCCCGTGCCGATCGGCACGGTGCCGATCTACCAGGCGCTCGAGAAAGTGGGCGGTATCGCCGAGGAGCTCACCTGGGAGATCTTCCGCGACACGCTGATCGAGCAGGCAGAGCAGGGCGTGGACTATTTCACGATCCACGCGGGCGTGCGGCTCCATTACGTGCCGCTGACCGTGAACCGCGTCACCGGCATCGTCTCGCGTGGCGGTTCGATCATGGCCAAGTGGTGCCTTGCCCACCACAAGGAGAGCTTCCTCTACGAGCATTTCGAGGAGATCTGCGACATCTGCCGCGCCTACGACGTTTCCTTCTCGCTGGGCGACGGGCTGCGCCCTGGATCGATCGCCGACGCCAACGATGCGGCGCAGTTCGCTGAGTTGGAGACGCTTGGGGAACTGACGAAGATCGCCTGGGCGAAGGACTGCCAGGTGATGATCGAAGGGCCCGGCCACATTCCCATGCACAAGATCAAGGAGAATGTGGACAAGCAGCTTGCGATCTGCGGCGAGGCGCCGTTCTACACGCTCGGGCCGCTCACGACCGACATCGCGCCCGGCTACGACCACATCACCTCGGCCATCGGCGCGGCCATGATCGGCTGGTTCGGCACCGCCATGCTCTGCTACGTGACGCCCAAGGAGCATCTGGGCCTGCCGGATCGCGACGACGTGAAGACCGGCGTCATCACCTACAAGATCGCCGCGCATGCGGCGGACCTCGCCAAGGGCCATCCGGCCGCGAAGATTCGCGACGACGCGCTCTCCCGCGCGCGCTTCGAGTTCCGCTGGGAGGACCAGTTCAACCTCTCGCTCGACCCGGACACCGCGCGCTCCATGCACGACGAGACGCTGCCCAAGGAGGCGCACAAGGTGGCGCATTTCTGCTCCATGTGCGGCCCGAAATTCTGCTCCATGCGTATTTCGCACGACATCCGTGCCGAGGCGCAGAAGGAAGGCATGGCGGCCATGGCGGAGAAATTCCGCCAGAGCGGGGATCTGTATGTGCCGGTGAGCGGGGAGTGAGACAGGGGACAATGCTTACGGCCCCCTCTATTGCAAATTCCAAGGGCTTGGCTTCGCCAAACCCAAGAATTTGCTTTCTCCCCCACCAGTGGGGAGATTGGTGCATTACATCCACGCAACCGCTAATCTCAACCCTTACAGATTGGTGGCAACGCTGGCGCCGCCCCCTATCTCCCTCCTGGTGGGGGAGAAAGCTATTTCAACATCTTAGCCGAAGGCTAAGTGTTATAAATCGCAGGAGAGGGGGTCTGCCACACACCGGCGCTCACCGGAGTCGCGGAGAGCCCTGATGCACGTCCTCGTCAAAGGTGCGGGCGTTGCGGGGCTGGCCGTCGCGCATGAATTGGCCGCGCGCGGCGCCCATGTCACCGTGATCGAGAAAAGTGCCTCGGTCGGCGGCGGAGCCTCGTGGCTTGCCGGCGGGATGCTGGCGCCCTGGTGCGAGCGGGAGAGCGCGGAAGCAGACGTGATCCGGCTCGGCCACGATGCTGCCCGCTGGTGGGAAGAGGCGCTTCCCGGCACCGTCACCTTCAACGGCACGCTGGTGCTCGCCCCACCGCGTGATACCGCCGAGCTGCGCCGCTTCGCCTCGCGGACGGAAGGATATCGCTGGCTCAACGGCGAAGAGATCGCCGCTCTGGAGCCGGACCTTGCAGGGCGCTTCCACACCGGCCTCTTCTTCGACCCGGAAGCGCATCTTGACCCGCGCAAGGCTCTGACCCGGCTTCAAGCCAAGCTCGAAGCCATGGGCGTGCGCTTCCTCTTCGACCGCACCGAGGCGCTGGGCAACGAGCGCTTCGACCGCATCGTGGACTGCACCGGCTTTGCCGCCGCCTCCGCCCTGCCCGATCTGCGCGGCGTGCGCGGCGAGATGCTCTATCTCGAGACGCGGGAGGTCACACTCTCCCGCCCCGTGCGGCTCATCCATCCGCGCTTTCCGCTCTACATCGTGCCGCGGGGCGGGGGGCGCTTCATGGTGGGGGCGACGATGATCGAGAGCACCGACAGCGGACCGGTCACCGCCCGCTCCATGATGGAGCTGCTCAACGCCTCCTATGCACTCCACCCCGCCTTCGGCGAGGCGCGCATCCTCGAGGCCGGGGCGGGCGTGCGGCCGGCCTTTCCCGACAACATGCCAAAGGTGGCCGAGAAGGGCGGCACAATCTTCGTCAATGGTTTTTACCGCCACGGCTTCCTGCTGGCGCCGGCGCTGGCACGGCAGGCGGCGGGCGTGATCCTCACCGACATCTCCAGGGAGACACAGAGCGATGAAGCTCATCGTCAACGGGCAAGCGCTTGACGCAAAGGCCCCGACCCTCGCCGAGCTGCTTGCCGAGCTCGGCTATGAGGGCGACTGGTACGCCACTGCGCTCAACAGCGAGTTCGTGCCGGCCCCAGAGCGCGCCGCCGCACGGCTTTCGGAAGGCGACCGGGTGGAGATCCTGACACCCAGGCAGGGAGGCTGAGATGGCGCTCGCCGTCTACGGAACCGGGCTTTCCTCCCGCCTCATGCTGGGTACGGCGCAATACCCCTCCCCCGCCGTGCTGGCGGAGGCGGTGAAGGCCTCGGGCGCTGGCATCGTCACCGTATCACTCAGGCGGGAGGGCGCGGGAGGCGAGAGCGGCGGTCGCTTCTGGGCGCTCATCCGCGAGCTCGGCGTGCGCGTGCTGCCCAACACGGCCGGCTGCCATTCGGTGAAGGAGGCCGTGACGACGGCACGGATGGCGCGCGAGGTCTTCCGCACCGACTGGATCAAGCTTGAAGTGATCGGCCATCACGACACGCTGCAGCCGGACGTCTTCGGACTCGTGGAAGCGGCGCGGCTCCTCGCCGCGGAAGGGTTCTCGGTCTTCCCCTACACGACGGACGATCTCGTCGTCGGCGAAAGGCTGCTTGAAGCAGGGTGCCAGGTGCTGATGCCCTGGTGCGCACCGATCGGCTCGGCCAAAGGGCCAGTCAATATCGACGGTCTCAAGGCCTACCGCGCCCATTTTGCCGACATCCCGCTCATCATCGATGCCGGGCTCGGCCGCCCCTCGCATGCCGCAGCCGTCATGGAGCTCGGCTTCGACGGGGTGTTGCTCAACACGGCGGTAGCGAAGGCGGGCGATCCGGTGAGGATGGCAGAGGCCTTCGCGCAGGCGGTGGAAGCCGGGCGCCTCGCCTTCGAGGCGGGTCCGCTGGAGCCTCGCGACATGGCCGTGCCTTCCACGCCTCTTATCGGCCGGGCGGTCTTCTCATGAAGCTCGACCCTTTCTATCTCATCGTCGACTCCGCCCAATGGATCGATCGCCTCGTGCCGCTCGGCGTGAAGCTCGTGCAACTGCGCATCAAGGAGATGGAGGAAGCCGATCTGCGGGCGGAAATCCGCCGCGCGCGCGAAACCTGCGCACGCCATGGCAGTCAGCTCATCGTCAACGATCACTGGCGGATTGCCATCGAGGAAGGCTGCGACTTCATCCATCTCGGCCAGGAGGACCTTGCCGCCGCCGATCTCGCCGCGATCAGACAAGCGGGTCTGAAGCTGGGCCTGAGCACACATGATCACAACGAACTTGCGACGGCACTTGCCGCCGAGCCTGACTATGTCGCGCTGGGGCCAATTTATCCGACGATCCTCAAAAAGATGAAATGGGCGCCGCAGGGCCTTGAACGGATCGCCGAATGGAAGGAGCACGCGGCACCGCTGCCGCTCGTCGCCATCGGCGGGCTGACGCCGGAGCGCATCCCCGGCGTGTTCGGGCATGGCGCGGATTCGGCGGCCGTGGTGACGGACATCCTGCGCAACCCGGATCCCGACGCGCGTACGCGCGAATGGATCGAGGCAACGGCGCCATGGCGGTGAACCCGTCCGCGCATGTGCTGGTCGTGGCGGGTTCCGATTCGTCGGGCGGGGCAGGCATCGCGCGCGATGTGGAGACGATCGCCGCCTTCGGGCTGCGCAGCAGCCTCACCGTTACTGCAGTCACTGTCCAGACGCATGATGCAGTGACGCAGATCGAGCCCATGCCTCCTACCCTCGTTGTCGCTCAAATACACGCGGCGATAGAGGCGAATGCGGTCCGGGCCGTTAAGGTGGGTATGCTCCCCAATCCGGCAATCACCGAAGCGGTTGCCTCAGTGCTTGCGGACAATCCGTTGGTACCCGTAGTGCTCGACCCGGTGCTGGCGGCAAGTTCGGGAGCCTCTCTGACGGCTGAAGGGGCGGCGGCTGCCCTGAAGCGCCGCCTGCTGCCCCTGTGCCGACTGGTTACGCCTAACCTTCCCGAACTCGCCCTCCTTGCAGACACGCCCCCGGCCCGGAACGAGGATGAAGCCGTGCGGCAGGCAGGTTTCCTCCTGGAGGCCGGCGCGCAGGCGGTGCTGGTTAAGGGCGGGCATGCCGCTGGCGAGCGTTCGGACGATCTTCTGATCCGACCGGGCCGCCCGCCCGCCCGCTTCGCAGCGCCCCGCCTTCCAGGCAGTGTGAGGGGAACGGGCTGCATGCTCTCCAGCGCCATTGCCGCGAACCTCGCCCGCAATGCGACGCTGGAAGAAAGTGTGCAAAACGCAAAGCGCTATGTCTTCGAGCAAATCCGCCTCTTTCTGCCGGATCGGCAAACGGCCGCAACCATCGGCTAAGGGCGAAAAGATTTATCCGCAGGCGGAAATGTGGTATGAAATATGCCGTTTCCGCATGCGGGAACGCGGCCGCCATACGGCCCGAAACATTGCTGGAGAGCAGGCTGAAAGTGACGATATCCGAACAGGAACAGGCCGAAATCAGGCTGGAATTTGCCCGCTTGAAACAGGATCATGCAGACTTCGACGCAGCCATCAATGCGATGATCGCATCGGGCTGCGATCCGTTGCAAATCCAGCGTATGAAGAAGAAGAAGCTGGCACTTAAGGATCGCTTGCAGCAGCTGGAGGACAGGCTCATCCCCGACATTATCGCCTGAACGCCTTTGCGGGATGATAGGTACGTTTCCCGCCTCTTGCCTGCCAGGGCGCGAGCAATGTCTGTGTCTTGATCCTGAGAAAGCCCTTTCGGGCACAACCTTTTGCCCGAGCCGGCATTCCAGTGAGCTCCTGTTCCGGCTACACGCCGCGTGATGGACAGTTGCGGTGTCTGCCGCTTTTGGGTACAGCGATCTCCTCGAAGCGGAAGATTCTCCGATGGGTGTAGACCAGGCCGACGTCGCAATTATCATGGGAAGCCAGTCGGACTGGGAGACCATGCGTCACGCGGCCGAGACTCTGGACGCATTGGAGGTCTCCCACGACGCGCGCATCGTTTCCGCGCACCGTACCCCCGAAAGACTCTATGAATTCGCTAGGGGCGCGAAGGCGGCCGGTTATCGTGTCATCATCGCCGGCGCGGGAGGGGCGGCTCACCTGCCCGGCATGACGGCGGCGCTCACGCCGCTTCCCGTGTTCGGCGTACCGGTGGAATCGCGCGCCCTTTCGGGTCAGGATTCGCTCCTTTCCATCGTGCAGATGCCCGCCGGCATTCCCGTCGGTACGCTGGCGATAGGCCGGGCGGGCGCTGTCAACGCAGCACTGCTGGCGGCGGCGGTGCTGGCGCTCTCGGACGAGGCGCTGGCGGCGCGCTTGGAAGCCTGGCGTGCCGCCCAGTCGCAGAACGTGCCGGAGCGTCCGACAACGCCGACATGATAAAACCCCTTCCACCCGGCGCAACAATCGGAATTGTCGGCGGCGGCCAGCTCGGCCGCATGTTGGCCATGGCGGCAGCCCGGCTCGGCTACCGCACGGCGGTGCTGGATCCGGAGCCCGACTGCCCCGCCAGACAGGTTGCGAACATCCACATTGCAGCCCCCTACGAGGACAGCCGAGGGCTGGAGCAGCTTGCGGCCGCCAGCGACGTGATCACCTACGAATTCGAGAATATTCCCGGCGTCACGGCCCGCTCCCTTGCCGACCGCGTGCCCGTCCATCCCCTCCCCGAGGCGCTGGAGACGGCCCAGGACCGGCTGTCGGAGAAAATTTTTTTCAACTCGCTCGGCATCGCGACGGCGCCCTTCGTCTCGGTAGAAAGCGATGACGATCTCGTGCAGGGACTTGCCCGGTTCGGCGGCAATGGCGTGCTCAAGACGCGCCGCATGGGCTATGACGGCAAGGGCCAGCGCGTCTTCCACCAGGCAACCGAGACTGTGGTGCGCGGCACGGTTGCCGCCATGGGCGGCGGCGGGCTCATTCTCGAAGGGCTCATTTCCTTCGAGCGGGAGATTTCCATCATCGCCGCCCGCGGCGCGGACGGCAGGTTTGCCGCCTACGATCCCGCCGAGAACGTCCACCGGAACGGCATTCTCGTGCGCTCCACCGTGCCGGCCGCCATTCGGCAACCTACGGCCGAAGCGGCAGGGCAAGCCGCATTCACCATTCTTGAGTCGCTCGGCTATGTGGGCGTCGTCGGCATCGAGTTCTTCGTGCTGAAGGACGGCACATTGCTGGCCAACGAGATGGCGCCCCGCGTTCACAATTCAGGCCACTGGACGGAAGCGGCCTGCACCATCTCGCAATTCGAACAGCACATCAGGGCTGTGGCGGGCCTGCCGCTCGGCAGCACCGAGCGACACCACGACTGTGTCATGGAAAACATTCTCGGGGCAGATCAGGAGAAGGCCTCCGCGCTGCTCAGCGAACCCGACCTCCTGCTGCATCTTTACGGCAAGGCCGAGGCGCGGCCCGGGCGCAAGATGGGACATTTCACCCGGCTCTATCCGCTTAGCGCCGGGGCCCCGCCCCTAGCTAAGGAGCTGGGCAGCTAGGGTCCCCTTCCTCGCATTCGAGAAGTTTACGCAGCTCCCGCGTGCGCAGGTCCGTCATCTTCGCGAGACACCCGGCCCTCAAAGCCGGGTACATGGAGCCGCCCAAGGTTCCGGCGGCGGCGAAATCGCACTGGGCGTCGCGATAGGCGATCCAAGCGCGCTGCGCCTTCCGCAGAAGCAACTGTATGTCACGCTCGTCCGAAAGCCTCGCCATCAGCTCCTTGTAGGCGGCGTTGAGCGAGGCATCAGCCTCTTCATATTCCTCGGCGGCGCAGGCGTTGATTTCAGCCTGCGTTGTGGCATTCGCACAATCGAGCGCCCGGGCGGGGGCTGATGCGGCCACCAACAAGGCAAGCAGGGTAAACAGGGTGCTATGGCGCATGGCGGATTCTCCCTCGACAGAATCGGCATCGCAGCTTGACAGACGCGGCCCTTGTCGTCTATTTCCGCCCACGATTTCGGCGCGCCGGAAAGGCGCGTCTTTCGTTTCGGGCCGCTGGTCCGCCACTCCTTTCGGCCTGACGGCCACGACGGGCAGAACGATGAAGATCAGGAATTCGCTCAAGGCGCTGAAGAGCAGGCATCGCGAGAACCGCATGGTTCGCCGCAAGGGCCGCATCTACATCATCAACAAGCAGAATCCGCGGTACAAGGCGCGCCAAGGCTGACCGCCCCCTCTTTCTGCTGTTATTCACGCGGATTTGCCTTCCGTTGCGGCGCAAAGGCCGTTAGGCTTTTCGCATGCGTCAGTTTATTCGATCAGGCTTCCTGATACTTGCCCTGCTTGCCGCTCCGGCTGCCGTCGGGGCTGATATGGCACAGCAGGCGAACGCCAGCGAAAGCCGCCTCGACCAGCTCTTTGCTGAACTGAAGCGGGAAGCGAATGGGAGGGCGGCGCGCCGCATTGCCGAGCGTATAGAGGAGCAATGGGCGGAGGCCGGCGGTGCGACCGCTGACCTTTTGATCGAGTGGGCGCGCAAGGCCGCTTCCGACGAAAAGTACCACGTCGCCCTCGACTTGCTCGATCAGGTTGTTGTGCTTTATCCTGACTATGTGGAAGGCTGGAACAGCCGGGCGCTCGTCCACCTCATGATGGCCGACTACAGTCGCGCCATGGCCGATCTAGCGCGCGTGCTGGCGATCGAGCCCCGTCATTTCGGCGCCCTGTCAGGGCTTGCGGGCATTCTGCGCGCCACCGGCCGGACCGAGGAGGCCATCGAGGTCTATCGCCGGACGCTGGAGATCTATCCCATGCAGCGCAAGGCCCAACGCGCGCTTCAGCACCTTACCGAGGAAAAGACCGACGCCCGACTTTGAGCGGCCTCGGCTGGAGCGATCGCTCCGCCGAGCCACAACGGTTCGGATCGAGCAGAAACCACCCGATACATACAGCGACCTTTGACAGGATTTCACTCTCCGGCATTCATTGTCCCGGCGGTTGCCGCAGCTGCAGGCAGCGGATAGAGAGGGCCGATGCCACCTCAGGAGGGAAGGACCCCATGGCCCTTTATGCACTCGACGGCCTGGCCCCGAAGCTTGCCGATGAGACGGTCTGGATCGCGGACACCGCTCACGTGATCGGCAATGTCATCCTCGGCCGGAATGTCAGCATCTGGTTCGGATGCACGCTGCGCGGCGACAATGAACCGATCACCATCGGCGAGCGCACCAACATTCAGGAGAACGCGGTGCTGCATACCGATCCGGGCTTCCCGCTGACCATCGGCGCGGGCTGCACCATCGGCCACAAGGCGATGGTACACGGCTGTACCATCGAGGATGGCGCGCTCATCGGCATGTCGGCCACCATCCTGAACGGTGCAGTGATCGGCCGAAACTGCCTAGTGGGAGCCGGCGCTCTCGTAACCGAAGGCAAGACATTTCCGGACAATTCCCTCGTGCTGGGTGCGCCCGCCAAGGTCGTGCGCATGCTCACCGAGGAGGACATCGCCGAAATGCGGCGGACATCCAATCACTATGTCGAGAACGCGCGTCGCTTCGCCGCCGGCCTCACCCGCCTCGATTGAGATGGTCAGAGGGCAAGCCTTTAAGGCTTCTACAGCCCTCCCAGCCCGTCCGAGCCGATGTAGGCGATGCGCAGCATATTGGTGGCGCCGGGTGTCCTGAGCGGCACGCCGGCCGTGATGATCACCCGGTCTCCTGGCTTGGCGAACTGTTCCTCATAGGCGATGCGGCAAGCGCGATCGACCATATCGTCGAGGTCGTTCGCGTCCTCCGACACCACGCAATGGGTGCCCCAGACGAGGCTGAGCCGCCGCGCCGTCTCCACCACCGGCGAAAGCGCTATGATGGGCACCCGCGGCCGCTCGCGTGCGGCGCGCAGGCCTGTCGTCCCGGAGGAAGTGTAGGTGATGATGGCCGAAAGGTTCAGCGTCTCGGCAATCTGGCGCGCGGCGAGCGAGATCGCATCCGCCCCGGTTGGTTCGGGCGGGGTACGCTGCGCATTGATCACGTCGTGATAGTTCGGATCCCGCTCCACCTCGCGGGCGATGGCGTTCATCGTGGCCACAGCTTCGACCGGATATTGCCCGGCGGCCGATTCGGCCGAGAGCATGATCGCGTCCGCGCCCTCGAAAACGGCCGTGGCGACGTCGGAGACCTCCGCCCGGGTGGGAACCGGTGCGGAAATCATGGATTCCAGCATTTGCGTGGCTACCACAACCGGCTTGCCGGCGCGGCGGCAAGCACGCGTAATCTGCTTCTGGATTCCCGGCACGGCCTCGAGCGGCATCTCCACGCCGAGATCGCCGCGCGCCACCATCAGCCCGTCAGAGAGCTCCAGGATTTCATTCAGACGCTTGACGGCCTGCGGCTTTTCGATCTTGGCCATGAGCGCGGCGCGCCCGCGCGCCACCTTCCGCACTTCCGCAAGGTCCTGCGGCCGCTGGATGAACGAAAGGGCGATCCAGTCCACGCCCGTGGCAAGCACCGCGTCGAGGTCGCGGCGGTCCTTCTCGGTGAGCGCGCCGAGTGGCAGCTCGGTATCGGGCAGGCTGACGCCCTTACGGTCCGAGATGGCATTGCCCGCGATCACCCGGCATCGGATCGCCTTTCCATCGTTGCTCAACGCCTCGAGCTGCAGGCGCCCGTCATCAATCAGCAGGCGGTGGCCCGGCTCAACGGCCGCAAGAATCTCGGGATGCGGCAGGTGCACCCGCGTGGCGTCCCCCGGCGAGGAATCGTCATCCAGCGTGAATTCCTGGCCGACCTGGAGCGCAACGCTCCTGTTGGCGAAGGTGCCCACACGCAGCTTGGGCCCCTGCAGGTCGGCGAGAATGCCGATGGGCCGGCCGGCCCGCCTCTCCACGTTGCGGATGCGCTCCACAAGGGTGCGCATCAGCTCATGGTCGGCATGGCTCATATTGATACGGAACACATCCGCACCAGCCGCGTGCAGCCGCGCGATGGTTTCCTCCTCGGAGGAAGCCGGCCCCAGCGTGGCCAGTATCTTGACCTTGCGGTTCCGCCTCATGGAGCGGCCGTCCCCGTAACGGCGGGGGCTGCCTCGTCAGGCGCTGGGCCATCGGTCAGTTGCACCATCCAATTCTCCTGCTCGCCGGTGTCGTATTCCCGAAAACCAGCGCGCTGATAACCGCGCGCGAAACAGTCGTTGACACCGGTGATCTTGAACTCCGTATCCGCCACGCACATGAAGACCGGCCCTTCCCAGCGGCCACCCCGCGTGGCGTCCTCCGCATACAAGTAATAGTAACGTGACTGCAATGGCCTATCGATCAGGGTCTCACAGCTTGACGCATCAATGTGCCACCAGCCTTCGCTGATCCAGCCGCTTTCGGCCCTGTAGCCGAGCGCCACACCCACCAAATTCTGCGTGGCGTTGCAGACACGAAAATCGGCCGCGGCCGGCGTGCCCCCGGCGAGCCACAAGAAGGCAGCGGCCATGGCAAGCATGCCGCTTTTAAATGTCGCTCGCCCCGCCAGCCGCATGACCACGTCCGATGCAGATGAATCCGCGCTGGGTCCCTTTTCGGCAAACCGCGTGTGCCTGTCAACGCGCACCTGGCATCCGGTCGTCTGGAAAGAGCGGGATTGAATGCTTTTCCACTTCATGGGAAGAGGTCTCCTCGTTTCATTTCCGGCAAGACATGACGCACGCCAACCCGTTCGCACCTTTCGAGATCATCGAAGGCGACCGCACAAAAGGACTAGTGCTCGTCGCCGATCACGCCTTCAGGGAACTGCCGGAGGAATATGGCGATCTCGGGCTGCCGGCTGCGGAGTTCGAGCGCCACATCGCCTACGACATCGGCGTAGAAGCCCTCACGCGCAGGCTGGCCGCACTCATGGGCATACCCGCCGTCATGGCCCGATTCTCCCGGCTCCTCATCGACCCGAATCGCGGTTCCGACGACCCCACGCTGATCCGGCAACTTTATGACGGCACCATCGTGCCGGGCAATTATCCGATAACCGCCGAGGAGCGGCAAAAGCGGATCGGTACCTTTTACGAACCCTATCACCAAGCAGTCTCGGCCATGATAGCCTCGGCGGCCGGGCAATCGGGCAAGGCCCCGCTCGTGATCTCGCTGCATTCCTTCACGCCGTTCATGCAAGGCCGGGAGCGCCCCTGGCATGTGGGCATCCTGTGGGATCGCGATGGGCGCGCTCCCCGCCCGCTGATCGAGATGCTCCGCCGGGAGCCGGGCCTCGTGGTCGGCGACAACGAGCCTTACGACGGGGCGCTGCGTGGTGACACCATGTATCGCCACTGCACATCGGCAGGCCTGGCCCACGCCCTGATCGAGGTCCGCCAGGATCTGATCGTGGCCGAATCGGGTGCCGCCGAATGGGCTGAACGGCTCGCCCCGATGCTTGACGCACTCAACCAGCAGGCCGATATGCATGAGGTACGATTTTTCGGCTCGCGAACGGGGCCGGTCTAACACCGTTCAGGGGAGGCCGCCATGGCTGAACTTTCGCAGGAGAAAAAGCGCGATCTGGAAGCCGCCGCCTTTCGCAGGCTTGTGGCGCATCTGCGTGACCGCACCGACGTGCAGAACATCGACCTTATGAATCTGGCCGGCTTCTGCCGCAACTGCCTTGCCAACTGGTATCGGGAGGCGGCCGAGGAGGCCGGCATTCCCCTCTCGAAGGAAGAATCGCGCGAGATCATTTATGGTATGCCCTATGAGGAATGGCGCGAAAAATATCAGAAGGGCCCCAGCATCCCCATCACACCGCAGCACTGAACTTAGCCGCGGCCTTGACTTGCCAGCTCGCCGCGCGTATCTCCGGGTAAATTAGTAAGTATTTCTTATAATTTACTCCGAGGCGCGCGTGAGCTCCCGGTTCGACACCGATACGTTCGGCTTCCTCATCACTAATCTTTCGCGTCTCATCAAGGCCGATCTCGACAGGCGGATCGTCGATGAAGGCATCGGCCTTACGCCCGGCGAGGCGCGCACGCTGCTGCACGCAGCGCGAGCCGGCGAGGTGCGCCAGAACGTTTTGGCCGAGCGCATGGGTCTCGAGCCCATGACGCTCAGCACCTATCTCGACCGGCTCGAGGACCGGGGGCTGGTGCGGCGCATGCCTGACCCCACCGACCGGCGGGCAAAGCTCGTGTGTCTCACCCCGGAAGCCGATGCAGCGCTGGAAGCCATTCGGCGCGTGACGCGCGATGTCCGGGCTTGCGCGCGCGGCGATATAAGTGAAGAGGAATGGGAGCTGCTTAACCGGCTTCTAAAAAAGGCGCGCGCGAACTTGGCCGGGCTGTGCGAGAAGAAGCGGTCGCAGCCGCCAAAAACGGACTCGGACACCGAAGGCCGGCCTGCATGAACATTCGCAATGGAGCCGGTGCCGCACCGCTCATGAGCGAGCGCCGGGTGAGCCTTCTCGGCGCCATATTGGTGGCGATCGGGCCGATCTCCATGGCGCTCTACACGCCGGCCATGCCCGAAATCGTGAGAGCTTTCGGCACGACGGAGGCGGCGGTCAAGATGACGCTGTCGCTCTATTTCGCGGGCTTCGCGGTGGCGCAGCTCGTTTGCGGGCCGCTGTCGGACGGGCTGGGGCGCAAGCCGGTCACCTTCGCCTTCATGGGCATCTATGCCGTGGCGAGCCTCGTCGCCGTTCTGGCGCCCACCGTGGAGGTGCTGATCGCCGCGCGCTTCTTCCAGGGCGTTGGCGCGGCAGCGGGCGTGGCCATCTCGCGCGCGCTGGTGCGCGACCTTTTCACGAACGAGCAATCCGCGCGCATCATGAACCTGACGGGATTGATTCTCGCGGCCGGCCCGGCGCTTGCGCCAACCATCGGCGGGCTCACCATGGAGCTGGCCGGGTGGCAGGCAATTTTCCTCATCATGCTCACGGCGGGCTTCGCCATCGTTATCGTAGTGCAGATTTTCATGCACGAGACGGTGGAGCCTGATCCTTCCCGCATACGGCCGGGGAGCCTCCTGCGCTCCTACGGCACGCTTCTGGCGACCCCCTATTTCGTCACCAGCGGCCTCATCGTCGCCGGAAGCGTCGGTGCGCTCTACACCCAGGCCACCATCCTGCCCTTCATCCTTATGGACGATGTGGGGCTTACGCCGTCCCAGTTCGGCGTCGGCATGCTGATGCAGACCGGGCTTTTCTTCGCGGGCTCGCTATCCGTGCGCTTTCTCATGCGCCGCACCAGCGCCTGGCGGCTCGTTCCCGTCGGCCTGTCATTCATCGCTGCAGGAAGTCTGCTCGTTCCTCTGCTTCTCAACACGGCTCCGCTGAGCTTCCTGAGCGTGATGGGCCCCGTCGGGGTCTATGCCTATGGCATCGCCTTCGTCATGCCAGCGATGCTGACAGCCTCACTGGCGCCTTTCCCGCGGATCGCCGGTTCCGCCTCCTCGCTCGGCGGATTCATGCAGATGGGAGCGGGCCTGCTCGGCGGATCGGTTGCCGCGCTGATCGGCGAGCCCGTGCTCGCCATGAGCACGGTCGTACCGGCGATGGGCGCAACGGCTATTCTGTCCTGGCTCCTCTGGCGCCGGATGCCCGAACCAGCCCATGCCTCACCGGTGCGCACCATTCCCGACGCATGAGGCCGCAAAGGCGAGCGGGCCGGCCTATGCGTCAAATCATTCGGGACAGTGGTACATGGCCGACAATTCCGATGAGCCACGATGCGGCAGTGCTGTCATGAAGGTTTTTAGGTCGTGTGCAAGCTGATAGGTGATACGGAATCGCCACCGGGCGTTTGCTATCTTCGAGGGGTTGGGCGGCCCCAAGGAATCCGCCAGCAGATGACGGTCTCCTGAGTGCAGCAGACATTTCTTCTCTATGCATCCGCTTGGCGGACACTCCCGATGCAGGCTTTAGCCGAGGCCGCGCGGAAGCAGACCAGCAGACAAATCACGGATCGCAGGCATCATGCAGCATCGTGATTTTCTGCTGCTCGCAACGGTCTGCCTGATCTGGGCCGCGAATGCGATCGTCTGCAAGCTCGCCTTTGAGGCCGGCGCGCCGCCGCTTTTCTATGCGGCGATACGTTCCATCCTCATCGCCGTGGCGGTCAGCCCATGGCTGTTCCCGCTGCCGCGCCGGTTTTGGCGCATGGCCACCGCCGCCTTTCTGATGGGCAGCGCCACCTTCGGCCTTTCCTTCGCGGCCATCGCGCTGGCCGATCCGTCCGGCGTCGCTATCGTGCAGCAGCTCAACGTTCCGGTGACGACGCTGCTTTCCGTTCTCATTCTCGGAGAGGTCATCCGCTGGCGGCGCGTGACCGGTATCTGCATGGCGTTCGCAGGCGCGGTTCTGGTCATGTGGCATCCCGAACATGCGTCACTGGATCCCGGCCTGGTGCTTGCCGCGGTTGCCGCTGTGGCCAGCTCGTTCGGCGCCATTATGCTCAAGCAGATATCCGAGGTGAAGCCGTTGCAGTTCCAGGCATGGGTGGGCGTTACGGGAATTCTTCCCATGTTCGCAGCTTCCATGCTGTTCGAGACGAATCAGATCGAAGGCGTGCGGGCAGCAGGCTGGATTTTCGTGGGCGCCGTGGTCTTTTCCGCCCTGATCGTCTCGGTCACTGCACACACGATTTATTACCGGTTCGTGCAGAAATACGAGGCCAGCCTTATAGCTTCGCTCATGCTGATGTCGCCGGTGTTCACCGTCATCCTCGGCGTTCTGGTGACCGGAGACACGTTCGACACGCGCATGGCGGTGGGCTCGCTGCTTGCCATAACCGGCGTACTGATCATCATTCGCCGGTCCAAACGGCCACCCTTTCGCCCGAATCCCTGACCATCTGCGCCTCTCCGGCCTGCGGCTGAACGCGGCTTTTCGGATCTGCAGATCACGGTTTCGCGCCTGGTGCGCGAGGCACCCTGCTGCTTAAGACCGCATTACGCTCAAAAATCCAAACTTGACATTTGCCCCCCTCCACCCGACTTCATGGCGGCGCGAAAAGCCCCGACCGGAAGGCGGGCGCGCGAATGTGAGACGGAGAACAGGCGAAACCATGCCCGATGTCCGACGAAGCACCATCGATGCCAGCGAGGTTGAACGTTTTTCGGCACTGGCGGGGGAATGGTGGAACCCGAACGGCAAGTTCCGCCCGCTGCACAAGTTCAATCCCGTTCGCCTCGCCTATATCCGCGACCACGTCGCGGCCCGGTTCGGGCGTGATCCGCGCGCGGCCGAACCGTTCAAGGGCCTGCGGATACTCGATATCGGGTGCGGCGGCGGCCTTCTGTGCGAGCCGATGGCGCGTCTCGGGGCCGAAGTGGTGGGCGCTGATGCCTCCGAGACCAACATTGAGGTGGCGAAGCTTCATGCGGCGGAAGCCGGCGTGCGGGTGGATTATCGCGCCGAAACCGCCGAATCTCTGGCCGAACAGGGCGAGACATTCGACGTGATCTTGAACATGGAGGTTGTCGAGCACGTCGCCGACATCAACCTGTTCATCGAAAAATGCGCCCAGATGCTGAGGCCCGGCGGTATCATGTTCATCGCCACGATCAACCGGACCTTAAAGGCGCTGGGCCTCGCCATCATCGGCGCGGAATATGTGCTGCGCTGGCTGCCGCGCGGCACCCATCAGTACGGCAAGCTGGTGCGCCCTGAAGAGCTTGAGCGGGCGCTCACGGCAGCAGGCCTGGTGACCATTGACCGGACGGGTGTCGTGTACAATCCTCTGTCCGACCGCTGGCAGCGCTCCCGCGACATGGACGTCAACTACATCGTTCTGGCTGAAAAGCCGAGGGCCGAGGAGCGTAGCTGAGGCTTCCGCAAACAGCGCTCCGGAGACGGAGCGTCAGTTCCGATCTTCGGGGAAGATTGGAAGCGGCATAAATTCCACGCCGTCCTCGGCAAGGCTTCGGGCCTCCTCCGGCGTGGCTTCGCCGTAAATCCCGCGCGGCTCGACCTCGCCGAAATGGATCTTGCGCGCCTCCTCGGGAAACCTGTCGCCCACATAGTCGGCGTTCTCTCGCACCTTCTTCGCCAGCGCGCGAAGCTGTGCGAGCGCCTGCTTCTGCTCCTCGCTCATGGCAAGCGCGATGCGCTCGCTGCTGCGGTTCGTGGCGATCGCAGGCGCCATCAGGGCCTTTTCAATCTTCTGCGATCCACAAACGGGACAGACGACGAGCTTCTTGCTCTTCTGGACTTCGAAGTCATCGCCGCTGCGGAACCACGCCTCGAACTCGTGCTCGTTTTCGCAGATGAGGCCGAAGCGGATCACGGCATCACCTCTTCCGGTCCGGTTTGTTCATAGACCACTTCGTTCACCGTAAAATCACGTGCGTTCTTAAGATTGGGTATCTTGCGCCGCGCCTCGGCTGAGGCTGCAGGGTGGATATCGGCGACGATAACGGTCGGCTCATCATGGTCTGCTTCCGCAATGACGCGCCCCCAGGGATCGACCACGAGCGAATGCCCGAAGGTTTCCCGTCCGTCCTCATGCAGACCACCCTGGGCAGCGGCAATGACCCAAGCGCCGTTTTCGATGGCGCGCGCCCTGATGAGCACGTGCCAGTGCGCCTCACCCGTCTGGCGCGTGAAGGCGGCGGGAACGGTCAGCACCTCGGCGCCCGCCAGGGCCTGCGCGCGGAAAAGCTGCGGAAACCGCAGGTCGTAGCAGACCGCAAGGCCCAGCCGGGCAAAGGGCAATGCCGCCACAACGGCACGTGTGCCAGGCTCATAGGTCGCCGACTCGCGCCAGCTCTCGCCATGGTCCAGATCGACATCGAACATGTGGATCTTGTCGTATGTGGCGATCAGCGCGCCGTTGGGCCCGAACAGGAAGGAGCGGTTGGCCACCTTCCCGCCTTCGAGCGCGATAGCCGTGGAGCCCAGATGCACGAAAAGCGAAAGCTCCCGAGCGAGTTCGCCCGCGCGCCGCACCAGCGGATCGTCCGATTGCGCATATACGCGCTCGGCCAGCTTTTCGCGCCCGCGCACGAGAATACCGGTCATCTCCGGGCTCTGCACATAGGCAGCACCCTTGCCCGCGGCCTCCCGAACCAAAGCCTCGAACGTCGCGAGATTGTCCTGCGGATTTTCGCCAGAGCGCATTTGCAGCGCCGCTACGCGTATCGTGCTCATGCCTTCGCTCCCGGCACGCCCTGCTCCTGCAGCAGGGCCTCGAGCCGCCCTTCGCGCTCGAGCGCGTGCAGTTCGTCCGATCCGCCCACGTGAATGTCACCGATGAAGATCTGCGGGAAAGTGGAGCGGCCGCCTGCCCTCCTTATCATTTCCTCCCGCAGCGCGGGGGAAAAGCTCGCATCGTGCTCGACATAGGCGATGCCCTTGCGCTCCAGCAGCCGCTTGGCCGCGGCGCAGTAGCCGCACGCGATGCGCGTATAGATGGTGACGTTCGCCATGGTGCCGTCCGTGCTACCCATGCGCGCTATATAATTGCAGGATCGCCGCACGCAAAGTCTCCCGGCAGAACCCGCGCGAATGTCAGGACGTCGACGGCGCTGGCACCCGCCCGCAGCAAGGCGCGCGTGGCGGCCTTCGCGGTGGCGCCCGTGGTATAGACGTCGTCGACGAGGATGACGCTCCGGCCCTCGACGACCGCTTTCTTTTCCGGCGGCACCGTGAAGGCGCCGCGCACATTGGCTTCGCGCTCGCGCGCGCCGAGCCCAACCTGCTGGCGCGTCACGCGCTGGCGGACAAGCGCCTCCGGGGCATAGCCAAGGTCCGTCAGCCGCACCAATGCGCGGGCGAGCTCGGCCGATTGATTGAAGCGGCGTGAGAAAAAGCGCCGGCGATGCAGCGGCACCGGCACGACGATATCCGCATCGGCCACCAGCTCTGCCGCCGCCCGCAGCATCCAGCGCGCCATCCACGGCGCGAGGTCCGTTCGGTCGGCGAATTTCAGCCCCTGCACCATGCGGCGCGCCACGCCACTATAGACCACCGCCGCCCGCGCGCGGCGGAAGGGCGGCGGATCGGCAATCGCCTCGCCCGAAAGGAAATCCGGCCCCATGTCGTGGTCGAACGGCGTGCCCATCACCGGACACCAGGGCCGCTCCAGAAAGCGGGTATGGGGCCAGCATTCCGGGCAAAGCGCCCCAGGCGATGTCACGAGATCGTGGCAGCCGAGGCATGTGGGTGGAAACAGGAGCCGTACCGGCCACTCCCGCGCAACTTTGCCCGCATGACGCAAAAGCCTCATCCTTGCCCGCCCGCAAAAAGCACCCCACCTTTGCCATTATAGCATTTGTGTGGCACTGCGCATCCGCCAGGAATGAAAGAGCCTCATGAAGCCCATCTTCGACAGCGATCTGACGCTCGCCCGCAAGCTGCGCGCCCTGAGGAGCGGCGAGCCGGCCGATTTTCTCATGCGCCATGTGGCGGACGATCTGGCGGAGCGGCTCGCCCCCGTCGAGCGGCATTTTCACCGGGCCGTAGCCCTGTTCTGCCTCACGCCGCACGCCGCCGACGCGATCACGCGCAGCGGCAAGGCCAATCACGTGCTGCGCGTCGAAGCCGATGAAAGGCTGCTTTCAGGAGAGCATGAGGGCGTCGTCGCGCCTGCCGAGACGGTGCCCTTCGAACCGGGAAGCATCGATCTTGCCGTTTCGCTTATGACACTGCACGAAGTGAACGACTTGCCGGGCCTTCTCGTGCAAATCCGCCGCGCGCTGCGACCCGACGGGCTGTTCCTCGCTGCCATGGCGGGCGCGGGCACGCTCGCGGAGCTGCGTCACAGCCTGCTCGAGGCGGAAACCGAGCTCTCCGGCGGTGCCGCGCCTCGAGTCGATCCCTTCGCGGATGTGCGCGATGCGGGCGCTCTTCTCCAGCGGGCAGGTTTCGCCCTGCCAGTGGCCGATATCGAGAGCGTGACCGTCCGCTACGCCACCATGTTCGATCTTATGCAGGACCTTCGCGCCATGGGTGCGGCGAGCGCCCTCATCGAACGCAGCCGCCGCCCCGCGACGCGCAGGCTTTTCATGCGCGCGGCAGAAATCTATCAGGACCGTTTTTCTGATCCCGACGGGCGGATCCGCGCGAGCTTCGACATTATCTGGATGTCCGGCTGGGCACCGCACGAGTCGCAGCAGAAACCTTTGCGGCCCGGCAGCGCGCAGGTCTCCCTGAAAAGCGTCCTTTCGCCCGGAGCAGAGGAATCCGGCTGATCCGCTCAGTCAGCGAGGGTTTCTTCGGCATTGTCGTGCCAGACGGTGGTCACCTGCCGCCCGAGCTCGGCGGAGGCCACGATGATCGCCACAAGAATGACGGCGGCGATCAAGGCGTATTCGACAGCGGCCGCGCCCTCCCTGCGACGGGGCGAACGCCCCGCCAGCCAAGCTTGCGATCCGGCCGCAGCGACGAATGTCTTCCGGCCTTTCATGGCAGTCGCGGAACCTGTGGAAATGAGATCAGCACGTTTGCCCTTCCTTCTCGCCACCGGGGAAGATGCAGACGGGTTCGGGCTGCAGAATGCTGCGCCGCACCGTGAAAATATGACCACCGCCGTTGATCGACCCCGTTGCGATATAATCCAGGCCGACGCCCTTGAAGGCCGCCTCTCGGGTGCGCCTTTCCATAATGGGTGCCAGAACGAGCGCCAGCGCGATCGCGGCGGAACCGAACAGAAGCGCGACCCTTACAAGGCCGATCCCGGCGTTGCCGACACGCGTCCAGGTCTCGTCACCCCGCGGAGGTCCCTCGAAGCGTGACGTCATCATGCCCTCCAGAATGCCCCGTTCCGTCCCTTGAAGGACGAATTCTCACATTCGCCTAAAGGAACGCTTAACGCTGGGCGTCCGGCGGGTCAGAGCAGGTCGATGAGGAAGGGAATCAGCGGCGCGTCGGCAGGGGGCATCGGGTAGTCGCGCAGCTTGAGCGGGCGCACCCACTTGATCGCCTGGCCCTCGTTCGGGTGCGGCGTGCCCCAGAAGCGCCGGCACACAAATAGCGGCATGAGCAGGTGAAAGCTTTCATAAGTGTGGCTGGCGAAGGTGAGCGGAGCGAGGCACGCAACCTTCGTTTCTACACTCAGCTCCTCGCGCAATTCGCGAATGACCGTTTCCTCGGGCGTCTCGCCCGCTTCCACCTTGCCGCCGGGAAACTCCCACAGGCCCGCCATCAGCTTGCCTTCCGGCCGCTGCGCGATGAGCACCCGTCCATCCGCGTCGATCAGCGCACAGGCAGCCACCAGGACTACCGGCTTCGCTCCGGCATCCATTCTTACGCCTCCGCCGGCGGACGGCGATAATGGTAAGTGTAGACGTTCTCGAAGCCGAGAGAGCGGTAGAGTCGGACCGCAGCCTCGTTGTCGTCCATGACCTGCAGCCAGGCTTCGGTCGCCCCTCGCAGATGCGCCCATTTGAGCGCCGACAGCAGCATACGCCGGCCATGGCCCTGGCAGCGGTAGGCCTTTGCCGTCGCCACCTCGAAGAGACCGGCCAGCGCCCCGTCCTGCACGCAGATCGCGGCGGAGACGGGCACATCGTCCTGCTCGAGGATGAAAAGACCGGCCTCGGGCTTGATGGAGCTCACCACCTCGGTGAAGCCCGGCCTCAGATCCGCGTCATAGCCATGCACCTGGAAGGCGGCCGAAACGAAGCGGTTGAGGTCCTTGAGCGGAATCTGGTGCATCGCCCCGGCGGTCACCTCCTCGCTCAGCTTCAGCCGCATCACCGTGGATGATTTAAGCTTCGCCCAGCCTTGCGCGTCGAAATGTTCCACGAGCTTAGGAGGGCACAGCGGCGAGATACGGAATGTGACCGTCCGCCCATATGCCTGAAACCTGCGCGCCGCCTTCTCGATGCGCTCGGCAAGGCGGTGGTCGTCGGCGGGATCGAGCGGATTGACCGAGTTGAGACGCCAGGAGGGATGGCTGGCGGTCATCCGAATCGCCCAGGTGCCGTCATACTGCACCGAGGTCGCCGGCCAGGCGCGGAAGCCCGCCGCCTCGAACCGGCGTATCTGTGCCAGCCGCTCAGCCGCCACCTGTTTCAAATTCAGCTCCTGTAGTCACCGTTAATAGCGACATACTCCTTCGTCAGGTCGCAGGTCCAGACCGTGGCCTTGCCGCGACCGAGGCCGAGATCGACGCGGATGGCGATCTCGTCCCGCTTCATATAGGCCGACACCGCTTCTTCCGAATAGTCCGGATCGCGCTCGCCCTCATGGGCGACCCGGATATCGCCGAACCAGATGGCCAGAAGATCGCGTTCGGCGGGCTCGCCCGCCTTGCCGACGGCCATCACGATGCGGCCCCAGTTGGCATCCTCGCCGGCGATCGCGGTCTTGACCAGCGGCGAATTGGCGATCGCGAGCGCGATGCGCTTGGCCGAGCGGGACGATTTCGCGCCGGTGACCGTCACCTCCACCTGCTTGCGCGCACCCTCCCCGTCGCGCACCACCTGCAGGGCGAGCTGCTTCAGCACGCGGCCGAGCGCGCGCCGGAACGGCACCAGACGCGGGTCCCCCGCATCGGTGATGCGCGGCGCGCCGCGTGCTGCGGCCCGGCCGGTGGCGAACAGCATGAGCGTGTCGGATGTGGACGTGTCGCCGTCGACAGTGATCGCGTTAAAGGTCGTTGCGGTGCCCCTCGAGAGGAGCGTCTGCAGGACCGGCGCGGCGATGGGCGCATCCGTCGCCACAAAAGACAGCATGGTCGCCATATCGGGCGCAATCATGCCCGCGCCCTTGGCAATGCCGTTGATGATCACCTCGGTCTCGCCCAGCCGCGCCGTCGCCGTCACGAATTTCGGATAGGTATCGGTGGTCATGATGGCGCGGGCGGCCTCCTCCCAGCCTGCCGGATCGGCCCGCCATACGAGGTCGCCAAGCAGATGGGAGAAGCGGCCGGCCTCCAGCGGCTCGCCGATGACGCCGGTGGAGGCGAGGAACACCTCGGTCTCGGAGCTCCCTACCGCCTTTGCCGCGGCCTCTGCCGTGATCTGGGTGGCCTCGCGCCCCTTGCGGCCGGTGAAGGCATTGGCATTGCCGGAGTTGACGACCAGAATGCGCGCCTTGCCGCCGGGCAGGTTCCTGCGGCAAAGCTCGACCGGCGCGGACGGGCACTTCGACCGGGTGAAGACGCCCGCAACCTCCGTGCCCTCATCGAAGACCATGACCATCAGGTCTTTGCGGCCTTTGTATTTGATGCCGGCCTCGGCGGCGGCGATGCGCACGCCTTCTATTTCAGGCATCTTCGGATAGCGTTTCGGCGCAAGCGGCGACACGGCAGTGGACATGAGGCCTTTCCCGGAAATGCGAGACTCGAAGGCCTCCGTCTGCCCCATGCTTGCAGCCGACGCAAGCCGAAACCGCGTCAGCCGGCCCGGGCTCCCCTGACGGGTGGATTGAGAAAGTTGCGGAAAAGCCTCTGCACGGCAGGGATGAGCCCCCACGTCATGGCTACCACCATGATCGGGACAAGAATCATCGTGCGCTGCCAGAGCGCCCAGCCGTCAGTGAGCGGCAGGATCAGGTAGAGAAGCCCCGTGATCAGCGGATAAACGCCGAACACGAGAATGAACGCGAACCGCGGACGCGAAAAGCGAGTTTGAGCTATGCGGGAAGCACTGGCGGAGGAAGTAGCGGTAGTCATGGTTCCCCTTTCCGAAACGAAACGTATCGTTTTAATTAACGAGCCGTTTCGTTTCGTCAAGAGGGCATGCTATGGTTGCTGACATTTTTTAGGAGCAACGAATGTCCAGCAGCCAGCGAAAACCGGCCCGCCGCTCGACGGGCGCGCGGCGGAGTGCCGAAGCGGAGGAAGCGATTCTGCAGGCTGCGGGGGAAATCCTCCAGGAGGCGGGCTACGCGGGCTTTTCGATTGAGGCGGTGGCCCGCCGCGCCAAGGCAGGCAAGCCGACCATCTATCGATGGTGGCGGGGCAAAGCGGATTTGCTGCTTGACGCCTATCACCGCCAGAAACCGGAGATTCCGGTACCCGACACGGGCAATCTCGAAGAGGACCTAACGGTCTTCGTGGGGACCCTTCTGGAGCACTGGCGCACTACCCCTTCAGGAAACATCTTCCGCTCCGTACTGGCCGAAGCCCAGAACGACGAGGCGGCAGCGGAAGCTGTCAGGGACTATGCCCTGGATCGCCGCGATCATATCGCAGGGATCGTGAAGCGGGCGCGCGACCGTGGCGAAGTGGCCTCCGACACCGATCCGCATGCGGTGGCGGAGCTCGTCATCTCCTTCGCCTGGACCCAGCTCATCACCCATCGATGGCCGGGGGAGGCTGAACTTCGCGCCATCTTGCGGCTCATCGCCCGCGGCGCGAAGGCGGAACGAGCCTAAAAAGAAGAAAGCCTCTCCGGGGCTTTCTCCCTGTCTTCCAGTTTCCGGCCTGTCAGGCCATGTCGGGGCTACTCCTGCGGCGCGTCCCCTTCATCCGCGGCGGGCTCGCCGAGCTGCGCACGGAACATCTGGTCCACCGCCGCCTTCAGCTCCTCGTTCGGAATGTCGAGCTCGGCACCGCCCCTGAGCGAGGCAACCGTTTCGAGATAGCGGTCACGGATGAGCATGGAACGTATCTGGTTTTCCACCTGCTCAAAGGCGGGCGGCTCCTGCATGCGCTTGTCTTCCACCTTGATCACGTGCCAGCCGAAGGCGGTCTTCACAGGCTCCTTTGAATAGGTGCCCGGCTCCAGCGCGAAAGCGGCCTCCTCGAACTCCGGTACCATTCGGCCTCTGGTGAAGGAGCCCAGATCGCCGCCCTGCGCGGCCGCCCCGTCGGTGGATTTCTCCCCGGCGATGGTGGCGAAGTCGGCGCCCTCATCCAGCTGCTTGATAATCTCGGCGGCTTCCTCCTCCGTTTCAACCAGGATATGGCGTGCGCGCACCTCTTCCTTCGGCTCGATCTTAGCGATTTCCTCCTCGTAGCGGGCGCGCAGGTCCTCCTCGGTAATGCCCTGCACAACATTCTGGTCGATATAGGCCGAATGCAGCGCCCGCTCGCGCAGAAATTCCATGCGCTGCTGAAAGTCCTCGCTCTGATCAATCGACTGCTTCTCCGCCTCGGCGGCAAAGAGCCGAACGTCGATCACGGCGGAGAGGGCGGCCGCGCGGCGCTGCGCCTCGGGAAGGCGGCCGAATTGCGGGTCAAGATCGGCCTCGGCCATGGCGATGTCGGCCTCGGTGATCGGCTCGCCGTTGAGCGTGGCGACCACGCCGTCCTCCTGGGCGAGCGCTGGCAGCCCGGCGGGCAGCATGGTAACGGCGCCGGCCAGGGCGGGCGCAATAAGGAGGCGGCGGACAAAGTCGTGCATCGGGAAATCTCCAGTCGTGAAATTCGGGCCTTGCCCCGGCAGATAGGTTCACCCTTCCTCGAAACTACCGCGGTGTGGCGGATTTTTGCGGTTCCGGCGCGGCTCGCGCAAAGTTGACATGAGTGGTGGCCCCTCTTATCTCTCCTTCGATCCAGCGTCCAGAAGCATTCCGGACGTTCCTTCGCCCGATTTGGTTTGACAGTGGCGGCAATCCGGCGTTTCCAAGCCGGCGCATCGCGATTTTGAAAGGACCGGGAATGGTCAGTTTCGGCGGGCTTGCCCGCAAGATTTTCGGATCGTCCAATGACCGGCGCGTCAAGAGTTACCGCCCCCGCGTGGAGGCCATCGGCGCGCTCGAAGATGAAATGCAAGCGCTGAGCGACGAGGCGCTGCGCGGGAAGACCGAGGAATTCCGGCAGAAGCTGGCGAACGGCGCCAGCCTTGACGACCTGCTGGTGCCCGCATTCGCCGTCGTGCGCGAGGCGGCCCGGCGCACGCTCGGCCTGCGCCCCTTCGACGTTCAGCTCATCGGCGGAATGGTCCTGCACGAGGGCGCGATCGCGGAGATGAAGACCGGCGAGGGCAAGACGCTGGTCGCCACGCTGCCCGTCTACCTGAACGCGCTCGCGGGCAAAGGCGTGCATGTCGTGACCGTCAACGATTATCTCGCTCGCCGAGACGCCGAATGGATGGGCAAGGTCTACGGGTTCCTGGGGCTCACCACCGGCGTCATCGTTCACGGCCTGTCGGACGAGGAGCGCCGGGCGGCTTACGCCTGTGACATTACCTACGCCACCAACAACGAGCTCGGCTTCGACTATCTGCGCGACAACATGAAATACGAGCGCGCGCAGATGGTACAGCGCGGGCACAATTTCGCCATCGTGGACGAGGTGGACTCGATCCTCATCGACGAGGCGCGCACGCCGCTCATCATTTCCGGCCCGCTCGATGACCGGTCGGAGCTCTACAACACCATCGACACCTTCATCCTGAAGCTGGACGAGAGCGACTACGAGGTCGATGAGAAGCAGCGCACCGCCACCTTCACAGAGGAAGGCACCGAGAAGGTGGAGCAGATGCTGCGCGAGGCGAACCTCTTCAAGGGGGAATCGCTCTACGACGTCGAGAATGTCGCCATCGTCCACCACCTCAACAACGCGCTGAAGGCCCACAAGCTCTTCCAGCGTGACAAGGACTACATCGTCAGGAACGGCGAAATCGTCATCATCGACGAGTTCACCGGCCGCATGATGCCCGGCCGCAGGTATTCCGAAGGCCTTCACCAGGCGCTGGAGGCCAAGGAGCACGTCAGGATCCAGCCGGAGAACCAGACGCTCGCCTCCATCACCTTCCAGAACTATTTCCGCATGTACGACAAGCTTGCCGGCATGACCGGCACGGCGGCGACGGAAGCGGAGGAGTTCTCAAACATTTACGGTCTGGACGTGGTTGAGATTCCGACCAACCTTCCGGTCCAGCGAATCGATGAGGATGACGAGGTCTACCGGACGGCCGAGGAGAAGTACCGGGCCATCGTCAAGGAGATCAAGGAGGCTCGGGCCAAGGGCCAGCCGATCCTTGTCGGGACGACCTCCATCGAGAAGTCCGAATACCTGGCCGAGCGCCTGCGCAAGGAAGGCATCAAGGACTTCGAGGTCCTGAACGCTCGCCACCATGAACGCGAGGCATTCATCGTCGCCCAGGCGGGCAAGCCCGGCGCCATCACCATCGCCACCAACATGGCCGGCCGCGGCACGGACATTCAGCTCGGCGGCAATCCCGACATGCGCATTCAGGAGGAGCTGGGTGACATGCCTCCCGGGCCGGAGCGGGAGGCCAAGGAAAAGGCCATCCGCGAGGATGTGAAGAAGCTCAAGGAACAGGCGATCGCCGCCGGCGGCCTTTATGTGCTCGCCACGGAGCGCCACGAAAGCCGCCGCATCGACAACCAGCTCCGCGGTCGCTCGGGCCGCCAGGGCGATCCCGGACGCTCGAAATTCTTCCTGTCGCTTCAGGACGACCTGATGCGCATCTTCGGCTCCGACCGCATGGACGGCATGCTGCAGAAGCTGGGGCTGAAGGAGGACGAGGCGATCGTCCATCCCTGGATCAACAAGGCGCTGGAAAAGGCGCAGAAGAAGGTCGAGGCGCGCAACTTCGACATCCGCAAGAACCTGCTCAAGTTCGACGACGTGATGAACGACCAGCGCAAGGTGGTCTTCGAGCAGCGTCTTGCGCTGATGGACGGCGAGAACCTGTCGGAGACGGTCGCCGAAATGCGCCAGGACGTGATCGACGATCTGGTCGACCGTCACATTCCCGAGAAGGCCTATCCCGAGCAGTGGGACGTGGCGGGCCTGAAGGAAGGTGTGCGCCACTATCTCAATCTCGACCTGCCCATCGAGGAATGGGCGCAGGAAGAAGGCATCGACGAGGAGGACATCCGCACCCGCATTACGGAAGCCGCCAACAAGGCGGCAGCCGACCGCGCCGAGCGCTTCGGCCCAGACATCATGGCCTATGTGGAGAAGTCGATCCTCCTGCAGACGCTCGATCATCTGTGGCGCGAGCATTTGGTCAATCTCGACCATCTGCGTTCTGTGATCGGCTTCCGCGGCTATGCCCAGCGCGATCCACTCAACGAGTACAAATCGGAAGCCTTCGAGCTGTTCCAGGCCATGCTCGGCAATCTGCGGCAGGAAGTGACGCGGCACCTCATGCGCGTCGAGCTGGTGCGCGAGGCGGCCGAGGCTCCGCCGCCGCAGACGCCCGCGACCATGCGGCCTCAGCATGTGGACGCCAGCACCGGGCAGGACGAGTTTGCCGACGGCGACACCATGACGCTCATCAGGGCCGATAACCGAATCGTGCCCGCAGAAGAGCGAGACCCGAACGATCCCTCGACCTGGGGCAAGGTGGGCCGCAACGAGCCTTGCCCCTGCGGCTCCGGCAAGAAGTACAAGCACTGCCACGGGGCGTTCGTCTGAGCCCCTCTGAGTACGGAGTCGCCGCCCAACGGTGCGCGGCTTCTCCAATCCTCTCGTCCTTCGCAACGGGCTTTTAAAGACTTTGCACTAGAACACCCGCGACACAGATGAAGCGGGGGTGTTTTCACGTGCGCTTTTCCGCGGCAATGGCGGGTAAACGTCTCCTGCCGGGGCGACTGGCGACCCGTGCCCGGCCCTGGGCTACGCGGTTCGACGCCCTAGTATCGGCCACCGACGCGCGCAGCGAAGCCGGCCGCATGTCGCTGATCGCCTTCGCCTCCCGCATCGTCAACGCAGCGATCGCCTTTCTGAGCCAGGTTCTGCTTGCCCGCTACATGGGCGGCTTCGAATACGGGATCTTCGTGCTCGTCTGGGTGACGATGATCATCCTCGGCAACATCTCGTGCCTTGGCTTCCACACGTCGGTGATCCGCTTCATCCCGGAATATCGCACCCAGAAGCGCTTTGCCGAGCTGCGCGGCATTCTGCTGGCGAGTCGACTCTTCGTGCTTGTCTTCTCTACCGTGGCGGCTCTGCTGGGTGCGCTGGGCATCTGGCTGTTCGAGCCTTTCATCGAGAGCTACTATGTGGTGCCCTTCTATTTGGGTCTCATCTGCCTGCCGATGATCGCGCTGGGCGACCAGCTCCAGGGCATCGCCCGGGCCAATGCCCTTGCCTGGTGGGCTATGGCGCCGACCTATCTCATCCGCCCCTTGCTCATCCTTTTCTTTCTATGGGGCCTGCACGCGGCCGGCTTTACTCCCGATGCGAAAGGCGCGGTCATCGCGGCGATTCTGGCCACCTATCTTACGACCATCATTCAGTTCACGGCTGTAAGCAGCCGTGCCGTGGCCAGCGTGCCGCCAGCTCGCCCGCGCTTTCTGGCGCGTACCTGGATTGCCGTCTCCCTTCCGATCTTCCTGGTGGAAAGCTTCTTCTTTCTGCTCACCAACGCGGACGTGTTGATGGTCGGCCTTTTCATGGAGCCGATGCACGTTGCGGTCTATTTCGCCACGGTCAAGACGCTGGCGCTCGTCCATTTCGTCTATTTCGCCGTGAAGGCCGGGGTTGCCCAGCGCTATGCAGCCCTCATCCATGGGGGGGAAAGGTCGGCGCTCGCGCGCTTCGCCCGCGAGACGGTCTCCTGGACCTTCTGGCCCTCCCTCGCCATGGGCGCCGTCGTCCTCATTCTGGGCAAACCGATCCTGATGCTGTTCGGGCCGGACTTCGACAGCGGCTATCCGCTCCTCCTCCTGCTGGTCGGAGCGGTCGTGGCTCGCTCCGCGGTGGGACCGGCCGAAAGCATGCTCACCATGAGCGGCCACCAGAACGCCTGCGCCGCGGTTTATGCGGTCACTCTCGCGATCAATGTGGGGCTGGATGTCGTGCTGATCCCGCAGCTGGGGTTGTGGGGTGCGGCCGTCGCCACAGCCATCGCGATGATTTTCGAGGCGACGTTGCTCTCGCTCACTGTCCGGCGCAAGCTGGGCATTGCCATGGCCGTATTCCTTCCCGCTCCCTGGAAGAAGGAGGCAATGTGATGGTCTCCACACCCCTAATCGAGGAAATGGGCGGCAGCCCGTCCGGCGCACTCATCAGTGATCTTGCCGGTATCGCGGAGCCCGGTGGACAGGCCGACATGGAGCTTGCCTCCTCCGTCCGGCCGGCGCGCAAACTCGCCATTTACGCGGCCTCGGCCGGTTTTGACCTAGTGGAGGAGCTCGACTATCTCGCCGCCCGCGCGATCGAGCCAAACGTGTTCTTCAATCCGCGCTTTCTGGCCCCGGCCATGCCGCGGCTCGAGGATCGCGAGGTGCGGCTTGCCGTTATCCGCGACGGCACCGAAGAGAGGAGCCGCCTCAGGCTGCTCGTTCCCTTTTCGGTCGAGAAGCCGCCCGTTCCCATCGGCGCACCCATCATGCGCGCCTGGGCTCATCCCTTCGGCCCGCTGGGAACGCCACTGATCGACGGAGACGACCCGGCCGGCGTGCTCGAAGACTTCTTCGCTATGCTGGCGCGCCCGCATCTCAAGCTGCCCAAAATCTTCGCCTTCCCCGAAACTCGCATCGACGGGCCTTTTGCCGCCACGCTGAAGGCGGTGGCCGAAGCGCACAACCTGCCGCTGATCACGGTGGGCGAGGTCGAGCGGCCGTTCCTGGAAAGCGAACTCGATGGCGAGGCCTATCTGCGGCAAAGCCTGCGCGCCCATCACTACCGCGAATTCCGGCGCCTCAAACGGCGGCTTTCGGAGCTTGGCCGGCTGGAGCATGTGATCGCCCGTCGGGCGGACGAGATTCGTGACGGCATCGAAACGTTCCTGACGCTGGAGGCCTCCGGCTGGAAGGGTCGCGAAGGCACGGCAATGGTGGTGGACCGCTATCGCGCCGCCTTCGCGCGCGAAGCCGTGCACCGGCTGGCCGAACGCGACCTTTGCCGCATCCATACGCTCACGCTGGACAGCCGGCCCATAGCCTGTCTGGTCGTCTTCGTGGAGTCAGCCGTCGCCTATACCTGGAAGACGGCCTATGATGAGACCTTCGCCGCCTATTCCCCCGGCACGCTGCTCATGATCGAGGTGACGAAGAACCATCTGGAAGATCCCAACATCAACGTCACCGACTCCTGCGCCGTGCCGGACCACCCGGTGATGAGCCGATTGTGGTCGGAGCGGCGCATCTTCGGCACCTTTGTCGTGGGCCTGACGCCACAGTCCGAAAAGCTCGCCCATCAGGCCGCCGGTCAGATCCAGTTCCATCGCGAGGCGCGTAACGTCATGCGCATCTTGCGCAGCCGCGTGCGGCGCTGGATCGGACGTGCCTGACCGAAGAGAGAACTATTCGCAGGCTGTGAGCCCGACCGGCTCGAAGGGGCCGCCCTCAATGAGCAGAGCGCCAACCGACTGCGCATAGAAGACAGCGAGCGTATAGGGCGCGGGCGGAACTTCCGCCATACACGTGGCATCGATCTCGTAGCCGGCCGCGCTCTCGTGCACCTCGTTGAACTCACACACCACGTGACCGGGGGTCGAAAGCCTCTCCGCCGTGATTTCCCAGGCGGCACTCTGGCAAAGTTTTTCCTCTGCGGCCCAGCGCCCGACGAAGAAGGGAGCCTCTGCCTGGGGCGGCGTACCGGCGACGCTGCTTCCGCCGGAATCGCTTTCCACCATCTGGCAGCCGGCAAGAAGCAGGCAAGGCAGGAGGAAGGCCGCTGCAGCGCGGACGATCCGCATGTTGCACTCCCTATCTCTGCCGGACGGGACATCCCGCGGCGGCGAGTTCCGCTGCAGCGGATGGTGCCCTAGCCGGGTCGTAGGCACCAAATCAAACCATTAAAGAGACCGGTTTCGTCCTTGAATATCAATCAGATGGACGCGAAACCCTCGCTGGCCTCATTCCTCTGTTGTGGACCTCGTGCGGTGCTGGCTATAAGGGCAATTGTGGCGGCGGCAACGATGGGGAGGCAAGCGTTACCCGAGAGCATCCCCGAAGTAATCTTCGTCCACGCTTTGAACTTTGTATGTCTGGCGAACTCGAACGCCTACACCATGCTGGATCATAAGCTGTGCCAGCCGTTGCCCATTGATAAGCACGACCCGGTGCTGCACCCGATGAAGATATTCGTGGGCTTCCTTTGAGAAGTCGGAGGTGGTGACAAAGACGCCCTTAGTCGCTCCCTCCCCCGTCAACGACCCGATAAATCGTTGAACGTCCGGGCGGCTGACTTTGTTGTCGGCTGCATACCTCTTTGCCTGAACGTAGACCGCATCAAGACCGAGGGCATCCTCATGGATGATGCCGTCAATCCCGCCGTCACCGGTAGCTTTGGTCATCAAGCCATTGGCAAGATCGCCCCCACCGTATCCCATTGCCAGAAGGAGGTCGAGGATCACCCGTTCAAACCGCTGCGGAGAAAGCTGGTAGAGCAGGGAAATCAGTTCGTCGCGCAAAGCAGCGTCGAGGAGTGCCGAGGCGGCTTCCATAGGCGTCCAAGGGAGTCTGACGCTCATCAATCGGCGTGATGTCTACAGACACTTTAGCGCGAACAGGACGTTCAGCGCTTCGCCCCGAATGTTCTGCCTGCCGAGATTGCTCAATCCATTCTGTGAAGCCCGGGAACTGGGAAAGCGTTTCATTGTCGATACGTTCGGGATTGGACGCGAGGACCTGTCGTCCCAACTCTGTGATGACGTGCAAATTGCGGCGCGGGGAAACAAGGAGGCCCGCCTTGGAGAGATACGTTCGCGCCCAATGTGCCCGACTTTGCAGGATGGTGGTATTACGACCGCTCGGAATAAGCTGGGCGGCTTCCTCATCGGATATGTTGAACTGCTTTTGAAGGGCGGGAAGGCAAGCCGCAACATTTGGTGCACCCTCTGCGAAGAGGCGCAGGATAGGAAGCATCAACGTTTCGTAATCTGGAATTGGCACGGTAGATCCCCCAACCGCCGAGTTTGCCACTATTTGTCATATCCGGACCGAGTGAAGAAGCCATTGAAGGCGGCCGGGAGCGAGGCGGTTAAGAAAACGGCCAACATGCGAGCCCCTGACCTCGCCAGATCAGGCCGGTCGGTGCCCCATGGGCCCGTTTGGGAAAACTGTTCTTTCGTGTGGACTGTTGGTGCCCCTGGCCGGACTCGAACCAGCACTCCTTGCGGAAACCGATTTTGAGTCGGTCGCGTCTACCAATTCCGCCACAGGGGCCCGCGCCGGAAACGGGCGGACAGGCGCGGACTATACGGCCAGCCGCGTCCGCGTCAACTCCCGTTGCAAATCCGCCGCGTCAGAATTGTCGCTATTCTTCCGCGCCCGGCGTTGGCTTCTTGATGGCAAGCTTCACCTCGAGCCGGCGCAGCAGCGCAAGAACGATGGTGCCCAGAAGGCAGGAGAGAGCGGCGATCGTCCACAGCCCGAGGCCCACGGAAAGCCCTATGGCCGCGGCAAGCCACATGCCCGCGCCCGTCGTCAGGCCGCGCACCTGTCCGCGCTTGAAGATGATGAATCCGGCCGCAAGAAAAGCGACGCCGGCCGTAATCGCCTCCACCAGGCGGACAGGATCGGTCTGTACCCGCTGGTCGGCAAAGACCTGCATGGAGATGATCTCCACCGCCACGAGCGCGAAGGTGGCCGAGGCCAGCGACACGAGCATATGGGTTCTAAGCCCGGCCGGACGATCGGTAAGCTCGCGCTCGAAGCCCAGGATGCCGCTCAGCAGGATGGCGAACACGAGCCGGACTGCGATCACCTGCCAGGGCAAGACAGTATCGACCGTGAAGTCATCGAACAGAGGCTGCATGCCGCCTGCAACGCGGCCGGAACCGGCGGGTTCCCTATGACCGGACAGACAACCTGCGCAACCGGGTTCCGGCGGGGATATTTGTCCTTCGCACAAGCCGTTGAATCATTTAGTCTCCGCGTAGAAATGGCTTTCGCGATGCGGGCGGCGCGGGAAAGCAGAGTTCACGGGTGCGGTATTCAATGGCAGCCAGCGGCTTCAGTCCGCTTCTTTGGGATCTGGCGGCGCGTCAGGCATGGCGGCGTTTGCGGCGCAGGCTGCGCGCGGGCCCAGCCTATCGCTGGCGTTATACCGGGCGGACGCCGGAGCGGGTTCTGATCGCCCCGCCCGACCTGCGGCACGCCGACCCGGCCATCGCGCGCGAAATCTACCACGGCCGCTTCCTGCTTGCCGGGCATCTTGTGGAGACCGGCGGCCAATCGCCCTTTCACATGGATGTGCGCAACCAAGCCTGGCTCGAAGCCCTGCACGGCTTTCGCTGGCTGAGGCACCTGCACGCGGCACAGACAGAGCTTGCGGCGGCGAATGCCCGCGCGCTGGTGTCCGACTGGATCGGCCTTTATGGCCGGCGGATTGCCGGCATTGCCTGGAATCCGGCTGTGACGGCGCGGCGCATCATCGCCTGGCTTCAGCATTCCGCCGTCGTGCTTCAGGGGGCGGACCTCGCCTTCTACCGCCAGTATCTTAAGCTGCTGGCGATTCAGGTGCGCTATCTGCGCTCCATCGCGGCGGAAATGCCCGACGGTGAGGAGAGGCTGAGAGCACGCATTGCCATCGCCTTTGCCGCCTTGTCGCTTCCCTCTTCCGCCTCCGCGCTCAACAGCGCGACCCGGAATCTCTCGGCGGAGCTCGAACGCCAGATCCTTCCGGACGGCGGGCATGTATCGCGCAACCCGTGCGCCGTGATCGAGCTTCTGGCCGATCTCTTGCCCCTCAGGCAGACCTACGCCAACCAGGCGCAATCGCCGCCCGATGCCCTTGTCGGCGCGGTGGAACGGATGCTTCCCGCATTGCGCTTCTTCCGCCATCGCGACGGAAGCCTGGCACGCTTCAACGGCATGGGTATCACCATCCACGATCGGGTGGCCGCGATCCTGCGCTACGACGACACGGGCGGAGCGCCGTTGTCGCACGCGCCGCATTCGGGCTACGAGCGACTCACCATGGGCAGCACCACCATCATCGCGGACACGGCCGCGCCGCCGCCGCCCGAGCTTTCCAGCATGGCCCATGCGGGTTGCCTCTCCTTCGAGCTTTCCTCCGGCAGGCACCAGTTCATCGTCAACTGCGGGACAGACAGTTTCGGCTCCGAAACCTTCCGGCCGCTCGCGCGCGCAACGGCCGCCCATTCCACCGCCACGGTGGCGGACACGTCGCAGGCGCGCTTCGCCCTGCCGGCCGGATGGGACGATTGGGTCGGCACGCCGCTCATCGGCGGTCCGCGCAAGGTGACCTGCGAACGCATCGACTCGACCGGAAAACTGGGCTTCGTAGCGAGTCACGACGGCTACGTTCCCCGATTCGGCATCGTGCATGAGCGCGAGCTGGTGCTCATGCAGGAAGGAACCATGGTGCGCGGCACTGACCGCTTCCGCAGGCCTGACGGCCGGCGTCCGAACGGCGCCGCGATCGCCGTGCGCTTTCACCTTCATCCCGACATCGATCTCTACCGCGACAACGAGGGGCTGCTCATCCTTTCAGGCGATGCGACTGACACCTGGGTTTTCACCTGCCGCGAGGTGCAGCCGGTCGTGGAAGAATCGATCTTTTTCGCCGCCGTGGCCGGCCCATGCCGCAGCCGCCAGATCGTGCTGCATTTAGATGCCGCCGATCTGCAGGAAATCCATTGGCAGCTCGTGCGCACGCACAGCATTCTCGACATGCCTTCATAAGGCTACGGCTTGATTTGAAACGATGCTGTGCTAGGTCGGCAGCCTGCCAACGAGGATAGCCATGGCCGTTCCTGCTAAAAATATCCCCGCGCCCGACCTCGTCCCGGTGCGGCGCGCCCTGATTTCAGTCTCGGATAAGACAGGCATCGTTACATTCGCCAAAGCACTCGACGAGCGAGGCATCGAACTTGTCTCCACCGGCGGCACTGCAGCCGCCCTTGCGAAGGAAGGGCTTCGCATCCGCGATGTTTCGGAATTAACAGGCTTTCCCGAGATCATGGATGGCCGGGTGAAGACGCTGCATCCGTCTGTTCACGGAGGGCTTCTCGGCATCCGCGATGACGCCGAGCACGCGGCGGCGATGGAGAGGCACGGTATCCAGCCGATCGATCTCGTCATCATCAACCTCTATCCGTTCGAGGAGGTGCGCTTCAGCGGCGCGGACTATGCCGCGACGGTGGAGAACATCGACATTGGCGGTCCGGCCATGCTGCGCGCCGCGGCGAAGAATCATGCCTATGTCGCCGTCGTTACCGACCCGGCGGACTATGACCGGGTGACGGCGGCGCTTGAAGAGCATGGCGGCGCGTTGTCCTACCGCCTGCGACAGGAGCTGGCCGCGAAGGCCTTTGCGCGCACCGCGGCCTATGACGCCGCGATCTCGCAATGGTTCGCTGAAACGCTTTCCATTTCGGGGCCGGAATGGTGCGCCTTCGGCGGGCGGCTTCAGCAGGTGATGCGCTATGGCGAGAACCCGCACCAGAGGGCGGGGTTCTACATCACCGGGGAGCGGCGACCTGGAGTGGCCACGGCCCGGCAGGTGCAGGGCAAGCAGCTTTCCTACAACAATATCAATGACACGGATGCCGCGTTCGAGCTGGTGAGCGAGTTCGATCCGGCAAGGACCGCCGCCGTCGCCATTATCAAGCATGCGAATCCCTGCGGCGTGGCGGAAGCACCGACCCTTGCGGAAGCCTACCGCAAGGCGCTCGCCTGCGACCCTGTCTCGGCCTTTGGCGGCATCATCGCGCTCAACCGCACGCTGGACGCCGAAGCGGCGGAAGAGATGGTGAAGATATTCACCGAAGTGATCATCGCGCCGGATGCGACAGAGGAAGCACAGGAACTCATCGCGGCGAAGAAGAACCTGCGCCTTCTGCTGACGGGAGGCGTGGCGGACCCGCGCGCCCCCGGGCTGACAGCCAAAACCGTCTCAGGCGGACTGCTGGTGCAGACGCGGGATGCGGGCGTCGTGGACGACCTGGAGCTCAAGGTGGTGACGAAACGCGCTCCGACCGAAAAGGAATTGGCGGATCTGAAATTCGCCTTTCGCGTCGCCAAGCATGTGAAGTCGAACGCCATTGTCTACGCAAAGGATCTGGCGACGGTTGGCGTCGGCGCCGGGCAGATGAGTCGCCTAGATTCATCGCGCATCGCGGCGCGCAAGGCGGAGGATGCCGCCAAGGCCGCCGGCCTCGACGAACTGCTCACCAGGGGCTCGGTTGTCGCCTCGGATGCCTTCTTCCCCTTTGCGGACGGGCTGCTTGCAGCGATCGAGGCCGGCGCCACGGCCGTTATCCAGCCGGGCGGCTCCATGCGCGACGAGGAGGTGATTGCGGCTGCCGACGAGCATGGCATCGCCATGGTCTTCACCGGTATGCGCCACTTCCGGCATTGACGCGACGGGCCGCTACACCACGCGCGCAAGCCTGCGCAGCGTCACGACATCCCCAGGCTGAGTGAAGCTTGCCACATCCGTTTCCAGCATCAGCTCGTCCGCGCCGCGCCCTGCTGCGCTTGTCACCACCTCGTACACGGCGGCGGCGGCCTTCCGCAGAGCCTCGGAAGGCGCGGCACCGCCGAGAAGCCAAGCGAGGAACAGGGCGGCAAGAACGTCGCCCGTCCCGCTGAGCGGATTTTCGATGGCCGGATGCTCCGCCATATATGTCTCCTCCGGCGTAAGCAGGAGATTGGCGATGCTGCGCGGCGCATCGCCGGGGGCCGATGTGACCAGCATGGTCCGGGGGCCGGCCTTCGCCGCAAAGGCTGCGATGGATGCGATGGAATCAAGGCTGTCGAGCTCGGCACCCCCCATCCAGGCAAGCTCATAGCGGTTCGGGGTAGCTATGTCGGCAATGGGCATCAGCCTATCCCGCTGCGCAGCCGCAACGGCCTGCGGCACATAGAGGCCGTCCCGGTCACCCATGATGGGATCGCACAGATAGATCGCGTCCGGATTCCTGCGCTTCACCGCCTTCACCAGAGAGGCGATTGCATCGGCCTGCGTGGCATCGCCCAGATAGCCGGACAGCACCGCCCCCACCTCGCCAAGCCAGGGAGCGTTTTCAACGTCGTGCATCAGGGCAGCGAAATCTCCTGCGGCCGGCACGATGCGGTTGGCGCGGCCATGGCCCGGATGCCACGGCAGGATGATGGTTGGCACCGCCCATACCGGATATCCCATGGTTTCGAGCGCGAAGACGGAGACGCGATTACCGACTGACCCGCGCACCACATGGCTAGAGACCACGATGACCGCGGGAACGCGCCCGCCCTGCCTAACGCTGTCACGCGCACCCGTCATGAATGCCCTCCCCTCAGTGTCAGCCAGAGCCAGGCAAGGAGGAAGATCGCGAACACGACGGCAAGTGCGCGGCCAAGGCGGCGTCCCCAGAGCTCGGTCCAGTCCTCTCCCTCCGCCTCGCGCGCGGCGAAATGATCGCGCGCTTTCGCGGCCGACCGCATGAGGAGCGATTCGCTGTCGCGATCCACACGCTCCAATATCCGGCGGGACTCGGCGCGCCGTCCCTCATCGCTTCGTCTGTCGCTCATCCCCACGGGCCCGTAGCGGCGGCATATCCTTGTCCAGCGATAGCATCATTCGCAACGCCACCGAAGAGCGCCGGGGAAATTTCATGTATTGTCCCGCCCGCCACGGCTTGGCTCGCAGAAATCTGATCGCGATTTGCGGCCGCGGTCCTGCTTCTGCTTGCCATGCGCGGTGCGACGCAGCTATGGTTAACGAACCATGAAGACGCTCTCGATCGACATCAGGCGGGCGGACCCGCAAGACGCGGAAGCAATCGCAGCGGTGCATGACCGCTCCTGGCGCGGGGCCTATACCGGGATCATTCCCTACCGCGCGCTCAACGCGATGGTCGGCCGCAGGGGCGCCCGCTGGTGGGCCAATGCGATCCGGCGTTCGGCCACCGTGCTGGTGTTGGAAGTCGGCGGAGAGATCGCGGGCTATGCCACGCTCGGGCGCAACCGCGCGCGCCAGCTCAAACAGGCCGGCGAGATATACGAGCTCTATCTCAGCCCCGAATATCAAGGCATCGGCTTCGGGCGCCGCCTGTTCAATGCCGCGCGCGAGATGCTGGCCGCCCACGGCCTTAAAGGCCTCGTCGTCTGGGCGTTGGAGGACAATACCGGCGCCATCTCGTTTTACCAGCGCGCAGGCGGACGTGACACCGCCGAAGGCGTGGAGGTGTTCGACGGCAAGGCGCTGCGCAAGATCGCCTTCGTCTGGGATTGACTTGCCCGCCGACTCAACGGGCGATCCGCCGCATTGCATCCGGCGGGCGGAGCGTTTAGGCAGCCGCCAACGCTCAACCGAAATCGGAAAGACAATGCGCATAGAGGCCATTTCCATCGGCAACAATCCGCCTGAGGACGTGAACGTCATCGTCGAGGTGCCCGTAGGCGGGCAGCCAATCAAATACGAGATGGATAAGAAAGCGGGCACACTGGTGGTGGATCGCTTCCTCTACACGCCCATGACCTATCCCGGCAATTACGGTTTCGTGCCGCACACCCTGTCGGACGACGGCGATCCGATCGACGTGCTCGTCTGCAACACGCGCCAGCTCGTCCCCGGCTGTGTCATCAATGTGCGGCCAATCGGCGTCCTTATTATGGAGGACAATTCCGGCCAGGACGAGAAGGTGATCGCGGTGCCCTCCCCGCATCTCACGCGTCGCTACGAAAATGTGACGAACTTCACCGACCTGCCGGAAATCACGCTGCAGCAGATCCAGCACTTTTTCGAGCACTACAAGGATCTGGAGCCCGGCAAATGGGTGAAGATCGGCGACTGGATGGATGCCGCGGCGGCAAAGCGCATCATCGCCGAGGCGATCGAAAGGGCAAAGGCGGCGCCGGCGGCATAGCGATCTTCAGTTTGATCGGCTGATGAAGTCCGGCAGCGGAACGCTGCCGGATACGACCACCCGCTCATCCATTCCGCATTCGAAATCCCGCGCGTGCTCGTCGGCTATCTGCCGCGCCTTTTCGTTGGCGCTCCTGTTGCCGGTCGCGACGACATGGCCGATGACGCAGCCCTCCCACTCTCCGATCTGGCCCACCTTGTGAACCACCAGCACTTCCGTGTCTTCGGCCGGGTTCTCCGGGTCTGTCGCCACGAACCAGCGATGGATGGTGGCAAAGGGAATCTCGCGACCGTCATCGATCTCGATGCGCCACTCGATCTCCTGGCCGGCATTGTTGAAGCTCGTAAAAGATTCCCATGCCGGTCTGTCGTCCTGAGGCGGAAAGCCGTAAAAGGCGGATTCACGCACGTCGCTGTAGTAGAGGAAGACCGGGTAGCCCTTATAGCCCGAACAGACGAGGTGGACCCAATCCTCGCCTTCCTCATGATCGACGATGAGGCAGTCGCGCTCGGCATCAAACTCCGTATAGGCGCTCTTGATCTCCTCCGCGCCGACATTTCCGGCAACAAGGATCGGAAGAAGAACCGGCAAATATCTCACGGCACATCTCCCTCCTCTGACCCGCCGCCCCGTGCGCTTTCACCGAGTATCGCATTTAGTCCGGCGACGAGATCCTGCGCCTTGCCGGTAACGAGCACCGTCTTCAGCCGCGAGGTCGTCCCGGACACGACGGAGACATCTCTCTGGGCCACGCCCAGCCCTTTCGCCATCAGCTTTTCCAGCGCCCGGTTCGCCTTGCCGTCTTCAGGCACAGCACGCACCCGCGCCTTGAGGTAGGAGCGCCCGTCCGACCCCTGCTCGGTCCCCTCTACCGCGTCTTTTGACGAGCTGGGCGTGAGGCGCACGAAAATTTCGAGCCCATCCTTTGTCTGACGGAAGCAGGATGCGCGCTCGTCCATACCGCCCGTCCTCAGCCGAACTCGGCGATCACCGGCACATGGTCGGACGGCCGGTCCCATCCGCGCGCCTCCCGAAGCACCTCGACGCGAGACAGCGCGGGCGCCAGCCCCGGTGACGACCAGATGTGGTCGAGCCTGCGCCCGCGATCGGACAGATTCCAGTCCCGCGCGCGATAGCTCCACCAGGTAAAGAGCTTTTGTTCAGGCGGAATGTGCCGGCGCACCAGATCCACCCAGCCGCAATAGCTGCGCATGCTTTCGAGGCCGCTTGTTTCGACCGGAGTATGGCTGACCACATTGAGAAGCTGCTTGTGAGACCAGACGTCCGCTTCGAGGGGCGCGATGTTGAGATCGCCGACCAGGATCGTCGCCGTATTCTCCATCTCAGCCGGACGAACCGCACGCATCTCCTCGATGAAGTCGAGCTTGTGGCGGAACTTGGGGTTTATCTCCGGGTCCGGCTCGTCCCCGCCCGCAGGCACATAGAAATTGTGCAGGAGAATGTCCCCTCCGTTCACGCGCATCCGGGTCAAGAGATGCCGGCAATCGACGATGCCGCAGAAGCTGCGCTTTTCCACCGTCTCCAGGGGAATGCGCGAAACGGTAGCCACGCCGTGATAGCCCTTCTGCCCATGGATGGCGATGTGGTTGTAGCCGAGCTTGCGGAACGCAGCCGTCGGAAACTGGTCATCCGGGCACTTCGTCTCCTGAAGGCACAGGACGTCCGGACGGTATTCCTCCAGGAAGCGCTGCACGATCGGCAGGCGCAGTCGAACGGAATTGATGTTCCAGGTGGCAATCTTGAACGGCATGGCAGGCGTCCGGCTTTTCTTGTCAAAGCCGGCATAGCTTGCCACCGGCGCCGGTGGCAAGCGTCCCGCACCCATACTACCGAAAGGAGATCAGAAATCCCCGCGCGCCATCCTGTTGACGCGGCTGTAGTCGATCGCAAAGACGCTGGGATCGAAAGTAACGCCTTGCTGCACATTGAACAGCATCACCGTCGTGTCCTTGCCCTGCGCGTCGGTGATGGTCCACTGGCGCAGATCATAGGTCTCGGAATCGAACATCATGGTGATGGTCGAATTCACGCCGAGCTGACGGTCAACAAGGCGCACGGTCGTCAGATCCTCTTCCTCGCTCACGCTCTGGACGTTCGCGGCGGATAGATCGATGCGCTCGCCCAGGAGGAGCTTCAGCGGTGTCTTGGACAGAGGATAGATGTCCGCCGTGTTCATCTTGCGGTTTTCCACAACCACGGTCGTGCCGTCGGAGATGACGCGGAACCGCGCCGGAGGCTCGTAGTCGAAGCGAATCTTGCCGGGCCGTTCGATATAGAACTTGCCGCCCGTCTGCTCGCCGCGCGGGCCGAACTGCACGAACTCGCCCGTCATGGTGCGCACGTTGGAGAAATGGTCGGCTATCCTCTGGACGGCGTCCGAGGCTGCATGCGCCGCACCCGAAGCGATCAGACCAAAGGCTAGAGCGAAGAACGCCGGAACCGCGCGGCGGAAAACGCTGGGACGTTCGGCGAAAATGGTCATAGGTCCTTGGTCTCCGGAATCTGTGGCATCGGTCATTAGATAGGGCGGCATCGGGGCTGAAATTAGACCCCGCCCCGCATGCGTATCCGAACTATTCCTGATCCCGCTCGGTAGGCACCAGAATCTCGCGTTTGCCCGCGTGATTGGCCGGACCGACAATGCCCTCCTGCTCCATGCGTTCGATGATGGACGCCGCGCGATTGTAGCCGATGCCCAAGCGGCGCTGGATGTAGCTCGTCGAAGCCTTGCCGTGGCGCAGCACAATGGCAACCGCCTGATCGTAGGGGTCGTCCGAATTGCCCAGATTGCCGGCACCGTTTGCGAAGCCGCCGGAATCGTCCCCATCTCCATCGTCTTCGGTGACGGCATCCAGATAATCCGGCACACCCTGCGCCTTCAGGTGCGCGACAATCTTCTCCACCTCCGAATCGGAGACGAAGGGGCCGTGCACGCGCTGGATACGCCCGCCGCCCGCCATGTAGAGCATGTCACCCATGCCGAGCAGCTGCTCGGCCCCCTGCTCGCCCAGAATCGTGCGGCTGTCGATCTTGGAGGTGACCTGGAAGGAGATGCGCGTGGGGAAGTTGGCCTTGATCGTGCCGGTGATGACATCCACCGAAGGCCGCTGCGTCGCCATGATGACGTGGATGCCGGCCGCGCGCGCCATCTGGGCCAGCCGCTGCACCGCACCCTCGATGTCCTTGCCGGCGACCATCATCAGGTCGGCCATCTCGTCGATGATGACGACGATGCAGGGCATGGGCTCCAGATCGAGATCCTCGGTCTCGTAGATCGCCTCGCCCGTCTCCCGGTCGAATCCGGTCTGCACCGTGCGCGTGATCCTTTCGCCCTTCTTTTTGGCGGCGAGAACGCGCTGATTGAAGCCCTCGATGTTGCGTACGCCCACCTTGGACATCTTGCGGTAGCGCTCCTCCATCTCCCGCACGGTCCATTTCAGCGCCACGACCGCCTTCTTGGGATCAGTGACGACAGGGGTGAGCAGGTGCGGGATGCCGTCATAGACGGAAAGCTCCAGCATCTTGGGGTCGATCATGATCAGGCGGCACTCCTCCGGCGTCATCCGGTAGAGCAGTGACAGGATCATCGTGTTGATGGCCACCGACTTGCCGGAGCCGGTGGTGCCGGCCACCAGCAGATGCGGCATCTTGGCGAGGTCGGCGATCACGGCCTCGCCGTTGATCGTCTTGCCGAGCGCCAGCGCCAGGCGCGCCTTGGTGGTTTCGAACTCGCGGCTCGCCAGAAGCTCTCGCAGATAGACCGTTTCGCGGGTCGCGTTCGGCAGTTCGATGCCAATGGCGTTGCGGCCGGGCACGACCGCCACGCGCGCGGCGATCGCGCTCATGGAGCGGGCGATGTCGTCGGCCAAACCGATGACGCGCGAGGACTTGATGCCGGGCGCGGGCTCCAGCTCATAAAGTGTGACGACCGGCCCCGGGCGCACATGGATGATCTCACCCTTGACGCCGAAATCCTCAAGCACGCCCTCGAGAAGCCGCGCGTTCTGCTCCAGCGCTTCCTTGGAGAGGCTCGGATCTTTGCTGGTGGCCTTGGGTTCGGCAAGAAGATGCAGCGGAGGCAGGGTGAAGCCGCCCGAGTCCAGGAACGAGGGCTGCGCTTCGCGGCGCACGCGCGCGCCGGGCGCAGGCCGTGGCGCAGGATTTTCCACCCGCATGGGCGCGGGCTCACGGAGTGCGGGTTCACGGACCGCGGGCACATCGACCTGCGGCTCGACATAGGCCTGCGGCTCGTCGAAATCGGGCTCGATGCGCATGCGCTCGTCGGCTGCACGGGCCGCCGCGACAACGGGAGCGGGCGCGGAGAGCTCATACTCCTCATCCAAATGGCCGTCGGCGCGGAGGAAATGGCGGCGGCAAAAGCCTCTGAGCGACAGCCACCAGTGCGCCACCCAGCCCAGAGCAACGAAGCCACCGTCTTCCTCTTCCTCGTCGTCCTCCTCTTCCTCTTCGAGGTCGTCTTCCGACAGACCGGGCGCGATGACTTCGGCGGGACGGGCAAAGATGCAGGCGCCGTAAAGCGTCAGCCAGAGGGCGGGCGCAAAAAGAACCATCGCAACGACAAGAGCAAACAGGCCGGTCGGATAGTCGCCCGACAGCAGGGCGGGAGCGGCGAGCACCATGTCGCCGAAGACACCGCCAAGGCCAGTCGGAAGCGGCCAGGTTTCAGGCGGAACGACGCAGCCGGCAATGCCCGCCGAAAGAACGGCGCCGCCAAACCACGCGCCGACGCGCCGCCACAGCCTCTCGATGGGGCGCGCCGCGAGAAGGAAGAGGCCCCAGAAGACGGCGGGCACCAGCCCGACAACCGAGGCAAGGCCAAAGAACTGCATGGCGATGTCGGAGAAGACGGCCCCCGGGTAGCCCATGGCATTGGTGACCGGATTGTCGGTCGCGTGGCTGAAACTTGGATCGGCCACGTTCCAGGTGGCCAGCGCCGCCAGGCAGAATGCCGCCAGCACCAGCAGAACCAGCCCCAGTCCGCGCGCAGCCTGCCGCCGCAGAAAGAGCCGCATACCGAATCCGCCATAGACAGCAAGCGCCGCGGAAGTACCGGAACTCATACGCATTTCCCCGTCCGACTGTACTGTTGGCGCGCCTGAGAGCGCCTGGACGGGGCGAAAGATAAAACCGTGATGGTAAAGGCGGCATTAACCATGGGAGTAGATGGCCTGAAGAGGACCTTGTGCCGGCGGAAGGCGCCTCGGCTTCATGAGGCGCGGCTGTGCCTCCCCCTCAACTGTAAAAAAGAGGCCCGGCACAACGCCAGGCCCCAAATCGCATCCTCCGCCGTCGGGCGGGAGATGCCGCGGTTTCAGGAGTAGTGGTAGGCCGCCTCGCCATGCGAGGTGAGATCGAGGCCCTGCGTCTCATCTTCAGGCGAAGGCCTGAGGCCGAACACCGCATCGACGATCTTGTAGAGGATGGCCGAGAGGATTCCGCACCAGAGAATGGTTACGACAACGGCCACGATCTGAATCCACAGCTGAGAGGCGATGGAGAAATCGTCCCCGCCCGTGCCGCCCAGCCAAGGCGCCGTGAAGATGCCTGTGCCGAGTGCGCCGACGATGCCCCCGATGCCGTGAATGCCGAACACGTCAAGCGTGTCGTCATAGCCGAATTTGTTCTTCACCACGGCCACAAAGAAGTAGCAAACCGCGCTCGAGATCGCGCCCAGCACGATGGCGCCCACCGGACCCACTGTGCCGCAGGCTGGAGTAATGGCGACGAGCCCGGCGATGATGCCCGAGGCCGCCCCCAGCATAGACGCCTTGCCGCGGTGCAGTGCCTCAATCACGCTCCAGGCGATGATCGCACCGGCCGTGGCGGTGAAGGTGTTGATCATGGCCAGCGCCGCACCGCCGGTGGCCTCGAGATTGGAGCCGGCGTTGAAGCCGAACCAGCCGATCCAGAGGATCGAGGCACCGACCATGGTGAGCGTCATCGAATGCGGCGCGAGGATTTCCTTGCCGTAGCCGGTGCGCTTGCCCACCATGATGCAGCCCACCAGCGCGGCGATGCCCGCATTGATGTGGACCACGGTGCCGCCTGCGAAATCGAGCGCGCCGAGGTTGTAGAGGAAGCCCGAAGAATCCCAGACCATGTGGGCGATGGGGAAGTAGACGAAGGTCACCCACAGGATGGTGAAGAGAATCACCGCCGAGAATTTGATCCGCTCGGCAAAGGCGCCCACGATCAGCGCCGGCGTAATGACGGCAAAGGTCATCTGGAAGCAGATGAAGACGTATTCGGGGATGACGACGCCTTCGGTAAAGGTCGAAGCCATCGAATCGGCCGTCACGCCGGACAGGAACACCTTGCCGAAGCCTCCCCAGAAGGGGCCCGTGCCGCCGCCGAAGGCGAAGGAATAGCCCCACAGCACCCATATGACCATGACCACCGCCGCAATCATGGTGCACTGCATGAGCACCGACAGCGCGTTCTTGGCGCGCACGAGGCCGCCATAGAAGAGGGCCAGACCCGGCAGGGTCATGAACAGCACCAGGAGGCTCGCCGTCATCATCCAGGCGACGTCGCCCTTGTCCATGACGGCCGCAACCTCCGCGGCGGCTTCGGCGCTCTCCTCCTGTGCCAGGGCAGGAAGCGCGGCTAAAGTGCCAAGCGCGAGCGCAGCCGCACCGGGCGCTAGCCTAGCGATAGTGGTTCTCGGAAACCTCATCTCATTCTCCCTGAAAGGTACCGGTTGCGCTCACAGCGCGTCGGCGTCGGTTTCGCCGGTGCGGATGCGCACGGCATTTTCGATGCTGTAGACAAAGATCTTGCCGTCCCCGATCTGGCCGGTCTTGGCGGCCCTGGCGATCGCATCGACGGCCTTTTCGGCCAGCTCCGATGCGACAGCGACCTCGATCTTGACCTTGGGAAGGAAGCTCACGGCATATTCGGCGCCACGATAGATTTCCGTATGCCCCTTCTGCCGTCCGTAGCCCTTGACCTCGGTGACGGTCAGCCCCTGGATGCCAAGCTCCGTCAGTGCCTCGCGCACGGCTTCGAGCTTGAACGGCTTTACGATTGCCATCACAAGTTTCATCAGGTCTCACCCCTGCTTGGCGGACACGCCGCGTTGCATGTGCCGCCGGTCACCCGACCTTGGGCGGCCAGCAACGCAGAGGTGGAATCAAGCGCCGTGCCAGATGCCTGATGCTTGAATCAACTGCTTGAAATTACTTCCTAAATTCCAACCTTTCGTGCCTGCGTCTAGAAGCGCAACTGGGCCAGGTGATTAGAAAATGTGCAAAGTGCAAAATTTGCCTATTTTGTGCGCAGCCGGATCAGCCCCTCTTGGGCCGTCGAGGCGATGAGCACGCCGTCCTGCGAATAGATGCTGCCGCGTGTTAGGCCCCGCGCGCCGCGCGTGGATGGGCTGTCCTGGGTGTAAAGCAGCCAGCCGGAGAGCGAGTGCGGCCGGTGGAACCACATGGCATGGTCGAGGCTCGCCATCTGCAGCTCCGGATCGAACAGCGAACGGCCATGCGGGAAGGTGGCCGTGTCGAGCAGCGTCATGTCGGACAGATAGGCAAGCACCGCCGCCTGCAGATGGCGGTCGTCCGGAAGGGGACCGGCCATTCTCATCCAGACCTGCTGAAAGGGCGGAAGCGCATCCCGCGTCGTGTAATGCTCGACATTGACCGGGCGGATTTCCAGCAGGCGCTCGCGCTGCCAGTATCGCCTTATCTTCTCGGGCACCTTGTCGCCAAAGGCGGTGAGAAACGCCCGCTGTGGCTGCAGGGTTTCGGGCGGAGGAACTCCCTCCGGCATGGGAAGTTGATGCTCGAGGCCCGGCTCGTCGATATGGAAGGATGCGGCAAGGGAAAAGATGGCCTGACCGTGCTGGATCGCGTTCACGCGCCTAGTGGTAAAGCTGCCGCCGTCGCGGATGCGGTCCACTTCGTAGATGATGGGAACGGTGGGATCGCCCGGCAGTATGAAATAGCAATGCAGCGAATGCACATGGCGATCCGCGCTCACCGTGCGCTGCGCAGCCACCAGTGCCTGCCCGATCACCTGCCCGCCGAAGACGCGCTGCCAGCCCACCTGAGGGCTGAGGCCGCGAAAGAGGTTGTGTTCCAGCCGTTCCAGATTCAGTATGTCGAGAAGTTCCTGCATCGGGGACGGCATGGGGAAGGACCTCCGGTGGATTTACAGCGTTCCGACAAACCGGAGGACTGGCTGTAAGTCAAGGCAGGCGTGTTGAACGGAGTTCGAAGCCATGGCTGAAACAAAGGGTGAGTCGCGCGTCCAGGGCCTTTTCGATGTTCTGATTGCCGGCGCGGGCTATGTGGGGCTCACCATAGCAGTCTCCCTGCGGCAGGCCCGACCGGGCATGCGCATCCTGGTTGTCGATGCCGCGCCGGAGGGCGTGTGGCAGCGCGACGGACGCGCCTCGGCGGTGGCGGCGGCGGCCGTGCGCATGCTGCGGCAGCTGGGCTGCTGGGAAGAGATCGAAGCCGAGGCCCAGCCGATCACGGAAATGGTGATTACCGATTCGCGCACGAGTGATCCGGTCCGCCCCGTGTTCCTGACCTTCGGCGGTGAGGCCACGCCCGGCGAACCTTTCGCGCATATGGTGATGAATCGGGATCTGAACGGCGCCCTGCGCCGGCGGGCGAAGGAGCTCGGGATCGATATCGTCCAAGGCGTGGCGGCGGAGGCCTTTGACATCGAGCCGGCCGCAGTGGACGTCCGCCTTTCAGACGAGACATCCTGCCGCACGCGCCTTCTTGTGGCGGCCGACGGGGTGAAATCAAGACTGCGCGACATGGCGGGCATCCATGTGGTGCGCTGGGAATACGGGCAGTCCGGCATCGTGTGCACCGTTGCGCACGAACGCCCCCACGAAGGCCGAGCGGAGGAGCACTTCCTGCCGGCGGGGCCATTCGCCATCCTGCCGCTCAAGGGCAACCGCTCCTCCATCGTATGGACGGAGCGGACGGAAGATGCCGAACGGCTGGTCAAGGAAGACGACCTCGTTTTCGAGCACGAGCTGGAAATCCGCTTCGGGCTCAAGCTCGGCGAGATCCATGTCGAGGGGCCGCGCCGGGCTTGGCCGCTGGGGCTGACGCTCGCACGGGATTTCGTGCGCCCGCGCTTTGCGCTGGCGGGCGACGCCGCCCATGGCATTCACCCGATCGCCGGCCAGGGGCTCAATCTCGGCTTCAAGGACGCGGCGGCACTCGCCCAGGTGCTGGTGGAGGCGGACCGGCTGGGCGAGGATATCGGCGCACTCAACGTGCTGCAGCGATATGAACGCTGGCGGCGTTTCGACACGGTGCAGATGGGCGTCACGACGGACGTGCTGAACCGCCTCTTCTCGAACGACTTCGCCCCGATTCGGGCGATCCGCGACATTGGCCTTGGACTGGTCGATCGCATGCCGGGCATGAAGAATTTCTTCATCCGTCAAGCGGCCGGGCTTTCCGGTGCCACGCCCCGGCTGCTGCGAGGCGAAGCCATATGAACCCGCAAACAACCGAACCCATGGAGAAACAGGGATGAAGCGCCACGCAAGTGTTATCTGGAACGGTTCTCTCACCAAAGGCTCCGGCCGGCTCGAAAGCACCCAGAGCGGCGCTCTGGGCGGCTTGCCTTTGAGCTTCAAGGCCCGCTTCGAAGACGAAACCGGCCGGTCCGGCACAAACCCGGAGGAGCTGATCGCCGCTGCGCACGCGGCGTGCTTCTCCATGCAGCTCGCCCACATGCTGGCCGAAGGCGGAACGCCCGCGGAATCACTCGACGTCAAGGCAGAGATCGATCTCCAGCCGAAGCAGGGTGGCGGTTTTGAGATCCGCGGCAGCGCACTTACCGTCAACGGCACAGTGCCGGGCATGGAAGAGGCCAAGTTCAAGGAAATCGCGGCCAAGGCCAAGGAGATTTGCCCCGTTTCGGCGGCGCTCAAGGCGATCCCTATCACATTGGAGGCCCGCTTCGCCTGAGGCCCCTCCGCCGTGACAGTTTCGCAATGAAAGCGCTCCGCGAACGCAATGGACGTTCGCGGAGCTTCATGTCTTCGCAACCAAAGATCGGCAGGGCCGCCTAAATTAGACATGCGGATAGGCTATTCGGAGGAAAGCCATGCTGCATGCTTACGAAGCGAGGACTCTCAGGCAACCTGCCGGTGCCTCCAGCCTCACGATCATGGACATTACGGCTCAGGCGGCCAGACTTCCCGCCTTCGAGAATCACGAGAGCATCTGGCTCGGGCGCGATGAGAAGCGTGGCCTGAGGGCCATCGTCGCCATTCACGACACCACGCTCGGCCCGGCGCTCGGGGGAACGCGCATCTGGCCTTACGCGAGTTTCGAGGAAGCGCTTGCCGATGCGCTGCGTCTTTCGTGCGGCATGACATACAAGGCGGCCATCGCCGACCTGCCGCTGGGCGGCGGCAAGGCGGTGATCATGGCTGATCCGAAGACGGGCAAGACCGCCGCCTTGCTCGCCGCCTATGCCGAGATGCTCGCCGCGCTCAACGGCCAGTTCATCACCGGCGAGGATGTGGGCCTGACGCTCGCAGACGCCGATTTCCTCCGCGCACGCACCCCAAATGTGACGGGCACAACGCGGGGTGGCAGTGGCAATCCCTCTCCCGTAACGGCTAAGGGTGTCTATCTCGGCATCAAGGCCGCGGCGAAGCATCGCTTCGGAACGGATGACCTGACGGGCCGCAGGGTGGCCGTACAAGGACTGGGCGCGGTGGGCTCAGCGCTCTGCGAGAAGCTGCACCGGGCCGGAGCGTCACTCGCCGTTGCCGACATCGACGCCGCGCGCGTGGAAGGGCGTGCAGGGATTTCGGTGCTGCGGCCCTAGCCACAGAGGAAATCCTCTCGGCCGATGCCGACATTTTCGCGCCCTGCGCCCTGGGCGGCGTGCTTTCGGAAAAGACGATCCCGCTTCTCAAGACCCCGATCGTGGCGGGCTCGGCCAACAACCAGCTTGCGAACCATGCGGATGTGCGCCTTCTGATGGAGCGCGGTATCCTCTATGCCCCCGACTACGTCATCAATGCAGGCGGGCTCATCAATGTGGCGGGCGAACTGGCTCCGGGCGGCTACGATCCGGACGCGGCCCTGTCCAGAGTCGCGACGATCCCGACCGTGCTTGCCGATATTTTCCGCCGACGCTGAAAAGCGCCCGACCAATGACATTGCCGCTGAGATCGCGCTCAAGCGGCTGCAGGCGGCGGCATCGCAGCCGCCCCGCGTACCCATCTGACGCCAGGCGCCATCCTGCCCGGGCGGCGGATCAGACCCGCCGCTCCACCATCATCTTCTTGATCTCAGCGATCGCCTTGGCAGGGTTCAGCCCCTTCGGGCAGGTCTGCGTACAGTTCATGATGGTGTGGCAGCGGTAGAGCCGGAACGGGTCCTCCAGCTTGTCCAGGCGCTCGCCCGTCGCCTCGTCTCTGCTGTCGATCAGCCAGCGGTAGGCCTGAAGCAGCACCGCCGGCCCCAGATACCGCTCCCCGTTCCACCAGTAGCTGGGGCAGGAGGTCTGGCAGCAAAAGCAGAGAATGCACTCATAAAGGCCGTCAAGCTTGGCCCGGTCCTCGCGGCTCTGCTTCCATTCCGTGGCGGGCTCGGGCGTGACCGTCTGCAGCCAGGGCTCGATGGAGGAAAGCTGCGCGTAGGGAATTGAAAGGTCCGGCACCAGGTCCTTCACCACCGGCATATGCGGGAGCGGGTAGATCCTCACGGCGCCGTCAATATCGTCCATGCCCTTGGTACAGGCGAGCGTATTGGCGCCGTCGATGTTCATGGCGCAGGAACCGCAGATGCCTTCGCGGCAGGAGCGGCGGAAGGTGAGTGTCGGGTCGATCTTGTTCTTGATCCAGATGAGACCGTCGAGAACCATCGGCCCGCAATCGTCCATATCGACATAGTAGGTGTCGACGCGCGGATTTTCGCCGTCATCCGGCGACCAGCGGTACACGCGGTATTCACGCAGATTCGTCGCGCCCTCGGGCTTCGGCCACACCTTGCCTTGCCGGATCTTGGAGTTTTTGGGGAGGGTGATCTCAACCATTGCACACGCCTTTTAATGCCTGATAGTTGGCTAGTATGGATGGGTAAGGGGCGACCACACGCCACGCGACAACCCATGGCAATATTATCTTGGTAAGCCCAAGAGAGACCTGCGCCTTCACTCTTCTCCAAGCCGTCAGCGGATGCCGACAATAGGACAATATTTTCTCTGCTCGGGAACGCCCATTATTCGCGATGTTGGAACGTGCAAGCGCAGTCTTCTCCAATTGGAAATGCGCCTGCATCACGTCCAGCCCCATGCAGAATGCAGGGTCTGCCTGCAAACGCCTAACATCCCGCTTTCCCCAGATGTAATTGTCCACCAAACCTGCCTTGTGGGGTAGCCCCTTCAAGAGCATTGCCGCGGCCTCAGGCGTGACCAGATAACCGGCAGAGCCAGAAACAGCCCGCAATAGCGCGTAAAGACCCGTGCTGGAGTATGCCGAACGTTCCCGAGCCAGAAACGCTCGCCTGCACCGGGTTTCGATATTGACGACCACACACCCTTCAAGGGCCGCCGCCTCATTCAGAAAGGCGGGGAGCTCTTCGGCCAGAACTGCATCATCTTCCAACACAAGAGCGTTGCAGCCAAGTTCGATGACGTGCTCCCAACATCTCGCATGGCTGAGAAGGCAGGCCACTTCATTTCGCGTCAGGACACGCTGCCATCGGCGAGCATATCGGTGATAGGTTTCAGCGGAGAGCTTCGCCCCATCCACCGCCGGTATCCGTTCGAAGTCTATTCCGAGATGTTTGGCCTGGGCGCGCTGAAAGGCCAATCGCTCGGGCGCGCGGTCCAGATTGATAACCAGGATCGCGCATTGTTGTGCTGCGACACGCTGGGCCTCCAATGCTCCTTCACAGCCCTGGAGCATTGCTCAGTACACCCGCTTCTTCGGCGCGATCTTTGCCGGATCGATGCCGCCTTCCTCGGGCTTCAGCAGCGGTTCGGTATGCACCGGACGATAGCTGAGGCGCACACTGCCCGCCTCGTCCACCCAGGAAAGCGTGTGCTTGCGCCAGTTGACGTCGTCGCGCTCGGTGAAATCCTCACGCGCGTGCGCGCCTCGGCTTTCCTTGCGCGCCTCAGCCGAATAGACGGTCGTGATCGCGTTCGCCATGAGGTTATGGAGTTCGAGCGTCTCCACGAGGTCGGAGTTCCAGATCATCGACCGGTCATGGACCTTGATGTCGGGAAGCTCCTGCCAGATCGCGGAAATACGCCGGCAGCCCTGCTCAAGCGATTCCTGCGTGCGGAAGACGGCGGCATCCTCCTGCATCGCCCGCTGCATCTTCTCACGCAGCACCGCAGTCGGCGTGCCGCCATCGGCATGGCGGATGCGGTCGAAGCGGTCCATGATCTTCTCGCAGGCGGCACGATTGACCGGCGGAACCTTGGACGAACGGTCCACCACCTGGCCAGCACGGATGGCGGCCGCGCGGCCGAACACCACGAGATCGATCAGCGAGTTAGAGCCGAGCCGGTTCGCCCCGTGCACGGAGGCACAGGCCGCCTCGCCCACGGCCATCAGGCCCGGCGCCACGGCGTCCGGATCATCCGGCGTCGGGTTCAGCACCTCGCCCCAATAGTTTGTAGGAATGCCACCCATGTTGTAGTGCACCGTCGGTAGCACCGGGATCGGCTCGCGCGTCACGTCGACGCCGGCGAAGATGCGCGCCGATTCGGCGATGCCGGGCAGGCGCTCGTGGATCACGGCCGGGTCGAGGTGGTCGAGATGCAGGTAGATGTGGTCCTTGTTCTTGCCCACGCCGCGGCCCTCGCGGATCTCCAGCATCATGCAGCGGGAGACCACGTCGCGCGAGGCGAGGTCCTTGGCCGACGGCGCGTAGCGCTCCATGAAGCGCTCGCCCTCGGAGTTGACGAGATAGCCGCCCTCGCCGCGCACACCCTCGGTGATCAGGCAGCCGGCGCCATAGATGCCGGTCGGGTGGAACTGCACGAACTCCATGTCCTGCAGCGGCAGGCCCGCGCGCGCGATCATGCCGTTGCCGTCGCCCGTGCAGGTGTGTGCGGACGTGCAGGAGAAATAGGCGCGTCCATAGCCGCCCGTCGCCAGCACCACCATCTTGGCGGCGAAGCGGTGGATGGTGCCGTCCTCCAAGTTCCAGGCAACGACGCCCGTGCACACGCCGTCATCGGACATGATGAGGTCAAGCGCGAAATATTCGATGAAGAACTGCGCGTGGTTCTTCACCGACTGGCCGTAGAGCGTGTGTAGGATGGCGTGGCCCGTACGGTCGGCGGCAGCACAGGTGCGCTGCACGGGCGGGCCTTCGCCGAAATTCTGCATGTGGCCGCCGAAGGGGCGCTGGTAGATCTTGCCGTCCTCGGTGCGCGAGAACGGCACGCCGTAGTGCTCCAGCTCGTAGACGGCGGCCGGCGCCTCGCGCGCCAGATATTCCATCGCGTCCACGTCGCCCAACCAGTCGGAGCCCTTCACCGTGTCGTAAAGGTGCCACTGCCAATGGTCGGGCCCCATGTTCTGGAGCGAGGCAGCAATGCCGCCCTGCGCGGCCACCGTGTGCGAGCGCGTCGGAAACACCTTGGTGATGCAGGCCGTCTTCAGCCCCTGCTCGGCCATGCCGAGCGTGGCCCGCAGGCCTGCGCCGCCGGCCCCCACCACCACCACGTCGAAGGCGTGGTCCACATACTCATAGGCCCTGACGGCCTTTCTTTCGCTTGCATTCGCCATTCGGAAATCAGGCTCCGAAAATGATTTTTAGAAGAGAAAAGAGCGCGATCGCGCCGACGACAATTGGGAAGAAGGTGTTGAGGATGATGAGCGCCACCTTCCAGCCGTCATCGTGGACGTAGTCCTCGATGATCACCTGCATGCCGAGCCGCATGTGATAAAGCACCGACAGGAAGGCGAAGGCGATCGGAAGCGCGACAAACGGGCTGGAAAGGGCGCCGCGCACCTCTTCATAGGAGGCGCCGTTATAGGCGATCACAAATCCGATGAGAAAGAGAGTGAGCGGCACATTTGAAACCGCCGTCAGCCGCTGGCGCCAGAAGTGCTCCGTGCCGCTGCGAGCCGCACCGAGGCCGCGGACGCGGCTCAGGGGTGTGCGCATGTCTGCCATGATCAAAACCCTCCCCTAACCGCGTAGCCCGCCACCCAGACCACCAGAGTGAGGGCGACGGAGCCGATCAGCGTAACCCAGGCCATGCGGGTGGAGGTTTCCTTCTCGATGCCGTGGCCCGTGTCCCAGATGAGATGGCGGATGCCGCCCAGCATGTGGTGGATGAGGGTCCAAGTGTAGCCGAAAAGCACGAGCCGGCCGAGAATCGAGCCGAACAGCATGTTCACGAAATCGAACCATGCCTGCGACGTGGCGGCCGCAAGCAGCCATAGGGCGAAAAGCACGGTTCCGAAATAAAGCGCGCCGCCGGTGATACGATGGACGATGGACATCGCCATGGTGGGCGTCACGCGGTAAATCTGCAAATGCGGCGAGAGCGGTCTCGCCTGGGTGGCTGTGGACTTGCTCATGGCTTCCCCATTTCACGGCCAAGAGATGAGATAGCGGCGTTGGCGGGGTCGAACCCGCGCCGTTCCCAAGCCTCCGGCAGATGGTTTCTAATGCGGTTTTTGCAGTGCGTCAAAGCCGCAGGGAAGCCATGGGCTGGCTTGAATCGATTGAAGTTCTGACGGGGCCCTGACGCGCGTCAGGCTTCGCCAGCGGTTTCCTGCCGCCATATCAGGCCCCTTCTGACGGCCAGCCTCTCGCCGGGTCCGTGAACGGCGGCGTACAAGAGGCCCGCGATGAAGACGAAATGATCGACAAAGAACCCGAACATCATCGGATCGTCCGTCCATTTCGAGGGCCCGTAGAAGGCGACACCGAGAAAAAGGACATAGGCCGCGGCAAGCAGTGCCGCCTCCGTAAAGAAGGCGCCGGTCAGAAAGGCGATGACGAGCGCGATTTCGAACAGGGCTGCGACCCACGCGAACAGCAACGGGGCCGGGAAGCCGATGGAGGCTATCTGGGTCGCGGTGTTCTCCATGCCAGCGAGTTTGAAGCCCGCTGCCATGGCGAAAACACCAGCAAAGATGAGCCGGGCGATGAGAATTGCGGCGGTCTTGGCCATTTGAGTCCTCTCCTTGAAATCCCGGTGAATTGAATCCCTGTGAGGTTCCCCAAGGACGGATAACAGAAGCGCATTCCGACATTAGCCGGCCACGGGACTCTGCCACCGTTCGCTAGAGCCGCCGCGATCTCCGCGCTACCGCGCGTCGTAACGGATCACATGGCTTGTCCAGTCAGAGGGTGCCGCCAGCCGCTCGAAGAGCCTGCGGCCTTCCAGAGACTGGCGCGGGGCATTCAGCACAAGCTTCGCCCAGCCGCGATCCTCCGCCTGGTCACTCACCAGATCGATGAGCGCCTTGGCGATGCCTTTGCCGCGGTGTTCGTGATGCACATAGAGATGCTCCAGAAGGCCGTAGCGCAGCCCAGTCAGCGGGTCGGGGAGATCGAAAAACAGGGCAAAACCCACCAGCTCGCCGTTCACCCGGGCGCCGACGATCTCCACCACCCGATCCTGCAGCAGTGTTTCGGCGTAGAACTCATCGGGCCGGCGTGGAGCGCCGCGCTTGAGCGATTGGGTGTAGGCGGCAAGGAGCGGCGCCAGCGCGCGCGCATCCCTGAGCCGCAACGGTGCGATGTCGACCTGCTGATTTTCGCTCATGGCTCCGGACCTTTTCGCCGATACAAAGCATTCTGCGGAATTGAACACATCTGGCAGCGCCACGGCAACGGGCAAGCCCCAGGTGACAATGGTTAAGAAACCGTTAACCTGGGCACCGGGATTCCCGGGAAGGAGCAACAGCATCATGCCTGCATTTAAGAAACTTACGTCCGGAACGCTCCTGGCCGTTTTGGCCCTATCGATTGCCGCCTCTTCCGCATCCGCGGGCGAGACTGCCTATGCCGACAGGTTCGGCAATCTCGTCGTTCAAAGCCCGGCTGGCTTCAAGCGAATCATTGTCGGCAAGGGCTATCTGGCCGAACGCCATGCCTATGGCACACCCGAGCACCCGAAAGTAGCCTATCTGGAGGAGCGGCGCGGCCGGCTCTATCTACGCGAGTTGCGGAGCTGCCGCTACGGAACGCTACTGCGCGGGCGCAGCTACATGTATGGCCTCCCGGATAACAAGGTGCCGGTCCCCTCGGCCTGTTAGGGCAGAAACGCCTGCGCGAGGAACCCGTTCTCCTTCCGGAGCGTTTGGGCTACCGCAGGGAGCGGTTCTGATGGCTAATACGAAAACGCTCGTCGACCACGATGCAATCCGCGATTGGGCGGCTGCCCGTGCGGGCCAGCCGGCACTGAGCCAGCCGGCTTTGGGCATGGGCCAGGCCGAACCCGTGCTCTGCTTCGCCTTCGGCCAGCATGCCTACCTGGATACGGACGAAGGCGCGGATCAGATCGGCGGCCTGGAGATCATTGAATGGGACGACTGGTTCCGCATCTTCGACGAGCGCCAGCTTGCCCTCGTCGTAGAAGAGGACGTGCCGGGGCGACGCGAGGACTTCCACGAACTCGTGCGGCGGCCTCAACAATAAGGCCGCGATACTCTAGAAGTCCGTAGCGATGCCCTTAACCTCCCAATCCCCGAAGCGGACGGGATTGGGCCCGTTCCGCCCGCCGATCTCGCGCGGTGCCGCGATCTGTTCCGCGGCCTTTCGCCTGCGCCTTTCCTCCGCCTCCTGAAGCGCCCGCCGCGCGGCGGGCGGAAGCTTCTTCTCAGGGCGGTGCGGGGTGGCGTCCTCTAGCTGCTTTTCATCCATGGCATTCATCCCCTGGAAACCGGCTTTCCGGCCGTCGTTGAAGAACGGCCTGTTGTTGAATATGTAATGTCTCGCTCCCATCATATATGCGAACGCGCGCGTCAGACCCAACGGCGCAGCGATACGGAGCTTCGGGCCAATGAATATGATTCGCACGGCAATGCTTCTGGCGTTCCTGACGGCGCTCTTTATGGGCGTCGGCTACCTGATTGGCGGCAGCGGAGGCATGACGATCGCCTTCCTGATCGCCACAGGCATGAACCTGTTCAGCTACTGGAACGCCGACAAGATGGTGCTGAGCATGCACCATGCCCGCGAAGTAGACGAGCGGACAGCGCCGGAGTTTTATCGCATTGTCCGGGACCTCGCGCATCGGGCGGGCCTGCCCATGCCGCGCGTCTATATCATCGACAATCCGCAGCCCAACGCCTTTGCCACCGGCCGCAACCCGGAGAACGCGGCCGTTGCCGCCACCACCGGGCTTCTGCAGCGCCTTACCCCTGAAGAGGTGGCGGGCGTCATGGCGCACGAGCTGGCGCACATCCAGAACCGCGACACGCTCACCATGACGATCACGGCAACACTTGCCGGTGCGATCTCGATGCTTGCCAATTTCGCGTTCTTTTTCGGCGGCGGGCGCAACGACAACAACAATCCGCTGGGCATCATCGGCGTCCTGATCGCCGCCATTGTTGCGCCGCTCGCGGCGATGCTGGTGCAGATGGCAATCAGCCGTACGCGCGAATACGCGGCCGACCGGCGCGGGGCGGAGATCTGCGGTCAGCCCTTGTGGCTCGCCTCCGCGCTCGCCAAAATCGCGCGAAGCGCGCGCCAGATCGTCAATGTAGATGCCGAGCGCAATCCGGCAACGGCGCACCTGTTCATCATCAACCCGTTGTCCGGGCAGAGGATGGACAATCTCTTCTCGACGCATCCGGATACGGAAAACCGCATCGCCGCCCTGCAGGCCATGGCCCGTGAGGCCGGCCTGAGCGGCACGGTCGGTTTTGCCGCAGGCTTCAGCGGCCCCTGGGGCCGCGCCCGCAAAGGCCCCTGGTCGTGAGGCCGGGAGGCGCGCATCCGCTCCGGAAAGAGAGCACGGCGCAGCCCCACTCCAAGCCTGGTCTGGACGCACGGCGGGCGGCGGTCCGCCTTCTTGCGGCCGTGATCGACGCCCGCACGCCGCTTGACGCGCTGACGGACAACGAGCACGGCCACCCGCAGTTTCTCGCGCTTTCCGCGCGCGACAAGGCACTGGTCCGTGCCATCCTTGTGAGCGCGCTGCGCCACCGCTGCACGATCGAGTCACTCATCCGCGAAACGCTGGAGCGGCCGCTCCCGGAAAAGGCGCGCGCCCTGTCACACATCCTCCATGTGGGCGCGGCGCAAATCCTCTTTCTCGATGTTCCCGACAGCGCGGCCGTTGATCTCGCCGTCGCGCAGGCCAAGACGGACCCGAGAACAGCGCGCTTCTCCGGTCTGGTCAACGCCGTTCTGCGCAACCTCGCAAGAGGCGGAGGCGAGGCGCTGCCGCGCGCCCTGGCCCGCACGCGGGATGCGCCGGCCTGGTTCATGGAGCATCTTGAAAGTGCCTATGGCCGCGAGACGGCAGACGCCATCCTCGCCGCCCACCGGCGGGAGCCGCCAACCGATTTCACAGTGAAATCCGATCCCGATGGCTGGGCCGTACGGCTTGGCGGGCGCGTTCTTCCCAACGGCTCGGTGCGGGTGGACCGGCTGCCAGCACCGGTAGCGGAACTGCCCGGCTATGCGGAGGGCGAATGGTGGGTGCAGGATGCCGCTGCGAGCCTGCCAGCGCGGCTTCTCGGTGACGTGCGCAGGCGCGCCGTTGCCGACCTCTGTGCCGCCCCAGGTGGCAAGACGGCGCAGCTTGCACAGGCCGGTGCGATGGTCACGGCGGTGGACTTGTCGGCTAGCCGGCTCCAACGGCTCGAGGTCAATCTCAACCGGTTGGGCCTGACGGCACAGACGGTCGAGGCCGACCTGCTTGCTTGGCGGCCGGACCAACGGTTCGATGCGGTTTTGCTTGACGCGCCATGCTCTTCCACCGGCACGGTGCGCCGCCATCCGGATGTGCCCTGGACCAAGAGGCCGGAGGATATTCAGCGGCTGGCGGAGCTACAGAGTCGCCTGCTTGAGCGAGCGCTCATGCTGCTGCGGCCGGGCGGCGTGCTCGTCTTCGCCAACTGCTCCCTCGATCCCGCCGAGGGCGAGGAGCTCGTGGGCCGCCTGCTCGCTGAACGCCGGGAGGTGGTGCTCTACCCGGTCAGGGCCAGCGAACTGCCCGACGCGGAGCATTTCATCACCAGCGAGGGCTATCTGCGCACCACGCCGGCCGTACCGGAGACGGCCGGACAGCTCGGCGACGTGGACGGTTTCTTCGCCGCCCGCCTGCGCGTTCAGGAGTGAGATTTATAACTGCATGGAATGAACGGGCCTCTGCGGAAGCCCTATGGATGAATGCGCCGTTGCCGATGCGCGGGCGCAATCATCCATTGTAAGTCTTGTCCGGGCCTACTCGCTCTTGGCCTCGGCTGCGGCTTCAGCCTCCTGGGCGGCTGCTTCTTCCGCGGCCTTCTCCGCGGCGAGCGCCTCCGCGGCAGCCACCTTCTCGGCCTCGATGCGCGCCCTTTCGTCCGCCGCCGCCTGACGCGCCGCGTCGTTCAGCCTGCGGGCGCGGGCACCGGTATTTTCGCTGATGCGGGCGGATTTGCCGCGCCGGTCACGCAGATAGTAGAGCTTGGCGCGCCGCACCTTGCCGCGTCGTACGACCTCGACACCTTCCACCAATGGCGAGTAGACCGGGAAGACACGTTCCACGCCCTCGCCATAGGAAATCTTGCGGACGGTGAAATTCTCGTTGAGCCCCGAGCCGGAGCGCGCGATGCACACGCCCTCGAAGGCCTGGATGCGCGTCCTGGAACCCTCGGTCACGCGCACGAGCACGCGCACGGTGTCACCGGGCGAAAAGTCGGGAAGCGTGCGCTGGGAAGCGATCTTCTGGGCCTGCTCGGCCTCGAGCTGACGGATAAGGTCCATCGTCTTGTCCTTTTGTTCTTCTCGAACCGTCAGAGCGCTCATCCCGCAGGCAGTTCACCGACCGCCTGATGAGTGCGGCTCCCCCGGGGAGGCCGCAAGAGCGAATGCACGTTCTTGCTTAAGATGCCGGCCATGGACCTTCCATGCCAGCCGGCCGCGCACATACACGAGATCGGCAGGGGAATCAACCGATAGCGATCCCGTCAGCCCAGATGCGTGTCCTTGAAGCCGCTTTCATGCTTCAGCCCGTAGCCGAGCGCGCGATCCATGGCGATATGGGCCGCAAGAATGAGAGCCAGATGCACGAAGAGGGCCGAATCCGCCGCAAGGGCCGCCAAATAGAGGATGACCGGCGCGGACCAGTTATGGACGGCGTTGTAGCACCAGGCGCCCACGCGCGGACCCCCGAGATAGCCGAGCATGGAAAGGTCGGGCGCGAGGAAGAGGACGAGAAACAGCCACCAGCTGCCGTCCGCCATCTGGTAAGCGATGAGCGCCGCCAAGAGGAGCGCGGCATTTTCGGCCTGCAGAAGCCGTTTCATTCCGCCTCTCCGGCCTTTTCGTACCGCGCCCAAAGATCGGGCCGCCGCTCGCGCGTCAGCCTTTCCGCTTCCGCGCGCCGCCATTCGGCGATCTTCTTGTGGTTGCCGGAGGTGAGCACGGCCGGAATCTCCCGCCCCTCGAAAAGTTGGGGCCTCGTGTAATGCGGATGTTCCAGAAGCCCGTTTTCGAAGCTCTCCTCCGTCCCGGAACTTTCGTTGCCCATAACCCCCGGAAGGAGCCGCACGACGGCATCGAGCAGGACGAGCGCGGCCGGCTCGCCGCCTGAAAGGATGTAGTCGCCGATGGAAACCTCTTCCAGCGAGCGCGCCTCGATCACGCGTTGGTCCACGCCCTCGAAGCGCCCGCAGACAATGACGGCGCCGGGGCCGGAAGCAAGCGCGCGTACGCGAGCCTGGGTGAGCGGCGCACCGCGCGGGCTCATGAGCAGCCTCGGGCGGGGGTCATCCTCGGGCGCCGCACTGTCGATGGCGCGCGCCAGCACGTCCGCGCGCATCACCATGCCCGCACCGCCGCCCGCGGGCGTATCGTCCACGCTGCGGTGCTTGTCCTGGGCGAAATCGCGGATCTGGACCGTCTCCAGCGACCATGCGCCTACCGCGAGCGCGCGGCCGGCAAGCGACAGGCCGAGATGCCCGGGGAACATTTCCGGGTAAAGCGTGAGAACCGTGGCGCGGAAGCTCAAGAAGCGCCTCCGGCCGACTTCATCTTACGCGCGGGCCTTGCACGGCGGGACCGTTGCGGCGCTTCACGCTCAGCCGTTCCATCGAGCCCCGCGGCGGCGCGGTCGATCCCTACGGTCCCCTCCTTCACGTCAACGCGCGGCACCGCGTCGCGGGTAAAGGAGATCATCACCGTGCTGCCCGTGCCCGGTTGAACCTCCAGCACGTCTCCGGCGCCGAAATTGTGAATCGCGACGATCCTGCCGACCTCCTTTCCGCTTTCGTCAACGACCTGCAAGCCGATGAGGTCCGCATGATAGTATTCTTCCTCTTCCAGCGCCTCGGGCAGAGCCGCGCGGTCGACAAACAGAGCCTCGCCCCGAAGCACCTCGGCCGTGTTGCGATCCCCCACGCCTTTGAAACGGACGATCGCAACCCCTTTGGCGGGGCGGATGCCGGCCACCTCAAGCACACGGCCCGAGCCGGTCGTAAGCGGACCGTAGCTGCCGAGCGCCAGCGGGTCTTCGGTAAAGGTCTTGACGCGCAACTCACCTCTCACGCCGAAGGGCGCGCCGATGATGCCGAGCTGCACGGGTTTCCCGGGCTTTGCCATCGATCCTTGTCAACGCCTGGCCTCAGCGCCCGCGGGCGCCTCAAACTGATCATGCCATGGCTTTAAGCGCCGGACAGTTTCGCCGCAACCGCCTCGATGCGACCCGCAAGCTCGGACAGCTGGCCCGTCAGCGCCGCATCGATCCTGTCCGCCTGCAGAAGCGCCTCGTCCCGCGTCTTGCGCAGCGTGGCAATTTCGGTCTCGAGCCCATGCACCCGCTTCTGCAGCTCGGTCAGTTCGTCCATGACCATGATGCCCGCCATGACGGTGATGCGCTGGTCTCCGATTTCGCCGAAGGCATCCTTCAGATGCGCAACATAGCGGTCGAAACGCTGCGCAAGGTCAATTAGATGCTCTTCCTGGCCTTCGTCGCAGGCCATGCGATACGTCTTGCCGTCAATGATGACCGTGACCTGTGCCATTGTTTCCGCCATGTCCGTGTGCTTCAGCGATCCAGCACGGCGCGGATCGTCTCCATCGCCGTAACGAGCCTGCGCGAAACTTCGCGATTGACCTCCGCAAGCCGCTCCGCGCGCGCCTCGGCCTTGTCGATCTCCTGCGCAAGGCGCGCCCGGTCGGCGCCCATGCGCTGCACCTCGGCCTCAGCTTCGGAAAAATCGCTCTCCTTCTCCAGCCGCGCATCGACAGCGGCCTCCAGAGCGTCAATGGCTCTGGCGAGACGGTCGAGCACTTCACGGAGAGTGGCATCATCGCTCATAGCAACTATCCCGGCCCCACCCGCCTGTGAATTGCCCGCGATCAGAAGATTTTACAAATGAAAGATTAAGCTCCGGATTAAAGGGGCGTCAACATGCCCGGACCCGTCGTCCCCTGTTTGCTGAGCCGTCCCAGCTTTATTGGTAGCCTCGCGAACCTTCCGGCCCGGTCGGGGTTTATTGACTTGAACAGCGCACCTGCTATGTGTCGCCTGCTTTCTCGAAAGGGCGCAGGGGCCGCCCGCGCCCGTGAAGCCCGGCACTGGACCAGCGAGCAGACATGATCTCACGCGAAAAACACGACCGGATGGCGAATGCGATCCGCTTTCTTTCCATTGACGCCGTGGAGAAGGCGCAATCCGGCCATCCCGGCCTGCCCATGGGAGCTGCGGACATCGCCACAGTGCTGTTCACGCGCTTCATGAAGCACGATCCGAAGAACCCCTACTGGCCCGACCGCGATCGCTTCGTGCTTTCGGCTGGCCACGGCTCCATGCTGCTCTATTCGCTCCTGTACCTGCTCGGCTACGAGGATATCACCCTCGAGGAAATCAAGAATTTCCGGCAGCTCGGCTCGCGCACCGCCGGCCATCCCGAATATGGCCATGCGGCGGGGATCGAGACCACCACCGGCCCGCTCGGTCAGGGTTTCGCCAATGCCGTGGGTATGGCGATTGCCGAGCGGCTTCTCAACGCCCGCTTCGGTGACCAGCTCGTCAACCACTACACCTATGCGCTTGTCGGCGACGGCTGCCTGATGGAAGGCATCAGCCAGGAGGCGCTGACGCTCGCCGGGCACCTCAAGCTCAACAAGCTGATCGTGCTTTTCGACGACAACCGGATCTCCATCGACGGTCCAGTCTCGCTCGCCGATTCCACGGACCAGTGCGCGCGCTTCGCCGCTTCCGGCTGGAACACGATGCACGCCGACGGCCACGATCCGGAAGCCATCGCCGCTGCGATCGAGGCGGCGCGCCAGTCGGACCGGCCGACCTTCATTGCCTTCCGCACCACCATCGGCCGCGGCGCCCCTACCAAGGCCGGCACCGCCAAGGCGCATGGCTCGCCTCTTGGGGCCGACGAAATCGCCAAGACCAGGGAGGCGCTCGGCTGGGATGCAGCGCCTTTTGTAATCCCGTCCGATATTCTCGACGACTGGCGCCTGGCGGGCCTTCGTTCCGCCAAGGAGCGTGTCGCCTGGGAAAAGCGCCTGGCTGAATCCGACGGCACCGTACGCGCCGAGTTCGAGCGGCGCATGCGCGGCGATCTGCCCGAAGCGCTCCCGAGCGTGATTGCCGAGTACAAGAAGAAGATCGCCAAGGAAAACCCGAAGGTTGCCACACGCAACGCCTCGGAGATGGCGCTGGAAGTCATCAATGACTGCCTGACGGAGACCATCGGCGGCTCGGCCGATCTAACCGGCTCGAACAACACCAAGACGAGCCAGACGGCGAGCGTGACGCCGGACGATTTCACCGGCCGCTACATTCATTACGGCATCCGCGAGCATGCGATGGCGGCGGCCATGAACGGCATCGCGCTGCATGGCGGACTCATCCCCTATGGCGGCACGTTCCTGGCCTTCTCCGACTATGCGCGGCCCGCGATGCGGCTTGCATCGCTCATGGGCATCCGCTCGATCTTCGTGATGACGCATGATTCGATCGGGCTCGGCGAGGACGGACCGACCCATCAGCCCGTAGAGCATCTCGCGGCCCTCCGCGCCATCCCAAACCATCTCGTCTTCCGCCCGGCGGACGCCACCGAGACGGCCGAATGCTGGCAGCTCGCCCTCGAATCCCGCAAGGCCCCATCCACCCTGGCCCTGACTCGCCAGAAGCTGGAGCCGGTGAGGACGGAGTTCGAGGAAGACAATCTGTGCGCACGCGGTGCCTACGAGCTGCTGCCTGCCAGCGACGAGGCGAAAGTGACCATCTTCGCCAGCGGCTCGGAAGTGGAGATCGCGGTGAAGGCGCGCGCCATGCTCGAGGAGCGTGGCCATCCGACGCGCGTCGTCTCCGTTCCCTGTTTCGAGCTGTTCGAGCAGCAGGATCAGGACTATCAGCAGGCCATCATCGGCAGCGCCCCGGTCCGGATCGCCATCGAGGCGGGTATCCGTCAGGGCTGGGACCGCTTTATCGGGACGGACGGTCTGTTCATCGGTATGAGCGGCTTCGGCGCCAGCGCGCCGGCGGCGGCACTCTACAAGCACTTCGGCATTACGGCGGAAGCGGCTGTGGAGGCGGCCGAGGCGCGCCTCAGGGCCACGCGCTAGCGCTCTTCAGTTTCGGAGCAATTTCGGGAACCGGTTTTCCGTCCGAAATTGCGCTACAACGATAACCTTAGAGCTTTTCTGCCTCCTGAGCGGGAAGCAGAAATGCCTTGGACCGCAATTCATCATTGCGCCGCCCTTACGGCGGCGCCAGCACGCCGGAGGTAGGTCATGACTGTCAGGGTAGCCATCAACGGATTTGGCCGCATCGGCCGCAACATCGTGCGCGCCATTCATGAATCCGGCCGCAAGGATATCGACGTGGTCGCGATCAATGATCTGGGTCCCGTGGAAACCAACGCGCATCTGCTGCGCTACGACAGCGTGCACGGACGCTTCCCGGGCGAAGTGACGGTGGAGGGTGACACGATCCGCGTAGGCTCCGGCGCCTTCAAGGTGCTGGCCGAGCGCGACCCGGCCAACCTGCCGTGGAAGGACCTGGGCGTCGATATCGTGCTCGAATGCACCGGCATCTTCACCTCGAAGGAAAAGGCGTCAGCACACCTTCGGGCCGGCGCGAAGCGCGTGCTCGTTTCGGCCCCGGCCGACGGCGCCGACCTGACGGTGGTCTATGGCGTCAATCACGAGCAGATCACGAAGGACCACGTCGTCATCTCCAACGCCTCCTGCACGACGAACTGCCTGGCGCCCGTCGCCAAGGTTCTGCACGAGGCCTTCGGCATCGAGAAAGGCTTCATGACAACGGTGCATGCCTATACCGGCGACCAGCCGACGCTTGACACCATGCACAAGGACCTTTACCGCGCCCGCGCCGCCGCGATGTCGATGATTCCCACCTCGACCGGCGCCGCGCGCGCCGTCGGCCTCGTGCTGCCGGAGCTGAAGGGCAAGCTCGACGGCGTGTCGATTCGCGTGCCGGTGCCCAATGTGTCGGTGATCGACTTTAAATTCGTGGCGAAGCGCAAGGTCACGGTCGAGGAGGTCAATCAGGCGCTCGTGGCGGCTGCGAGCGAGGGCCCGCTCAAGGGCATTCTCGAATGCACCAACGAGCCGCTGGTCTCGATCGACCTTTCGCATAGCCCGGCTTCCTCGACCTTCGCGCTGCCCCAGACCAAAGTCATCGAGGGCGACCTTGTCCGGGTGATGTCCTGGTACGACAATGAATGGGGCTTCTCGAACCGCATGGCCGATGTGACAGCGGTCATCGCCAAGACGCTCGGCTGAGATCTGGCCTTTTCCCGCAAACGGCGCCCGGCCCCGGCCGGGCATTTTTTTGTTGCCGATCGTCTTGCGTTGAGCCGCCATTCACCTCACTTTAGTTTTCGAAGGCTAAATCGAGTACGCGGCGGTGTTGAAAAACGCTGAAACGGACGGCGCTGGAGGCTCTTTTTCTGCCAGATGCCGTCACCTCGCAGTACAACTTTCATGCTTTTTCTTTGAGCCTGAGAGGGCCAGCGGGATAGGGATGAAACGCAAGGAAGACAATTTCGCAGGGAGCGCTGTAAATCGATTTAAAATTGAGGTGTCATGGACCAATCCATTTATCTGATAACACTGATTGCCACCGCGCTCGTTCTTTTCGCAGCGTTTTCAAGTCTGATCGCCTTCCGTTTCGGTGCACCCCTGCTGCTCGTCTTCCTCGGTATCGGGCTTGCCGCCGGTACTGACGGGCTCGGGCTTGATTTTGACAATGCCTCACTCGCCTTTTTCGTGGGTTCTCTAGCGCTCGCGGTCATCCTGTTCGATTCGGGCTTCGGCACCAGCCTCGCCACACTGCGCAATGCGGCTGCGCCCGCCGTGGTGCTGGCAACGTTCGGCGTGGTGCTGACCGCCGGGCTGGTAGGGATCGCCACATACTTCATTGCGGGGTTCAACTGGCTCGAATCCTTTCTCCTCGGCGCCACCATCGCCTCGACTGACGCGGCCGCCGTCTTCTTCCTGCTGCGCGTCGGCAACATCTCCGTGCGTGACAAGGTCCGCTCCACGCTCGAGGTAGAGTCAGGCTCAAACGATCCGATTGCCATATTCCTTACGCTCTCCCTCATCAGCCTGATTGCTTCGGGCGCTGAAGTCGAGCCCGGAGACCTGGCAGCCGATATCGCGCTCGGCTTTCTTCAGCAGATGGGCATCGGCCTGACCGCGGGCTTGGCCGGGGGATACATGATCGTGCGCTTGGTCACGCGCCTCAATCTTGACCGGGGCCTGCTTCCGATCTTCGTGCTTGCCCTTTCCCTGCTCGTCTTCGCGCTTGCAGGCGCGCTCGGCGGTTCCGGCTTCATCGCCGTCTATGTGGCCGGCATCGTCGCCGGCAATGCGCAACTTCGCTCCACGGCGATGCTGAAGCGGTTCCAAGACGGCATGACCTGGCTGGCGCAGATCATCATGTTTCTCGTGCTCGGCCTTTTGGCGACACCGTCTCAATTCACCGACATCGCCCTGCCGGCGGTGCTCATCGGGCTGTTCCTGATCTTCGTCGCGCGCCCGCTGGCGGTGACGATCTGCCTGCTTCCGTTCCATTTCACACGAGCGGAAACGGCCTTCATCTCCTGGGTGGGCCTGCGCGGCGCGGTGTCGGTTCTGCTTGCCATCCTGCCGATGATCGACGAGCTGGACCAGGGCCGGACGATCTTCAACATCGTCTTCATCATGGTGCTGGTGTCGCTGCTGGTCCAGGGCTGGAGCGTGGCGCCGCTCGCGCGGCGGCTCGGTCTGGTGGTGCCGGCGCGCATCGGTCCCGTTGACAAGGTCGAACTGGAGCTGCCGGGATCAGCGCGCCATGAACTGCTCGCCTACCGCGTCGTCGCGGGCAGTCCGGTCGAGCGCGGACAGCGCATCCCGCGCTGGGCGCGGCCATCGCTGGTGGTCCGCGACGGACGCTCCATGGCATACCAATATGCTGGCCGGCTGATGGCCGGGGACCGCGTCTACATTTTTGTGCCGGACCGTTATCCCGTCCTGCTCGACCGGCTGTTTGCAAGCCCCGCGGCGGTGGACCCCGAAGACGCGGAGTTCTTCGGCGCCTTCGCGCTCGACCCCTCCCGCCCGGCGGCCGATATCGAAGCGGCCTATGCGCTGGGCCTGAGCGAGGAGGACCAGGCGCTTACCATCGCCGAGTTCGTACGCAAGCGGCTCGGCGGGCGCGCCGAATACGGCGACCGCTTGGCGCTCGGCGAAATCGAACTGATCGTGCGCGACGTCGACGATGAGGGGCGCATCACCGGCATTGGCCTTTCGGTCGATCCGCCGGCGCGGCCAGCGGAGGTGCCAGTCTTCCTCAGCATTGGCGAAGCGCTGAGCTGGCTGTGGAATTTCCTGATGGAATTGCGTCGCAGGAAAAAGAAAACGGTGGAAGCGGAGGAAGCGGCGGGCGAGCCGGTTCAGGAGTGACCGGCCTTGTCTGTCTCATCCGGCGCTGTATTTTCGCGCCGGGAAAGGAGCAACCCAATGGCCCAATTTCGAACGCTGGACGACCTCGCAGACATCACCGGAAAGCGCGTGCTGGTGCGGGTGGATCTGAACGTGCCTGTCAAAGACGGCGCGGTCACCGATACGACACGGATCGAGCGCGTCGCGCCCACCATTACGGAACTTTCCGACAAACGCGCCAGGGTGGTGCTTCTTGCGCATTTCGGCCGCCCCAAGGGCAAGCCGGACCCTGAGGCCTCGCTCGAGCCGATCGCCTATGCCGTGGAGAGCGTGATTGACCGGCCTGTACATTTCGCGCCGGACTGCATAGGGGAAACGGCGAAGAACGCCGTCGCCCAAATGGAAGACGGCGACATCCTGCTGCTTGAGAACACCCGCTTCCATCCCGGCGAGGAAAAGAACGATCCCGCGTTCGCCAAGGCGCTGGCGGAGAATGGCGATATCTATGTCAACGACGCCTTTTCCGCCGCCCACCGGGCGCATGCCTCGACCGAGGGGCTGGCCCACCTTCTGCCCGCCTATGCGGGGCGCACCATGCAGGCCGAGCTGGAGGCGCTGGAAAAAGGGCTTGGCAATCCGGCGCGCCCAGTGCTCGCCATCGTCGGCGGCGCGAAGGTTTCCACCAAGATCGACCTGCTTTCGAATCTCGTGAAGAAGGTGGATGCGCTGGTGATCGGCGGTGGCATGGCCAACACCTTCCTCGCCGCCCAGGGAAAAGCCGTAGGCAAGTCGCTGTGCGAACACGACCTTGCCGACACGGCCAAGGCGATCCTGCTCGATGCGGCTTCCGCTGGCTGCGCCGTCATTCTGCCGCTCGACGCGGTGGTGGCCAGGGCATTCGAGGCCGGCGCCGAGAGTTGGACGGTGGATATTGATTCCGTGCCGGAGGACGCCATGATTCTCGACGTGGGGCCGAAAACGGTCGAGAAGGTCAGGGAATGGCTCAGACGCGCTCACACCCTCGTCTGGAACGGGCCTCTCGGCGCCTTCGAGGTCGAGCCCTTCGACAACGCCACGATTGCCGCAGCGCGCTATGCGGCCGACCGTACACGCGAGGGGCTGCTCGTCTCCGTCGCAGGCGGCGGGGACACGGTGGCGGCCTTGAACAAGGCTGGCGTGGCCGAAGACCTCACCTATGTCTCGACCGCCGGCGGCGCCTTCCTCGAATGGATGGAAGGCAAGACATTGCCGGGCGTAGCGGCGTTGTCCGCGGACGCAAGATGATGATGGTTGGAAGCCGGCCCTGAACCCCTCGGCGCCGGCTTCAGACACGCCCGTGAAGCGCGCGAGAGCTGCTATTCTGCAACGCCGCCCCGATCCCACCAGATTCTAGATTTTTCAATCGATTTTGGAACGCCGGCCTGCCTTCCGCCTTGTCAATTCATCTGGTAACGGCATCTCAGATAGTGACAGGAGAGTGGACCATGAGCGAACGGCTGGAAGACATCGCTGCCAGGATGACGGCCGAGGGCAAAGGTATTCTGGCGGCGGACGAAAGCACGGGAACCATCAAGAAGCGGCTGGATACGATTGGTGTGGAGTCGACCGAAGAGACCCGCCGCGACTACCGGGAAATGCTGTTCCGTGCCGATGAAGCCATGCGGAACTACATTTCCGGTGTCATTCTGTACGACGAAACCCTCCGCCAGAAGGCAAGGGATGGAACGCCGCTGGTCGAGCTGATCGCCCGGGCAGGCGCGGTCCCCGGCATCAAGGTGGACAAGGGCGCACAGCCGCTCGCGGGCTTTTCCGGCGAAAAGATCACCGAAGGTCTCGACGGGCTGCGTGGACGGCTGGCCGAGTACTATGAGCTCGGCGCACGCTTTGCCAAATGGCGCGCCGTGATCGACATCTCCGACACTCTGCCGACATGGACGGCGGTGAAGCAGAACGCGCAGGCGCTTGCGCGCTATGCGGCGCTCTGCCAGGAGGCCGGCATCGTCCCGATCGTCGAGCCCGAGGTGCTGATGGACGGCCAGCCGGCGACCCACTCGATCGACCGCTGCTACGAAGTGACGGAGTGGGTGCTGAAGACTGTGTTCCAGGAGCTGTACGATGCCCGCGTGCTGCTCGAGGGCATGGTGCTGAAGCCTAACATGGTGATCGACGGGAAGAACGCGCGCAAGGCTTCGCGCGAGGAGGTGGCGGAGAAGACCGTGCGCTGCCTGAAGTCCACCGTTCCCGCTGCCGTTCCCGGCATCGCCTTCCTCTCGGGCGGGCAGAGCGACGAGGAAGCCACGGCGCATCTGTCGATCATGAATGCCGCCCATGTCACGCCCTGGCGGCTCACCTTCTCCTACGGCCGAGCGCTGCAGGCTGCCGCGCTCAAGGCCTGGGGCGGCAAGAACGAGAATGTGGCGGCCGGCCAGCGCGCCTTTGCCCATCGCGCGCGGATGAACGCCCTCGCCGCGCGCGGTGAGTGGAAACAGGAGCTGGAAGCGGCCGCGTAGGCTGTGGCACCAGGGCCGATCCCCCGGGGCGCTTTCGGGCGCCCTTTTGCTTTGCAGGACATCGCGTACGGATCAAAGAAGCGGAGCGGCCGGCGCCTCTCTCCGCCCAGGCTGAAAAAAACCGCTGCCGGCCCTGTCTGCCATAGGAGGCGCCTTTATCGGGGCATTCACACTGAGGCCGCAACGCGGTCGGTTCGAACCACAATAGAATAGAGCCGATGATGAAGTTGTCGGACTCGTCATATTAAAGGCCCACGAGGGTCGCCGCATTGGTGGCCGTCATCTTGCGGATCGCGGCGTCGTCATAACCCAGCCGGATCAGCACCTCGATGATGGCGCGGAAACCTTCCACCGGCGTGGGATTGTTGTTCTGTCCCAGATCCGAGCCGAAGAAGGTGTTGTCCACCCCGGCGGCATCGATTGCCGCCTTCAGATGCGCATCGTCAAACATCTGGTAGGTCGAGGGGATGAACATGCAGATTGAATGCTCGATCGCGACACCCATCGACACCAGTTGGGCGATGTCCTGGAACGTCGCCTCGTTCACATAGGTGGGATGGTTCAGGAACAGCCGCTTGACGCCGCGAGCCTTAGCCTCTTCGTAGAACGGATAGAGCTCCGAGATATGGTGGTGCCCGCCCGAAACGGCGGCATCGTTCTCGGCGATCAGATCGAGGATCAGCTTCACCTCGTCACGGACCTTGCCCTTCTCGTCGGTCAGCGTTGCCGGGATTGCCGCCACCGTCTTCTTGGTGTTGACTGGAAACTTGTCCTTGAACCCGGCCTCCTTTGCCTCGTGGTCCATGTGGTTCTTGGAATGCGCCGTCGCCATCCAGACGATACACGCGCCCTGCTTCAGGGCATAGTCCACCGCCGAGGGATTCAGCCCTCCCACCGGGTTGTTCAGCACGATCGAACCGAGGCACTGCGTCTTCAGCCCGAGATGCTTGTTGATCAGCGTGGCAATCGGCATGGTCGGGTAATAATGATCCTTGAGCAGGACTGCGCGCATTCCGGCCGCCTCGGCCTGACGCATGACCTCGAAATGATCGACCTTGCGCGGATGCAGCGAGGGGCCGCTGTGCACATGGAGGTCCACTGCTCCCTTCATCAGCGCGTCGATCCGCTCGGTCAGGGTTTCGGTCGTCATGGACGGAGTTCCTTCAGGGTCGTGGGGGTCATTTCACCAGAATTTCCGGCAGAAATAGCGTCACTGGCGGTACGAAGGTGATGATCATCAGCACGGTCAGAGCGATCCCGATCATCGGCAGCGCGTGCCAGGCGACCTGATCGACGCGCGCCTTGGCGATGTTCGAGACTATGAACAGGCAGAGACCCACGGGCGGCGTGATGAAGCCGATCAGAATGTTGAAGACCACCATCACGCCAAGCTGCACCTGATCCATCCCAACCGCCTGCCCGATCCCGACCAGCGCCGGCACGGTCAGGATCAAGGTCGGCGTGGCCTCGAGCACCGTACCGAGGAACAGCAGGACGATGTTGACCATGATCAGCACGAAGATCGGGTTCTCCGAGATCGAATAAAGTGCGGCCACCACGGTCTGCGGCAGCCTCTCCATCGCGAAGATGAACGAGGCGATATTGGCCATCGCAACCAGGGTGAAGATCGCCGCGGTCAGCATCGCCGTGTTCAGCAGTGCCGACCTGATCCGTTCCAGGTTCAGCGTACGATAGAGCAGCCCTGCGACCAGCAGCGCATAGAGCGCTGCCACCGCGGCCGCCTCTGTGGGGGTGAATACACCACCGCGGATGCCGCCGACGATGATGATCGGCAGCAGCATGACCGGAATTACTTCCCAGCAGGCTGAAACGAATTCCTGCCAGGTCGGCGGAGCCGCGCGGGGATAGTCGCGCTTCTTCGCGATCCAAACGGCATAGATAGACAGGCCAATGGCCAGGAGAAAAGCCGGGACGATGCCGGCGATGAACAGCCGAGCGATCGACGTCTGTGACAGCGCGCCGAAGATCACCAGCGCGATCGAAGGCGGGATGAGCGGTGCCGCCAGCGAGGACATGCTCATCAGCGCGGCCGCATAGCTTGTGTCATAGCCCTCACGCTTCATCTCGGGGATGAGCACCGATCCCAGCGCAGCGGCATCCGCCGCGGCCGAGCCGCTGACACCGCCGAACAGCATGCTGCCCCAGATCGCAGTCAGAGACACACCGCCGGAAAAGCGGCCCACGCAGACCTTGGCGAAACGCAGCAGCCGATGGGTCAGGCCGCCTGCCTCCATCAGATTCCCGGCCAAGATGAACAGAGGGATTGCCAGGAGGACGAAGGAATCACCGCCGGCGAACATGCGCTGCGGCACCGTTAGCAGGAACATGTACTGCCCGGTCCAGACGAAATAGGCGAACATGCTGACGCCGATTACGAAGACCACCGGAGCGCCCGTCGCCAGCAGCACGACGAAGGTGACGAAAAGGGCGATCATTCGAGAGCCTCTCCGGAGTGAAAGGCGATGTGCTCGGATTGAGGTTCGGGCTCGGGCAGGAATTGCTGCGCGATCACATGGATCGCCATCAGGACGCAGCCGACCGGGATCGAGAGATGCACCCAGAACATCGAGATGCGCAGCGCGGTGGCGAGATCGTTGTGGGTGCGCCAGGCGAAGTCGAAGCCGTACCAGGCGATGACTGTCAGGAAGACCACGATCACGATCCGCACCGCCAGCTTCACCATCTGCCGGGGCAAGCGGGGCATGGCATCGACCAGCACGGTGAAGCCTAGCATCTCGCCCCGGGAATAGGCCAGGCCCGCGACGCCGAAGACACTCCAGATGGTCAGGTAGCGCATCAGCTCTTCGGACCAGTAGAGCGAAGCGCCGATCACATAGCGGAACACCACCTGCAGCACTGCGATGAAGGCGACGACGGCCATCGACAGGATGCCGAAGGTTTCGACCAGCCAGACATAACCTCTTGCGAAACGTCTTATGGCGTTCATGAAAAGGATCCAAGGAGCTGAGCCGGCCGGCAGCCTGGGCGAGCCGGCCACGAGGCTACCTTCTCGCGGTCAGTCGCCGGCGCGCAGAGACTCGACGACGTCGAGGAAAGGCTGGATCGCCGGATGGTTGCCGACATATTTCTCATAGACCGGGGCCACCGCCTCGCGCAGTTTGGCCTTCAGTTCGGGTGTCGGGGTGGCAAAGCTGAGCCCGTCCTCCTTCTCGAGCTTCGCCATCAGATCCTCATCGAACTTCTGCAGCGCCTCGATCTGCGGCTTTACCGTTTCGAGCGCGGCGCGCTCCAAGATTTCCTGCTGCTCCGGTGTCAGGCTGTCGTACTTGGCCTTGTTCATCATCAGAAGACCCGGCCACATGTAATGGCCTGTCAGCAGCACTTCCTTGGCCACCTCGTTGTACTTTTCCGCCTCAATCGAGCTAATATTGGTCTCCACGGCATCGATCGTACGGGTCTCAAGCGCGGTGTAGACCTCGCCATAGGCCATCGGCGTTGGGTTCACGCCAACAGCGTTCCAGATATCGAGGTGCAGGCGCACCGGCGCGACGCGAGTCTTCAAGCCCTGGAAATCGTCCATCGATTCAATTTTGGTATCGACGGTCAGGAAATGCCGCATGCCGCCCTCATAAATGGTCAGCGCTACGGCGCCGCTGCTGCCGAGATCGGCATAAAGCGCCTGTGCCTCGGGAGTGGTTACTGCCTCAGCAAACTGCTCGTAGCTGTCGATCAGGAACGGCAGCTGCAAAGCTTCAATGGCGGGGAGCTGATCGGCCATGGCCGACGACGAGTTGATCGTCATGTCGACTGTGCCGAAGCGCACACCTTCCGTAAGTTCCTTCACATCGCCAAGCTGGCGGTCGGGGAAAATCTCAATGGTGATATTTCCCCCTGACAATTCATCCACTTTCGCAGCGAAGAGATCAGCCGCAGTGTTGAACGGATGCGGCTTGGACGATGACAGCGCGAGACGCAGCGTCACATCCTGGGCATGGGCCATGCTTATGGCGCCAACGCCGATACCGATCCCGGCAATTGCGATGATTCGTGTCACTGCGTTCATAGAAGCCTTCCTCCGTCTTGTTCTCCTCCCGAGAACAGCGTTTCGATTCACACTAGAGGCGCCTTATGGCTCTGTCAATTGAACCATTCTGAACCATGGTGATTCTTAGGCTCCGACAAAAGCTCAGGAAAACGCGTGCGCGAATTGACAGAGAATGACGAACCTCGTACCACCTTCGCGAACAGAGGTAGACATGGACGCTCAACGCAAGGATATCGTACGTTCTGCTGACACCACGCTGGCGGTGCTCGAGGCTATCGCCTTCGCCGAGGAGGCGCTGGGCGTCACGCAGATCGCGCAGCGGCTTTCATTATCCAAGGGGGCGATATTTCGGCATCTGCAGAGTTTGGTGGATCGTGGATTTGTCGCTCAGGACCCGCAGACATCGCGTTACCGGCTGGGAGTGAAGGCATCGCTTATCGGCCGCCTCGCACCTCCGGAGAACGATCTGATTGCGGCAGCGGAAGGTCCGATGCGGGATATTCGCGACCGGACCGCTATCACGACGGTGCTGTCGGCTCCCACGACATCGGGAGCGCTGGTGCTGAACACCGTCATCGGTTACCGCACCATTGAAATCGGCGTCAGGAAAGGCAGTGAACTGCCCTTTCATGCTTCCGCACAGGGAAAGGTCATGCTCGCGTTCGGCCCGCCAGCGCTGATGGAGCGCACGCTGCGGCTCGGCCTTCCGCCTTTGACGCCACATACGATCACTGACCCCGATCGCCTAGTGTCCGAAGTAAATTTGATCCGTGAGAACGGCGTAGCCACGGCACCGGAAGAGGCGCTCTTGGGCATCAACACACTGGCGGTGCCTGTCTTCGACCGCGACAGCCGGCTTGCGGGAGCCGTAGCCTTGTGTGGATCGATCCAGTACCTGCCGGCAAATCCCGACGACGGGCTGTTTGCAATGGTGCGGGAAATGGCTTCGCGGATATCGCGCACGCTTGGATATGGAACGCGGGCCGGAAACTGATGGCATACGCCCTGGCATGGGCGAATTTGGAGGGCAGCGATGACGGTGGATCTTTCGGTTTCGGTCGGAAACCTCCGGCTCAAGAATCCCGTGATCGCTGGCGCAGCGGAACATCTGATCCATGCGGAAGGCATCCGTGCGGCTCTGGCCACCGGCGTCGGTGCGGTCGTGGTGAAGTCGAACAACGAGGTCGAGGGCAGCAAGGACCAGCTTGAACGGTCGGAATACACGCTGCTCGACGAGCACTGGCGGCAAGTGCCCTGGAATGAGGCAGCGCCGCGTTCGGTCACTTTGGCCTGCCGGTCGGGCATGTCTCCGCTCCCGTTTGACCAATGGCTGGAGCAGACGGCGCGGTTGGACCGCGAGGCAGAGAGGCAGGATTCCTATGTCGTGGCCAGCCTGATCCTCGGCGCGATCGAGCCTGCGGTCGAGATGGCCCGGCAGGTGGAACAAGCCGGCATCCGGGTGATGGAGTTCAATGTCGGCGTGCCGTACGGCTCGCAGACAGCCAAGGGAAACGTCACCACCGAACTGTCGACCGATCGCATCCGCGATCAGGTCGCGGCGATTCGCCGGGCAGTAAAGATCCCGGTTTGGGTCAAGACCTCCGGGCAGAGCGAACGGGTACCGGCGCTGGCGAGCGCAGCCTTCGACAGCGGTGCCGACGCGGTGATCATGGCAGGCCGGTTGCTGGGCTTTCTTCCCGATCCGGAGACCCAGAAGCCGCTGTTCGGTACAAGCCTCGGTATCGGCGGGTTTTGGCACCTGCCGATTACCTGTCACTGGCTGGCGATGACGCGCAAAGCGGTTGGTCCCCACAAGCCGTTGATCGGCATCAACGGCGCACAAACCGGCAGCGACGTGCTGCGAATGATGCTCGCTGGCGCCACCGCGGTCGAAATCGCCTCCTCCATCATGTATGCGGGCTTCCCTGCGCTCGCCCGTGCAGTTGAGGAGGTGAGCGCCTATTTCCGCGATCGCGGCGAGGATGCGGCGGCGATCATCGGCCGCGCGGCGGACGAGCACAAGACCTTCATGGAGATGCCGCGGCGAACCGGCAATTGGCGCAATTATGTGCCGGACGAGGCGCTAGCCCCTGCGAGGGGCTGAGGGTTCATGGTAGAAGTTCCGCTCATCTATTGGCCTCGCATTCCGCTGGCGCGCAAGCTGATCATCGAAAAACTGTCGGCTGAACCGGGTGTGCGCCTCACGGTGGCCGAAAGCCTCGACGAAGCAATCGCCAAGCTGCCTGGAGCCGCCGGCCTCATCCTCGCGGACACAGCACCCGATCAGGCCCGCCGCGTTCTGGATGCGATCGAAGCTACGCGCGACAGCTTCCGCTGGATGCAATTCGTCACCGCCGGCTGCGAGGGATTCGAAGCTGCGGGCATGCCAGAGGGGGTAGAGGTAACGGGTCCCGGCCTTGGCGTCTCTCCGGTGGTTGCGGAACATGCAATAGCCCTCCTCCTGGCCCTGCTGCGCCAAATTCCGGCTGCCGCCGCGGCCACGGCCGCGGCGAACTGGGACCGCAGCCTGCTGGCAAAGATGCAGAGCCTGGAAGGCCGTCGCATGGCTATCTACGGCACCGGCCGGATCGGCCGTGAGATAGCCCGCCGCGCACGGCCTTTTGGCGTCGAAGTGGTGGGCGTGTCGCGCTCCGGCAGTGCGGTCGAAGACTTCGACCAGGTCATCGCAGCGGCCGATGCCGCCGTCGCGTTGGGCAGTTTTGATGTGGTCATCGCTGCCCTGCCACTCACCAAGGACACCGCCCTGATGTTCAACGCTGCCTATTTTGCGGCTCTTAAGCCCGGTGCGATCTTTGTCAACGTTGCCCGCGGCGGTGTCGTGGACCAGCCGGCGCTAATCAGCGCGCTCGAAAGCGGCCACCTTGCTGCGGCGGCACTGGACGTGGCCGAGCCGGAGCCGCTGCCGCCGGACTATCCGCTGTGGAAGGCGCCGAATCTTCTGGTGACCGCGCATCTTTCCGGCGCCGGCAGTCCGGCAAGCCAGGCGCGCATCACCAACGAGATTCTCGGCAACTTTCGCCGCCTCCTGGCCGCTGGGCGCTTCGCCTGATCTCATATACCGTGGCGTACTGCCGCCGCGCCCGATAGGCTTCCTCGGCTTAAACCCTCGGCGCCATCAATGCCGTTGCTGAACGTCTAATTCACCGGGACAAACGCATTCGGCAAGAACAGCGTCAGCGGCGGTATTAACGCGACCAGCGCAAGCACCACGATGCATATGCCGATCAGGGGCAATGCCTCCCGGACGATGCGGATGAGCGGCTCGCCCGATGCGGCTGCGACGATGAAGAGCTGAATCCCCACCGGGGGCGTAGCCATTCCGATGACCACGTTCAGCACCACCATCGTTCCGAAATGCACCGGGTCCATGCCCAGAAGCGCGCCGATCTTCAGAAGGACCGGCATCGCAAGGATCAGGATCGAGATCGGCTCCAGGAACATTCCGAGCAGGAGCAGGAAAAGGTTCAGAAGCAGAAGGATCGCGAGCTTGTTCTCCGTGATCGAAAGGACCATCTCGGTAATCCGGGTCGGAACCTGCTCGAGCGTGAAGACGAAGGCCACGATGGAGGCCACGGAGGTGATGAACAGGATTGCCGACGAGACGATCGCGGTTATCACCAGCGAATGCCAGATCCGCTCCACAGTGAGGTCGCGATAGGCGAGCCCGACAATGAGGGCGTAGGTGACGGCGACGGCGGCGGCTTCGGTAGGCGTGAAGACGCCGGCCTTTATGCCGACAATGATGATGACAGGCAGGAACAGCGCCGGCAGCGCCCGCACAACGTCTCCCCGGCGTTCGGCCCAAGGTACGCGCTCCGATAGCGGAAAGCCGTCGCGGCGTGCGCGCCATGTGACATATACCAGAAAGCTGGCGATAAGCAGCACCCCGGGAATGACGCCGGCGAGGAAGAGCTGGCCGATCGAGGTGCCCGATAGCACGCCGTAGATGATCATGGTGATCGACGGCGGGATGATCGGCCCAACGATGGAACAGACGCCCACCAGTGCTGCGGCATAGGCCGCCGGAATTCCCTGCTTCCTCATCGTCGGGATCAGGATCGAACCGAGTGCCGCCGCTTCCGCGTTCGCGCTGCCGGAAATGCCGGCGAAAAACCCCGCCGAGAGCACCGTGACCGAGGACATGCCGCCGCGCCGGTGGCCGACCGTAGCGCGGGCGAAGCCGACGATCCGGTCCGTTATCCCGGCCACGTTCATCAGCGTACCGGCCAGCAGGAACAGCGGTATGGTGAGCAGCACGAACTGGTTGACTCCCGCCATCATCCGCTGCGGCAGCTGCAGGATCATCATCTCGTTGCCAGAGAGCCACAGGAACGCGACCCCGCCGATTCCCAGCGCGAGGGCAATGGGCACGCCCGTGGCGAGAAGAAGCAGGAAGATGCCGAAGAAGGCGGCCATCACAGCACCTCGCCTTGGTTCGCCCGGAAGAGCTGCGGCTCAGGGTGGCGCAGGCGTTGCCAGGACTCCACCAGGTCAGCCAGCACATGCAGCCCCAGCAGCGCCGAACCGACGGGAACCGCAACATAGACCCATCGTACCGAGACATTGAGATTGTGCCCGGTCAGCGATGACCAGATGAAATTCAGCGCGGGGATGGTCTGCCGCTGAACGACCTCGGCATAGCGCCAGCCGTAGACGGCGATGAGCACCAAGAAGACGAGGATTGGCACCGCTGTTACCGTTTTCAGCACCAGACGGACCTTCGGCTTCAGCATCACCGGCAGGATTTCAAACGCGACGAATTCTCCGCGCCGATAAGCGACCCCAAGCAGCAGGAAGGTCTGCCAGATCAGGATGTGCCGGCACAGTTCCTCGGCCCAGATCAGCGAGGCGGAGAACACATAGCGGGCGACCACCTGCACCACCATCACAACGAGAATCACCCCCAGCGTGACGCCGGCGAACCCTTCTATGAAGCGGAAGTAAAGAGCGAGCACCCCATTCCGGGACGCACGCGGCGCCACGTTTTCGTCAGCGTCAGGCATGGAGGCGTCCGTTTCTTCAGGCTTGCGCGGCCTTGACGAAATTGGCGATCAACGGCGACTTCTCGCTCCACTGCTCGACGATCGGCGCCACCTTGGCCCTCATTTCGTCAAGCCCTTCAAGCTCGAATATCTGGACGCCATGCTCCGCCATCTGGTTCATGCCGTCCTCATCCTGCTTGGCTGTGTAGTCGAGAGTAGGCTTGACCGAATCCTTACCAGCTTGCCTGATCGCGTCCTGCAGCTCCTTGGGCAGGCTCTCGTAGAAGGCGAGGTTGACAGAAATCGTGTTGTGCCAGGGATAATGGCCGGTCAGCGTGAAGTTCTTGGCAACTTCCCAGAGATTTTCAGCCAGCATGGACGAGACATTGATCTCGACCGCGTCGATGGTGCCTGTCTCCAGCGCGCCGTAGACCTCGCCGTAGGGCAGGCCGACGGGATTCACGCCGACCGTCTCCCAAATCACCTTGTGCAGCTCCAGAGGCACAATCCGCGTCTTGAGGCCTTGGAAGTCGGCAAGCTTGCGAACCGGTTCCCCGATCGTGGCGAAGTGGCGCCGTCCAATGTCAGTGGTCTGAAGACCAAGCAGACCGCCCTCCGTTAAGCTTTCATGGATGGCATCAGCCTCGGGGCTCAGCGCCATTTCGACAAAATGGTCGTAGCTCTTGATCAGGAACGGAAGCTGGTAGCTGTCCAGCGTGTTCGTCCCCGTCACCAGCGATGTGATGGCCCCCGAGCAACCGCAGAATTCGAGCGTGCCGGCGACGCAGCTTTCGCCGTTCTGCTGGTCGTCGCCCAGCTGGCGGTTCGGGAAGATCGTCAGATCGAAGGCGCCCGGCACCAGCGCCTCGAGCGACTTCTTGAACTCGAGCGTGGCGATGTGGCCCGGATGGATCTCGTTGGCGGCATGCGCGAGCCGCACCTTCATCGGCTCGGCCCTGGAGACCCAGGGCATCGCCACGGTCATCGCCGCAGCAGCGGCGCCGGTCTTCATCAACGAACGTCTGGTGATCATTGTTTCCTCCCGTTCAAGAACACGTCTGCAGCACCGCCACCGGCGGCTAGAGATTGAGTAGCTTGGCCGCGTTGTCGCCGATCATTGTGCGGATGTCTTTCGGCGAAATCTGCAGATCCAAGAGCATCGCAACGATCTGCCGGAAGCCTTCGAGCGGCCGGGGCGATCCCCTGAGACCGAGATCGGACGACAATATCGTGCGCTCCGGCCCGACCAGCTGAATATAGTGGGCGAGCTCGTCGGGGCCGAAGATCTTTCCCGCACCTTCGACAAACATGCCGATCGAGTGCTCCAGATAGGCTCCCAGCTCAACCAGCGCCTTCATGTCGTCGTCGGTACAGCCGACGATGTAGGTCGGGTGATTGACCAGCAGTTTCTTGACGCCGCGTCTGCCGGCCTCCTCGAAAACCATGATCAGCTCCGAGGCGGGCAGATGGCCGCCTGCAAGGATGATGTCGCCCTCGGCGATAAGATCCAGGACCTGCTTCGTCGCGTCGCTCACCCTACCGGTGGCATCGAGCGCCGAGAGCGGCTCGGGCGGCAGCATCCGCTTTGCCGTCTTCGGGAAGGTCTTGCCCTGCCCCTCGAGCTGATCGAGGTGGTTCTGTGCCGAGAGCGTCGGCAGCCAGATGATCTTGGCGCCGATGTTGATTGCATGGTTCACCGCGTGCGGATTGATGCCGCCGCTGGCATTGTTGAGCGCGAGGCCGGAAAACAGCTTGACGTCGGTCGGCACCAATTTTTCCAGTATCACGCAGTGCGACACGCCAAGATAGAAATGGTCCTTGAACAGGAGGGCCCGGAAGCCGGCACCGGCCGCGTCGAGCAGCGCTTCGTGGTGGTCCAGGATGCGCGGCATCGCCGCCGGCCCGCTGTGGCAGTGCAGGTCCACAGCTCCTTTCAGCAGTTCCGCGATCTCGGCATCGCGCTCGTTAGACCCATTCTCGGCCATGCATGTCCTCAGCTATTCTTCATAGGAATTCTCTGGTGTTCGCTGCCCGTGGCGGTCACCCTCGCCGGGCGGGCGGCCCGGGGCAGCACGTATGGCGGACGAGAAGTCCACAGACAGCGAAGGCCGTCCGAAACCGGCGTAATGGTGCGATGACGGCTTGTGGGAACCACCCAGGTTTTCGGGCGGGTCCAGCTGAATGGGTTGCCGGAAGCGAAAGCCGCGCGAGGATCGCCCTATCGTGCATGATCAGACCCCCGTGCTGTCATATGGGCTAGCTGAACGCTCCTTCGGCACAGGAGTTGGCGGGCATACAGAAGGAGTTCTCAGGAGCGTCGCACCAGCCCGTCCTGCCCTGTCGCAGGAGCGGCCACGCTCTTTGTTCCGACACCGTTCCTCCCGTGCACGATAGGCGCAACAATGCATCTGTTTTTGTTACAGCATGACTCTACCGCTCTTGCTACCGATCTCGCTCAATTTCTCCTAGCGAAACCAACGCAGGAACGGCTTGCAGCCGTCGCAGGCCCAGCTTCAGCTGTTTTGGCGTGTTCAGCCGCAATGGCAGGGCGAACGCTCGTAAAATGGGGGTGCGATCTCACAATCACCCCGCGACTAAGCCTATCTGTGGGTAGATGGCCACCGTAAAACGACTGCCCTCCGCCGCACCCGCAATAGTCTATCGCGCCTTCGGCGGGCCCGACGTTTTGCGGTGTGAAAACGTGCCCGTGCCTTTGCCCCTACCGGGGGAAGTCCTGTTGCGCCATACGGCGATTGGAGTGAATTTCTCAGACGCCAATGCGCGCAGCGGCACGTTTTATCGAGGTCAAAGAGAGCCGGGTGCCGTCATCCCCGGCAACGAGGGCATGGGCGAAATCGTAGCGCTTGGGGATGACGTACATGGTTTCAAAGTCGGAGATCGGGTCGCCTACGTGGGAATGGGCGGAGCATTCTTCGAAAACACCGGCGCGTATTCGACCTACCGCGCCGTTCCGGCAGCTCGTCTGATCCATCTTCCCGACGAGCTGGGCGACATAGAGGCCGCCGGCCTACTGATGAAAGGACTGACTGCGTCCGGGCTCATAAACAGATTCCATAAGCCGCAAGCTGGCGATACGGTCCTCATACATGCAGCCGCGAGCGGCGTCGGTCTTATCTTATGTCAGTGGGCCAGACACCTTGGAGCGCGAGTAATCGGCACGGTCGGATCAGGGCAAAAGGCGGACATTGCCAGTAAGCATGGCTGCGAGCACCCTATCCTCTATCGCGAACTGCCCCTTGTGGAAGAAGTACGCAAATTATGCCCTGAGGGAGTGGATGCAGTATACGACGGGGTGGGAAAAGATACTTTGCTACCCTCGCTGGACTGTTTGCGTTCCTTTGGCCGACTGATCAATTACGGCAACGCCTCCGGCGCGCCCCCCGCCATCGATCTGCTCACGCTTTCGAAAAAGGGTTCGCTGAGCGTCAGCAGATTTGCACTGGGCGACCACGTTAGAGAACTGGACGACTACCATCGCGCACTGAACGAAGTGCTCGACCTTTATGCAGCAGGCACAATCCGCCCCTTGATCGGCACCGTAATGCCGCTTTCGGAAGCTGCGGCGGCTCACCGGCTTCTGGAATCCGGGAAAAGCATCGGCACGATTGTCCTCGTGCCGTAAGTATCTGAAACCTGAGCTGTATCTGCCACTGATTGCGGCCGATAGCTTCGCCCGCTTCTGCTGGCTGGTGTGCGACTCGGGCAATCAGTTGAGGCCGCCATCGGCTATGATGGTGCGGCCGGTGATCCACCCTGAATCGGGGGAGGCAAGAAACTCGACGAGGCCAGCGATGTCGGAAGGTTGCCCGATACGTCCCAGCGGCGTCGCCGCACGTATCTGATCGCCGCGCTTCTGAATGATGTCCGTGGTCATGTCCGTCTCGATGACTCCCGGAGCAACCGCGTTGACCGTAATGCCCCTGGGGCCAAGTTCGCGTGCATATGCGTGGACCAGCGTCGCCACAGCAGCCTTTGAGGCTGAATAGACCGAACTCGTCGGTATCGGATTGTAAGCCAGCCTTGAGGAGAAATGGATAATCCGCCCGCCGGGCGAAGGCAGGAGCGGCGCGGCAGCTTTCGTCAGCATGATCGCCCCAAGCACGTTAACGTCCAGGACTGTCCGGATGTGCTCCGGGTCAATTTGCTCCAGGGGCAGATACGGGCTGACGCCGGCGGTGTTGACGAGGATATCCAGCCTGTCAAACGTATCATAGGCACCCCGAACGATGGCTTCCGCCTCGGTTGGGACCGCAATGTTGCCTGCAATCGCGGTTGCTTCGACACCACCTTTCCGCAGCTCGGCGACGAGTTTGTTGGCCTCGTCTGTTGCCGCGCGGTAGCCTATTGCGACCTTAGCCCCGGCAAGCGCGAAACGCCGCGCCACTTCGGCCCCGATTCCGCGCGAACCGCCCACAATGAGCGCCGCTTTGCCATCAAGTCCGCTGGTCACAATTCCCTCCCTAGGTCAGTTCACATTCGGGATTCCCGCTGCGGTGAGACGATCGTGTGCCCAGACCAGCTGCTTCGACCGCCTCTCCATCCACTTTCTTGTTTTCATTCACCCCGGCCTCAGCCGCGCCGCTGTCACATCATCGATGGAAGCCAGGTCGCGATATCGGGGAAGATGGTAAGCAGCACGAGGAACAGGATGATGATAACGAAGTAGGGCGCGACGCCGCGGATCACCGTCGCAATACCGGCCTTCGAAATCTGATCGACGACGTAAAGATTGATTCCCACGGGAGGGGTGATCTGCCCCAGCTCCACTGCGATGACCAGGACGACTCCGAACCAGATCAGGTCGATCCCATATGCGATCAGGATCGGCAGCAGCAGCGGCACCGTCATCACGATCATGCCGATGGAATCCACCAGACACCCCAGGATGAAGTAGAAAATCAGCATCAGCACGAGAAACGTGTAGACGTTGAGATCAAGCGTGACGACCCAATTCGTCAGTTGCGCCGTGATGCCGGCCGTCTGAATGGCGTAATTGAAGATGAACGCGCCGATGACGATGAAGAGGATCGAAGAACTGATGACGATGGTATTCATCAGCGCCTGACCAAGTGCGCGAAGCGGCGGGCGGCTGACGACCCAGGAGATGACTGCGGCAAGGAAGGCGCCCAGGCCTGCCGCCTCGGTCGGCGTGGCAATTCCGAGAAAGATGCTGCCGAGAATAATGACCATCAGGCCGGCCATCGGCGCGATGTTCTTGATGCCCTTCCAGAGCCAACCTTTCTCCGCCGGTGGCATTTTGGGAGCCAGGCTCGGGTCTATGATGCAACGCGCGGCGATATAGACCATGAACATAACCGTGAGGAGCAGGCCGGGAACCATGCCTGCCGCAAAGAGCTTGGCCACGGACAGCTCCGAGAACGTGGCATAGATGATCATGACGATCGAGGGCGGGATCAGAATTCCCAATGTCCCGCCAGCCGCGATAGATCCGCACGCCATCGCAAGGTCATATCCATCCTTGCGCTGACGTGGAATGGCCACGCCGCCAATCGCGGCGGCCGTCGCGACGCTGGACCCGCTTATGGCCGCGAACAGAGAGCAGCTCGCGATATTGGTCTGCAGCAGCCCGCCCGGTGCCTTGCGTATGAGCTGCGACATTCCGGAATAGTAGGAGTCGCTCACTCCGGATCGCAGCATGAATTCAGCCATGAGGATGAAGAGCGGGAGCGAGCTGAGCGATGCGTTGTTGACGCTTCCCCAGATGATGAAGCTGATCGCGTTGAGGGAGCCGAGACCTTCGTTCAGGAGAAGCGTCAGAACGCCAGCAAGCCCCACTGCAACGGCGATCGGTATGCCGCCAAGGAGCAGGGATATCGAAACGACCAGTCCAAGCGAAACCGTGATAATTTCGTACATCCCGTCCTACTCCATTTCGTGGGCGAGCACGTCTTCGCTGAGGTCAGCGTCCTTCATGGGATCCGGCCTGAACAGCTTGCGGATCATGACCAGGCACAGGAGGGTTATCCCAAACGGCAGGAAAATCTGGGGAATCCAAAGCGGGGTTCTGGTGACCGTCGGCGCCATCAGATCGCGCTGGATCGACTTCATCAGCAGTTCGATGACGTACCAGTCGAGCAGAATGCAGAAGGCGATTGAAACGAGGCCGTAGACGAATTCCACTTTCCTGCGGTTCGCCTTTTCCAGTCGCGAAATGAAAAAATCCACGGTGAGGAGAGCGTTCCTCTCGCGGCAATAGGGCAGGCCGAGCGCCATTATCACCAGCACCATGTAGCCCGAGTATTCTTCGATAAAATATAGAGTGGACGAGAACATCGAGCGGAGGATCACCTCGAGCACGATCAAAAGGCTCATGCCGGCGATCGCCACGCAGGCGAGAATTGCGCTGAACCGGACCAGCCAGTCCAGGGCAGCATTAAGCGCGCGCATATCGCTCCCTTCTTGCCATTTCGAGTTCGCAGGAAGGGGAGCCGCGGTCGGGATAAAGGCCGCGGCATCCCTTTTCGGCGGAGCCTAGTTGTGGCCGAGCTCCGCCTTCAGCTTTTCCAGGAGCTCTATGGCTTCGGGGCCGCGCTCCTCCGCCCACTGGGTCCAGATCGGCTCCATCAATTTGGTGATTTGGGCGTAGGAGTCGGGATTCCCCGGAGTAACGGCCCAGCCATCCTTCTCCTGGAATTCCTTGAGAGCGACAGCGTCATCCTCCTCCTGGGAGCTGGTGATCCACCGGCTGGTCTCAGTGACGAACTCCTGGAATTCCTCCTGCTGGTCCGGCGTCAAGCTTTCCCAACGATCCTTGTTCATGATGATGTAGCTGACCGAAACATAAAGGGGATCCATGATGGCGGAGCCGAAGAAGTCATGCCAGAGCCGGCCGCCGGCCGCGACCGCGGTCACCACGTACTCCACCGTTCCGCGTTGAAGCGCTGGAGACACGTCAGGCGTGGGCAAAGTAACCGGAACGGCCCCGAGCGCCTTTGCAAGATCGGCCACCTCGGGATTGCCGACGCGGATGGTCCTGCCCTTCAGGTCAAACAGCGATTTCAGCGGCGGTGCCTTCTTGGAACCAAGGACCACCTGCGGCGGATAGTGGTATATGCCAAGAACCTTGATGTTGCGCTTGTCGAATTCTTCCTCGATGATCTCCTCTAGGAAAGGCCACCCGCGCTCATCGTAGTCTGCATTGCTGGAGAACATGCCGGGCAGAATGCCGATGGCAGCCAGCGGCACATATCCTGAGATTGTGGAAGTCGAACCGAAATCCAGGACGCCATCGCTAATGGCAGGCGCAATCGAATTGGCGTCGATCGGTAGCGACCCGCCGACATTACAGGTCATGTTGATTTCGCCGCCGGTGATCTCCTTGAGCTTATCGGCCATTTTCTGAAGCCCGATATTCACCGGGCTCGCAGGAGCAGCCTGATAGGTGTAGCACTTCCACTCGCTCGCGGCGGCCGATCCCACCACCGCCCCACACGCTCCGACGATCGCCAAAGCGATGGCAATTTTGCGCAAAAATATAGATGCGGACACAGTCTCCTCCTCACTTGATCCCGCCCGTGTCCCTGCGTTTCAGATCTTGTGCGATCTTCGTGCGCAGGGACTTATAACAGCCAGTCCAAACACAAAATTTCTTACCCCAAGCATTCCACAGTACTATCTCATCACTACAACTAGTATAATCAATAATAATCCTATTACAAAAGTAATGGTTACCGAATACCCTCTCAGAAAGCGTAAGTATTTCTGATGTCTCTTCTCCACAAGCGATTACCTAACCTGAAGCACCCACGAGCTTTTTAGATCGCCATGGTCCGGTTCATTCCATGAGACCCGCTCGAACATGCCCGGCCAGGAGGTACCTGCTCCTGTCTGCGATGGCCGCCATTCCATGCAACGCGGTACTGTACGCATCGACGGCCTCCTTGGTCATTCTCACCGCGAGGGGAGGCAGGCTCGTTATTTTCTCTGCCCAGCGGCGAGCGACCGTGAGCGCCTCTCCCGCGGGAGCAATCTCATCGGCAAGACCCCACTTCTCGCAGGTCGCCGCGTTCAGAAACTCCCCGAAAAGCACCATTTGCTTGGTGCGGGACGGGCCGGCCAGTGCCACGAGGCGCGGGATGGCGCCCCAACCCAAGATCATCCTGTTGGGGACTTCGGGGAAGAAGAATTCGACCCCTTCTCCCATGATCCTGAAGTCGCAGGCCACCGAAAGAACGCTCGCCGCTCCCCTGCATCGCCCGTCGATAGCGGCGATGGTGATCGCTTCGATCTTGCTCCAGGCCTCGACCATATCTGCTCCGGGCATAACGTCGCGTCGCCGTTCCAGGAGCGTTGGAGCAGAAAACCGAAGGTCAAATGCCTTGGCGTCGCTGCCGGCTGAAAACACGTCGCTTCTGCCGCAGAGCAGAACAACGTTGATGTCAATGTTACGATGGAGAAGAACCCCTAGTTCTTTCAGCTCGTCAATGACTTCGGCGTTAAAATCGTTGTTTTTAAAGCCCTTGGTGTCGATCTGAACCGTAAGGATCTTATTGTCCAGGGACAGATTGAAATGCCGCCACCCCTTACCAAGTATTTCTTCGATCTTCATCGCCTATTTCTTTCCTACCTACTTCAAGCAGACCCGCGTTGCAGGAACGCCGGACCGGCATCCGCAGCCTCTCGCGCAGGGCTTCAGAATCCGGGCTCCATTTCCGCGCGCGTTTCATTGGGGAGGGACGGATTCGAATTATTGATGAAGGCGAGGGCAGCCTCGATATCGGCGACCGTCTTGAGAGCGGGTTCAATCACCTTTGGATAGAGCTCGTGCGGACGGATCGCCGTGCGATACACGCTGACTGAAATCACAGCACGAACCTCCCCATTTTCGCGCAACGGCAGACCGATCGTCGAGGTGCGATAAGGCGGCGTGCGCGGATTGCGGATGGCGAAGCCGTCCATGCGGGCCCTAGCGAGTATGGTGCGGAGGCTCGTCTTCTCCTGGGGCGTGAAAGGCTCACCGGATTCATTGACCAAGGCTTCGATCCGCCTTTCCCGCTCCTCCCGGCTGCAAAAGGCGAGATAGGCCCGGCCCATTGCCGAGTTGTGAAAGTCGGGGCGAAGCCCCAGCACCGTATTCGTGTGGGCCCAGGGGCTGATCGTTCCCGTCCAGAACTTGATCGCTACGGCGTCCCCGTCGGGCACCCCGAGACCGATCGGCCAATTGATCCGCCGTGTCAGGTCGATGCAGAAGGGGCGGGCGGTCTCGATTACCCGGTTCACCCCATCGTAGCCAGATGCCAGATCCTGCACCTTGTGCGTCACGCGATAGCCGCCGCACATGTTGTCGCGCGCAACGTAGCCCTGCGCCATCAACGTCTCCAGCATCCTGACCACGGTCGGCTTCGGTATACCCGTGATCTCGTGGACCACATTGATCTTCGCGATCCTCAGATCGTTGACGGCGCGAAGTACTTCGAGGACCCGGCAGGCCGCCTCGACCGGCGGATAGGAAGGACCTGAAAGATCGGTGAGGCCGCGCCGCGAATTCGTCCGGCAACGCATCTTCGGGGCAGCCGGTACTCTCGCAACGCGGCTATCCCCCCCGATTGTTGGGGCAGCTTTCATGATGTCTCCTCCTTCCCGCCCCGGTCATAGCAGCCTCACTCTGCAGGCAGGCCACCGTGGTACGGGTTTCCCTCCTCATGGAAGGCGCTCCGCGAGGCATTCTCCATTGGGAGCCTGCGCGATATTCATCCTTCGCATCCCGCATCATAGGAATCGTGCTGCGAAAAGAGGAAGGATGGATGCAGGCTATTTCGCGCAGCGGAACGCATGCCTACAGGCTGCGGAGCTGTGCGAGCGCGGCGGCGGCTGCCTGCCGCATGAATCCGTGATCGCTCTGAACCATGAAGGCCGAGGCGCCGAGCTCTGCCATGCGCTCGGCATCCGCGCGATCCGGGCACAGCATGACCATCGGGACGTTTGCCGCGCGGGCGGCAGCCATAATCGGTTCGACGATCCGCATCGTTTCCGGTGAGTTCATGGAAGGGGCGTTCAGGGCGGCGGTGAGGTCCCCGCGCCCGATGAAGATGGCGTCCAGGCCTTCCACCTTGAGAATCTCGTCGATGCGATCCACCGCCTCGACATCCTCTATCATGGCAATGCAGGTCACCTGCCGGTCCTGATTGGCCTTGTGTTCGGCAAAGCCCACCGAACCGAAGCCGCCGGCCCTCGTGGTGTTGGCGAACCCCCTTGTGCCGCCCATATAGCGGCAGGCCCGCGCGATCAGCCTTGCCGTCTCGGGCGAGGAGACATGAGGCACCATCACGCCGGTTGCGCCACAGTCCAGCGCGGTCTGGATCAAGGCTGGGTCGGCCGCAGGCACGCGCACGATGCTCGCAACATTGGAAGCACGCGCGCCGAGGATCATCATGTCCAGCACACCGGCATCAAGCGGCGCGTGTTCCTGATCGAAAACGACGAAATCATAGCCCACTTCCCCGAGTATCTCGGTCGCGTGCGTGGTGGGCGTCTTCACGAATGTTCCGATCAGCTTCGAGCGCGCGACAAGCCGCTCCCGGAAGGTGCGGAAGGAAGGGCGTTCACCGTCCATGGCCATCGTCTCCAGCGTTGTGACGGAGCATTCTCACGCCGGTATCCAATGGGATCGAGCATCGGTGAAGGCATTTTCGATAGGAGAAATTTATTCGAAAGCACCTCCGCGCAATCCCGGCGAGGCTGTAAGTAGGATTGTATTTGGAGGGATGCTATGGCTGCCGAAAACAGCAAAATCATCATTACCTGCGCGGTTACCGGCGGCGTTCACACGCCCACAATGTCGCCAGCTCTGCCCGTAACGCCAGATGAAATCGCGGAGCAGTCCATCGCGGCGGCCGAAGCCGGAGCGGCGATTCTGCACCTTCACGCGCGGGACCCGCAAACCGGCCGGCCGACGCCGGACCCTGCCGTTTTCATGCAGTTTCTGCCGCGCATCAAGCAGGCCACCGACGCTGTCGTGAACATCACGACGGGGGGCGGCATGAAGATGACGCTGGAAGAGCGGCTGGCAGCGCCGCTCGCTGCAAAGCCGGAAATGTGCTCTCTCAACATGGGCTCGATGAATTTCGGAATCTTCGGCATGGCCGACAAATACGACACGTGGAAGTATGACTGGGAAGAGCCCTATTTGCGGCAGACCACGGACTATATCTTCCGCAACACTTTCCTCGACATCGAGCGCGTGATTCGCACGCTCGGCGATGAGCATGGCACCCGCTTCGAGCATGAATGCTACGATGTGGGCCATCTTTACAACCTCGCCCATTTCGTTGATCGCGGCCTCGTCAAGCCTCCCTTCTTCATTCAGATGATTTTCGGCATTCTGGGCGGCATCGGCGCTGACCTGCGCAATCTCCTGTTCATGAAGGAGACGGCTGACCGCCTGTTCGGCACCGACTATCGCTGGTCGGTGCTGGCGGCCGGGCGCCATCAGATGCCGTTCGGCGTGGAGGCCGCACTGTTGGGCGGGAACATTCGCGTCGGCCTGGAGGACAGCCTCTACATAGCCAAGGGGCGGCTGGCGAAGAGCAATGCCGAGCAGGTGGCGAAAATTCGCCAGCTTGTGGAGGAACTGGGCTACGAGGTTGCGACTCCCGCCGAAGCGCGCGCCATGCTGCAGCTCAAGGGCGGGGATCTCGTCGGCTTTTAGGGTCTTTCAGAGCCGGCAACCCCGGAGCTTGCAATGACGGAAGACAGCAGCTGGCGCTTTTCCGCAAATCTGGGATTTCTCTGGAAGGACCGTCCCTTTTTGGAGCGCATAGGGCTGGCGGCGGCAGCCGGCTTCGACGCGATAGAGTTCCATGACGATGCACAGGCCTGCGACCTCGATGCGCTGCGCGAGGCCCTGGCATGGGCAGACCTTCCCGTCCAGGGCCTCAATGTGCGCATGGGCGCGAGTGCCGGCTGCGCGGCGATCCCCGGCATGGGGGATCAGGCGCGACAGGACGTCGATACGGCGATCGCAGTGGCCGAGGCGATCGGTGCACACGCGGTGCATGTTCTCGCGGGTAAAACAGCAGGCGAAGGAGACTACACCCAGTATCTGGACGTGTTGCGCCACTCCCTTCGCAACTCGGATCTCACCATCCTCATCGAGCCGATCTCGACCGCTGCCATGCCGGGCTATTTTCTGAACAGCCTCGATCTTGCCACGCGCGTGATTGGCGACGTCGGCCACGAGCGGTTGAAAATCCTTTTCGATTGCTTCCACATCGAAAGCGCGCATGGCGACGTGGCATCCCGCTTCCGCGAGGTTGCCGCATCGGTCGGCCATGTGCAGATCGCCTCGGTTCCGGCGCGAACAGAACCCTGGCCCTCGCGCGTGGACTATGCGGAGCTTCTCCCTGTGATGCGGGCATGTGGCTACCGGGGAATGTTCGGTTGCGAATACAGCCCAGCCGCCACTGTCGAAGAAGGGCTCGGCTGGCGCGAAGCGCTACTTGAGCGGCTTCAGTCTTCACTGCCGACGAGCTGACAGTACCCGACAGCACCTTTTCTTCGCTAGCGGAGCGATCAGCCGCCGTTTCCTCCAGCTCCTCCACGGCGTAGAGTCCGCGCACGGCCACCACCGGGCGGTGATGGCCAAAAGCACTGTCGAGCGTTTGCTTGCCGGCGAGGAGCGCTTAGGCCGGCTTCTGCCAGCTCAGGAGCGTGCCGCCGGTCTTGACCTCGCGCTGGTCCGCATTCTCCGGCAGCGGATATTCGTCCTCATTGATGACGAAGCCCTTCTTGCTGGCGAAATCGAGCCGCGGCGGGCAGAAGATGTCATAAAGCGACGATTCCGGTCCGTCGGGGCCAACGTCGCGGCTCGTATGGATCGCGCGCGCCGGGATGATGATCACGGAAGGCGTGTCCATCTCCTCATGATCGTCGGGCCACCACTTGGAGAGGTCGGAACCCCAATTGTAGCGCAGGTGATGGATCCAGCGGCCGTTGAGGCAGAGCGAGGCCTGCTCGAAATCGTCGTGCCAATGCGGGCTGAGCGCGGTGGTGTCGCGCCGAGTGTAGTAATGCGCGAAGATGTTGACGAGCATGTTGGTCGAACGGAACACGCGCGGCTGGATGCGCTCTCCGCCGGGCTTGGCATATTGCGCCAGCGGATAGTGCCGCAGCTTGTAGCCGTCATACGGCTCCGGCCACAGGTGTGGCGGAGCGAGCTCGGGCGCGCCATCGGCATAGACTTCGGCGTTCCACGCCTTGACCATGATGTCTTCTGACGCCTTCGAGAAGATTCGCGCAATAACGCCCTTGGACGTCGCCACGATGCGGCTTGGGCCCGGCGGCACTATGGTCAGCGACTCACTGCCCGCCTCCACCTTCTCCTCCCCCGCCTCGATCGTGGCAGTCGTTCCGTCCGGCGGCAGGATGACCATGTACTCTTCCGGGTTATTCTCGCGGGCCAGAACGGCGCCCGGCTCGACCTCCGAATAGCACACGGCGAAGTTTCCGCCGCGCGTGATCCAGGTCTTCGCCTTGCCGTCCGCTGAAACCTCCTGCGGCGACATTTCGTGAAAGACGGCCTTGCTTGCCTTGCGTGCAGATTGCTCACTCAACTCTTTATCTCCTGTTCGTGGAGCCTGGTCGGCTCACTCGTCATCAAGATTGGGGTTGGTGGTCGGTGTCCCGCCCACGAACCAGTTCTCGAACTTCCGCGAAGTGAGCAGCCAGCCCTCCTTCGGATCGCGCACGAGATGATCGGTCATGTACGCGATCTGGACCGGCGGATGGGTGGGCAGCACCGGCTTGCCGTCGGCGGCGTAAAGCATCAGGAACCAATGGCACCGGGCCTTGTCCGGCCCCTCCGGCAGAGCCTGGAAATTATGGACGCTGTGCACGACCGTGCGGGCGCCGCGGTCCTCGCGCCACTTGTAGAAGGCGCGGATCTTCTCTCGGCCGGCATAGGTTGCGGCAGGCCCAATGAAGAGACCGTCTGGCGTATAGTATTCTGGCGCGTTCCGGCCCCAGTTGGTATCGACGTCGTGCCAGTAGTCGATGGTCAGGGCATAGAGCTTGTGTGTCAGCGCAAGACGTTCATCCGAGATATCCATTTCAACTCCTCTTTCGGCGCTGACGTGAGCACCGCAGATAAACCCGCTAGTTCAACTAGACGTTCTGCGACGCGAGGACCGCGGTGTCGAGCGCCAAGGAGCCTTGTTTTCATTCCAAGAAATTGTTGGCGATCATTCTGGATCAGCTGGTCCGGGAACGCACCTGGTGAGCGCGCGGCGGCGCAGCCTGACACGCCGCGTCCACCTTCTGCCGGACAGGGCAGGCAGAATTGACGGATTTCTAAGCGGAGAATTCCGCGTCCGGGTTCTCCGCCAGATGCTCCACCGTATGGATCTGAAGTCTTGCCGCCACCTCGGCCGGATCGCCCTCCAGAAGATCGGGCGCAATCGGCTTTCCGACGATCATGTGCACGGCACGGCCCTTCTTGTTCAGGAGCTCGTGGAATAGCGTCATGTCGCGCAGTTCGGTAGAGTATTTGGATAATAGATAGAACAGGCCCGAGTTTCGTGCGGACATGTTGACCGGCACGATCGGCACCTCGTAGCGCCGCGCCAGCGCCACGACGGAGGGCTGCCATGGCCGCTCCGTCAGCCGGTCCTCATGCCAGTAGGCTATTCTGCCCGACGGGAAAAGAACGATCGCCCTTTCCTCCGCGAAGGCCTTGGCCGTCGCCTCCAGCGTATCGCGGCTCTTGGCGTGCGATTTTTCCTGCGGCCGCCACTCGACCGGAATGATGAGCTCCCGGAAATTGGGATTTACGCGCAGCGCGTCCCGGTTGGCGAAGATCGCCATATCGGGCCTGATATCCTTCAGCAGGTCGAAGATAGCGATGCCGTCCGCAATGCCGGTCGGGTGATTCGGCGCCAATATGAAGGAACCCTTTGCCGGAATGCGTTCATTCCCGCGCGCGGAGATATTAAGCGACAGCAGGTTGCTGACGAAAGCCATCGCCTCCTGGCCCGGCATTTCGGCGATCGCATCGGCCATTGCCACGGCCTGCCGGTAGTGAAGGAAGCGAAACAGAAAAGGCCGCGCAAGCGGCCACAAAGGATGCTGCGACAGATGCGTCGTACGCTCGGCGATCAGCTGATCGACGATATGCGGAGGTTCCTGCGCCGATGAAACGCCACGCCCCAACACGCGATTTGCCACGACTCCGGCAGCCGAAATGAGCGTGGTATGAAGGTCCATCAGCGAAGCACTCCGTTGGCGGCTGTTTCACCGAAAAGTGTGACGGCGCGATGACGATCGGACTGTTCGGGTCGGCGTGCTTTGTTCCTAAGCAAATAAGTGCAACGAAAACATTATAGCACAACAAAACTAACGTACGTCCAGCCGTGCCAGATCCTGCGCCACCGCGAGCCGGATCAGCTCCGCTAGCTCGCGCGCGGCACGGTCTTCCGCATCACGCTGGGCGCGCAGCACGGCATATTCTTGGCGCGGGCGATCGAATCCGGCGCTCACCTCGCGCCGCCCCTGGGCAACGACTTCACCGGTGGCCGCATCGGTTAGCCGGTATTGGCCTATCAGCGTAACCGTGCCGGCAGTGGGCTCGTTCTCGTTGCCCCGTTGGACCTGAACGGCTGAGGTCACACGGCGCGAAACCGCAAGATCCAGCGTGTGGGTCGGATCGGCCGGCTGGGGATCGCCGCCCTGGAACAGGAAAATGAGGTGATTGCGTACCTCCTGGGCCTCGCGCGTATCCACAGGTTTCACAGACACGGAGGAGAGAGTGGAGGCTATCTCCTCACCCGCCTCTCCGGGTTCGGTGCCAAGCAGGGGGCGCACGGTGCATCCGGCCGCCAGCCCTGCGGCCAGGGCGGTGGCGATGACGATCAGGGCACGTATCTTCAGGATCACCGGCTTCCCTCGCTCACACCACCACGTTGACGATCCGCTGCGGCACAACGATCACCTTGCGGGGCGCTCCTCCGTTCAGCGCCTTCTGCACGAAATCGAGTTCGAGCACCGCCTTTTCCACCTGAGCCTGGTCCGCCTCGCGGGCGATGGTCAAGTCGCCGCGCCTCTTGCCATTGATCTGCACCGGAACGGTGATCTGATCATCCACCACCAGTTCCGCATCATAGTCCGGCCAGCGGCTGGCCGCCACGAAGCCTTCGGCGCCGATCTTTTCGCGGCACTCCTCCGCAAGATGGGGCATGAAGGGTGCGATGAGGCTGATCAGGATTTCCACAGCATCGCGCGCGGCCGCCAGCGTGGCCGCATCCGCACCCGCCAGCGCCGCGCAGGGCGCCTGCAGATCATTCACCAGCGCATGAATGCGCGCGATGGCACGGTTGAAAGCGAGCTGCTCGATGTCTTCGCTAACCACTTTTAGCGCCTTGTGCGCCGCCTTGGAAATAACCGCCGGAGCGCCTTCGCGGGCGGGGCGCGGCGCCACGCCTTTCAACGCGGGCGCGGCATCGTTCACCAGCCGCCAGATCCGCTGCACGAAGCGGTGAGCACCGGCAACACCCTCATCCGACCATTCAAGGTCACGCTCGGGCGGCGAGTCCGAGAGCATGAACCAACGGACGGTATCGGCCCCGAAGGAATCGACGATCTCCTCCGGGCTCACCGTGTTCCGCTTGGACTTGGACATCTTCTCGATCGGCCCGATGACGACCTCCTCGCCTGTCGCGATCTCGAAGGCCCTGCGTCCATTGTCCGAGCCTTCGATGCGCACTTCCGCCGGCGTCAGCCAGCGGCCGTCGCGCGCGCGATAGGTCTCGTGCACGACCATGCCCTGGGTAAACAGGCCCTTGAAGGGCTCCGCCAGATCCAGGTGGCCGGTATCGCGCATGGCGCGGGCAAAGAAGCGCGAATAGAGCAGGTGCAGAATGGCATGCTCGACGCCGCCGATATACTGATCGACGGGCAGCCATTTCTTCGCCGCCTCGCGCACGGTGGGCGTGTCGGCATGCGGTTCGGTGAAGCGCACGAAATACCATGACGAATCGACAAAGGTGTCCATCGTGTCCGTCTCGCGCAGCGCGTCAGCGCCGCACTTCGGGCACTTAACATGTCGCCAAGTGGGATGGCGGTCGAGCGGGTTGCCGGGCGTGTCGAACTCGACATCGTCCGGAAGCGTGACGGGCAAGTCCTCTCTCGGCACGGGCACCACGCCGCATGCCTCGCAGTGGATCACCGGTATGGGGCAGCCCCAGTAGCGCTGGCGCGAAATGCCCCAGTCGCGCAGGCGGAAATTCACCTTGCGCTGGGCTACCGGCCGCCCGTGCAGCTCCGCCTTCTCCAGCCTGTCTGCCACTTCCTCGAAGGCTTGCGTGTTGAACATGCCGTCGAGGAAGCGTGAATTGATCATCACGCCGTCGTCGGAATAGGCCTCGTCCTCTATTCTGAAGGCGGCCGGGTCGGCACCTTCCGGCATGACCACCGGAATGACCGGTAGGCCGTATTTCCTGGCGAAGTCCAGGTCCCTCTGGTCGCCCGAGGGGCAGCCGAAAATGGCGCCGGTGCCATATTCCATGAGGACGAAATTGGCCACATAGACGGGCAGCGTCCATTCAGGATCAAAGGGATGGCGGACACGGATTCCCGTATCGTAACCCTTTTTCTCCACGGTCTCCAGCACGGCGGCGGAGGTACCGACGCGGCGGCATTCAGCCGCGAACGCGGCGAGATCGGGATCCCTTTCAGCGGCCTTTCTGGCCAGCGGATGGTCCGGAGCCACGGCCATGAAAGAGGCGCCGAAGATCGTATCCGGCCGCGTCGTGTAGACCTCCAGCTCCCGCTCGCCTTCAGGAGCGGTGTCCTCCACCAGCGCCCAGCGGATCAGGAGGCCCTCGGAGCGGCCGATCCAGTTCCGCTGCATGAGGCGCACCTTGTCCGGCCACCCGTCTAGCGCGTCGAGCGCGGTGAGCAGATCTTCCGCATAATCGGTGATCTTGAAGAACCACTGCGCCAGCTCGCGCTGCTCCACCAGAGCGCCGGAGCGCCAGCCCCGCCCGTCGATCACCTGCTCGTTGGCGAGCACGGTCTGGTCCACCGGATCCCAGTTGACCTTGGAGGTCTTCCGCGTCACCAGCCCCTTCTCGTAAAAATCGAGGAAGAGCATCTGCTGGCGGTGGTAATAGTCCACGTCGCAGGTGGCGAACTCTCGGCTCCAGTCAAGCGACAGGCCCATCCGCTTGAGCTGGTCGCGCATCACCGCGATGTTCTCGTAGGTCCATTGCTTGGGGTGGACCTTGTTCTGCATGGCCGCATTCTCGGCCGGCATGCCGAACGCATCCCACCCCATCGGGTGCAGCACATTGAAGCCCTTGGCGCGCTTGTAGCGGGCCACCACGTCGCCCATCGTGTAGTTGCGGATATGGCCGAAGTGGATGCGCCCCGACGGATAGGGGAACATCTCAAGCACGTAGTAGCTCGGCCGCCCATCGTCGTTGCTGGTTTCGAACAGGCGCGCCTCCTCCCAGGCCTTCTGCCAGCGGGGTTCGGATACGCGCGGATTGTAACGTTCGGTTGCCATGCCCGGTTTTTCACATAGAAAGGAGAATGCTTCGGCGGACCTTCACCACGGTTTGCGGCGACCGTCAACTGCACGCCGACGATTCGCCGGAGCGAACCCCTATGCTGGAGGATTTTGCCCAAGCCATGAACACCGCCGCCGAAAACCTGCGCATGGTCAAAGACAGAATTTTTCAGGCCGCGCGCGAGGCGGGCCGCAGTGAGCAGGACATAGTGCTCGTGGCCGTCTCGAAAACCTTCGGACGGGAGGACATTCTGCCGGTCATCGAGGCGGGCCAGCGCGTCTTTGGCGAAAACCGCGTGCAGGAAGCGCAGGCCAAGTGGCCGGCCCTGAAACGGGACTTTCCCGACATCGAGCTTCATCTCATCGGGCCGCTGCAATCCAACAAGGCGAAAGATGCCGTTGCCCTTTTCGACGTGATCGAGACGGTGGATCGCGAAAAGATCGCGACCGCTCTCGCCGCGGAGATGGCGAAGCAAGGGCGGCGCCCGCGCCTTTACGTCCAGGTGAATACCGGGCTTGAACCACAGAAGGCCGGTATCGACCCGCGCAAGGCGGTGGCCTTCGTGGCCCGCTGCCGCGAGACGCATGGACTTAGCATCGAGGGTCTGATGTGCATTCCGCCTGTCGACGAGAATCCCGGCCCCCATTTCGCGCTGCTTGAAAAGCTTGCGCGGGAGGCGGACGTGGACAAGCTTTCCATGGGCATGTCGGCCGATTTCGAAACGGCCATCGCCTTCGGCGCCACCAGCGTGCGAGTGGGATCGGCGATCTTCGGCAGCCGGGGCTGAGGTCGCCCCGGCTCAGTGGAGCACCAGCTCTCCGGTCACATTGCGCCATTCGGTGGGCGAGACCAGCCGGCGATGGGTGTAGGTGACCGAATGAAGCGGCCCGTCAATTTTCTCGCGCCAGAAATCGATGAAGCGGTGCAAAGCCGGAAATTGCGGCGCGATGTCGTAATGCTGCCAGATGAATGTCTGCAGCAGATGCGGATGGTCAGGAAGATGATAGAGGACCTTCGCCGTGGTAAGGCCGTAGCCCATCAGCATCAGTTCCGTTTCCCTGGTGCGCATATCAGTCCTTTCCAGCCAATGTTGCGCCGTTCAAGCCTGTATCCTTAAGGCTCGATTGTCCAGAGAGAAAATACTTCCGAGATGCAAAAGTTCCTTTGTTTTCATGATATTAGCAGCCTTCTTCGCTGGCTGCTGCCAGTTTTGCGGCAGGCCGCCCATCGTCTAATGTTGCGATTACGGGCCGAGTGATAGTAATTCATGCGGTATGAGGGGGCCGCCCCCGCAGTCTGGAGCCACGCTCCGAATGGTTCTTGTCGGAGGAGAAATCATGTCCGATGCCTATGTTCATCGCGTGAAACCTGCATGGAAGAAACACGCGCTGATCGACGCCGAAACGTATGAGAAATGGTACAGGGACAGCATCAAGAACCCTGACCGATTCTGGGGCAAGCACGGCAAGCGCATCGACTGGTTCAAGCCCTACACCAAGGTAAAGAACACGACTTTTTCGGGCAAGGTCTCGATCAAGTGGTTCGAGGACGGTGTCACCAACGCTTCCTATAACTGCATTGACCGGCACCTAAAAAAGCGCGGTAACCAGACGGCCATCATCTGGGAAGGCGACAACCCCTACGACGACAAGAAAATCACCTACCGGGAGCTCTATGAGCATGTGTGCCGGCTTGCCAATGCCCTGAAGGCGCGCGGCGTCAAGAAGGGCGACCGGGTGACCATCTATATGCCCATGATCCCCGAGGCGGCTTACGCCATGCTCGCCTGCGCGCGCATCGGCGCCATCCATTCGGTGGTCTTCGGCGGCTTCTCGCCCGATTCGCTGGCGGGGCGCATCCAAGACTGCGAATCCGATTTCGTGATCACCGCGGACGAGGGCGTGCGCGGCGGCCGCAAGATCCCGCTCAAGGAGAACACCGACAAGGCCATCGCCATCGCCGAGAAGGCGGGCGCGAAGGTGCGCCACGTTCTGGTGGTGCGCCGTACGGGCGGCAAGATCGACTGGGTCGAGGGCCGCGACCTTTGGTATCACGAGGAAACGAGGAACCAGAAGCCCGACTGCAAACCGGAGAAGATGAAGGCGGAGGATCCGCTCTTCATCCTCTACACCTCCGGTTCGACCGGCAAGCCGAAGGGCGTGCTCCACACAACCGGCGGTTATCTCGTCTTTGCTTCCATGACGCACCAGTATGTCTTCGACTACCACGACGGCGACATCTACTGGTGCACGGCGGATGTAGGGTGGGTGACGGGCCACAGCTACATCGTTTACGGGCCGCTCGCCAACGGCGCCATCACGCTCATGTTCGAGGGCGTGCCCAACTATCCCGATGCAGCCCGCTTCTGGGAGGTGGTGGACAAGCATCAGGTCAACATCTTCTACACCGCCCCCACCGCCATCCGCGCGCTGATGGGCGCGGGAGACCATTTCGTCAAGAAAGCCTCGCGCAAATCCCTGCGCGTTCTTGGAACGGTGGGCGAGCCCATCAATCCGGAGGCATGGGAGTGGTACTACCGCGTGGTGGGTGAGGAGCGCTGCCCGATCGTCGACACCTGGTGGCAGACGGAAACCGGCGGCATTCTCATCTCTCCTCTGCCCGGCGCCATCGACCTCAAGGCGGGCTCGGCGACCAAGCCATTCTTCGGCATTCAGCCACAGCTCGTGGACGATCAGGGCAACGAGATCACCGGGCCGGGAGCCGGCAATCTCTGCCTCGTCGATTCCTGGCCGGGGCAGATGCGCACCGTCTATGGCGACCACAAGCGCTTCGTGGAAACCTACTTTTCCACCTACAAGGGCAAGTATTTCAGCGGAGACGGCTGCCGCCGCGACGAGGACGGCTACTACTGGATCACGGGCCGCGTCGATGACGTGCTCAACGTTTCCGGCCACAGGCTAGGAACGGCTGAGGTGGAATCGGCTCTCGTCTCGCACGAGAAGGTGTCTGAGGCTGCCGTCGTCGGCTATCCGCACGACATCAAGGGCCAAGGCATCTACTGCTATGTGACCCTGATGGCTGGGGAAAAGGGTTCCGAGGCCCTGAAGAAGGAGCTGATCGAGCACGTGCGCAAGGAAATCGGCCCCATCGCCACGCCGGACAAGATCCAGTTCGCACCCGGCCTGCCCAAGACACGCTCGGGCAAGATCATGCGCCGCATCCTGCGCAAGATCGCCGAAGACGACTATCAGTCCCTCGGCGACACCTCGACATTGGCCGATCCAAGCGTGGTGGAAGACCTGATCGGAAACAGGCAGAACAAGAAGGAGCTCGCCTGAGCCATTCCGGGAAGCCGGATATTTCCCAGTTCAGAAAGACCTGAACCGAGGATCAGAAAAGCGGCCGGTCACGGCCGCTTTTCACTTCCGCGTTCCGCACCCTGCCGCCAAACTTCGTGTCTTCATACCTGGCGGCAGCGACGATCCCCACACCATCCTCTCAGTTTGCGGCACTCGACAGACCAGCATAACCAGAACCAATTCTTTCATAGGGAAGACTTGTTATACGCTCATTCGCTGGGCAATTTTCTGTTCTCTTGTTGTTCGTGGTTTCCTATGCCGAAGTATTCCATCCACATTCAACGTGGGACAAAGTTCAATCCGGTGGAGGAGTGGCGAAAATCCACCGGTACATATGAGGCAAAAATTCATCGGAAACCGCGAAAGCCGCTCCACACATCCGGAAGCGGCAAACCGGCTATGCCGGCAGCGTCTGAGATGCCTCTTCCCATTATCGAAGCTCCAGCCCCGCGCCTCTCCTGCCCAACGGGCGCCACCCTTTCCACGCGCCGGGCCAAGCAGGCCGCATCCGCAACGACGCAGCTGAAGGCGCTCATGCTGCTAGCAATGATAAGCGGGGCGTATGCAGGCCTGGTGCGTTCCGAAAATTTCACTGAAAGCGCGGATCATCCGTCAGGACAGACGAATAGTCCTATGCGTAAGCCCGGCAAATCGAGCCTGGGAGAACTACCCGCACCATTGCCGCAGATCTTTAAGGCAGGTGGAACCCGTGCGCGCCCGCAAGAGCAAGCTGTACTTTCGCAGTCGTCTCGTTTGCGGACTGAGGCGCGGGTGAGAACGGCGAGGCACTCCGGCGAGAGTCACAGCAGCCTGCTAGATCAGGTCGAACACGATGTCGTTGCTGCAGTGGTGCTGGACAGAACACAACAAAGCTTCGAAAAGACCGACACACTTCAACTCAAGCTGGCCTTCAAGAGGCTGGCTCTTGCCTGGCAGAGCGGCGAGGCGGAAGGAGAGGATCCTTGCCAGGAGGTGGCAAGGCAGCTCGCAGCCGCGAAAGGGCTGCACGGCGAGAAGGTGGGGCCTTATGTCGAGGCAGCCGCATCGATCCTGAGGGCGAAATATGGCGTGCTGCAGGCGAAGAGCACTCCCGACACCGATTTCGATGAAGTCTTCGGACATGAGCTGCCAAAAGATCCAATGGAGGCTTTCGAGAAAGATATCAACAATGTGCTGACGTCGGTTCAGAGCCCGGAGAGATTCCGAGAAGAGAAGCGCGTTTTCGAAGAGGCAACACGAAGCTTCGATCTGGACCCGCTTACAAAAGTACCAATCCGGGTTAGCGAACTCTCGCTCGAGGAGATCGCCGACAGCTATTACATGAGTACGCTTTACCCGGAAAAAGACAAGGCCGGCCGCAAGGAGCTTATACGATCTGCATATGACCGCTTAGGCATAGATACGGCGTTCCCCTTCGGCTCTCTGCATGCGATGTCGACGGTGGTCAAGCGGCTTACTGGCAAACAATATGATACATCGGAGGTGCTCGAGCTGGTGCAGACATTCGCCAGCCTCAGCCGGGAATTTCCTGCCAACGAGTTGAAGCTCCATGCAGCGTGGTACATCGGGATCGAAAAGGGCTGGCCAGAGCTGAAGCTTGATGATCCGGTCAAGGCAAGGGATGAGCTGGTCTCGTCTTTCCAGGACTCTCTGCGCATGGATACGACGCCGCAGCCCGTCTTCGTCGCGGAGATCGTGGCGTTGCAAACCCTCATGGAGAAAACGGCGCTTAGCTTCGCTGAGTTAGTCAGGAAATCCGCCACCTACCTGCCGCCGCGTCCGCAGGTACATCCTATATATTATTGGAATTTTTTAAAAGGACAATGGAAAATAGAGCCGTCTATACTCGAAGAGTTTTTGGCAACGTCGGAAGATGGTAGCGATGACTACTACTTCCGCACCAAGGAAAAGCAGCTTGAAATGCTGCCGTGCGGGAACTGCTTACACAAGCAGAACCATGACGGTAAAGGACAAGAACGGACAAACGGTAGAACTGAAACCCTTTGAGATCCTTGAGGAGGCACGCAAGCAGTTTGAAGAAAGCTTGCCCTCAAACCCATGGGTGCAAGCCGCCGCTCGCTCCGACGCACGCGAAACGTCACGGCGTGACGGAAAACCGCCTTCCATGGAAGAAATAGAGCGAAGCAAGGCGAAGATCATAAGACGGCTCCGCCCCACCTACCAGCATGCCAAGAATCTGGATAAGTTGCGCAACTGGTTTACGAAAGTTGGCAAGTTCGGAGCGCTACTGAGGATACCTTATCTGCTCTCCGATCTGATCGACGGCATTAGCGAGGGTGACCTTACCGAATTCTATTACAATTCCCCCGGCATTGGAAATGCCTGCCAGTTTACGGACGCGATAAAACTGTTGGAGGAAGGACGCACCCTAGAGGCAATAGATACAGCAATGGCTGCCATACCCGATTGGGGGGAGAAGTGGCAGATTGGTTCGTCCATCGTTAAGGGCAATTGGGCAGACGCAGGGTTCGGTCTGGCGGGTATGGGTAAGAAAAACGGGGGCAGGAAACCTACCGGCGGAGCAAAAGTGCCGGGAAGAGCGCAAACTCTCGTTAAAGCCGGAAAGCCCATTGCCAAGGTGAACGGAATATCACCCGGCTGGGGTGTACCCAACAATGAACCTGATGCGGAATTTATCAGCAGTATCACTCAAAGCTGAGGAATCCGCTTCGCGCATCTTCCGCGGCAAGTTCACCAGACAGTCCGCAACAGTGAGGCCGCCGCCCTTGAGCTCAATATTCGCCAGATGGTGGCGAAAGGAAACAAGCTGATTAACATTCGCGGCTTGTAGGCGGGATGTCCCACTCGCGCGCGAGACGCTGGAGAACAAAAAAGCCTCCGCGCCCTTGCATGATCGGCTCCCGCCATCCACACTGGGCCCATGTTCAACGAACCGAAAGGAGGTGATCCGATGTCGAGTGATTTCAATTCCAGCGTGGCCTCGGCGGATTGCCTTTTCCGGGAGCAGCCTCTCGGCTAAAGCGCATGACGCGCGGCGCGGCTCGGATGCCGAATCCGCTGGCCGCCGCAGGAATGGAATTCACGGGGCCGCCCCGTCGGGGCGGCCCTTTCCTATGAGCAGGTGGAGACCTCTAATTACCGGTCCAGGTCGGCTTGAAAGATGATGTTCAGCGGAACGACGGCGCTGTGATGCGATGACGACTTTGGATTTCGACGGCCGGACGGCCTCAGCGCGGTGCCGCATCATGCGGCCGCCGCTCTTTTCTCGTGCCAGACGTATCGGGTGATGTTGTAG